>NZ_JBWJOZ010000009.1:0-129662 GCF_056393115.1 Stenotrophomonas sp. Steno-Z10-BAI | reverse complement strand
GTGATCCAGGAACGAGCTGATCCGCGCCGAGACTGCCGTGTTGCGGTAGTACACGGCGTGGATCGGCTGGCGGACCTCCACGGTGAGGTCCGGCAACAGCTGCACCAGGGTGCCGGCTTCGCGGTCGCGGTGGGTCATGAAGTCGGACAGGCAGACGATGCCCACCCCTTCCAGCGCGAGCCGGCGCAGCGTTTCGCCGCTGGAGACCGCCACCGCCGGGCGCACGTGCAGCAGCGCGTCGGTCGCGCCGGGCAGCGGCCAGTGATTGAGTGAATCGGGCTCGTTGAAGCCCAGCAGGGTGTGCGTGCCCAGTGCCGCGACGTCGCGCGGGGTGCCGTGCTGCTGCAGGTAGGCTGGGCTGGCCATCACGCGCAGGCGGCTGTGCGCCAGCGGCCGTGCATGCAGGGTGGAATCGGCCAGTGGCCCGATCCGGATGGCCACATCGGTGCGCCGCTCCAGCAGATCGATGTAGCGCTCGCTGCTGTTGAGCTCCAGCGCCACCTCGGGATAGCGCGCGCGGTAGCTCGCCACCAGCGGGGCGATCACGTGCAGCACGAACGGCATCGCCGCATCCACACGCAGGCGCCCGGCCGGGCGTTGACGCCGGGCGGCGATCTGCTCCTCGGCCGCTTCCACCGAGGCCACGATTGCGCGGGCCTGGGCCAGGAAGGCGTCGCCTTCCTCGGTCAGCTGCAGGCGACGGGTGGTGCGGGTCAACAGCGTGGTGCCGAGTTTCTCCTCCAGCCGGCCCAGTGCCCGGCTGACACCGGACGTGGTCTGGCCAAGCTGTTCGGCGGCGGCGGTGATCGACCCGCTGTCGATCACCGCGATGAAGGCCTGCATCTCATCGAGGGTGGTTTTCATGGCGGCGGCCGGGCGGAAGGGGCCCATTATTGACCATGGGGCAACAGTGATTGGCGTGAAGGCCGCTTTTTCCGCAAGAGTACGGCGCGCAGACTGCGCAGCCTTGCTCCCCACCGGTATCCGTCCATGTCCCGTGGTATCCCCTTGGCCTTGCTGGCGTTGACGCTGGGTGCGTACGCCATCGGCACGACTGAATTCGTCATCGTCGGGCTGATCCCGACCATCGCCGCCGACCTCGGCGTCACCCTGCCCTCGGCCGGCCTGCTGGTTTCGCTGTATGCGCTGGGCGTGGCGGTCGGTGCACCGGTGCTTACCGCGCTGACCGGGCGCGTGCCGCGCAAGACCCTGCTGGTCGCGCTGATGCTGCTGTTCACCCTGGGCAACGTGATCGCCTGGATGGCCCCGGGCTATGGCTCGCTGATCGTGGCGCGCGTGCTGACCGGCCTGGCGCATGGTGTGTTCTTCTCGATCGGCTCGATCATCGCCACCTCGGTGGTGCCCAAGGAAAAAGCCGCCAGCGCGATCGCGATCATGTTCACCGGCCTCACCGTGGCGCTGGTCACCGGCGTGCCGCTGGGTACCTTCATCGGCCAGCACCTGGGCTGGCGCGCCACCTTCCTGGCCGTGGCCGGGCTCGGTGTGATCGCGCTGATCGGCAGCCTGCTCTTCGTCCCGCGCAACCTGCAGCGCAGCGCACCGGCCACCTTTGGCCAGCAGCTCGCCGTGCTCGCGCAGCCGCGCCTGCTGCTGGTGTATGCGATCACCGCGCTCGGTTACGGCGGCACCTTCCTGTCCTTCACCTACCTGGCCTCGATCCTGCAGGACGTGACCGGTTTCTCGGCCAATGCGGTCAGTGGCGTGCTGCTGGTCTATGGCGTGTCGGTGGCGATCGGCAACCTGTGGGGCGGCCGCCTGGCCGACCGCCGCGGCCCGATCCCGGCGCTGAAGCTGATCTTCGCGTTGCTGGCCGCGGTGCTGTTCGCGCTCACCTTCACTGCTTACAACACCTGGCTGGTGCTGCTGACCGTGCTGGCGCTGGGCGCGGTGGCGTTCGGCAACGTGCCCGGGCTGCAGGTATACGTGGTCAAGCAGGCACAGCGGTTCGCCCCGCAGGCCGCCGATGTGGCCTCGGGCCTGAACATCGCCGCGTTCAACGTCGGCATCGCGCTCGGTGCTTCGCTGGGTGGCCTGGTGGTCGATCACTTCGGCCTGATGCACACCCCGTGGCTGGGCGCGCTGGTGGTGATGGGCGCCTTCGGCCTGACCGCATGGAGTGGCCGCCTGGACCGCCGCGATGGGGTTGCCGACCGCGCCGAAGGCATCGCCGTGAGTGCGCATTGATCGCTCCCGGCAGCGGACCGACGGTCGGCAGTACGCGACAACAGCCGACCCACGATTCGTATCACGCAACCGCAGCCGACCCACGGTCGGCTCTACGTCGCTTTACGGTGCACGGCGTAGCCTGCACCTCACCCCCATGAAGGAGTTTCCATGAGCATTCCCGCCTTCGGCCTCGGCACCTTCCGCCTGAAGGGCCAGACCGTGATCGACTCGGTGCGCAACGCACTGGACGTCGGCTACCGCGCCATCGATACCGCGCAGATCTACGAGAACGAAGCCGAGGTCGGTCAGGCCATCGCCGAGTCCGGCGTGGCGCGCGATGATCTGTTCCTCACCACCAAGATCTGGATCGCCAACTTCCACCACGACGCGCTGCTGGAGAGCCTGCGCGAGAGCCTGCGCAAGCTGCGCACCGACCATGTCGAGCTGACCCTGATCCACTGGCCGTCGCCGAAGGACGCGGTGCCGATGGCCGAGTATCTCGGTGCACTGGCCGAGGCCAAGTCGCAGGGCCTGACCCGCCAGATCGGCATCTCCAACTTCACCATCGCCCAGACCCGCCAGGCGATCGAGATCCTGGGTGCCGACGCGATCGCCACCAACCAGATCGAAGTCCACCCTTACCTGCAGAACCGCGCGTTGATCGCGTTCCTGAAGGAACAGGGCATCCATGTCACCGCCTACATGAGTCTGGCCTACGGCGAAGTGCCCAAGGACCCGGTCATCCAGGCCATCGCCGCGCGCCACCAGGCCACCCCGGCCCAGGTCGCGCTGGCGTGGGCGTTGCAGCAGGGCTTTGCGGTCATTCCGTCTTCGACCAAGCGTGACAACCTCGCCGGCAATCTGCTGGCTGCGGAACTGCGCTTGAGCGATGAGGACATGGCGCAGATCGCCACGCTGGATCGCGGGCATCGCCTGGCGAACCCTGAAGGGATCGCACCGGCCTGGGATTGATGGACAGCGCCCGACCGCTGGTCGGGCGCGGGATGGTGCGTACCGGCCGCCGGCCGGCAGCTACCGGAGCAACCAGTCCCGCATTGCCGCGCTGACTTCGTCGGGCTTCTCCATCGGGGCCAGATGGCCGCAATCGGGCAGCACCACCAGGGTTGAATCCGGCACCAGCGCGTGCATCGCCTCGCTGATCGCCAGCGGGGTGATGCGATCGTTCGCACCGCATACGATCAACAGCGGATCGCGGTACCCGGCCAGCACGTCATGGCCATCCACCCGGTCCAATGCGCTCTGGCGCAGGAATACGTCCGCACCCAGCCGCGCGGTCATGTCGCGCACGCGCTGCACCAGCACGTAGTCATCCAGCCGCGAGGCATCGATGTAGCTGCGCATCAGGGTGTCGCCGAAGCCGTGGAATTTCCCGGGCAGGCGTACGCTGGCCCGCTGGGTCTGGCGTTGCTTGGCGCGCTCGGGCGAGTCGGCATGGATCGAGGTATCGACCAGGGCCAGCCGCAGCACCCGCTCCGGCGCGGTGCGCAGGATCGCCTGCGCCACGAAGCCGCCCAGTGAAAAACCGGCCAGGGCGAAACGCGCCGGTGCCTGCGCCAGCACGTCCTCGACCACCGCCTGCATCGTCTCGCCGCGGGTCTGGTCGCCGACGATGCACGCGGCGATATCGGACAGGTCGGCGATCTGCGCGCGCCAGAGTTCAGCGTCGTTGAGCAGGCCGGGGAGCAGCAGCAGGGGGATACGATCAGTCATGCCGTATTGTCGCCCCGCCCACGTGCCCGCGCCGTACCGCGATCGGCTCAGTGCGTTGCAGGATCGGGCGCCTGCGGCACCTGCACATCCTGCACCGGCAGGGTCACCACCATCACCGTCGAATCGTCCGGGTCGAGCCGGGTCTTGAAGCCCAGGCTCTGGCACATCGCCAGCATGGTGCTGTTCTCGCGCAGCACCTGGCCTTCGATGATGTTCAGGCCGAGCCACTGCGCGTACTCGATCATGATCGCCATCAACCGCCAGCCGATGCCGTGGCCCTTGAGGTCGGAGCGGATCAGGATGCCGTACTCGCCACGGTCGTAGTCTGCATCGGCATGCAGCCGCACCGCACCGAGCATGTCGCCGCTGCGCGGATCGATCGCCACCAGCGCGATGGAGCGCGCGTAGTCGAGCTGGGTCAGGCGCGCGATGAACTCGTGGCTGAAATGCTTCACCGACTGGAAGAAGCGCAGGCGCAGGTCGTCATCGGTAACGCGCGCAAAGAAGGCGCGGAACAGCGCGTCGTCCTCGGGGCGGACCGGTCGCACGAAGGCGGGGGCGCCGTCGGACAGGGTAATGGTGCGCTCCCATTCCTTGGGATACGGGAACACCGCGAAGCGCGGATGGCCGCGGCCCTTGTGCAGCTTGCGCGAGGGTTCGATCGCCACGCGCGAATCGAGTGCGATCACCCCGTCGCGGTCGGCGAGCAGCGGATTGATGTCGAGCGTGCGGATCTCGGGAATGTCGGCGGCGAGCTGGGCCAGCTTGACCAGGATCAGCGCGACCGCGCGTTCGTCGGCGGCCGGGACATCGCGGTAGGCCTTCAGGATGCGCGACACGCGCGTGCGCCCGATCAGTTCGTGCGACAGGCGCAGGTCCAGCGGTGGCAGGGCGATCGCCTTGTCGTCGATGACTTCGACCGCGGTGCCGCCACGGCCGAACACGATCACCGGGCCGAAGGTCGGGTCGTCGGCGATACCCGCGATCAACTCGCGCGCCTTGGGCCGCACGATGGTCGGCTGCACCAGCACGCCATCGATGCGCGCATCGGGTCGCTTTTCGTGCGCGCGCGCGATGATCGAGGTCGCCGCCGCATGCACGGATTGCAGGGTACTGAGGTTCAAGCGCACGCCATCCACATCGGACTTGTGCGGGATATCGGCCGAGAACACTTTGATCGCGACGGTGGCGCCCTGCTCCAGCAGCGGCTGGGCCAGGTCCATCGCCTCGTGGGCATCACGGGCCTGCATCACCGGCGCGGACGGAATGCCGTAGGCGCTGAGCAGCTGGTGGGTGGCGATCGGGTCCAGCCACTGCTGGCCGGCGGCAAGTGCGGCCTCCACCAGCGCGCGGGCACCGGCGGTATCGACCACGAAATCCTCGGGCAGGCTGGGCGGGGTTTCCATCAACGCGGCCTGCGCGTCGCGGTAGCGCACCAGATGCTGGAAGCCGCGGACCGCCTCGGCTTCGGTCGGGTAGGTCGGCACGCGCGCGGCATTGAGCGTGGCCGTGGCACGATCGTCGTTGCCCAGCCACACCGCGAACACCGGCTTGTCGCGATGGTGGCGCGGGCGCAGGCCGAGCGTGCGGGTCAGCGCCCGCGCGGCATCGGCCGAGGAGGTGAACGCGGTCGGCACGTTGACCACCAATACCGCGTCGTTCTCGGTATCGGACATCAGCGCTTCGATCGCCGCGGCGTAACGGTCGCCGTCGGCATCGACCACGATGTCGACCGGATTGCTGCGCGACCAGCCCTGCGGCAGCACCGCATCGAGTTGTGCGACGGTGGCCGGCGACAGCTCGGCCAGGCTGCCGCGCAGGGCCAGCAGCTGGTCCACCGCCAGCCGCCCCACCCCGCCGCCGTTGCTCAGGATCGCCAGGCGACGCCCGGGGAAGGTGCCGAGCCGGCCCAGTGTTTCGGCCGCGGTGAACAGCTCATCCAGCGCGCTGACGCGCAGCAGGCCCGCGCGGTTGAATGCCGCCCCGTAGACCGCATCGGCGCTGGCCAGCGCCTGCACGTGGGTATCGGCATCGGGATTGATGCGGATGTGGCGGCCGGATTTGACCACCACCACCGGCTTGGCGCGCGCAGCGGCACGCGCGGCCGACATGAACTTGCGCGCATCGCGGATGTGCTCGACGTACAGCAGGATCGCGCGGGTGCGGTAATCGGTGGCGAAGTAATCCAGCAGGTCGCCGAAGTCGACATCCAGGGTGTCGCCGAGCGAAACCACGGCGGAGAAACCGACCGAGCGCGCCACGCCCCACTCCACCAGGGCCGCGGCAATCGCGCTGGATTCGGAGATCAAGGCCAGGTCACCGGCCTGCGGGAAGTGCGCGGCGATGCTGGCGTTCAAGCGCGCATGCGGGGCGATCACGCCCAGGCAGTGCGGGCCCAGAATGCGCAGACCCTTGGGCCGTGCCGCCGCCTCCACCTGCGCGGCCAGCGAGCCCGGGCCTTCGCCCAGGTTGGCAGTGAGGATGATCGCCGCGCTGACACCGCGCTCGGCGGCGGTGGCCACCACCTGCGGCACGATGCTGGCCGGGGCGGTGATGACCACCAGCTCCGGCACCCAGTCCAGATCCTTGAGCCGCTTCACGGTGCGGATGCCATCGATCTCGCTGTAACGCGGATTGATCCAGGCCACGTTGCCGGGGAAGCCGGTGTCGCGCAGATTGCGCATTACCGCGCGGCCGGCGGAGCGTTCACGCGGGCTGCCGCCGATCACGGCGACCGACTGCGGGCGGAAGACGGCTTGCAGGTGGTAGGTGCTCATGCGACCAGACAGTAACAGGGACGGAGGTGATTAATAATCACCCCCGTCCCTGTTATTAACTACCTCCGTCCCTGTTAAAGGAGGGTGCCGCGCAGGATCATCGCGGCGATGCTGAAGTAGATGACCAGGCCGGTGACGTCCACCAGCGTGGCCACGAACGGGGCCGAGGCGCTGGCCGGGTCGAAGCCCAGGCGCTTGAGGATGAAGGGCAGCATCGAGCCGGACAGCGAGCCGAACGTGACGATGCCGACCAGTGCCGCGCCGATGGTCAGTGCCAGCAGCTGCCAGTGCTCGCCGTAGTCGTGCAGGCCCAGCAGCTGCCAGGACACGATGCGGATGATCGCCAGCACGCCCAGGATCGCCCCCAGGGTGATGCCGGTCGGCACCTCGCGCAGCGCCACCTTCCACCAGTCGCGCAGGCGCAGCTCGCGCAGGGCCAGGCTGCGGATCAGCAGCGAGGTCGCCTGCGAGCCGGAGTTGCCGCCCGAACTCATGATCAGCGGGATGAACAGCGTCAGCACCACTGCGCGCGCCAGCTCGTCTTCGTAATGCTGCATCGCGCTGGCGGTCAGCATTTCGCCGAGGAACAGCACGCTCAGCCAGCCGGCCCGCTTGCGCAGCATCTCGAAGAAGCCGATCTGCATGTACGGCTTTTCCAGCGCCTCCATGCCGCCGAACTTGTGCACGTCCTCGGTGGATTCTTCGATCAGCGCATCCAGGATGTCATCCACCGTGACGATGCCCAGCACATGGTGCTGCGCGTCCACCACCGGGATCGCGAGCAGGTCGTGGCGGCGGATCAGCTGCGCCACCTCCTCCTGATCCAGCTGCACATCCACCGTCACCGGCGGGTTGACCTGGGCGACGTCGAGGATGGGCTCCTCGGGCAGCCCGGTGATGAGCCGGCGCATGGTGACCACCTGCACCAGCGCGCGGGTGTGCGGGTCCAGCACATAGATTGCGTAGACGGTCTCGCGGGTGCGCTCCACTTCGCGGATGTGCTGCAGGGTGCGGCCAACCGTCCAGTCCGAGGGCACGCTGACGAACTCGGTGGTCATCAGCGCGCCGGCGGTGTGCGCCGGGTAGCTCAGCAGCTGCTGGATCGCCTTGCGCGCCTCCGGGCTGAGCAGCGGGATCAGGCGTGCGCGCTCGTCCTCGTCCAGCTCGTGGACGATATCGGTGGCGCGGTCATCGGCCATCAGCCCGAGAAGGGCTGCGGCGCGGGCCACCGGCATGGCCGCTACCAGATCGCCGCCGCGGTTGAGCTCGGGCTGCTCGAGCATCTTCACCGCGCGCGGCAACGGCAACGCGGCCAGCGTGTCGGCGGCGCGCGACAGGCTCAGCGTGTTGAGGAATTCCACCGCGTCGGCGGTGTTGAAATTGTCGAGGGGTGCGCTCAACGAGGCGGCATCGGCCACCGGGCGCAGCAGGTCTTTCTGGTTCATCGTATTCGCCTGTGGGTATCGCATTGCGCGACGCCAACGCTGGCGAACCGACCCGTGTCAGGCGGTGGCCATCGCTGGCGTCGAGCAAGGTCGACTTCTACTGTCGCTGGACATGGGTTGGGGACTCCGGAAGGGTTTACTGCCGACGGCGGACGCCAGCAGCGGCGGGCAGTCTGGACCCGGGTGTGACGCAGGTCAACCCTTGTCCGGGATGCCGTTCCGGTGGCAGTCGCCTTGGGCGCCCATGGCGGCCGCATAATACTGCGTGGCCCTGGCCACAGGCCCCGGCCGCCCCGGGGAGGCTTTCCACCCGCACGGCACACACCCCCATGAGCAGGTTCCCCCATGCATAGCGGCGCGCTCGAGCTGGCCCTGGTGCTGCTGCTGGCTGCAGTGATCGCGGTACCGGTGTTCAAGAAGCTCGGCCTGGGCGCCGTGCTGGGCTATCTGGCGGCCGGCGTGGTGCTCGGCCCGGATGGCCTGGGTTTCGTGCAGGATGCCGACCGCATCCTCAGCGCCGCCGAGATCGGCGTGGTGATGCTGCTGTTCGTGATCGGCCTGGAGCTGTCGCCCGCCCGCCTGAAGGTGATGCGCCGCTCGGTGTTCGGCGCTGGCGCGCTGCAGGTCGCGCTGAGCGCGCTGGTGCTGGGCAGCCTGTTGATGCTGGATCACTTCCAGTGGAAGAGCGCGTTGATCGTCGGCATCGCTCTGGCACTGTCCTCCACCGCGGTCGGGCTGCAGCTGCTGTCCGAGCATAAAGCGATCAACAGCGATTACGGGCGCCTGGGTTTTGCCATCCTGTTATTCCAGGACCTGATCGCGATCCCGTTGCTGGCCGCGATTCCACTGCTCGGCGGTGCGCGCAACGACACCCTGCAGTGGAACGACGTGGCCATCGCCATCGGCGCACTGGCGGTGGTGATCCTGTGCGGCCGCCCGGTGCTGCGCCGGCTGTTCAACATCATTGCGCGCACCCGCAGCCCGGAGGTGTTCACCGCCACTGCGCTGCTGGTGGTGCTGGGCACCGCATGGTTCATGCAGGAGGCCGGACTGAGCCCGAGCCTGGGTGCGTTCCTGGCCGGTGTGCTGTTGTCCGATTCGGAATTCCGCCACGAACTGGAATCGCAGATCGAGCCGTTCAAGGGCCTGCTGCTCGGCCTGTTCTTCATCGCCGTGGGCATGGGCATCGACCTGGATCGCATCGTCGCCGAGCCGATGATGATCGCGGCAGGCGTGGCGATCCTGCTGGTGGTCAAGTTCGGCCTGCTGTTCGGCATCGGCAAGCTGGCCAAGCTGCGGACCCGCCACGCGGTGCTGCTGGGCAGCGTGCTGTGGCTGGGCGGCGAGTTCGCGTTCGTGGTGTTCAACGAGGCCCAGCGCGCGCACCTGCTTGGCAACGCCAACCATGATCGGCTGGTGGCGATTGTCGGCCTGTCGATGGCGATCACGCCGCTGCTGATGATCGGCCTGATCCGCCTGCTGGGCCGCGACGAGGGCCCCAAGACGCCTGCCCAGCCCGCCGACAAGGTCGACATCACCGATGTGCAGCCACAGGTGATGATCGCCGGCATGGGCCGCTTCGGCCAGGTGGTCGCGCGCCTGCTGACCGCGCAGAAGATCCCGTTCGTGGCGCTGGAATCCAATCCGGATACGGTCTCGGACCTGCGCCGCTTCGGCAACAAGCTCTATTACGGCGACCCGACCCGGCCGGAAATGCTGCGCGCCGCCGGCGGCGAGCACATCCGCGTCTACGTGGTCACGCTGGATGATCCAGACGCCAACATGCGGGCCACGCGGCTGATCCGGCGCATGTATCCCGATGCGGTGGTGCTGGTGCGCGCGCGTAACCGCCAGCATGCGTGGCGCCTGATGGACATGTCCGCCGAGCCGTTCCGCGAGGTGTTCGGGACGAGCCTGGAACTGAGCGAACGGATGCTGATCGCGCTGGGCATGTCGGTGGAAACCGCACGCAGCCATGTGCAGCGCTTCCGCGAGCACGACGAGAAGCTGCTGCGCGATCAGTACCTGGTCTACGACGACGAGGCGGCGGTGATCCAGACCTCGCGCGATGCGCGCGCGGACCTGATGCATCTGTTCGAGGCGGATGCGGAGAGTGAGGGGAAGGGTGTGGACGGCAACCCACCGCGTTGATGAACCTGCAGGTGCACCTGCCCGTGCCTCATTGAGCGCTGCCGGCCAGCGGCCGGCACTACCAGGCGGGGCTCAGCCGTTATCGCGCAGGAACCGGGCCATCGAAGACACGCCCGGCACCAGCGGTTCGAACTCCCCGGCGACGTCGATGAAGCCGCGCATCACCGCGATCTCGCGCGGGCTGCGGTTGAGCGCATCGCGCACGTCCGGGTCGGCGCCGGCACGCAGCAGGCGCTGTACCAGCAGCGGCAGGCCGTGCAGCGCCGCCAGATGCAGCGGACCGAAACCGCGCGGATCGCGCACCTCCAGCGAAACGTCTTCGTCGAGCAGGCGTTCCACCGCGGCGAGCACGATCTGCTCATCGCAGGCGGTACCCGGTTCGGCGCGTGCGCCAAGCAGCAGCAGCAGCGGCGTGACCGAGCCGGCGGCGGCCAGGTCCGGTTCGGCACCGGCCAGCAGCAGGGTGTCGAGCAGCGCCAGCAGTCGCGCCCGGTCGCGCGCACTGAAACCGTACAGCGCAGCGCAGTGCAACGGGCCAAGCTGCTGCGCATCGCCCGCGTGCACGTTGGCACCGGCGGTGAGCAGGCGCGAGACGATGTCGGGCAGGCCCAGCGCCGAGGCAAGCATCAGCACGGTGACGCCGCCCGGCAGGCGGTATTCCAGTTCGGCACCGGCATCGAGCAGGGCCGAGACGATATCGATCTGGCGCATGCTGACCGCCGCCGACAGGGGCGTCGCACCGCTGGCCGCGGCGTGCTGCGGATTCGCGCCACGGGTGAGCAGCAGGTCGACCACGGCCAGGTGCCCGCCCCCGGCGGCACGCAGCAGCGCGGTGCAGCCTTGGGCGTCGACCACATCAACGGCGAAACCGAGATCGATCAGGCGACGTACGGCATCGGCGTCACCGGCCATCGCGGCCGCCGGCAGGTCGCCGTCGCGCAGCGCGCGGCGCGGCAGCGGCCACACCCGCCAGTCCAGCCAGTCGGCCAGATCGCGGCGGCCGATCGACAGCGCCACGCCCAGCGGGGTCTGGCCGTCGGCGGCGCGGGCTTCGGGTGAGGCGCCCTGCTGCACCAGCAGCTTGATCGAGCCTTCGCGCGCGAGCGCGGTGGCCAGATGCAGGGCGGTCATGCCATGGCTGTCGCGTGCTTCACGGTCCACGCCTTGAGTGAGCAGGGCCTGCTGCAGCCGCAGCCAGCCCAGCCGCACGGCCAGCGACAGCGGCGGATCGCCGGCCGGCGATGGCGCGAACGGATCCGCGCCGCGCTCGAGCAGTTCAAGCGCAAGCTGTTCCAGCCCGCGCGAGGCGTGGTCGTGCTGGGCGCAGGCGCTCAGCAGGCGTGCCAGGCCACCGCGACCGGCCGGGGACAGGCCACGGCGCAGCAGCACCTGCAGCGCCGGCACCGCGTCGATGCCCCGCGCCAGCAGCGCGAACATCGGGGTATCACCGCAGGCATCCAGGACTTCCGGCGCCGCGCCGTGCGCGAGCAGCCAGTCCAGCGCCTGCGGATCCAGCGCCAGTTCGGCGTCGTGCAGCAGCGCACCCAGTTCCTCCGGCGCACACAGGCGGGCCAGCGCGGCCATGCCCTCCAGGTTGCCGAAGCTCAGCGCTTCGCGCAGGAGCTCCAGCGGTGGGCGATCCGGCAGCGAGGGCGAGGCCGCATCGCTGTCGCCGGACATCACCAGCCCGTCGCTGACCGCGGAAGGCAGCGGATAGGCGGGATCCAGCAGCGAGACGATCGCCCAGCGCCCGGCGCCAGCAGCGATATCCACCGCACGACGGCCCTGCGGATCGGCCACATCGACGGCGATGCCCAGGTCACGCAGACGACGGATCAGCAGCGGCGAGACGTTCTCGGCCATGCAGGCCAGCAGCACCGCGTTGCGGCCTTCGCCATCGACCGCATTGAGATCGGGGTGGTGCGGCAGCAGGTGTTCGACCACGCCGGCACGGCCACCCCGCGCGGCTTCCAGCCACGGGGTACGCGCCAGTGCGTCGCGGGCTTCCAGGTTGGCACCGGCAGCAAGCAGCACGTCGATGATGTCGACATGGCCGGCCAGCGCGGCTTCGTGCAGCGCGCTGCGGCGCTGGCGGTCGCGCGCATCGGCGCGGGCCTTGTGCTTGAGCAGCAGCTGCACACCGGCCGGATCGTCTTCTTCGGTGCCCGCAGCGGCAAGCAACACGGGCGTGCCCTCGGCCGGCTCGGTCTTGGCCCCGCGTTCCAGCAGGAACTTGGCCAGGCGCCAGTTGCCGACCTGGCAGGCCACGGCCAACGGTGACCAGCCATCGTCGTTCAGCGCATCCACTTCGGCGGCGGCATCGCGCAGCAATGCGGCGACGCCGGGATCGGAACTGCGCGCGGCGTGATGCAGGGGGGTGTTGCCTTCGCTGTCCACCGCACGCGGGTCGGCGCCGTTGGCGAGCAGGGTCATCACCGCCTCGGGGCGGCCGTGCCAGCTGTCGCGGGTGGCGGCCAGCAGCGGGGTCATACCGCGGTGCGGGGCGTTGACGCCGACGCCGCGGGCGATCAGTTCACGCAGCAGACGCAGGTCGGGCAGCACCGCGGCGAGCACGGCAAGGCTGCGCTGGTCGCGCCAGGCCGGATCGGGCAGCCCGTGCGGATCGGCGCCGGCCTGCAGCAGCTGCAGGGCGCGATCGACCCGGCCGCTGCGCGCGGCGTCATACAGCGCCGGCTGTTGTTCATGCAGGCCGATCGATTCGAGCGGCTTGGGCTCGGCGTAGGGCTCGGCAAAGGGCTCGTCGCGGTCACCGCGCGTCTCGGCCGGCATCGGCGCGCCCAGGGTCGTCGCCGGTGCGATCGCCTGCAGCAGCAGGTGCGCCAAGGGCGACAGCAGCACGACCGCGGCGGCGATCGGCCAATGCAGCGCGTCCGACACCAGGCCCGGCCACGCCGGCAGCACGACCAGCGCGCACACCAGCACCACCAGTGCGGCCACGGCCAACCCGCGCCAGGCGGTCAGGTCGCGCCCGGCCAGGGTCTGCCAATGGCGGGCCAGGCTACCTTCGCTGCGTTCCACGTGATTCCACAACGGCCAGGTCCGCCAGACCCCGAGCAGCGCGGCACTGACCGCCACGCTCAGGCCAAGCACGGCGGCCAGGCTGCCGCTGTCGTGCAGTGCGCTCAGCGGCCAGGCCACCAGCAGGGTCAGCAGCAGCGGGCCAAGCGACCACAGCGCCAGCAGCGCGGGCGCGTCATGGCGGACCACCTGGGGCAATGGCTGCAGCGGGCGCGTCCGGCGCCACCACGATACCGCCAGCGCGAACGCCGGCTGGGCCAGCGCGGCGCACACCGCACCGGGCACGCCACCGACGGCCGCGGCCAGGGCCAGCAGCACACCAAGCGCGGCCGCAGAGGCAACAGCGCGGGGGCGTTGGGATTCAGTCATTGCGTCGCGCGAACCGGACCGGCGCCAACGGGGGCGGCGGCAACTGCAGGTGGAATCCACGCTCGGTCAGGTTCTGGCGCACTTGTGCGGCATCGGCCTGGGCGAGGCGACGGTCGGGAGTCAGGGCCACTTCGAGAACGAACTGGAACGGCGCCAGCGAGGCCTTCACCGCGTCAGGGATGACCGAGAAGTCATCACGAACGGCGAGATAGACGAAGCTGTCCTGCTTGCGTTGGCTTTTATAGACGTAGGCTTGCATGCCGCAGGGCTTTGCCCAGGGTAGTGAATGACATTGATTGTGGAGGAAAGCTGGCACAGGTGAAAGCTGCGTGCACTGTCCCCTGTCGGTTTTCCGTCGCGCGACAGCATCAGGTTCATCAATGTCGCGATGTCGTTCAGCTGGGCGCCGCTGCAGTCTGCCCATACCGCCGTGATGAATGCGTGGCCGCGGCGGGTCTGTCGGTGCCCACGGTCGTCCCATTCCGCAGACCACCGCCCACAAGGCGGTGGTCTTTCGGCTTACTTCACCTTGGCGTAGGTGCCCTTCAGCGCCACGCCGGCCAGGATCGTGCCCGCATAGCATTCGTAGTTGGTGGTGCTCTTGAACTCGTTCTTCTTGTAGTAGCTGACGATGTCGACCACGGCGTTGGCGCCGCGCGACTTGGCGCCGTCCTGCAGCGCGCGCAGCGCCGACAGGGCCACCCAGCGGCAGGCTTCGGCGTCGCTCTTGTTGGCCGCGTTGGTCTTCTTGTTGGTGACATCCTCGCCCAGGCGCTGCAGCACACTGACGTTCTCGCCGGCCAGATAGAACTTCACGCTGCCGTCGATGCCCACATTGCGGGCTTCGGCGGAATTGACCAGCTCATGCAGCGACTGCTCCACGCGGGTATCGCGGGCCTGGGCGGTGCTGGCGACAGCCAGCAGGGCGGTGGCGGCCATCAGGGTAAAACGACGCATTCAACTTTCTCCTTGTTGGGGACGCGAGGGGTTTACGGAAACGGCCGGCCCGCACGGCAGGCCGGAAACAGCGGTCAGTCCTGCCAGCGGCGGAAGATCAACGAGGTGTTGATGCCACCGAAGGCGAAGTTGTTGCTCATGACGTGGTCGGTCTGCAATGCACGCCCTTCGCCGTCGATGTAGTCCAGCGCGCCGCAGCGCGGATCGACCTCGTGCAGGTTCAGGGTCGGGGCGAACCAGCCGTCGCGCATCATCTCGATGCTGAGCCAGGCCTCGAAGGCGCCGCAGGCCCCGAGCATGTGCCCGACGTAGCTCTTGAGCGAGCTGATCGGCATGCCCGGGCCGAACACCTGGTGGGTGGCCTGGGTTTCAGCGATGTCGCCGTGCTCGGTGGCGGTGCCGTGCGCGTTGACGTAGCCGATCCGATCGGCAGCCAGGTCAGCATCTTCCAGCGCCAGCCGCATCGCCTGGGCCATGGTGCCGGCGCTGGGCTGGGTGACGTGCTGGCCGTCGCTGTTGGTGCCGTAGCCGACCACTTCGGCCAGGATCGTGGCACCGCGTGCCTGTGCATGCTCCAGCTCTTCCAGGATCAGCGTGCAGGCGCCCTCGCCCAGCACCAGGCCATCGCGGTGCGCATCGAACGGGCTGGGCGTGGT
This sequence comes from Stenotrophomonas sp. Steno-Z10-BAI, assembly GCF_056393115.1. Taxonomy (NCBI): domain Bacteria; kingdom Pseudomonadati; phylum Pseudomonadota; class Gammaproteobacteria; order Lysobacterales; family Lysobacteraceae; genus Stenotrophomonas; species Stenotrophomonas sp. Steno-Z10-BAI. Next base: position 114,350 of record NZ_JBWJOZ010000009.1, on the reverse strand, counting down.
CTGCGGCGCATCATTGCGCACGCTGGTGGCGAACAGGGTGTCGAACACCGCCGCGGCGGTGGCGTCGAGCTGCTCGGCACCGCCGGTGACCATCACCGTCTGCTTGCCGCTGCGGATCGCTTCATAGCCCGAACCCACGCCCTGGCTGCCCGAAGTACAGGCGCTGGAGGTGGTGTAGACGCGGCCGGACAAGCCGAAGAACACGCCGATGTTCACCGGCGAGGTGTGGCTCATCATCTTCAGGTAGGTGGTGGCGCTGATGCCTTCGGTGGTGTGCTCATGGAGCATGCGGCCGAACTCGGCGGTGGCCTCGTGGCTGCCCGAGGACGAGCCGTAGGCCACGCCGGCCATGCCACTGCGCAGCACCGGATGGCCGAGCAGACCGGCCGCCTCCAGCGCCAGCTCGGTGGCACGCACCGACATCACCGCCACCTTGCCCATGCTGCGGGTGGTCTTGCGGTTGTAGTTGGCGGGCAGTTCGAAATCTTCAGCCGGTGCAGCCAGGCGCGTGTTGAGGCCATCGAAGACCTCCCACTCGGGGATGTAGCGCACCGCATTGGTCCGCGCCTGCAGGCGCGCGCGGATGCTCGCCCAATCCTGCCCGAGCGGGCTGATGGCAGCGGCGCCGGTGACCACGACACGACGATCGGGGCGGGCCATCAGACCATGCCTCCGTTGACCGAAATCACCTGGCGGGTGATGTAGCCGGCCGATTCGGAGAGCAGGAAGGACACCGCCGCAGCGACCTCTTCTGGCTGGCCCAGGCGATTGGCGGGAATCAGCTTGAGCGCGTGCTCGACCACTTCTTCATTGACCATCTCGGTCTCGATCAGCCCGGGGGCCACGCAGTTGACGGTGATCGCGCGGCTGGCCAGCTCCAGCGCCAGCGCCTTGGTGGCACCGATGATGCCGGCCTTGGCCGCACTGTAGTTGGTCTGGCCGCGGTTGCCGACCAGGCCGGACACCGAGGACAAGGTCACGATGCGGCCCGGTTTGCGCCGGCGCACCAGCGGCATCACCAGGGGGTGCAGCACGTTGTAGAAGCTGTCCAGGTTGGTGTGGATGACCGCATCCCAATCCTCGGCCGGCATCGCCGGGAAGGCGCCGTCGCGGGCGATGCCGGCGTTGCAGACCACCCCGTAATACGTACCGTGCTCGGCGATGTCCGCTTCCAGCGCAGTGCGCGCGGCATCGCGGTCGCTCACGTCGAACATCAGCACCCGGGCCTGCCGGCCCAGCGCCTGGATCTCGGTCACCACAGCCTGCGCGTCTTCGATGCGGCTGCGGCAATGCACCACCACGTCGAAGCCGTCGCGCGCGCAACGCAGCGCCACGGCACGGCCGATGCCACGGCTGGCGCCGGTCACCAGCACGGTCAAATTCCCTGTCATGCCTCTCCACTCTCCAGATAAGCCGCTGCATCCGTAGGTTGGAACACGGAAACGTTGGCAACTGCCACTTCGATATCGCCCGCCAGGATCCGGCAGGCGAACATGCCAAGGCCATTCTCGCCCAACAGCTCGCAGTTCGCCTCCACCCGCAGGCAGCTGCCGGCGGCAAAGTACGGCTGGTGGGCGGTGTAACGACGGCTGCCGAGCAGGAAGCCGATCGAGGGTTCCGCACCGGTCTGCCAGGCGCGGCACCCAGCCCAGGCGGCGATCGCCTGGGCCATGTATTCGACCCCGACCCAGGCGGGCACGCCGTCGGGGGTGCAGAACAGGCCCTGCGTCGGGACGTCCACCTCGACCGCGATGGACTCGTCCTGCCAGGCCACGACGCGGTGGATCAGGCGCATGCTGTCGCGGTGCGGAAGCACGGCGTTGATGTCGGGGGGCAGCGGCATGCTCATCCCTTGGCCAGTGCCAGCACGGCATTGCTGCCGCCGAAGGCGAATGAGTGACTGAGCACGTGCTGCAGCGGCTGCGCGGCACGCGTCCCCGGCGCCACCAGCGCCAGTGCCGGCAACGCGTCATCGGCCTGCCCATCCCACCAGTGGGTGGGCAACTGCTGGTCGGGGTTGTCGGCCAGTGTCATCCAGCACAGGGCCGCTTCGATCGCGCCGGACGCACCCAGCGTGTGCCCAGTCAGCGGCTTGGTCGAGCTGGCCGGCACCTGCGTGCCGAGCACAGCGGCGACCGCCTGGCTTTCCATCGCATCGTTGTGGCCGGTGGCGGTGCCGTGCAGGTTCACGTAGTCGATCTGCGCGGCCGTCAGGCCGGCCCGTTCCAGCGCCTGCTGCATCGCATCGATCGCCCCGCGTGCCTGCGGATCCGGCGCGGACATGTGGTGCGCATCGGAGGATTCCCCCCAGCCGGAGAGCCGCACCGGGCCCGGCTCACGGGTCATCAGGAACAGCGCCGCGCCTTCGCCGATGTTGATGCCGTTGCGGTTGACGGAGAACGGATTGCAGCGCGCCGCCGAGACCGACTCCAATGCGCTGAAACCCGCCACGGTGAACCGGCACATCGAATCGGCGCCACCGGCCACTACGGCATCGACCGCGCCGGCCTGCAGCAGGCGCGCGGCCGACATCAGCGCCTTGGCGCTGGACGAACAGGCGGTGGAGATCGTCCACGCCGGGCCGGTGCTGCCGATCCGCTCGCGCACGAAGCGCGCGGCGGTGCCCATTTCCTGCTGGGCGTAATGGAAATCGGCCGGCCACACGCCGTCGCGGTGATGCGTACGCAGTGCGTTCTCCGATTCGCCGATGCCCGAGGTGCTGGTGCCGATGATCACCGCCACACGCGCGGCACCAAAGCGCGCCACCGCAGCAGCCACGCCCGCGCGGATCTGCTCCAGCGCCGCGTCCAGCAGGCCGTTGTTACGGCCACGCAGGGCCACCGGCAGGGCGGACAGGTCCGACAGCGGCGCATGCACTTCGCCGAGCGCCAGCGTGCGCCCGGGGAGGATCGCAGCGTTGTCGCGCAGGCCACCCGGCTGCGCCGCGAACAGGCCGTCGCGCACCTGGGCGCGGTCGGCACCCAGCGCGCAGATCACGCCCAGCTCGTTCAGATAGACCGCGCTGCTGCTCACTCTTGGCCCTGCCCCATGTCCATCGATTCGATCACCAGTTCATAGCCCTCGGCCAGGTTGCGCAGGCGCACGCGGCCATCGGGCAGCGTGTCGCGCACCAGCCAAGGCGTGCCGCCCTGCACCAGGCTGCGCACGCCATCGGTCTCCTGCAGGGTCCAGCCGGCGGGCAGCGCGGCGCGGATCGCCGCCGCCGGCCACAACGCGAACTGCAGGTCGTCCAGCACGCGTTCGCCGCGCACCTGCGGTGGCAGCCATGGCGCGCGCGTCTGCTCCAGGTGCTGCCCGTCCCAGACCATGCGCACGCCGGTCTGGCCCATCGCCTGCACGGCCAGCCGCACCTGCTCGGCGTCCACTTCCAGCAGCGCATCCAGCTCGCGCGCGTGGCTGCCGAAGCGGAACTGCAGGCGCTGCTGCAGCTGCACCGGCTGCGGCAATGCCGATGGCGCCAGCTGCAGCGTGGGCAGCTGCACCAGCGGTGTGGGCATGCGGGTGCTGGCACACGCGGCCAGCAGCAGGCTCAGCAACAGGGTCAGGATCAGGCGCTGCACAGTTCCTCCAGCACGCGCAGGCGCCGGCCCGTGGCATCGGCGACATACGGGTTCTGCGTATCCCAGGCGTAGCCGGCCAGGATCGAGGAGATCATGCGCCGCACCTCCGGCTGCGGATCGGGATGGTAGATGATCTTCTGGAAGCCACCGGCGTACCAGGCTTCGACAAAACGACGGAAGGTCTTCACCCCGGCACGCAGCGGCACCGAGAACGCCTGCTCCCAATCGACCGTCTCACCGGCATGCTCGCGCGCCAGGCACGCGCTGGCCAGCTGCGCCGACTTGAAGGCAATCGTCACGCCCGAGGAGAACACCGGGTCCAGGAACTCGCCGGCATTGCCCAGCAGCGCATAGCCCTCACCCCACAAGGAGGAGACGTTGGCCGAATACCCGGTGATGGTGCGCACCGGCAGCACCGCCCATTCGGCGTTCCTGAGCAGGCGGGTCAGGTTCGGGTCTTCGCCGACGATGGCCTGCAGCTTCTCCAGATCGGTACCGGCGTAGCGCTCGAAGAAGCTCGGCTCGGCGACCACGCCCAGCGAACAGCAGCCGTTGGAGAACGGAATCGTCCAGTACCACACGTCCACGTGCTCAGGATGGGTGGTGATCAGGATCTTGTTGCGGTCAAACCCCGCGCCGGCCGGAATGTGGTCGCGCACGTGGCAGAAGATCGCGCCGCGCACCGGGAAGTTCGACGGCGACTCCAGTTTCAGCAGGCGCGGCAGCAGCCGGGCGAAACCACTGGCGTCGAGGATGAAACCGGCCTCGATGGTGTATTCGCTGCCATCCGGGCGGCGCACCTGCACCTGTGCCGGGCGGCCAGGCTGTACCGAGAGCACTTCATCGCCGAAGCGCAGCGTGGCGCCCATGCGCTCGGCACCGCGCGCCAGCACATCATCGAAGTCGGCGCGCTGCACCTGGTAGGTGGTGCCCCAGCCCGGCGAGAACTTGTCGCGGAAATCGAACTCGGTGGTCGCTTCGCCGCGCACGAACGCGGCACCGTTCTTGTACTGGAACCCGGCCTGCACCACGTCCTGCAGCAGCCCGGCGGCCTCGATGTACTCCATGCTCTGCGGCAGCAGGCTCTCGCCGATCGAGAACCGCGGGAACTGCTGGCGCTCCAGGATCAGCACCTGGCGGCCCTGCTGGCGCAGCATCGCAGCGGCCACGGAACCGGCCGGACCGGCGCCGATGACCAGGATTTCAGTACGTTCCACGTGCGGATTCATCGGTACATCCTTGATCAGATCAGGTGAGGAAAACGCGGTCGCTCAGTGTGGGGCGTCGTGCGGCGGGGGGCGGAACAGCGGCGAAATCAGCCAGACCAGGCCGATGCCGAACAGCAGGGTCAAGCCGAACGCGCGCAGCGCCGGCGTGGCCGACAGCCCGAGCAGGCCGAACGACAGCCAGGTGCTGGCCGCGCCAACGCACACGGCCAACCAGGCACTGGCATCGCCGCGGTGCTCGATCAGGAAGATCCCGTAGTCGATGCCCATGCCAAGCAGCAGCATGAGCGCGAGCACGTTGAACAGCTGCAGCGGTTGCCCGAACAGGCCCAGCAGGGCCAGCGTCAGCGCACCGGCAACCAGGGTCGGGGCGAGCACGCGCCAGGCCTGCCCGCGGTAGCGCCAGTACAGCACCGCGAACACCAGCGCGATACCGATCAGCAGCAGGCCGCTCATCAGCTTGCGGTAGTGCTTGAGCAACTGCGAGAAATCGGCGGTACGGTCGACCCAGCGCACACCATCGATGCCCTTGGCCTGTGCTTCCAGCAGGGCCAGTGCATCGGCGCGGGAGAGGTCATCGACCATCACCACCGACGCCACGCCCTGCCCGACCGTGCCCAGCCACAGGTGGCGGAACGGCATCGCCGCCGGCGATGCGAGGAAGGCTTCGGCCTGCAGATCCTGCGCGGCATAGGCGGGGCGCAGCAGCGGCTCACCCACGGCCTCACCGACCTGGGCCAGCACCTGCGGCTCGACCTTGGCCGTCAGCGCGGCATCGGCCTGCTGGCGCTTCTGCGAAGGCAGCCAATCGCTGATCGCACGGTAGCCGCCGATCTGCTTGTCTGCTTCCAGCACGCGCAGGCGGTCGATCAGCGCTTCTTCGCGCTCGAGCACCTGCTCGGCGGTGTCACCCTGGACCAGATAGAACTGCGCCGGGCTGGGCATGCCCAGCATCTGGCTGATGCGGATCTGCTGGGCGATCAGCTCCGGTGGCGAGGACTGCAGGCTGCGCAGGTCGTCGTTGGTCTGCAGGCGCGCGATGCCGATCGCCGACAGCAACGTCACCACGCCCAGGAACATCGCCGCCTTGCGCCCATGCAGGCGCGGCCAGCGCTCCAGCGTGGCGCCGAGCCAGCGGGCAAAGCCGGTGCGACGGATTTCGCCGCCATCCAGCCACGGGAACCAGAAGATCACGGTCAGGAACGCGGCCGCCAGGCCCACCACCGAGAACAGCGCCATCTGGCGCAGCCCCGGGAACGGGGCCAGGCCCAGCGCGAGATACGCCAGCGCGCTGGTCAGCAACGCCAGACACAGGCCCGGCAGCAGATGCCGCAGCAGTTTCCAGCGACGGTCGGCCGGCTCGGCCTGGCGCGAGGCGAACCAGTGGATGCCGTAGTCCTCGGCAACACCGACCAGTGACGCACCAAACACCAACGTGAGCACGTGCACCTTGCCGAACGCCAGCACCGTCACCGCCAGCGCGACACCGCAGCCGATCAGCAGCGAGGCGGCCACCAGCAGGATCGGGCGCAGCGAGCGGAATGCCAGCCACACCAGCAGCAGCACCGCGACCAGCGAGCCCCAGCCGATCGTGTTGATTTCCCAGTTGGCCTGCACCGCAGCGGCCTCGGCATGCAGCGGCACACCGGCACGCAGCACCTCCAGCCCCGGCGCCTGCCTGGCGGCGGCCTCGGCGGCGGTATCCAGCAGCAGATCGATATGGCGCTCGCCATCGAGCTGGAACGCCGAGCCGACTGTGTCGTACTGCACGATCGACCAGTGCTTGCCATCGGCCTCCAGCAGGCCGTCGTCGCCCATCTGCAGGCCCGAGCCCAGCGCGCGTTCCTGCCACCACTGCGGCCACAGCGACAGCGGATCCTGGCGCCACTCGGTCAGGCGCGGTGCGCCCATCGGGCCGTACAGCGCCGCCAGCGCCGACTCGGCCAGGCCCTGGGTGGGTTCGTTCTGCAGCCGCTCGCGCTGTGCGCTGGTCAGCAGGCGATCGCGATACGGTGCGTAAAACGCACGGGCCTGATCGAACCAGCCCTCGATCGAGCCGCTCTCCTGGAGCAGGGCCTTGCCGTCGGCGCTGTCGCGCAGGGTGGCGCGGAAGGTCGCCTCGGCCGCCTTGGTCTGCGCGGCATCGGTGCTGCCCAGCAGCACCACGATCTGGCGCGCATTGGCATCGGCGATGCGCCGGGTGACATCGGACAACAGACGGTCATGCGCGTCCTGCGGCAACAGCGCGAGGATGTCGGTGTCGATCCGCGATTCGCTCTTCCACAGCTGCCACTGCTGCACGCCCAGGCCGACCAGCACCAGCAACCAGGCGATGGCCAGCCAGCGCCAGATGCGCTGCAGTCGGCCGTTCGAGGTCAGCACGTCATTCAAACCTGCGACCCTCGTCGGTGCTGAGCGTGGCCGGCGTATCGCTCATGCCGGCAAACTGGATGCGGGTGACATCCTGGTTGGCCTCGTTGATCTGGACCTCGCGCACGTAACGGTCGCCGCTCAGGGTGAGCTGCGCGAACACCTTGCCGAGCATCGCCGAGCGCGGGGTCAGCTGCATTTTCCAGGCGTTGCCGGGCAGCACCTCGACCTTGACCGTGAACTGCGCCGAGAGCGCCTGCGCATCGCCACTCATCAGTGCGAACATGATCGCGTTGACCGAGCGCATCGCCGGTTGCTGACGGCCATCCAGTTCGACCCGGCTGCTGCCATCGCTTTGCCGGCTGAGGATGCGGTCCCGGGTGACCACCACCTCGGACGGGAACGGCTTGAGCGTGGTCCAGATCACGCCGTGATCCTGGGCCAGCACGAAGCGGCCCTGCGAGCGAAGCGGGTTCTTGAAGCCGGCGACCTGCTTCTCCTGGGAGAACTCGCCACGCAGCACGTCGACCTTGGCTACGCGTTGTTTGACGGCCTCCACATCGGTGGCGGCAAGCGCCGGGGCGACCATGGCCAGCATCACCAGCACGCACAGCGTGCGCAGGAAACGGTTCATTGCGGTTGCACTCCCAGACGCTCCCACAGCACCGGCGGGCACAGGTAGAGCATTTCATTGGTGGCCGCGTCGACCGCGACCTGGATGGTGTGGGCGCGGGTCAGCGTGGTACCGCTGTCCGCATCCAGGATGTCGTAGGCGATCTTCAGGCGGTTTTCCCACTCGGTGATCGTGGCGCGCACGCGCAGCGCCTGGCCGTACAGCAGCGGCCGGATGTACTTCACCCGCGCATCAACCACCGGCCACAGGTAGCCGGAATCACGCATCTGCGGATAGTCATAATCGTGGCGCTGCAGCAGTGCGCAGCGCGCGATCTCGAAATACTTGAAGTAATTGCCGTGCCAGACCACTTCCATGGCGTCGCAGTCATGGAAGGCCGGCGACAGCGTTACCTCGAAGCTCAGATCAGGCGTCGACATACAACTCCCAGCGCTGTGCGCGGATGTCATCCAGCAGGGCGCGCAGCTCGCCATCCAGCGCGCGGTCTTCCTCGATCAGGGCAATGCGCTCGGACAGGTCCTGGTACATCGCAGCCAGATCGCCGTGCAACGTCGCCTTCATGCCGACGCGCTCGCGCAGCGCCACGCCCTGGCGGGCAGTGATCAGCAGCGCGGCGACGACCTGTTCGGTCAGTTCGATCACGCGCAGGCAATCGCGCGCGGCGATGGTGCCCATGCTGACCTTGTCCTGGTTGTGGCATTCGGTGGACCGCGAGAACACCGAGGCCGGCATGGTCTGCTTGAGCGCTTCGGCGGTCCAGGCCGACACGCTGATCTGCAGCGCCTTCAGGCCATGATTGATCGCTGCACGCTCACCGGTGGCGGCCGACAGATTGGCCGGCAGGCCGTGGTTGAAGCGCGCGTCCACCACCAGCGCCATCTGCCGGTCGAGCAGATCGGCCAGGTTGGCAATGGTGTTCTTCAGGGCATCCATCGCAAAGGCGATGTGGCCGCCATAGAAGTGCCCGCCATGCAGGATGCGCTCGCCCTCGACGTCGATCAGCGGGTTGTCGTTGGCGCTGTTGAGTTCGGTTTCGATCAGCTGGCGGAAGAACGGCAACGCGTCCTGCACCACGCCGATCACATGCGGCGCGCAGCGCAGCGAGTAACGGTCCTGCAGGCGCTGTTCGTTGCGCGGCGGGCGGTCGCTGTGCAGGTCCTGGCGCAGGCGCGCGGCGATCTGCATCTGGCCCGGGTGCGGCTTGGCGGCAAACAGCATCTCATCGAAGTGGTGTGCGTTGCCGTCGCTGGCCAGCACGTTGAACGCGGTCAGGCGCGTGGCGAGCCTGGTCAGGTAGTCGGCGCGGTCATACGCCAGGCAGGCCAGCGCCGTCATCACGGCGGTGCCGTTCATGATCGCCAGGCCTTCCTTGGGGCGCAGCCGCAGCGGGGCCATGCCAATCTCGGCCAGCACCTCGGCGGCCGGGCGGCGCGCCCCCTGGTACATCACCTCGCGCTCGCCGCACAGCACCGCGGCCACGTAGGACAGCGGGGTCAGATCGCCACTGGCACCGACCGAACCCTCGACCGGAATCAGCGGCAGCACGTCGTGGCGCAGCAGGGTGGCCAGGCCCTGCAGCAGCGGGTGGCTGACGCCGGACATGCCACGCACCAGCGAGGCCAGGCGTGCAGCGATCACCGCGCGGGTCTCCTGCGGATCCAGGAAACGGCCCAGGCCACAACCGTGGTAGGTGAACAGGTGATGCGGCAGCTCGGCCACCAGCGCCGGCGGAATGTTCACCGTGCACGAATCGCCGTAGCCGGTGGTCACCCCGTAGATGACACCATCTTCGCGCAGCAGGCGATCAAGGAAATCCGCGCCGCGCTGGATATGCGAGGTGAATGCCGCATCGTCGGTGACGACGGCCTGTGCCTGCCGCTGCGAGAGCGCGACCACGTCTTCGATGGTCAGCGGCGCATCGCCGAAGCGGACGGAGGGTGTCTGATCGGCCTTACTTGCCATGCGATGCCTGATCCCAGAAGGGGAAGAAATTGAACCAGTCCAAGGGTGCCTGGGTGACCTGAACTTCCAGCCACCGGGCGAAATCTTCAGCCTGCGCAGTCAGCGCGGCGTCACGCGAACCGCGCGGCAATACGATGCGCTCGGTGAAGTGCTCAAAACGCACGCGGTAGCCTGCGCCGTGGTGCAGGCAGGCCATGGTGTAGACCGGGCACGCCAGCGCCGCAGCCAGCACGTAGGCGCCGATCGGGAACTGCGCGGTGTGGCCGAGGAACGAAGCCGGTACCGTGCGACCGCCGCGCAGCGGCACGCGATCGCCGACGATGGCCACGAAGCCACCCGCCTCGACCCGGCGCTGCAGCTCGACCGCGGTGGCCGGGCCCATGTCCGTGACCTGCAGCAGTTCCACCGAGGCCAGCGGATCGAGCCGCTGCATCAGCCGGTTGAAACGCTGCGCGTGCGCGGTGTGCACCAGCACGGTGATGTGGAAGCCGGGCACCTGCTCAGCCAGCACCTGGCACAACTCCAGGCACCCGATGTGCGCGGTGAGGATCAGGCCGCCTTCACGGCGCGCGATCTTGTCCAGCACCAGGTCGCGCTGCAGATAGATGCGCTCGGGTGGGTAGCGACCGCCCAGGCCCAGCAGCTTGTCGAGCATGGTGTCGGCAAACAGCGCGAAGTGCTTCAGGCTCTGCCAGCGGCCCGGCGGTGCGGAAAACACGCCGGTATGCGCCTGTAGACGCTGCAGGTACTGCAGCGAGGATTGGCGTGCAACCCGGTTGGTCAACCAGTGGCAGAGCACCACCGGGTAGACGCACAGGCGGAACGGCCAGCGCCCGAACCAGCGGTGCACCCAGCACAGAAACAGCACGCCGGCGGCCGAGGTCGACTCGCCGATGTCGGCCCAGTGCGGCGCGCTCTCAGGTGCAGGCGTGGTCATGCGCGAGGACCTGCGATGCGCTGCCACAGCAGCCGCGGCGCGCGCCACAGCATCCCGAAGAACAGGCGCGCGTGCATGCGGCTGATGCGCACGTTGTCGCGCCACACATCGAAGTGCGAGACGCCATCGCTGGGATAGGTCACCGCGGTCGGCACATTGATCACCTTCACCCCACGCCAGAACAGCCGCACCAGGATCTCACTGTCGAAATCCATGCGCCGGCCGATGGTTTCCTCACCGATCAGGCGCGTCACCGGTGCCAGCGGATACAGGCGGAAGCCGCACATCGAATCGCGGATCTGCAGCGACAGCGTGTTGATCCAGACCCAGATGTGCGTGGCATAGCGGCCGTACAGGCGCGCCTTGGGCACGCTGGCATCGTAGGCGGGCGTGCCACAGATCACCGCCTCCGGCTGCGCCTGCGACAGCGCGACGAAGCGCGGGATATCGCCGGTGTCGTGCTGGCCATCGGCATCGATCTGCAGCACATGGCTGTAGTCCAGACGCGCGGCCTCGGCGAACCCGTCCAGCATCGCGCCGCCCTTGCCCTGGTTGACCGCCAGCCGCAGCAGCGTCACCTGCGGTGCGTGCGCGCGCGCCAGGGCATCGAGCACCTGCGCGCAGTCCAGATGCGAACCATCGTCCACCAGCAGGCATGGCAGGCCACTGGCCAGCACGCCCTGCACCACCGCGCCGATCGCGTGCGCGTGGTCGTAGACCGGAATCACCACCAACGGGGCGAAGGCAGGCCTGCTCATGCCACTGCCCGTGTCATCACGCATCGCCGAACACCACCCGGCCGCTGGCATGCACGCCATGGTCGGAGACATAGCGGAAGCTCATTGCCGATTTCGCCGCATCCCAGCCCAGACTCAACTGCAGGCAGTCGCCGGGGCGCGCCACATGCTGGAACTTCACCGCGTCCATCCGTACGAACCGCGGCGGCATCGTGAAGGCGCTGCGGCCGTAGTGGATCGCCCAGTCCAGCTGAACCACGCCGGGCAGGATCTTCGCCTGCGGGAAATGCCCGTCGAACGCTACCAGGTCAGGATCCAGAACAAACTGCAGCGACGCGATGGTGTCATCGCGCTGCTGCCACTCGGCCGTCGGCATCAACGGGCGGAACAGCGCCGCCAGTGCCGCGGCGGTGACCTTGCCCTGCGCGTTGACGGGGAGGTCGTCGATGAAGCGCCAGCGGCGCGGCCGGGTCACGGCGTCATGGCTGCGGGCCAGATGCGCGCTGAGCTGCTGCGCCTGGCGGCGGCGCTCGGCGTCGTCCCACTGCGCGACCCCGGTCGCCTGCGGCACCACCACGGCGGCCAGTTGCTCGCGCGCGCCCGGCAGCACCAGCACGCGCACGTCCTGCACCGCCGGGTGCGCACGCAGCTGCTGCTCCAGGGCATCCAGCGAGACGCGGCGCTCTTCGATCTTGACGATGCGATCGGCGCGCCCGAGCAGGCGGAAGCTGTGGCCGTCGTCGGCCACGGCACGGTCCTGGGTCAGCCACCAGTCCTCGCTCGCCAGGTGCGGCGAGCGGACCGCCAGGCAGCCCTCGTCGATCCGCCAGGCGACGCCGGGCAACGGATGCCACTGCGGCCGCGCTGCACTCCAGCGCCGCCACGCAACGCCACCGGTCTCGCTGCTGCCGAAGACTTCAGTCGGGGCCACGCCCATCAAGGCGCGCACCTGCAGCGCCGCCTCGGTCGGCAACGGACCCCCAGAGGAGAACACCGCGCGCAGCTGACCGTCCAGCGAGGACCAGTCCAGCTGCTCGGGCAGGCGTTTGAGATGGGCCGGGGTGGCCACCAGCACTGATGGCTGGCCGCCCAGCGCGCTGATCAGGTCTTCGTGGAAGAACCGGCGCGGCTGGATCGCGCGCCCGGCCACCAGCGGCCACAGCACCCGGAACAGCAGCCCGTAGATGTGCTGGTGGGAGACCGTGCCCTGCACCTGCGCACCGTCGAGCTGCTCGCCGAAGGCGGCCTGCAGCGCATCCACCTCGCGGGTCAGCTGGCGCATGCGTTTGACGATGGCGCTCGGCGCGCCGGTGCTGCCGGAGGTGAACACCACCAGCTCCAGCACCGCTTCGTCCAACGGCTGCAGCACCTGATCCGGATCGGCCGCCGCATCGGGCTGCAGCGGCGCATACCGGGCCGGCACGTCGCCGGCGAACCCGGCCACGCACGGGCTCAGCCCTTCCAGCGTGGCCGGCAGGTTGTCGCCGCCCAGGAACACCCGCTTGCCGGCATGCCAGGCACCCAGCAGAGCGGCGGCGAAGCTCAGCGTGTCATCGAAATACAGGGCCCAGTCGGTGCCGGGCGCACGCGCGAACGCCTGCTGCCAGCCGAGCACCTGCGCGCGGAACTGCGGGTGCTCCACCACGGTGTCGCCGGCGATGCCGACGATGCGGCCCGGCCGCGGGGCCAGCGCCAGCCGGTCCAGTGCGATCCACTCAGCCATGGGCATGCGCCGCCTTGACCCGTCGCCGGACCAGCCATTCCCCGCCAAACAGAGCCCCCATCATCACGTACGCCAACACTCCGTTGTAGAACGCCCACACTTGGTTGGACGCCCACAGCGCCGTGGCCAGGGCCAGACTTCCGTTGAGAACAAAGAACCCGCACCAGATCCAGGTCACGCGGCGGGTGTAGATCACGGCGAACGGCGGCAGATCCGGCTCGCTCAGCCGCGCCAGGCGCTCCACGGCACTCGGCCCGAAGCGCAGGCTGGTGGCGAAGATCACCAGCATCACCGCGTTCACCAGCGCCGGGTACAGCTTCAGCGGCAGCGCCTCGTTGAAGGCCGTGGCCACCAGGGCGAGTACACCGGTGCCGAGTGCGGCCACCCACCACACCGCCTGGCGGGTGGTCAGCGCGCGCAGCGCGGCCAGGGTGAACAGCAGCAGCGACAACCAGCGCGGCTCGAACCGGCCCAGCGACAGGTAGACCACCAGCGGGTATGCCAGCGACAGCAACGCAAACGCCGCGACGCGTACCCGGACCATGGTCAGTCTTCAGCGATGGCCGTCAGGCGGCCGCTTGACCGGGCAACAGCCCGTGCACCACATCCACGATGTCCTGCACGGTGCGCACCTGTTTGAACGCTTCCGGCTGCAGATTGCGGCCGAGCAGCGGCTTGAGCTGCACGATCAGGTCGACCGCGTCGATGCTGTCGATGTCCAGGTCGTCATACAGCCGCGCCGCGGGCGTGATACGGCTCGGCTCGATCTCAAAGCTGTCCTTGAGGATCTTGACGATGCGCTCGAAAAGTTCGTTCTTGGTCATGGGTAAATCCTGACGCGCCGTTAGGACGGCTGGCGTGCGGCGACAAACTCGCTCAGGGCACGCACGCTGGAGAAATGGCGACGGGTCTCTTCCGAATCGGCTGACAGGCTGACACCGTACTTTTTCTGCAGGGCCAATCCAAGTTCCAGCGCGTCGATGGAATCCAGGCCCAGCCCTTCAACGAACAGGGGCGCGGCGGAATCGATGTCTTCGGGAGTGATGTCTTCCAGTGAAAGCGATGAAATGATCAATTCCTTGATCTCGTGCTCAAGTGCTTGCACGGGTCGGGTCTCCAGCGAAGTCGAAGTAATGGGCAAGATGATCGGTCACACGCCGGGCGGCCAAGGCATCCCCCCTGGGCGCATCGCCGATCTCGTTCAGAAACGGGGCAATCGGGAGATCCTCCCCGACTTCCAGCTGAACGTGAAATCGCCGTGATGGCACACGATACCATTTCTGGCCCTTGGTCAGGGTCGGCGGGGTGCAGGTGATCCGGACCGGGGTGATGTCCAGCCGGCCCCGCACCGCGATGTTGGCCGCCCCGCGCTGCAGGCGCAGCGGCTGGCCCGGCACGGTGCGCGTGCCCTCCGGGAAGATCACCAGGTTGCCGCCGGCCTGGACCGCGGCGATGCAGTCATCCACCAGCCCCGCCCCGTCATCATTGGAGACGTAGCCGGCGGCCCGGACCGGGCCGCGCATGAACGGATTGCGCGCCACGGCCTGCTTGACCACGCAATCGGCATTGGGAAGCTGGGCGATCAGCAGCACCACGTCGATCAGGGTCGGGTGGTTGGCCAGGATCAGCAGGCCGTTGCGCTGCAGGCGTTCGCCCCCGCGGATCTCATAGGTCATCAGCCCCAGCCGGTGCATCAGGCCGACGTGGGTGGCGAAGCTGCCTTGGACCAGGCGGCGTGCCAACACGCGCCGGCGCACCGGCTCGCGGATCAGCAGCAACGACAGGAACAACAGGCCGCCCAGCACCAGCCCACCGATCCCGAAGGCGGCAAAGCTCAGCCCTGTCCCCAGCACCCGCCAGGCATGGTTGATCCGGGCCGGCCAGCGCTCAGCCATGGCGTTGCCAGGCCCAGCGTTGGCCATCGGCGTCCAGCGCCAGCGCCGGTGCACCGGCCAGCAGGAAGCGCAGCACGTCCAGGCCATGCGGCAGCGCCTCGGAGGGGCGGTCTGCACCACCGTCGCCCCAGCCCAGCGACAGCCGGGTGCCCGGACCGTCGGCCGGCCCCAGCCGCCAGCACCACGCGAAGAACGGGTCGGGTTCGTCGGCGAAACCCGCGTAGACCGGCGGCAAGGCGGATTCATAGACCACCAGACGCACCTCCGGCGCGCCATCGGCCAGCAGCCCGAAGGCCTCGATGCAGGCGGTCTCGACGGTGGCGCGGCCGGCGGCGAGGGCCAGATAGTTTCCCCGATGCCCACGGGCGATCGAATACAGGGCGCCGATCGCGTTGTGCACCGACAGACCAAAGCCGGTCGGCGACATCGGCTGGTCCGCGCTCAGGGTATTGAGCAGTTCCATCGAGCGGGCCACGTCGCCATGCCGCGAGGCGAACACCAGTGGCACCTGGCCACCGTCGTCAGGCTGCTCGCACCAGCAGGCGGTCTGGATCGCCATGCGCCCCAGCCGCTCGATGCGGCGACGCTGCATGGCCGGCACTTCGGACAGTGCCGGGGTGTCCTCACCGGTTGGCAGCCAGGGGGCCTTCGCCCACGCCTGCCACTGCTCGCGGGTGGTGATGCCCGGCGCCCACGCCGCCCAATCAATTACAGAAAACTCAATCATTCCCGCCAACGTGATGGATGGGTACCAAGAGAAGGCCGTCGACATCGCCTGGCACCGGTGGCGGTACCGAGAAAGGAGCGCACGCTATCATGACACTCTCGGCACTGGCAGCATTCACATCCTGAAATGAGCAACATGATCGACAACGCAACAGCTCCGGCAGTCGCTATTCCCTCCTCCGGACCTGCGTTGTTCCATGTGGCCTACGTCCCGGCCGCGCAGCGCGATGCCGCGCTGGCCGACCCGCAGACGCTGGCCGTGTTCGGCTTCGGCCTGCCCCACGCCGCGCTGGATGACCCGCGCTGGCTGCAGGTACCGCTGGCCGAGCAGGGCCCGGCGCAGATCGAGGTCTGGCGTGGCGGCACGCCGGTCGCGCACGGCACCACCGAGGGGGTGCGCTGGTCGCACACCGACAGCCTGCTGTTCGGGGTGCTGGAGATTGACGAGGTCGACAGCGATATCGAGTCGGCCGCGGCCGAGGCCTATGCGCGGATGAGCGCGTTCCTGTCGCGCTGCGGCTATCCGCATCTGCTGCGCACCTGGAACTATCTGGACGCGGTGACCGAGGGCGATGGCGACGATGAACGCTACCGACGTTTCTGCGTGGGCCGCGTGCGGGGCCTGCGTGAACTGGATGAAGCCGCACTGCCGGCGGCGACCTGCATTGGTCGTTTCGACGGTGAGCGCCGGCTGCAGGTGTATTGGCTGGCGGCGCGCGAGCCGGGCCAGCCGCTGGAGAATCCGCGCCAGGTGAGCGCGTTCCGTTATCCACGCCAGTACGGGCCGCAGTCGCCGAGTTTTTCGCGGGCGTTGCTGCCGCCGTTGGCCACAGGCCTGCCGTTGCTGCAGTCGGGAACGGCGGCGATCGTGGGGCATGTGTCGCAGCACACGGGGGCGGTGGATGAGCAGTTGCGGGAGACGCTGAGGAATCTGCAGAGTCTGGTGGATACGGCGCGCGGTCAGCGGCCGTCGCTGTCGCCGGCGTTGGGTTCGACCTCGGTGCTGAAGGTGTATGTGCGGCGCGCGGAGGATATGGCGGCGGTGGCGGCGCAGATGGCGGCGCTGCCGACGGCGCCGCCGTTCGTGGTGTTGCACGCCGAAGTGTGCCGTGCGGAGCTGCTGGTGGAGATCGAGGGGCTGCACGGCTGAGTTCGCGGCGGCTGTCGTTCCCTTCGCCGGCTGCAGGCCCCTGTAGTGCCGACCGCTGGTCGGCTGCCTTTGACCCTTCTTTTACGGTTGGCTTTTTCCAACCGACGACGCAGACTCTGCCGGGCGAGGGCGGTCAGACCCTGCAGGGACCGTTGGAGCGGCATGGATGCCGCTCACGAGCCCCCATGGATGGGTTTACGGCGCGTCCGAGCAGGGTCTGACCGCCCTCGCCCACACGGAACCGGGAATAGCCACCGCGCTTTCCTCAGTGATACCCCACATCCGCCCGCACCTTGCCGCGGAACACCCGGTACGACCACGCCGTATAGCCCAGGATCACCGGCAGCAGGATCACCAGCCCGACCAGGCTGAAGCTCAGCGACGATGCCGGCGCAGCGGCCTGCCACAACGTCATGCTCGGCGGCAGCAGGTACGGCCACATGCCCAGCACCAGGCCGATGAAGCCGAGCACGAACAGGGCCAGCGTCAACAGGAACGGCGGCAGATCGCGCTTGGGGTGCATCGCGCTGCGCCACAGCGCGGTGGCCACGGCCAACGTCAGCAAGGGCACCGGCGAGAGCCACCAGAAGTTGCCATCGCTGAACCAGCGCGCCATCAAGCGCGAATCCAGGAACGGCAACCATGCGCTCACCAGGCCCATGAACACGATCACCGCCACCACCAGCGGGCGGGTCAAGGTGCGCGCGAAGGTCTGCTCGCGGCCCTCGGTCTTGAGGATCAACCAGGTACTGCCGAGCAGCGCGTAGCCGAATACCACGGCTGCGCCGGTCAACATCGAGAACGGGCTGAACCAGCTGAACGCGCCGCCCACATAACGGCCATCCACGACCTGCAGGCCCTGCACGAGTGCGCCGAGGATCACGCCCTGCGCGAAGGCGGCCAGCAGCGAACCCAGGCCGAAGGCCACGCTCCACAGCTTGCGCGAGCGGTGCGCCTTGAAGCGGAACTCGAAAGCCACGCCGCGGAACACCAGCGCGACCACCAGCAACAGGACCGGCAGGTACAGCGCCGACAGCAGCGCGGCGTAGGCCTTCGGGAAGGCGGCCATCAGCCCGGCCCCGCCCAGCACCAGCCAGGTTTCGTTGCCGTCCCAGATGGGGGCGGCGGTATTCATCATGATGTCGAGCTGCTCCTCATCCTCGGCCATCGGCGCGAGGATCCCGATGCCGAGCACGAAGCCATCCAGCACCACGTACATCAACACACCAAAGCCGATCACCGCGAACCATGCCACCGGCAGCCAGATCGTCATCTCCATCTCAGCGCTCCTCCAGCGGTTCATCGGCACCGGACAGCGGCCGCGCCGGGGTGTGGCTGCCGGCATCCAGCGCCGGGGCCGGGTCATGCGGCTTGGGACCGGTGCGGATGATCTTCACCAGGTACCAGACGCCCCAGCCGAACACGAACGCATAGCCGACGATGTACACGCCCAGCGAGAGCGCCGTCATCCACGCACTCTGCGGACCCACGGCGTCGGCCGTGCGCAGCACACCATAGACCACCCACGGTTGCCGGCCCATCTCGGTCACGAACCAGCCGGAAATCAGCGCGATGAAGCCGCTGGGCAGCATCCAGTTCCAGCCGCGGATCAACCAGCGCGACTGCAGCAGCTTGCCGCGCCACCACTGGAACGCCGAGACCCAGGCCAGCAGCAGCATCAGCGTGCCCAGCCCGACCATCACCCGGAACGCGAAGAACACCGGCACCACCGGCGGCCGGTCGCTGGCAGGCACCGAGGTGAGCGGATCGAAGGTGCCGTCCAGCGAATGGGTGAGGATCAGGCTGCCCAGGCGCGGGATCGCGATTTCGTAGTCGTTGCGCTCGGCCTTTTCATTGGGCACCGCGAACACCACCAGCGGCACGCCCTTGCCCTCGCCTTCGGAATGCCAGTGCGCTTCCATCGCCGCGATCTTCATCGGCTGGTGCTTGAGGGTGTTCAGGCCATGCATGTCGCCGACGAAGATCTGTACCGGCACCGTCAGCGCGGCGAAGCCCACCGCCGCCAGCAGCATCTTGCGCCCGGCTTCGCGGTGCACGTCCTTGCGCAGGTACCACGCGCCCACACCGCCAATCACGAAGCAGGTGGTGATGAACGAGCCCAGGGCCATGTGCGCCAAGCGGTACGGGAAGGACGGGTTGAAGACGATCTGCCACCAGTTCTGCGGGTGCACGATGCCATCGACCATCGCGTAACCGGCCGGCGTCTGCAGCCAGCTGTTGGAGGACAGGATCCAGAATGTGGAGACCAGCGTGCCCAGCGCCACCATGCAGGTGGAGAAGAAATGCAGGCGCGGCGAGACCTTGCCCCAGCCGAACATCATCACGCCCAGGAAGCTGGCTTCCAGGAAGAACGCGGTGAGCACTTCATAGGTCAGCAGCGGGCCGATCACCGTGCCGGCGACCTCGCTCAGCCGTGGCCAGTTGGTGCCGAACTGGAAGGCCATGACGATGCCGCTGACCACGCCCATGCCGAAGGAGACCGCGAAGATCTTCTGCCAGAAGAAATACAGCTCGCGCCAGACCGGATTGCCGGTGCGCAGCCAGCGCGATTCGACAAAGGCCAGCCAGCTGGCGGTACCGATCGTGAAGGCCGGGAACAGCACATGGAAACTGATGACGAACCCGAACTGGATCCGGGACAACAACAACGCGTCCAAGAGACGCCTCCGACTGGCTCTGAAATCCGCACCAGTCTGGGCCTGTATCCGTGAAAGGCACATGCGACCCGGTGACGCGCTGCTTCACTTTGTCGCAGGCGCGGCGGCACCGGCCAGCACGGTCACGCGCGTGATCGTCTTGAACATCGAATCGCTCCTTGAAAGGGATGTCTCCCGTGAACCCCGGGGTTCATGGCCACCGTAGAGCCGGTTCCGGGCTGTCGACGCGCTGCTGCCCTGCGGGGGGCGGGGCAAGGCAGCGCAAGGCCTGCGCCGTCCGGGCGCAGGTCGGGATCGCCCTTCGCCGCGCGTGGAAGCATCACTGGCGGGACGACTTTGCCGATCCCGGCCATGGGCCGGTGCCATGACCTGTGGCCCCTTCCCGCGACCCTTGCGGCTGCTACGCTTGCCGGGTTTTCCTCATTGGTGCCGCCCGCAATGCCCAGAACGCTGCCGTTGTCCCTGTTGCTGCTCGCCGCCCTCGGCGGTGCTGCCCATGCGGCGCCGACGCCGATCACCATCGAGCAGGCCATGGCCGACCCGGACTGGATCGGTCCGCCGGTCGAGAGCGCGTGGTGGTCCTGGAACAGCCAGCAGGTCGAGTACCAGCTCAAGCGCAACGGCAGCCCGGTGCGCGATACCTTCCGCCAGCCGGTCGCCGGCGGTGTGGCCGCACAGGTTGGCGATGACCAGCGCGGCACCCTGGATGTGGACAGCCCGGTCTACGACAGCGCGCGCCAGCGCTCGGCCTTCGTGCGCAATGGCGATGTGTTCGTGCGCGACCTGCGCAGCGGCGCGCTGAGCCAGCTGACCCGCAGCACCGAGAAGTCCGGCGCGGTCAATTTCGCCCGCGACGGCGGCGTGATCTGGCGCACCGGCCAGAACTGGTTCCATTGGACCGCCGCCGCCGGCGTGCAGCAGGTCGCCAGCCTGAAGGCCGAGAAGAATCCGGACGACGCGCCCAAGGCCGATACCCTGCGCGAGCAGCAGCTGCGCACCCTGGCCACGCTGCGCAACGACCGCGCCCAGCGCGAGGCACTCAAGGCGCAGGAAGCCAGCTGGCGTCGCGCCGATGGCACCCGCGCGCCGGGCCCGGTGTATCTGGGCGCGGATGTGGAGATCGTCGACAGCGTGCTCTCACCCGATGCGCGCACCTTGATCGTGGTCACCAAGCCGAAGAGCTTCGATGAAGGCCGCGGCGGCAAGATGCCCAAGTACGTGACCGAATCGGGTTACGAAGAGTTCGAGGACACCCGCACCCGCGTGGGCCGCAACGACCCGGAACCGAACGCGCTGTGGCTGGTCGATGCCGTGGCCGGCACGGTCAGGCCGCTGTCGCTGGACGGCCTGCCGGGCATCGGCACTGACCCGCTGGCCGCGCTGCGCAAGGCCGCCGGCAAGGACGCCCTGAAGGGCAACCGCCCGGTGGAAGTACTCGGTGGCCCTGGCGCGCCCGGCATCCGCTGGAGCGCCGATGGCCAGCAGGCCGCGATCATGCTGCGCGCCAACGACAACAAGGACCGCTGGATCGCCAGCGTGACCCCGTCCAGCGCCAAGCTGGAGACGCGTCATCGCCTGACCGACAGCGCCTGGATCAACTGGAGCTTCAACGATTTCGGCTGGTCCAACGACAACCGTACGCTGTGGCTGCTGTCCGAAGAATCCGGCTATTCGCACCTGTACACCCAGCAGGGCACGGCCAAGCCGCAGGCACTGACCGGTGGCAAGTGGGAAACCTCGATGCCGGTGCCCAGCGCCGACGGCCGCGGCTTCTACTTCCTGTGCAACCAGCAATCGCCGGGCGATTACGAAGTGTGCGCGGTGGACACCGCCAGCAAGCAGGTGCGTGAGCTGACCGCGCTCAACGGCGTGGAAGACTTCTCGCTGTCCCCGGACGGCCAGCAGCTGCTGGTGCGTTACTCCGGCGCCTACCTGCCGACCCAGCTGGCCGTGGTGCCCGCCGCCGGTGGCCAGGCCAAGGTGCTGACCGACACCCGCACCGCCGAGTTCAAGGCGCGCGAGTGGATCCAGCCCAAGCTGGTGCAGGTACCGTCCAAGCACGGCGCCGGCGTGGTCTGGGCCAAGTACTACGGCCCGGAGACCTTCGAGCCGGGCAAGCAGTACCCGATCGCCATGTTCGTGCACGGCGCCGGCTATCTGCAGAACGTGCACCAGCAGTACCCGGCCTACTTCCGCGAGCAGATGTTCCACAACCTGCTGGTGCAGAAGGGCTACGTGGTGCTGGACATGGATTACCGCGGCAGCGCCGGCTACGGCCGTGACTGGCGCACGGCGATCTACCGCAACATGGGCCACCCGGAACTGGAAGATTACAAGGACGGCCTGGACTGGCTGGTCGCCACCAAGCAGGGCGACCGTGACCACGCCGGCATCTACGGCGGTTCCTACGGCGGCTTCATGACCTTCATGGCGCTGTTCCGCTCGCCGGGCACGTTCAAGGCCGGCGCCGCGCTGCGCCCGGTGGTCGACTGGCACCAGTACAACCACGGCTACACCGCCAACATCCTCAACACCCCGGACATCGACCCGGAGGCGTACCGCAAGTCGTCGCCGATCGAATACGCCGACGGCCTGCAGGATCACCTGCTGATCGCGCACGGGATGATGGACGACAACGTGTTCTTCCAGGACTCGGTCAACCTCACCCAGAAGCTGATCGAGCTGCACAAGGACAACTGGACGATCGCGCCGTACCCGCTGGAACGCCACGGCTATGTGCGTGCCGATTCCTGGCTGGACCAGTACAAGCGCATCCTCAAGCTGTTCGAAGAGAACCTGAAGTAATCCAGCGATGACGTCGGTCCCCACTGACGTGCAGCACGCCGCGGCGACGATCGATATCGTCGCCGCGGTCGTTTTCGATGCCGGCGGCCGCGTGCTGGTGGTGCGCAAACAGGGCTCGGAGACCTTCATCCAACCCGGCGGCAAGCCCGAGCCCGGTGAAGCACCGTTGGTTGCCTTGGCGCGCGAGCTCAAGGAGGAACTCGGGGTCACGTTGGACCCGGCCACTGCCGTGCCGCTGGGCCGGTTCGAGGCCTGGGCGGTGCACGAAACCGGGCACCGCGTGCGGGCCAATGTTTACCTGGTGACGGTCACCGGTTCGCCGCGCGCGCACGCGGAAATCGCCGAACTTGCGTGGGTGCCGCTGCGCCCGCCGCATGGCCTGCGCTTGGCACCGTTGAGCGCAGACCATATCCTGCCCGCGGCCGCGACCGCGGTGGCTGCGACCTAGACGTCGCGGCCTGCCCAACCAGGACACCGGATGTCAGCGTCGCTTCCCCCGCCATTGCCTTCCTGCACGCCACACCCCAGCGGGGAGGGTGCGCCTGGATTTCTCGCCCCCCTGCTCAAGTCCGTGCTGCTGGTCTGCCTGGTCACGGCCGCGCTGTGGGCGGTGCTGGCACTGATTGCGATACCCCTGTCGGGCTCGGAGGCGCTGCAGGCGCTGCTGACCGATGAAAACCTGCACTGGCTGCCCGGCTGGGTGCATTGGCTGCTCACCCACCCGGTGCTCGCCAACGTGCTGCTGTGCGTATCGAGCCTGGTGGGCGTCCTGGCGTGCTGGGGCATGCTGCGGCGCTGGCGCTGGGCGTGGGGATCGTTCGTGGCGCTGCTCGCCATCACGGCCGTGCTCAATGGGGTGGTGGTCTGGGGCGTCGACGATGCCTTCCGCCACCTGCTGGCGCAGCTTCCGGCGGAGACCTATTCGCTGGAGATACTGCAACTGCGCAGAGACCTGCGGGTACTGCGCGTGATCTGGGGCGTACTGATGGGCCTGACCGCTGCAGCGTTCGCCGTGCTGCATGGCTGGCTGATCGTGCGCCTGTGCGCGCCCGATGTGCGTGCACTGTTCCGCCGCTGAGATATTTCCCGCAGCGCCACGGTGCGCTGCACGACCTGCAAGGATGATCGTGTGACTGTTTCCCTCCCCCTTCTGCGCCGCCACGGCTGGCGCACGACCCTGTTCACCCTGCTCACGGCGGTCAGCCTGCCGGCGGCCGCGGCCACGCAGACGATGGTGTGCGGCATGTTCGTGTCCGAGGACACCGGCACCACGCTGACCCTGCACAGCGCGAACGAGGGCGTGCGGCAGATTCCCGGGCGGGCACCGGAGCCGTACGTGCTCAGCCGCCTCGGCGACGAGCTGAAGCTGGCCGACCTGGACAACGGCGGCGTCGGCTCGCTGACCCTGGAAGACAGCGGTCGGCGGCTCAGCGATCGCTTCAATACGTACCGCCTGCAGAAGGCGGCCAGCTGTCGCCCCGCCGCGATGTTCCCGCCCGGATCGTGCCGGGCCGAGATCGGTACCTGCCTGAACGACACGCTCTTCGCCAGCAACGACCGCCTGCGGCAGTGGTGCCGTGAGGATGTGCCGGCCGCCTGCAAGCGTCTGCTGGCCAATTTCCAATCCGAGGCGCGCGAGGCCAGGACGGTGGCGGCGACCCAGGACGATGCTCCGGAGCTGCCTGAGCCGGAGGTCTGCAAACCCGCGTCCGCGGCGTACGACCAGGCCGCCTGTCTGGAGGCCGCGCGCGATGCCATGGGGCAAGCCTTGGCCAAGGCGCTGCTTGGCGGGCTCAGCGCAGCCAAGGCGTCACCGCTGCCGGCCGCGCAGCTCGATGAGATCACCACCCTGTGCCGGGCACAGACCGGCGGCACGTTCTGCGCCAACGCTGCCGAGGCGTTGTGGGACGCCAGCCGCCTGATCCCGGCCCGCGATGCACTGCAGCGGGCGTGCACCGTGGGCAAGGACCCGCGCGCCTGTGAGCGTGCAGCGCCGCTGACCACGCTGGATGCCAGGGCACTGACCCCGGTGGCAGCCACCGCCCTGCCCTGCGGCAGCTATGTCGCCAGCTAGGGCCTGATGGACCATCTGCCGTTCGGCGATGGCGGCATGATCGACAGCGGCTTCGGCGGCAAGCTGCGCGCGCGGCTGGTCGATGGCGACATCCGTGTGCGCCATGACCAGGGCGACGACTTCGTGTTCAAGCGCCTGGCCAACGGCAACCTGATCGGCATGGACAGCTGGAACCGCTTCAGCTACTACGAGCGCACCGGCGAAGCCCAGCAGTGCAGTGCACCGGTGGTTTTCGTCGAAACCCCGCTGCCGCAGGATTGCCCGACGCTGGGCCGCGAGGGCGGTGCCCAGGCGTGCTGTGCGGCGGGCAAGCTGCAGGGCTGCAATGCCGCCGGTCATCAGCTGGCGCTGCGCAATCGCTGGGCCGAGGCGGCGCCGTTCTACAGGACGCTGTGCACCGCCGGCGTACGCGAAGGCTGCGAGAACCTGGCCACCGTCTACGAGCACACCGGTGACGAGCAGCTGCCCGCGCAGATGGCCTCGATCTGTGCCAAGGATGGCAAAGGCACCCACGTGGCCTGCGATGTGCACGCGACCCGCAACTGGGGGCTGATGCAGGTCAGTGCCGGCCTGGAACAGATCGCCGAACGCATGGCAGCCGAGCCCGATGCCGAGGCAGGCGACGAAGCACCGGCCGAGGCGCCCGCCCCGGCGAAGAACAGCAAGAGCAGCACCCGCAAAAGCGGCCACTGAGCGCCAGTGAGCACACGCAGGCCGTGCACCGGCCTGCGGTAAAGTAGCGCCCATGAACGACTTCGACCGCGTCCGCGCGTATCTGACCGACCTGCAGGACCGCATCTGTGCGGCGATTGAAACCGCCGACGGCCAGGCCCGCTTCACCGAAGATCTCTGGCAGCGCGCGGAGGGCGGCGGTGGCCGGACCCGCATCCTGCGCGATGGCGCCGTGTTCGAGCAGGCCGGGATCGGGTTCTCCGATGTGGCCGGCACGCGCCTGCCGCCATCGGCCTCGGCGAACCGGCCGGAGTTGGCCGGTGCGTCATGGCGCGCGACCGGCGTCTCGCTGGTGTTCCATCCGGCCAATCCCTACCTCCCGACCACCCATGCCAACGTGCGTTACTTCCGCGCCGAGCGCGATGGCGTGGCGGTGGCGTCCTGGTTCGGCGGTGGCTTCGACCTCACCCCGTTCTACCCGATCGACGACGACGTGCGGCACTGGCATCAGGTGGCGCACGATCTGTGCGCGCCCTTCGGCGAAGAGCGCTATGCGGCGCACAAGCGCTGGTGCGATGAGTATTTCTTCCTGCGCCACCGCAATGAGACGCGTGGCGTGGGCGGGTTGTTCTTCGACGACCTGCATGGCGATTTCGAGCGTGATTTCGCCTATCTGCGTGCGGTCGGCGATGGTTTCCTGGATGCCTATCTGCCGCTGGTCGAGCGCCGCAAGGACACGCCGTACGGCGAGCGCGAACGCGAGTTCCAGCTGTACCGGCGCGGCCGCTATGTCGAGTTCAACCTGGTCTACGACCGCGGCACCCTGTTCGGGCTGCAGAGCGGTGGGCGCAGCGAGAGCATCCTGATGAGCCTGCCCCCGCGCGTGCGCTGGGAGTATGGCTTCCAGCCGGAGGCCGGCAGCGATGAGGCGCGTTTGGCGGATTACCTCGTCCCGCGCGACTGGCTCTAACGGGGACGGAGGTAGTTAAGCGCACGCGCTTAACTACCTCCGTCCCCGTTATTTCTTCGGCACGATCGTGATGTGCCCGTTGATCTCCAGCACCGCCAGGGCGACATCGTCGATGGACAGGCAGCCCTGCTGACGCATCGCTGCGTCCAGATCGGCCGGGGTGACGAGCTCACGCTTGAGCACGGAATCGAGCACCTTGCCATCGCGGGCGATCAGGATCGGCTCGCCTTCGACCAGCGTTTCCACGCGCCGGCTGCGCGTGCTGAGCCAACCCACGCCGTAGTTGATCGAAATCAGGGTCGCCGCCAGCAGCAGCCCGCCGCCCAGGGAGGTGTCTTCGCCGAGCAGCGCGTTCTGCACCGCGTTGCCCAGCAGCACGATCAGCAACACATCGAACGGGGTGATCTGGCCCAGCGCACGCTTGCCGGAGAGCCGGACCATCCCCAGTACCACCGCGTACACCACCACCGCGCGCAGGATGAATTCCCACCACGGCATGGCCAATGCAAACAGGTCGCTCATTGCCTCTCCCCGAACTGGTCCGGCCAGCATGGGCCGGCACCCGGCGCGAGGCAATGGCCTGACGGCGTGGATGGCCGTTTTCCGGCGCCACAAATAAAAAGCCCCGCCAACCAGGGGGAGGTTAGCGGGGCCGGGGAACGGGCGCTTGGGGAGGAGCCCCCGTTCCGAGATCTGCTCCAGGGGATGGGAGAGATCCACAACAGGCATTGCGCCTGTCGAGGTCTATAAAAGCACTCCGAACATTGATAGTTCGTGAAGGGGCCCAATTAATCCGGACCTCCTCCCAGAAACATTCATCCAACAGTCAGATTATCGTGGCGCACTGAACCAATTCAGCCTTTTGACTGTGATTCAGGCCTCAATGCGCCTCATCCCAGTTGTCGCCCACGCCCGCATCCACCACCAGCCGCACACGCAGTTCGGCGGCCGAGGACATCAGTTCCACGACTTTCAAACGCAAGGTATCGAGGAAACTACTTTCGGTTTCAAAGACGAGTTCATCGTGCACCTGCAGAATCATCTTGGCCTGGTCGCTGTGATCCTCCAGCCAGCTGTCCACCTTCACCATGGCGCGCTTGATGATGTCCGCCGCGGTGCCCTGCATCGGGGCGTTGATCGCGGCCCGTTCAGCACCGGCCCGCAGGCCCTGGTTGCGGGCGTTGATGTCGTTCAGGTACAGGCGGCGGCCGAACAGGGTTTCCACATAGCCCTGTTCGCGGGCCTGCTGGCGCATCCGCTCCATGAAATCGCGCACGCCCGGGTAGCGGCTGAAGTACAGCGCCACGTAATCCTGGGCCTGGCCGCGGTCGATGCCCAGGTTGCGGGCCAGCCCGAACGCGCTCATGCCGTACATCAGGCCGAAGTTGATCGCCTTGGCGGCCCGGCGCTCGTTGGAGGTCACCTCCTCCAGGGAGCGGCTGAAGACTTCCGCCGCCGTCGCCCGGTGCACGTCCACGCCCTGCTCGAAGGCCCGCACCAGGCCGGGGTCCTCGGAGAGGTGGGCCATGATCCGCAGCTCGATCTGCGAGTAGTCGCAGGCCAGGATCTTGCGGCCCGGCGGGGCCACGAAGGCGCGGCGGATGCGACGGCCATCCTCGGTGCGGATCGGGATGTTCTGCAGGTTCGGGTCCGAGGAGGACAGCCGGCCGGTGGCGGCGCCGGACTGGTGGTAGCTGGTGTGTACCCGCCCGGTGTCCTGGTTGATCATCTCCGGCAGCTTGTCGGTGTAGGTGCTGCGCAGCTTGGCCAGCCCGCGGTACTCCAGGATCACCCGCGGCAGCTCGTGCTGCTCGGCGATCGCCTCCAGTGCCTCTTCGTTGGTGCTGGGCTGGCCCTTGGGGGTCTTCACCAGCGCCGGCAGCTGCAGCTCGTCGAACAGCACGGCCTGCAGCTGCTTGGGCGAATCCAGGTTGAAGGTGCGCCCGGCCAGCTCGGTGGCTTTCTGCTGGGCGGCCAGCATGCGTGAGCCCAGGTCCTGGCTCTGCCGGCGCAACTCGGCCATGTCGATGTGCACGCCATTGGCTTCGATGCGGGTCAACACCGGCACCAGCGGCATCTCGATGTCACGGTAGACGCTGTCCAGCGAGGGCGTGGCCTGCAGCTGTGGCTGCAGCGCGTGGTGCAGGCGCAGGGTCACGTCGGCATCTTCGGCGGCGTAGCGGCAGGCTTCGTCCAGGCCCACCTGCGAGAACGAGATCTGTTTGGCGCCCTTGCCGGCCACCTCCTCGAACTTGATCGTGGTGTAGCCCAGGTAGCGCATCGCCAGCGAGTCCATGTCATGGCGCGTGGCGGTGGAATTGAGCACGAAGCTCTCCAGCATGGTGTCGTCGTGGTACCCCTGCACGTTCACGCCGTGGCGGCGCAGCACGTGCAGGTCGTACTTGCCGTGCTGGCCAAGCTTCTTCTTGGAGGGGTCTTCCAGCGCCGGGCGCAACGCCGCCAGTACCTGCTCAGGCGGCAGCTGGGCCGGCGCGCCGGGGTAATCGTGGCCGACCGGGATATAGGCGGCCCGGCCCGGCTCGACCGCCAGGCTGATGCCGACCAGGTTGGCGCGCATGGCGTCCAGCGCGTCGGTCTCGGTATCGAAGGAGATCAGCTCGGCATCGGCCAGGCGCTGCACCCAGGCGTCGAGCTGCTCGCTGGTCAGCACCATCTCGTACTCGCCGGGGGCGGACAGCGCCGGGTCGACCGGCACCACCGCCTCATCCGGCGTAGCACGCGCGTAGCCGGCCGCGGTGCCACGCAGGCTGACCGGGGGGGCATCGCTGGCAGCGGCCGGGGCCGGCACGGGGCCGCCCAGCTCCTTGAGCGCCTGGGTGAAGCCGTAACGCAGGTACAGCTCGCTCAGCGACGGCACGTCCGGCTCGCGCAGCGGCAGCGTCTGCGCCGACACCTCCAGCGGTACGTCGGTGCGGATCGTGACCAGCTCGCGGTTGAGCGGCAGGCGCTCCACCGCCGCGCGCAGGTTCTCGCCGATCTTGCCCTTCATGGTCGGGGCCGCGGCGATCACGCCATCCAGGTGCTGGTATTCGGCCAACCACTTGGCGGCGGTCTTAGGGCCGCACTTTTCCACGCCGGGCACGTTGTCCACAGCGTCGCCCATCAGTGCCAGCAGGTCGACGATCTGGTCGGCGCGCACGCCGAACTTCTCCATCACCGCCGCGTCCGAATCCATGCGGCTGCCGGTCATGGTGTTGACCAGCTCGATACCCGGGCGGACCAGCTGGGCGAAGTCCTTGTCGCCGGTGGAAATGGTCACCTGCAGGCCATCGCGGTGACCCTGCAGGGCCAGCGTGCCGATCACATCATCGGCTTCCACGCCGGGGATGCGCAGGATGCTCAGGCCCAGCGCCTCGACGATGCGGCACATCGGCTCGATCTGCGGGCGCAGGTCGTCGGGCATCGGCGGGCGGTTGGCCTTGTAGTCGGCATACAGGTCGTCACGGAAGGTCTTGCCGGGCGCATCGACCACGAAGGCGACGTACTCGGGGCGCTCCTTCAGGGTGGCGCGCAGCATGTTGACCACACCGAACAGCGCGCCGGTGGGTTCACCGTGTGCGTTGGTCAGCGGCGGAAGCGCGTGGAACGCGCGATACAGGTAACTGGACCCGTCAATCAGGACTAATCGGCTCATATGACGATTCTACGCGCCCGGCCCTGACCGTCGTCGGCACCGGCCTCACGATCCATCGGGCATAATCAGGCCCTCTTCGCCCAAGGACTCCCGGCCCATGAAGATTCTGTTGCTCGCAGGCGTGCTCGCGCTGGCTGGCTGTGCCACCGGTGGCGGCGGCAGGCCCCCGGTCGATGTCACTGGCGCCGATGTGGTCAAGACGGTGCAGGACAACGGCGACACCATCGAGGAATACCGGGTCGGCGGCCAGTTGCGGATGGTCAAGGTGACCCCGTCGCGCGGTGCCCCGTTCTACATGTACGACCAGAACGGCGATGGCCGCATGGACAGCGACAAGGACGGCGTCTCGCCGGTGTACTGGAAGCTCTACAGCTGGTGATCCCGGGCGTCGACCGCACTGCTGCCCCGTGACCGCACGGGGCCGGCAAGGCGCTGCCCCCCGTCCCCGCTTGCCCACGCTCGATGACGACACCCGAACGCCGCCACGATCCGAATCCGGCTGAACTGCGCGCCGGCCTCACTGCAGAGCAGCGCCAGGCAGTGGAGACGCTTGAGCATTTCGGCTGGCAGCTGCGCTTCGTGCGCCGCCCGCTGTTCCGCGATCCGATCCCGGTCCTGTTCGACCGTCAGGGTGAGCGCTATGTGGTGCTGCAGCCCGACGGCACGCTGGATGAATCGCAGACGTTGAAACTGCGCGATTGAGGGGCATTGCCGGCCAGCGGCCGGCACTACCGCTTTCCCGTTATCGGATGACCAGCACCGGTACCGTGCTGCGTGCCAGCACTTCGGCGGTCTGGCTGCCGAGCAGCACGCGGGTCACGCCTCGGCGGCCATGCGAGGTCATCACGATCAGGTCGCTGCCGCGTTCGGTGGCGGTATCGATGATGCCGTCCGCGGCGTAGCGGTCCAACACGTGCACGGTCGCCGTACGCAGGCCCTGCGCTTCCGCGGCGGCCTTGGCCGGCTGCAGCACCTTCTGCGCGGTCTCTTCGCGGTCGGCTTTGTATTCGGGCGTGTTCATGTAGCCCACGCTCCAGCCCATCGCGTCGTACATACCGACGGCCCATGGCTCGGAGACGGTCACGATATCGACCTCGGCATCGAGGTCCTTGGCCAGCTCCAGGCCCTTGGCCAGGCCTTTCTCGGCCAGCTCCGAACCATCGGTGGCAATCAGGATGCGCTTGTACATGGCAGAGCTCCTTGGGGTGGGCAATGGGAACATCACCATTGCACACCCGATGTGGACGCGGTGCCTTGAGTTGGATCAATCGCCGTGGGCGCGCGCAGGCACCCTCCGCGCCGGATTGCCCACCACGGTCGCGCCCGCCGGCACATCGCGGGTGACCACACTGCCCGCACCCACCACCGCGTCATCGCCGATGGTGACGCCGGGCAACACGATCGCGCCGCCCCCGATCCAGACATTGCGCCCGATCCGGACCGGCTTGGCCGACTCCAGGCCTTCAGCCCGTGCCTGCGGATCACGCGGATGATCGGCGGCATAGAGCTGCACTGCCGGACCGATCTGGGTGCCATCGCCGATGCTGACCTCGGCCACGTCCAGGATCACGCAGTTGTAGTTGAGGAACACGCCCTGCCCCAGGCGGATGTTGTAGCCGTAATCGCAGTGGAATGGCGGCCGGATCACCGCACCCTCGCCGACCGCACCGAGCTGCTCGCGCAACAGCGCGCGGCGCACGGCCGGGGTTTCGGCCAGGGCGGCGTTGTAACGGACCATCCACACCTTGGCCGCGGCCATGTCCGCCTGCAGCGCCGGATCACCGGGGCGGTAGGGCAGCCCGGACAACATTTTTTCCTTTTCGCTCGGACCCATGTGGCCTCCCTCAGACAGAGGGTGATGATGCCGGTTGGCCGCTCGCGTGTCAGTGCATGCCGCGTCGCGTGCCCAACAGCGCCACCAGTGCGAAGACGATGCCACTCAGCCAGAACCACAGCGTTGCCTGGCCGATGCACACCCCGCTGGGCTGCGGCTGGCAGCGCAGGCGCAGCAGATCGAAGTCGCCACCGTCGGCCAGGCAGGTCTGCGCGTGCTGGACCAGGGCCAGCACCGGCTCGGCCCAGCCTGCCGACCATGTCAGCAGAACCAGTGCAGCAAGCAGATACGGAATTCCCTTGTTCACGAGTGCGCTCCCAGCGGACAGGGGCAGACTCTGGGCGCCGGCCGGGGCAGCGACAAGCGGCACGCGACGAACTGTGTGAAATCCGGGATGAGCCGGGGGCGATCGGGGATGAAGCGAGACGCCCTGGCCCACCACAACGCGGATAGCGCAGGCATGCGCTGCCTGTGCTGCAGCGCAGGACGGACACGGACACCGTGCCGGCCCTTCGATGGCGGCCGCAGCTGGCACACCGGGCTGGGCCACGATGCCGCGGTGTATGCCGACCCGAATGTGCGGGCGCAGCTGCGCCGTGGCCTGCGCTATGCAGCAGGCCACGCGCCAGACTGCTGATCAGGCGGTACGCACCACACGCGCGCCCTGGCACAGCGGGTAGCTCGCCAGCAGATCGGCGATGCGCGCGTGCAGGGTGTCGAACGAGGCGCCATACAGATACAGCGCCGTCTCGGTCGGGCCCTGCCACCAGCTGCAGATCTCGCCGTGGCCGTCGATGCGCTCGACAATCTGTTCGAACACATAGTTCGAATCACACTGTTCGTAGACCTCATCGGGCAGGTCGGTGCCGTTGAGATACAACGCCAGGCCTTCCGTGACGCCGAACGGCTGATCGGGAGCGCCGCCGCGCTGGATCAGCGAACCCTTCGGCGCACCCAGCTGCTCCAGCAGTTCGATCACGCCAGGCAGCGAGGCCGGATCGTTCAACGCGACCTCGATATCGCCGTAGTCCACTTCGCCGTCTTCGGTCAGCGCGGTGCCACCGCCCGTGATCTCGCCCAGCTCGGCACTGCCCAGCAGCGCATCCAGCGGATCTTCGAACAGCTCATGGCGATGCTCGGGCTGGAGCTTGGCGTTCAACTTGACGGTGAGGTGCAGCGGCGAATCGGTCATGGCGGGGGCGTGCTCGAAGAGGATGGCGCCATTGTAGTGCCGGCCGCTGGCCGGCTCCCGACAACGCCGCAGCAGGCAGCTGCCGGCCAGCGGCCGGCACTACCGGATGACGAGCGCTGCTCAGAGCACCGTCAGATTGGCATACGCCATCACCAGCCACTTGCTGCCGGCCTCGATGAATTCGACCTGCACGCGGGCGTGCTGGCCGCTGCCTTCGTAGTCGGTGACCATGCCTTCGCCGAACTTGGGATGGTTGACCATCGCACCGAGCTTGAGTGGCGGTGCTTCCAGCGCGGCGTGGCCCATCACCCGGTTGGCGCCCAGCGAGGTGCCGCGCGAGACCTGCACCTTGGGGCGCACTTCGTTCACCAGCTCACGCGGGATCTCGCGCAGGAAGCGCGAGGGCACGTTGTAGTTGTCCTGGCCATGGATACGGCGCGATTCGGCGTAGCAGAGCACCAGCTTCTGGCGCGCGCGGGTGATGCCCACGTACGCCAGGCGACGTTCTTCTTCCAGCCGGCCGCTTTCTTCGAGCGAGCGCGCGCTCGGGAACAGGCCGTCTTCCATGCCGGCCAGAAACACCAGCGGGAACTCCAGGCCTTTGGCGGCATGCAGCGTCATCAGCTGCACGCCTTCTTCGCCGGCCTGGGCCTGGCCTTCGCCGGCCTCCAGCGAGGCGTAGGCGAGGAAGGCGACCAGCTCGCTCATGTCCTGGGTTTCTTCGACGTCATCTTCGCGACGCACGAAGCGCGAGGCCACCGAGACCAGTTCGTCCAGGTTGTCGGCGCGCGATTCCGAATCCAGCGCGTTGCGGCTTTCCTTGGACCAGTGCTCACGCAGGCCCGAGCGCATCAGCACGTGGTCGATGCGTTCGGCCAGGGTCATCGTGTCGGCTTCGGCCTGGAGCTGGTTGACCAGCACCAGGAAGCCGGCCAGCGCGTTGCGTGCACGTGCAGCGAGCGTATTACCCTGGGTGGTCAGCATGGTGGCCTCCCACAGCGAGATCGCGTGGGTACGGGCCAAGCGGCGCACTTCATCCAGGGTGCGGTCGCCGATACCACGCGCCGGCGTGTTGACCGCACGCTCGAAGGCGGCGTCATCGTTGCGGTTGGTCATCAACCGCAGGTACGCCAGCGCATCCTTGATTTCGGCACGTTCGAAGAAGCGCATGCCGCCGTACACGCGGTACGGCACCTGCTCGGAGAGCAGCGCTTCTTCGAAGGCACGCGACTGTGCATTGCTGCGGTAGAGCACGGCGACGTCGCCGTAGCTGCCACCATCGCGCACCCACTGGCGCGCGCGCTCGACCACGTAACGCGCCTCGTCCATCTCGTTGTAGGCCGCGTACAGATCGATGGGATCACCGTCGCCGCTGTCGGTCCACAACTCCTTGCCGATACGGTCCGGGTTGTGCGCGATCACCGCATTCGCCGCACCGAGGATGTTGGCGGTGGAACGGTAGTTCTGCTCCAGGCGGACGGTCTGCGCACCCGGGAAATCCTTCAGGAAGCGCTGGACGTTCTCGACCTTGGCGCCGCGCCAGCCGTAGATGGCCTGGTCGTCGTCGCCGACCACGAACACGTGACCGGTATCGCCAGCCAGCACGCGCACGAAGGCGTACTGGATGGCGTTGGTGTCCTGGAACTCGTCCACCAGGATTTCGCGGAAGCGCGAGCGGTAGTGCGCCAACAGCGCCGGGTTGTCGCGCAGCAGTTCATGCGCGCGCAGCAGCAGCTCGGCGAAATCGACCAGACCGGCGCGGTCGCAGCGCTCCTGATAGGCGATATACGCCTGGCGCATGGTTTCCAGCCACGCGTCATGCGGCTCGGGCTGGATATGCTGCGGGCGACGGCCCTCGTCCTTCTGCTCGTTGATCCACCAGGCGATCTGCTTCGGCGGGAACTTGCCGTCATCGATCTCCAGCTGCTGGACCACGCGCTTGACCAGCCGCAGCTGGTCGTCCGAATCCATCACCTGGAAGCTGTCGGGCAGCTTGGCGTCCTGGAAATGCAGGCGCAGCAGGCGATGAGCCAGGCCGTGGAAGGTGCCGATCCAGGCACCTCGGCTGCCCTGCGACAGCTGCAGGTCGATGCGGTGACGCATCTCGCCGGCGGCCTTGTTGGTGAAGGTCACCGCAAAAATGCCATGGGTCGGCACGCCGCAGACTTCATTGAGCCAGGCGATGCGGTGGATAAGCACGCGGGTCTTGCCGGAACCGGCACCGGCAAGCACCAGATGGTGGCCGGGCGGGGCGGACACAGCTTCGCGCTGGGCGGGGTTCAACCCGTCGAGCAAGTGGGAAACATCCATGTCCCCATTTTACCCTCGGGCGGGGCGCTCCGGGCCGTTACCCGGCGCCCGGATCGAACGGGTTCAGCCGCGTGCGGCCTGTTCGGCCTGCACGCGCAGTTCCGGAATCGCCAGGCTCTCCCACAGGGTGCCGATGCGCAGGCTGCCGATCACCCGGATCGCGGGCTGCGGCTGGCCATGGCCATCGATCAGGGCACCGTCGTCCACCGTGGTCTCCAGCCCAAGGCCGTGCGGGCCCGGGCGGGCATGCCCGTCCGCCAGCAGCTGCTGGATCAGCGGATTGCGCATGGACAGCGCGCGGGTCTCCACCCCGGTGGCGTTGATCACCGCGCCAACGGTCAGGGGCGGCAGGCCACCGTCCGGGCTGCGGCCGTGCAGCTGCAACCCACTTTCCTGCACCAGCAGCGTATCCAGCCGGGCCCGGTGGCGCTGCAGCTGGCCGCTGCGCTCCAGTTCGCTGACCTGGGCATGCACCGATTCGGCGATGCGGTGGCGGTGCACGTCCCAATAGCGCACCACGTGACGCAGGAAACGGCGCTGGTCGGCCTCGCCCAGGCTCAGCCACAACGCCTGGCCCATCGGCCGGATGCGGTCCATCACGCTCTGCCAGGGGATTCCCTGTGCCACGGCGGCATCGGCCTGCGCGCGCAGCTCCCGCACGCGCTGGCGCAGCGACATCGGCAGCAGCGGCTGCGGATCGAAGGTGACCGCCGCGCCGTGGGCGTGTGGCAACGGCAGCAGCGCATGGCGCGACAGCACGTAGATGCGCCCGCGGTGACCGGCGGCGGCCAGGGCGACCACACTGTCGGCCATGCTCAGGCCCGAGCCGACGATGGCCAGGTCGTCGTCGCCGGCCAGCACACGCACGCCGTCGTAGTCCCAGGCCTCCACCGCCTGCGCGGGCGGCAGTGCGTCGGCACCGGGTACCGGCAGCGGACGCATGCTGTTGCCACAGGCCAACACCACGCGCTGCGCGCGCCACGTCACGTCATCGTCGAGCCGCAGCTGTACGCCGTGGCCGGTCGGCTCCAGCCCGAACACCGGCTGCTCGACCACCTCCAGCGCCGCCACGCTGCGCTCGCACGCCTGTTCCAGGCGCTCACGCAGGTAAGCGGCGAAATGGCGGCGCGGCACGAACTGGTCCGCCAGCACCTCGCGCGGTACCTCGGCAATCGCCTGGCTGTCGATCAGGTAATCCAGGAAATCCGCAGGCTGATCGGGCAGCCCGCTCATCTTGCCGGCCGGCACGTTGAGCAGGTGCTCAGGCCAAGGCGTGGCGTAGGCGATGCCTTCGGCCAGCGCCGAAGCCGGCTCGAACAGCACGATGCGTGACGGTCGCGCAGCATG
Organism: Stenotrophomonas sp. Steno-Z10-BAI; assembly: GCF_056393115.1. Lineage (NCBI taxonomy): Bacteria > Pseudomonadati > Pseudomonadota > Gammaproteobacteria > Lysobacterales > Lysobacteraceae > Stenotrophomonas > Stenotrophomonas sp. Steno-Z10-BAI. The sequence goes on along the minus strand of NZ_JBWJOZ010000009.1, from coordinate 77,872 downwards.
GCGCAGGGCCTGCAGCGCGACGAGGACGCCGGCAGCGCCGCCGCCGACGATGGCCAGATCACACTGGCGGTGGGTATCGGACGCAGTCATGCATCGATTGTAGGCGATGCGCGTGGACCGGCTGTCCACGTGCGTCACAGCGGGCTACATCAACGCATCGGCCAGCCGTGCGATGCCTTCGCGGCTGCGCTTCCACGCCGGCCGCTGGCGCCACGTCGCCAGATCGAGCGGACGGGACTGTTCCAGATAGTCCGCTTCGATCTGCGCCAGCTGGCGCACCATGCCGGCGTCGTAACAGAGCATGCCGATCTCGGCATTGAGCGCGAACGAGCGGATGTCCAGGTTGATCGAGCCGACCAGGGCGATGTCTTCATCGACGGTCAGGTGCTTGGCATGCAGGAAGTGAGGCTCGTACAGCGCGATGCGCACGCCGCTGCGCAGCAGCTCATCGTAGTAGGCCTCCTGCGCCCAGGAGGTCAACCGCTGGTTGGTACTGGCCGAGAGGATCAGCTGCACCTGCACGCCGGACAGCGCCGCGATGCGCAGCGCACTCAGGGTCGCCTCATCCGGCACGAAGTACGGCGTGACCAGCACGATGCGCCGGCGCGCCAGATGGATCAGCGCGTTCACCGCATCGCGCGCGTTGCTGAAGGGGTACGCCGGGCCACTGGGCAGCAGTTGGGTCGGCACATCGGCCGAACATACCGGCACCGCGGTGAGCACATCCAGGCGCTGCCCGGTTTCCATGTACCAGTCGCTGGCGAACACCGCTTCCAGGTGCGCCACCACCGGCCCGCGCACGCGCGCGACCAGCTCCTTGTTCGGGAACCCGGCGACAAACTGCGCGCGCGCCAGGTTCTGTGAGCCGATGTAGCCGACGCGGTTGTCGATCACCGCGATCTTGCGGTGGTTGCGCAGGTCCATGCGGCCACTGCGGCGCCAGCGCAGCCCACCGGGCAGCATCGCGCGCACATCTACGCCGAGGGCCTGGAGACGGTGGCGGTAGTGGCGCAGCCCACGCTTGGCCCCCACTGCATCCAGCAGCACGCGGCAGTGCACCCCGCGTGCGGCGGCCCGCTGCAGCGCCTGCACGATGGCCTCGCCGACGGCATCGTCGAACATCAGGTAGTACAGCAGGTGCACACGCTCGCGTGCCTGGTCGATGTCTTCGATCAGGGCCTGCAGCGAGGCGTCGTAATCATTGAGCAGATCCACCGCGTTGCCGTGGATGGGCATGAAATCGCCTTGGCGCTCGATCAGCGGCACGATCTCGGCGGTGGCCGTCTCCGGTGGGGGCGTCCAGCGCAGCGGCGGCTGCAGGGCCTGCTCCTCGCGGATCACCTGGGAGGCCTCGGCCTGGCGCTGCACGCGCTGGCGCGACAGCCACGGGTGGCCGAACAGCAGATACAGCGGCAGCCCGAGCAGCGGCACGAAGCCGACCAGCAGCAACCAGCTGCGCGCGGCACCGGGCGTGGTGCGGCTGGGAATCCACAACAGCGCGGCCAGCCGGATCAGCCAATCCAGCATCAACAACCACGAACCCAGCAGCCACTCGAACAGCATCGCGTCGCCCGTCGGGAGGGGAACCGCATTCTGCCATGGGCGGCTGTGCCGCCGGGGTGACCGGTGCAGCCGCTGCGGCCCGGCACCGTGCAGCGCCGGGGCAACAAAAAACCCGCCACGAGGGCGGGTTTTTCGTCGGGAAGCTCAAGAACCCTTGCGGATTACTTGATCTTGCCTTCCTTGTACAGGACGTGCTTGCGCACGACCGGATCGTACTTCAGGAATTCCATCTTCCCGGGGGTGTTCTTCTTGTTCTTGTCCGTCGTGTAGAAGTGGCCAGTGTTGGCCGTCGAAATCAGACGGATCTTATCGCGCTTGCCTGCCATGATCGTTTACTCCTCAGACCTTTTCGCCGCGCGAACGCAGCTCAGCCAGAACGGAGTCGATACCGTTCTTGTCGATGGTGCGCAGGGCATGCGCGGAAACACGAAGCTTGACCCAGCGGTTTTCGCTGGCAACCCAGAAGCGGCGCTCGTGCAGGTTGGGCAGGAAACGACGACGGGTCTTGTTGTTGGCGTGCGAGACGTTGTTACCCGTCTGCACTCGCTTGCCGGAAACTTGGCATACGCGGGACATTGCGCACCTCGATAAAAGTAGTTGTCAGCCCATAGCCCGGGCGACGGCGGCCTCGGCGGTTTCCCGCCACACGTCATGAGAATCAAAGGGTTACGCTGTCGAGGGCGGGCCGGATGACGTGTTCCCGGCCGCCGATCCAAAGGTTTTTGGACACAGCGAGCCGCGCATTATGCCCGCTTGGCCCTGATGGCGCAACCGAGGCCGGCAGGGCCTGCCGGCCCGGTCGCTCATGCCAGAACGGCGCGGCGCGGCCGCCCGGCGGCCGGGGTGCTGGCCGCGATCGGCTCGCCCGAGGCCGGCACCGCCCGTTCACGGCCCCAGGCGCGGATGTTCTCGATCTGCTCCGGTGCGGTCCGCGACAACGGCACCACGTTCTGGAAACTGCGCCGGAACAGCGCATCGGTGACCACGGCATCGCCCTTCAGGTAGGCCTCTTTCACCACCTCACGCACCGCCGATTCCAGGTCCGAACCGGCAAAGCCCTCGGACAGTTCGACCAGCTCGTCGAGCAGCGCCGGCGCCAGTTCGCGCTGCTGCAGGCCCCGGCGGGCGTAGATGCCGATGATGTCGCGGCGTTCCGGCGCGGTCGGCAGGTCGACGAAGAAGAGCTCGTCGAACCGGCCCCGGCGCAGCAGCTCCGGGGGCAGCTTGGACACATCGTTGGCGGTTGCCACCACGAACACACGAGTACGGGCTTCCTGCAGCCAGTACAGGAACTGGCCGACCAGACGGGTCGAGGTGCCGCCGTCGCCGCCCCCGGTGGCACCGGCCAGGCCCTTTTCGATCTCGTCGATCCACAGCACGCAGGGCGCCACGTGATCCGCCGTGGCAAGCGCTTCCTTGAGGCGGCCTTCGCTCTGGCCCAGGTACTGGCCGTGGATGGTGGACAGGTCCAGGCGGTACAGCGGCAACTGCCAGTCCTGGGCAATGGCCTTGGCCGACAGCGATTTGCCGCAGCCCGGTACGCCGACCAGCAGCACGCCTCGCGGCGGACGGATGCCGCGCTCGCGCAGATCAGCGGTCAGCAACGGCCGTTCGCGTGCCAGCCAGCTCTTGAGGCCACCCAGGCCACCCACACTCAGATCGCCCCCGCGCACCGGCACGCGCTCGATGCCGGAAATGTCGGCGAAGATGCGGTCCTTGGCGTGCATCAACTCGACCAGATCATTCTTGTCGATACGCCCGTTGACCAGCAGCGTGGCGATGATGTTCTCCGCCTCCAACCGCGAGATGCCGGCCAGGATGGCCGCCGCCTGGCGGATGTCGGCGTCGTCCCACTCGATCTGGAACTGGCTGCGGTACGGATCGATCTGTTCGTGAATGATCGCCGCCATCTCGTCTTCGGTGGGCGGCGACAGCACCAGCGACATCCCCAGGCGCTGCAGCTGGCCGAACACCGGTTTGCTGGTGACCACGACCAGCGAGCCGCCGTGGTCGGCCGCCAGCATCGCCACATCGATCAGTTGCCGCGCCGAGGGCGTGTCGTCCTCCAGGTCGGACACTTCGGTCAACACGAAACTGAGGTTCTGCCGCTGCGCCATCTGCTGGCTGGCGAAGTCGACCGCGCCGATGACCGAGCGGTCTTCGTTGACGATCCGCCCTGTCGCCAGCTCGCGCGTTCCCTGCGAGAGCGTGTGTACGTAGAACGGCGCACTCAGCGCACCGGCCACATCACGCAGGATATCCAGCACCCGCGCGCGTTCGGTGCTGCGGATGGAGATGAAGGGCACGCGCGCTTTCAGGTAGCGGGTCAGCGTGGCATGGAACTCGCGGGTATCGCTCATGGATTCAGATCATCAAGGTTCGCCGGCGGCCCGCTACAGCGGGGCCATCGGCAGGTGAAGCAGACGGGAGTGGCGGCGGCGCGGCAGCATCCAGCGCGGCTGGCCGGTAGTGGCACAGGCTGTTGTAGCGCACCGCGCGCAGGGTGCGGTCGCAGCGCAGCGTGCGTGCGTTGGCTTCCAGGTCGGCCTGCATCCTGGCGGTGATGCGGACCAGTTCATCGCGCAGGAACGCGCGCAGCGATTCAGGCAGCGTCGCCAGCGAGGCCAGCTGATGCAGCACGCTGAAATGCCGACGCGCGTCCAGCAGCGCGCGCACCAGGGTCACTTCATCGGCCCGAGCCCCCAGATCGCGCTGCAGACGAGCGCTGCACTGCTTCAGCCGCAGGTCGAGCAGCGTGGTCACCCGGTCGGTGAACAACTGCGCCACGCCGGGCGTCCAGTCCAGCCGCCCGGCTGCCATGGCCGCGAGCGCCTCGGCTTCGCGCCCCCCTTCGCTGAACGCATCCAGGACCTGGCTCCATTCGGCATAGGTCCGCGGAACCGGCAGTGTCATCCGTGCGAGGCGCGTTTGCGGCGTACGAAACCGGTCTTCGGCAGCAGGTCCCAGCCAGGCAGGGCGCCGGCGAGCGCATCCGGGGCGGCAACGGTGATTGGCGGCGCGGCCACCGCGGCGTTGTTCAGCGGCGGTGGAAGGGCGTCCTGGGCGGGCAGCGGCGGCGGCACGGCGGAAGCATCGAGCAGGGAACGGGTCATGGTCGGGCCTCAGCGGTGGCGGCAAGAATGCGGCGGGTAGTGTCATGACCGCCAAGGGTGAACTGCTCGGGCGTGATCGACTCCAGCAACGCGGTCAACTCGGCAGACTGGGCATCGCGCGCGGCGAGATCACGCCGCACTTCCACGACTTCGGCCATGCAGGCCTTGAGCGCGTTCTGCAGTTGCTCACGCTGGCGCGCGAAGTCGGCACGGACCGTTTCGCGGGTCTTTTCCAGATTCTTGTAGGCCATCCCGACCCAGAGCAGCATCAGCGCGGCGATCACCATGCCGATGACGTTGCCAATGGTCATCACCAGCAGCAGGACACCCAGCACCAGGACAGCCCAATGCTGGAAGCGCAGCTTCACGCCGGCCAGCGCCTGGGCCAGCCCGGTGTCAACGTGCGCATTGAGCGAGGTCTCCAATTCAACCTGGTTGCTGCCATCGCGGGTGCTGCCCTGCCAGGCATCCAGCGTGACCTCCACCTCGGTCGGGATCGCCTGGCGGATGCTGGCAGTGAGATCCTGGTGCGCTTCCAGAATCCAGCTGCGCGACTGGGCGGTGGCAAAGCGCTGGGTGGCGCGCGAGGCCTGCGAGGTTTCCGGATGCATCGCAGCGTTGGTGAGCAACTGGGTGAAGCTGATGCGGTGCTCCAGTGCCGGGTCCTGCAGCTGGAAGCGACGGTCGGCCACGGGGCGGTCACCGTTCTCATCGATGATCAGCTTGCACAGGGCCTCATCGCGCCGCAGCGGCAGCTCTTCGGCATCGAAGTGCGAGACCAGCTTGGTCAGCAGCGCATCCACATCCGCCGCCAGCCCGGCCGTGGCACGTACATCGCCGCTGAACACACTCTGGAAATGCCGGGTGACGGCCGCGTGGGTCGCCGTGGCATTGAGCGAGTCCTGCAGGGCCGGCCAGGTCGGGCTGAAGCGCTGCAGGTGCGGGTAGCGGGCGCTGTCGTCGCCATTGGGGGTCTTGGAGCGCAGCGCGTCGATCCACTGGCTGCGCTGGGCCTCCACGAAGCCGGCCCGCTGGGCCAGTTCTTCGATCCATTCATTGGTGCGGGCCACACAGATGCGGGCGGTCTCCACGCCGAACACACCGCCGGCGATCGCGTCGATCAGCACCACGGTCTGGCGGTCCAGTTCCACCGGGTTCTGCATGCCCAGATAACGGTCCATCCACTGCTGGGCGGCCGACAGGCGACCCGCGCGGCGGCTGACGAGAGAGAACAGCAGGCTGGTTTTCTCGTCATCGCGACGGATGGCCTCGGCCAGCGCACGCTGCGCCAGATCCTGCTGGTCATTGAGCCACGCGGCCAGCGCCACCAGTGCCGGGGCCAGCCAGTAGCCGGGCGCCGCCAGCATGAGGTTCTCACTGGCGGCACGGATGGTGTCCTGCCGGACCAGGCTGATGTCGGCCGCCTGCAGGATGCCGGTGGTCTGGCGGCGGACCTCGGCGTAGTGGCCGAACCGGTTTTCCAGCTCCTGGCGGATCTTCACCTGCCGGGTTTCGGCCAGCGACAGTTCCTTGGCTTTCAGGTCCGCCGCGACGAAATCCATGAACGCCTTTTCCAGGCGCGCCAGTTCGCTGCGGGTGGCACCCACATCGCTCTGGATCGCGTGGGCCTGGGTATGCAAAGCGTCCAGATCCTGCCCCAGCGAGCGCAGGCTGCTGTTGATGGCGGACAGGTCCGCCATATGGATGATGCGTTGTGTGCTCATGTCGTTCCTTCGATGACGGCGGTCTGGCCGGAGTCGCTGACGGTGACCATCCGGTTCGCGTACACCTCGATGAAGGCGTAGGACGGATGCAGGGCCAGCGCGCGTGCCCGTTCGAGCGTTAGCGGCAGGGTGTGGCCGATCTTGAAGTGCTCGATGATCTGCCCGGTCATGTCCAGTGTATGGACCTCATAGGGATGACCCAGCATGCAACGGCTGACGATGCCGAGCAGGCGATCCTCCAGGGCGATCTCGCCGAGCTCCGCGGCGACCAGCTGCTTCAGCGCCGCCAATGCGTCGCGATCGTGCACGTGACCGCCGACATCGACCCTGGTCATGGCCTGCACGTACGCGGGCGATCGCTTCTGCCGGAGGCGGCTGTCGAGCGAGGCCGCACCCAGCGTGGTGGTGCGTGCCTGAGAGCGCGTGGCGACAGACAGGCCCGCGGTAGCGGCCTCCTTGCCAAACAACAGATTGCGAGCCATTCCCTGCTTCCTGCGACACCGCGAGCGCGGTCGTTCCGAGGCGGAAAGTAGCAGAGATGCCGTGCCGTTCCAATGCGATGCGCGCGTGAACGATGCGGTCGTCACCGGTGCCTGCGCTAGGCTGGGCACCTGAGAAGGACAGCCCGCATGAAGATCCCCGCAATGACCTGGCATGCCGTCTTCCCGAAGCACCGCCCATGAAGCTGCTCGCCCTGACCTACGGCACCGAAGGCGACACCCGCCCGCTGGTGATGCTCTGCCATGGATTGATCGCCGCGGGCCATGAGGTGCTGCTGCTGGCCGAGCGCGGCACGCTGGGCAGCGCGCGCGAGCTGGGCGTCCCGCATGCCGCGCTGGAGGGCGACATCCATGACGAGGTGGTGGCGCTGGTCTCGCGCGGTAACGCCCGTCTCGCCGCCTCGCGGGGTCTGGCGCGGATGGCGCAACGGCACGTGCCCGGCTGGATGCGTCAGGCCGATGCCGCTGCCGCCGGATGCGATGCCGTGCTGACCGGCGGGCTGGCCGCTTTCGTCGGCCTGACCGTGGCCGAGCACCACGGGCTGCCGGTGATCGGCACCGGGATGATCCCGCTGACCCCAACGGCCAGCTTCCCCTCCCCGTTCCTGCCCCGGCTGCGCTTGCCGGGGGGGCTCAACCGGCTGAGCTACACCCTGGTCAACCACGCGGTGTGGCGTACCTTCCGCCGCCCGATCAACGCGGCCCGCAAGGCACTGGGGATGCCGAGGCGCGCCTCCCCCTGGCGGGATCTGCCGATGCTGTACGGCATCTCGCCCAGGCTGCTGCCACCGCCGCCGGACTGGCCGGACAACCACCAGATCTGCGGCCAGTGGCGCGCACCCGAGCGTGGCTGGAAGCCGCCGCCGGATCTGCAGGCCTTCCTGGACGCCGGCCCCGCCCCGGTCTACCTCGGCTTCGGCAGCATGACCGGCTTTGATCGCGACCAGGTGCTACCCGCGCTGCTGGCGGCCTTGGCGCCGCGGCGGGTGCTGTTGTTCCCCGGCTGGGCCGGGCTGCCCAGTGCTCCCCTGCCGCCCAACGTGTTCGTGATCGGGCCGACCCCGCACGAGGCGTTGTTCCCGCGCTGCGCGCTGATCATCCATCACGGCGGCAGCGGCACCACGCATTCGGCCTGCCGTGCCGGTGCGCCCTCGCTGGTGATGCCGTTCGCCGCCGACCAGTTCTTCTGGGCAGATCGGCTGCACGTGCTGGGCGTGGCACCGGCAGCACTGTCGCCGAAGCGGTTGAACGCCGCCCGGCTGGCCAGTGCCATTGCCGTTGCCGAGCGGGCCGACACGCGCTCGCGTGCCGTCGCGCTTGGCCGGGCGATGACGGTCGAAGACGGCGTGGCCGCTGGCGTCGCGGCGATCGAGGCGTATCTGTCACCTCGATGACCGCGACCATGGCGTGCACGGCGGATGGCGTGCCGCCTGCGGGTTCACCCGACCAACGGTCGGGCAGCGCCCGACGACCCCGTGCTACCCAGCGACCGGTGCGGCGGCGTCCTTCCGGTGCAGCCACCGGTACAGCACCGGCAGCACCAGCAGGGTCAGCAACGTCGACGAGACGATGCCGCCGATCACCACGGTGGCCAGCGGACGCTGCACCTCTGAGCCCGCGCCGACGTTGAAGGCCATCGGCACGAAGCCGAGCGAGGCCACCAGCGCGGTCATCAGCACCGGGCGCAGCCGGCCCAGGGCACCGTCGCGCACCGCCTGCGGCAACGGCATGCCGTGCTCGCGCAGGCTGCGCACGAAGCTGATCATCACCAGACCGTTGAGCACCGCCACACCGGACAGCGCGATGAAGCCCACGCCGGCCGAGATCGACAGCGGAATGCCCCGCAGGGCCAGCGCGAGCACGCCGCCGGTGAGCGCCAGCGGCACGCCACTGAACACGATGGCCGCATCCTTGACCGAGCCGAACGCCCAGAACAGCAGTGCGAAGATGATCGCCAGCGTCACCGGCACCACGATCGACAGGCGCTGGCTGGCCGAGATCAGCTGCTCGAAGCTGCCGCCGTACTCGATCCAGTAGCCGTTGGGCACCTGCACATCGCGCCCGATCGTCTGCTGCAGCTCGCCGACGAACCCGCCGAGGTCGCGGTCGCGCACGTTGGCGGTGACCACGATCCGGCGCTTGCCGTTCTCACGGTTGATCTGGTTCGGCCCTTCGCTGTTGCTCAAGGTCGCCAGCTCACGCAACGGCACCGTGCGTGCGCTGCCACTGGTCCAGCTGCCTGCTCTGCTGGATTCATCGGCCGCATCCGCAAGCGCGGGTTCCAGCGACACCGGCAGGTCCGCCAGTGCGGCCGGATCCTGGCGCAGTGCTTCAGGCAGGCGTACCACGATGTCGAAACGACGGTCGCCTTCGAACAACTGCCCTGCCACCTGGCCGCCCACCGCGGTGGCCACAGTCGACTGCACCTGGCCCGGGTTCAAGCCATACCCGGCCAACGCGGTGCGGTTGGGGGTGACGGTCAGCAGCGGCAGGCCGCTGGTTTCCTCCACCCGCACGTCGGCCGCGCCCGGCACCGTGCCGACCACCGCCGCGATCCGCTTGCCGACCGACAGCAGCGTGTCCAGATCGTCGCCGAACAGCATCACCGCCACGTCGGCACGCACGCCGGAGATCAACTCGTTGGTGCGCATCTGGATCGGCTGGGTGAACTCGTAGTTGTTGCCGGGGAGCTGCTCGACCGCCTCCTCCAGCTCGGCCAGCAGTGCCGCACGCGATTTGCGTGGATCCGGCCAGGCCTTGCGCGGTTTCATCATGATGAAGGTATCAGCGACCGATGGCGGCATCGGGTCGGAGGCGACCTCCGGCGTGCCGATCTTGGAGAACACCTTGTCCACCTCGGCGAACTGCACCAGCCGGTTCTCGATCTGTTTCTGCATCTCGATGGACTGGGTCAGGCTGGTCCCGGGGATGCGCATGGCGTGCATGGCGACATCGCCTTCGTCCAGGTTCGGCACGAACTCACTGCCCAGCCGCGTGGCCAGCAGTCCACAACCGATCACCAGCACCAGCGCACCGGCGACCATCCAGCGGCCGCGCCGCAGGGCAAAGGCCAGCATCGGTTCATAGCGCCGGCGCACCCAGGCCATCAGGCGGTTTTCCTTCTCCTGCACGCGGCCGCCGAGGAACAGCGCGATCGCGGCGGGTACGAAGGTCAGTGCCAGCACCATCGCACCGGTCAGGGCCAGCACCACGGTGATCGCCATCGGGTGGAACATTTTTCCTTCCACGCCGGTGAGCGCGAAGATCGGCAGGTACACCGCGGTGATGATGCCCAGCCCGAACAGGCTCGGGCGGATCACCTCCGCGGTGGCGCTGGCGGTTTCGGCGAAGCGTTCATCGCGGGTCATGTCGCGGCCGAGCGCGTGCTGGCGTTCGCCGAAGCGGCGCAGGCAGTTCTCGATGATGATCACCGCCCCGTCGACGATCAGGCCGAAATCCAGCGCCCCCAGGCTCATCAGGTTGGCCGAGACGCCGCCACGGGCCATGCCGGTCAGCGTGAACAGCATCGCCAGCGGAATCACCGCGGCCGTGATCAACGCCGCGCGGAAATTGCCGAGCAGCAGGAACAGCACCACGATCACCAGCAAGGCGCCTTCGATCAGGTTCTTTGCGACCGTTGCGATGGTGCGGTCGACCAGCGCGGTGCGGTCATAGCTGGCGGTGACGGTGACGCCCTCCGGCAGGCTGGCCTGTGCCTGCTGCAGACGCGCCGCCGCGGCCTGGGCGACGTCGCGGCTGTTGGCCCCGATCAGCATCACCACGGTGCCCATCACCACTTCATGGCCGTTCTGGGTGGCCGCACCACTGCGCAGCTCCGGTCCGTCCTGCACCTGGGCGACGTCGTGCACGTGGATCGGCACGCCTTCGCGGCGGGCCAGCACGATGTTGCCGATCTCCTCCAGGTTGGCGACCTGGCCGGGAATGCGCACCAGGAACTGCTGGCCGTTGCGTTCGATGTAGCCGGCGCCGACGTTCTGGTTGTTGGTCTCCACCGCCTGCGCCACGTCCTCCAACGTGAAGCCCAGCGCGCGCAGCCGCGCCGGATCCGGGGTGATGTGCACCTGGCGCTGGAAGCCACCGATGGTGTTGACCTCGGTCACGCCGGGCACGTTGCGCAGCTGCGGCCGGATCACCCAATCCTGCAGGGTGCGCAGGTCGGTGGCGGTGTACGCCGTGCCATCGGCCTTGCGTGCCTTGGGATCGGCATCGATGGTGTACATGAAGATCTCGCCGAGGCCGGTCGAGATCGGTCCCAGCTGCGGATCCAGGCCCTCGGGAATCTGCGATTTGACCTGCTGCAGGCGTTCGGCGACCTGCTGGCGGGCGAAGTAGATGTCGGTGCCGTCCTTGAAGACCACGGTCACCTGCGAGAGCCCGTAGCGCGACAGCGAGCGTGCCTGCTCCATCGCCGGCAGGCCGGCCATCACCGTCTCCACCGGGTAGGTGATGCGCTGTTCGGTTTCCAGCGGCGAGTAGCCGGGGGCCGCAGTATTGATCTGCACCTGGACGTTGGTGATGTCCGGGGTGGCGTCAATCGGCAGCTGGGTGAAACTCCAGCTGCCGATGACGATCAGCACCAGGGTCAGGGCCATCATCAACCAGCGATGGGCGATGGCGGCGCGGATGATGCGCTCAAGCATGGTGGCGCCCTCCGGATGCGGGGCGCGGCAGCACGTCAATGTTCATGCGATGCCCCTGCCTTGCCGATGTCGGCCTTGACCACGTAGCTCTGCTCGACCACGACGTCTTCGCCGACGGTCAGGCCGCTGAGTACTTCGACCCTGCCCGCATCGCGCGCACCCAGGGTCACCGCACGCGCGGTGTAGGTATCTCCTTCGCGCACGAACACCACGTCCTTGCCATCCATCGTCTGCAACGCGCTCAGCGGCACCACCTGTGCGGCCGGCGTGGTGGCCACCACGATGCGCGCCTTGACCGCGGCACCGGGCCGCCATTGGCCGTCATCGTTGCGCAGCGTGGCGCGGGCGACCGTGCTCTGGCTGGCGGTGGCGGTGCCGGGCAGCACGCGTTCCAGCGTGGTGGCCTGGCTCACGCCGTCGGTCATGCGTGACACAGTGACCGGCACGCCGGCGGTGATGTGCTGGGTGTCGTTGCCGAAGATATGCAGGTCCACCCACAGCGTGGACAGATCGCCGACCTCGAACAACGGCGTGCCCTCGCCCGCCACTCCACCCACCTGCGCTTGGCGCGCGAGCACCACGCCACCGATCGGTGCGGTCACGGTGTAGGTGGTCAGGCTCAGGTTGCTCTCGATGCTGGCCAGCACCTGACCGGCGCGCACGCGGTCGCCGACATTGGCGCGTAGCGAACGGATCGGACCGGGGAAGCGCGCCATCACCTGCGCGACGCGGCCATCGACCGGGGTCAGCAGGCCCTGCACGTCGTGCTCGTCGGCAATGGTGCCGGCGACGACAGGTGCCACGCGGATGCCCGCCTGCTCGGCCATGGCCGCGGTGATGGTGGTGCTTTCCGGTGCATCGTGATCGTCATGATCATCGTCATGCCCGGCCTCGCCATGGCCGGCGTCCGTCGCGGCCGCCTCGGCCGGCGCCGCAGCGGGGTCACTGCTGCCGCAGCCGGTGAGCGCCATCAGCGCGATCAACAGGCTGGCGGCCAGCGCGGTACGGGTCTGGAAAAGGGTCATCGGCGGTCCTCCGGGGACACGGTGTCGGTTGCGGCGACCATGCTCTGGCCGGTCAGGCGCTGGAGTTCGATCAGGGCGGTCTGTGCGGCGATGGCCGCCTCACGCTGGCGCTGGCGTGCGTCGATCCGCATCGCCTGCAGCTGCGCCCATTCCATGTAACTGATCGCGCCGGCACGCCAGGCCTTCTCGGCAGCGTTCTCGGCACGCTGCAGCTGCGGCAGCACGTCGCGCGCCATGCGGGTGACTTCCAGCCGCGAGGTCAGGTAGCGGCCGTGCGCTTCGGCGAGGGTGGCGTACAGCTGCAGCGCGCGCGCGTCGCGCTCGACGCTGTTGAGTGCCAGTTCGGCCTCGGCCGCGCGGATCTCCGGGTCGGCACGGCGCACGCTGCCCAGCGGCAGGCTGAAACCGGCCACCAGGGAGGTGTCGCGGGTATCGCGGCTGTTGCGCACGCCCACCTGCCAGCTGACATCGGGCCGTGCCTGGGTGCGGGCCAGCTGCACCTGCGCTTCGCGGATGCGGCGCTCACCGGCCAGCACCGCCAGTTCCGGGGTGCGCTGCAGTTCCTCGGCGAGCACGGCGAAGTCCTGCAGCGCGGGCAGCTGCATCGGATCGCCGGTGACCACGTCGAAACCGGGCTCGCGCTGGCGCCACAACGCCGACAGCGACGCACGTGCGGACTGATCCATCTGCTGGGCGCGATCGCGGTCCAGTTCGGCCTGGGCCAACATCGCCTGCGCGGTCAGCAGCACCGATTCGGGCGAGGCGCCGGCCTGCAGGCGCAGCCGCGCGGCGGCGACGGCGCGCCTGCGCTGCTCGATATCGGTCTCGGCAATGCGCAGCTGCTGGCGCGCGTCGGTCACTGCCAGGTAGCGGCGGGCGACCTCGGCCATCAGGTCCAGGCGCGCGGTTTCGCGCTGCGGGGCCAGGCTGTCCAGGTTGGCCTGGGCCACGGCGCGGCGGGCATCCAGCTTGCCACCGCGTTCCAGCACGCCGGCCAGGGTGACGGTGACTTCGGCGGCATCGAAGCCGCGGGTATCACCGCTGCCGAGTGCGTTCTCCAGCTCCACGCCCACGGTCAAAGGGGGCGACAGGCCGGCCGCGTCACGGCGGGCTTCCCACACCGGGCGCTGGGCCTGCGCCAGGCGCAGGTCGGGGTGGTACTGGGCGACGCGCGCGATGGCGTCGTCGAGGGTCAACGGTGCAGCAGGTGTCGTGCCCTGTGCGTACACGCACGGCACGAACGCAATGGCAGCCAAGGCTGCCAGACGCATCCACATGGGAGTCTCCAGAAAGCGATCAGAGGGCAAACGGCGGCGCGCGGCCGCAGGGCATCAGATCGCTATCGGAGGACGCAGCAGGTTCTCGGGCGGTTGGGTGCGCAGTTGCGCGATCAACCCGGCAGGGACCCCATGGCTGGGGGCCGCCGGCAGACTCCAGGCCATCGCGGCCATCGGCAGCACGCCGCCATGGCCATGGCAGTGGCCGCAATGCACCAGGGCATGCAGCCAGTCTTCGTTGCCGTCGTCGTCGCTGGATGCAGCGCCGGCCGTGTCATCGGCCGTGCCGTGCAGCTCGCTGCTGTCTGCGTGCACGGTCAGGTGGATATCGGCCAGGGCCGAGGCCAGCGAGCTGCCGAACACGCCCACACCGACCACCACCAGCATCAGCAGGCGGAGCAGCAGGGACGGACGCGGGCGGGCACGACGGAACATGGCCCGCAGGGTAGCCGGGCGTGAAGCCGTTACACAATCGCAGCCCGGCCGCTTGGTTCACGTTGGCCGGGGCCGGCACGATGGCCGGCCCCGCGCACCTCAGCTGGCGGCGGCCTTGCGCTGGGCGATGAAGGCCTGGATCTGCGCCTCCAGCACCGGCAGCGGCACCGAGCCCTGGCTGAGCACGGCGTCGTGGAAGGCCTTGACGTCGAAGCGGTCGCCCAGCTCCTGCTCGGCCTGCGCGCGCAGGCGCACGATCGCGATCTCACCGAGCTTGTAGCTCAGCGCCTGACCCGGCCAGGAAATGTAACGATCCACTTCGGTGGTCACTTCGTGCTCGCTCAGCGCGGTGTGGTCGCGCAGGTAGGACAGCGCCTGCTCGCGGGTCCAGCCCTTGTGGTGCACGCCGGTATCGATCACCAGACGCGCGGCGCGCCACATTTCGTAGGTCAGGCGGCCGAAATCCTCGTACGGCGTTTCGTAGATGCCCATCTCCACGCCGAGCTTCTCGCAGTACAGGCCCCAGCCTTCGCCATAGGCGGAGATGTAGTTGTTGCGGCGGAACGCGGGCTGCTCGCCCTGCTCTGCCGCCAGCGCGCCCTGCAGGGCATGGCCCGGATCGGACTCATGCAGGGTCAGCGCCGGCAGGTTGTACAGCGGCCGCGCCGGCAGGTTGTAGGTGTTGAGCCAGTAGGTGCCCATGCCGCCGCGGCCGGCGGTCCAGAACGGGGCGATGTCCGGCGGCACCGGCACGATGGTGAAGCGCGCGCGCGGCAGCGTCATGTACTTGCCGATCACGCCATCCACGCGCTTGGAGATCCACGCCGCACGATGCAGCAGCTCATCCGGGGTCTTGGCGTAGAACTGCGGATCGGTACGCAGGAAGGTCAGGAACTCGGCGAAGCTGCCCTTGAACTCGACCTGCTGGATGATGCCGTTCATCTCGGCCTGGATGCGTGCGACTTCCTTCAGCCCGATCTCGTGGATCTGCTGCGGGGTCAGGTCCAGCGTGGTGTATTCGTGAATCTGCTGCTTGTAGTACGCCTTGCCGCCCGGCATCGCCTCGGCGGCCAGGGTGGTGCGCGCCCGCGGCACGTACTCGCTGACGAAGAAGGTGCGCAGCTTGGCGAACGCCG
Organism: Stenotrophomonas sp. Steno-Z10-BAI; assembly: GCF_056393115.1. NCBI lineage: Bacteria > Pseudomonadati > Pseudomonadota > Gammaproteobacteria > Lysobacterales > Lysobacteraceae > Stenotrophomonas > Stenotrophomonas sp. Steno-Z10-BAI. The sequence goes on along the minus strand of NZ_JBWJOZ010000009.1, from coordinate 62,438 downwards.
GCACCACGCTGCCGCCGATGGCCTGGCGGGCCTGTTCCTGCAGCTGTGCCTGCTCGGCGGCCGGGATGCTGGCCGGCAGCTTCTTGAACGGGGCGTACAGCGGCGACTGGGTCGGGTCCTTCAGTTCGGACACGGTGGCGATGGACACCTCGCGGCCATCGAGCACCGCACGCGGCACGCTGAAACCGCGCTTGAGGCCGGCACGCATGTTCTCGGTCTGCTGCTCGAAGTAGCGCGGCACATCGTTCAGGCGTGCGATGTAGTTGCGGTAGTCCTGCGCGGTCTTCATCTCGCGCCGGGCCATGAAGGACAGGTTGGACCAGAACGAGGAGTCCGCGTTGAACGGCATTTCGTAGGCGCGCAGGCGCACCTCGGCAGCCAGGTTGAACACCTGGTCGCGGTAGATCGCGTAGTTGATGCGGTTCTCGGCCGAGAGCGCCTGGGTGTCGAGCTTGTCCAGCTGGGCCAGGACGTCGTCCCAGACCTTCAACCGGCCCTGCTGCGCGGCGGCGCCGACATCGGGCATGCGGGTGGCATTGGCCGGGCCGTCACCGTCTTCGCTGGCCTCACCGCCGCCGGCTTCGCGCCAGGCCCATTCCTTCTCGTAGATTGCGCGGAACTGCGCATCGGCAGGGCTTTCAGTGGCCAGGCTGGCCGGGGCGGCAGCCGGGGCAGCCGGAGGAGCAGCCAGGGCAGCGCCGGCGGGAAGGGCCAGGGCGAGCAGCAGCGCAGCAACGAGCGGTGATTTCACGGTCAAGGGTTCCCGAGGGACGGCAAACTTCGATCATGGCACCAAGCCGGCGGGCGGTGCATGGATCAAAGGTCCTGCCCGACCCTAGTGCGTCGCCTTGTCCCGCTTCCACCCACGGTGCGCGATATCCAGCTTCAGGCTGTACAACGCGGTGAAGGCCGGGAACAGATTCTGCAGCACGCCCACCGAGTCCTGCTTGGCCGAGAACAGGAAGTAGCTCAGCGTCATCAGGCTGCCGACCACGCTCATGTACCAGAACAGGCGCGGGATCACCGGCTTGCCGGCGCGGCGCGAGGCCACGAACTGGACCAGCCAGCGGCCGCCGAACATCAGCGCGCCGGTGTAGCCGATCAGCTTCCAGCCGGTCACATGCAGGCCGGTCCAGTACAGCCAGGTGAGCGGCTGATCGAGCCAGTGCAGTTCCATCAGCGTTCTTCCACGACGGTGCGCTTGCTGCGCGTGATCAGCCAGGCCACCCCGCGCAGATCACGGATGCCGACCAGGGCACGGCCGAGGTTGTTGTACTTGGAGACCCCGGCGGTGCGGTGCCGGTGATTGACCGGCACGCTGGTGGTCTTCCAGCCGGCCCGCTGCATCAGCGCCGGCAGGTAGCGGTGCATGTGGTCGAAGTACGGCAACTCCAGGAACGCAGCGCGCTCGAACAGCTTGATGCCGCAGCCGGTATCGGGGGTATCGTCGCGCAGCATGCGCGCGCGGATCGCGTTGGCCCACTTGCTGGCCCAGCGCTTGCTGCCCGAATCCTGGCGATTCACCCGCCACCCGGCGAACAGTTTGACCTCGGTGGCGGCCGCGGCACGGGCCGCAAGCAGCTTGGGGATGTCGGCCGGGTCGTTCTGGCCGTCACCATCCAGGGTGGCGATCCACGGCGCGCGCGCGTGCTTGACGCCGTTGCGTACCGCGGTGCTCTGCCCGCTCTGGGTGACGTGGTGCAGCACCCGCAGCTCCGGCGTGGTGGCCTTCAGGGCCTGCAGCACCGCCAGGGTGTCGTCGCGCGAGTGGTCGTCGATATAGACGATTTCAAAATCGACCTGCCCGCGCAGTGCGGTGGTGATCTCGTGGATCAGGGGCGTGACGTTGTCGCGTTCATTGAAGACCGGGACGACGACCGACAACTGGGGTTGGCTCATGGTCGGGCTCTGCGAATGGCCAGGATCGAAAAAGAGCGCGCATTTTCCGCACCCGAGGTTATCCGAAGATGAATCGGCGCGTGTGTGTCAGGCGTGATCGCCGAAATACTCGCGGCACCAGGCCACCACCGGCGGCAGACCGCGCTCGATCGGCATCGCCGGTTCATAGCCGAAAGCGTCATGCGCACGCGTGGTATCGGCCATGGTGCGGACCATGTCGCCGGGCTGCATCGGCTTGTAGACCTTCTGCGCCGGGCGTCCGGCCGCCGCCTCGATGACGCCGATGAAGTGCTCCAGCTCGATCGGCGTGTGGTTGCCGAGGTTGAACACCCGGTGCGGCACCGTTTCGCTGGACGGATGCGCCAGCGCGCCGAGGATGCCATCCACGATGTCGGAGACATGTGTGAAGTCGCGCTGCATTTTTCCGTCGTTGAACACGTCGATCGGCCGCCCGGCCAGGACCGCGCGCGAGAACAGCAGCGGTGCCATGTCCGGGCGGCCCCACGGGCCGTACACGGTGAAGAAGCGCAGGCCGGTGGCGTGCAGGCCATACAGCTGGGCATAGGTGTAGGCCATCAGCTCGTTGGCGGCCTTGGTCGCGGCGTACAGCGAGCGCGGCTTGTCGATGCGCTGGTCTTCGGAAAACGGCGGGGTCGCCGAATCGCCGTACACCGAGCTGCTCGAGGCGTACACCAGATGGGCCACGCCGCGATGGCGGCACAGTTCCAGCATGTTGACGAAGCCGGTCAGGTTGCTGTCGACGTAGGCATGCGGGTTTTCCAGCGAATAGCGCACGCCGGCCTGTGCGGCCAGGTGGATGACGCGGGTCGGCTGGACCTCGTCGAACAGCGCGGCCAGGCCGTCGCGGTCGGTCAGGTCGAGCACGCGGATGTCCGCCTCCGGGCACAGCGCAGCCACGCGATCGCGCTTGATCTGCGGATCGTAGTAATCGTTGTAGTTGTCCAGGCCGACGACGCGCTCACCGCGCTCAAGCAGGGCCTTGCAGGTGTTGGCGCCGATGAAACCGGCGGCGCCGGTCACGAGAATCGTCATGGGGTCTGTCCGTCATGCAGCCACGTATCAATACAGTGTTTTGCCGGGACGCACGCGTGGCGATCCGCGCATCCCGGTGGCCCGCCTCACCAGAGGCTGAGCGGCGCTTCCTTGGCCAAGGTGGCCTTGCGTTCCTTGCTGAAATCCCACCACGGCCGCGGCGCCTCGCCCTGCATGAAACGCAGCACCGACAGAAATACATCGATCACACAGGGGTCGTGCATCACCCCGGTGCGCAGACACAGCTGCGCGTACATGTCGTAGGCATCGCGACCGCGCAGATGCGCTGGCACGCGGATGCCGATCAGACGGAGATCTTTCTCACAGGCCGGCCCGACATTCGGCAGGTCGGTCAGACGCAACAGATGGTTGCGGTCGACCTTGGTGGGGTTCATTGGTTGGGGGAAATCCTCTGACGCCTGCGGGGGACTCAGCCCTTCTGTGCGCGAAGTCGGTCGAGCACGCCATCCAGCGTGTCCAGGTCGGTGTAATGGATGATCAGCTTGCCCTTGCCGCCACGGCCATGGGCGATCGCCACGCGGGCGCCCAGCGACTCGGACAACTCGGTTTCCAGCGAAGCGATATCGGCCTGCGGCGCGGCGGCGGTGGGCTTCTTGCGCAGCGCGCCGGGCACTTTGCCAGCAGCGAACTGCTGCGCGCGGTGTTCCACTTCGCGCACCGACCAGCCCTGGTCGGCCGCTTCCTGGGCCAGCTTGCTGGCCAGTTCCGGTGCCAGGGTGAGCAGCGCGCGGGCATGGCCCATTTCCAGCCGGCGGGTTTCCAGCAGCAGGCGGATCGCGATCGGCAGCTCCAGCAGGCGCAGCAGGTTGGACACCGCCGCGCGCGAGCGGCCGACGGCCTGGGCGGCTTCGGCATGGGTGAGGGCGAACTCGCTGATCAGCCGCTGCAGCGCTTCAGCTTCTTCGAGCGGATTGAGGTCTTCGCGCTGGATGTTCTCGATCAGCGCCATCGCGATGACGGTGCGGTCTTCCAGCTCGCGCACCACCACCGGTACTTCATCCAGACCGGCCAGCTGCGACGCGCGCCAGCGGCGTTCGCCGGCCACGATCTCGAAGCTGTCCGCGCCCAGCTGGCGGACCAGGATCGGCTGGATCACGCCCTGCGCCTTGATCGACTCGGCCAGCTCGGCAAGCTTGGTCTCGTCCATGTCGCGGCGCGGCTGGTATTTGCCCGGCTGCAGATGACCGACCGGCAGCTTGCGCAGGCGTTCACCCGGCAGCGGTTCGACCACGGCCGCCGCCTGCACCTGTGTCACCGCCCCCTTGGGCCCCAACAGCGCGTCGAGGCCACGGCCGAGGCCGCGTTTCTTGCCGAGGGCAGGCTTGGTGCTCATCAGGCGGTCTCCATGGCCTTGTCGGCCTTCTTGCGTTGGTTGTTGCGACGGATGATCTCGCCGGCCAGGCCGAGATAGGCAACGCCACCGCGCGAGGCACGGTCGTACCCGACGATGCTCTGGCCATGGCTGGGCGCCTCGGCCAGGCGCACGTTGCGCGGCACGATGGTGCGGAACACCTGCTCGCCGAAGTGCTCGGTCAGCTCGGCCGACACGGCGTTGGCCAGGTTGTTGCGCACATCGAACATGGTCCGCAGCACCCCCTCGATCTCCAGCGCGGGATTGAGGTTGGCACGCAGCGCTTCGATGGTTTCCACCAGCGCGCTCAGGCCTTCCAGCGCGTAGTACTCGCACTGCATCGGCACGATCACCGAATCGGCGGCGGCCAGCGCGTTGAGCGTCAGCAGCGACAGCGCCGGCGGGCAGTCGATCAGGATGTAGTCGTATTCGTCACGGATCGGGGCCAGCGCGCGCTTGAGGCGCTGCTCGCGCTCGCTCTGGTCCATCAGCTGGATCTCGGCGGCGGTCAGGTCGATGTTGCCCGGGAGCAGGTCGAAACCTTCCGGCGTCTTGACCCGGACCTCGGCCGCGGTGCTTTCGCCCAGCAGCAGGTCACAGGTGGAGGCGGCGACTTCGCGCTTGTCCACGCCGCTGCCCATGGTCGCATTGCCTTGGGAATCGAGGTCGACAAGAAGCACGCGCTTGGGTGCAGCAGCCAGGGAGGCGGCCAGATTGACGGCGGTCGTGGTCTTGCCGACGCCACCTTTCTGGTTGGCGATGGCGATGATGCGGGCCATGCGGGTGAGCCTCATCGGCAGGGAGTGGGACTGGTCATTATGCGTATATGGGGCGTGTCATGCACTGTGAGATGCGCGGCAGGCACGCGCCGCAATGCCGCAGCGACGCCCACGGGCACGCCGGCGGCGCCGCATGGGGCCATCGCGGGAAGGGGCGGGACGTCCGTGGGGCGGGCGCTGCGGGCAGCGAAGTCACCGGCTCACGGGCCGGTGACCACCACCAGATGACGTTCGCCGGTCAATCCAGGGACGCTCAAGGGCAGCACCTGCTCGACCGACCAGCCGGCCGGCAGCTGCGCGATCTCGTCGTGCGGGTACACGCCTTTCATGGCCAGCAGGCGGCCGCCCGGGCGCAGCAGATGCCCACCGACCCGGATGATCCCGGCCAGGGTATCCATCGCGCGGGCGGTCAGATGGTCGTAGGCGGCCGGTTCGGTCAGCGACTCGGCACGCGACTCGGCCACGCGGGCGTTGCCCAGGCCCAGCTGGCGCACGGCCTCGCGCATGAAGCGGGCTTTCTTGCCGTTGCTCTCGACCAGGGTCACCTGCAACTGCGGGCGCGCGATCGCCAGCGGGATGCCCGGCAGCCCGGGGCCGGTGCCCAGATCGGCCAGGGTGCCGGTCTCCAGGTACGGCTGCATCGCCAGCGAATCGAGCAGATGGCGGGTCACCATCTCCAGCGGATCGCGGATGGCGGTCAGGTTGTAGGTGCGGTTCCAGCGGTCGAGCAGGGTCAGGTAGGTCAGCAGCGGTGGTGCCAGCGCGGCGTCCAGCTGCATGGCGGCCAGGCCGCGCTCAAGCGCATCGGCCACGCCAGCGGGGAGGGTGTGTTCTGTCATGGCACCATTATCGCAGGTCGGTAGAGCCGACCGTTGGTCGGCTACCCATCTCACATCGCATGCCAGGCCAGCGCGGCGCGGAAATCATCGGCCGCCTGCCACTCGTGCAGGTGCCAGCGCTCGGCCGGGCCCAGTTCCGGATCACACCAGGCCAGGTGCAGGCCACCGTCGATGCCGGGCGCGAGCTGCAGCCGGTGCAGACCGAAGGAGATGCCCTGCCCCTGCGCCTTCAACAGCGCTTCCTTGGCGCACCACACGCGGAAGAACCAATGATTGCGGGCGTTCTCGTCCAGCGATTCCAGCCAGGCGATCTCGGCCGGGTGGAAGAAGCGCTGCACGATGTCCAGCATCCGTGGGCGCGGGCGCAGCGGCTCCAGGTCCACGCCGAGGCGGACGCCTTCACCGAGGGCGACCAGCAACTGCCCGTGGCTGTGGCTCCAGCCGGTGCCGACATGCGCCAACGGGCCATGCAGCGCTGGCCGGCCGCGCGGGTCGCGCTGCAGCGGCAGGTCCTCCGGCGCCCCGCCCAGCTGCTCGGCCAGCAGCACCCGGGCCTGAGGCTCGCCCCGGGTGCCCGGCACATGCGGCAGGCGCCAGACCGTGACCGGGCCGAAGCGCCACGGGCCGTCCAGGGTGGCCGGCAGGGTCATGCGAACACCCCGAAAAGAGCACTGCACGGTGACTTCACGGCACGTACCGTCAACTGGCCCGGTGCCATCCACTTATTGGGAGTCAACGTCATGGGCATCATCATCTGGTTGATCGTCGGCGGTATCGTGGGCTGGCTTGCGAGCATCATCATGCGGCGCGATGCACAGCAGGGCATCATCCTGAACATCGTGGTCGGCATCGTCGGCGCGCTGATTGCCGGCTACTTTTTCGGCGGTGGCATCAATGAAGCGATCACCATCCGCACCTTCCTGTACTCGTTGATCGGCGCCGTGATCCTGCTCGCGATCGTGAATCTGTTTACGCGTCGAAGCGTCCGGTAACGAACGCACGTACAACGTGTGATCGACAAGGCCCGGCACTGCCGGGCCTTGTTGTTTCCGCAGTCAGCCCAGCTGCACCCAGGCCGGGGCGTGGTCGCTGGGGCGCTCCCAGGTACGCGGCTCACGGTCGATGCCCGAGCCCAGCGCGCGCGCCTTGAGCGCGTCGGAGACCAGGGTCAGGTCGATGCGCAGGCCGAGGTTGCGACGGAAGCCGGCCGCCCGGTAGTCCCACCAGCTGAACACGCCCTCTTCCTCGCTGTGCAGGCGGAAGGCATCGTGCAGGCCCAGATTCAGCAGCTTGTTCAGGGCACCGCGCTCGGCGGTGGAGGTCAGGATGTGGTTCTCGTTCCAGACCAGCGGGTCGTGCACGTCGCGGGCATCGGGCGCGATGTTGAAGTCACCCATCACCACCAGCTCCGGGTACCTGGCCAGCTCGGCCTCGACCCAGGCATGCACGGCCTCAAGCCAGCGCAGCTTGTAGGCGTACTTGTCGGTGCCCACGTCCTGGCCGTTGACCACGTACAGGTTGATGATGCGCACGCCGTTGACGGTGCCGGCGATGGCACGCTTCTGCTCATCCTCGAAACCGGGAATGCCGATCTGCACGTCCTGCGCCGGCTCGCGGGAGAGCAGCGCGACGCCGTTGTAGGTCTTCTGCCCGGCAAACACGCTGCGGTAGCCCAGCCCGGCCAGCACCGCGTCGGGGAACTTGTGGTCCTCCATCTTGGTTTCCTGGATGCCGACCACGTCCGGCGCGAACGCCGTGAGCCATTGTTCCAGGTGCGGCAGGCGCACGTTGAGCGAGTTGACGTTCCAGGAGGCGATTTTCATGCGGGCATTCTACCTGTGGCGCGCGCCGGGCAGCCACGGTAGTGCCGGCCGCTGGCCGGCAGCCTCACGTGCTCGGGGCACGCAGATTTTTGCCACACGTCTGCGTCCCCCGCTAGGCTGTGAGTCACCCCAGTAGCGCAGATATCCCATGGATGCAGATGCTTTCGTAGCAAAGTGGTACGCCGAGAAAGTGCGCCTGCTGGCCGCTGTATGGACCCCAGGCACGGCGTCCGCGGCAAGGGTCGCCGCGATGGAGCTGTCGCCCGATCAGACCCGGCAGTTGCGGGAGATGCTCGATGCGTTCACCACCGACGCGCTGTACACCCTGCTGCTCGGGCTGGATGGCAGCGCCGCGCTGGGCGGTGACCAGCGCCACTACCCCCTGCTGGACGAGGACGGTTCGGTGATCGCCGAGGAAGGCGAGCTGGAAGCTGCGGCCTATGCGTGGTTCCACGACGGCCGGTCGTCGCAGGCGGGGCGTTGAGGGTGCTTTGCGCCACATGACGTGATTGACCCGCAGCGTCACTCGCCAGCGGAGGCGCCGGGGCCAGCGGCGCAACACATTGTCCAGTGGGCAAGGGGATATCACGCTGTAAATGTCGCAGCTGCCTCGATTTCTGTAGGTGCTTTCGCACATCAAGGCGAGGAGCTTCCCCACTTGTATCGTTGTCGACCGGAGGAAGATTCTCGACATGCCGCCCGTGACTGCAACATATGCCCGAAGGAGTTCCGACACCCCATGCCCATTGAATTCGCCTTCCACGCGCTGAACTACAAAACGCTCGCTGCGGTGCTGCTGATCGGCGTCGTCCCGCTGCTGTTGGTCGGCATGGCGGTCTACTTCTTCGGGCAGGACAGAATTTCCCAGATAGCCGCACTCGGCGCCACCTCACTTGCCGTCATCATCGGCCTGCTTGGCGTCTGGCAACTCAGCGCGATCCGACTGACGGCGGACGCCACGACCCTGACCGTGGGGGGCGGCGCGTACACCGTATCGGTCCCGATGGCGCAGATTGATCTCTCCGCTGCACGCCGACGGCTGCCCGGCAGCAACGACACCCCACTGACCTTGCGAACCAATGGCATCGGCATGCCGGGCCTCTCACTTGGGTGGTTCCGCACCAGCAACGGGAAGGCATTTGCCGCGGTGACGGATCCGGACAGGGTGGTGATCCTGCCGACGACGGCCGGTTACACGCTGCTGGTCTCCCCGGAGGATCCCGACGCGTTCCTGGCCGCGCTCAGGCGTCTGTAGCGGGCGTCCATGCCGGCGGCCCTCACCGCACCATCGCCTTCAACATCCCGGCGATCTTCGAATACGGCGGCTTGAGCAGATCGCTGGCGGCCCAGCGCGACTGCCACAGGATCGGCAGCTGCTTGCTCATCGCATCGAAGCCGGCACGCGCGTGATACGCGCCCATGCCACTCGGGCCGACGCCGCCGAACGGCAGCCCATTGACCGCGAAATGCAGCAGCGTGTCGTTGACGGTGACGCCGCCAGCCACGACCTGCGCCAGCACCCGTTCCACCTGCGTACGTTCGTGACTGAAGACGTACAGCGCCAACGGGCGGTCACGGGACTGCACGTCCGCGATGGCAGCGTCCAGATCCGGATACGCGCAGACCGGCAGGATCGGACCGAAGATCTCTTCGCGCATCAGGGCCAGATCGGCCGGCGGATCGAGCACGATGGTCGGCACGATCAGCCGCTCGCGCTGCGCACGCTCGGGATCGACCGTGGCCAGTTCGATCACCGGCACGCCCCGCGCGCGGGCTTCATCGAGATAGCCACGCAGGCGCTGGTACTGGCCGTCGTGGATGATGCGCGTGTAATCGGCGGCGTCGCTGAAATCGCCATAGCGCGCCTGCACCTGGGTCTGCAGTTGCTGCACCAGTTCGCGCTGGCGATGGCCGTCGATCAACACGTAGTCCGGGGCGATGCAGGTCTGGCCGGCATTGAAGAATTTTCCGGTGGCCAGGCGCGCGGCCGCCTTCTCCAGCGGGTATTCGCTGCAGACGATGGCCGGGGATTTGCCCCCCAGCTCCAAGGTCAGCGGGGTGAGGTGCTCGGCGGCCGCCGCCATCACCTTGCGGCCGATGGTAGTGGAGCCGGTGAACACCAGGTGGTCCAGCGGCGAGCCGGCCACGGCGCTGGCGAGGTCTCCATCGCCCTGCACGACCGCCACCCGATCCGGGGGGAACACGTCGGCCAGCAGCGACTGCAGGAAGGCGCTGGTGCGCGGCGTGTGCTCGGACGGCTTGAGGATCACGTGGTTGCCGGCGGCGATCGCGGTCGCCAGCGGAATCAGGGCCAGGTTGACCGGGTAGTTCCAGGGCGAGATCACCCCGACCACGCCCAGCGGCACCGGCCGGGTCTGGGCGCGCGCCGGCCAGAACCGCCAGCCGACGCCGACCCGGCGCGGGCGTATCCAGCCGCGCAGGTGGCTGCACAGGTGATCGATATCGCCCAGCACGGTCATGCCGTCGGCGATCAGTGATTCGTGGGTGGAGCGGTGGCCGAAGTCGGCCGAGATCACCGCGGCCATCTCCGGCAGGCGCGCCTTGAGGGCGGCGCGCAGGCGCTGCAGGTCGTCGCGGCGCTGTTCCAGCGTCGGGCGGTTGGCCTGCCAGGCGGTACGCAGGGTCTGCAGGATCGCGGGAAGCGCGGCGGGATCGGTGTGGGCATCGCTCATGGGCCGACTATAGCGGCAGGCTGCGTGATGGCGGGATCGGTAGTGCCGGCCGCTGGCCGGCAGCCTCACACGCTTCTCCGTAGGTTCTTCGGGAGCCGGCCAGCGGCCGGCACTACCCCGTAAAGAGAAGGGGCCGCGATCTGCATCGCGGCCCCTTCGTCTTGCCATGTGGATCACCGTTACTTGGTGATATCCACATCCTTGGTTTCATGCAGGAACAGGCCACCGACCACGACCGTCATCAACGCGATGATGATCGGGTACCACAGGCCGTAGTAGAGGTTGCCGGTACCGGCCACCAGCGCGAAGGAAATCGCTGGCAGGAAGCCACCGAACCAGCCGTTGCCGATGTGGTACGGCAGCGACATCGAGGTGTAGCGGATACGCGTCGGGAACAGCTCGACCAGGTAGGCGGCGATCGGGCCGTAGACCATGGTCACGTACAGCACCAGCAGCCACAGCATGAAGATCGTGCCGGGGATGTTGATGCGCGCGTTGTCAGCCTTGGCCGGGTAACCGGCGGCACCCAACGCACCCTTGAGCTCTCCGCCGAAGGCATCGCCCTTGGCCTTGAGTTCTTCCTTGGTCAGGCCTGCGGCCTCGTAGGAGGTCACGGCGGTGGTCCCGACGTTGACCGTCGCCAGCGTACCGGCCGGTGCCGGCTTCACTTCATACGGCACACCGGCCTTGGTCAGGGCCGCGGTGGCCACGTCGCAGGAGCTGGTGAACTTGCGCAGGCCGACCGGATCGAACTGGAACGAGCAGGTGTTCGGATCGGCATTGACCAGCGCCGGCGAGTTGGTGCGGGCTTCTTCGATGGCCGGGTTGGCGAAGTGGGTCAGGCCCTTGAAGATCGGGATGTAGGTGATGGCAGCCAGCAGACAGCCGGCCAGGATGATCTTCTTGCGGCCGATACGGTCGGACAGCCAGCCGAAGAAGATGAAGAACGGCACGCCCAGCGCCAGCGCGGCGGCGATCAGCAGGTAGGAGGTGGTCGCGTCGACCTTGAGCATGCTGCTCAGGAAGAACAGCGCGTAGAACTGGCCGCCGTACCACACCACGGCCTGACCGGCTGCGGCACCGAGCAGGACCAGCAGCATCAGCTTGAGGTTGCCGTCCTTGAGGCTGTCACGGAACGGGGTCTTGGAGCCCTTGCCTTCGGCCTTCATCTGCTGGAACAGCGGGGATTCGCTCAGCTGCAGGCGGATCCACACCGAGATGCCCAGCAGCACGATCGAGACCAGGAACGGAATACGCCAGCCCCAGGCTTCGAACGCTTCATTGCCCAGGAAGTAGCGGCAGGCCAGGATGATCAGCAGCGACATGAACAGGCCGAGCGTCGCGGTGCACTGGATGAAGCTGGTGTACAGGCCACGCTTGTCGGCCGGCGCGTGCTCGGCGACATAGGTCGCGGCACCACCGTATTCGCCACCCATCGCCAGGCCCTGAGCCAGACGCAGGATGATCAGGATCACCGGGGCGGCGAAACCGATCGAGGCGTAGTTGGGCAGCACGCCGACCAGGAAGGTCGAGATGCCCATGATCAGGATCGTGACCAGGAAGGTGTACTTGCGGCCGATGCGGTCGCCGAGGCTGCCGAAGAAGGCCGCACCGAACGGGCGCACGAAGAAGCCGGCCGCGAACGCCAGCAGGGCGAAGATCATGCCCGTGGTTTCATTGACGCCGCTGAAGAACTGCTTGGCGATGATCGCGGCGAGCGAACCGTACAGGAAGAAGTCGTACCACTCGAAGACGGTACCCAGGCTGGACGCGAAGATGACCTTCTTGTGTCCTTGGGTAAGTTGGGCTTTCGTTGGTGCGGGTGTGGTGGACATAAGACGCTTCCCCTCCGAAGCAATCGTTGTGGTGTGCCGGCTGTACGCCGGCACGCGTTTTTTGTTTTAGAAGCTGTATTTCGTCGTGAACTGCAGGCGGCTGATATCGCCCTTGCGGCCATCCTCGATCTCGCGCACCCCATACATCAGCTCGGCGCCGACATCGACCTTGGGCATCGGCGTGTAGAACACGTTGCCGCGGATGCTCTGCACGCTCTTGGTGACCAGCGGGCCGAGGCTGCCGTCGTTGTCGTAATCGCTGCGCGCGTAGATCAGGTTGGTGCGCAACTTCGGGGTGAAGGCGTGGCGCCAGCCCACATAGCCGGCCAGCACGCCGGTCGGGTTGAGTTCGTCGCGGGCGATGTCATACGCGGTATCGGCGGTGACACCCAGGCCGATGTAACGTGCGATGCCTTCGCCACCGGTGACCTGGTAATGCAGCGTATCGGTCGGGCCCATCACCCATTTGCCGCCCAGGGTGAGGCCGCCGGCGATCTTGTCCGCATCGGCACCGGTGGTCTGGTTGTCGACCTTCAGCTGACGGACCACGCCGCCGACACCGAAGGTGCCCCAGTCACCCTTCCAGCCATAACGCAGGGTCAGATCCGGCAGCGCGCCGCGATCGGAGTTGCTGGCTACATTGGTCCATGCGCCGGTGACAGGGTTGCGGGTGCCGGTGAGCAGCGTGGTTTCCGGGTTTTCCAGCGCGACGCTGAAGCCGCCCTGGGTGTAGCGGATCTGTGCCTGGCGCACGAAGATCACGCCATCGGTCGGGCCGACGAAGTCCGCCGCTTCCGGCAACGACGCGGCGTCCATGAAGTTCGACCAGGTCTGGCCGGCCATCCAGTTGTTCCAGTACATGTAGGCGTGACGCAGGGTCGCACCGTAGGTATTGGTCGCGGTCTGGTTGCCCAGCGAGTTGCCGAAGAAGTCCATCTCGAAGAACGCACCGGACTTGTTGCCGGCCTCGCTGACATTGTCGATGCCAAGATTGAAGCGCGAGAACTTGGCGTGGGCGTTGTAATCCACGTCCGAGCGCTTGCCGCTGCCGCCGGCACCGGCCACCGGGGTCTGGCCCGGCAGATACAGCGCGCGGCCGGTGGCATCGTCGGCCAGCTGGCCATCGCCGGTCTGGGTGGCCAGGAAATCGGCCTTGATGAAGCCGCCGATCTTGACCGTGGTACCCGGCGCGGCGCCCGGGGTGATGGTGGTGACCTGGATCGGCTGCTTGCCGGCCGGCACCGTGGCCGCCACCGGTTGCTGCGCCTGCACGGTGCGCACCGCGGTGACATCGGTCTGGGCCTGGCTGATCTGGACCTGCTGTTGCTGCTGGTTGTTCAGCAGCAGCTGGACCTGGCGCTCCAGCTCGACGACGCGGGCTTCCAGCGCTCTTTCTTTTGCGGTTTCGGCGAACGCCATGCCTGGCGCGATCAGTGCGACGAACATGGCGGCGGCCAACGGCCGGCGTGTCGTCCTCAGCAAACGGTGGCTCATGTTGCCCTCTCTCCCGGGTGGCAAGGTGATGCCGCGCATGGGGCACGGTCGAGCCGAGGGTGCGGCGCGTTGACGCACCGAAGCTATTGGCCATTAGTCGTACTCGCCCCACGCGGCGAGTACGACCCGGGCGCCGGCAGGCGACCGGCAGGTGCCGCAGGCACCGCGCAGGTACCGACCGTTGGTCGGTAGGCCTTGCCTCACGACCAACGGTCGTGAGCTGCCGGGGTTGGCTGCCATGTCATATCGGGCGGGTCGGCGTTCGACCATGGTCTAACCACCTCGACACCGCGCAGGCAGGTGGATGCGGCAAACTGAGGGGGAGAGGTCGCCGTTTATGCTGCGACCGCACAACCCAAGTCAACGTGCAAGTGAGGGTGCCATGGCTGATCTTTACCCCGTCGACGCCGCGTTCGCCGCGGCATCGCGGATCGACAAGAACACGTACCAGCAGCTCTACCGTGAATCGGTGGAGCACCCGGATGCCTTCTGGGGCAAGGCCGCCGAGCGCCTGGACTGGTTCAAGAAACCGACCCGCATCAAGAATGTCAGCTACCAGCTCGACGACTTCCGCATCAAGTGGTTCGAAGACGGTGAGCTCAATGCCAGCGTCAACTGCCTGGACCGCCAGCTCGACAAACGCGGCGACAAGATCGCCCTGCTGTTCGAACCGGACAGCCCCGATGCGCCGGCCCAGGGCGTCACCTACCGCGAGCTGTATGAGCGCACCTGCCGCCTCGGCAATGCGCTGCGCAACCTCGGCGTCAAGAAGGGCGACCGGGTCACCATCTACCTGCCGATGATCGTCGACGCCGCCGTGGCCATGCTGGCCTGCGCGCGTATCGGTGCGATCCACTCGGTGGTGTTCGGCGGTTTCGCCCCGAACTCGATCGCCGACCGCGTGATCGACTGCGGCAGCAAGCTGATCATCACCGCCGATGAAGGGCTGCGCGGGGGCAAGAAGATTCCGCTCAAGGCCAACGTCGATGCGGCGCTGAAGCTGCCGGGCACCACCACCGTGGAAACGGTGCTGGTGGTCCGCCACACCGGCGGCGCGGTGGACATGCAGGCCCCGCGCGACCGCTGGTTCCACGATGTGGTGGACCCGCAGCCGACGCAGTGCGAGCCCGAGCGCATGAATGCCGAGGATCCGCTGTTCATCCTGTATACCTCCGGTTCCACCGGCAAGCCCAAGGGTGTGCTGCACACCACCGGCGGCTATCTGCTGTATGCGGCCTACACCCACGAAGCGGTGTTCGACCTGCGCGAGGACGACATCTACTGGTGCACCGCCGATGTCGGCTGGGTCACCGGCCACAGCTACATCGTGTACGGGCCGCTGGCCAATGGCGCGACCTCGGTGATGTTCGAAGGCGTGCCGAACTTCCCGAACACCTCGCGCTTCTGGGAGGTGATCGACAAGCACCAGGTCACCATCTTCTATACCGCCCCCACCGCCATCCGCGCGTTGATGCGCGAAGGCGATGCACCGGTCAAGCGCACCTCGCGCAGCTCGCTGCGCCTGCTTGGCAGCGTCGGTGAGCCGATCAATCCGGAAGCCTGGCGCTGGTACTACGAAGTGGTCGGCGACAGCCGCTGCCCGATCGTGGATACCTGGTGGCAGACCGAAACCGGCGGCATCCTTATCTCGCCGCTGGCCGGCGCGGTCGATCTCAAGCCGGGCTCGGCCACCCTGCCCTTCTTCGGCGTGCAGCCGGCGCTGGTCAATGCCGATGGCGAGATCCAGGAAGGCGCGACCGAAGGCAACCTGATCATCCGCGATTCGTGGCCGGGCCAGATGCGCACCGTGTACGGCGACCATCAGCGTTTCATCGACACCTATTTCCGCACCTACCCGGGCAGCTACTTCACCGGCGACGGCTGCCGTCGTGACGAAGATGGTTACTACTGGATCACCGGCCGCGTCGACGATGTGATCAACGTTTCCGGCCACCGCATCGGCACCGCCGAAGTGGAAAGCGCGCTGGTCTCGCACCCGAAGGTGGCCGAGGCGGCCGTGGTCGGCTTCCCGCATGACATCAAGGGCCAGGGCATCTACGCCTACGTGACCCTGATCGCCGACGAGACGCCGAGCGATGAACTGCACAAGGAGCTGGTGGCATGGGTGCGCAAGGAGATCGGGCCGATCGCCGCGCCCGATCATCTGCAGTGGGCCCCTGGCCTGCCGAAGACGCGCTCGGGCAAGATCATGCGCCGCATCCTGCGCAAGATCGCCGAGAACGCCCCGGACCAGCTTGGCGATACCTCGACCTTGGCCGATCCGTCGGTCGTGGCCTCGCTGGTGGAAGAGCGGAAAGTGAAGTAAAGGTCGCCACATCGCATTCGCGCTGTCGCTCCCACGATCCGCCAGTGGATCGTGGGCCCCGACTCACCAGCACCCACACCCCGCCGCTTCGCGGCCGCCCCCTGACTCAGGGGGCTGTCATCTCGATACACTTTTTCGTTGCGTCGCTGCATTCCTCCGCAACATGGCCCCCACCATGACGACCCTCCTGATTGCCGATGACCATCCGCTGTTCCGCGAAGCCCTTCGCGGTGCCGTGCAACGCGTCATCCCCGGCGTGCAGCTGTACGAAGCGGACAGCGTGGAAGCGCTGTACCAGCTGGCCGACCAGCACACCGACGCCGACCTGGTCCTGATGGACCTCAACATGCCCGGCGCACAGGGCTTCAACGCGCTCGTGCATATGCGCGCCCTGCACCCGCAGCTGCCGGTGGTGGTGGTGTCCGCCCGCGAGGAGCCGACCGTGATGCGCCGTGCGCTCGACCATGGCGCCTTCGGCTTCATCCCCAAATCCGCCGATTCGGACACGATCGGCCATGCGCTGGGCACCATCCTGGATGGCGAGACCTGGGCACCGCCGGAAGCGCACAACGTGCCCCAGACCGGGCGCGAGGAACGCGAGATCGGCCAGCGCCTGCGCGAGCTGACTCCACAGCAGTTCCGGGTGCTGCAGATGCTCGGCGCCGGCCGCCTCAACAAGCAGATCGCCTACGACCTCAACGTGTCCGAAGCAACGATCAAAGCCCACGTCACCGCGATCCTGCGCAAGCTCGGTGTCACCAACCGCACCCAGGCGGTGCTGATGGCCGGCAAGCTGGCCATCGATGACGAACAGATCGTGCTGCCGCCCGAAGAAGAGTAGGCGTTATAGCCGGAGCTATGAATTCCAGCGCTACCTGCGCAATTCGCCGCAAACGCTCCACGCCGCAGGCCCGGTGCTAAGCTTCGCGTCCCCTTGGGGAGTAGCCGGATTCCTGCTGAAGGAATCGCCCGTATCAACATACTCGGCCAGTGCGCCGTGGTGCGGGCAACCATCTTGGTTGGCGAGACCAGCGGTCCGCGTGCGCAACGACAGGTTGGGCGCGTCCGCGGTCCGTTGCTCGCTCTCGCCCGACCTGTCGCGTACCCCAATGTCCCCCATTTCGATCCTGCTGATCGGCTTTGCCATGTCCACCGATGCCTTCGCCGCGGCGATCGGCAAAGGCGCGGCCATGCGCAAACCGCGCTTTTCCGACGCCTTGCGCGCCGGCCTGATTTTCGGTGTCATCGAAGGCATCACGCCGGTGATCGGCTGGCTGCTCGGCCGCGCTGCACTGGAGTATGTGGAGGCCTTCGATCACTGGATCGCGTTCGGCCTGCTCGGTGCGCTGGGCGTGCACATGATCATCAATGGCCTGCGCCCCGACGAGGGCGCCGAGGAAGAAGACACCAGCAAACACCACGGCTTCTGGCGCCTGGCGGTGACCGGTTTCGCCACCAGCATCGATGCAATGGCGGTCGGCATCGGCCTGGCCTTCCTCGACGTGCATATCGGCGTGATGGCGCTGGTCATCGGCCTGTGCACGCTCACCATGGTGACCTGCGGCATCATGCTCGGCCGCGTATTGGGCGGGATGGTCGGCAAGCGCGCGGAGATCGTCGGCGGCGTAATCCTGATCATCATCGGCTCCACCATCCTGTACGAACACCTCAGCGGCGCCGTGGCCTGATCGGCAGTCACGCCCGCCCCGCGGCTAGAGATCGCCGCGGGTGTCGTGGAAGGCGGCCAGGAACGCGCGCAGCGAGGCCGGCTTGATCGGCTTGGTCAGCAACCGGTAACCGCGGTCACGCGCCATCCGCTTGAGCTCATCGCGGCCGTCGGCGGTCAGCAGCGCACCGGGGATCGCGCGCCCGGCCTTCTGGCCCAGGGCCACCAGCGTGTCCAGCCCATCCAGGCGGTCATGCAGGTGGTAATCCACCAGCATCACATCCGGCCGTTCAACCACTTTCTCCAGTGCCTGGTCGACGGTGCTGGCGGTGATCACCTGCACCTGCCAACGCCCCAGCAACGCCCGCATGCCATCCAGGATCTCCTGGTCGTTGTCCACGCACAGCACGCGCATGCCCGCCAGGGAATCGGCGCGGGTGACCGGGCTCGGTGCCGGCGGTGCTTCTGCGGTTGGCAACGCCGGCGCCGCCACGAGGGGCAGCAGGATCGAGAACATGCTGCCACTGCCGACCCGGCTGCGGGCGTTGAGGCGGTGATCGAGCAGGCGCGAGATACGCTGGCAGATCGACAGGCCCAGCCCCAGGCCCTGCTCGCCCCAGTCGAACGGCTGCTGGTAGCGATGGAACTCATCGAAGATCTGCTGCATGTGGTGTTCGGGAATGCCCGGGCCGGTATCCCATACCTGCAGTTCCACTTCCGGCCCGCGATGGCGCACGGCCAGCACGATGCGGCCTTGGCGCGTGTAGCGCAGCGCATTGGCCAGGAAGTTCTGCAGCACGCGGCGCAGCAGGCGGCGATCGCTGCGTACCCAGGCCGGCCGCGCGAACAGATCCATGCGCAACCCACGGCCGGCCGCGACGGGCGAGTACTGCGCCGCCAGCTCGCGCATCAGCAGGCTGACGTCGAAGTCACCGATCACCGGATGCAGGCCACCGGCATCGAGACGGGAGACATCCAGCAGGCCATCCAGCAGTTCCTCGGCCGCACGCAACGAGGCATCCACGCGCTCGGCCAGATGCCGTTGCTCTTCGTTGTTGTGGTGACTCTCACGCAGCGCTGAAGCGAACAGGCGGGCAGCATTGAGCGGCTGCAGCACGTCGTGGCTGATCGCGGCCAGGAAGCGCGTCTTGGACTGCTGGGCCACCTCGGCTTCATGCGAACGCTCGGCCACGCGCTGTTCCAGCGTTTCGTTGGCTTCCAGCAGCGCGCGCTCGGCGTGCTTGTAGTCGGTGATGTCGTTGTAACTGGTGACGTAGCCACCGCCGGGCAGCGCCTGCCCGCGCATCTCGATCACCTTGCCGTCGCTGCGGGTGCGCTCGAAGATGTGCGGCGAGCCGGCGCGCATGTAGCCGATGCGGCGGTTGATCTGCAGCTCGATGTCGCCCTCGCCGAGCTCACCGCGCTCGGCGTTGTAGCGGATCAGGTCGGCGACCGGCCGGCCCACGTAGAGCATCCCGTCGGGGTACCCGAACATCTGCTGGTAGCGGCGGTTCCAGGCGGTCAGGCGCATGTCCGGATCGACCACGCTGACCCCCGCGCTGATGTTCTCCAGGGTGGTGGAGAGAATCTCGCGGTTGAAGCGGAGTTCCTGCCCTGCCTCGTCGAGCACCGCCACCACTTCGCCCAGGTCCATGCCCGAACCGCGCAGCAGACTGGTCAGCAGCAGGCGGGCCGACGCCGCGCCGATCGAGGCCGCCAGCAGCCGCTCGGTGAACTGCACCCAGGCACGGTCCGCCGGCGCGGAGGCCTGCAGCTCGCGGTCCATGGCCTGCGCCTGCTCGAAGAACGATCGACGGGCGTGGCGGTCGCCCACCACGCGCGAGGCCAGCGCCAGCAGATCACCGACATGCACGTTGCCCGGCCACGCACCGGCCACGGACGGGCGCTGCGCGTAGGGGTCCAGGAACGGCGCCGCACGCAGCCGTTCATCCACGCCCGGGCGCCAGCGCACCGAAACCAGCACCATCGCCGCGACATTGACCAGCAGCGACCAGAACGTGCCGTGGGTCAACGGATCCCAGCCGCTCATGCCGAACAGGTGCTGCGGCTGCAGCCAGCCGATCCCGAACGGGCCCTGCACCAGCCACGCCGACGACATCCAGCCGGCCTGGGTCAGCGCCGGCAACAGCAGCGTGTATACCCAGGTGCCGAAGCCGAGCAGCATGCCCACTTCCACGCCGCGGCGGCTGGCACCGCGCCAGTACAGCCCGCCGATCAGCCCCGGGGCGAACTGCGCGACCGCGGCGAAGGCCATCAGGCCGTAGGAGGCCAGGGTACTGTCGTTGCTGCTGCCGCGGTAATAGCTGTAGGCCACCAGCGCCAGCAGCAGGATGGCGGTGCGGCGGATCCACAACACGCGCGAAGCGACATCCGCCGCTTCTTGATGATCGCCACTGCGGCGCAGCAGGACCGGCATCACCAGATCGTTGCTGACCATGGTGGCCAGGGCGATGGAGGCCACGATCACCATGCCGGTCGCCGCCGAGAAGCCGCCGACATAGGCGACCAGCGCCAGGAACTTGCGGCCCTCGGCCAGCGGCAGGGCCAGCACCATGCTGTCGTCGGCGACGCTGCCACCGGTGCCGAACAGGGTGACGCCGGCGGTGGCGATCGGAATCACCATCGCTGAGATGATCACCAGGTACGCACCGAACATCCAGCGCGCGCGGCGGATGTCGCGCACGTCACCACATTCGACCACCGCCACATGGAACTGGCGCGGCAGGCAGATGATGGCCAGGAAACTCAGCAGCGTCTGGGAAATGAAGCCGACCGGTGGCAGGCCGGTGAACAGCGTATGCGCCGACTCGATCACCGCATCGGTGCGGTCGTTGAGCCACAGGTAGGCGAACAGGCCCAGCGCGACCATCGCGATCAGCTTGATCATCGATTCCAGCGCGATCGCCAGCATCATGCCGTGGTGGTGCTCGGTGGCATCCACCTGGCGGGTACCGAACAGCGTGGCGAACAGCGCCATCAGCAACGCCACGTACAGCGCGGGATCCGTGAAGAAGCCGGTCGGGCCCACGTTGCCGGTCAGCACCTGCAGGCTCATCGCGACGGCTTTGTACTGCAGGGCCAGGTACGGCACGATGCCGATCAGCGCGATCACCGCCACCAGTGCGGCCAGGCGGCGCGAGCGGCCGAACCGCGAGGAGATGAAATCGGCGATGGAGACCACGTTCTGGCTGCGTGCGATCAGCGCCAGGCGCTCGATGATCCGCCAGCCGAATACCCACAGCAGCAGGGGCCCCAGGTAGATCGGCAGGTAGCCGATGCCATTGCGCACCGCCGTGCCGACCGCACCGTAGAACGTCCATGAGGAGCAGTACACCGCCAGCGCCAGGCTGTAGACCACCGGGCGCAGCCACGGGCGATCCGGGTACATCGGGCGACGGTCGCCCCACCACGCCACGCCGAACAGCAGCGCGGCGTAGGCCACCGAGACCAGCAGCAGGATCCAGCTAGAAACCACAGGGTTGTTTCCGCGAGCGCAGCCCGCAGTGTAGCGGCTGGGCCACGCCCGTCGTGGTGCTCATGCCGTGGCCCGCTGGCGGGCGGGAAGCCGGATCCCGATCCGGGTCCCTGCCCCGGGTTTACTGTCCACCTCGACCTCGCCGCCCGCCGCGCGGACCAGGCTGGCGGTCACCGCCAACCCGAGCCCGGTTCCCTCACCCATCGGCTTGGTGGTGAAGAACGGTTCCAGGCAGTGGGCGCGGACCTCCGCATTCATGCCCTGGCCGGTATCGCTGACCCGGATCAACAACTCACCACTGGCGGGCAGGTCGATCAGGGTCAGATCGAACCGGCCGCCATCGGGCATGGCCTGCTCGGCATTCACCGCCAGGCTGAGCAGGATGGACTCCAGCTGCGCCGGATCGAAGTGGATCTGGCCGGTGGCGCCGTCGGTGGCGACGCGGCACTGCACGCGGTCGCCGAACACCTGCTGGAGCATCGGCTCCATGGCCATGACCGTGCCGGCCGCATCCAGCAGCTGGGGGCGCCCCGGGTCCAGCCGGCTGAAATCCAGCAGCCGCCGGCTGACGGTGGCGGCACGGCGGGTCGCCGACTGTGCGCCTTGCAGGGCCTCCTGCAGCGCCTCCTCACCGGTACTGCGGCGGGCCTTGGCGAGATATCCCTGGATCAGCGCCAGCACGTGATTGAAGTCATGCGCGATGCCACTGGCCAGGCGCCCGACGTTCTCCATCTTCATCGCGTGCACCAACTGCTCGCGCGAGCGCTCTTTCTCCTGGATCTCCAACTGCAGTTCATCGCGCTTGCCGGCCAGCTCGGCGCTGCGCTGCCGTGCCACCTGCAGGCTCTCGCGCAGCCCGGTCACGCTGTGGTGCAACAGCCAGGCTCCCAGCCACGTTCCGAACACAGCTATCGCCAGATCGTTCACCGCAAGCAGGACACGGTCCGGACGGAACATCAGGCTGGAGGCATCCACCCACGCCCCCGCCACCATCAACCCGCTCAACCAGGCGGTGGCCCACCCCAGTGGCCGCCGCCCCAGTACGGCGGAGACCAGCAGCACCGGCAGTATCACCACCAGCTGCAGCCGCGATTGTGCCGCCAGCCCCCAGTACGTGTAGGCCAGGGTCGCCAGCAGCAACTCGCCGATCACGAACACAGCGGCTGCCCGCAGCGTGCGACCTGCGTGGTGCTCCAGCAGGCAAACCAGGCACAGCAAGGCGTGAAGGCCGGCGATCAACGGCACCATCACATCCAGGCCGATGCCCATGCGCAGCGCTATCCAGACAGCCATGCACAGGTGGAACAGACCCACCATGTGCAGCAGCCCGCGCAGCATGGCATCGGTACGGCGCCCCAGCGAGGGGGATACGCCGGCGACGGGCACGTCGCGGGGAGAGGGAGGCGGAATGGGCATGTGTGGCAGAATACAGGCCGAAAGCGACAGCAGCCGGCCCCGAGGGGTCATCCAAATGCGTTGCCGCCTGCCTGCACTCGACCGGGAAGTCGTTGCTCCTATGCGTACGTTGTCGCTGGTCCGTCGCGGACTGTCCGCGCTTGTCTGCCTGTTCGCATTGGCCCCGTCCGCTGCGATGGCGCAGCGTTCCGCCGACACGGTGCCGCTGACCGCGCAGGTCGAACAGTGTCACGCCTTGTTGACCAGTGAGCCACGCCTGTCGCTGAGCATGGCGCGCAGCCTGCTGGCCACCCCCTCGCTGCCCGCCTCGATCGAGATCGGTGCGCTGGGCTGCCTGGGCATCGCGCTGCGCTCGCAGGGCCAGCTGGGCCAGACCCTCGATCTGCCTGACAGGCTGCAGGCCGCCGCTGCGCGCGCCGATGCGGGCAAGGAAGACAGGCTGCGGGCGCACTCCATGGCCGCACACCTGCTGCTCTGGCGTGGCGAGCACAGCCAGGCCCTGACGCTGACCAACACCTTCCTTGAAGACGCGGTGCGCGAGCGTGACGTGCAGGGCCAGATCGCCGCGCTGATGCAGATCGCCATGATCCGCGGCGATGCAATGGGTGACGCACAGGGGGCGCTGACGTATCTGCAGAAAGCCACGGTACTCAGCCAGCACATGCGCCGGCCGCCCAACCCGGGCGATCTCATCCTGTATTACAACTATGGCTACGCACTGCTGCGGATGCAGCGGCATGAGGAAGCCAACACGGCCTTCAGCCGGGCCGAGGCGATCGGCACGCGGCTGGGCGGGCAGGAGTTGTTCCTGTACCGCATCGCCAGCCATCGCGCTGAAGTCCAGCGTCTGCGCGGCCAGTTGGCCGACGCCGAGGCCCGGTTCCGCAGCGTGCTCAGCTGGCAGGCAAGGCAAGATCCCCAGGGCCACATCGTGACACTGCAGCGGCTTGCCCGGCTGACCATCGACCAGCACGGTGCCGAAGCCGCACGTCCGCTGGCCGAGCAGGCCCAGATGCAGGCCGAACGCGGTCAGTTCAACGATGAGATCCGCGAGGGCTTGGACCTGCTGGGCGACATCCATATCCTGCTGGGCCACCGCGAACAGGCCCTGGGCTACGCGCGCCAGGCACGGGCGATCGACAGCGCGCGCAGCAAGGGTGACATCCTCAACCAGTTGGCCAAGCTGCAGGCCACTGCCGAGCGCAGCATCGATCCGGCCGAGGTGAATGCGGTGCAGGATCTGGACCGCGTCCGTGTGCTTCGCAACGGCGCGCTGATCGCCCTGCTGGTGGTCGTCACGGTCGCCACGGTGCTCCTGTTGCGCATGCGGCGGCAGCGGCAGCGATTGGCGCTGCTGAGCAGTACCGACTGGGTGACCGGTACAGTCAACCGCCGTGAGGCCGAGCGGCTGCTGAGCCTGGAGTTGGCCAAGGCCGGAGGCGGGCAGCGCAGCGTGGTGATGCTGCTGGAACTGGACGCGTTCAAGGCGCTGAACGAGCAGCATGGCCAGGCAGCGGGGGATGCCGTGCTGCGTGCGGTGACCCGATGCCTGCGCCAGCACAGCGACCGCCATGATCGGATCGCCCGCTGGGCGGGCGGCACCTTCCTCGTGGTCCGTCACGATACCGCCGCCGCAGCGGCCCAGGCGCTGGCCAATCGCCTGCGCGCGGCGATCGAACGGCTGGTGGTGGATATCGGCCCGGGCCAGCACCTGACGCTCACCGCCACTCTCGGGGTGGCCCCCCTGCCGCTGTTCCCCACTGCACCGGCTACGCTGGAGGACAGCCTGCGCGCAGCCGATCGAGCGCTGCAGAGTGCCCGCCGCAGTGGCCACAATGCCTGGGCCATGCTCTGGGGCGAAGAAGCTGGCCGTGATGTGGATCTGTACAGCCTGCTGCACGACCCCGCACGGGCGATGGCCTGCGGCTGGGTGTCATTGGCCGGAAGCCGGCCGATGGCCTGGCTTCCGCCACGCCAGGAGCCTGCACGTCCCGCAGTGGATCAGGACGTGCAGACCGGCCGCGGACAGCGCTGATCGCGCAGGCGGATCAGCGCGTCACCTCGAACCGCACTTCCACCCGCCGGTTCGGCAACAGGCATTCCAGCAGCGCGGCCCGCGGGCGCACGCCATCGCATTGCTGCACCTGCTGGGTATCGCCCTTGTACTCATAGCGGATGCGGTCCGGATCGATACCCCGCCCGATCAGCAGCTCGCGCACCGTACGGGCACGCCGCTCGGACAACGCCTGGTTGGCATCGAAGCCACGCCCCTGCATGCGGTCGGCATGACCCACCAGGGTCACACCGTCCAGCTGCAGTGACTCATCGGCGATGCTGGCCAGCGCGCGGTCCACGCTTTCCAGCGAGTAGGTGCGGATGTCGCGGTACGCATCACGGTCGAACTCGAACAGCACATTGGCCACCAATGGCCCCGGCGCAGCGACGATGGCCGGGGCGACGTCGCACTGGCGGGCCAGCGCCTCGGCGTCATTGACCAGTTCCTCGGCGATCTGGATATACGGCTTGGAATGGCGCCACTGCTGCTGGTTGAACTCATTGCCGGCATGCACCAGCTCGACCTCACCACAGGCGACCTGCTGCTGCGCGCACACGAAGCCCGGCGCACCGTGCAGTACCCGCAGGCGCTGCCACAGGTCATCGCGCAGGTACTTGGCGTTGTTCACCAGCGGCGTATCGGTGGGCAGCGGCGAGACGCCCTGCTCCATGCCGATGATCAGCTTCTCCGATTCGGTCAGCGCCTGCTGCGGGAACGCACTGCGATCGTTGCGGCTGTACTCGTGGAAGGACACGTCCAGCCAGCACTGCGCCTTGGACAGGTGGTAGTCGCGGATCGGGCGCCCACCGTCATTGAGCGCCTGGATGCGGCCCTGGGTGGCCTCATAGGTGCCATGGTCGGCATGGATCGCCTCATCGGTGATGCGCTGCTGCTGCGGCACCAACTGCGCCTGCTGCGCGCCGGCGGGACCGGCCACGGCAGCCAGAAGGGCCGCGGCAAGCAGCGACGGAGCAATACGGTCAATCGGGGAAAGGGTCGTCATCAGGGCATCCTCAGCGTGCCGGGTCGCGGTAGCGGACGGGGTCCGGCCGGAAAAGGTCTTCATCGAACTTGAAGCGCAGGCGCAGGAACACGCCCTGCTGGGTGTACTCGTAACCGTTCAGGTCACGATCGCCGGCGAAGCCGCTCCAGTTGTAGCCGGCCGACAGCCACAGGTTCTGCCGCAGCAGGCGGCCGACCTCCATGCCGTAGGCGTACTGGTTGGCACCGCTCTGCCCACGGAAGGTGGAGCCCAGCACGCCGATATCCCAGTTCTCGGTGATGTCGTACACCACGCGGCCGGAGAACAGCATCGCGCGGAAGCGGCTGTTGACCCGTGCACTATCGGTGTAGGCGAACTGGTCCTGTTGCCACTTGCCGGCCACGCGGCCGGTGAACCACCACGGTCGCGACGGGTGCCAGTCGGCATGCGCCGAGACGATATGCGCGCGGGTGCGTACGTCCTGGCTGCTGCCATCAATGGTGTTGCCGTCGGACAGGGTCAGGCCGCTTTCATCGCGCTCCAGCTTGTACTCGTAGCGGGCCAGCGCGTTGATCCGGTTGCGGTCGGTATCGCGGTAGGCCACGCCGAGCTGGAAACGATCCTGCAGCACATCGCCGCGGACCTCATAGCGGGTGCTGAGCAGATAGTTGCGCGCCAGCAGTGTCCAGTCACGGCTGAGCTTGCGGGCGAGCATGAACTGCAGCAGCGTGGTGTTGAACGCCTCGTTGGCCTCGGTATCGGGCACGTCTTCGGAGATGCGGTGCTCGGCACGGATCGCCCCGCGCCACAGCGGGTTGGCGCTGTAGTCCAGCGCCAGTGCCAGGCCGGTGCTGTCCCCGGTGCTGCCGTCGATCACCTTGACGTGCTCGGCCGAGCTGGCCAGGCGCAGGCCTTCGCGGATGTCCCAGTTGTTGCGGATACCCGAGGCGGCCTGCACATCGCGGCCGCTGATCGAGTCACGCAGGCGGTACTCGCTGAAGGTCTGGGTATCGCGCAGGTAGCTGCTGTCGATACCGAACACCAGCGCATCGGCTTCACGGTCGGTGGTGGTGATGCCGTAGGCGCTGGTCAGGCCGGTCTGCTTCTCATACCGGCCATACACGCGGCTGCGTTCGAACACCTGGTAATCCAGGCCGGCCGCCAGCCGCTTGCGGTCCTCGCCGCTGACGCTGTGCTCCACTTCCGCACCCGCGCTGAGGCGATCGCTCAGGCGGTAGCCCAGGCCGAACCGGGCACTGTCCGATTCCAGCTCGGTGCCGACCGGCAGGTCGCTGGTGATCGGGCTGCCACTGCTGCTGCCGTTGATGACCATCAGGCCGGTCAGCGGATCCAGCGCCTGCTGGCCGTAGCCCAGTGCGCCGCCACCGGATCCGGTCGCAAACCCACCGGTGAGACCGCCAGCATTGCCGAACGGCACCGCGGACGACCACGGCGAGGTCACGCCGATGGTCTCGCGGATGCTGCGCACGCCCAGGTCCACGGTCAGCCGTTCGGTAGCACCGATGCGTACACCGGCACCGCCGGCATCGCGCTTGCCGCCATCGGGGTTGCGGTCCTCGCTGCGCAGGCCTTCCACATACAGTTCCAGCCGCGGGCCCACCCGGTATGCCAACCGCGCGTTGTACTCGCCACGGCCACCGTACAGCGGCGCCGCCGGGTTGTTGAAGGCCGGATCGGTACGTGCGGCGAATACGCGCGCGTCGAGCTTGTCGGCGCTGTGCGCGAACTCCACCCGCCAGGCATCGCCCTCGACCTCCCCGGTGATGTCCTTCAGGCCCTGCGAGGTGATCTGGTTGATCGAGTTGGTGTTGACCTCGCTGCGGGTGCGCGCGAACTCGGCCACCAGCAGCGTGTTGGCGCCGAACCGGTAGCTCGCGTTCGCGCTGCCCATCTTGAACGCGGCATAGGGATTGCGGTCATCGACCGCCGCCGCGCCGACCTCGAGCTGCTCGGTGAGTTTGACCTGCGCATCGGCGCCGACCACCCAGAACTTCTCGGTGCCCTGGTCCAGCTCATAGGTGATGCGCAGCGACACCGGATTGAGATCGCTGTCGAAGGCCGGCAGGAACTGATTGAGCAGGATGCGGCCGGAGAACGGTTCGAAGCTGTAATCGACCAACCGCGCGAGCGAGCGCACCGAGGTGATGCGGGTGGGCTGGTTGCGATCGCGCACGATCACCTCCACCCGCTCGCTGCCTTCCAGCACGGCGTTGTTGCGCAGCGCATACGGGCCACTGCCCTGGCTGCGGAACTCCTCGATCACCTGGCGCAGCGAATCCTGCATCGCAAACACGTTGCTGCGCACGCGCTCGCTTTCGAAATGCCAGCCGAGGCCGGTAGCGGTGCGGTTGTAGGTGCCCAGGCTGCGCTGCGGGATCGCACCACTGCCGCCGATACCGGTTGCGGTGGCCAGCGTATCGCCGGTCTGGAAGTCGCCGTACAGCAGGTAGCTGCGCTGGTTGTCGATGCGCACGTAAAGACGCTCGGCCGAACGCGCATCGAAGCCGCGCAGCGAGGAATCCCCGTAGACCGGGTAGAACTCTTCAGGCTGGATATCGCGCAGCAGGCGACCACGGGTGTCCTTGTCCGAGTCGTAGGCGGCGGTGAGCAGGTACTCGCCCTTGATCCGGCCCTTGACGAAGAACGCGGTGCGCGCGGCGGCGTTGGCCTTGCCGTTGTTGAACTGGCGTTCCCAGCGGCGGATGTCACGGTCGAAGGCATCGTGATGCTCTACCGGCGAGATCAGGCCGGCGTTGCTGCGCCGGCGGAAGTTGACCACGCCTTCGATCAGACCGGTGGCCAGCAGCTCACGCATTTCCGGCAGGAACCCGATCGTGCCCTGCGCCGTCTCGGCGCCGGCAGTGATGCGCAGCACCACGTCCTGCGGCTCATGCGGGGCAAGCAGGTCGAATTCGGCCACGCCATCGACCACCTGCAGCTGGATGCCCGGAGTGACCTTGTCGGCGTCCAGCGCGCCCGGACCGAGTTCATCGGTGCGCGAGCCGGGCAGGCGGATGCGGCCACCACTGGTCTCGATCGTGGCATAGGTGGTGCCGGCCAGCGCGCGGCCGGCGGCGTCCAGCAGCTGCACACGCACATGCACGGCGCTCTGGCCATCGGCCGGTACGCCATCACGGTCCAACTCGACCAGGATCCGGTCGAGCGTGCCCGGCACCGCGCTGTCCAGCGCGCGCGGGGCAGCATCGGTACTGGCCGGGCTGCGCGGGTACAAGGTGCTGGCATCGCCCAGCACCGGCGTGAAGCGGCCGGGGCTGCCGACGCTCTGCGCCATGGCCGGCACGGCAGCCAGGGCGCAGGCGAGCAGGCTCAGGCGCGGCAGGCGGGACAACGTCGCGACGCGGCTCATGGCTGGCCCTCCGTCGAAGCGCCGGCAGCGGGCGGATGGGCTCTGGGTTGCACGATCGGTCTCTGGTTGGCCGAGTCGGTCGCCTGTTGCGGCGCCCGCGCGGGTTTGCTGTCGAAACGCAGGGGCGGCTGCCCGGTCTCGGTCTCCGGCGCACGCACCTCACCCTGGGTACGGCGGGCCTTGACCTGCTCCAGCACCGGGTTGGCACAGCTGCCTTCGATGAAGTCAGCACGGTGCAGCTCACCGTTCTTGAGGTCCAGGAACAGGCTGTCGGCATCGCCCAGGTTGCGGTTGCTGCTGGTGGTCAGGCGCGCGCCGAGCGGCAACGTGCTGGCATCCACCTTCAGCGTGTGGCTCTGCGGCGGCAGGCCGCAGTAGCTGTACTTGCCCTCCGAATCGCTGATCACCCAGGTGCCGTCGGAGAAGTACAGCCGCACGCCGGGGATGCCCAGTTCTTCGCGGTCCTGCACGTGGTTGTTGTTGCAGTCCACGAACACCTTGCCGAGCACGCAGGCCTGGTCGGTGAATACACCGCCGGTGACGCGCACGCGGTACTCGGCACGGTTGGACGGCAGTGCACCCGGCAGCGGCGTGAGGCTGCCGGTGTCGATGCAGCCGCCACTGAAGGCACAGCCGAACGCCTGTGCGCGGTTGATGCCATCGCCCTGCTGCGCGCCCACGCCGACCCGCACGCGGTAGGTCAGCACGATCTGGCCACCGACCGTGATCGGGCCGACATCAAAGCCCAGCAACGGGCCCGGCTTGCCGGACGGATCGGTGACGGCGCGGCCATCGGCACGCGCGGTGCCGTCGATGTAGGTGAAGCCGCGCGGCAGGCGATCGATCACGTTGACCGTGCGCAGCGCGCTGCCTGCGGTCTGGCGGATGGTGATCGTGTACTGCACGGTGTCGCCGATCTCCGCGGTCTGGCGGTCACCGTTCTTGCTGATCGCCAGGCCGGTCGCTACCGCGGTGTCCAGCGGCAGGTGGTTGTTGATGATGGCCGCGGTGTCCGAGCCGGCGAACAGGCCGAGGTAGTACTGCGTCGCCATGCCGACCGCACCGGTCGGTGCCAGACGATTCGGCTGCACCAAGTGGTTGGCACCGGCGCTGCCGGCCGGCGACAGCGAGCCGCCCTGCGGTGGGATCAGCGACGAGACGAACTGATAGCTGCCCGGCGGCGTCACGGTGAGCTGGAATTCGCAGCGGGCCGGCGCGGCCGGGCCGAAGGCGAACTGGTAGAAGCCCTCGCTGCCCACCGTCATCGAGATCGCGCTGCCTTCCAGGCGATAGCCGCCGCTGCCGGCATTGAGCACCGAGGTGCGCGGGTCGTAGCCGGCACACAGGCCGACCGGCGCCAGGGTCACGATCGAGCCCGGAACCGGGTCGCGGGTGGTGGCGTCGTAGACCACGCCCGACGGATCCACCGGCAGGCTCTGCTGCGGCAGGTGCTGGCCCGGGCGGAGCACGACTTCCAGCTGGCTGGTGCCGTTCTCGTTGATCCGGCAGGCGCTGACCCCGGCGCGCGCGATGGCGGCCGGTGCGTCGCAGGCTTCCTGGATCCCGGCCACGGTTTCGCGGGTGACCGGATTCGGCCACAGGATGTTGGAGGTCGGATCGCGGAAGCGGATGTTCCAGGTCACGCCCGGCACCACGTCGCCGAAGCGGTAGCTGCCGTCGGCACCGGTCGTGGTGGTCTTCACCACCTGGCCGCTGGCCGGGTCGACCAGCTCGACGACCCACGATGGCAGGCGCTTGTCGCCGCCGTCCAGCAGCTGGTCATCGCTGCCGATGTCGTACCACACCGTACCGCCGACCGAGGCGGCCAGCTGGACGGCATTGGGCACGCGGCAGGCGTTGAACTGGATCGTTTCCACGCACTCGGGCAGCTGGGTCACATCGCCCTCGAACGCGCCGCGCTCGGCCGGGGTCGGTGCGCGGAATTCATTCTCGCCACCGCCTTCGACCAGCACCGCATTGTTCACGGTACCCGCTTCCGCGGCGGCAGCACCGACCAGCACCTGCACCTCGATGGTGTCCACCGAGGTGGCGCCGGCGGCCAGCACCTGCTGGCTGCGGCAATCGAAGCGGGTGTCGCCCACTGCGCCGGTGCAGACCCAACCGGTCCCGCTCGGCGCCGCCGCCAGGGTCAGCCCCTGCGGCAGCCGGTCGTGCACGGTGTATTCGCCGCGCGACGACTGCTGCCCGCCATTGCGCACCCGGAGGGTGTACGTGGCGATGTTGTTGACGGTGAAGCGTGCGCTGCCCGCGGTCTTGGTGACCAGCATGTCCGGCGAATCGCCGATCTCACCGAAATTGTTGTCGATCGAGTCCCCGCCCAGCGGCAACACGATCTGGCTGACCGCCGAGGGCACCGTGTCGCGGCCGGTGGCCACGCCGGTGACGACACCGTCCACGGCGCCGGCACTGGTGATGCCGTTGAGGGTCTGCGGCGGCTGGGTCGGCTCGGTCACCGTATAGGTGCCCGGACGCAGCTCGTCGAAGCGATAGCGGCCTTCGGCATCGGTGGTAAGCGTGATCGAGACCGCCTGGCCCAGATCATCGGTGCCGGTCAGCACCACGGTGACGTTGGCGATGCCGCCCTCACCTGCGTCGACCACGCCGTTGTCGTTGCTGTCGTTGTAGACCCGGCCGGCGATGCTGCCGGTCGGGATCTCACCGAAGTTGTTGTTCACCGACTGCTGGTTCACGCCCAGCACCACGCCGGTGATCTTCGACGGCGTGCTGCCCGGCGCGGTCACGCTGCCACCGGTGCTGCCGGCCACGGTACGGCCGTCACGGGTGCCCGCCGGCTGGTCCGGCTCGGTGACCGTGTAGGTGCCCGGCGGCAGGTCGCTGAAGCTGTAGTTGCCCTCGGCATCGGTCACGGTGTCGCGGGTGATCGGATTGCCCACCAGGTCGGTGCCGGTCAGGGTGATGGTGACGTTGGCCAGACCGGTTTCGCCGGGGTCGACCACGCCATCGTTGTTGCGGTCGATCCAGACCTTGCCGCTGATGCCGCTGTTGAGCGGAATCTCACCGAACAGGTTGTCCACCGAGGCGATGCCCGGAGTGGACAGATCGATCGTGCTGATGCGGCTGGGCACGGTGGTCACCGGCGTGGCGGTGCCACTGCTGACACCGTCGACGGTGCCCGCGGTGGTGATGCCGTTGCTGGTGCCGGTCGGCTGCTGCGGTTCGGTCAGGGTGTACGTGCCGGGGCGCAGATCGGCGAAGGCGAAACGGCCATCGGCGTCGGTCTGCACGCTGCGCGTGACGCTGGCGCCGGTGTCGTCGGTGCCGATCAGCTCGATGGTGACGCCTTCGATGCCGGTTTCGGCGGCGCCGCTCTGCGCACCATTGTTGTCGGCGTCGAAGAACACCGTGCCGGAGATCGACACCGGCAGCACTTCACCGAAATTGTTGTTGATGGAGGCCTTGCCTGCCGGCAGCACGACCGCGCTGATCGCACTGGGTACGCTCGCCACCGGGGTGGCGGTGCCGACCGCGGTGCCGTCGATGGTGCCGGTGGCCGTAATGCCATTGATCGTGGCGACACCGTTGAACACCGGCTGCGCAGCCTGCTGGGTCACCGTATAGGTGCCCGCCAGCAGGTCGTCGAAGCGGTAGCGCCCGTCGGCATCGGTCGCGACCGCCGCGACCGGCTGGCCCAGCACATCCACGGTGCCGCCCGGCAGCTGCACCTGCACGTTGGGCAGGCCCGGTTCGCCGGCGTCCTGCACGCCGTTGTTGTTGCGGTCCAGGTAGACGGTGCCGGAGAGCGCGGCAGCGCGCTCGCCGAAGTCATTGCCCGTGGAGCCGGTCACGGGCAGGTTGGTGATCGTGATCAGGTTGCCCGGGGTTTGGCGACCCTCGGCCAAGCCGGTCGGCTGGGTCTCGGTGATGCGGTAATCCTGGCCGGCCACGGCGCCGGGATAGCTGTAATGGCCATCGGCATTGGTCACCAGCGTTTCGGTGGTGTCGTCGGCGGTGCCGAACACACCGTCCGGGCCTGCACCCACGATGATCACCTGCACGCCGGGGATGCCGACGTCGCCGGCGTTGTTGTCGCCGTCATCGTTGCGGTCCAGGTAGACCGTGCCGCTGATCGGGGCGTTGGCCAGCTCACCGAACAGGTAGCCGGTAGCGTCCTGTCCGGGGTTGATGGCGATGCCGGAGATCACGTTGGGCACGGCGGTGCTGCCCGGCGTGGCGGCGTTGCCGGCGGTGTGCTTGCCGTCCAGGTAGGTGGCCGGCTGGGTTTCCGTCAGCGTGTAGCCGGTGCCCGCCTGGGCCGGCAGCAGATCGCTGAAGCGGTAGGCGCCATCGGCGTCGGTGGTCGCGGTCAGGGTGACCGGATTGCCGAGCACATCGGTACCGGTGAGCGTCACGATCACGTTGGCGATCGGGTTCTCGCCGCTGTCGCGCAGGCCGCTGTTGTTGCCGGCGGCCACGTTGGAGAAATCTTCGTAGACCGAGCCGGCGATCGAGCCGAGCTTCTCGCCGAAATCATTGCCGCTGGAACCGGTCAACGGCAGCGCGGTGATGTCGATCTGGTTGCTCGGGTTCTCGGCCGCATCGGCGTAGCCCTGCGGCTGCGTTTCAGTGATGCGGTAGTGCTGCCCCACGACCAGGTTGTCGAAGGTGTAACGGCCCTGTGCATCGGTCTGCACGGTGACCGGCGGCAGATCGTCGGCGGTGCCATAGAGGCCGTCCGGGCCTGCGCCGGTCAGGGTGATGGTGACGTCCAGCAGGCCACCATTGGGCTGCGAGCCGCGGCCGCCGGCGTCACCGGCGTCGAAGTCGCCATTGCCGTTGCGGTCCAGGTAGACGTGGCCGGAGATGGACGTGATCGCGTCTTCGCCGAAGTTGAACGCGGTACCGTCGTCGCCACTGGACAGATCGATGCCGACAATGCGGTCCGTCGTGGGCGCATCGCCGCTCGCGCCGGTGGTCACCGTGCAACTCGTGCAGGCGACGCCGCCGATCAGGCCGGGATTGATCGCGCTGGGGCGGTTGCGATAGCTGCCATCCGGCAGCACTTCGCGCAGCGTATAGACCTGCAGCGGGTCCAGCCCGATGAAGCTGTAGCTGCCGTCATTGCCGGTGGTGCGGGTGTCCAGCACGGTGCCGGAAGCATCGAGCAGCTCGATGGTGGCGTTGGCGATCGGCGCATCACCGGCATCGCGCACATTGCTGTAGTTGCTGTCCACGTAGACGACGCCGGACAACGACGGGCGACGCACTTCCGGGAAGTTGTAGCGCACGGCATCCACGCCCGCGCCCAACGCGATCGTGGTGTAGACCGAATCGGCGCTGGTGACCGGCGTTACCGCGGCGAAGACACCACCAGCCGACGGCGCCTGCGCGCCCATTGACGGCGGCGCAACCGGACCGTTGACGTAGGCGGTCGGCTGGCTCTGGGTCAGGGTGTAACCGGCGGTACCGGCCGGGGCCAGGTTCTCGAAGCGGTAGGCACCCTGCGCGTCGGTGGTGGCATCCAGCGAAACAACATTGCCGTACGCGTCTTCACCACTGAGGTGCACGGTGACGCCGGAGATCAGCGGCTCACCACTCTGCAGCGTGCCACCGTTGGCACCGTCGCGGTCGCGGTCCTGGAATACCACGCCGGCCAGCGAGGAACGCACCACGGTGTGGGTGGTGGTGTCCTCGTTGTTGCCCGGCTCCGGATCGAGCTGGTCGCTGGTGGCCTTGGCGGTATTGAGGCCATTGCCGTTGGCCGGAAGCGTGGTCCAGCGCGCGGGAATCAGCACGCGCACCTGCCCGTCCAGGGCCAGGTCGCCCATGCGGCAGGTGACGGCGCGGCCCACCAGCAGGCAGTTGCCGAGGCCGGTGGTCTGCACGCCCGGGTCCGCAGTGGCGCCGCGCTTCTGCCAGGTGATCGCAGCCGCGCCGCCGAGCACTTCCAGCCCTTCGGGCAGGGTATCGGTGACGACCACGCCATCGCCGTTGAGCGGGTTGGTACCGCTGCGATCGCGCGAGAGGCTGTGCCCGGGGCCGTGATTGATCACGTCCAGCACGAACCAGAACGGCTGGTGCAGGCTGACGGTGCCCGCCGCCGCCGGCAAGGCCTGGGCGGGGTCGGCATTCGGGGCAAGCACCACGCTGGACTTCTTCATTTCCAGGTCCGCGCGGGTGCGGATGCTGGTTTCCTGGGTGGCGGTGTTGTTGCTGGTGTCGCTCTCTGCTTCAGAGGACCGTGCGGTGACCGAGTTCTTCAGCGTTTCGCCGGTCGCCGGCGGTGCGGTCATGTACTGGTAGACCAGATACAGATAGCTGGTCTGGTTGGCGGTGATGACGCCTTGGTCGGCCGTGGGGACACCGGCGCTGGGCATGGTGCAGGAAATGGTCTGCGGCCCGGTGCTGGGATTGGTGCTGCCAGCAGCCACCGAGCAGCGGGAGCCGACCGGCTCCAGAGCACCCTGCGGACCGGCGATGTTGCCGGTTTTGCTGCCGACCAGGCTCACGCTGGCGCCGGGCGGCGGGCTGATGGTGTCATCGATCATCGTATGCGTGGCCAGCGAGGGCCCCGCGTTGCGCACGCTGATCTGGTAGTAGATGTAGTTGTTGCTTTCCATCCCGGTGCGGGAGTCGAAGCCCAGCGGGTCCACCGCGCCGATGAAGTTCTGGTCGATCTTGTTGACAATCAGATCCACGCGACCGGCGTCGAAGGGCAAGGTGGCGTCCTTGGTGTCGTCGTCGGTGCGGCTGTTGTAATCGTAGGTACGGCCATTGGCATCGGTGCCGCTGGACGGGTCCGGCGTCCCATCGCCATTGAGGTCGAAATGGAAGCCACCGGTGTTGGTGAACTGGCGTCCGGTATTGCCACTGTTGACGTTCGGGCGGATCTCCACCGTCATCGTTTCCGTGGAGTTGTTGGCCATGTCCTTGGGCGTGCAGGTCAGGCGCAGCGTGGCCGGTGCGCCACCGGTGTTGAACCAGGAGGTGCCGCCGGGCGCCGGTGCGGAGCTGACCGACGGGTCGGTCGTGGTGACCTTGCACGCCTTTTCCGCTGCGTCCGAACCGGTGCGCAGGGCGGAAAGCAGCACGAAGCCGGCATCGTTGGCAGGCAGCGTGAACAGGTCGCTGAAGACCACACCGCGTGCCGTCGATGGCCCCATGTTCTGGTAGGTGATGCGATAGATCGTGTTGACGCCGGCGCGCCCGGGAGTACCCGAGGTGATGTCCTTGCGGGTGGTGGCGACATTGGCCACCGCATCGATCTGGACCCAGTCCGAGGCGGTGTTGTTGCTCTGGTCGATCTCGCCGAGCGCGCCGGGGATGGCCGGATTGATACGGACACCGGCCGTATTGCAGAAGCGACCCGGCAGCAGCGGCTGACCGCCGCACGTGCCGGCCGGCTGGTTCTGACTGTCGAACAGGCCGCGGTTGACGGTAAAGCCTACGACCGCGGTCTCGTTGCGGCCCAGCACCGTGGTACCCGCATCGCACACCCACGCGCTGCCAATCAGGCGGCAGGTCCAGCCTGCCGGCGTGGCGTCCGCAGTCACCGTGGTGATCCCGTTGACGAAGCCCGGGATCGGATCGTTCACCACCACGCCAGTCGTGGCTGCGCCGCCGTTGCGGATGGTCAGCGTGTAGCTCACCGAGGCGTCGCTGTTGCGGATGATGTTGTCGGCCTCGCCCGTCGCGTTGGTCTGCTTGGTGATCGACAGGTCGGCACGGTCGTCGGTGGCACGGCTCTCGCCACCGGCGCAGTCATTGGTGTCGTTCGGGTCGCGATCGATGCCGCCGGCGGTACCCGGCTCGAGCGAGCCGCCGCTGCCACCGGTGCAGGCCTCGTTGCGCAGCGCCCCGGCGGTGCGCGCCAGGGTCTGCAGCGCCAGTGCGGGCGCGTTGGCATTGACAGCCACCGGGTAGCCGGTGGCCAGGGTGCAGGTCACCGTTTGTGCCCGACCGACGGCCCAGACACGGTTGACGCTGCAGCTCCACCGCCCCACGACCACCGAGGTGCCGGGCAGGATCGGCTGCCCGCTGGCATCCACCCACTCCTCGCCGGGTGCCAGCGTATCGACCACCTGCAGATTGCTGGTCACCGTGCGCGGCCCCAGGTTCTGCACGCCCAACGTGGACGTCATCATGCTGTCGCTGCGCACGCCGGTGCCGTTCCACACCGGCACCAGCAGCGGGGCCTTGGACTTGCTCATGCGCAGGTCGGCGCCATCGGGAATGACGGTCAGGCCAACGGTGCCACTGTTGTTGCCCGGCACCGGGTCCGGCGTGGCCGCACGGATCTCTGCCGTATTGCTGACCACCCCACTGCTGTTGGTACCGGTCGAGGGCACCTGCGCGGTGATGGTGATGATCGCCTGCGCACCCGGCGCGAAGCTGCCGGCCAGGGTGCAGGTGCGTACGCTCGCTCCGGCATTGCTGATGCAGGTCCAGCCGGCCGGCGCCACGCCACCGGTGATCACGAATCCTTCCGGCATCGCGTCGGTCACCACTACGCCGGTGGCCGCACTCGGGCCATCGTTGCGCGCGGTCAGGGTATAGGTCACCACCGAGCCCGCCGCCGCCGGGGCCGGCGAGACCGACTTGGACATCGCCAGGTCAGCACCGGCGGTGACCGCGGTGGTCACCTGCGCGGCATTGTTGTCCGGCACCGCATCGGGTACCGAGCCGGCATTGACCACGGCGGCATTGACGATGTTGCCGGTGCCGACGTTGACCTTGCCGCGGAACTGATAGCTCGCGCTCGCGCCCACGGCCAGGGTGCCGTTGTAGGTGCCGTCCTGCGCACTGAAGCTCCAGTCCGCACCGCTCGGTGCACCGACCAAGGTGACGTTGGGCGGCAGCGTATCCACCACGTGGAAGCCGGTGGTGACGCTGGGGCCGTTGTTCTTGACGGTCAGGGTGTAGGTGATTTCGCCGCCACCGATCACCGGGTCGGGCGTGGCGGACTTGCTCAGTTCCAGATCGGCAGCGGCCTGGATCGTCGTGGTCTGGTTGGAGATGTTATTGCCGGTATTGGTGTCACCGGCAAAGAAGGGGTCATTGCCCGGCAGCGTCACGATCGGCGTGGTCGCCGGCGGCAGTGCGGCGGCGAAGCCGATCGCCGCATGCAGGGTGATGGTGGCCGGCTGGGTCTGCACGGTGGTGACCGGCAGTTTGAACTGGTACGGCGCGCCGGACGCGGTCAAGGTGGGGTTGGTGCACACCACGCGGGTCGTGCCGGCACTGCCGGGCGAGGCGCTGCAACCGGCCGGTGCCGGGCTGCCCAACGCCGTGCCGACCGGCAGGTCGATGATCGTGACGCTGCCGGCCGCGGTGTCGTTGGCACCGTTCTCGACCTTGATGTTGTAGATCACCGTGGTGCCCGCCGGTACCGGGTCGTAACCGGTATCGGAGAAATCGGTGATCTGCAGATCGATCGCCAGGGCAGACAGCGGCAGGACCAGCAGCAGGGTCGCCAGGGTGGCGCGCCACCAGCCCAGGCGGGCGGATGTGTCTGCGCGCTCGAACGGCGTCACCGCCGCGCAGATGGCTGCGCGATCGCTATGGCTGGACATGCGTTGTTCCCCTGTTCCGGTCTCTGCTGCTTTCAGAGGGAACGCACTGCGCTCCCGTGACGTGATGCGACCTGACCGTGCACGACTGTCGTCATTGGCACGCTCAGGCGGGGCGCATTGTGGTGGTGCAGCATCGGCAAGTCAGTGCCGCCCGCTCACGCTGGCTCACACTTGCTCACACGGGGAAACGCCGCCTCAGGCGGTCAGCAGGTACCCCTGTCCACGCAGGGCGCGCATCGGCAGTTCCGCGCCGGTGGCCGCACGCACGCGCGCGCGCAGGCGATGCACCAGCACGTCCAGCCGATGCGGGTCGAAGTCCCAAGGGGTATCGGTGATGCGTTCGATCAGACGCTCGCGGGTGATCGGCTCACCCGCCGCGTCGAACAACAGTTGGAGTGCAGCACGCTCCATGGCGGTCAAGGCGAGCGTGTGCTGCGTGGGCGACTGCAGCGTCCAGCCATCAGCAGAGAGCTGCCAGGCCCGCTGCACCTCCGTGACGGTCTGCACGGCCGGGCGCCCTGCGGACAAGCGACGACGCAGGCTGAGCAGCCCGGCGGCCAGCACGTCCAGGTCCAGCGGTTTCACCAGGTACACATCGGCCCCCTGGGTCAGGCCATGCGCCATGTCGTGCGGACTGCCACGCCCGGTCAGCATCACGATGCCGATATCCGCGGCCTGACGCAGGTGGCTGGCCACCGTATACCCGTCTTCGCCGGGCAGGCCGACATCGAGCACGACGATATCGCAGCGATCATGCAACAGCGCGCGGTAGAGCGCCTCTGCACTGCCCAGGCCCCGCACCGCGGCACCGCGCCACTGCAGGTCATCGAGCATCAGGGCCAGCAGTTCCGGGTCGTCCTCGACCACCCAGACGGTCAAACCGTCCAGTTCCTTGTGTGCCGCTGGCAGCTGCGCGCCGCCGCGGTTGTCCTGGTCTGCCGTCACGTGACCGCTGCCTCCCTTCACCGGCCTGCAGTCTAGCTGCCGCCCGGAAACGAGCCAAATGCGATAGCGGCCGCACCCCGATCGACGGGTGCCACCGCTTGGAAACGGCTGTTGCCGGTCACGACCGTGGATCGTGACCGGCCCTGTCCTTTACTCGGCCGGAACGCCCATTTCCTTCAGCAGCTCCGGCGCCGGGTAAACCTTGGCCAGCAGCCAGCGCAGGTAGCGCATGTCCACGTGCACCGCGCGCTTGAAGCGCGGGTCGAACCACCAGCTGGCGCTGACCGACTCCCAGTTGCTGTCGAAGTTCAGGCCGATCAGCTCGCCCTTGGCGTTGAGTACCGGCGAGCCGGAGTTGCCACCGGTGGTGTCCAGGTTGGTCAGGAAGTTGACCGTCTGGGTCTTCAGCACCGGATCGGCGGTGGAACCGAAATCACCCTTGGCGATCGCGTCCAGCAGCGGCTTGGGTGCATCGAACGGATAAGCGTTGGTGTTTTTCTCGACGATGCCGGCCACGGTGGTCACCGGGTCGAAATGCACCGCATCACGCGGCGACAGTGCCTCGACCTTGCCGTAGCTGATGCGCAGCGTGCGGTTCGCATCCGGGTAGACCGCGCGGCCCTGCTTGGCACGCCAGGCGAACAGCGCCTGCATGTACGCCGGGCGCAGTCGCAGCTGCTCGCCTTCGCGGGTCTTGCGCTCGTCATCCAGGCGCAGTTGCGCGGCGACCAGCGGGCCAGCCAGATCGATCAATGGATCGCGTGCCAGCGCCTTGCCCTCTTTCGCCGCGGCAAAGCGCGACAGGCGCTCGGCTTCGTCGCCCAGGTGCGTGTTCGCGTACAGCGTATCCAGAGTCTTGGCGAGTGCGGCCGGGGTGCGGCCGAAGGCAGCGTCGAACGCGGGCACGCGCTGCGCATCCGGCAGCTGCTGGTAGCGGGTCAGCAGCGTGGTCAGCAGGGCTTTTTCGATGGCCGGATCGTAACGGCGCTGGACCTGCTTGAGCACGCCCTCGATCAAGGCCAGATCGCGCTGCTGATAGCCCGTGTCACGCTCGGCATCGGGCTTGGCCGATTCGATGCGCAGGCGCTCCAGGGTCAGTGCCGAGCGCAGCAGCTGGCTCTGCGCCGCGAGCAGATCGAGCAGCAGATCGCGTTCGCCCACCGAGGCGCCGCTGGACAGCGAGGTCAGCAGGGACTGGATATCGTCCCGGTAGTTCGCGTCGGTGGCCTGCAGCATCGCTGCCTCATCGGCGGCACGCTGCGCCTTGGCATCGCTGCGCAGCAGGCCTTCCAGCTCACCGGCGGCGCGCTTGCGGTTGTTCTTCAGCGACTGCAGCTGCGAGGCGTAGCGAGTGCGTGCCTGCGCGTCCTTTGCACTGGCCGCTTCGATGGTGTTGATCATCTGCTGGAACACCGCCACGCGGCGCGGCAGCACGGCATCGATCTGGCTGGCGAATTCCGCGGCGGTGCGATGGCGGTAGGTGATGCCCGGATAGCCGGCCAGCATGGCGTAATCGCCCGTCTTCGGGCCGTCGATCGCCATCTTCAGGTGTGCTGGCGGGTGGTACGGCACGTTGTCCACGCTGTACGGCGCGGGCTTGCCGTCCTTGCCCACGTAGGCACGCAGCAGGGTGAAATCGCCGGTGTGGCGCGGCCACATGAAGTTGTCGATCTCATCGCCGTAGTTGCCGATCGCGCGCGGCGGCGCGTAGACCAGGCGCACATCGCTCAGCTCGAGCTGCCGGATGCGATAGAAATCGGTGCCGTAGTACATGTCCGCCACGCTGCAGCGGATGTTGCCTTCCTTCTCGCACTCGGCCACCAGCTGCTTGCTGGCGCGGTCCACCGCGTCGAAGTACGCCCGCCCGGTCTTGCCGCGCGCATCGCGCAGCACTTCATCGGTGACCTTGTCGAACCCGACCGTGACCAGCACGCGGAAATCGGGGTTGGCCGCGCGCTCATCGCTGCGGCCGGTGGCGATGAAGCCCTCGTTGATCAGGTTGTGCTCGGGCGAGGTGTTGTACTGGATCACGCCCATGGCCACATGGTGGTTGGTCAGCAGCAGGCCGTCGTCGGAGACGAACGAACCGGTGCCGCCACCGGCACGCACGACCGCACTCAGCGGCGGCGCGGTGACGTTGGCCAGGTCGCCCGGGTTGCCCTTGAAGCCGGCCGCCTTCAGCGGTTTGGCCAGGTCCGGCAGCTGGGTCGGCATCCACATGCCTTCGTCGGCATGGGCGCCGGCGGCGAGGGTCAGGCCAAGCGCCAGCGCGGCGGTGAGGGGTTTGCGTGAAGACATGGGCACATCCGGTACGTCAGAACAGCCCGAGACCTTAGCCACTGAGGCCCGGCAGGGCAACGGCCGATGGTCAGGGGCGCCTGGACCGTCCGCCGTGGCTTACTTCTCCCGCCGCCAGTTCAGCGACCCACGGTTCTCCACCGTGCTCGACTCGAGCTCCACATCGAAGCCACGGCGCAGCAGGTACTTCAGCGTCAGCACCGAGCCACTGCCGACCAGCGAGACGCCGTAGCCGATGTACAGCTTGGGCGAGATGTACTTGCCGAAGCCGATCACCGAGCCACCCAGCGCGCGCGACTGGCTCACGCCGGCGTCGTCCAGGCCGAGCTTGGCGCCCAGCTGCGAGGCGAGCAGGCCGCTGCCGGCCGACAGCGCCGCCGAGGCCGCGTTGACCTGCTGGGCCTGGTCGCTGCTGGCACCGGTGAGGCTGCGTCCCAGCACCAGATAGGCCAGTGCTTCGGACTGCGACATCGCCGGTTCCGACCACACATCCACACGTGGCGACTGCGCCCGCCCGGTCACGTCGATGCCGGCGGTGACATCGCCGACGGCGCGCTGGGCACGGATGTTGATGCGCGGATCGGAGACCGCGTTGTAGTTCCAGTTCAAGTTGCCGCGGGTGATGGTCAGGTCCTGGTCGTAGGCCTTGTAGCGCCCACTGACTTCCAGCCCGCCGTTGGCGGTCATCTCACGCCCGGGGCGTGCCCACACCTGCATCTTGCCGGTCAGCGCCCCCTTCAGGCCGAACCCGGCCATCTTGACCTTGTCGCCCAGGCTCACGGTCAGGTCCATGTCCAGCGGCGAGCTGGGGCCCTCTTCCGGATCGACCGGATCCAGCACCACCACGTCTTCGGAGACCGAGGTACCACGGTCCAGGCGCTCCAGGTCCAGATCCGCTTCAGGCACGTGCACGGTCCCGCGCAGCTGCATCGCGCTGCCGGCCAGGGTGAAGTCCAGGTTCGGGTTGGCGATCACGCGCAGCTCGCTGGTGTTGGCCAGCAGCACGTTTTCGCCGTGGATATGCAGCTGCAGTGGCTGTGCATCGCCGAACCACGACAGCCCGCCATCCACGTACAGCGTGCCTTTGCCGGAGTTGGCCTGCGCGCTGATCTTGGCCGAGCCATCCGGCTGCGCGGTGAAGCTGCCCTTGCCTTCGGCAAAGGTCAGGCCGAGCGCGGGGAACTCGCCGTTGAACTTGCTCAGCGTCGCCTCACCGCCCAACGACGGCGTACCACGCGTGCCGCGCAGACTGACGTGACCTTCGATCAGGCCGGTCGGGCGCACGATGTCGGGCGAGAACAGTTCCAGCCAGTACAGCCGCGCGATGTTCATGTACAGCTCGCCGGTCAGCGGCGCGTTGGCATCCCAGCCGGTCTGCACCTTGGCATCGACGAAGCCGTCACCCTGGAAACCGACACCGAGCTTGGCGTTGATCTGCTGCGGGGTCATCTCCAGGTTCACCGAGAACTGGTCATAGCGCACCAGCTCACCACGCGCGTTGTCGCCCAGGCGTACCCCGCCTTCGCGCGAGGTGACCGAAGCGCTGCCTTCCCACGCGTTGCCGCGCGGCCGGATGCGCCCATCCAGATTCACTTCACCGCGCAGGAAGATGCGGCGTCCGGACTGCGGTGGCAGCCACGGCTGCACCAGCGCCAGCGGCAGCGCATCGCCGCGCACCAGCAGGCCTTCGCGGGGCCAGTTCGCACTGGCGCACAGCGCGCCGCCCGTGGCGGCACCCAGGCACGCATCGCTCAGGGTGAAGTTAGTGCCCTGCACGCTGAAGGTGGCCGGCGCGCGCAGGCTCCAGGCATCGCCCTTGACCGGTGCGATACGCAGCGCGGTCAGATCACCGCGCCAGGCCTGGCCCTGCTGGCGCACGCCGCCTTCCAGCGCGACAGCACCCAGCTCGTTTTTCGTCTGTGCATCCAGGCGCAGATGGGAGAGGCTGCCGCGGGCATTCACGTTGAGCGTGTCCAGCAGCATGCCGACCTGGATCTTGCTGCCCTGCACCGCCAGCGTGCCGCTGTCGCCCTGCCACGGCAGGCGCCCCTGGATGCTGATCGCCTCGGCGCTCCAGTCGTCCCAGCGCAGGCCACTGCCGACCAGATCGGCGGTGATGTCCGGCGCGGTACGCGCGCCCTTGATCAGCACATGGCCGCGCAGGCTGCCGCTGCTGTTGGGCAGCAGGTCGTCCAACTGCACCGGCTCCAGCTGCGCATCGATATCCAGGCGATCGCCCACCGAGCCCTTGGCGGTCAGGCGACTGTTGCCCAGCGCCAGCTTGAGGTTGCCCTCGCCCTGTTCGCCGCGCAGCGCGAACTTGCCCTGTGCATCCAGCGCACGCTTGCGCAGCGTGCCCTTGATGCCTGGCACATCGACGGTGGCTTCGTAGCTGCCGGCGG
Source organism: Stenotrophomonas sp. Steno-Z10-BAI (assembly GCF_056393115.1). NCBI lineage: Bacteria > Pseudomonadati > Pseudomonadota > Gammaproteobacteria > Lysobacterales > Lysobacteraceae > Stenotrophomonas > Stenotrophomonas sp. Steno-Z10-BAI. Next base: position 18,125 of record NZ_JBWJOZ010000009.1, on the reverse strand, counting down.
TACCGGCCGGACTGCCGGCCGGCGGCGGCAACTGGCGCCCCTTCGATGCGAACGAGCCGGACAGCTTGCCGTCCCAGCCCGGTGCGAAGTAGCCCGGATCGAAGCCGGCCAGTTTGGCGGCCACGTCCCAATCCAGCTGCGGGGCCCAGGCCACCTGGCCGGTGACATCCAGCGAACCGCCCGGGGTGCTGGCCTGGAGCTGCTTGATCACGGCGGCCTGGTCATTGCCGCGCACGTCGAACTGCAGATCGGCGACCTGTTTCTCGCGTTCCACCGAGGCACGGCCAACCGCCGCCCACGCCTTCAGCGTGCCGGCCAGGCCCATGCGCGCTTCTTTCAGCGTCACCGGCACCGGCGCAGCGGCGCCCGGGGTGGTGGTATCGGCGGCGGGCACGAAGGTGAGGTCGTTGGCGACGATGGAGAAGCGCAGGCTCGCGTTTTCCTTGTCGGTGAAATCGGCGATGCCCTCCAGCCGCGCCTGGCCACCAAAACCCTTCACCTGCAGCGGCGAGACGGTCAGCACCTGGTCGGCCAGCCCGACCTTGGAGGGCGCCAGTTCCACCGCGATGTCGCCCTGCTTGAAGCTGCCCTGCAGATTGGCCTGGCCACCCTTGCCATCGGCCTGCACATCCAGCGCCATCGGCGTGCTGGTGCTCGCGTCCATGCCCGGCACCAGCAGCGCCAGGTCCAGTTCCTTGCTGCGCGCAGCGAGTTTCCACACCGGGTCGGTGCGGCCATCGAACACCAGGCTGGCCTGCAGCGGCGCCGGTGCATTGCCGGCGATCGCCACTTCCATATGGCCCAGGTCGCCGCGGGCCACCAGGCCCAGCCGCGCCGGGGTGCGCCCGCGCGGCGCCGGCATCAGCGCGCCGATGGTGATATCGGTGTCGTAATCGCTGCGTGGCAGGTACCGGCCATCCACGCGGAAATCGCCCATGTCGCTGTCGACCTTCAGCTGGGTCGCGCGGAATTCGCCATTGGCGATTTCCACGCCACCGCGCACCTTGGCGATGTCGATCAGCGGCTGCTGCGCCTGGGTGATCCGGAAGCCATCGATGATGATGGTGTCGGCCTGGATCGCCAGCGGCATTTCAATCTGCGGCAGCGAGTCCGGCCACGACGGCAGCTCGAACGGTTCATCACTCTTGGCCAGGTTCAGCGTGGCGTTCTTGATCTGCAGCGCATCGAGCTGCAGCTTGCGCCCCAGCAGCGGCCGGATGTCCGGATCCAGGTAGGCGCGTTCGGCGGTGAAATGGATGTCGTCGTAACGGAAGTCCAGGTCGTGCAGCACCAGCGGCCCGGCGACCGGGCCATCCACCTTGCTCCAGGTGAGCGAGGCGCCGACCGGCAACCGCGCGACCACCTGGGCCAGCAGCACATCACGGCCGGCCACGGTCTGCAGCAGCCAGTACACCAGCAGCAGGGCCAGCAGCACCAGGCCGAGCACGGTGAAGCCCGACCACGCCCAGAAGCGGCGCTTGCGGTAGAAACGCACGCGCGGCGGCGGCGGGGTGGCAGGTGCGGACGGCGTCGGCGTACTCACAGGTCCGCTCCGATGTTCAGGTACAGCTGGAACTGCGAATCCGGGTTGTTCAGGCCATGCGCGATATCCACGCGCACCGGGCCCACCGGCGATTTCCAGCGCACGCCGAAGCCCACGCCGGTATGCAGATCGATCGTATTGTCGAACGCGCTGCCGGTGTCGACGAACACCGCCGCACCCCACGGCCCGCCCTTGAAGTAATGCTCATACTCGGCCGAGCCGACCACCAGGTTCTTCGCGCCGAGCGCGTATTTGTCCGGTGGTGCAGTACGCGGGCCGACTTCGCGGAAGGCATAGCCGCGGATGCTGCGGTCGCCACCGGCGAAGAAGCGCAGGCTCGGCGGCATCGCGACCAGATCGCTGGTCCAGGTGGTGCCACCTTCGCCGCGCAGGATCAGGCGGTCGCTGTCGCCGATCGGCACATACCAGCGCAGCACCATGTTGGCCTGCACGAAGCTGGTGTCCGAGCCGGCACCTTCGACGCCGCCACGCAGCGTTGCACTGCCGCTGATGCCGCGGCGCGGGAACATCTCATCATCCACGTTGACGTAGTCGGCCACCAGCTGCGGGTAGACCAGCGTGGAGGTGTTATAGACCGCATCGGTGAACTCGGTGCCCGAGGCATACCGCCAGCGCTCACGCAGGGCGTTGATCGAGGCGATCGCGGTCCAGTTCTCGTTGATCTCGCCACTGCGGCTGGCCGAGAGTTTGAAGTTGCGCAGGTCGATGTAATCGGTCTGCTCGTCATAGGCGCTGGCGGTGAACGCATACCAGCCGTCGAGCCAGGCAAAGCCCGGGATGCGGTAGCTGGTGACCAGGCTCTTGCGCTTCTGCGCATAGTCGAGCTGGGTGTTCATCTTGTGGCCGCGGCTGTTGAGGAAGCGCCGCTCCAGGCCACCGCGCACACCGGCGCCGCTCTCACTGCCGTAGCTCAGGCCGGCGGTATAGATCGTGCGCTTGGCGCGGGTCAGGTTGACGTCCACCGGCACATCGCCGTTGTCATCGGCCTGGTCCGGGCGCGGCTGGATGTCGATCACGCTGAAGTAATCGAGCTTGGTCAGCGATTCGCGCAGGCGGTCCAGTTTGCCTTCGTGGAAGTAACTGCCTTCGTCCCAGTACACCAGCGGGTCGAACAGCTTGTCGACGAAGTAATCCTGATGGAAGCGGATCTCGCCCATGTTGTAGCGGCGGCCACTGTCCCAGGTCAGATCGACGTCGGCCGCGTTCTCGGCGCGGGTGATCTGCACCTGGCGCTGGGTGAAGTCGGCATCGAAATACCCGCGCTCGGCCAGGCGCCGGGTCACCCGGATCTTGCTGGCTTCGTACTCGGTGTGCTCGAACCGCTGGCCTTTGCGCGGCTTGAAGTTCTCCAGGTCTTCCTGGAGGTACTGGTCCAGCTGGGCCGGGCCGGTGATGTCGATGTGCTCGCGGCGGACCAGGGTCGGCGGTCCCTTCTCGACCTGGATCACCACGCGCAGGTTCTCGCCTTCGCGCGGGCTTTCCACGGTGATGGTCGGGTTGTAATACCCGAACGGCTCCAGCGCCTCACGGGTCTGGCGCTCGGCCTGCGACAGCAGATACTCCAGCCGGGACTCGCCCTGCGGCTTGCCGATGGTGTCGTACAGGGACAGCGAGACCTCGATGTTCTCGATCATCTCGGCATCGTCGCCCTTGTCCAATCCTTTGATGTCCACTTTCTCGATGGTCCCCCGTGCATGTGCCACCGAGGCGGTGGCAAGGGACAGGAACATCAGCGGAAGGGCGAATTTCGTTGGCTGCATGGCGACAGCATAACGGGCCATCGCGAGCATGCGAAATCGGCGTGGCCGTTTCAGAACGGCGGTGAAGAAGCCGTTAAATTCCGCGAGAAAGTCGTCAGCGTCGTGTCGGCCCTGATCGATGACAGCACGGTGTCGGACAGAACCGTCCGCGACGCCCCATGACGCACCCAGCGCGAACGAAGCGCTGCACGCGCCACGCCTGAAAACGCAGAAGGCGCGAACCGCCGAAGCCGTCGCGCCTTCTGGTGAGCCTCGAGGCGTCCTGCCCCGCAGCGTCAGTTGGACAGGTGTTCGATCGCCGCCACGCTGCCCAGGCGGTCGCCCAGGCGCTTGAGCAGGGCCAGTCGATTGGCCCGCAGCGCGGGATCCTCGGCATTGACCATTACCGCATCGAAGAACGCGTCCACCTGCGGGCGCAGGCGCGCCAACCGGTTCAACACGCTCACGTAGTCCTTCTGGTGCAGGCTGGCGTTGCTGTCATCGATGGCCGCTTCCACCGCTTCGGCCAGTTCGCTTTCGGCCGGCTCGGCCAGCAGCGCCGGGTCGATCATCCCCGGGATCTCGCCCTCCGCCTTGCGCAGGATGTTGCGGATGCGCTTGTTGGCCGCGGCCAGCGCCTCGGCTTCGGGCAGCGCAGCGAAGGTGCCGATGGCATCGATGCGGCGGTCGAAATCGTACAGCGAGGCCGGCTTCAACTCGGCGACCGCGTTGAAGTGCGTGGCCGGCACGCCCTTGTCGGCGTAGTAGCCGCGCAGGCGGTCGATGATGAAGTCGTACAGCTCCTGCGGCAGCGCCTCGGTCTTGCGTTCGGCACTGGGCTGCACGCCTGCCGGCAGGCCGGCGGTGGCGGTACCGATCAGCGCGCGCAGATCCAGGTCGAACCCGCTTTCGATCACCGTACGGGCAAGGCCCAGCGCGTTGCGGCGCAGCGCGAACGGATCCTTGTTGCCGGTCGGCTTCAGGCCTGCGGCGAAGCCACCGGCCAGCGTATCCAGACGCTCGGCGATGGCCAGCACCTTGCCCAGCGGCGACAGCGCGATGTCATCCCCACCGAAGCGCGGCTGGTAGGCCTCGTCGATGGCCAGCGCGACCTCGGGCGACTCCCCGCCGACCACGGCGTAATGCCGGCCGGCAATGCCCTGCAGCTCCGGGAACTCGTTGACCATGCGCGACTGCAGGTCGTTCTTGGCCAGCACCGCAGCACGCTTGGCCAGCACCGGGTCCACGCCCACCTGCGGCGCGATGGCCTCGGCGAGGGCGGCCACACGGGCGACCTTGTCGGCCACCGAGCCCAGCTTGGCCTGGTAGGTGACGGTCTTCAGGCCGTCGCCCATCGCTTCCAGACCCTGCTTCAGATCTTCGTCGAAGAAGAACTTGGCATCGGAGAAGCGCGGACGGATCACGCGCTCGTAGCCCTTGGCTACTTCGGCCACGTCTTTGGATTCAATGTTGGCGATGCCGATGAACTTCTCGGTCAGCTTGCCGCCGGCATCGAGCACCGGGAAGAACTTCTGGTTGATCTCCATCGTCTCGATCAGCGCTTCCTGCGGCACCGCCAGGAACTCGCGCTCGAAACTGCACAGCACCGGCGCCGGCCATTCGACCAGGTTGACCACCTGTTCCAGGTTGTCCGGGGTGATGCGCGCCTGGCCACCGGCCTGCGCGGCCGCCGCGTTGACCTGCTCGACGATGCGGGTACGGCGCGCGTCGGCGTCGACCAGCACATAGGCGGCCTGCAGCGAGGCGACGTAGTCCTCCGGCGCGCTCAGCCACACGGTCTTGTCATGCATGAAGCGATGCCCGCGGCTCATGCGGTCGGCCTTCAGGCCCAGCACCTCGGCCTCGATGATGTCCGGGCCGTGCAACAGCACCAGCCAATGCACCGGGCGGGCGAAGCCGTAGGTGTGGCTGCCCCAGCGCATCGGCTTGGGGATCGGCATCGCGGCGATCGCCTCGCGCAGGATCTCCGGCAGCAGCGTCGCGGTACGCGCGCCCGGCGTGGTGGAGCGGTGCACGAAGCGCTCGCCCTTGGCATCGCTGGTGCGCTCCAGCGCGGTCCAGTCGATCCCGGCCTTGGCCGCGAAACCCTGCAGCGCCTTGGTCGGCTGACCCTCGGCGTCAAGCGCGATGTTCAGGTACGGGCCCAGCACTTCGCTGTGCTGTTCCGGCTGTTCCAACGCCACGCCGGGCAGCAGCACCGCCAGGCGGCGCGGCGTCGACAGTGGCTTGGCATCGCCCCGTTCGATGGCCACGCCCCGCTTGCTCAGGCCGTCCACGACGCCATCGAAGAAGGCCTGGGCCAGGCCCGGCAGCGCCTTGACCGGCAGTTCTTCGGTACCCAGTTCAATCAGCAGCGGCTGCATCGTGCTCATGCCTGCACCTCCTTGGCGGCCACCGCTTCCAGGCGCTTGGCCTCGTACAGCTTGGCCACGGCCTGGGCCAGCGCGCGCACGCGCAGGATGTAGCGCTGGCGCTCGGTCACGCTGATCGCGCGGCGCGCATCCAGCAGGTTGAACGCATGGCTGGCCTTGCAGACCTGCTCATACGCGGGCAGCGGCAGGCCGACATCGACCAGCGTCTGCGCTTCTTTTTCGCAGGCATCGAAGCGATGGAACATTTCGTCCACGTCGGCGTATTCGAAGTTGTAGGTGCTCTGCTCGATCTCGTTCTGCAGGTACACATCGCCGTAGGTGACCGGGGTGCCATCCGGACCGTAGGTCCAGATCAGGTCATAGACGTTGTCGCAGTTCTGCAGATACATGCACAGGCGCTCCAGACCATAGGTGATCTCGCCGAGTACCGGCTTGCACTCCAGGCCGCCGGCCTGCTGGAAATAGGTGAACTGGGTGACTTCCATCCCGTTCAACCACACTTCCCAGCCCAGGCCCCAGGCGCCCAGCGTCGGCGATTCCCAGTTGTCCTCGACGAAGCGCAGGTCATGCACCAGCGGATCGATGCCCAGCGCCTTGAGCGAATCCAGATACAGCTGCTGGATGTTGTCCGGGCTCGGCTTCATCGCCACCTGGTACTGGTAGTAGCGCTGCAGGCGGTTGGGGTTCTCGCCGTAGCGGCCGTCGGTCGGGCGGCGCGAGGGCTGCACGTACGCGGCATTCCAGCTTTCCGGACCGATCGAGCGCAGGAACGTGGCCGGGTGGAAGGTGCCCGCACCGACCTCCAGGTCCAGCGGCTGGATCAGCACGCAGCCCTGCTGCGCCCAATACTGGTTGAGGGTCTGGATCAGGCCCTGGAAAGTGATCGGAACGTTCGGGATCGCGGACATGCGGCGGATTCTTGCCTGCAGAAGGGGTGCGCTAGTATAGCGACCGACCGCACGGGCCTTCCGTGCCTGGGGAAATGGAGGATGGATCCACGCCTGCCTGCGGCGTCTGCCAGCGTCCCTGCGGGGGGCGTCTCCCTGCCGGACGGCCGCCTGGATTTCGACCAGGTCGCCGCCGCCCTGGTCGCCGATGGCCTGGTCGCCGCCGCCGATCTGGAGCGCATCCGCTTCTCCGCCCCGGGCGCACGCAACGCCAGCGAGGTCCATCCGCTGGTGCTGCTGGCCAACCTGAAGCTGGGCGCCAACGGCGGCGGTGAGCTCGGTCTGGAGCGCCTGAGCGAATGGCTGGCCCAGCGCGCGGGTGTGCGCTACCTGCGGGTGGACCCGACCCGGGTCGACGTCTCGGCGGTCACCGCCCTGGTGTCCCACGCCTATGCCCGCCGCCACCGCTTCCTGCCGCTGGCGGTGGACAGCGAGCGCGTGCTGGTCGCCACCAGCGAGCCGCTGGCCCAGGAATGGCTGCGCGACCTGCAGCACCTGAGCCGCCGCCGGATCGAGCTGGCGATGGTCAACCCGCTGGATCTGCACCGCTACACCATGGAGTTCTACGGGGTGACGCGCTCGGTGCGCGGCGCCCGTGGCGATGTCCGCGGCGAGACCAGCAGCACCCTGCCCAGCTTCGAGCAGTTGGTGGAACTGGGCCGCGCTGGCGACGTCAACGCCGACGACCAGCACATCGTGCACATCGTGGATTGGCTGCTGCAGTACGCCTACGAGCAGCGCGCCTCGGACATCCATCTGGAGCCGCGCCGCGACATGGGGCGCATGCGCTTCCGCATCGATGGCGTGCTGCACAAGGTGTTCGAGGTGCCGCCGGCGGTGATGACCGCCGTGGTCAGCCGGATCAAGGTGCTGGGCCGGATGGACCTGGCCGAGCGCCGGCGTCCGCAGGACGGCCGCATCAAGACCCGTTCGCCAGGCGGGCGCGAAGTGGAAATGCGCCTGTCGACCATGCCCACCGCATTCGGCGAAAAGTGTGTGATGCGCATCTTCGACCCGGATGCCGCGTTCAAGAGCATCGACCAGCTCGGCTTCAGCCCGCAGGAGGCGGCCGGCTGGACCGCCCTGGTCGAGCGCCCGCACGGCATCGTGCTGGTGACCGGGCCCACCGGCTCGGGCAAGACCACCACGCTGTATTCCACGCTGAAGCGGCTGGCCACGCCGGAGGTGAACGTCTGCACGGTGGAAGACCCGATCGAAATGATCGCGCCGGAATTCAACCAGATGCAGGTGCAGACCAACATCGACCTGGATTTCGCCAGCGGCGTGCGCACCCTGCTGCGGCAGGACCCGGACATCATCATGATCGGCGAGATCCGCGACCTGGAAACCGCGCAGATGGCGGTCCAGGCCTCGCTCACCGGCCACCTGGTGCTGTCCACCCTGCATACCAACGATGCGCCCTCGGCGATCACCCGCCTGCTCGACCTGGGGGTGCCGCATTACCTGCTCGCCTCCACCCTCAACGGGGTGCTGGCCCAGCGCCTGGTGCGCACCCTGTGCACCCACTGCAAAGTGCCCACGGCGCTCTCGGCCGAGCAATGGGCGGTGCTGACTGATGCCGATGCGGCATTACCTGAGGCGCCCACGCCATATGCACCGGTCGGCTGCATCGACTGCCGGCGCACCGGTTTCCTCGGTCGCGTGGGCCTGTATGAGTTGCTGCCATTGGGTTCCAGCCTGCGCCGGCACATCCGCGCGGACATGGATCTGGCCGCCTTCAACCGTGTCGCACGTGCTGAAGGGGTACGAACCCTGCGCCGCGCGGGGCTTGAAAAGGTAGCGGCAGGGCTGACTACAATCGAGGAAGTCCTCTCGGTCCTGCCTCCCCCGGATGAATTCCGCCCCGTTCCTGATTCTTGAAACCGGCCAACCCGTCGCCTCGCTGCGCCGCTACGGGCGGTTTTCGCACTGGATCCGGGTCGCGGCCGGGCTGGATGCCGACGAGACCGTGGTGGTCGATGTCGAACATGGCGGCACCCTGCCCAGCCACCGCGATTTTGCCGGCGTGATCGTCAGCGGTTCGGCCGCCTACGTCACCGACCGCGCCGAGTGGAGTGAACGCAGCGCACAGTGGCTGCGCGAAGCCGCCCACGACGACCGCCCGGTGTTCGGTATCTGCTACGGCCACCAGCTGCTCGCCCACGCGCTGGGCGGCGAAGTCGCCTACAACCCGGCCGGGCGCGAGTCCGGCACGATCGAGCTGGCGCTGGATCCTTCCGCAGTCGACGATCCGCTGTTCGGCGGCCTGCCGGCCCGCTTCCCGGCCCACGCCACCCACCTGCAGACGGTGCTTCGCGCGCCCGAGGGCGCGGCGATCCTGGCACGCTCGGCGCAGGACAACTGCCACGCCTTCCGCTGGGGCGCACACGCCTGGGGCGTGCAGTTCCATCCGGAGTTCGCCACCCACCACATGCGCGGCTACGTCCGCGCCCGCGCCGAGTGCATCCGCCAGCACGGTGGTTGCGCGCGCAGTGTCGCCCGCGACGTCAGCGCCGCGCCGCTGGCCCGCCAGCTGCTGCGCCGTTTCGTCCGCCAGGCACGCAACGCCTGAGCCCCGCGCGGGGGACGTTATCCGGGCGCAACGCAGCGTCCGCGCCGCGCCGGGCGGCCTTCAGGTCACGCGCCGGGAAAACAGGGATAATCGACCGCAATCGGGCGTTCGCGCCTTCTCCCCTGTCCCGGAATGTTATGAGCGAGATTCGCAAGCTGCCGGCCTCCGCCGGCGCGGAATGGCTGGTGTCGGGTTTCACCCTGCTGCGCAAGGCGCCGCTGGCGCTGGGCCTGCTCGGCGTGATCTGGGCCGTGGCCGCGTTGCTGGTGATGTCGCTGGCGATGGTCAGCCCGGCGCTGAGCACGCTGGCGCAGCTGTTGATGGCACTGGCCGGCCCGCTGTTCTTCGGCGGCCTGGTGTGGGCCGTGCGCGAAGTCGACCAAGGTCGTGTCGCGCAGCCGTCGCACCTGCTGCAGGGCCTGCATGAAGGCCGCGCCTTGAACCTGCTCGCCTCGCTGCTGCCGCAGCTGGTGGCCGGCCTGTTCCTGGGCGTGTTGTTGCTGGTGCTGATCGGCAGCAGTGGCCTGCAGCACTTGAGCGAGGTGATGGTGCAGCTCAACGCGATCAGCCAGTCCGGCGCGCAGCCGGACCCGGCGCAGATCGAAGAATTGATGGCAAGCCTGCCGGCGATGCGCATCCTGCTCTGGCTGGCACTGGTGGTGGTGACCTTCCTGGCGATGGCGCTGGCGCTGTTCACCCTGCCGCCGCAGGTGATGTTCGAGCACCGCAACGGCCTGCAGGCGATGCGCCTGAGCCTGCGCGCCTGCCTGCACAACGTGCTGGCGATGCTGGTGTTCTTCCTGCTCGCCTTCGTGGCGGTCTTTGCGATCTATTTCGGCGTGATGCTGGTCGCGCTGATCGCACAGTTGATCGGTGGCACGATGCTCGCGCTGTTCGTTGCGCAGCTCCTGCTGATGGGCGTGGTGATGCCGGTCTTCGCCGGTGCCATCTACACGGCGTGGAAGCAGATGTTCGGCCAGCAGGGGCCGCAGACCCCGCCGCCGATGCCGGGCCCGAACAACGTGTTCGCGGCCTGATCCAGACAAAACCCCGGCCTTGGCCGGGGTTTTTGTTTGTGCCTTACTCCGGCTGCTCTTTCCCGCCCGGGCGTGGCACCAGCCAGCGCGCGGCGTGGATGCCCAGTTCGTAGAGCAGGCACATCGGAATGGCCAGCATCAGCTGCGAAACCACGTCCGGCGGCGTCAGCACCGCGGCCAGCACGAAGATGCCGACGATCGCGTAGCCGCGACCTTCCTTGAACTGCTGCGGCGTGATCCAGCCGAGCAGCACCAGGATCACCATCGCCACCGGCAGCTCGAAGCTGGTGCCGAAGGCGAAGAAGATCGCCAGCACGAAATCCAGGTACGCCGTCGCATCCGGTGTGATCGCAATCACCTCCGGGCGGAACGTGGTGAGGAAGTGGAACACCGCCGGCAACACCAGGAAATACGCGAACGCGCAGCCCAGATAGAACAGCAGCACCGACGAGGCCAGCAACGGCACCGCCAGGCGCTTTTCGCGGGCATACAGGCCCGGCGCCACGAACGACCACAGCTGGAACAGCAGCCACGGCACGGCGATGAACACCGCCACGAAGAAGGTCAGTTTCAACGGCGCGAAGAAGGCGCCCGCCGGGTTGGTCGCGATCATCGTCTGCCCGTTCGGCAGCTGCGAGATCAGCGGTTCGGCGATCATCGTGTAGATCTGCCGCGAGAACGGCATCAGGCCCAGCAACACCACGCCCAGGCCGATCAACGCGCGCACCAGGCGTGCACGCAGCTCGATCAGGTGTTCGACCAGCGAACTCTCGTTGCTTTCATGCTCGCTCATCGCGGTGCCTCGTGGTTCGGCGGCGTGGGCACAGGCGTAAGCGGTGCGGTGTCAGTCGACGGCGGCAGGGCCGCCGGCGGATCTGCACGCGGTGCGCTGCCATCGATGCCCGGCGGCGCCATCGCATCGCGCGGCGGCTCGGCCTCCTCGGGGGCCACCACATGCTGGGCCACGCTGGCCGGGGAACCCGGTGCGGGGCCGGTCATCACCGGCTCGTCCTCGGCAGCCGCGGCGACGTCATCGCCGTGCCGCGCCACGTCCTGGCGCATCTGCTCGGCTTCGCGGCGCACCGCTTCGCCACTGGCGCGCAGCTGCGACTCGGTATCGCGCATCGAGGTTTTCACATCGTCGAACTGCCGCTTGATCTCTTCGGCATGCAGCTCGCGTTCGAGCTCCTGCTTCACCGAATCCCACTGGTTGCGCGCGCGGCGCACCCACAGCCCGGCGAAGCGGGCTGCCTTGGGCAGCCGCTCGGGGCCGAGGACGACCAAGGCCACCACCGCGATGACCAGCAGTTCACTGAAACCGATATCGAACACGCCAAGCCGCCCGGATCAGCGCGGGTCGCGGTCGTGCTCGGTCTGCGACGTCGTCGTCGAGTCCTGCGGACGCGAACTGTCGCTGAGCTGCGCGTTCGGCTTGTCCTCGTCGCGCATGCCCTTCTTGAATTCCTTGACGGCGCTGCCAAGGTCCTTGGCGCCGCTGGTCAGTTTCTTGGTGCCGAACACCAGCAGAACGATGACCAGCACGACCAACCAATGCCAGATGCTGAAACTGCCCATGACTCGCTCGTTACGTAGTGATCAGACGGTTGAGCATAGCGCACCGGCGGTAAGCCGGCGCGCGTGACAAAAGTCAGTTGCCGTCCAGCGATTCGGTACGGACTTCACCGTCGCCGACCGGCTGGAAGCCCTGCTGCGGGGCCGGTTGCGCCGGCACGGACTGCAACGGGGCGGTGGTCGCGCCAGCGGCGGCCGGGGCCGGCGCCTGTTCAGGTCGAACCGGCACGGCAGCGGCGCGCGGGGCGGGGGCCGGTGCAGGCGCGCTGCCTGCGGTGCCGCGCTTCTCGCGGGCGGTGTAGGTGGCTTCTTCCAGGCGATCACGGAAGGCGACCACGTCCACCGACGGCGGCTCGCCGACACGGCCTTCAAAGACCATGCGCGGCGTGGTGTTGCTGCCGTAGGCATCTAGGTTGGCGGCATCGTCGATCTGCAGCACGGCGCCATCCAGTGCCACACCGGCGAACAGCCCGCGAGCGCGCGACCAGGACCAGATTTCGGCCTTCAGCTGGCCATCTGTGGCGGCGGCAGCGTTGCGGCCGACCGGACCGGCGGCGACGCCGGCATCGGCGCCCAGGGTGAACTTGCCGTTGACGAGATTGTCCAGGCTGCGATCGTTGCGGAATACCAGCACGACATCGGAAGACTGCACACCGGCCTGGAAGCCGATGCTGCCGCCGGTGAGCTTCACGAACACCGGGTTGGACCAGCTGCCATCCGGCGTCTTGACGGACATCAAGCCGTGGCCGCGACGGCCGCCGATCACCAGACCGGCCTTGATCGTGTCGGGAATGACAATGACCGCGCGACCTTCGTCGAGCAGCTTGTCGGGAATCCCCTGCTCGGGGATGTCCTGGATTTCATTCAGGACGCGCACGGCATTGCGGGCGCGCTGGTCCTCCTGTGGCCCGGCCATGGCCTGGGTCGACAGCAGGCTGGCGGAGATCAGCAGAACAAGGCTGAGGCGGCGCATGGGTGGGCTCCAGAAAGTCGATTCATACAAGATAGCGGCAGGTACGACCGGGGTCGATACGCTTCTCGACGTTAGAAGGCCGGCGATGAAGCGGCAATGAGTATTCCGGGCTATCGATATGCCTGCCAGATCGCGTTCATCATCCAAATCCATCCCGCCAATCGCGCAGACCTGCGAGAATGGCGGCATGCTCGACGCACCCGACACCGCCGTGCTGGCGGTCAATCTAGGCACGCCCGAGACGCCAACCGCCCCGGCGGTGCGTCGCTACCTGGCTGAGTTCCTCAGCGACCCGCGCGTGGTCGCGATTCCGCCGTTGTTCTGGAAACCCTTGCTGTTCGGGCTGATCCTGCCATTGCGCAGTGGTCGCTCGGCCGCCAAGTACGCCCAGGTCTGGCTGCCGGAGGGCTCCCCGCTGATGGTCTACACGCGCCGGCTGGCCGAGGCCATGCAGGACCTGATGCCCGACCTGCGGGTGCGCCATGCGATGCGCTATGGCGCCCCGGCGCTGCCGGCCGAGCTGGACCGGCTGGCCGCCGAAGGCATGAAACGGATCGTGGTACTGCCGTTGTATCCGCAGTATTCGACCACCACCACCGCCTCGATCGAGGACCAGGTGCGCGAGTGGCAGCCGAAACATCCCGGCGTCACCGTGACCCTGGTGCGCGATTACGCGGTCGACCCGGACTGGGTCGCCGCCGTCGCCGGCAGCATCCGCCAGTGGTGGGAACAGCACGGCCGTGGCGAGAAGCTGGTGTTCTCCTTCCACGGTATTCCGCAGCGCCTGGCCGACGCCGGCGATCCGTATCCGCAGCGCTGCGAAGCCAGCGCCCACGCGATCGCCCAAGCGCTGGAGCTGGCCGACGATGCCTGGCAGCTGACCTACCAATCGCGTTTCGGCCGTGAGAAATGGCTGCAGCCCTATGCCGAACCCACCCTGTGGGCGATGGCCGAGAAGGGCGTGCGCAGCATGGACGTGGTCTGCCCCGGCTTTGCCACCGACTGCCTGGAAACCCTGGAAGAGGTGGCGATGGGCTTTACCGAGACCGTTGCCGAGCGCGGCGCGACAATGCGCTACATCCCCTGCCTCAACGACGCGCAGGCGCATGCACTGGCGCTGTCGCGGCTGAGCATCGCGGCGCTGGCATGACGCTGCAGCCGTTCTCGCTGCCGGTTGCCGGCAGCACCGTGGCCGGCCTGCGGTCGGCTGAGACCGGCGGCACGCGTGTTCTGGCGCTGCATGGCTGGCTCGACAACGCCGCCAGCTTCGAACCGTTGGCGGCGCAGCTGCCGGCGCTGGCGCTGGTGGCGATCGATCTGCCCGGCCACGGCCACAGCGCGCACCTGCCGCCCGGCACGCAATACAACACGCCCGGTGCGATCTGCCACGTGCTCGACGTCGCCGATGCGCTGGGCTGGGACCGCTTCGTGCTGCTCGGCCACTCGATGGGCGCCGGCATTGCCAGCCTTACCGCGGCGGCCGCACCCGAACGCGTCGAGCGCCTGATCGCGATCGAGGCCCTCGGCGGCCTGCGGGGCCCGGAGAATGAAACCGCACAGCGCCTGCGTGAGCATGTGCGTGCCGCGCGGGCGCTGCCCACCCGCAAACTGCGCGTGTTCCCTGATCTGGCCGCGCCGATCCGCGCCCGCATGATGGCCAACCAGCTCAGCGAGCGGTGTGCGCGCCTGCTGGTCGAACGCGGCGTCAAGCCTGTTGAAGGGGGTTTCAGCTGGTGCAGCGATCAGCGCCTGATGCTGCCCACCGCGATGCGCCTGAGCGAAGCACAGATCGACGACCTGCTCACCGCGATCGAATGCCCGACCCAGGTGATCTACGCCACGCCAGCGCAGTCGTATTACCCGGAGCCGTTGCGCAGCCAGCGCATCTCGCTGCTGCGCGAAGGCCGCTTGGCCGTGTTCCCGGGCACGCATCATCTGCACATGGAGCATCCCCAGGTGGTGGCCGAGGTGATCCAGGGCTTCCTCGCCGGGTAAGCCCTGCACGGTGCGACACACGGTCGCACTCAACTTATCCCGGCAGCGACCGATACCGATGATGCAGGCCGATCTTCATTGGCCGCACTGTCGTCGCTTGCTCCGCCGTTGCGAAGCCGCGCATCACCCAGGCTTCCAGGGAACGTCGTCGCAATGCCGGATTGGCCGTGCCATCGCCCACAGGACCGGGCCATGCCGGCGGTGATTGCCACCGCCGACGCGGCGTTTTCCGCTGCGTGCTCTCTGCGCGCCTCCCTGCTTCTTTCCGCTGCCGCACCCACCGCTTCGCCGGTGACGGGTGTGGCATCCGCCTGCGCGCGATCACGCCGCGGGCTTTCCGCTTTCTGATGATTCTGGAGCCGCCATGACCGCCATTCCCGATGCCTCGTCCCGCCCGCCCGATCTGCTGCCCACGCGCATGTCCGGGCCGTCCGCTGACGCGGCCTGTCTGGTCACCGCAGGGGTACTGCTCGCCGCCGCCGTGATCGCTGCGATCGGGCAGCGGCAACCCTGGGCGCTGGTTCCCGTCGCGATCGCAGCCGCACTGTTGGGCCTGCTCGCGCTGCGTGTGCGGCAGCAGGGCAATGCACTGCGGCAGGCACAGACGCGGGCGCTCTCGCTGGCCGCGGAGGCAGCACGCGCGCAGGCGCGTGATCGCGTCGAACACACGCACGACGCCCAGGTCCGGCAGGCGCTGGATGTCTCCCGCACCGCAATGATGATCGCCGACAACGACCACGTGATCCGCTACGTGAACCAGTCGGTGGTGACCCTGCTGCGCAACCAGCAGGCCAGCCTGCGTGAGGCCTTCCCCGACTTCGATGCCGAGCGCCTGGTCGGCAGCAGCATTCACCGTTTCCATGCGAATCCGGACCGCATCCGCGCCATCCTCAATACGTTGATGGCCACCCATCACGGGCGTGTGCGGATCGGCCCGGTGCATTTCGCCCAGGTTGTCACGCCGGTATTCGATGCGAAGGGCCAGCGCCAGGGCTTCGCGGTGGAATGGCATGACCGTACCCACGAACTGCTGCTGGAACACGCCGTGGCCGATATCGTCGAGGCGGCCAGCAAGGGCGATCTTGATCGCCGGCTGCAGGCCACGGACGGAGGCGCGAGCTTCCTCAACGGCCTGACCGGCGGCATCAACCAGCTGCTGGACAGCGTGGGTGGCACGGTCGGTGAGATCCGCCGGGTGCTCTCGGCGCTGGCCGATGGCGATCTGGACCAGCGCATGCGGGGCGATTTCCACGGGTCGTTCCAGGCCATGCAGCGCGATGCCAATGCGACGGCGGAGCAACTGACCGCGATGGTCGAACGGATCAAGCAGTGCACCGGCTCGATTTCGCTGGCCGCCAGTGAGATCGCCAGTGGCAACGATGATCTGTCCGAGCGTACCGAACGCCAGGCTGCCCATCTGGAGGAAACCGCCGCCTCGATGGAGGAGCTGACCTCCACCGTGCGCCAGAACGCCGAACACGCGCGCCAGGCCAGTGCGTTGGCGCACGGCGCGCATGATGTCGCCACCCGCGGCAGCCAGGTGGTGAGCGAGGTCGTGACCACCATGGACGCCATCCAGACCGCCTCTCACCGCATCGGCGACATCACGCGGGTGATCGACGGGATCGCCTTCCAGACCAATATTCTTGCCCTCAACGCCGCCGTGGAAGCAGCACGCGCAGGCGAGCAGGGCCGCGGCTTCGCGGTGGTTGCCAGCGAGGTACGGAGCCTGGCACAACGGTCGGCCGAGGCAGCCAAGGAGATCAAGGGGCTGATCGATGCCTCTGTAGTGCAGGTCACCGACGGCGCGCGCCTGGTCCAGGACGCCGGGCAGACCATGGGCGAGATCGTGAGCAGCGTGGCCGGTGTCAGCGGCATCATGGCCGAGATCTCTTCGGCCTCGCAGGAGCAGGCTGCCGGCATCGATCAGGTCAACCGGACGGTGGCGCAGATGGACGATGCCACCCAGCAGAATGCGGCGTTGGTCGAAGAGGCGAGTGCAGCCGCACGGCTGTTGGAAGCGCAGGCTGCCGACCTGACCCAGGCAGTCGCCGTGTTCCGTCATCAGGAACAGGCGTACCGTCCCGCCGCGGTGGCCTGATCGGCGTCAGTCCAGCACGCGTCTCGGCGCGCCCTGCAGCCAGGCGGCGATGTTCTCGACCGCCTGGCCGAAATAATCCCGGCAATTGCGCGCGGTGACATAACCCAGGTGCGGCGTCGCCAGTACGTTGGGCAATGTGCGCAGCGGGTGCCTGGCCGGGAGGGGCTCGATGTCGAAGACATCCAGCCCGGCGCCAGCGAAGCGTTTCTGCGCCAGTGCCTCGATCAGCGCGTGTTGATCGATCAGGCCGGCACGTGCGGTGTTGATCAGGTAGCCGTGTGCCGGCAGGCAGGCCAGCGTGGCCGCATCAACGATGCCCCGCGTGCGCTCACCCAGCACCAGGTGCAGCGAGACCACATCACTGTCAGCGAACAGTGCCTGCTTGGACGCCGCCAAGTGCACGCCCGCGGCCTGCGCACGGGCGGCATCCAGGTTCGGACTCCACGCACTGACCTGCATCCCGAATGCCTGGCCGATCCGCGCCACGCGCTGCCCGATCTTGCCCAATCCCAGCAGCCCCAGCCGGGCACCATGCAGGTCCCGGCCGAGCGTCTGCTGCCACGGCCCGTCGCTGCGCAACGCGTTGGCCTCAGGCACCAGGTGCCGCATCACCCCCAGGATCAGCGCCCAGGTCAGTTCCACGGCCGGTTCGGGATGGCTGTCGGTTCCGCACACGACCACGCCCCGCGCCTTCGCGGCGGCGACGTCGATTGCGGCGTTGCGCATGCCGCTGGTAACCAGCAGACGCAGGCATGGGAGCGTGGCCAGCAGCTCGGCGGTGATCGGCGTGCGCTCACGCATCACCACCACTATGTCGGCGTCCTGCAGTGCGGCCACCAGCGCATCGCCCGTGTGGGATGTCGTCAGCGTACGTATCTGCACCGCATCGCCGAGCCGGTGCCAATCGGCGGACGATGTCGCCACGCCTTGGTAGTCGTCGAGAATCACGCAGTTCAGCGGCATGGGGGCGTCCTTCATCAGCAGCCATGACGATACGCCCGCGCGGCGGCGCGCTCTACAGACAGGTACGACCGCTGCCGGCGTGCCGTGCCCGCGTTGTGGGCAGGCGCTGTGGCCAAGCTGCCCCCGGGCAGGCACGGAATCGCAGACAAAAAGAAAACCCCGCTGCGTGAGCAGCGGGGTTTTCGGGTAAAAACCCTGGCGATGACCTACTCTCGCATGGCTTAGGCCACACTACCATCGGCGCAGCTGCGTTTCACTTCCGAGTTCGA
>NZ_JBWJOZ010000008.1:0-230577 GCF_056393115.1 Stenotrophomonas sp. Steno-Z10-BAI | reverse complement strand
AGGTGTGCCAGATCAGCAGCCTTGCGTAGTACCTGCCCTGACGAATAACCAGACGTGCCCATAGATCGCCTCACCAGCCAATGTCAGTTCAATCAACAGATGGTCCGAATGGTGACGCAACATCAGGCATATCATCATAGGCTCGAAGAATCGTTTGAGTCGGACTCAACTCTAATTTGCTTAGACCGTAGACGATCTTCAGCCAAGTCGCGGCACGAATACCTTGTCCTGCCCCCAACCAATTCTCTTGCAGATTTGTGCGTAGTACGCCCCTTGCAGCGTCGAACAACTTTTCGCAACTGATACTCTGGCGTCCTGTAGCATCTAAGAGGATCGCATACCCAAGCTTCTTCGGAGATAACCGTCCCGACAAAGACAACTTCGCTTGCTCGCCCATCCAATGCTCGTACATCTCAATGCCTGCCTCCCAATGGTCCGGACCTGCCAGCCATGAGTACGCCATATAATCGCCCAGAGCGCCCTCGCTCACTATCTCGTGCCTGGTCCACACCCTGTCACCATTACGCCAGGCAGCCTCAGCGAAAACACGGGCATCGTCCCATTCTTTTTCGTTGATGAATCCGTTAATCATCCAAGAAGCAATACCACGTGCGACTTTAAGTTGACTCTTGTAAAAATGCGGATTCTTTCCAACGACATCTCCATTATCAAGCGAGAGATCAATCCAGCTTAGCGCTCGTTCTAGCATTGGCTTGACAGGTTCGTAACAATCTACAAGGACGCCATACACGCACTTCTCTATTTTTCCAACGGCGACACTACCCATCGGCCGGCTTGCGTCATAGGTGGTGGTCATGAAGTACTGGACCATCTCGTCCGAGAAACCATTTTCTCTAAGTTGCACTGGATTAAATATCATCCCTCACTCACAGATTGATCCGTTACAAAATCTTGAAATTGTAGAGTTTCGCGCTGAGCCAGACCCTACCGTGTGAGTGGTGAAGGTCCGGTCCAGCAACTGGTCAAGTGCTTTGGCCTTGGTTGCCGCCGGCAGTGACGACATCTCGATGGCAATGATGGCTTCTTGGCGAGCGGATTCCAATGCTGGAGACCCTTCAGCGAAGGTTGGCGAGCCCTTTACGCCAGCAGGAGTTGAGCGAAACTTGTTATCCCATAGCGTCACTGCGCCGGTCCTTGCATCCACAGAGATGACGTCTGCGCCATTCCTTCCGATAGCGTCACCGTACTTCACTACGACCTGATCCGGCAGTGACGCCACGGTGTTAGCGAGCTTGAGCTCTCCCACATAGCCATTCAGATGCGAATTGGCAATATTCGGATTAGAGCTGTTCAGAACTGTTGGCTCATACCCGAGCCCGGCGACCGGATCTGGTAGCCGTGGGTCGAGAATGACTCCATTACTTGTTCGTGGAGGCGCAGATCCGAGATCAACAGGCCCATTCGGCGGCTTGATTGCCGGAGCCCTAGCGCAGCTCCAAGCTGCGTCAACGCATACAATGCCTCCGCGACTTCAGGCGAAAGTCCAGCAGCCTGAAGCAATTGACCGCCCCAAGTCGCTGAAGGCTTACCGGAGAGCAGGGTAATGAATCCGGCCACGGTGTTGTCATACCCACCATCACCGGCGAACAGGCCCGACTGCTGGCCCACGCCCTGATAGCTGCCGTTGGATTTGCCTGCACTGGCGTAGCCGTCGGCACTCCAGGCGGTACCGAACGACACCTGCACCCGGCCGCCCACCTGGCTGTTCTTGGACATGCTTTCCGCCACGTCCTGCAGCGACTCGATGGTCAGCGTGCCGCCGGTCTTTACATCGATGCGGTCGGCCGTCGCGGTGGCACCGCGCAGGGTGGTGTCACCCTCGGCCTTGAGCGAGATGTTCTGGCCGGTGAGGGTGGTGTTCTGCCAGGTGGTGCTGTTCGCGTTGGACTTGCTGCTGCCCACGCTGGCTTCGGCGTACACGTACACGCCGGTCTGCGCGCCTACCGTGACACCCACGCCCACTTCAGCACCCGCGTTACTGCTCTTGCTCTTGTCCTGCAGATGCGCCTTACCGGCCTCCAGCAGGATGTCGCGCGCCGAATCCAGGCTCACCGTGTTGCCCGCGCTCAGGCTGCCCTTCACAACATGGATGTCACCGCTGTCAATTGGTCACGTCGACGGTACAAACATCTGTCGTCGTGACTGCGTGCCGGAATTCCCGCCGTCTACAGGACAGAGAAGGCGCAGAACGACGCTACTGTTCAACCCCCTCTCGTTCCATGAGATGGATCAGTTCATCACTAAGTGCGCTTCCAACGTCCATCGTTACGCCAATTCTCGTTCGATAAGAATTCTTACCCAACGTTGCAAATGACTCACGGAGACAGGCGAAAATAACATTCAGCTCATCTCCAGTCAAAATCAGTCCAAAGCTCCCTTCGCCCAGGCTGTTCAGGTCCATCGCTTACTCCCTCATACTCGCTCGGCGTGGCGCGGAAAGCGATCTCTACGTAACGCATCATCTGATTACGCCAGTCCTTTAAGAGAGACCGAGTCAAGCTATTCTCGCTCTTTTCTGTTCCACGTACTCATTTAGGTATTCCTCCAATGGTCTAGCTGTGCCAAGTACCACAAGCTCCCCAGAGTCCCTATCAATCAAGAAGGGTCCATTACCCGCCAATTGTGCAGAGAAGTCCCCGGTCTCTAAAAACTCTTTTGACTGGTAGCAGAAGTACCAACCTTCCTGGAACTCACCCTCAAGGCAAATCTGGAGCGGAATCTCAGACTGCCCCAAGTACTCAACAGCTTGCGATAGAGCCCGGCTGTATGTGATCACAACTCACCTCATTTACCTTGTCTTTAGAAGATGCAGGGTTTTGAACTTGCTCAAATCAGCAGCCTTACCTGTCTGCCCATCAAGGAAGCGAATTACCCCGTTTTGATTGACGACATTGAATACATGACCAGTCTGTCCTGGACCATACGACCCGTAAATTATGCCTCGAGATCCAGTTCCAGAACGCAACATTTGTTGGACGATATCATCGGGTTGAGTGATGGGGCCGAACTTTGATCCGTATTGCTTTTCCAGAACGCTCAACGGGACGCCGTTTGTGTGGTTGATTGGCAGTGCTGATGCAGGATTTCCTGCCAAGGTTGAGTCAGTGGCGATGGAACAGTTCACGCAATTGTGAGTTCGACCAAAGTTTGGATAGCCAGGGTTAACATCTCGTATCGAGCCGGCAGCCTCATCAGCTAGCCCGCCCGCATTTCGAAGATTGATGTCGCTTGCTACCTTGCCGCTTCTCCAAGCCGCGCCGAGCAGAGCCAAGTCGAGGCCCGCGAGATTTCCGAGCTTGTAGCGTCCGGCTTCGATTGGGTTACCAGATGTGTCCCCAAAGATCGGCGTTCCCACAATCATGCGTTCGTATTTGAACTCAACCGTGACAGGGTCACGATGATATTGAGGGGCCAGGGCTATATCTCCCAAGGCGAGCGCATAGCCCAATGCTCCGGTTACGAGCTCGGACGCGGGATCCACTGCCCCCATCCCCATTTGCATGAAGAATGAGCCTGTCCCTCCCCTATACGGTTTGCCGGCGGCAGTCTCGAGGAACCTCATGACAAGTTCCTTGCTTGCCGCTTGGTCAAGACCCAAGCCAAGTTGGCTCGCATCGGTCTTCCCATATGCCCATGCCTGAGCGAACTGAAGATCACATGCGCCGTCAGCTTGCTGACATGTCGCCAACATCTCCTTGCCCTGCAGTTTTGAGACCTTAGCCCAGCGCTCACTTGCCGCGCTCTCACAGGCTTCGTTGCCGTTGCACTCCTTGCGTTCCTCAGCCAATGCAAGAAGCTGCTTGGCATCGAGATAGTTGTTCTCAACAGAGTTTTTCGCGATTCCAGCGGCCAATGCAGTGCCTGCAAGCCCATCACCAGCACTGCTTCCAGCCACGGCGGCCACCGCCTGCGACAACGCCAGAATCGTCTGCTTCTGCTGATCATTCAGCTCGCCGGTGTAGCCGGGATACAGCGCCTCGGTCAGCAGCTTCGCCGCCAGTTCGCCACCAGCTGCTGCTGCCGCACCACCCCCAGCGTTACCGCCATTGACCTCAGCCAGCAGCGCACCCAACAGCGCATGTGACAGCAACTGCAACGCGGCGTTTGGGTCACTGCCGTGTTTTGCATCGAACTTGTCACCGATAAGGTTCGCCGCATACGGCGCCAGGGCATTGGCCACCACTTGGCCGCCGCCCTGCCCGGAGGTGGCACCTAACAGCAACGTGGTAACTGCGTCGAGCGCGCGGCTGTTGTCACCACCGATATCCTACTGCTTCGAGTCCCGGTAGGCCTGGCTGTATCGGGTGAGCACCGCATCACGCGCCGCTGCATCCATGGCATTGAAATTTGCCTTTTCCTGTGGTGTCAGGTCGGCAAAGTAGGCTTCAACGGCCTTGTTGGCCTTATAGGCCTGCACATCATTGGCAATCTGCTTGCTGGTGGCCATCACCGTGCCCATCGCATTGGCCATCGCCTGCTGATTGGCCAGCTGCAACTCGGCATTGGGCATCGCCTCAATCGCGCGGTGTGCGGTTGCGGCATCGGTGTTCACGCCCAGCTCGGCGGCGGTCACCTTCTGGCCGCCGATGACGATGTTGCCTTCGGTCAGCGTGGCGTAGGTGGTGCTGCTGTCGCCGCCCTTCTCGTTCATCGGCACGCCACCGCCGAAGTTCGGCGTGGCACCGGCAAACACCGGCGTGTTGCCCTCCATCGCGCCGCCGTAGCCACCGCTGATGCCGCCCGAGCTGGTGCTGTGCTGCATCTGGTTCTGCAGGTCGCTGAAGGTCAGCGTCTGCGCGGTCAGCTCGCTGTTGGTGGCATTGGTGCTGGCAATCGCACCGCCGACCAGGTTCACGTGGCCGGCATCGACGTGGTACCCACCATCACCGGCGAACAGGCCCGACTGCTGGCCCACGCCCTGATAGCTGCCGTTGGACTTGCCCGCGCTGGCGTAGCCGTCGGCGCTCCAGGCGGTGCCGAACGACACCTGCACCCGGCCGCCCACCTGGCTGTTCTTGGACATGCTTTCTGCAACGTCCTGTAGCTACTCGATGGTCAGCAACCGGCCCAATGACAACTCCGTGCCATTGATGATTTATGACAACGCAAAGCTGAACCTATCTTCCCAACCGTATTGAGCATCCTGCTCGACAACTCGTCGCAAAGTTTCGACTATGTCGTCAAAACGAGGTCCAAGCGCTAGTGCAGATTTTTGACTTGAGATCCACGACAGCTCGACTGGGCGTTCAATACTGGAGCTCAAGAGGTCCCATAGTGCGTCCAAGTTTCTGCCATAGAACACACCGACGCCTAGCTGCTCTGCAATCTGCGCATGAAAATCACGTTCTGAGTTGATAAGCTCTCCATCGATAATAATCTTATTCAATATCATTTCCATCGCCCAATGCCATGCACGGAATTATAGTGATCATTCGTGATGAACAGGAGGTCGTCGTTTGAGTAGAGGGGCCGAGTTCCTGGCTGGCTTGCTTTGGATCTTGAACCGGTTAGTTCTACATCGGCCTCCTACTAGACTCTGCCAACGCTGCTTGGAAGCACGCCGGTCGTATTGTGAAACACATCGCCACCAATCTGCCCGCCCGGGACGCTGTTTTCTAGCGCTTTGCCAGGTCGTCAGCCATTCTGCGCTGCTTCGCTCTTAGTCACATAGCTCGGAGGCAACTGACCAGTCGCCCTGAGGCAAACCACGATATCGTTCGCATCTGCTGTGGTACGCAGATCCACTTTGAGCTTCGCGTAGATTGCCGCGTTATGCGCAGAATTACCGATGCCCGAGAGCGCGTTCGGCGCCCCACCAGTGAAGTCCAGCGCATTTGGTCCTGGACCTTCCAAGCTAGGCTTTTGACCCGTCAGCGGCAACGATTCGGTCTCCACCACCTTGGTGCTGCCGCCATCGACCTTGCCCATCCCGCGGGTACTCTTGGGCCTGAGAACAAACCCTGATCCCGCGATATCCCACCCAAGCATCCCAAGCTGATTGGTCATCGGTACGGTTTGCGGGTCGACACCAAATGCAGTGAGAGTTGCACTGGGCATCCCGAAGATAGGCCCGAGCAACGCCATTTCAATCCGGTTCCTGTCGCTCACCGACATGCCGGGCGCCAACGGACCAAACTCAGAGGTTAGACCAAGCCTGCGCCAAGTTAAATTCGGCCCGCAAGAAAGCCTCCTTCCCAAGTTAGATCATTGGCACCCATACCGACCCACATCTTAGTCAACAGGCCAACTTACCCCGTCAACAAACCTTCCATGCCAGTAACGCCTAGAATATTCGTCATCTCTATCCATGTGATACACAAAATCATCAAGCCGGTCTCCCAATGGGAACTCAAACTTGTATTTTGCAGTTGCCAGAACACCCTGAATTGAATGGAGCTCATCAAATTCGGCCGCGGTCGCATCATAATCAAGACAACCAATGGAAGCAATGATCTCAGAAATTCTGAGCTCGCACGCTATTAGTGCGCGCCTCAGATTACCAACGACCTTTCGATATTCTTCAAGCTCACCTTCAAATTCAGAAAATATTTCTATCATTTCTTTCTCACTGGCTGAATATGACCAATCTGACCTGTTATCGGATTGTAAATAACCTCCAATCCTGCCCCCTCGTATCTGAAATAGCCTGGGGCACCCCTAGGGTCAGGCGTAATCACAGGATTGCTGGCGAAGACCTCCTTCACTTGTAGGAATGGAGCGAGCCTTCCTTCCTTCAAAGCCTCTCATAGTAGGACTCACTGATCTTCAGCCCGTCAACCACATAGAAGCCGTCCATTAGCTGAATTTTATTTCGCGGAGCTCCGGTTGTAGGTGTGGGCTTTGTGAGATTGCCAGCAGAATTTTGGATAAGCACCACTTGGGTGCTCCCTCCATCAACGTTAGCGGGTCCGCGGGTACTCTTGGGTCTGAAGATGAAACCTGACCCCGCGATATCCCACCCAAGCATCCCAAGCTGATTGGTCATCGCTACGGTTTGCGGGTCAACACCAAACGCAGTGAGAGTTGCACTGGGCATGCCGAAAATAGGCCCGAGCAACGCCATCTCAATCCGGTTCCTGTCAGTCAGCGACATGCCAGGCGCCAACGGACCAAACAGTGCGCCATCCCAATCCGTTTCGCGCAGCAGCCCGATCTCTCTGTTGAGCAGTGTTCCCAGATGAGGAGGCTGGCTGGACGCCTCCCGCGCAATCGCGCTGGCCAGGATCTGGTCGTACTCCTTCGTTCCAGGCTTCAGACTGAAGAGTACATACTGCTCGTCGGGCGTGAGATAGGGTGCGTACCGCTCCATGACATCACGGCTCTGCTCTTGGCTGACCTCAGCCCAGCGCGCGTCCGTGGCCTGCAGGCACACTGAGTCCTTTCCACATGCTGCACGGTCAGCATCCTTCGCCTTCCGCTGCGGGGCACTAAGGTAGTTGTTCTCCACCACATTTTTTGCGATCCCAGCTGCCAGTGCAGCTCCTGCAAGCCCATCACCAGCGCTGCTTCCAGCCACGGCCCCCACCGCCTGCGACAGCGCCAGAATCGTCTGCTTCTGCTGATCATTCAGCTCGCCGGTGTAGCCGGGATACAGCGCCTCGGTCAGCAGCTTCGCCGCCAGTTCACCGCCGGTCGCTGCGCCCGCACCGTTTGCTGCGTTACCACCATTGGCCTCAGCCAGCAGCGCACCCAACAGCGCATGAGAGAGCAGCTGCAGTGCAGCGTTCGGATCACTGCCATGGTTCGTATCGAACTTGTCGCCGATCAGGTTCGCCGCATACGGCGCCAGGGCGTTGGCCACCATTTGGCCGCCGCCCTGCCCGGAGGCAGCACCCACCAGCAGCGTGGTAACAGCTTCAAGCGCGCGGCTGTTGTCGCCACCGATGCCCCAGTTCTGCTGCTGTGCCACGGCGTCGCTGTAGCTGTACGGGAACCTGGCTGCGAGCTCATTGGACTTGCCTTCCGCGCTCTGGCTCTTGAAGCGATCCTTCTCCTCATCGGACAGGGTAGAGAGATAGGAATTCTCCAGGTCCCGCATTGCCTGGTTGCCGATATCCCCAGCAATCTGCTTGCTGGTGGCCATCACCGTGCCCATCGCATTCGCCATCGCCTGCTGATTGGCCAGCTGCAGCTCGGCATTGGGCATCGCCTCAATCGCGCGGTGCGCCGTGGCGGCATCGGTGTTCACGCCCAGCTCGGCGGCGGTCACCTTCTGGCCGCCGATGACGATGTTGCCCTCGGTCAGCGTGGCGTAGGTGGTACTGCTGTCGCCGCCCTTCTCGTTCATCGGCACGCCACCACCGAAGTTCGGGGTGGCACCCTCCGTGGTCGGCTTCCAGTTCTCTGCCCGCCCGCCGTAGCCACCGCTGATGCCGCCCGAGCTGGTGCTGTGCTGCATCTGGTTCTGCAGGTCGCTGAAGGTCAGCGTCTGCGCGGTCAGTTCACTGTGGGTGGCGTTGGTGCTGGCAATCGCACCGCCCACCAGGTTCACGTGGCCGGCATCGACGTGGTAGCCGCCATCACCGGCGAACAGGCCCGACTGCTGGCCCACGCCCTGATAACTGCCGTTGGATTTGCCTCCGCTGGCGTAGCCGTCGGCACTCCAGGCGGTGCCGAACGACACCTGCACCCGGCCGCCCACCTGGCTGTTCTTGGACATGCTTTCCGCCACGTCCTGCAGCGACTCGATGGTCAGCGTGCCGCCGGCCTTTACATCGATGCGGTCGGCCGTCGCGGTGGCACCGCGCAGGGTGGTGTCACCCTCGGCCTTGAGCGAGATGTTCTGGCCGGTGAGCGTGGTGTTCTGCCAGGTGGTGCTGTTCGCGTTGGACTTGCTGCTGCCCACGCTCGCTTCAGCGTAGACATAGAAGGCAGCCTGCGCGCCTACCGCCGACACCCACGCCCTGCGCCACGTGGATGCCACCGCTGGTGCTGGTCAGGTTGAGGTTCCCACCTGCCAAAAGGGTAAGGTCCTGCGAGACCACACTGCTGCAGTCGGCACTGCCCTTGGCGGTCTTGAAGCCGATACCGGCCTCGGCATTGAACAGTGCGTCGTCGGAATTAGTCACCATTCTTATCCAGACGGCGACAGACAACGGCGGCAGCGGCAGCGGCAGCACCTAACCAACTATAAAGCTATCTCGGGATCAACGAGAAAGTTGATTAATATACAGGGCATCTTCGACCAGAACGCAGCGCCCACCATTGCTCCAAAGCTCAAAGTACGCGGATAGGTCAATATCAAGGTTAATTAGCGGACTAGCCATATACCACGCAATATAATAATCCGCCGAAAGACCGTAGAATGCCTCAAGCAACGCATAGACAATTTCCGAATCTGAAACGAGATTTTCCAATACAGAATCAGAAATAAGATCGAAGAACCAGACATTCGGATTGTCTTTCGATAGAGCAACCTTCAGAACTTCTTCGCCAACTAACTCAATGGATGCGTGACGGCAAACCTCTGCAATCTCCTCATCACCCAACATAGTTGAGGAACGCTCTATTTCACTCAACCAGCGATGCCCTATTTTTAGCAAAGACTGCTTGTCTGCCACCACTTTAGGAAGCAGGTAAGTGGAGAGATTTCCACTGGACAGTACCGTTCTTGCGATCTCCAGGAGCGCGCCGGAATGCGGAAGATAGCTGAATATCACCGCGAGCTCCTCGTCGCTATTGTGACTTTTCAGCAATCCCAGAAAATGAGATTTATCGAAGAATGCATCGCCGCGACAGTAGGCAGACCAATCCTCTAGAAGAGTTGTCACCTCCTTACCCCCGAAGTTGGCAGCTCAGGAAGCAGATGCGGTTCGATTTTCCATTTGTCTCGCAACAGCATGACTCCTCGATTGAAATCTTCCAAAGACTTACTCCCATCAATGACGGCCTTCAACTCATTATGAAATGTGGTTGAACTATCCCTACCATGCCCGCCTTTGACGCCAGTGTAAGGATTGACCCAATCCAACTCCGAAGTTTTAGTTCTAAATCGCTGAATTTCATCCATTGAGACGCCCCATTCCTTGAACTCCGGTGCTCTACAGACCATGCACCACTCATGTAACTGGCCTGGATAGCGAATTCTAGTCTCGATAGACGTCCGTACTTCCTTATTCTGCCACAGGAGGTTTAGCTCTTCTGAACTGAGGTTGTCAAACCACTTGTTAAATTCGCCGCCTCGGGTGCCTGGCACCTTTCCATTCGGGAGGAGCTGTTCCATTGACCTAGCGGCTGGAGCGGCGCTGTCTCGAACCGCAGTCCTCGCCGCTTGCTCAACCAATACCTCAGCGGTCTCAGCAATGAGCGGCTTGCCCACCGCCCTTGCACTGGCCGTTCCTCCCCCAATCATTGCCGTCGCAATGTCTACAACCGTCAGGAACCGGGCATCCCAAGCTTCTACACCTACAACTTCCTTGCCATTAGCAGGATTGGTTCCTGTCCATCCACCCACAGACTGG
The DNA here is from genome assembly GCF_056393115.1 of Stenotrophomonas sp. Steno-Z10-BAI. NCBI lineage: Bacteria > Pseudomonadati > Pseudomonadota > Gammaproteobacteria > Lysobacterales > Lysobacteraceae > Stenotrophomonas > Stenotrophomonas sp. Steno-Z10-BAI. The sequence goes on along the minus strand of NZ_JBWJOZ010000008.1, from coordinate 220,096 downwards.
CCAAGAGAATCCATGATGCTCGCGATGACCGCTGCGTTCGTTCCGCTGCCAGGTATGATTCCATTCATTGTCTCGGCATTTTCGGAAATAGCGTCCCGGAGTTGCCAGATCACTCCCTTGTAGGTTGCCTGGACATTTTTCCCCAAGAAGCGCGCGTCGTAGAAATCAACGCCTTGCTTTTCCCAATAGCGCGCATCAACTGCCGCCATTACCTTGGGGGTGATCTCATATCCGCTTGCAATCAAAGCCTCACGTGCCGCATTGATGTAGTCAGCCCGCTCTGTGTCCCGCTGTTTTGATAGCGCTTCCAATCGTTCCATGGTCGCGCAACTGTCGCCGCCGGCCGGAGAACAGTTCTTCTTGGCCTTCTCGTACTGCTCCCATTCGCCTTGGCTTAGCCAGTTGTGCTCAACCGAGTTGCCCGCAATACCGGTGCCAAGCGCCGCCTCCGCAACGCCGTTGCCAATCCCACCCGCCACCGCCCCGACCGCCTGCGACAACGCCAGAATCGTCTGCTTCTGCTGATCATTCAGCTCGCCGGTGTAGCCGGGATACAGCGCCTCGGTCAGCAGCTTCGCCGCCAGTTCACCGCCGGCCGCTGCGCCCGCACCGGTGGCTGCGTTACCACCGTTGGCCTCAGCAAGCAGCGCACCCAACAGTGCATGTGACAGCAACTGCAATGCCGCGTTCGGATCACTGCCATGGTTCGTATCGAACTTGTCGCCGATCAGCTGGGCTGCATACGGTGCCAATGCATTGGCTGCGACCTGCCCGCCGCCTTGGCCCGATACGACGCCCACCAGCAGCGTAGTCACTGCTTCCAGCGCGCGGCCATTCTGGCTGCCGATGCCCCAGTTCTGCTGCTGTGCCACGGCGTCGCTGTAGCTGTACGGGAACCTGGCTGCGAGCTCATTGGACTTGCCTTCCGCGCTCTGGCTCTTGAAGCGATCCTTCTCCTCATCGGACAGGGTAGAGAGATAGGAATTCTCCAGGTCCCGCATTGCCTGGTTGCCGATATCCCCAGCAATCTGCTTGCTGGTGGCCATCACCGTGCCCATCGCATTCGCCATCGCCTGCTGATTGGCCAGCTGCAGCTCGGCATTGGGCATCGCCTCAATCGCGCGGTGCGCCGTGGCGGCATCGGTGTTCACGCCCAGCTCGGCGGCGGTCACCTTCTGGCCGCCGATGACGATGTTGCCCTCGGTCAGCGTGGCGTAGGTGGTACTGCTGTCGCCGCCCTTCTCGTTCATCGGCACGCCACCACCGAAGTTCGGGGTGGCACCCTCCGTGGTCGGCTTCCAGTTCTCTGCCCGCCCGCCGTAGCCACCGCTGATGCCGCCCGAGCTGGTGCTGTGCTGCATCTGGTTCTGCAGGTCGCTGAAGGTCAGCGTCTGCGCGGTCAGTTCACTGTGGGTGGCGTTGGTGCTGGCAATCGCACCGCCCACCAGGTTCACGTGGCCGGCATCGACGTGGTAGCCGCCATCACCGGCGAACAGGCCCGACTGCTGGCCCACGCCCTGATAACTGCCGTTGGATTTGCCTCCGCTGGCGTAGCCGTCGGCACTCCAGGCGGTGCCGAACGACACCTGCACCCGGCCGCCCACCTGGCTGTTCTTGGACATGCTTTCCGCCACGTCCTGCAGCGACTCGATGGTCAGCGTGCCGCCGGCCTTTACATCGATGCGGTCGGCCGTCGCGGTGGCACCGCGCAGGGTGGTGTCACCCTCGGCCTTGAGCGAGATGTTCTGGCCGGTGAGGGTGGTGTTCTGCCAGGTGGTGCTATCCGCGTTGGACTTGCTGCTGCCCACGCTGGCTTCGGCATACACGTACACGCCGGTCTGCGCGCCTACCGCGACACCCACGCCCACTTCCGCGCCAGCGTTGCTGCTCTTGCTGCGGTCGGCAAGCTGCGCTTTACCGGCTTCCAGCAGGATGTCGCGTGCCGAATCCAGGCTCACCGTGTTGCCCGCACTCAGGTTGCCCTGCACCACATGGATGTCACCGCTGGTGCTGGTCAGGTTGAGGTTGCCACCAGCCTGAAGCGTGGAGCCCTGCGAGACCACGCTGCTGCTGTCCGCGCTGCTGTTGGCGGTTTTGAAGCCGATACCGGCCTCGGCATTGAACAAGGCACCGCTGCCACCGGCACCGGCCGCGTTGGCGATCGCACTGGCCGACTGGTAGGCATTGGCGGCCGCTGCCATGTTCTGCATGGACGACAGGCGACCGTCGGACTGCCGGGCCGCATCCACGTTGTTGATGAGGTCGATGAAGGGCGACTTCACCCGTGCGAACACACCGATCTTCAGATCGTCATCGCGCTGCGAGGAGTGCCCGACCTCGTCGGCGGTGAGCAGCTCGATCTGCGCGGCGGTGATGTTGATGTCCTTGGCCGACACCACATTGCTGGCAATCTGGCTGTAGGTGCCGCCGGCGCTCAGGTTGACGTTGCCACCCAGGCTGCCGACATTGCTGGCCACCTGCGATACCTGCGCACTGTCATCGTCATGCTCCTGACGGTGCCAGCCGGAGAACTTCTCGGTGTCGGAGATCTGCACCGTGCCGATCGCCTTGCTCTGCGAGGTGTTGGTGTTGCTCACCGTGTCCTGGCCACTGCGGATGGTCAGGTCGCCTGCGGCGTGGATGTTCACGTCCTTCTCGGCCACGATGTTGGCGGCGGTGAGACGGATATCCCCCTCGCTGGTCGCCATGCGCACCCCACCGCCCACCGACAGCTGGGTACCGGTGATGGTGTCGCTGCTGCCGCTGCCTTCACTGCGCGAATTGTTGGTGCCGAACGGCAGGCCACTGGTGTTGTTGGCGATGCCCCAGCCCTTGCCGCTGCTCTGGCTGGTGCTGGATTCGGTGTTGTGGGCGACATCGAACACGATGTCCTTGGTGGCCAGCAGCAGGGCATCGCCCTCGGCCGCCATCTGCGCGCCCTGGCTGTAGATCGAGCCGCCGTTGGCGATCAGGGTGAGGTCGCCGCCCGCACTGAGCTGGCTTACCCGTGCATCACTGCTGGAGTGACTCTCGTTGCTGTTGGAGCGCTGGCTGCCCGCGGTGATCACCGTGGAGGTGGTGGCCGCCCGCAGGCCGGAGGCGGCGCCTTCGGCATTGCGGGTGATCTTGCCCATGGTGGAGCCACTGTCGGCCATGCCGTCGGTGGTGGAATCGCGGGCGCTGCGGTAGGCCTTGGTGGGATCGTAGGTCACCCCCACCGAGAGGCCACTGGATTTGCTGGAGGCGCTGCTCTGCGTCTCCAGCGTGTCCTGCCGCGCGATCAGGTTGATGTCCTTGCCGGCCAGGGTGAGGTTGTTGCCGGCGGCGACATCGGAGGCCGCGATGGTCAGCTGGTTGCCGGCATTGATCAGCACGTTGCCGTCCATCGAGCCCACGGCCGAGGCCACCTGGGTGGTGGACTGGGTGGCGCTGTCGTTGGTGCTGCGCGAGCTGCTGTACCCTACCGACGCCACGCCGTTGCCGAAGCCGCCGGTGATGCCGGATTTCTTCTGGCTGAAGCTGCTGGCCTCGCTGTAGGTGTCCTGCGCCGATTCGATGGTGATGTTGTTGGCCGCGGCGATGCGCAGGTCGTTGTCCGCAAGCACGGTGGAGCCGGTGATGGTCACATCGTTGCCGGCGATCATGTCCACCGTCTTGCCACCGATGGTGCTGCCCACCGCATAGCTGGCCGAGCTCTGGTCATGGGTAGTGGTGGTGGTGCTGGACAGCGTCTTCTTCTTGCGGGTGGTTTCGTCCACCACCAGATCGTGGGTTTCCTGCGCGGTGGTCAGCGCCAGGTTGCGCCCGGCCGAGAGCAGCACGCCGCCGTCGCTGCTGTCCACCGTGGTGGCCTGCAGGGTGAGGTCGCGGCCGGCCTGCAGGGCAACGCCTTCGCCACCGGTGAGCTGGTTGCCCAGCACCCAGCCATCGGCGGCAGTGACCTCGCGCGAGCCGTTCTTGCTCTTGGCACCGCTGTCGAACGTGCGCGTGTCCACCACGGCAACGCTGTTGATATCGCGCCCTGCCTGGGCCACCAGTGCGTTGGCGGCCGAGACGTTGGCAGCGGTCAGGTTCAGATCGTTGCCGGCCTTGAGCACCACATCGCCGGCACCGCGGATGGTGGTGCCGATGTTGATCAACTGGCTCTGGCTGTTGAAGTTGCGGGCGTCATGGGTGAGCGAAACGCTGCTCTGCTCGGCCACCGAGGTAAGGCTGAGGTCGCCACCGGCCACGATGGCGGTCAGGCCGTCGGTCCCGGCGTTGGCCAGCTGCGCGGCCCGCAGCTCCACGTTGCCACCGGCGTTGACGCTGAGCACGCCGGCGCCGTCCTTGTTGGTCACGTACAGCCCGGCTACGCGGTCCAGCGTGGTGGTCTGCTGCACCAGCAGGTCGCCGTTGTCGCGCCACTCGCGCGTGGTCGAGGCGACGGTGATGTTGCCACCGGCCTTGAGCCCCAGTGCATCGGTGGCGGTGACCGTGCTGCCGATGATGTCGATGTCGTGGGTGGCCTGCAGGCCGACCTGCTGGCCGCTGATCTGCCCACCGCTGACGTTGCGGATGTTGCCGGCATCGATGCTCACCAGCTGGCGCCCGGCGATGGCGCCGCTGTTGACCAGGTCGCCGCGCAGCTTGATGTCGATGTCGGCACCGGCCAGCAGCGCACCGTTGGTATCCAGATCGCCCGGCATCACCCGCAGGTACACCTGCGGCACCAGCGCGCGCACGGTGGTGCCGTCGGCCAGGGTGACGTCCTGCTCCACCAGCCAGACGATGTCGCTGGTGAGACGGGCCATCTGCTCGGCGGTCAGCGCCACGCCGGGGCGCAGGCCCCACGCACTGGCGACGGTGGCACCGGCCTCCAGCAGCGCGCGGTACTGGTCTTCGTCGCTGGCATGGCCATCGAGGAAGCGGCGGCCGGTGAGTTCGCCGATCTGTTCGCGCACCAGCTTCTGTTCGTAGAAACCGTCACCCAGGCGCTTCTGCGTCTGCGAGGGCTCATAGCCGGCGCGCTGCAGCAGGTAGTCCGAGCTGAGCCAGCTGCGGTAGCTGGCAAAGCGCGGGTCGGTTTCCACAAGGTAGCTGCCGCGGTTGGCATCCACGTTGAACAGGCTGGCGCTGGGTGCACTGGCATTGGGCGTGGTGGTGACCACCACGTGCGGGTCATTGCCGGCGGCGGCGACGGCCTGCTTGTTGGCCAGTGCGGCATTGCCACCGCTGCCGGCGTGGCTACCGGCCTGCACGGCCCCCGGGCCGGTGGCCGTGGCCTGTGCTGCCTGCCCGGCCACGATGTCCTGCACGGTGCCCGTGCCCGGGCCCGCCGAGCCGACCTGGCTTGGCCCCTGCGCGTTGGCGGCATCGGCCAGCTGGCCGCTGGTACGGTCGGCACCCTGCAGGCCCTGGCCTGCCGCGCCCTGTGCGGCACCGGCCGCAGACGGTCCTTGGGCGTGCGCGCCATCGGCGATATGGCCACCGGCGTGCCCCGGCCCCTGTGCCGCACTGCCGGTTTGACCGTGCGCCGCGCCGGCCGCCGTCGGCCCCTGTGCGTTCACCGGGCCGGCGCCCTGGCCGCTGCTCTGCCCTGGTCCCTGCACCGCGCCTGCGCCCGGGCCGACCGAGCCTGCGCCCGGCCCACCAGTGTTGAGGTTGGCCATGCTGTCGCCATCGCGCACGTTCGGCGCGTCACGGCCGGTGTTCTCGTTGCGCAGGTTGCCGACATCGATGCTCAGCTTGCCGCCGGCGGTGATGCCCGCACCGAGCACGCCGAGCTGCTCGGAGATCGGCGCGGCATTCCACTGGCTGCGCGAGCCGCCATAGGTGATGGAGACATTGCTGAAGCTATGTGTGCGGAACAGCGTCTTGGCGGTGTTGATGATCGAGGATTCACCCACGTTCAACCCGACCACGGCCAGGTTGCCACCGGCGGCGATGCTGGCGTACTCGTTGCGCAATGCATCGGTGGCGATGCGCATGTGGCCACCGGCATTGATCACCGCATCGGCACCGGCGGAGACCACCACGTCTTCGGTGGTGGTACGGGTGGCGACGCGGGTCTTCTCGTTGCCACTGGTGTTGCTGGTGTGGCGCTGCATGTTGATCAGCATCGCCTCCGGATTGTCGTAGTCCGGGTAGGTGATCAACTGCACGCAGGTGGTGGTGCAGGTGCCGTAGGCGTTGTTGTAGGCCAGGGTGTCCGAGTCGTAACGGAACTGCCGGTTTCCCGGCGGCATCAAGGAGAGATCGCGGAACGGATCTTCGGCCCCGGCGCCCAGCTGGTCCGGATTGTTGCGGCTGTCCGCACGGCTGACGTAATAGATGACCACCGTGCCATCCTGCGCGGGCAGGCGCGAGCGCTCGCCGCGCTCGCCGTCCAGGCCACCGCGCGCGAAGTAGTAGGCGCTGGTGCTGGCCGTCAGCCGGACCACCGCGCGGCGGATCTGCTGGCCGTCGGGCGTGATGTACGCGGTGTCTTCCAGGATGTCGGCCGGATTGAGGTAATAGACCTCGTAGGGCTGGAAGTTGGAGGTGTCGCGCAGATTCCCGGCGGTGTTGTTGCCGTTCTTGAACCAACCCGGCTGGGTGAGCGTGACCGGCCCATGCTGGATGGTCTGCTGCTGCACCACCACGTTTTCGCGGATGTTGTTCACCGCCAGCGCGGACATGTCCAGGTTGCCGGCGATCTCGATGGTGGAGCTGAGGTTGTCGATGCGCTGCGCGCTGCCCACGGCCGTCAGCCCGTTGAGCGCCCCGCCGATGGCCGCATCGCCATCGCTGAAGATGAGGCTTTGGCCGCGGTTGTCCAGCACGCCCACGCCGAGGTCCAGACGCTGGCGTGCGGCGATGGTGGCCGAACGCTGGGCGCCGCCCACGTTTTCGGCCAGGTTGTTGAGGGTGCCGGCCTGGATGGCGATGTGGTCGCCGTAGATGCGGCCGGTGCCGATGTTGTTCAGCGTGCCGGCGTCGATGTGGGTGATGCGCCCGTCCAACAGGCCGCGGTTGAGCAGCTCACCGCTGGCCACCAGCCGGGTCAGGCCGACGCTGCTGATCTCGCCGGAAGCGGCGTTGTGGATGTTGCCGGCGCTGATGTTCACCCCGGCGCCCTGCAGCTTGCCCAGGTTGTCCAGGTTGCCCTGGATGGCGAGGGTGAGCGTGCCGTTGGCGGCGAGTTCGCCGGTGTTGGTGTGGCTCTGGCCCAGCTCCAGGGTCATGTCACCTTGCGAGAGCAGCTTGCCGTCACCGGTGATCTCACGCGTGCGCACGATCTGGTTGCTGCCGGCCACCAGGGAACCGCCGGCGTTGGCGATGCTGTCGGCGCGGATGTCAGAGGTTTCAGACGCGGATATCTGGCCGCCGGTGTTGTTCAGCTGCCCGGCCACCTGCACCACCAGGGTGTCGGCCAGGATCTGGCCCTGCTGGTTGTCCAGGCTGCCGGTGCCCAGCTGCAGGTGCTTGCCCTGCAAGCCCAGTGCCGGGCCAGTGGGCGCACTCAGGGTGTATCGGTTATCGATGTTGCCCGCCTGCAGGGCGAGCGTGCCACCGGCGGCCACCAGGCCCCCGCGGTTGTCCAGCGCGCCGGGCAGGACGATGTCCGCATTGCGACCCACCGTGATCTTGCCGCCGGCGTTGGCCACCGATTGCGCACGCAGGGTCAGGTCGGTTGCGCCCACCAGCGCGCCGCCGGCCGTGTTGTCGACGCTGCTGGCATTGACGGTGATCGCGCCCTGGCCGAATACCGCACCGGCGCGGTTGTCGAACGCACCGCTGTGGATCTCCAGCGTACCGCTGCTGTTGATGCCGTTGCCGTTGGCGTTCGTATTGATCAGCGCCTGGCCGGCCGTGTTGATGTGCAGGTTGCCGGCGGACTGCAGCAGCCCACCACTGTTGTCCAGCAGGCCGGTGCGCAGCGCGGCGCCGCCGGTGAGGCTGGCCACGGTGCCTGCGCGGTTATCCAGGGTGTAGCCGCGCGTATCCAGATCCACCGTGCCGGCGATGATCCGGCCGCTGTGGTTGTCGATGCCGTTGCTGGTCGCGCGCAGATCGGTACCGGCCTGGATCAGGCCGGCGGTGTTGCGTACCTGCGTGGCCGTGTCGAGCTGCAATGCGGCGCCGGCGGCCAGGGTGCCCGCTTCATTGTTGAGGGACTGCGTGGTGATGTGCGCGTTGCCACCCGACGACACCGTACCCTGCGCGCTGTTGTCGAGCAGGCCATCGACGGTGACCGTCAGGGTGGAGCTGCCATCGCTGTGCAGGGTGCCACCGCGGTTGTCCACGCTGGCCGCGGTGACCGTGGCGTTGCCGGTGGTCAGGATGCGACCGCTGCGGTTCTCCAGTGCACCGCCGAGGGACAGCTGATTGCTCCCCGCCCCGGCCGCCTGCACGGTGCCCTGGTTGTTGAGCAGCTGCGCGGTGCGCAGATCCAGCGTGCCATTGCTGGCGAGGGTGCCGGCGGTGTTGTCCAGCCGGCCGCGCACGTTCAGCGCCAGCACGTCGGTGCCGGTGGCGGTGAGCGTGCCGCCTGCGGTGACCAGTTCCCCGGTCTCGATACGGATGCGCTGCGCGGCGGTAGTGCCATCGCGCAGGTCGGTGTTCTCACCGATCAGCGCCAGGCTGCCATTGCTGAGCAGCTTGCCGCCTTGGCCGTTGAGGGTGTGAGCGTTGATCGCCAGCGTGCCGGTGCCCGCCTGCTGCACGGTGCCGCCGGCATTGCCGAGGGTGGCCGCGGTGATCTGCAGGTCGCCGTTGCTGGCCAACGTGCCGCCGTTGCCATTGTCGAGCACGCCGCTGACGTCCAGGCTGCTGGCCTGCCCGCCCGTGGCCAGCACGGTGCCGCCCTGGTTGTTGAAGGACTCGGCCTGGACGGTCAGCTGGGTTGCGTTGAGGGTGGCACCGCGGTGGTCCACCGCACCGGCCTGCAGCGCCAGTGCGCCTGCGCTGACGATGGTGCCCTTCGCGCCGTCGAGCTGGCCGACCGTCAGGGTCAGCGACTGGGTGCCGCCGTGGCTGAGGGTGCCTTCCTCATTGATCAGGCGCGCGGCATCGATCTGCAGCTGGCGGCCATTGCTGGCCACATCGCCGCGGGTGTTGTCGAACGTGCCGAGCACGTTGATGCGGGTATCGCCGGCGCCGGCCGCGCTCAGCGTGCCGTCGATATTGGACAGCGAACCGGCCGTGATCTGCTGGGCGCCATTGGCGGCGATGGTGCCGCCGTTGTTGGTGAGCGCCCTGTCCACCTGCAGGGTCATGGCCTGCGTGCCAGTGGAGGTGAGCGTGCCCTTGCTGGTGTCCAGGCTGCCCGCGGTCACCGTGACCTGACGCGCGCCGGTGGTGGCGCCACTGAGATCGAGCGTATCGCCCTTCAGTTGCAGTGCCCCGTTGCCGACGATGCGGCCACCCGCACCGTGCAGGTCGGTCGCCTCGATGGCGAGCGTGCCTTCACCGGCGTGCTCGATGCTGCCGGTCTGGTTGTCCAGGGTGGCGGCGGTGAGGTGCGCATCGCCGCCGCTGGCGATGACACCCTGGCCGCTGTTGTCCAGCCGCCCGTCCACGCCGATGGTCAACGCCCCGCCGGTCTGCAGGGTGCCGCCGCGGTTGTCTACGCTGGCCGCACCGATGACGGTCGCGCCGGTGGCGAGAATGCGCCCGCCGCGGTTCTCCAGCGCCTGGCCAAGCTGCAGCTGGTTGCTGCCCGCGCCAGCCGCCTGCAGCGTGCCCTGGTTGTTGATGAGAGTGGCCGCGCGCAGATCCACCGTGCCATTGCTGGCCAAGGTGCCGCCGGTGTTGTCCAGGCGGTTGCGCACGTTCAGCGCCAGCGGCCCCGTGCCGGTGGCGACGAGGTTGCCGCCGGCGGTGGTCAGGTCACCGGTGTCGATGCGGATCTGCTGCGCCGAGGTGGTGCCGTTGCGCAGATCGGTGGTGTCGCCGCTGAGCGCCAGCGCGCCATTGCTGACCAGCGTACCGCCGTGGCCATTGAGGGTCGCCGCGGTGATGCTCAGCGTGCCGGTGCCGGCCTGCTGCACGGTGCCGCCGGCGTTGCCGAGGGTGGCTGCGGTGATCTGCAGGTCGCCATTGCTGGCCAGGGTACCGTCGTCGCCGTTGTCCAACGTGCCATCCACCCGCACCGTGTTGGCCTGGGTGCCGGTGGAGAGCACGGTGCCGCCGCGGTTGTCGAGGGCGGTCGCGATGATGTCCAGCTGGCCGGCGCTGAGGGTGGCGTCGCGGTGATCGATCGCGTCCGCGCGCAGGGTCAGTGTGCCGGCGGTGGCGATGCTGCCCTTCTGGCCCTGCAGGCTGCCGGTCTGCAGGGTGAGGCCATTCCGGCCCGCATGGTGGATGCGGCCGGTGTCATTGACCAGGCTGCCGGTCTGCACCGTCAGGGCGCCGCCGTTGCTGGCCAACGTGCCGCGGGTGTTGTCGAACTGGCCAGCGACTTCAATGCGGGTGTCTGCAGTTCCTGCCGAACTCAGCGTACCGGCAACGTTGGACAGCGTACCGGTGTTGATCTGCTGCGCACCGTTGGCGGCGATGGTGCCGCCATCGTTGCCCAACGCGTCGCGCACCTGCAGGACCATGGTCTGCTCGCCGGTGCTGCTGAGCGTGCCACCGGCGTTGTCCAGGCGGCCGGCGGTCACCGTGACCTGGCGTGCTGCGGTGGTACCACCGCGGATATCCAGTGCTTCGCCCTGCAGGGTCAACGCGCCGTTGCTGATGATGCGGCCACCGGCGCCCTGCAGCGTGCCGGTATCGATCTGCAGCTGGCCCTCGCCGGCCTGTTCGATGCTGCCGCTGCGGTTGTCCAGCGTGCCCGCGCGCAGCTGCGCATCGCCGCCACTGGCGATCAGGCCGGTGTTGCTGTTGTCCAGCAGGCCATCCACGCCCACGCTCAGGTCGGTGGTGCTGTGGACCGTGCCGCCCTGGTTGTCCAGGCTGGCCGCGGTGACGTCGAGATCGCCGCTGGTGAGGATCTTGCCACCGCGGTTCTGCAGCGCCTGGCCGATGCTCAGCTGGCTCGCGGCGGCCCCTGCGGCCTGCAGGTTGCCACCGGTGTTGAGCAGGGTGGAGGCGCGCAGACCCAGCGCACCATTGGTCGCCACGGTGCCGCCGGTGTTGTCCAGCCGGTCGCGGGCCTGCAGTACCAGTGCATCGGTGCTGGTGGCGGTGAGCGTGCCGCCAGCAGTGGTGAGATCGCCGGTGTCGATGCGGATGCGCTGGGCCGAGGTGGTGCCAGCGCGCAGGTCGGTGGTGTCGCCCTGCACGTGCAGCGTGCCGTTGCTGAGCAGGGTGCCGCCCGCACCGTTGAGGGTGGCGGCGTTGATCGCCAGCAGGCCATTGCCGGCCTGCTGCACGGTACCGCCGGCATTGCCGAGCAGCGCTGCGTTGAGGGTCAGGTCGCCATTGCTGGCGACCAGGCCATCGTCACCGTTGTCCAGGGCGCCGGCCACGTCGATGTGGTTGGCCTGGGTGCCCGTGGCCACGAGTTGCCCGCCGCGGTTGTCGAACGCCTGTGCCGCCAGCGCGATCTGCGTAGCCTGCAGGGTCGCGCCGCGGTGGTCCACCTCGCCCGCGGTGAGCGTGAGGCCGCCGGCGGTGACGATGTGGCCGTCCTGGCCCAGCAACTGCCCGGTGCTCAGGGTCAGCCCCTGGGTGCCGGCATGGCTGAGGGTGCCGTCGATGTTGCGCAGGCTACCCGATGCCACCTCCAGTGCAGCGGCGTTGCTGGCGATCACGCCCTTGCTGTTGTCCAGCTGACCGGTCACGTGGATCTGGCTGTTGCCGGTGCCAGCCGAGCTCAACGTGCCACCCCGGTTGGACAGCGCGCCGGCCTCGATGCGCTGGGCACCGTTGGCGGCGATCGTGCCGGTATCGTTGGTCAGCTGCTCGCGCACCTGCAGGTGCATGTCCGCCGTGCCGGTGGCGCTGAGCGTGCCACCGGTGTTGTCCAGGCTGCCGGCCTGCACGGTGATCTGCGTGGCGCCCACCGCACCATCGCGCAGGTCCAGCGTTTCGCCCTGCAGGTGCAGCGCATCGGCCGCGACCAGGGTGCCATCGGCATTGCGCAGCACCTCGGCCTCGATCCGCAGATCGCCATTGCCGGAGATCGCGCCGCCGGTATTGTCCAGCAGCTGGGCCACGCGCACCTGCGAGGCGGCCTCGCCAGCGGCGATGAGCTTGCCGTGGTCATTGATGAAGCGGCCGGCGTTGATGTCCACCGCGCCGTTGCTGCCGAGGGTGCCGCCACTGTTGTCCAGCAGGGTGCGTGCCTGCACCTGCAGTGCCTGGGTGCCCAGTGCGCTGAGCTGACCACCGGCGGTGATCAGGCGCTCGCTGTCGATGCGGATCTGCTGTGCCGAGGTGGTGCCATTGCGCAGATCCAGCGTGTCGCCCTGCAGGTCGAGCGCGCCGTTGCTGAGCAGCGTGCCGGCGTGGCCGTTGAGCGTGTCCACCTTGATGGCCAGGGTGCCGGTGCCGGCCTGCTGGATCGTGCCGCCGGCGTTGCCGAGGGTGTTGGCGCTGATGGATAGATCGCCATTGCTGGCCAGGGTGCCGCCATCGCCGTTGTCCAGCGTATCGGTGACCTGCAGCGTGTTGGCGGCGGTGCCGGTGGCGATGATGCTGCCACCGCGGTTGTCCAGCGACTGCGCGGTGATGTCCAGCTGCTCGGCGGCCACGGACGCGCCGCGATGGTCGACGGCTCCGGCGCTGAGCTCCAGCGCACCGGCGGTGCCGATGCGGCCACGCTGACCGTCCAGCCGGCCGGTGGTGATGGACAGCCCGTTCTGACCGGCATGGCTGATCGTGCCATCGGCATTGACCAGGGCACCTGCCTGCAGCTGCAGTGCGCCTGCATTGCTGGCCACGGTGCCACCGGTGTTGTCCAGCGTGCCGGCCACGATCAGGCGGGTATCGGCGGTGCCGGCCGCGTTCAGCGCGCCGGCCCGGTTGGACAGCGCGCCCGCCTCGATCTGCTGCGCGCCGTTGGCGGTCAGGGTGCCGCCGTCATTGACCAGGCTGCCACGGATGCGCAGCTGCATGGCCTGCTCGCCCAGCGAGAGCAGGGTGCCGCCGGTGTTGTCCAGCGCGCCGGCACGGATGTCGACCTCGCGGCCGCGGGTCGTGGCCTTGTGCAGGTCCACTGTCTGCGCCTGCAACTGCAGCAGGCCGTTGCTGGCGATGTTGCCTTCGCCGCCGCTCAGGGTGGCCGTGGTGATCTGCAGCGCGCCGTTGCCGGCATGATCGATGCTGCCGCCGCCATTGAGCAGACGGCCGGCATCAATGCGCAGGTCGCCATTGCTGGAGAGCGTGCCGCCCTGGTTGTGCAGGGCCTCGCTGGCGTGCAGCGTGGTCTGCCCGGTGCCCGCGGCGATCAGCTTGCCGCCGGTGTTGATCAAGGTGGTGCTGTCGATGGCCAGCGCGCCGTTGCTGCCCAGCGTGCCCCCGGTGTTGTCCAAGGTGCGGGCCACCTGCAGGTCCAGTACCTCGGTGCCGGCCGAGGTGAGCGTGCCACCGGCAGTGATCAGATCGCCGGTGGTGATCACGATGCGCTGCGCGGAGGTGGTGCCATCGCGCAGGTTGGTGGTGTCGCCCTGTACCACCAGGCTGCCATTGCTGAGCACGGTGCCGCCCTGGCCCTGCAGGTTGACCGCATCGATACGCAGGCTGCCGGTGCCGGCCTGCTGCACGGTGCCGCCGGCATTGCCCAACTGCGCTGCGGTGATCTGCAGATCGCCATTGCTGGCCAGGGTGCCGCCATCGCCGTTGTCCAGCGTGCCCTGCACGGTGAGCGTGCTGGCCCGCTGCCCGGTGGACAGCACCCGCCCGCCGCGGTTGTCGACGTCGCCGGCGGTCAGGCTCACCTGGTTGGCGATCAACTGCGCCTTGCGGTGGTCGGCACTGCCCAGCTGCAGGGCGATGTCGCCGGCGGTGGCGATGGTGCCCTGCACACCGTCCAGGCGATCAGCGCGCAGCTGCAGCCCGTTGCTGCCCGTATGGCTTAGGCTGCCGCGGGTGTTGATCAGATGGCCCAGGTCCAGGCCGAAGGTGGTGGCGTTGCTGGCCAGGCTGCCGTCGCTGTTGTCCAGCGTGCCGATGGACCAGGTGGTGGCCGCGCTGCCACCGTGCGCGAGGGTGCCGCCGCGGTTGAACAGCGACTGTGCCTGCAGCTGGAAGGTCTGCGCCAGCGCCAGGTGGCCGCCGCTGTTGTCCAGCGTCTGCACCTGGGCCGAGGCCGCTCCCTGCACCTCCAGCCGGCCGTCGACATTGCGCAGCGCTTCGCCCTGCACCTGCAGGGTCTGTACCCCCAGCGTGCCGCGGCTGTTGTCCAGGCTGTTGCGGGCGCTCAGCTGGAGGATGCCGGTGGCATCGACGGCACCGCCGTCGTTGTCCAGCAAGGTGGCGATGTTGAGCGCGCCTGCCGCCAGCGGGGCGGTGGGGGTGGGCGGCGTGGTACCGCCGGTGCCGCCCTGGCCCGGCGTGGGCGTGCCGGTGCCGGGCGTACCGCCGCTGCCGGGCTGTCCGGTAGTGCCGCCGCCGGTTTCCTGCCCCGGCGAGGTGCTGGCCACCGTGCCGATCCGGCCCTGCTCGTTGCTGATGTCCGCGCCGCTCAACTGCAGCGTCTGGCTGCCCACCTGCTCGATACTGCCGCCGCGGTTGCGCAGCGCATCGGCGTTCACCTCGATGCGGCGGGCATTGAGGGTGCCGCCGCTGTTGTCCAGATCGGCGGGCGTCTCCACGCGCAGTTCGCGCTCGGCGCTGAGCGTGCCCGCATTGGCCACGCCGCCGGCGGCGGTGATCCGGGTGTCCTGCTGCGCGTGCAGCGCACCGGTGTTCTCCAGCCGGCCATCGGCGGTGACCACCAGTTCGCCGGCCTGCGCGCCGATCTTGCCGGCGTTGCTCATGCCGACGCCATGCTCGTTGCCGACCAGCCAGATGCGGTTGGCATACATGCCCCCGAGCGCGCCGACATCCAGCGCGAAGGCCGGCGCACCGCCGGTGGGGGTCTGGGCGGTCACGCTGCTGTGGTCGGCACTGACCACGTTGGTGCCCAGGCTGGCCTGCAGCTGGTTGGCCCAGATACCGGCGTTGACCTGCAGCGAGCGGGTGATGATGTCGGTGTAGTCGGTCAGGCTGGCATCCAGGCCCGCACCGGACACGCGGATCGCGCCGCCCTGGACCCGGTAGCCTTCCAGCGCGCCGTTGTTGAGGATGGGCGTGCCGGTGGTCAGGGTGACCCGGCTCGCATTGAGGAAGCCGGCGCCATCGATCTGGATGCCGGCCGGGTTGGCGATGACCACCTGGGCCCGGGCCCCGGCCACTTCGACATACCCGTTGAGATGGCTGGGGTTGCTGCCGTTGACCTCATTGAGGATGACGCGCGCGGTGCCGGTGGCCAGCCAGGGATTGCCCTGCACCCAGCCACCGATCTGCGTCTGCACGTCCGTGCGCGAATTGTTGAGGATGACGCCCTGGCGGCCGACATCGAGCTGCTGGTACTGGTTGCGCGAGACACCGGCCGCGCTGGGCGTGGTGATGTTGACCTGCGGCGTGCCGTTGGCCGAGGTCACCACCGTGGGCCGCTGCTGGGCCGGTGCGCCGGGGTCGGCGATGATGCGGCCGGCATCGGGCACCTGCTGCGCCGACAGCGGCTGCACCAGGCCCACCCAGCCGAGCACCAGCCACAGCGCGAAGCTCATCGGCCGCAGCGTGGCCATCGTGTTGCCGCCGCGCGCATCGCAGCCCCCGCGGGGTGCGGTCACCAGTTCGGAGGCGACCTGCATGACACCCAGGGTACGGTTGAAAACCAGGCGATAGACTCGATTCACGGCGTTGCTTCCTTTCAATGCGGTGTGGGGTCGCGCGCCGCAGCGGCGCGCAGGGCCGTACAGCTGGCGTCAGAACGAGACGCCGAGGTTCATGCCAAACGTGGTGTAGGCGGTCTGGAAGCCATCGGGCTTGTGCAGCGGGCTGCCGACGAAGCCTTCCCATTGCACGTGTCGCGAGCCGCCACGCAGGCCCAGCGCCATGCCGGTGAGGCGGTCGCCGAGCAGCCACTCGGTCGAGGGGCCGCCCACCTGGCCATGGTCCACGGCCACGAAGCTTTCGACACCGCCGCCCATGGCGACGGCCAGCTCGTTGCGCAGCAGCCAGCCGCGCTCACCGGTGAGCGAGAGCTCCCCGTCGAAGCCGCGCACGGTGTAGCGGCCGCCGATGGAGAAGCGGTCCTGCGGCACCAGCCGCGAACGGTTCCACTGCGCACGCCAGCTGCCGGTGTAGCGCAGTGCCTGGCGGCCCCATTGCATCGGCACGGTGAGCTGCGCATCGGCGGTCACCACCTTGCCGCGCGCGGTGCCTTCGCCAAAGCCCTCTTCTGGTGCCTGCAGCGCGTTGAACGCCCCGGTGCCGCGGCGGTAGGCCAGGTTCGCATCCAGCGTGGCCTTGCCGATGAAGTGGCGGTGCGCGATCCCCAGCTCCCACCCGGCCATGCGCCGGCGCTGCACGAGGATCTCGGTGTCGTCGATGAAGTTGTCCGATTCGCGGTACCAGCCGCGCGCATGCATGCTGGTCTTGGCATGCGCATTGCGGAACAGCATGCGGGTCAGGCGCAGCTCGGCATTGCGGCTGGAGCCGCTGTACTCATAGCTCTCGTAGGCACCGGCCACGGTCTGCTGGTAGTCGTATTCGCTGGCGTTGGCACCCAGCAGCCACCCACCCAGCGGCACGCTGTAGTGCGTGGACCAGCTGTCGGTGCCGCGGTCGCTGCCGTTGAGCACGGACTTGCCCGCATTGAAGTAGAACAGGTCGCTCAGCCCGGCCAGGTTGTCCAGCGACAGCGTGGCGCCGGCCTGCAGCTTGCCGGTGGACTGGCTGCCGGCGTCATCCAGGGTCAGGCTCACGCGCACCGGTGTGCGCTGCGCCCAGCTGATGACCAGGTCGCTTTCACCGGGCTTGTCCTGTGCGCCCTCCTGCGGTGGGGCGATCTGGATGTCGACTGCGGCGGTCGGCACGCGCTGCAGGTTCTCCAGCGCCTGTTCGATATCGCGCAGGTTGAGCACATCGCCCGGGCCCACCGCCAACGCATTCCACAGGGCGGGCGTACGCCCTTCCTCGCTGGCGAAGCGGACGGCGTTGATGCGACCCGGCACCACGGTGAGGGTCAGCGTGCCGGTCTTCAGGTCCTGCGGTGCGGCCAGGATGCGGGTGGTCACATAGCCCCGCGCGATGATCGCGTTCTGCATGCGCTTGATAACGATGTCCACGCCGCCGGTGCCCAGGCAACGGCCGGTGGCCGGATCGTCGCTCGGATCAGCCGCGCGCAGTGACCAGCGGAAGCGATCGGCCAGCTCCCCCTCCAGCACGATGCGCTGGATCGGGAAGCACGGCGATTCGGCAGCCGGCAGGCGACCCACCGCCTCTTCCGGCGCGGCCTGGAGGCGCACGTCCGGTGTGGTCTCCTGCTGTTCACGCAGGGCCCGCTCGCGTTCCTGCTGGCGCAGCAGTTCCTGATCCGGTGGGGCAACCTGCGCGCACACGGCGGCCGGCAGGCAGCCCATGGCCACTGCAACACCCACAGTCAGTCGCCAGCGCAGCGCACGGCTGCGTTCATTACGTCCCTGTTGCACGATTACGCTCTTCCTTGGAAAGAATCCGGGCCAGCCGACGCGATGGCCGCTGGCGCGCGCACTGTAAGCCAATCGGGCCGCCGGAAACAGGGTTGGAAATGACCGTTGGTCGGATCGTGTGTGAAAACGCGCGTGTGAAAGCGTGACGCCGGTCAGGGCATGTGGGCTTATGGGCCGCCCACAAAAAAGCCGGCGACCCGAAGGCCGCCGGCGAAGGTGAAGCAGCTCTCTCTCGTTTCTAATGCGGCATCGCGCGGCTCAGGCCTCGTAGGCCGATTCGCCGTGCGAGGTGACGTCCAGGCCGGTGCGCTCGGCTTCTTCGGTGACGCGCAGGCCGAACACCATGCGCACCACCAGCAGGATCAGCACGGTGGCCACGGCACACCAGACGATGGTGAAGCCGACGCTGACCAGCTGCACCCAGACCTGGTGGCCGATGTCCAGATCGGCCTTGGTGCCGCCCAGCGATTGCGCACTGAACACACCGGTGAGCAGTGCCCCGACGATGCCGCCGATGCCGTGCACACCGAACACGTCGGCGGTGTCATCGACCTTGAGCAGGCGCTTGAGACCGGTGACGCCCCAGACGCAGACCACGCCGGCGACCAGGCCGATCACGATCGCGCCCAGCGGGCCCACGGTGCCGCAGGCCGGGGTGATGCCGACCAGGCCGGCCACGGCGCCGGAGGCAGCGCCCAGCGCGGACGGCTTGCCCTTGCTGACTGCTTCGACCAGGGTCCAGCCCAGCACCGCAGCAGCGGTGGCGAGGATGGTGTTGATGAAGGCCAGCGAGGCGACGGTGTCGGCGGCGGCGGCCGAGCCGGCGTTGAAGCCGAACCAGCCCACCCACAGCAGCATCGCGCCGATGTAGGTGAACGGCACGTTGTGCGGCTTCAGTGCGGTCTGGCCGTAGCCGATGCGCTTGCCGACGAAGTACGCGCCCACCAGGCCAGCCACGCCGGCATTGATGTGGACCACGGTGCCACCGGCGAAATCGATCGCGCCCATCTCACCGAGATAGCCGCCGCCCCACACGATGTGCGCCATCGGGATGTAGCTCAGGGTGAACCACAGGGCCGAGAACAGCAGCACGGCCTTGAACTTGATGCGCT
Organism: Stenotrophomonas sp. Steno-Z10-BAI; assembly: GCF_056393115.1. Lineage (NCBI taxonomy): Bacteria > Pseudomonadati > Pseudomonadota > Gammaproteobacteria > Lysobacterales > Lysobacteraceae > Stenotrophomonas > Stenotrophomonas sp. Steno-Z10-BAI. Next base: position 201,375 of record NZ_JBWJOZ010000008.1, on the reverse strand, counting down.
CGGCGAACGCACCGACGATCAGGGCGGTGGTGATGCCGGCGAAGGTCGACTGGAAGGCGACGAACAGATAATCCGGCAGGCCGGCGATCGGCGTGTTGCCGACGGTGTCCGGGCCGAAGCCCTTGAGGAAGGCGAACTGGGTGAACGAGCCGAAGAAGGCGTTGCCTTCACTGAACACCGCGCTGTAGCCATAGGCCACCCACAGCATCAGCACCAGCGAGAACACCACCAGGATCTGGCTGAGGATGGACAGCACGTTCTTGGAGCGGACCAGGCCGCCGTAGAACAGGGCCAGGCCCGGCACCACCATCAGCAGCACCAGCAGGGTGGAGGTGAGCATCCAGGCGACATCGCCGTGATCGAACGTGGCGGCGGACGTTTCTGCAACCGGCGCGGCGGTGGCCCCGGGCGTGGCCGGCAGCGGCTCGACCGCGACCGTCTCCGAGGGTACCGGCGTGACCTGCGCCTGGGCGTGCGCGCTGCTGGAGAAGGCACCAACGGCCAACGCGCTGAGCAACATCATCAGGCACACGGCATGGAACCGGGCTTGCCACCCGGTGAACAAAGAGGTCTTCATTGTGGGCTCCGAGTGGGGTTAGAGCGCGTCAGCGCCGATTTCGCCGGTGCGGATGCGGACGACCTGTTCGACCGCGGTGACAAAGATCTTGCCGTCGCCGATCTTGCCGGTGCCGGCTGCGGTCTGGATGGCCTCGACCACGGCCTCCAGGCGATCGTCGGTCACGACGGTCTCGATCTTGATCTTCGGCAGGAAATCCACGACGTACTCCGCGCCGCGATACAACTCGGTGTGGCCCTTCTGGCGCCCGAAGCCTTTGACTTCGGTCACGGTGATGCCCGACACGCCAGCGTCGGAGAGGGCCTCGCGGACCTCGTCGAGCTTGAACGGCCGGATGATGGCGGAGATCAATTTCATGCGCATATCCCGATGGTGGATGGAACCGGCCCGCGTGGGGCCGATGTCAGGTCAACCGGCGGCCACTTGCACATGGCCGCCGGTCGTTGCGCCGAACGTTGCATGGGCCACGCCGATGCCGACGCCCGAAGGGCGACGCCAGCGGTGACGCGGGAGGGAGGAAGGGCCCATGACGCGTCCGGTCTCTCTTGCCCCTGGTGGTGCAGCGGACCAACGGTCCGCTCTACGACGTGCTTTGCCGGCTCCCCAGCCGCCAAGGCGGCGACGATGACGAAGGGTGGGAGGGAAATCCTTCGTCATCGTCACCTGTTGCTCAGTTCGCGTAGTACATCTGGTACTCAAGCGGATGGGTCGCCGCGCGGAACTTGGTGACTTCCTGCATCTTCAGCGCGATGTAGCCATCGATGAAATCGTCGCTCATCACGCCACCTGCCTTGAGGAACTCGCGGTCCTTGTCCAGCGCTTCCAGGGCCTGGTCCAGCGAGGAGCAGACCTGCGGGATCAGCTTCTCTTCTTCCGGCGGCAGGTCGTACAGATCCTTGTCGCTCGGGGCGCCCGGGTCGATCTGGTTCTTGATGCCGTCCAGGCCGGCCATCATCAGCACGGTGAAGGTCAGGTAGCCGGACTGGATCGGATCGGGGAAGCGCATTTCGATGCGGCGCGCCTTCGGGTTGGACACCCACGGAATGCGGCACGAGGCGGAGCGGTTGCGGGCCGAGTAGGCCAGCATCACCGGGGCTTCAAAGCCCGGCACCAGGCGCTTGTAGCTGTTGGTGCCGGAGTTGGCGAAGGCATTGATCGCCTTGGCGTGCTTGAAGATGCCGCCGATGTACCACAGCGCCAGCTGGCTCAGGCCGCCGTAGCCGTCACCTGAGAACAGGTTGGTGCCGCCCTTGGAGAGCGACTGGTGCACGTGCATGCCGCTGCCGTTGTCGCCGACCAGCGGCTTGGGCATGAAGGTGGCGGTCTTGCCGTTGCGGTGGGCGACGTTCTTGATGACGTGCTTCATGCGAAGCAGTTCATCGGCCTTCTGCACCAGGGTGCTGAACTTGGTGCCGATCTCGCACTGGCCGGCAGTGGCCACTTCATGATGCTGTACTTCCACTTCGATGCCGACCTGTTCCAGCGTCTTGCACATTTCCGCACGCAGGTCGTGCAGCGAATCGGTCGGCGGGACCGGGAAGTAGCCGCCCTTCACGGCAGGACGGTAGCCGCTGTTGGCGCCATCGTACTTGTCACCGGTGCTCCAGGCCGCTTCTTCGGAATCGATCTTGAAGAAGGTGTGGCCCATGTCGTTGGCGAAGCGGACCGAATCGAAGATGAAGAACTCCGGCTCCGGGCCGAAGAAGGCCTGCTCGGCGATGCCGGAGGACTTCAGGTAGGCCTCGGCGCGCTTGGCGATGCCGCGCGGGCAGCGGCCGTACGGCTGCATGGTGGCCGGATCGAGGATGTCGCAGCTGATGACCAGGGTCGGGTCGGCGTAGAACGGGTCGATGTAGGCGCTGGACGGATCCGGCAGCAGCACCATGTCCGACTCGTTGATGCCCTTCCAGCCGGCGATCGAGCTGCCATCGAACATCTTGCCTTCTTCAAACAGCGACGGCTCCACGATGCTGACCGGGAAGGTGACGTGCTGCTCGATACCACGCATATCGACGAAACGCAGGTCGATGAACTCGATCTGGTTGTCCTTGATCAGCTTCTCAACATTTTCCACGGACATCGGTGAAACCTCAGATGGGTGATTGCGTATGTAGATACAGCAAACCCCGTGCCAACTTTTCCGCGTTCACAAATCCTTGATTTCACTGGGCGGGCGCGCCTCGCGGCGCGTGCGCGAACGCACCAAAGCAGTGCAAACGCTGCACCATGCACACCTTTGGTGCGATGCGGGATGCACTATGCTTTACGCCCACGGGCCGTCGACAGGCGACGTTGGCCACAGCGTCCGGCTGTCGCCGCTGCCCGATTCCACCCCTGCGCGAGCTCCAGTACCGCCGATGTCCGACCTGCTCTCCGCCCTCCTTCTGGGCATTCTTGAAGGCCTCACCGAATTCCTGCCGATCTCCAGCACCGGCCACCTGCTGATCGCCCAGCACTGGCTGGGCGCACGCTCGGACTTCTTCAACATCATCATCCAGGCCGGCGCGATCCTGGCGATCACGCTGGTGTTCCGGCAGCGGCTGTGGACCCTGGCCACCGGCCTGCATGAACGCGCCAACCGCGATTACGTGCTCAAGTTGGGGACTGCCTTCCTGGTGACCGCCGTGGTGGGCCTGCCGGTCCGCCTGGCCGGCTGGGAGCTGCCGGAGACGGTCACCCCGGTGGCCTGGGCGCTGATCATCGGTGGCCTCTGGATGCTCCTGGTGGAGGCCTACACCGCGCGCCTGCCCGAGCGCGATGAGGTGACCTGGAAGGTCGCCATCCTGGTGGGCGTGGCGCAGGTGGTGGCCGGTGTGTTCCCGGGGACCTCGCGTTCGGCGGCGGCGATCTTCATCGCGATGCTGTTCGGCCTGAGCCGCCGCGCGAAGGCCACCGAGTTCGTGTTCCTGGTGGGCATCCCGACCATGTTCGCCGCCAGCGGCTATGCCTTCCTGGAACTGGCCAAGGACGGCAAGCTTGCCAGCGAGAACTGGACCGATGTGGGCGTGGCCTTCCTTGCCGCGGTCGTCACCGGCTTCATCGTAGTGAAGTGGTTGCTGGGCTACATCAAGTCGCACCGGTTCACGGCGTTCGCGGTTTACCGCATCGCGCTGGGCGCGGCATTGCTGCTCTGGTTGCCGGCTGGCAACTGAACGGCCCGGCGCCGGCACAACCCCGTTGTGGATGCGCCGGCGTTTTTCCCCAGGTTCCCAAGGAGATGTACATGAAACGCACCCTGATGCTGATGCTGCCGCTGGCCCTGATGGCCGCCTGCAGCAACCCCTCCACCGCCCCGGCCGGCCGCGATGACCTCGCCCCGGCACCGACCGCCGCCGCCGACCAGGCCGCCGTGGCCCGTCTGGACATGCAGCGCCTTCAGGGCAGCCATTGGCGCCTGGATTCGGCCACCGATGCCAGCGGCAAGCGCATCGATGCGCTGTTCGCCCGCGCCGACACGCCGGTCACGCTGGATTTCAAGGATGACCGCATCGCGATCAGCAACACCTGCAACCGCATGGGCGGCGGCTACACGCTGGCCGATGGTTCGCTGACCCTCTCGCCGATGGCCTCGACCATGATGGCCTGCACGGACAAGAACCTGATGGCGCTGGACCAGGCCGTCGGCAGCCGCCTGGAAGGCACGCTCAAGACCGAACTGGGCGATGCCGGCCAGCTGACCCTGCGCACCACCAAGGGCGATGTGCTGGTGTTCACCCCGGAGCCGACCGCGGAAACCCGCTACGGCGGCGAAGGCGAAACGGTGTTCCTGGAAGTGGCCGCGCAGACCAAGCCGTGCCCGCACCCGATGATCCGCGACAAGCAGTGCCTGCAGACCCGCGAGATCCGCTACGACGCCAACGGCATCAAGCAGGGCGAGCCGGGGGAGTGGCAGAACTTCTACGACGTCATCGAGGGCTACACCCACGAAGACGGCGTGCGCAACGTGGTGCGCGTGAAGCGCTACAAAATCGCCAACCCGCCGGCCGATGCCTCGTCCAACGCCTACGTGCTGGACATGGTGGTCGAGTCCGCGAACGAGAAGAAATAAGAAAGCAGAAGGGCGGCCACCGGCCGCCCTTCTTCATCCTGTAGTGCCGGCCGCTGGCCGGCTCCCGACAGCGCAGTACCGGCCAACGGCCGGTACCTACCGGATGTGGTGCCGGCCGCTGGCCGGCTCCCGATAGCGCAGTACCGACCAACGGTTGGTATCTACCGGGGCGCGCGCCGACCCATGGTCGGCACCTCACCTCAGGCCAGCGCCGGATTCAACGTGTAGGTGCCATGCAGCGAGGCTTCGGCCAGCACGTGCCCGTGCATCGCATGCAGCACATCCGCGGCGGTGAACGGCGTGGGCAGCGCCAGCTGCGCCACGTCCAGCGCGAACACACGGAAGAAATAGCGGTGCACGCGCTCGTCGTTGAACGGCGGGTAGGGGCCGTCATAGCCCAGGTACTGGCCGGCCATGTCCGGAGTGCCGGCAAACCAGCCGGTGAAATCGTTCAGGCCCTGACGGCTGCCTGCCGGCCCCGCCGGCTGGGTCTTGCCCCCCACGGTGAAGCCATCGCTGCAGCTGCCCGCGGCGAGCTCGCGCACGTCGGCAGGGATATCGGCCATCGCCCAGTGCGCGAAGTGCGCACGCGGCTGATCGCGTGGCACCGTGCGATCCTGGCGGCCGACCGTCTCCGGCACGGTCGGCACATCCGGGTCGATGCACAACAGCGCGAACGAACGGGTACCGGCCGGCACGTCGTGCCAGGCCAGCTGCGGGTTGCGGTTGGGCGCGAAGCCCTCGGCATTGCCGGCCGCGAACGTGGCGGCGATCGGCTGGCCGTTGGTGATGCTGTCACTGCTCAGATGCATACCGGTCTCCTCACGCTTCCGGGTAGCCCAGGCGCACTGCGACCGAGGTCAGCAGCGCGAAGGCCGGGCCCATTTCATCGCGGTAATCGCGCCAGTGGCCCGGGGCCATGCGGGCCGGGCCAAGCGTGGGTGCCGGCGGGAAACGCATGCCGAACTGGGCGCCGAGGTACTCGGCCATCGCCTGCGGATCGTTGCCGATGTCGTCGATCTTCAACAGCGCGTGCGGGTACAGGTTCTGCTCGTGCAGGGTGGCAACCTGGGCCAGCGAACGCGCCAGCCATTCGGCCGCTTCGTGCACCGAGGTCACCGCGAGCGGTGCCGGGGCGCTGAAGGCGATCCACTCCAGCAGCATGTCGCGCGGGTCACGCAGCACGATGATCAGGCGGCCCTCCGGCAGCTGCGGGCGCAGCGCCCACAGCAGTGCGTTGTCCCACCACAGCAGCCAGTCGATCACCGCGCCGTCGGCGATGCCTCGGGCCGGCAACTGGCTGCGCCATTGCTCCACCAGCGCTTCCGGGGTGAGCTTGCCGGTCGAGAGTTCCTGCAGCGTGTGGTAGCGCTGGAAGGGATCATTGGGCGGCGTGGGCCCGAAACGGTCGCCGCGCATCACCGGGCTGGCGGCTGCCATCGCGGCGACCACCCGCTCCACCCCGGCGCCCGGTGCCCCCCAGATGAACAGCGGGGCGACGGCATTGTCCTCAGCCACCGGCGCCAGCTCCGGCCAGCTCAGCGGGGCTTTGGCCTGCGGCGGCAGCGGCAGGCGCTGGGGTGCCTCGGCCGCATGCAGGTCCACCCACGTCCGCAGCGCATCGTGGTACTGGCCGGCACGGTCCTGGACGGACCCCAGCCACGCGCGCAGCCCGGCCTTCGCTTCTTCAGGTGCGTTGTCATGCAGCGCCTGCACGCGCGCAATGGCGGCGGCCGGGTCGCGTGCGAGCAGGCCATCGACCAGTCGCACTTCGCCCGATGCCCGGCCCGGCTCCAGCGCGACGATGCGCTCGGCCACGGCTTCGGCCGCGTCTTCTTCGTTGTTCATGTCGTGCAGGCGCAGGCGCGTCTCCAGCGCCGGCAGATGCTCGGGCATGGCCTGCAGCCAGCGCTCGCCGATGGCGACCGCTTCCGGGCCCCCCACGGGCTCGACCGTGAGGCGCGCCATCCACAGATCATGGATGGCCGGGTGATCAGCCAAGGCCGCATCCAGCGTCTCCCGTGCCTGCTGCTCGCGGCCCAGGCGCTGCCAGGCCATCAGCAGCATCTGCAGCGTGTGGCGATCGGACGGCCACTGCGCCAGCACCGGCAACAGGTGCTCAAGCGCCTGCAACGGCTGACCGGCCTGCAGTTCGAGCTCCCCGGCCAGACGGCGCATGGCCGGGGTGTCGCCACCGGGCGCAGCCAGCACCTGGTGCATCATGTCCGACGCGCTTTCCAGGTTGCCTTGGCGCAGCGCGAGCTGGACCACCAGCCCCTGCAGGGCGGTGGTCGCCGGATTCAGGGCAAGCACACGGCGGAAGGCCTGTTCGGCGAAGGCCAACATGTCTTTGCCAAGGTAGGCGAAGCCGAGCGCATACAACACACGCGCGTCATCGGGCAGCGCCTGGCTGGCTGCCGAGAGCTGGGCCAGCGCGCGATCCACCTCGCCACGGCGCAGCGCGACCATGCCCGACAGCGCGGCCAGTTCCGGATGATCGTCGTCCACGCGCAGCGCCAGCCGGGTCAGTCGATCGGCTTCATCCACGTCGTTGCGGGCCAGCGCCAGATGCGCCTGCATCACGTACGCGGACAGTTCATTGGGGTTGAGTTCGGCCGTGCGGTCCAGCGCCGAGCCGGCCGCATCGAACTGGCGCAGGGCCAGCAGCAGGCCTGCCTGCTGCAGATGCAGGTCGGAATTGTCCGGCGCCAGCGTCAGCGCCTGCTGCAGGCTGGCCAGTGCGTCATCGAACTGGCCCTGCTGCTGCAGCGACAGCGACAACCAGCGGTGCGCCTGCGGCTGCTCCGGCTCGGCCGTGGTCCATTCGCGCGCCAGCTGCACGGCATCGTCCACCGCATTGCGGCGCAGGGCTTGGAGAATCTGGTCTTGCATGACGGTCCGAACTCGAGGGCAAACCCCGATTGTAGCGGGGCCGGACGGCCAGAACGCCCGGTCAGGCGGGCGTATTGGCCTCGATCCGCAACCGCTGGGCTACCCAGCGCTCGGAGAAGCCATCGCCGCGCCAGTTCTCCAGGAAGCCGCAGTGGCCGCCCCAGGGGGCGATTTCCAGGTGGGCATGGGCCGGCAGGCGCCAGCCGTTGAAGGTGGCGAACGGGATCACCGGATCGTCCTGGGCCATCAGGATGTCGGCCGGCACCTGCAACCCGGCCAGGCGATCACCCGCGATGGAGTAGCCATCGAAGTAGGCCTGCAGCGAGCCGAACTCGGTGTGGTGCTCGACCAGCCAGGCGGTCAGCGCGCGGATGTCCAGCTTGAGCACACGGTCGTCCCAGTCGCTCAGCTCGGGAAACAGATCGCGCTTGCGGCGCAGCGAGCCAGCCCATTTACGCCGGAAGTACCAGTCGTACATTGCCGGGCCGTTCTCGATGCTTTCCATCGTGATCGCCGGGTCCAGCACCGGGCAGACCGAGGCCACGCGGCGCAGCGGCACGCCGGCCGAGGGCGCACGCAGTGCCAGGCGGAGCACGAAGTTGCCGCCCAGCGAATAGCCGGCCGCGACCAGGGGCAGCTCGGGCCAGCGCCGGGCGATATCCCCGGCAGCCTGCACCACTTCATCGATGCGGTTGGAGTGGAAGATGCCGGGGTTGAGATGGTGGGTGTTGCCGTGGTCGCGGAAGTTCAGCCGCACCACGTCGTAGCCCTCTTCCAGCAGCCGCGCGGCGGTCATGCGCATGTAGCTGGATTCGGCACTGCCTTCCCAGCCATGCAGCAGCAACGCCATGCCGATCGGCTGGCGCCCCTGGATATAGCTGTGCCAGCCCTGCAGGCGGACGCCTTCGCCGCCATCGAGAATGAGTTCGTCGGTGTGCGCGCCGGTGGCCGCAAGCAGTGCAAGGCCGCGCTGCATGCGCATCCGGCTGGAGCTGAGCATCGACTGCAGGTGCGGATTGCGCAGCCAACGCGGGGGATGATAGTCGGCAGCAGTCAACATGGGCGCGAGCCTGCTCCCGGCCGCGACGCTGGCGTGTGAAGGAACACCACCGCTTACTCGGCGGACATGGCCGCCAGGATGCGCGCACGCGAGGTTTCTGCGATGCGGCGACGGCCTTCCAGATCGTGGGTATCAATGGGCGCGAGGAAGTGGACCTCGGCCCGCCGTGCCGGCTCTCCCAGCAGACGCAGGAAGTTGGCGAAGAAACTCTCTTTCGGGCCGAACGCAACAATGGTCTGCGCGTCACCGCGCCAGCCATAGCGCAGCGCGACCGGCTGGATCGGGACCTGGGTCTCGACCGCGGCCTGGAAGATGCGCGCATGGAACGGGCCGACTTCATGGCCACCGCGGGTGCGCCCTTCGGGGAACACGCCGACCGCCTTGCCTTCGCGCAGGCGCACGACCATTTCCTGCATCACGCCACCCAGCGATTCGGTGCTGCCACGCTGGTGGAAAATGGTCTGCCCGCGCGCGGCCAGCCAACCGACCACCGGCCAGCCGGCGATCTCCTGCTTGGCCACGAAGCCCATCATCCGCTGGCTGTGCAGCATCGAGATATCGACCCAGCTGACATGGTTGGCCACGAACAGCACCGCACCCGGCAGCGGCGTGCCGATCCGGTGCAGGCGAAAGCCGAAGATCCACATCAGGCCGGCCGACCAGGCGTTCACCGCCGCATGTTCGAAAGTGCGCTCGCCCACGCGCACGCGCCCCCACGGCGGCAGCATGGCGATCAGCAGCATCGGCAGGAACAGCAACAGGTGGACCAGCAGCAGCGGTACGCGGTACAGGTAACGGCACACACGCGCCACGCCGCCACGTGAGGCCGGAGTGGGGGAATTCATCCGCGAACGATACCCGAGCGCCGCAGGCTCTGCCAGCGGAATCCGGACAAATCGATGGCGTGCGCAAGCCAGCCGCCGCAAGCCGTCAAGCCAACGGCCACCGGCGGCACAACGGCCGTCCCCACATGCGCCGGCGCACTGTGGTGGGCCACGCAACACAGCATCCGTGCCATGCGCGCGATCAGCCCGGGCGCACGGCGGGCACCACCGCCAGGGTCAACCGCGAGGTGCAGACCAGCTTGCCGGCCTCGTCCTCGATGCGGATGTCCCAGACCTGGGTGCTGCGCCCGACATGCACCGCACGCGCGGTGCCGGTGACGGTGCCGGCGCGCACGGCGCGGATGTGGTTGGCGTTGATTTCCAGCCCCACGCAGACCTGCTGCGTGGTATCCACGCACAGATTGCCGGCGCTGCTGCCCAGGGTTTCGGCCAGCACCACCGAGGCGCCACCGTGCAGGATGCCGTACGGCTGGCGGGTGCGTTCGTCGACCGGCATGGTCGCGCTGATCCAGTCCTCGCCGGCGGCGGTGAACGCGATGCCCAGGTGCTCGATGAGCGTGTTGCGGCTGAGCGCGTTGAGCGCTTCGATGGACACCGCGTCGCGGAATACCTGGGACATGCAGCTTCTCCGTGGGGTTGCAGACTTACAGGATCGGGACCAGCCCGGCGCCGAAGGCGGTGAGCATGCGCACCAGCAGCCACTTCGGCCCGACATTCACTTCGGGGAAGTCACCGACGGCGACATAACAGGTGTGGAAGGCCGGGTCCTGCCGCTTGAGCGGAGCCGGGCACGCGGGCCCGGGCTGGAATTCGTAATCAGTGGCGTAGCGCCACGGCCAGAAATCGAGCACCGGCAACGCCTCGGAGGCCTTGCCGACGCTGTAGTTCAGGCCGGACAGCACCGGCGGCTTGGCACGCGGCGCGACCACCCAGGAGTTCTGCGGGTGGATGTCGCGCAGGATGCTCTGCGCCAGCGCCTCGGCGAACACCGGGTCATCGATGATCACCGCCCCTTCGGTGTTGTAGTTCTCACTGCGCGGATCGAAGTTGTGCGTGCCGACCACGCCGATGCGGCGGTCCACCACCATCGACTTGGCGTGCAGGCCCATGCGCGCGCCCTTGCGGGTGACCGGCAGCGGCTTGTTGACCGCCTTGGTGCCCAGGAATGAGGGCCGGGTTTCGGCACGCAGCACGCGGCGCTCGACTTCGCTGCCATCGGTACTGCGGCGGCGACCGCTGGCGCTGTTGCGATCGGCACTCCCTCGACGCGGGCCGCTGCTGGCACGGTTGTCGGCGCTGCCGCGCGCATTGCTGCCGGCCGCGCTGCCACCGAGCAGGCTGCTGCGCTTGCCCTGCGACGGCGGCACCTCGCTCCCCAGCGGTGCGGGCAGCAGATTGCGGTAATCCACCGGCGCATCCAGCGGGAATGGCTTGAACTCGTAGATGTTGAAGCCGAGCTCGCGCAGGTTGCGGCGTTTGTACTTGTAGGACAGCGCGTAGACGATCGGGTTGTCGGTGGCGGCCAGGCTGTTGGTCGAGACCACCACGCGCGGCGCCTGCTCGCGCTTGCGCAGGGTGCGGAACAGCTGCTGCGCCGGCTTGGACAGGACCAGATAGGGGGTCTGCAGCAGCACTTCGGACTGCGCGCTGGCGATCAACGCATCCAGTTGCGGCTCGGTCACGTGCTGGCCGTTGGCCGGCTGGCTGGCGCGTTCGCGGCGATGTTTGCGTGGCAGGTCCGCGACGTACTGCACCGAGGCCACCGGCAGGGCGGTGTCCACGAAGGTACGCCGCACGAACTCCGGATCGTTGGCTTCTTCGCTGACCCGCTCGACCCGCTCCGGCCGCCGGAAGTCGGCCGGCGGCATGGCCGGTACGCCCTGGCGGAGCAATGTTCGCCCCACATCGTTGAGACGCTCGGCCGGCACGCTGCGCGGCGCGCGCCAGAAGGCATCGAAGTTGGCGGCCATCTCGCGCACCTCCGGGCCGGCCACGATCACGTCGCGGTCGCGGAAGTTGTATTCACTGTCCCAGTCGTAATAGTCGTCCTGGTAATTGCGCCCACCGACCACGCCCAACGCATCGTCGACCACCAGCAGCTTGTTGTGCATGCGCTGGTTGAAGCGGCGGAAGCAGCAGACCACGCTGGCGGCGTAGTCGAAGTAGTTCAGGCGTGCCTTGCCGAAGGTCGGGTTGTAGACCCGCAGCGAAAAATTCGCATGGCTGCCGGACAGGGCGCCGAGAATCTCCAGATCGGAGATCGCCGAGAGCTGGTCGATCAGCACGCGCACCTTGACCCCGCGGCGGGCGGCCGCCTGCAGTTCGTCCAGCACCAGCCGGGCGCTGTCGTCCTTGTCGAAGATGTAGGTCTGCAGGTCGATGCTGCGGGTGGCGCTGCGGATCAGGTTCAACCGCGCGACCAGCGAGACCTCGCCTTCGTCCAGGAGGGTGGCATAGTGGCGCGGCTGGCCGGCGTGGGATTCGGCGAACGCACGGCCACCGAGGGCGCGCAGCGGCGAATCCAGCGCACAGCGATCCGGCTGGTCGCAGTCGACCACGGTCGAGCGCGCCTGCACGGCGATGCCGGCCGCGCGGTCACGCTCGGCATTGGACAGCGAGGCACAGCCGCTGCCCAGCAACAGCGTTGCCAGCACCAACAGACGCAGCAATGGGTTCACGGTTTCGGCGCCTCGCTCAGACGCGCACGCAATACAAAGGTCACTCGATCACTCAGGGCTAACTGCCAGCTGTCCATTCCATACCGGCCACGTTGGACGGTACCGCGGCTGACCACATCGCAATCATACCCGGCCCGGGCACAGGCCGGCGGCTCGACCCGCAGGGTCTCCGGGTGGCTGACCCCGCGCAGGATCAGCCGGCCCTGGATGCTGCCGCCCTTGTCCACAACCTCCGGCCAGTAGGGCAGTGAATCGAACTCGACCACCGGGTAGCGCGCCGAGTCGAAGAACTCCTCGCCGCGCATCCAGCCGGTGTAGCGGGGTTTGCCGGGGATTTCCACGTAACGGGTGAACATCCGCAGGTGCACCTGGTGGCGACCGTCGGAGAGCACCTCGATGTTGCCTTCAAAGCGCGGGAACACGCCCTCGATGCGCTGTCCCAGCCGCGTGCGGATCTCAAACCCGAAGCGCGAGCTGGCCGTATCGAAGGCCAGGGCATGGCTGGTCGGAGCCGGTACCGACGACGGCGGGGCGGCATGCACCGCCCCTGCCATCAACAGCAGCCCGAACCACGTCGCACGGACTGCCCACACTGCTTACGGCCACCAGAAGGCGGTCAGGCTGGCCACGCCAGGCTCGATGGCGGCCTCACGGTCGAAGGCCAGTACCGCGATCCCGCCCGGCGGCATGCCGCGGTAGTCGCTGCTGGTGCCCTCGCTCATCAGGGCAACCAGTTGCTCCAGGCCGGGGTTATGGCCCACCACCAGCAGGCGGTCCACATCGCGGCGCGCATCGATCAACCCCATCAGGGTGCCGGGGGTGGCCTCGTAGACGGCGTCCTCCAGCCGCTTCTCGACGAAGCCGGTGATGCCCAGGACGGCTTCCAGGGTTTCGCGGGTCCGCCGCGACGGCGAGCAGAGCACGCAGTCCGGCAGCAGATTGTTTTCCTTGAGCCAGCGGCCGGCGGCCTCGGCTTCGGCCAGACCGACCGGCGACAGCGGGCGGTCCAGATCGGCCTGGCCGGTGCTGGCGGTTTCAGCATGGGCGTGACGCAGCAGTATCAGTTCTCGCATGGGATCTCTCGTGTCAGGCTTTCTTCAGCCACTTCAACAGCGGCTCCCAGTCATTCTGGTGCTCGCGCACCTGGGCCGAGCGGTAGTCGAACAGACTCCGTCCGAGCCCGACCATCACCACATAGCTTTGGCTGTCGCGCAACTGCGCGACGACCTCATACGGCCAATCGGCCAACATCTGTATCGCCTGTTGCGAGGTCTGCGTCCAGGGTTTGGTGCGGTTGAGCACCAACCCGACCGGCAGGCTGCGGTTGTGGACGCGGGGCACGCGCGACAGGCTGTTGAGGAAGCCGACGATGGCTTCGATATCCAGCGCGGAAGGCAGCACGGGGACCACCACCGCATCGGCAACATCAAGGAAATGCGGAATATCGTCGGCCATCGCACCGGCCGGAGCATCGATGATGACCTCGTCGGTGCCCTCGGGAACCAGTCGTTCCCAGCTCTTTTTGCGATACACGTCGATCGGCAGCACGGCGCTTTCCAGAACCGAGCGGCGTTGCGCCCAGCGGGTGCTGGAGCCCTGGGGATCGGCATCGGCCAGGACGGTCCGTTTGCCTTCCAATGCCGAATGCGCCGCCAGGTGGGTGGCGACGGTGGTCTTGCCCACCCCGCCCTTGGAACCGGCCACCAGGATCGTCTTCATGCAAGCCTCGCTTCCGGGGAACGTTCCCGCAGCCTACACCGGCGCCTGTGACGGAGATAGTCGCAGCGCTGAACCAGAACCGACGGCCACGGCTTTGCTATCGTGGATGGTTCCAATGGACTCACCGCCAGCATGAGCGAACTACAGGACCTGAGCGCGCTGATCCGCGCCAACACCCCGCTGATCATCATCGAGACCCAGGATGAGGGCCGGGTGGTGGAGCTGTTCCGCCAGACCCTGATGCATGTCTGGCGGGCCCTGCACCGCTGGTCGATCACCGAGGGCCTGCGCCGGATCGACATGGACCGCGAGGACGACCCGGTCGGCCCGCCCGATGCCAGTTCGGCCCTGCAGATGATCCGCCAGGCCGAGCAGCGCGGTATTTATCTGCTGCTCGATTTCCACCCCTACCTGGGCTATGCCAGCCACCAGCGCGCCCTGCGCGACCTGATCCAGCGGCGGCACTGCGAGGCCCACGTGCTGGTGCTGGTCGGGGCCAAGGTCGAGCTGCCGGCCGAGCTGGAAGCGCTGGCCACCCGCTTCAACCCGCGCCTGCCCGACCTCAACGCGCTGCTGAAGATGCTGCGCGAGGAAGCCGAAGCCTATGCCCGCGAGAACGGCGGGCGGCGCGTGGAGGTGGACAACGAGGCGGTCCAGAAGATCCTGCACAACCTGCGCGGGCTGAGCCTGGTCGACGCGCGCCGGATCGCCCGGCAGCTGATCTTCGCCGATGGCGCGCTCAGCCAGGACGACCTGCCACAGCTGGCCCGGCTCAAGTTCGAGTTGCTCAACCGCGCCGGCCACCTGCACTACGAGTACGACACCACCCGCTTTGCCGATGTGGCGGGCGCCAACCGGCTCAAGCGCTGGGTCAACCAGCGCCGGCCGGTGTTCCTCGGCGGCGCGGGCCCGGCCGGCCTGGACCCGCCCAAGGGCATGCTGCTGCTCGGCGTGCAGGGCTGCGGCAAATCAATGCTGGCCAAGGCAACGGCGGCCGGTTTCGGCGTACCGCTGCTGCGGTTGGACTTCGGCAGCCTGTACGACAAGTACCACGGCGAGACCGAGAAGAACCTGCGCGACGCGCTCGCCTCGGCCGAGCAGCTGGCCCCCTGCGTGCTGTGGATCGACGAGATCGAGAAAGGCCTGGCCAGTGGCGGCGAAGATGGCGGCGTGTCGCGCCGGGTGCTCGGCCACCTGCTGACCTGGCTGGCCGAGCGCAAGAGCACGGTATTCATCGTCGCCACCGCCAACCAGGTGCATGAACTGCCGGCCGAGCTGCTGCGCAAGGGCCGTTTCGACGAGATCTTCTTCGTCGATCTGCCCGACGCCAACACCCGGGTCGAACTGCTGCGCCTGCATCTGGGCAAGCGCCAGCTCAATGCCGACGACTTCGCGCTGCCCGCGCTGGCGGCCGCGGCGGATGGCTTCTCCGGTGCGGAGATCGAACAGGCGGTGGTGTCGGGGCTGTACGCCGCGCATGCCGAATCGCGTGTGCTGGATACCGAACTGTTGATGCAGGAGATCCGCGGCAGCCGGCCGCTATCGGTGCTGATGGCCGAACAGGTCACTGCGCTGCGCGAGTGGGCACGGGGGCGCACCGTCAGCGCGGACGTGTGACGCCGGGGCGCTACGCCGGCAGGTGCTGCAAGACCCACACCCACGCCGGCAGCGTCACCAGCGACAGCAGGATGCCGTAGCCAACCAGCGCGGCGGCCAGGCGCGGGGCCAGGCGATGGGACATCGCCAGTGCGGCGGCGGTGATCATGGTCGGCATCGCCGACTCCAGCACATTGGCCTGCAGCATCGTGCCGTGCAGGCCGAACGCCCAGGAGATCGGCAGCGCCAGTGCCGGCATCACCAGCAGCTTCAGCAGCAACCCGATGCCCAGTGGCCTGAGCTCATCCAGTGGCAGGCGCAGCTGGATGGAGAAACCCACCGCCAGCATCACCAGCGGCAGCATCGCATCGGCCAGCTGCTTCAGCCCGGTGCCGATCCAGCCCGGTGGCTGCTCAGGCATCAGGGTCAACGCGAACAGCAACGCCCACAGCGGCGGGAACTTCGCGATCCGCAGCAGGATCTGTGCGGCGGTAGGCGGGGTGTCGCCGCTGTAGCGCGCGATCACATACAAGCCGAACGTGGACAGCAGCACAAAGGTGCCGAACTGGTCATAGACCACCGCATAGGGCAGCGCGTGATCACCGAGCAGCGCGCGCACCATCGGGTAGCCGATGAAACTGGAATTGGCCAGCGCCACGCAGATCAACAGCACCGCATGCACGTCGCGGGCGAAGCCGAAGACGCGCGTAGCCAGGCTCACCGCGGCGAGCGTACACAGCATCAACAGCCACGGCGTGGCGACCAGCCCGATCAGGCTGATATCCAGATGCAGCCGTGGGACGTAGATCAGCACCGCCGCCGGCAGGCAGACGTACAGCACGATGCGGTTGAGCACATCGGCAGTGTTGTCCGGCAGCGTGCGCAGACGCGAGAACAGCATGCCCAGGCCGAGCATGGTCAGGATGAGAGCGAATGCATCGAACGCCATCGCGACAGCCTAGCCGATCCGGCAGTGGCCGCCGCCCCGACCATGGTCGAAACGGGAGGGTACGGCGGCCCCGCCAAGGGGCAGGCCCGTATGTGCGGACCCGCCCGACCCGATCACGGCCAGGCGGGCGGCTTCTCCGCCCAGGCCCGCTGGATCTCGGCCAGCTTACTGCGTTCGCTGTCGCGCCAGCCCGGCAGCAGTTCGGCATAGCGATCCGTTCCGCTCCACTGCTGTGGCTCGGTGCGCACGGCTGCGGCATACCACTGCACGGCTTCGGCCTTGCGGCCCAGCGTCCACAGGGCCAGTGCGAAGGTGGGCGGCACCCACCCGGGATTCCCACGCAGCGTGTTCTGGGCCGCCGTCCACTGGGCCAGTGCGGCGTCGGTCTCGCCGAGGCGGAACAGGTCCCAGCCATAGTTCCAACGCACGGAACGGCCCAACACCGAACTGGCCGACGCGGTCGTGGCGGCCTGTTCGTAAAGACTGCGCCCCAGCTCCGGCCGGCCCTGCGCGATCGCTACGCCCGCCAGCTGCACGGTGGCCTCCAGCGTCTTGCGGCCGCGCTCGCGGTGTTTCATCAATTGGTCAACGAGATCCCCACCCTCGCCCTGCACCACCACCATCGGGGCGGCGGCCAGGTCATTGTCGAAGTAGAACTCCTGCACTGCCGGCAGCGATTGCGCCGACACGTTGAACACACAAGCCCCCATGGCCAGCATCACGCCGGCCAGCATCTGTCTTGCAACTGCCATGCAAACTCCCCCAGGTTGTCACAACAACCTCCCCTCCTGATCCTAACCGCAGCGCACGCCCGGCACCAAGCGCGGCCGACCAACGGTCGGATCTACCCGGCGCGCCGCCAGACCCGCAGGCGGTTGTTGGCCGGCATCGCCACGTCCTCGGCCAGCTGCAGGCCCACCCCGGCCGCCAGTGCATCCACCGCTTCGGCATCGCGGATGCCCGAGGCCGGATCGCGCGCCTTCAGCCACGCATCGAACTGGCGATTGCTGTCGCTGCTGTAGGCACCGTGGGCGTTGAACGGGCCGTAGACGCACAGCACGGCGTCCGCGGCCATCACGGCAGGCAACCCGGCGAACAACGCCTGCACGTGCGCCCAGCTCATGATGTGCAGGGTATTGGCAGTGAACACCGCATCGAACGCCAGCGGCGCCGCCGGCAGCGGGCCCAGCCCGGGCGCGGGCGACAGCGCCGCCTGCAGCGGCCACGGCGCCGGTGTATTGGGCAGGCCGGCGGCCTGGAGCCGGGCGGCGATGCCGGGCAGGTGCTCGGGATGATCACTGGCCTGCCACTGCAGGTAGGGCAATGCCGCAGCGAAGTGTTCGGCATGCTGGCCGGTGCCGCTGCCGATCTCCAGCACCCGGTGGCGGGCGGCGAGGTGGCGCTGCAGCACCGCCAGGATCGGCGCGCGGTTGCGGTCGCAGGCCTCGGACCAGCGTATCTGGCTCATCGGAATGTCACATCGGCAGGGAATCGATGTCCATCCAACCATGACCGCAGTCACTTGTGCCACTACGCGATGCCACCGAAAGTCGAAGACTTGTCCAATGTCGGCGGCCTGCGTGCCGTCGGCCGTCCTTGGGGGATGTGAGCTGTGCAACGTCGTGAGTTTCTAGCGCTGTCTGGAATGGGCCTGGCGGGCCTGGTACTGCCGCATGGCCGGCTGATCGCCGCCGAGCAGCTGCTCGAGCCGGGTGATGTGGGCCGCCGCAAGGCGCTGGCCGAGGCCGCGCTCGCCGCCGCCAAGCGCGCCGGTGCCAGCTACTGCGACGTGCGTATCGGCCGTTACCTCAACCAGGCGGTCATCACCCGCGAGGCCAACGTCCAGAACGTCACCAACAGCGAATCCTCGGGCATCGGCATCCGGGTGATCGTCAACGGTGCCTGGGGCTTTGCCGCCACCCACCAGCAGACCCCGGCCGCGGTGCTGGCCACGGTCGAGCAGGCCGCAGCGATCGCCCGCGCCAACGCCGTCATCCAGACCCGTCCGGTGCAGCTGGCGCCGGTCACCGGCGTGGGTGACGTGAGCTGGAAGACCCCGATCCGCAAGAACGCGATGGCGGTGCCGCTCAAGGACAAGGTCGACATGCTGCTGTCGCTGAACGCGGCTGCGCTCAATGCCGGGGCCGACTTCATCAACTCCACCCTGTTCCTGGTCAACGAGCAGAAGTTCTTCGCCTCCAGCGATGGCTCCTTCATCGACCAGGACGTG
Source organism: Stenotrophomonas sp. Steno-Z10-BAI (assembly GCF_056393115.1). NCBI lineage: Bacteria > Pseudomonadati > Pseudomonadota > Gammaproteobacteria > Lysobacterales > Lysobacteraceae > Stenotrophomonas > Stenotrophomonas sp. Steno-Z10-BAI. The sequence continues at coordinate 182,781 of NZ_JBWJOZ010000008.1, read as the reverse complement.
CACCGCATCTGGCTGCCCTTCACCGCGACCGCCATCGACAAGACCAGCGGCAAGTTCCGCACCCGCGCCGGGCTGTCCTCGCCGATGGGCATGGGCTACGAGTTCCTCGATGGCGACGCGCGCGGCAAGATCGCGTTGCCGGGCGGCGTGGTCGCCTACCGTGATTCCTACGATCCGGTGGAGGATGCGATCGCCGCGGCCCGCCAGGCGCGGGAGAAGCTCAAAGCGCCGTCGGTCAAGCCGGGCAAGTACGACCTGGTGCTGGATCCATCCAACCTGTTCCTCACCATCCACGAGAACGTCGGCCACCCGCTGGAGCTGGACCGCGTGCTCGGCTACGAGGCCAACTACGCCGGTACCAGCTTCGCCACGCTGGACAAGCGCGATGCGGGCTTCCGCTGGGGCAGCGACATCGTCAACTTCTTCGCCGACAAGACCGCCCCGGGCAGCCTGGGCGCGGTGGGCTACGACGATGAAGGCGTGAAAACCAAGCGCTGGGACCTGGTCAAGGACGGCATCCTGGTGAACTACCAGGCCACCCGCGACGAGGTGCATATTCTTGGCGAGAAGGAGAGCCACGGCTGCAGCTACGCCGATTCGTGGTCCAGCGTGCAGTTCCAGCGCATGGCCAACGTGTCGCTGGCGCCGGGCAAGGCGCCGCTGAGCGTGACCGACATGATCAAGAACGTGGAGAACGGCATCTACATCCACGGCCGTGGCTCCTATTCGATCGACCAGCAGCGCTTCAACGCGCAGTTCGGTGGCCAGCTGTACTACCAGATCAAGAACGGTGAGATCACCGGCATGGTCGAGGACGCCGCCTACCAGATCCGCACGCCGGAGTTCTGGAATGCCTGCAGCGCGATCTGCGACGAGCGCGATTTCCGCTTCGGTGGTTCGTTCTTCGATGGCAAGGGTCAGCCGGGCCAGGTCTCGGCGGTCTCGCATGGCTCATCGACCACGCGCTTCGATGGCATCAACATCATCAATACCGCACGCAGCCTGGGATGAGCCTGTCCCCGCTCCATGCCGAATGTCACTACCGCGGCGCCCGTACGGCCGCAAAAATCGGCTGTGCCGCCGCGGCGGTCGCCCTGATGTCGCTGTTTCCCTGCCACCCCCACACCGACGTGGAGAGCTGCCTTGCAAAGACGTGACTTTCTCGCCCTGACCGGGCTTACCGCTGGCGGACTGATCGTGCCGTCGTTCTTCGGCAAGGTCATTGCCGCCGAGCAACTGCAGAGCGCACTCGATCCGGCGCTGAAAAAGCGCCTGGCCGATGCCGCCCTGGCCGCCGCGCGCCAGGCCGGTGCGACCTACTGCGATGTACGTATCGGCCGCTACCTGCGCCAGTACGTGATCACCCGCGAGGACAAGGTGCAGAACGTGGTGAACACCGAATCGACCGGTGTGGGCATCCGCGTGATCGTCAACGGCGCCTGGGGCTTTGCCGCCACCAACCAGCTCGGCACCACCGATGTGGCGCGTGCCGCGCAGCAGGCCGCTGCGATCGCCAAGGCCAACGCCGGCGTGCAGACCGCCCCGGTGCAGCTGGCGGCCGCGCCCGGCGTGGGCGAAGTGTCCTGGCGCACCCCGATCCGCAAGAACGCGATGGACGTGCCGATCAAGGAAAAGGTCGAGCTGCTGCTGGACGTCAATGCAGGCGCGATGGGCGCCGGCGCCAGCTTCGTCAACTCGATGCTGTTCCTGGTCAACGAGCAGAAGTACTTCGCCTCCACCGATGGCTCCTACATCGACCAGGATGTGCACCGCATCTGGGCACCGATGACGGTCACCGCGATCGACAAGAGCACCGGCAAGTTCCGCACCCGCTCCGGGCTGTCCTCGCCGATGGGCCTGGGCTACGAGTACCTTGATGGCGTCGGCACCGGCAAGGCGGTCTCGCCCAACGGCGTGGTCAACTACCGCAACTCCTATGACATGAAGGCCGATGCGATCGCCGCGGCCCAGCAGGCGCAGGAAAAGCTCAAGGCACCGTCGGTGAAGCCGGGCAAGTACGACCTGATCCTGGATCCGTCGCACACCTGGCTGACCATCCACGAGTCGGTCGGCCACCCGCTGGAGCTGGACCGCGTGCTCGGCTACGAAGCCAACTACGCCGGCACCAGCTTCGCCACGCTGGACAAGCGCGAGCAGCATTTCCAGTACGGCAGCGACAAGGTCAACATCTTCGCCGACAAGACCCAGCCGGGCAGCCTCGGTGCGGTCGGCTACGACGATGAGGGCGTCAAGACCAAGCGCTGGGATCTGATCAGCGAAGGCAAGCTGGTGGATTACCAGACCATCCGCGACCAGGCCCATATCCTGGGCAAGACCGAGTCCGACGGCTGCTGCTATGCCGATTCCTGGTCCAGCGTGCAGTTCCAGCGCATGGCCAATGTCTCGATGGCGCCGGGCAAGACCAAACTGAGCGTGGCCGACATGATCAAGGACGTCGAGAACGGCATCTACATCATCGGCGACGGCTCGTTCTCCATCGATCAGCAGCGCTACAACGCGCAGTTCGGTGGCCAGCTGTTCTATGAAATCAAGAACGGCCAGATCACCCGCATGCTCGAGGACGTGGCCTACCAGATCCGCACGCCGGAGTTCTGGAACGCCTGCACCGCCGTGGCCGATGAAAGCGACTACCGCCTGGGCGGTTCGTTCTTCGACGGCAAGGGCCAGCCCGGCCAGGTCTCGGCGGTCTCGCACGGTTCGTCCACCGCGCGCTTCAACGGCATCAACGTCATCAACACCGCGCGCAGCCTCGGCTGACCGGTCAGGAGCCCCAATCCATGAGTATCTTCACCGAAGCCCAGGCCAAGGCCATCCTCGACAAGGTCATCGCGCTCTCCAAGGCCGATGAGTGCACCGCCGTGCTGGCCGGCTCGATCGACGGCAACATCCGTTTCGCACTGAACAATGTCTCCACCAGCGGCATCGTCGACAACACCGAGCTGGCCGTGACGGTCGCCTTCGGCAAGCGCGTCGGCACCGCCTCGATCAACGAGTTCGACGACGCCGCGCTGGAACGCGTGGTGCGCCGTGCCGAAGATCTGGCCCGCCTGGCCCCGGAGAACCCCGAGTTCATGCCGGCCATCGGCAAGCAGACCTACACTGCCAGCCCGACCTTCAGCGAATCGACCGCGGCCATCGACCCGGCCTTCCGCGCCAAGGTCGCCGCCGACTCGATCGCGCCCTGCCGGGGCAACGGCCTGATCGCCGCCGGCTTCCTGGAAGATGGCCAGAGCTTCTATGCAACGGCCAACAGCAACCGCAACTTCGGCTACCAGCGCGGCACCAATTTCAACTACACCTGCACGGTGCGTACCGAAGACGGGCGTGGCTCGGGCTGGGTGGGGCGCAGTGTGAAGGACGCGGCCGATTTCAAGGCCGACCAGGACATCCGCATCGCCATGCGCAAGGCTACCGAATCGGCCGAAGCCAAGGCCCTGGAGCCGGGCAAGTACACGGTGATCCTGGAGCCGGCGGCGGCGGCCGGCCTGATCAGCTTCATGATGAACTTCTTCGATGCGCGCTCGGCCGATGAAGGCCGCAGCTTCCTCTCCAAGAAGGGCGGCGGCAACAAGCTCGGCGAACAGGTCTACGACCCGCGTGTGACGATGGTGGCCGACCCGTGGCACCCGGACGCGGCGGTGCTGCCGTGGGACAACGAAGGCCAGCCGCGCGAAAAGCTGGACATCATCAAGGACGGCAGGATCGCCAACCTCAACTACTCGCGTTTCTGGGCGCAGAAGCAGGGCAAGACCGCCAACGCGCGGCCGGGCAACCTGCTGATGGCCGGTGGCGACAAGAGCACCGCCGAGCTGGTGCGTGGCACCCAGAAGGGCATCCTGGTCACCCGCACCTGGTACATCCGCATGGTCGATCCGCAGACCGTGCTGCTGACCGGCCTGACCCGCGACGGCACCTTCTACATCGAGAACGGCCAGATCAAGCACCCGGTGAAGAACTTCCGCTTCAATGAGTCGCCGGTGATCATGCTCAACAACATCGAAGAGCTGGGCAAGCCGGTGCGTGTGGCCGGTGACGAGTCCAGCCTGGTGATGATGATTCCGCCGATGAAGCTGCGCGATTTCACCTTCACCTCGTTGTCCGACGCGGTCTGATGAACGGTCGTGACGGCCACTGGCCGTCTCTTCGTCTGGCCGGTGACACCCGGGAACGTGCGTGGCGATGAACCGCGCACAGTTCCTGCGCCTGATGCTGGGCAGTGCCGCCTTCGCGGCATTGCCCGCGCCGGCACGCGCCCAGGCCGGGCGTTACGACTTCTGGTTCACCCGCCTCAAGTACGACTCCGGCGACTGGGACGTGGATGCGCGCATGCCATCCAACGTGATCACCTCGCTGATCGATTACACCTCCCTGCGCGTGGACCCGACCGAGCACGTGATCGCGCTGTCCGATCCGCGCATGCTGGAGGCGCCGTTCTGCTACCTGGCCGGCCACAAGCTGGTCGAGTTCAATGCAGCCGAACGGCAGAACTTCGTACGCTACGTGCGCAATGGCGGCTTCGTGTTCGTCGATGACTGCAACCACGACATCGACGGCCTGTTCGCCACCTCCTTCGAAGCGCAGATGGCCAAGCTGTTCGGGCCCAGGGCGCTGGGCAAGCTCCCGAACAATCATGCGCTGTACCGCAGCTTCTTCCGCTTCCCCGAGGGCCCACCGGCCACCGGGTTCGAGCTCAATGGCTGGGGCGATGATCTGGTCCACGATTACCTCAAAGGCATCCAGATCGATGGTCGATTGGGTGTGCTCTACAGCAACAAGGATTACGGGTGCGAGTGGGACTACGACTGGCGCAACAAGCGCTTCCTGGCCGAAGACAACACCCGCTTCGCCGTCAACATCGTGATGTATGCGTTGAACAGCTGAGCTTCTTCCTGCTTTTTCAGCCACGCATGGCGTGGCTCTACGCCGATCCTGCGAGTGCCTTATGACGACCGACCGCCTTGATGCCCTTCTTCCCAAACTGCAGCAGCTGCGCGGCGCGCTGGCCCAGGCCGTGGTCGGCCAGCACGCGGTGGTCGAGCAGCTGCTGATCGGCCTGCTGGCCGGCGGCCACTGCCTGCTCGAAGGCGCGCCCGGGCTGGGCAAGACCCTGCTGGTGCGCTCGCTCGGGCAGGCGCTGGAGCTGCAGTTCCGGCGCGTGCAGTTCACGCCCGATCTGATGCCCAGCGACATCCTCGGCACCGAGCTGCTGGAAGAAGACCACGGCACCGGGCACCGGCACTTTCGCTTCCAGAAGGGCCCGATCTTCACGAACCTGCTGCTGGCCGACGAGCTCAACCGCACCCCGCCCAAGACCCAGGCCGCGCTGCTGGAGGCGATGCAGGAGCGCACCGTCAGCTACGCCGGCACCACCTATACGCTGCCCGCACCGTTCTTCGTGCTGGCCACGCAGAACCCGATCGAACAGGCGGGCACCTACCCGCTGCCCGAAGCCCAGCTCGACCGCTTCCTGCTGCACGTACGGGTGGACTACCCCACCGAGCAGGAAGAGCGCGACATCCTGCTGCAGACCACCGGCAGCGCCAATGGCAGCGTGCCCAAGGTGATGGACGCCGAGGAGGTACTGGCGCTGCAGGCCGCGGTGCGCCAGGTCCACATCAGCGAAGACGTCCTCACCTGGATCACGCGCCTGGTGCGTGCCAGCCGTCCTGGCCGCGATGCGCCGGCGGCGGTGAACCAGTGGATCAAGTGGGGCGCCGGCCCGCGTGCCGGGCAGTCGCTGGTGCTGGCGGCCAAGGCGCGTGCGTTGCTGCAGGGCCGCTTTGCCGCGACCCGCGAGGACGTGCAGGCGCTGGCCGCGCCGGTGATGCGTCACCGGCTGTTGCTGTCGTTTGCCGCCGAAGCCGAGCAGAAGAGCGCTGACGATGTGGTCGCCGCGCTGCTGCAGGCCGTGCCGTTCCCGGGGTGATCCACACGCCGTGAGCCGCACCGCACCGATCGCGATCCCCGCCGATGTCCGCAGCCGCCTCAAGGCGCTGCGGCTGCTGCCACGCCGTGCGCGCGGTGCGCACGGAATCGGGCAGCACGCCAGCCGCAGCCGCGGTGCCGGGCTGGAGTTCGCGCAGTACCGTGCCTACGAACCCGGTGATGAGCTGCGCCAGATCGACTGGAAGCTCTACGCGCGCTCGGACCGGTTCTTCGTACGCGAATCCGAGCGCGAGAGCCCGATCACGGCTTGGGTGCTGATCGATGCGACCGCCTCGGCGCGGCAGCGCGATCGTGCACGGCCGGAGTGGTCGCGGCTGGACCACGCCTGCGCGACCGCCGCCTGCCTGGTGGAACTGGCCCTGCAGCAGGGCGACCGCTTCGGCGTGATCGTGGTCAGCGGCGGCGGCGTGCAGCTGGTGCCCGCCGGGCACGGCCCGCGCCAACGTGACCGCGTGCACCTGCTGCTGCGCCAGCTGCAGGCCAGTGGCAGCTGGCCGCCGGTGACCTCGCTGGCGCCGATCTGGGAGCGCGTGCAGGCCGGCGATCTGCTGGTCGCACTGGGCGATGGCTTCGACGAGGCCGGCATCGTGCTGCTGGAACGGCTGGCGGCCGCCCGTCGCGAAGTGCTGCACCTGCAGCTGCTGACCGCCGAAGAGCGCGATTTCCCGTTCACCCAGGGCCACCGCTTCCGCGATCCGGAGACCGGCGAAGAACTGCTGGGGGACGGCCGTGCGATCCGAGAGGACTACCTGGCCCGCTTCGACGCTGCGCAGCGTGCGTTGCAGGCGCGTCTTCAGAGCAGCGGCATCGTGCACGCCACCGGCTATCTCGACCAGCCGCTGGATCAGCCCCTGCGTGTGCTGCTCGGCGCCGGAGGTGGCGCGTGAGCCTGCTGTTCCCGCTCGGCCTGCTCGCACTGGCGGCCTGGCTGGTGCCGCTGTTGATCCACCTGGCGCGGCGCCACCAATATGCGCCGCTGGATTTCGCCGCGTTGCGCTGGCTGCGGGCCCGGATCCGGCCGCGCCAGAATGTCCGTTTCGATGAGTGGCTGCTGCTGTTGGTGCGGTTGCTGTTGCTTGCCTCGCTGGCCCTGCTGCTGGCGCGGCCGGTGCTGCACGGGGGCGCGGCCGATACCCACGCGGTCACGGTGGTCGCCCCCGGTCTGGACGGAGCGGCGCTGCGTGGCCAGATTGCCGAAGGGGACTGGCGATGGCTCGCGCCTGGCTTCCCTGCGCTGGCCGACGGCGCGCCGGCGCCCCATCAACCGCTGGCCAGCCTGCTGCGCGAGCTGGATCAGCGCCTGCCCGCCGGCGCACCGCTGACGGTGTACGTGCCTGACCCGATGCCCGGGCTGGATGGCGAGCGCCCGCGCCTGTCGCGTGCCGTGAACTGGCGGCCGATCCTCATGGCACCGACCAGCGCGCGCACGGCGGCACTGCCTGTGCTGCAGGTCGGTGGCGAGATCGCGGAAGGCGAGCAACGCGTGTTGGCCGCGTTCCAGCGCGCATGGTCCAACCAGGGGTTGTCTCCCGCACGCGGTGCCGGTACCGCCCCGGACGCCGGGCAGATCGGCGTGTGGCTCGCCGCTGCGCCGCTGCCTGCCGCCTGGCAAGCGTGGGTGCGCCAGGGCGGCAGCGCGCTGGTCGCGTCGGGTTCTACTGGGGAGGGTTGGACTCCCGCCTTGCGCGATGCGGACGGCGCGTTGGTACTGGAACAGCGGCTCGAGGGCAGTGGTCGCCTGCTGCGTTTCACTTCGCCGCTGACGCCGACGGCGCTGCCGGTGCTGCGCGATCCCGGCTTCCCGCGCCAGTTGCTGGCGGTCGTCGCCGCACCCGCCCCGCCCACGCTCGCAGCCGCGGCGACACAGCAGCCAGTGCGCGGTGGCGCCACGCCGCGTCCGCTGCCGCGTGAGCTGACCCCGTGGCTGCTGGCGCTGATCGTGCTGCTGTTCGCGCTGGAACGGGTGGTGGCCACCTCGCCGCGCCGTGGAGCAGGTGCATGAACGCCATCATCCAGCGCGGCTGGCAGCGCGCGCGCCGGCGCCAGTGGTGGATCACCGCCGTCGTCGCGGTACCGATCGCGCTGGCACTCAGTGCCGTTGCATGGCGGATCGCGGGGTTCAATGCGTTCACCGTGATCCTGCTGCTGACGTTGCTGGTCGGCGTCGGGCTGGCCACCTGGCGCGCGCGCCGCCTCGATCGCCACTGGCTGGTTCGCCGCCTGGATGAACACGCGGTGGCGCAGGACAGTGCCGACCTGCTGTTCGCGACCCCCGACACCTTGAACCCGTTGCAGCAGCGCCAGCGCTCGCATGTCGAGGCGGCACTGCAGTCGCGCCTGCCCGAGCTGCGGCCCCGCTGGCCGTGGCGCTGGGTACTGGCGTCGGCGGTGATGTCCTTGCTGGCCATGGCCCTGGCCTTCGGCTGGCCGCGCGACCAGAACGCGGCGCCACTGTTCCCAAGCGCCGCGGCACCGCCGGCCACACCGGCGCAACCGCCGCAGCTGCGTTCCACCCGGCTGGAGATCACCGCCCCTTCCTACACCGGGCAGCCCGCGCGCGTGCAGAGCGCGCTGGATGGCAAGGTCGCGCAGGACAGCCGCCTGCACTGGTCGCTGCGTTTCTCCGCGCAGCCGAAGACCGCGACCCTGCAGTTCCACGATGGCCAGCGCATCGGCTTGCAGCGCGATGGCGAACAGTGGACCGCACAGTGGACCGCGACACGTCCGGCGTTGTACCGCGTGGTCACCGAGCCTGCCCTGCGCGACACCCGCCTTTACCGGCTCGATGTGGTGCCCGATCGCCCGCCTGTGGTGCGGGTGATCGCTCCCGACCGCAGTCTTGTGCTGGGTGCGCCCGGGCAGCGTCAGTGGCCGCTGCAGTTCGAGGCCACCGACGACTACGGCGTGATCGCCACGGCACAGTTGAAGGTCACCCTGGCCCAGGGCAGCGGCGAGAACATCACCTTCCGCGAGCAGACCTTCACCCTGACCGGCACCGGCCCGGCAACGCAGCGGCGCTTCGCCCGCACGCTGGATCTCGCCGCGCTGGGCGCCACCGAAGGCAACGACGTGATCGCCCAGTTGACCGTGCGCGACACCCACACGCCCACCGCGCAGACGGCTCAGAGCAGCAGCGTGATCCTGCGCCTGCCCAGTGCCGCGGAGATCCAGGGCACCGACATGGAGGGCATGGTCAAGAAAACCCTGCCGGCGTACTTCCGCAGCCAGCGCCAGATCATCATCGACGCCGAGGCGCTGATCAAACTGCGCGGCAAGCTGCCGGCCGAGGAGTTCGTCAAACGCGCCGATGCGATCGGCGTGGACCAGCGCATCCTGCGCCTGCGCTACGGCCAGTTCCTCGGCGAGGAAAGCGAAGGCGGGGCCAAGCCACCGCCGACCAGCGATACCCTGCCGACCAGCGACACGCCGCCGGCCGCGCACGAAGACGATCACGGCCACGATGCCGACCCTGCCAAGCCCCAGGCGCAGGGCGGGCACGACGATCACGACCACGGCGCGCCGACCGATGGCACCGCTGCCGTGTTCGGCAGCGCCACCGATGTCCTCTCCGAGTACGGCCATACCCATGACCACGCCGAGGCGGCCACCCTGCTCGATCCGAAGACGCGTGCCACGTTGAAGGCCGCGCTGGACCAGATGTGGTCTTCCGAGGGTGAACTTCGCCAGGGCCAGCCAGAGCGCGCCCTGCCGTACGCCTACAAGGCGCTGGGTTTCATCAAGGAAGTGCAGCAGGCCGAACGCATCTACCTGGCGCGGGTCGGCCCGGAGCTCCCGCCGATCGACGAGGGCCGGCGCATGACCGGCGAGCGCGCCGACCTGGCCAGCCGCACGTTGCCGTTGCGTGCGCTGGAGGCACCCGACCAGGCCATCGTGCAGGTCTGGCAGCAGCTTGCCGATCCCGCCAGCGCGCCGGATCTGGATGCACTGATCCAGTGGCTGCGGCGCAATGAAGCGCGCCTGCCGGACCCGCTGGGCCTGGCTGCCGCCATCGAGGAGCTCCGCATCACCCCGGACTGCGCCGACTGCCATCAGGCCCTGCGTGCGCAGCTGTGGCGTGCGCTGCTGCGGCCGCTGCCGCAGGTCCCTCGTCGCATCGCACCGGATGCCATGGGTCAGCGCTACCTGGATGCCCTGGAGGCCTCACCGTGAGCGAACCGCGCTGGATCCTGATCGCGCTGCTCGCCGTACTGGCGCTGGCCAGTGCGCGTCTGTGCTGGCAGCAGTGGCGTGGACCGGCGCGGGCAAGCGGCGTGTTCGCCACCCTGCTGTTGTTGCAGGCCATGGTGACCGTACTGCTCTACCTGACCCTGGTGCCACCGATGCAGCGCGTGGCCGGTGGCCAGCTGACCGTGCTGACTGGCGCGGCCGATCAGGTGCGCTGGTCGGCGGCGCCGGGCGAGACCGTGGTCGCGCTGCCGGAAGCGACGAAGGTGGCAGACGCCCTCGCAGCACCCGACCTGTCCACCGTGTTGCGCCAGCATCCGGGTGCCACTTCCCTTCGGCTGATCGGCGATGGCCTGTCGGCCCGCGATCGCGATGTCGCGCTGCCCCGTGGCGTGCGTATCGAATCGCCCAACGCGCCGCAGGGCTGGATCGCGCTGCAGCCGCCGGCGGTCACTGCGCCCGGTGCGGTGTTCACCGTGAGCGCGCGTACGCAGGGCGTGCCAGGCGCGCGCGCCGAACTGGTGGATCCCGCCGGTGTGGTCATCGACAGGGCCACGCCGGATGCCGAAGGGAAGGTGCAACTCAGCGGTGTGGCCCGCGTTGCCGGACAGAGCGTGTTCGGCCTGCGCCTGCTCGACGCCGAACAGCATGTGATCGATACGCTTGCCGTTCCCGTGGACACCGCCGCCGCCGCAACGCCTCGCCTGTTGCTGCTGGCCGGTGCACCCGGCCCGGAGTTCAAGTACCTGCGCCGCTGGGCCACCGATGCCGGGCTGCGGGTGCAGGCGCAGGCCAACGCGGGCGGTGGCGTATCACTTGGCGATGCACCGATCGCACTTACCGCTGCCACCTTGGCCGAGACCGATGTGGTGCTGCTGGATGAGCGCAGCCTGGCCGGGCTGTCGGCCGCGCAACGCAGCGCACTGCAGCAGGCGATCCGCGCCGGGTTGGGCGTGCTCGTCCGCACCAGTGGCCCCCTCAGCGACAGCGCGCGCCAGGCGCTGCGCGGCTGGGGCATGCCCGTCAGCGGCAACAACCAGGCCGCCCCCCTGACCCTGCCGGCCGACGCCGATGCCGCTCTGCTGCAGGCACGCCGTGGCCCCCAGCGGCCCGCGTCGGACACCACCGCCTACGTCGAAGAAGCCGACACCGCCTCGCATCAGGCTGCGCTACCAGTGTTGGAGCAGCTGACTCTCAAGGCCACCGATGCAGCCGCCCTGCTGCACGATGACAAGGGCGCTGTCGTCGGCGGCTACCGCGCTCTCGGACGCGGCCGCGTTGCGCTCCTGCCCATCACCGACAGCTATCGACTGGTGCTGGCCGGCCGCGACGATCGCCACGCCGAGGTGTGGAGCAGCGTCATGGCCAGCGTGGCGCGCCCGCTTCCTGCCGCGGATGTGCCACGCATCGGCACCCACACGCCGTGGGCCGGCGAGCGCATGGCGCTGTGCCAGCTGCAGGTGACTGCACAGGTGCGTGCACCGGATGGCGCGCTCATCCCCCTGCAGCTTGATCCGGCGAGCGGTCCCGAGCGCTGCGCCGGCTACTGGCCGAACCAGCCGGGCTGGCATCAGCTGCAGCAGGGCGAACGCCGCCACGCGTTCTACGTGTTCGATCCGGCCAGCGCGCGACCGCTGTATCGTCAGCAGCTGCGCGATGCGACTGCCCAGCGCTTGGCCACCGGCGCCGCCGCTTCATCGGCTGTCGTGGTCGAGACGCCGGGCGCACGGTGGCCGTGGCTGCTCGCCTTCGTGCTGGCGGCAGGGTTGCTGTGGTGGCTGGAGCGACGACGGGGGGTGACAGCAGGCTGACGCGCGCACAGCGTTGAGTCCCACAGTGCGAGTGGGGTAACCGTCAGGGTGTTCCGCCGGGCTCCGGCAGCGCCGGGCACCCACCCTGCTGCACACACACCTCCTGCGCGCGACGCTGCTCTTCCTCGGTCAGCTCCGGCGGTGGGCGCGCGGTCGCGGACTGGATCTGATCGGGTCCGCCAGTAAGTTTGTTCACGCCCTGGGCGGCGGCGGCCAGCCCCTTGTTGATGCCCATCATCAGATAGCCACCGCTCATGCTGACCTGCTCGGGCGACGGGGGCTCGCTCCAGGTGCGGCTGAAGCGGTTCGGCTGCACCTGCACCGGATTCTTGAAGCGGTACAGATCCAGCGGTTCGTCGTCGGGCTTGAGGGCGCGCACCTCGCCCAGCGTGGTGACATCCCCCTGCGCTGTCGCGGGCGGCGGTTCCACGGGTTCAGGTACGGCGGCCTGCTGGGCCTGCCCGGCAGCGGCCAGCAGCAAACCCGCAAGCACTGCCAAGCCTTGATATTCACGTAATGCCACAGCGACTCCGTCCGTGTTGGTAGCGGGCTGCCACCAAGGATACGGATGCCGGTGTCAGATTTCGTTGCTGGCAGCTGTCCACGCGACGCCGGCAGGCACTGAACCATTCACCCCGGCGCAGCGCGATGTCTCAGACATTGAGACGCGGTCATGTTTCCATAGCGTCCTTTGCAGACCGTTGTGACCATGGCTTACGAACTCGCCAAGCGCACCGAGGACGCCGAGCGCCGCCTCGCCACCACCGAAGGGCTGCCCTCGCGCGATGGTGCGCTGCTGACCTCGCGCCTGCAGCGCCGCTACCACGACCGCATCACCGGCAGCTTCACGATTCCCGCGCGCGAGGGCCGGTACGCGCCGATCCCGACCGATGTCCCCGATGCCTTGGTCAGCGCACTGAAGGCACGCGGCATCGAGCAGTTGTACAGCCACCAGGCGGAGGCCTGGGAGGCCAGCCAGCGGGGCGAGCACGTGGCCATCGTGACCCCGACCGCCAGCGGGAAATCGCTGTGCTACACCCTGCCGGTGGTCAGCGCCGCCATGCAGGGCAAGGCCAAGGCGTTGTACCTGTTCCCGACCAAGGCGCTGGCCCAGGACCAGGTGGCCGAGCTGCTCGAGCTCAACCGCGCCGGCGACCTGGGGGTCAAAGCCTTCACCTTCGATGGCGATACGCCGGGTGATGCGCGCCAGGCGATCCGCCTGCACGGTGACATCGTGGTCTCCAACCCGGACATGCTGCATCAGGCGATCCTGCCGCATCACACCAAGTGGGCGCAGTTCTTCGAGAACCTGCGCTACGTGGTGATCGATGAGGTGCACACCTACCGCGGCGTGTTCGGCAGCCACGTCACCAACGTGCTGCGCCGGCTCAAGCGGATCTGCGCGTTCTACGGGGTGGAGCCGCAGTTCATCCTGTGCTCGGCCACCATCGGCAACCCGCAGGCGCATGCCGAGGCGCTGATCGAAGCGCCGGTCACCGCGATCACCGAATCCGGCGCGCCGACCGGGCCCAAGCACGTGCTGCTGTGGAACCCGCCGGTGGTCAATGCCGATCTCGGCCTGCGGGCCTCGGCCCGCTCGCAGAGCAACCGCATCGCCCGCATCGCGATCAAATCCGGGCTGAAGACCCTGATCTTCGCGCAGAGCCGGTTGATGGTCGAAGTACTGACCAAGTACCTCAAGGACATCTTCGACCACGACCCGCGCAAGCCGGCCCGCATCCGCGCCTACCGGGGCGGTTACCTGCCCACGGAGCGGCGGGAGACCGAACGGGCGATGCGCGCGGGGCAGATCGACGGCATCGTCAGCACCTCGGCGCTGGAGCTGGGCGTGGATATCGGCAGCCTGGACGTGGTCATCCTCAACGGCTATCCGGGCAGCGTCGCCGCGACCTGGCAGCGTTTCGGCCGTGCCGGCCGGCGCCAGCAGCCCGCACTGGGCGTGATGGTGGCCAGCTCGCAGCCGCTGGACCAATACGTGGTGCGGCATCCGGACTTCTTCGCCGAAGCCTCGCCCGAGCATGCGCGTACGGCACCGGACCAGCCGCTGATCCTGTTCGATCACATCCGCTGCGCCGCCTTCGAGCTGCCGTTCCTGGCCGGCGATCCGTTCGGCCCGATCGATCCGCTGGTGTTCCTGGAAGCCCTGGCCGAGACCGAGGTGGTGCATCGCGAAGGCGACCGCTGGGAGTGGATCGCGGACAGTTATCCGGCCAATGCGGTCAGCCTGCGCTCGGTGGCCGATGGCAACTTCGTGGTGGTGGACCGCAGCGACGGCAAGCAGCAGATCATCGCCGAGGTGGATTACTCCGCCGCCGCGCTGACGCTGTATGAAGGCGCCATCCACATGGTGCAGTCCACCCCCTACCAGGTGGAGCGTCTGGACTGGGAAGGCCGCAAGGCCTACGTCACCCGTACCCACGTGGACTACTACACCGACAGCATCGACTTCACCAAGCTCAAGGTGCTGGACCGCTTCGACGGCTGCATCGCCGGGCGCGGCGATTCCCACCATGGCGAGGTGCATGTGGTGCGCCGCGTGGCCGGCTACAAGAAGATCCGCTATTACACCCACGAGAACATCGGCTACGGCCCGGTCAACCTGCCCGACCAGGAGCTGCACACCACCGCGGTGTGGTGGCAGTTGCCGCAGGCGCTGCTGCTGACCGCGTTCGACAGCAAGCAGGAAGCGCTGGACGGCTTCCTCGGCGCCGCCTACGCGCTGCACATCGTCGCCACGGTGGCGGTGATGGCCGATGCGCGCGACCTGCAGAAGGCCGTCGGCAATGGCGATGGTGCGTGGTTCGCAGTGGCCGACCAGAGCGGACGCGGGCAGCTGCGCGGCGCCGAGTTCGATGCCAGCGCGATCGAGCTGCAGCAGCAGTTCGTGCCGACGGTGTATCTGTACGACAACTTCCCCGGCGGTGTGGGCCTGAGCGAGCCGCTGTGGCTGCGCCAGGCCGAGCTGCTGCTGCGCGCGCGCGAGCTGGTGCAGGGCTGTGACTGCAAGGCCGGCTGCCCGGCCTGCGTGGGCCCGGTGCTGGCCGGCCAGGAGGACGACGCCACCACGCCCAAGGCGCTGGCGTTGAAGGTGCTGGATCTGTTCGACAGCGCCGCGCTGCCGTCTGCTCAAGAGCAGGAGCGCCGTAGCGCCGAGGTGGTGACGCCGTGAGCCTGAGCCTGGACAAGCTGCGCCTGCTGCGCCGGCAGGCCGGTGATGCGACGGCGGCGCCTGCCTCTGGTCCGGCCATCGCCCCTGGGCGCGGATCCGCTGCCGCTGACACGGGCGCTCCCGGCGGCACGGGCAGCGCCCCGCTTCCGGCCGCCGCCAACGATGCGCGTGCGCGTACGCCCGCACCGGCCTCCGTCTTCGGCTGGGTCGAGCAGGAGATCCGCCACAAGCCAACCGGCGCGGCCGCACGCGAGACCGCACCGGCAGTTCCCGCTGTTCCTCCTGTTCCTGTTCCCGCGCTGCGCAAGCCGGAGATCGGTGGCCTGCGCCGTCTGCTCGGCCTTCGCGATCGCGGCCTCAGCACCGCCACCCCGCGCGAGAACGCCAAGGATCGGCATGTGCCCGGTGAGGAAATCGCGCCGGGCCTGTTCCTGATCGAATCGTTCGTTCCCCAAGCCATTCCGACCGAGCCGTTGTCGCTGGCCTTCGCCAAGCGCGAAGGCGAGCAGGTGCAGCCGCAGGACCTGCTGTTCTTCGATACCGAAACCACCGGCCTGGCCGGCGGCACCGGTACCCGCGCCTTCATGATCGGTGCGGCGGACTGGCACACGCATCCCGACCGCGGCGACGGCCTGCGCATCCGCCAGCTGCTGATGACGACGATGGCCGCGGAAACCGCGATGCTGCGCGAGTTCGCCGGCTGGCTGCAGCCGAGCACGGTGTTCTCCAGTTACAACGGGCGCTGCTACGACGCGCCGTTGCTCAAGACGCGCTATCGGCTGGCCCGGCAGCGCTGTCCGATCACGCCACTGGATCACGTCGATCTGCTGTTCCCGACGCGCCGCCGCTATCGCGGCACCTGGGAAAACTGCCGGCTGGCCACGATCGAGCGCCAGCTGCTGCAGATCGTGCGCGAAGACGATCTGCCCGGCTCGGAGGCCCCGGCTGCGTGGCTGAACTACCTGCGCGGCGGCAGTGCGGTGAACCTGCGCCGGGTAGCCGAGCACAACCACCAGGACGTGGTGACCCTGGCGCTGCTGATGCGGCGGCTGGTGGCCGAGGAACAGCGCGACCGGGAGACGTTGGCGCTGCAGGCCATTGACGCGGTGTAAAGGCCGGCCCACGGACACTGCGGGTACTTACCGTGGGAGGACCACCACATGCGCCTGAACCTTCTGTTCGCCCTGGGCTGTGCCCTGCCGCTGGCCGCCTGCAGTCCTCCGGCCAAGACCGCCGCGACGCCGCCTGACAGCCCGACCTCGACCGCCCCACCCGCAGTAGCCGGCAGTGGCGGCCAGTGCGATCCGGAAAAGCTCACCGGCCTGGCCGGGCAGGCCGCCACCGAGGCGGTCATCCAGAAGGCGGTGAAGGACAGCGGTGCCCGCAACGCCCGCGTGCTCAAGCCGGGCATGGCGATGACCATGGATTACCGCGAAGACCGCCTCAGCATCGAAGTGGACGAACAGAACAGGATCGTGCGCGCCAACTGCGGGTGATCGGTTGCAACCGGCGGCCTGGCATGCAGGCCGCCGTGGCTGGCGTGTGCCGATCAGTTGCGTACGCGCTGCGCTTTTCCGTTGGCCAGCGCCTGATCGATCGCGGCCCGCACGTCGCGCACCGCACGCGCCGAGGCCACACTCTGCTGCTGTGCCAGGCGCGCCTGTTCCTTGCCGAGTTCAGCCTGCTCACGCGCCACCAGCGCAATCTGTCGGGCGTCTACGGCCCTGGCCGAGGCGGTACGTGCCTCGCGTGCGGTCTGGCTGGCAGCGGAGGCAGCGGCGCGTGACTGGCGGGCACCCTGGCGTGCCGCCCGGTCGGCTTCGACAGCGGCGTCGAGGCCAGCCTCGCGGATAGCGTTGTTGACCACCGCGCTGACATCCACCGAGGCCATTGCATCGGCCGTGATCTGCATCGATGCCGCCGCGATCTGTTGGCCGACCACCGCTTGGCGGTTGCCCAGCTCGGCCTGTGCCGTTCCCAGCGCGGCGACCTGCGTCTGGGCCTGCCCCAGCGCCTTGAGTACTGCGGGATCGCGGATCAGATAGCGATCCTGACCTCGGCGCACCCACAGGGCCGGTTGATCGTTGCCGGCATCGCGTCGGGCCTGTTTCAGATCAGCGACGGAGGCGTCGACGAAATTGCTCTCGCCGCCGATCAACACAAAGGCCTGCGCGGGTTGCCGGCTGATGTCGAGTTTACCGTGGGTCACGAAGGACATCCCGTCATCCAGGTCCTTCGGCGGTTCCGGCGCAGGGGGCGCGGCGGGCGCGGCGGGCGGTTCCGGAGCAGGCAACGGTTCTGGTGCCGGCATCGGCTCGGGCGCGTGGACCGGCGCAGGTGCCGGCCGTGCCACAGGTGCGGGCAGGGGCGTCAGCGCGGTCGGCGGCGGCGGTGCAGCCACCAGACGCAACGGTGCAATACCGATCACCACGAACAACGCGGTGATTGCCAGCGAGGCCACGCGCGGGACGCTGCGGGTCTGCTGCAGCGTCCGCAGCCGGCGCTTGAGACTGCGCAGGTTCGGCGAAGCGCTGGCCACGCCGACGGCGGGACGGGGCGCCACACCCAACTGCACCAGCAGGCGACCGTAGTCATGGCGGCAGTGATCATGTCCGGCCACCACCGCACCATCGCAGGCTTCTTCGCGCGCCAACGCATATTCGCGGGCCGCCACGTGGACCAGCGGGTGGAAGAAGAACAGGTGCTGGGACAGCGCCGGCAGCAGGCCCCACCACAGGTCGCGACGCTGCAGATGGATCAGCTCGTGGGTCAGCGCCATGTCCAGATCGTCCGCCGACATGGTCGGCAGCTCGCGCGCCGGCAGCAGCAGCACCGGCCGCCACGGGCCGATCAACTGCGGCGACCGGATCTGCGCGGAGAGTTTCAGCTGCGGCGAGCGCCGCAGGCCATGCGCTTCGGCGGCCAACTGCAGCGCCTGCTGCAGGCCGGCGTCCGTGCACTCTGTGGCGCTGCGCACCAGCGCGCGGCTGGCGCGGTAGCCGCGCAGGCTGTGCACCAGCATCAGCAGCACACCGGCAGCCCACACGGCCAGCAGCAGCAAGGGCCAGGACGCTGTCATTGTCGCCGTCTCGACCGCATTGGCGGCGTAGGTGACCGGCGCAGCCTGCACGGCGGCATCGAACGCGGGCAGCGCCATCGCCGGTGCCGTCACGGCCGCCGGGGCCGGCAACACGGCCAGTTCCAGCGGGCTGCTCCAGACCAGGCCCAGCACGGCCTGCGCGGCCACCAGCCACCATAACCGGCAGCGGGTGGCCGCCGGCAGCTGCGGCACCAGCCGGCACACGCCCCACACCAGCGCCGCCAGTACCGCGCTCTGCACGCTGGTCCAGCCCAGCCGCATCAGCACTTCACTCATCATCATGTCCATCGCTCAGCCCTCCCGCTTGCGTGACTGCAACTGTGCGACCAGCGCTTCCAGCTCGGCCAGTTCCTGATCGCTGACATCCACCTTGTGCGACATGAACGCCACGAACGGCGACACCGAGCCCTGCAGCGTCTTCTCCACGAAGCTGGCCACGGCGCCCTGCACCACGCTGTCCTGGCCGCTGGTGGTGGCATAGCGGTAGACGCCGTCCACCTGCTTCCGGCTCAGGTACGACTTGGCGCGCAGGCGCTCCATCATGGTCAGCACGGTCGAGCGTGCCAGCCCGCGCGGCTCCCCGAAGCCGGTGGCGACCTCCCCGACACTGGGGCGGTCCTGTTCCGCGATGTACTGCAGCAGGGCCAGTTCCTGGTCCCCGATGGTCTTGCCGCGCATGGCGCACTCCCTATGACTACACGTGTCGCTACCGTGCCAGTGACTACAGGTGTCGTCAAGTGCCGGACGGACCGTGCCGACGAACGGTAGGCGCTGCGCGATGGGCATGCCGTGGGCCTTAAACCTTTTCGCCCCGGCCCGCATCCAAGCCTTCGAGCTGGGGCATTCCGCCCTGGCATCGCGCCCTCTTCGCCAAGGACCCGCCGCATGCGTTCCACCCATCGCGTGATCGTGATCGTCGCCCTGTTGTTCCCGCTGGGCGTGCACGCGCACGCCGGCAGCGTGGAGACCGCCAACCAACAGACCCGGCAGTTCATCGGCCAGACCATGGACGCGCTGCGTATTCCCGGGTTGCAGATCGCCGTGGTCAAGGACGGGAAGGTGGTGCTGTCCGACAGCCACGGGCTGGCCAATGTCGAGAACGCGCTGCCGGCCACGCGCGCCACGCGTTTCCCGCTCAACTCGGCCACGAAGTCATTCACCGCGGTGGCGATGATGCAGCTGGCCGAAGCAGGCAAGGTGAACCTGGATGCGCCGATCTCGGCCTATCTCGCCGACCTGCCCGACGCGTGGCGCAGCGTGCGGGTGCGCCAGTTGCTGGCGCATACCTCGGGACTGCCGGACATTCTGGATGCACAGGGCCTGCTCGGCGGCGGGACCGAGGCGGCCGCCTGGACCGCCGTGACGCAACGCCCCGTAGACGCTGCGCCCGGCACGCGCTTCACCTATAACCAGACCAACTACGTGCTGCTGGCACGAATCATCGCCGCACAGGCCGCGATGCCGTATGACCGGTACGTGGCCACGCGCCAGTTCGATGTGGCCAGGATGCCGTCATCCACGTTCGGCGACAGCTACGATCTGATCGCCAACAACGCCACCATCTACAGTTGGTTCCCGCGCCGCACCGATGCGCCGGACGCCCCGCCACGGCTCTCGCACTGGTTCTACGACATGACTCCCGGCCTGTGGGCTGGCGGCGGCATGCTGACCACTGCCGACGACGTGGCCAAGTGGCTGGTCGCATTGACCGGCAACCGCTTGGTCAACGCCGCCAGCACCCGCCGGATGTGGACCCCGGAACGGCTCAATGACGGCAGCGACGGCGCATGGGGCGCCGGCTGGGCGGTGCTGCAACGCGCACCACAGCGTCAGGTGGCCGGCATGGGCGGTGCACGCTCGGCGTTCATCGTGTACCCCGACCAGGGGCTGGCCATCGTGGTGCTGACCAACCTGGTCGGGGCCAACCCGCAGACCTTCATTCCGCAGATCGCCGCGTTCTATGGTGCCGGTACGCAGGCGCCGGCGGTCAGCCGCGCGGCCCGCCCATCACCGGCAGGATCACGCCGCTGATGTAACTGGCGGTGATCGGCGAGGCGAGGAAGACGTACGCCGGCGACAGTTCTTCCGGCTGCGCCGGGCGACCCATGTCGCTGTCCTGGCCAAACTCGGCCACATCCGGAGCCTTCTTGTCGGCCGGATTGAGCGGGGTCCAGACCGGACCCGGCGCAACCGCATTGACCCGGATGCCGCGTGGCAGCAGCTGGCTGGCCAGCGCCTTGGTGAAGGCATGGATGGCACCCTTGGTCGCCGAGTAGTCCACCAGCGCCTTGCTGCCGAACAGGCCGGTTTCCGACCCCGTGTTGATGATGCTGGCACCTTCGCCCAGGTGTGGCAGCACCGCGCGCGCCATCTGGATGTACCCGCCAATGTTGGTCTGCAGGGTTTCCTGCAGGTGGTCGTCCTCGAGGTCTTCCAAGCGGTCGCAATGCAGCTGGAAGGCCGCGTTGTTGACCAGGATGTCGACACCGCCAAACGCCTTGACGACCTGCTTGACGGCCTTGTTGCAGAACGCCGGATCGCGCACATCGCCGGCGATCACCACGCAGCGACCGCCTTCTTTCTCGACGTGCTCGCGGGTGATCTTCGCGTCCTTCTTTTCATCCAGGTGCAGCACCGCCACATCCGCCCCTTCGCGGGCGAACAGCACGGCCACCGCGCGGCCGATGCCCGAATCCGCGCCGGTGATGATGGCGCGCTTGCCCTTGAGCTTGCCGCTGCCCTGGTAGTCAGGCGCAAGGAAACGCGGGGCCAGCTGCATCTCGTGTTCGTTGCCGGGTTTGGCCAGCTGCTCGGCCGGCATTTTCTCAGGCTGGCGACGCGTGCCGGCCTGGGTAACCTTCTTGGCCTTGGACGCGGCGACCTTCTTCGCCGCACGCGCATCCTTTGCCTTCTCCTGGTCCTGCAGACGGCGCTGGCGGGCCGCCACGCGCGCAGCGCGCGGATCGGTGGCGGCGGCCTTGCGGGTCGCGGTTTTGACGACCGGGGTACGGGTGCGCGGTTCGGCCGCCGCAGCAGCCGCCTCCGCCGGACGCGGACGCTTGCGGGAGGTGGGGGTCTTGGTGGTCTTACGGGTTTTGGCCGTGGCCATGTTCGACTCCTGTTGCCGGATCAGATGCGTGGATCTCACGCGGGCGCATGTTCGTCTGTTCGTCGCGGCGCTGGCCGCCGTGGAAATGCGCAGCCCCACTATGGTCAACCCGGCGGCCAGGGACGGTGAATGGAGCGTGCCCACACCGTGTAGAGATTCATGCGCCGCATACGGCCACCGATGCACCCTGAGCGCAATTCCCATGGAGTGCGTCGCATGCTTCGTTACCTGTCCGCGGCTGTGGCCGTCCTTGCTTTGTCCGCCTGCAGCAGCACCCCCATCGCGCAGGTCCAGCCGATCGACGGCGTCATTTCCGGCCAGTGCCACGTGGACAAGGTCCGCGGCGCCGTGGGCCTGGCGGCATCGCAAGCCACGGTCGAGCGTGCCCGCGTGGACAGCGACAGCTTGCAGGTCATCGTCGTGCGCAGCGAGCGTGCCGCAAGTGGCGCCACTGCCAGTGGCGCGGCCAATCCCACCCCGGGTGCAGAGCAGGGCGGCGAACGGCTGACCATCGAAACCGGTCGTACCAACAACATCACCGCCCTCTACTGCGGCTGATCGCTGCGCTCATCCCGCGCGGGCACGCCGGACGGTGCGCCGCGCGGCTTTGAGTACTTTCAGCGTGGCCAGTTCCCACTGGCGCTCGCCACGCAGGCCGGCAAGGGCCTTCAATGAGCCGGCCCGCCAGCCATCGAATACGCAAGGATCGATATAGGCCTTGCGGCACACCGACGGTGTGTTGCCCAGCAGGTTCGCGACCTCGCATACCACCTGTTTCTGCAATGCCGCCAGCGCGCGCTCACTGGAGGGTTCGGGCAGCTCGGTCACGGCAAGCTGACGGATCGCCTCCAGCGTGCCGCCCCAGGTGCGGAAGTCCTTGGCGCTGAAATCCTCGCCCATCGCATCGTGCAGATAGTCATTGACCATGCCCGAATCCACCGGTTGGACCGCGCCATCATCATCGCGGTACTGGAACAGCGCCTGCCCGGGCAGCTGCTGGCAGCCACGGATCAGCTTGACCAGTTCGCGGTCATCCACGTCCACCTCATGCGCCTGCCCGGACTTGCCCCGGAAGCGCATCTGCGCCCGGCCGCCCTTGACCAGCGCGAGGTGGCGGTTGCGTAGCGTGGTCAGCCCGTAAGAGCGGTTGTCACGTGCATAGACTTCATTGCCAACGCGCACCAGCGTCTGCGCCAGCAGCGCCACCACGATCGCCAGCACCTTGTCGCGCGGGAAGCCGGGCAGCTTCAGATCGCGGCGCAGGCGCCGGCGCAGCGTGGGCAGGGCGGTACCAAAGGCAATGATGCGATCGAACTTGCCATCGCCCCTCACCCGCGCCCAGTCAGCGTGGTAGCGGTACTGCTTGCGCCCGCGCGCGTCACGCCCAGTGGCCTGCAGATGACCGTTGGGCAGTGCGCAGATCCACACATCAGTGTAGGCCGGCGGGATCGCCAGCGCGCGGATCCGGGCCAGGGTGGCGGCATCGCGGACCGCCGCACCATCGGCATCGCGGTAGGCAAAGCCCTTGCCGGCCTTGCGGCGGGCAATGCCGGGCAGTTCATCGCTGACATAGCGCAGGCCGGCCTGGCGGGCGGCGGCGACTTCGGGGGTGGCGGTGCGGCTCGGGCTCATGGAGGCGACGCGGATCAGGGAAGCGCAGTGTTACCGGTCCCGGTGCGGCACCGCGTCAATAACGCAACACAAACACCTCACACCGCGCTTGGCGATATCCTCCAGCGTTTACTGGCTCGCTCTCTGGAGTACTGATGTCGTCCCTGTCGTTCCGCCGCGCGCGGCGTTCTTTCGGGCTGATTGCCCTGTTCCCCGCCTTGTTGGTCCTCGGTGCGTGCAGCGCTCCGCCCATGGACGAGCAGGAAGCGGTTGCCACCCATGCACAGAAGGCGGCCGAAGCAGCTGCCGCACCGACCGACGAGGCCGGCAAGGCAATGGAAGCACCGCCCGTAGGCAGCTGCGATGCGACCCAGGTGCAGAGCCTGGTCGGTCAGCCCTACACCGACCAGATCGGCAGCCAGGCCCAGCAGGATGCCGGCGCCACCACCCTGCGCGTGCTCAAGCCGAATGACATGACCACGATGGAGTTCATCGGCGAGCGTCTGAACGTTGAAGTGGATGCCAAGAACGTGGTCGCCGGCGTCCGCTGCGGCTGAACAGGCGGCGGGGAAACCCCTGAAACACAAGGGTTTGGTTGCGGCTGCAACCGTGTATTGCGGCGTTGCAACAACTGTGATCTAGTCGGGTCATCCGGTGCTTCGACCCGCGCTGCAAGGACTGAGCGGGGACGAGTGTCGCCGCTCACCTGACATCGCATCGAGGCACAGATGGCCCCCCGCAACCGCCAAGGGCTTTACGACCCGCAAGATGAGCGAGATGCCTGTGGTTTCGGCATGGTCGCCCAGCTCGACGACCAGCCGTCACGGCTGCTGGTCGACACGGCCATTGCCGCACTCTCGCGCATGACCCACCGCGGTGGCGTCGCCGCCGACGGTATCACTGGTGACGGCTGCGGCCTGTTGCTGCGCCGCCCCGATGTGTTCCTCAAGGCGCTTGCCGCCGAGGCGGGCCTCACGCTTGGCGCGCGTTTCGCTGCCGGCGTGGTGTTCCTGCCGCATGACGCCGCCGCCGCACAGGCCTGCCGCGACACGCTGGAACAGCAACTGCGCAACGCCGGCTGCCAGCCGGTCGGCTGGCGCGTGGTGCCGACCGACCCCAGCGTCTGCGGTCAACTCGCCCGCGACACCCTGCCGCACATCGAGCAGCTGTTCGTCGATGCCGGCGCCGCGCAGGACGAGGCCGCCTTCACCTTGGCCCTGTTCCTGGCCCGGCGCCGCAGCGAACAGCTGCTGCGCGAGCACGCCGATTACTACGTCACCACGCTCAGCCCGAATGCGATCAGCTACAAGGGCATGGTGCTGCCGGACAAGCTGAGCCGCTTCTACGTGGATCTGCAGCGCAACGATCTGGCCTCCAGCGCGATCGTGTTCCATCAGCGCTTCTCCACCAACACGCTGCCGCGCTGGCCGCTGGCGCATCCCTTCCGGATGCTCGCCCACAACGGCGAGATCAACACCATCGAGGGCAACCGCCGTTGGGCGCAGGCGCGCAGCAAGGTGTGGAAGACCCCGCGCTTCGACATCGGCGAGTTCGATCCGGTGATCTCCATGCATGGCTCGGACTCGCAGAGCCTGGACAACATGCTCGAGCTGATGGTCAGCGCCGGCATGGACCTCATCCAGGCACTGCGCATCCTGGTGCCGCCGGCGACCCAGTCGCTGGAGTTCAAGGATCCGGACCTGGCCGCGTTCTACGAGTTCTACGGCCTCAACAGCGAGCCGTGGGACGGCCCGGCCGGGATCGTGGCCTGCGATGGGCGCTATGCCGCCTGCACGCTGGACCGCAACGGCCTGCGCCCGGCGCGCTGGATGCTGACGTCCGACCGCCACTTCCTGGTCGCCTCCGAAGCCGGCGTGTGGGAAGTGCCGGCCGAGCGCGTGGTGCGCAAGGGCAAGCTCGGCCCGGGCGAGATGATGGCCATCGACCTCAAGCGTGGCGACCTGCTCGACTCGGACGCCATCGACCGCATCAACCGCGGCCGCGCGCCGTACAAGCAGTGGCTGCAGCAGAGCGTGACCTATCTGCAGACCGAGCTGATCGATCCGTCGCTGGTCGAGGAGCCCTTCGACGAGCGCACCCTGCGCAGCTACCACAAGCTGTTCCAGCTCAGCACCGAGGAAGTGGAGCAGATCCTGCGCCCGCTGGCCGAGACCGAGCAGGAAGCCACCGGCTCGATGGGCGATGACACCCCGATGGCGGTGCTCAGCCAGCACAGCCGTCCGCTCTACGATTACTTCCGCCAGGCGTTCGCGCAGGTCACCAACCCACCGATCGATCCGCTGCGCGAAGACTGCGTCATGTCGCTGTCCACCCAGCTCGGCAAGGAGACCAACATCTTCCATGCCGGCGCGGAAACGGTGAACCACGTCATCCTCAACTCGCCGGTGCTCAGCCAGCGCAAGCTGCGCCAGCTGATCAAGATGGAGCAGTACGCCGACAAGAACCGGCTGATCGATCTGTCCTACAGCCTGGACGAAGGCCTGAAGGCCGGCATACAGCGCATCTGCGCCGAGGCCGAAGCCGCTGCGCGCGAAGGCATCGTCATGCTGCTGCTGAGCGACCGTTACCCGGTCGCCGACCGGCCGATGGTGCATGCGCTGCTGGCCACCAGCGCGGTGCATCACCACCTGTCCAACGCCGGGCTGCGCTGCGACGTCAACCTGATCCTGGAAACCGGTACCGCGCGCGACGCGCACCACATGGCCTGCCTGCTCGGTTTCGGCGCCACCGCGGTGTACCCGTACCTGGCCTACCAGACCCTGTTCGATCTGGGCCGGCGCGGCATCCTGCAGCTGAGCAAGGGCGGCGAGCAGTCGCAGATCGGCCGCCGCTACCGCAAGGGCATCTACAAGGGCCTGTCCAAGATCATCTCCAAGATGGGCATCTGTACGGTGGCCAGTTACCGCGGCGCGCAGCTGTTCGAGATCGTCGGGCTGGATGACGAGGTGGTCGACCTGTGCTTCCCGGACACCGCCTCGCGCGTGGCCGGTGTCGGCTTCGCGCGTCTGGACGACGAGGCCCGCGAACTCACCGTGCGCGCCTGGAACGACCTGCTGCGCCCGGATGTGGGCGGCGTGCTCAAGTACGTGCACGGCGGCGAATACCACATGTACAACCCGGACGTGGTCATGACCCTGCAGCGCGCCGCGCGCAGTGGCGATGCCGCGGACTGGCAGCGCTACTGCGAGGCCGTGCACGGCCGCCCGGTGTCGGCGCTGCGCGACCTGCTGCAGCTCAAGGCCGCGCCCACGCCGACCCCGTTGGACGAGGTGGCTCCGGCCGAAGACCTGTTCCGCCGCTTCGATACGGCGGCGATCAGCCTCGGTGCGCTGTCACCCGAAGCGCATGAAGCGCTGGCCATCGCCATGAACCGTCTCGGCGGGCGCAGCAACTCCGGCGAAGGCGGTGAAGACCCGGTGCGCTACGGCACCGAGAAGCGCAGCAAGATCAAGCAGGTGGCCTCGGGCCGCTTCGGCGTTACCGCCGAGTACCTGGTCAATGCCGAAGTGCTGCAGATCAAGGTCGCGCAGGGCGCCAAGCCCGGCGAAGGCGGCCAGCTGCCCGGGCACAAGGTCAACGAACTGATCGCGCGGCTGCGTTATGCCAAGCCGGGCATCGGCCTGATCTCACCGCCGCCGCACCACGACATCTACTCCATCGAAGACCTGGCCCAGCTGATCTATGACCTCAAGCAGGTCAACCCGACCGCGCTGGTCTCGGTGAAGTTGGTCAGCCATGCCGGTGTCGGCACCATCGCCGCGGGCGTGGTGAAGGCCGGTGCCGATCTGATCACCGTCTCCGGCCATGACGGCGGCACCGGGGCCAGCCCGGTCAGCTCGATCCGCTATGCGGGCGTGCCGTGGGAGCTGGGCGTGGCCGAATCGCACCAGGCACTGGTGGCCAACGACCTGCGCGGGCGCACCCTGCTGCAGACCGATGGCGGCCTGAAGACCGGCCTGGACGTGATCAAGGCCGCACTGCTGGGTGCGGACAGTTTCGGCTTCGGCACCGCGCCGATGATCGTGCTGGGCTGCAAGTACCTGCGCATCTGCCACCTCAACAACTGTGCCACCGGCGTGGCCACCCAGGACGAGCGCCTGCGCGCGCAGTACTTCACCGGCCTGCCCGAGCGCGTGGAGAATTTCTTCCGGCTGCTGGCCGAGGAAGTGCGTGGCTGGCTGTCCTACCTGGGCGTGCGCTCGCTGGACGAGATCGTCGGCCGCACCGACCTGCTGCAGCAGCTGGAGGTCTCCCCGCGCCCGGGCGTCAAGGTGGATCTGTCGCGCCTGCTCAACCCGGCCGAGTACGCCGGCAGCCACTGCGCCGCGCAGCGTCTGTACGAATCGCCGGACAGCCTGGCCACGCAGATGGACGGCCTGCTGGCCCCGGCGATCGCCGGCAAGCTCGGCGGCGAACACCGCTTCCTGATCCACAACACGGACCGCTCGATCGGCACCCGCCTCTCCGGCGAGATCGCGCGCACGCACGGCAACCAGGGCATGAGTGATGCGCCGCTGACCTTGCGCTTCCGCGGCACCGCCGGTCAGAGTTTCGGCGCGTTCAACGTGGGCGGCCTGCAGCTGGAGGTCGAAGGCGAGGCCAACGACTACGTCGGCAAGGGCATGGCCGGCGGCCGGCTGGTCGTGCGCCCGCCGCGTGGCGCGCGTTTCGAGGCGCGCAACACCGCGATCATCGGCAACACCTGCCTGTACGGCGCCACCGGTGGCGAGCTGTTCGCCGCCGGCCGTGCCGGCGAGCGCTTCGGCGTGCGCAACTCCGGCGCGCTGGCGGTGATCGAAGGCGCCGGTGACCACTGCTGCGAGTACATGACCGACGGCATCGTGCTGGTGCTGGGCAAGGTCGGGCTGAACTTCGGCGCCGGCTTCACCGGCGGCCTGGCCTACGTGCTGGATATCGACCGTGATTTCGTGGACCGCTACAACCACGAACTGATCGACATCCACCGCATCTCGGCCGAAGGCTTCGAGAACCATCGCCAGCACCTGCATACGCTGATCAGCCGCCACCGCGAACTGACCGGCAGCATCTGGGCGCAGCAGATTCTTGATGAGTTCCGCGATTACGTCGGCAAGTTCTGGCTGGTCAAACCCAAGGCCGCCAGCATCGAATCGCTGACCGACTCACTGCGCCGCGCTGCGTAAGCGCGGAGAAGCGCCGGTATCGACCGGCGCCTCGTGTTCCCACCGCTGTAGTGCCGGCCGCTGGCCGGCAACCTCACATTGTAGTGCCGGCCGTTGGCCGGCAACTCACCACCGCAGGGCCCACCCATGAGCCGCAAGCAAGCTTTCCAGTTCCTCGATCTGCCCCGGACGATGCCGCAGCGCATCCCGGTCGAACTGCGCACCTCCGGCGACTGGGGCGAGCTGTACGGCAAGTTCGGCAAGGAAGACGCGCAGTTCCAGGCCGGTCGCTGCCTGGATTGCGGCAATCCGTACTGCAGCTGGAAGTGCCCGGTGCACAACGCGATCCCGCAATGGCTGCAGCTGGTGCAGGAAAACCGCATCCATGAAGCGGCCACGCTGTGCCATTCGACCAACCCGCTGCCGGAAGTGTGTGGCCGCGTGTGCCCGCAGGACCGGCTGTGCGAAGGCAGCTGCACGCTGGAGGAATTCGGCGCGGTCACCATCGGCGCCGTGGAGAAGTACATCGTCGATACCGCGCTGGCCACCGGCTGGCGACCGGACATGAGCGCGGTGGAAGCCACCGGCAAGCGCGTGGCGGTGATCGGCGCCGGCCCGGCCGGGCTGTCTTGCGCCGACAAGCTGGCGCATGCCGGCATCCAAGCCGTGGTGTATGACCGCTACGAACAGATCGGTGGGCTGCTGCAGTTCGGCATCCCCAGTTTCAAGCTGGACAAATCGGTGATCAGCCGCCGCCGCAACGTGCTGGAGGGCATGGGCGTGCAGTTCCGCCTCGGCGTGGAGATCGGCCGCGATGTGAGTATCGATGCGCTGCTGGCCGAGTACGACGCGGTGTTCGTGGGCACCGGCGCATACCGCTATACCGATGGCGGCCTGCTCGGCCAGGACCTCAAGGGCGTGCTGCCGGCGCTGCCGTTCCTGGTGCAGAACAGCCGCATCGTCAGTGGCAGCGATGCCCATGGCCGGCCGATCGCTGGCTGGGAGGACCAGATCGCCCTGCCCGATCTGGAGGGCAAGCGCGTGGTGGTGCTGGGCGGTGGCGATACCGGCATGGACTGCGTGCGCAGCGCGATCCGGCTCGGCGCGGCCAAGGTGACCTGCGCCTACCGCCGTGACGAAGCCAACATGCCCGGCTCGGCACGCGAAGTGGCCAACGCCCGCGAGGAAGGCGTGCGCTTCCTGTTCAACCGCCAGCCGTTGTCGATCGAGGCGGGTGCCGATGACGAAGTGATCGGGGTGATGGTGGTCGAGACGACCCTGTCCGATCCGGATGCCCAGGGCCGCCGCAGCGCGGTGCCTATCGAAGGCAGTGAATCGCTGCTGGAAGCGGACGTGGTGATCATCGCCTTCGGCTTCTCGCCGAGCGCACCGGGCTGGCTGACTGACCACGGCGTAGAGGCCGGCAACAACGGTCGCATCGTGGCCGGCGGCAGTGGCCGCCTGCCGTTCCAGACCGCGCACCCGCGCCTGTTCGCCGGTGGCGATGCGGTCCGCGGCGCGGATCTGGTGGTGACGGCGGTGGCCGAGGGCCGCGATGCGGCCGGCAGCATCATGCAGCTGCTTTCGGCGTAACGGCGGGCCCTACCCAGGCGCGCCTCTCAAGCGGCGCGCGCTACCGCGGGTACCGGCGTGTGACGCACGCCGGCCCGCTCGATCTCCAGCGCCATCAGCAGCTCGATGTTGTCGAGCTGGTCGCGGATGCAGCGGTTGCTGACCACATCATCGTGGCCGCGCCCGATATGCGCATCCAGCATGCGCGCCAGCCCGGCCAGCAGCATCTCGGCATCGGCCTGGGGTGCCTCGCGCAGCACGGCGGCCAGCGCGCGGATGCGGCGGCCCGTCTCCGAGGCAGCGGGCGGGGATGAGGTGGTGACGGGGGAAGGGAAGAGAGTCATGGCAGGGGTTTCCTGATTGAC
Organism: Stenotrophomonas sp. Steno-Z10-BAI; assembly: GCF_056393115.1. NCBI lineage: Bacteria > Pseudomonadati > Pseudomonadota > Gammaproteobacteria > Lysobacterales > Lysobacteraceae > Stenotrophomonas > Stenotrophomonas sp. Steno-Z10-BAI. The sequence goes on along the minus strand of NZ_JBWJOZ010000008.1, from coordinate 152,709 downwards.
GGGCGACCACCACTGTCGGATACGGCCCCTGTCGACACCATGCAACAACTACGAAAATGCGTGAAGGCGCGTGAAGCACATCACATTTTGCAGCTTGCATCGATGCAACCTGAACGGCTTACACTGGCGACGACTCCCTTTGGACTGCCCCCATGCGCATCGGCCTGGCCGCGAACCGCCTGCACCACCATGACAAGCACGCCGCGCTGTTCCGCTGGCTGCGCGCCAGCGACACCGGCCTGCGCGAACTGGGCGTCGAGCTGCATGCGGTCGGGCGCACCTTCGATGCGATCCAGCGGCTGGGCTTCCTGCAGGACTTCGCCCCGCTGCGGCGCTACCCGAACGGCCGCGAGGGCGGCCTGATGAAGCTGGTGGCCGAGGTGGTCGGGATGGGCACGCCGGAGCGCACGCTGGACGGCGCGATCTACCTGATGGACCCGGTCGATCCTTCCTCGGTCTTTCCGGAAGCCACCGCGCTCAAGCGCCAGTGCGTGATCCACGGTAAACCCTTCATCTCCACCGTCGCCACCGCGCGCGACTGGGTCGAGGTGGAGCGCCTGCATGCCGGCCTGGCGCCGGACCCGGGTGCCGATGACCTGCATGCCTTCGAACAGCACACGCTGGCCCTGATCGCGCATGACGCGATGAAGCCGGCGATGCTGGCCTTCGCCGATGAACACTTCGCGGTGCTGTCGCGGTTCCGCAGCCGCGTCGGCACCGGCACCACCGGGCAGCGCCTCAACGAGCTGGCCTGGGGCCGCGGCTGGCCGCAGGGCGAGGAATGGGTGACGCGCTACCAGAGCGGCCCGATGGGCGGCGATGCGCAGATTGCCGACCGCGTGCTGGAAGGGCATTGCCAACGCGCGATCTTCTTCGAAGATCCGCACGTCGCCCGCCAGCACGAAGCCGACATCCAGCTGCTGGAGCGTGCGGTCACCACCGTGACCGATCAGGCCGTGTGCATCACCGCGCCACGGGTGGCGGCGCGGTGGGCGCAGGCTGCGGCGGTGCGGATGGGCAACTGACGGCACACCGCTCCGGTAGTGCCGGCCGCTGGCCGGCTCCTCATCAACTCACCCCCGCGTGATTGGCGGCCAGCGGCCGGCACTACCGGTGAGGAGCGAGCGTTGCCGCCGCCGTTACGGTGCCGGGGTCAGCAGCTGCCGCAGCATCGCCTTGAGCCGCCGCCCTTCGAGCTGGAAATAGTCCCGCTCGGCATGCCACGCCGGGAAGCGCCTTTCCACTTCGGCCCAGAACGCCGGCGAGTGATTGGCCTGGATCAGATGGCAGAGCTCGTGCACCAGCACGTACTCGAACGCCGAAGGCCGCCCCAACACCAGGGCCAGATCGAGCGCCATGCTGCCATCCGGCGCCAGCGAGCCCCATTGCGAGGACATCACCTTCAGCCGCAGCCGCGCCGGTGCACGCGGCAGACCAGGCAGATAACGCGGCAGCCACTGGCCGACATCGGCACGGGTCTGGGCTTCGTAGAACTCGCGCAGGGTGCGGCGCAGCGTGGCATCGGTGCCACGGGTGGGCCAGTGCAGGCAGGCGCCCTGCTCATCCACGTGCATGTGCGCGTAGCGGCCGGCTTCCCAGCGCAGCGGCAGCAGCGCACCGCGCAGCGGCAGCACCCCCGGCTCGCCGATCACCAGCGGTGGCGGCAGGTTGGTGGCCTGGTAGCTGCGCAGTTGTTCGGACAACCAGCCGCGATGCTGGTCGAGAAAACGCTCGCCCATCACCAGGCTGGCGCGCGGTGGCAGGGTCAGGCGTACGCCGCGCTCATCGACGCTGAGCTTGATCCGGCGCGCACGCGGATCGCGCACACGCAGGACATCGATCTCGGCATCCTCCAGGCGCAGCCGTACCGTATCGCGCTGCAGCGTGCTGACAGCCGGCGAAATCAGGCGGCGGAGGAATCCGGACATGGGTACAGCATAGCGCCGGCCGTGACCGGCGCATGACTGGGGACTGATCGGAACCGATCAGTCCGCCTTGCTCAGCTTGAAGGCCTCTTCCAGCAGCAGGAACAGGCGGCGCACTTCGCCGCTCTGCAGGGCGAAACGGGCATCCAGTTCGGCGCGGCGGCCGTCATCGTCGGCGTGCTCGAGCTGGTCCAGCGCGCCATCCAGGAACTTCAGCTTGCGCACGATCAGGTCGTCGCCCAGCACGAAGGACAGGTTGTCCTCGAAGACCAGGGCCAGCTTGGTCACCTGCTTGCCGGCGTCCAGATGCTTGTCGATCTCGTCGCAGCGCAGTTCCTGGTGCTGGCACTTGACCACTGCACCGCCCTCGGCCGGGTCCTTCATCTCGCACTCTTCGCCCAGGCTCAGCCCGGTCGGCAGGGTTTCCCCGGCGATCCAGCCGGTCAGGATCGAGCGCGGCGCCACTTCGGCATTCAACGGCATCGCCGGGAAGCTGCCGAGCAGGCCACGGATGTCGGACATCATGTTCTCGCCCTTCTTGCTGCTCGAGCAGTCCACGGCGACGTACCCGTGGGTCAGGTCGATCAGCGCGTCGGTACGCGAGCTCTTCACGAAGGCGCGCGGCATCAGTTCGTGCAGCAGATCGTCCTTCATGCGCTTGCGCTCGCGGCCACCGGGCTTGCGGCCTTCCTTCTCTTCGATCTCCTCGAGCTTGCGCGCGAGCAGATCGTTGACCACCGCGCCCGGCAGGATCTTGTCCTCACCGCCCACGGTCAGCCACAGCGCATCGCCCACGCGGTGCGAGAACACGGCCTTTTCTTCACGGCCGAACGGCGAGATGAAGCCGCGCGAATTCATTTCAAGCGGACCGACCGGCTTGAGCAGCACCTGCGGCAGCAGGGTGTCTACGTCGGAGAAATCGGTGGCGGTCGGGAAGCGGAACAGCGTCAGGTTGCGAAAGAACATGGACGTCCAGAGTAAGAGCGTGAAAGGGAGGGCGGGCGCGCCGGCGTGGCTCAGGCCGGGCCGGGGGCGTGGCCGGGGTCGTGGGCAGTGCCGGCCCAGGCCGGCGGGTCGGGCAGCGGGGCCGCAGTGGCGCGCCCCAGTGCCATGAAATCAAACAGGGCCGGATCGGCCAGCTGCGAGGGATGGATGTTGCCCAGCGCGCGTGCGATCTGGTCGATGCGGCCGGGCTGCTCGCGTTCCCACTGCTGCAGCATCTGTTCCACCTGGCGGCGCTGCAGGGTGTCCTGGCTGCCACACAGCGTGCAGGGAATGATCGGGAAAGCGCGCGCCTGCGCGTAGGCGCTGATGTCTGCCTCGCTCACGTAGGCCAGCGGGCGGATCACGATATGCTGGCCGTCGTCGCTGCGCAGCTTGGGCGGCATCGCCGAGAGCTTGGCGTGGTGGAACAGATTGAGGAAGAACGTGGCCACGCTGTCATCGCGGTGGTGGCCCAGCGCGATCCTGGTGAAGCCGTGTTCGGCCGCATGCCGGTACAGCGCGCCACGGCGCAGACGCGAGCACAGCGAACACATCGTGCGGCCTTCGGGAATCACCCGGCTGACCACCGAATAGGTGTCCTGCTCGATGATCTGGAACGGCACACCGATCGAGGCCAGGTAGGTCGGCAGCACGTGCTCGGGAAAACCCGGCTGCTTCTGGTCCAGGTTCACCGCGACCAGCTCGAACGGTACCGGCGCTTTTTTCTGCAGCTGCAACAGGATGTCGAGCAGGGTGTAGCTGTCCTTGCCACCGGACAGGCACACCATCACTTTGTCGCCGGCCTCGATCATGCCGAAGTCCGCGATGGCCTGACCGACCTGGCGGCGCAGTTGCCGCGCCAGCCGGTCCTGCACGCCGCCGGGCGCGCGCGGATCGCGGGCGCGCGGGACGGGATCGGGCAGGCGGATGACAGCAGCGCTCATGCACGCATTCTACCGGCTGCAACGCGCCCTCACAGGGGCCGGGAAGTGACTGCGTTCACTCCCGGCGGTCATCGGGGATGTGTATGCTCGGAGCCTGTGGACACCATGACACCCGCCGATATCACTGCCCGCCTTGCCCTCCTTCGGCAGGAGCATCGTGCGCTGGATGATCAGATCCTGCGCATGGCCGCCAACGGCGACGATGAGCTTGAAGCCAAGCGCCTGAAGCGGCGCAAGCTGCAGTTGAAGGACTGCATCGCCAAGCTGGAAGACATGCTGATTCCGGACGAGCCGGCCTGAGCCAGCCACGCATCGCGTGGCTCTACCCGTAGGCAAGGACGGTGCGTCCGGATTGACGACGTGCCGTCGTCAATCCGTGGCGACCGGCTCTTCCGGCTTTGCCGCTTCCGGGCTGACACGCTCGATGGTATGGCGCAGCTCGCGGCCGAGGATGAACTTCGCATCCTTCGCCCACGCGTCCAGGCGCGCATCGAACAGCAGCTTGCTGTTTTCATCCGGCCACACCAGGCGCAGTTCGCGCAGCTTCTGGATGAAGCCGCGGAACAGCGTGCGGTCGAAGAACTCCGGCGCGGCCGGCGCATAGAGCAGGCTCAGGCGCTGCGCAGCCTGCTGGCACAGGCTTTCCAGCTCGGCCGCGCCCAACGTGCCGGGGCCGTTCTTCACCAGCACCGAGATCGCGATGTAATAGCGCTCGAACGCCTGCTGCAGCGAATGGCCGATCGCGCGCAGGCGGAAGACTTCGTCGGTCTGCCCGGTGTTGCGCGCCAGGATCCCGCCGTCGTCATCATTGATGTTCTGCAGCAGCCCTTCGCGCACGAACACGTTGATGGTCTGCTCGATGCGCTGGGCGAACTCGTCTTCGGTCCACGGCAGGAACAGCTCGGCCTGCAGGAACGGATACACCGTGCGGCCCAGCTGGACCAGCCCGGTGCGGCTCATGCGGCGGTTGTTCTGGAAGCAGCAGGCCACCCACGACGAGGCGGTGAACAGGTGGATGACGTTGTTGCGGAAGTAGCTCAGCAGCACCGCGGTGTCGCCACTGACGCTGAGCACGTCGCCCAGCGGGTGCTTGATGCGGGTGAGGACGTTGATTTCCTCGGCGTGGGCGATGATCCGCTCCGGCGAGTGCGGTGTCACCGTCACCCGGTCCGAGTAGGGCATCTCGACCAGCAGGGTCTTGCACAGTTCGATCTGCGCGATCAGGTCCGCCTCGCCCATCGCATGCTTGGGCGTGGACAGCAGCGCCAGCGCGAGCAGGTTGATCGGATTGACGTCGGCAGCACCGTTGATATGCACCTGGATGCGTTCGGCCAGGTGATCCACCGTGCCGGACAACCACGAGGGCTTCTCGTCTTCGCCCACCGGCTGGCCATTCCAGTCCGGTGCACGCTGGGCGAGCACGTCGTTGAGCGCGATCGGCTCACCGAAGTTCACCACGACCTGGCCGTAGTTCTGCTTGAGCACCTTCGGGATCGACCACAGCAGCGACCAGATCGATTCCTTTTCCTTCGGCCGGCCGGACAGTTCGTCCAGGTAGCTGCCGCCCTCCATCAGCTTTTCATAGCCGATGTAGACCGGCTGGAACAGCACCGGCTTGCGCGGCTGGCGCAGGAAGGCGCGCAGCGTCATCGAGATCATGCCGCCCTTGGGCTGCAGCAGGCGCCCGGTGCGCGAGCGGCCACCTTCGACGAAATACTCGATCGAGTAGCCGCCGGCGACCAGCTGCGCCACGTATTCGCTGAGCACCGCCGAGTACAGCGCGTTGCCGCGGATCGAGCGGCGGATGAAGAACGCACCGCCCTTGCGCAGCAGCGTGCCGACCACCGGCAGGTTGAGATTGATGCCGGCCACGATGTGCGGCGGCACGATGCCGCGGTCGTACAGCAGGTAGGACAGCAGCAGGTAATCCATGTGGCTGCGGTGGCTGGGCACATAGACCACTTCATGCCCGGGCGCGGCGGCCTTGAACTTGTCCAGGTGGTGGACCAGCACGCCGGCGTAGATGCGGTTCCAGACATGGCTGAGCATGAAGCTGGCCGAGCGCACCACCGGACTGGAGTAATCCGCGGCGATTTCCCACGCGTAGGCGTGGGCTTTTTTCCAGGCATCGGCCGGCTTGGAGTTGTCGCGCTTGGCCTGTGAGGCGATCGCTTCGCGCACCGTGTCCGCGTCGAGCACCTTGTCCACCAGCAGGCGGCGGGTCGACAGATCCGGCCCGATCACCGATTCGCGGATGCGGCGGAAATGGGTGCGCAGCACGCGCTGCAGCTTGCGCACGGTGCGTTCGGGGTCCAGCCCCTCATCGACCGTGGTGCGCAGCGAGATCGGCGGGGCGAAGCGCACGATCGTGCTGCGGCCGTTGAGCAGCACCGCCAGCAGGCGACGGAAACGACCCACCAGGGCCCAGTTTTCCGAGAACAGCACCGCGAACCAGCCGCTCTGCTTGTCCGGCGCGCGGCCGACGAAGATCGACACCGGCACCAGGTGCACGTCCAGCTCGCCGCGGGCGCGGTGCGCCTGCAGCACCTTGGCCAGCGAGTCCGAGTGGGTCTTGGCGCCACGCTGCTCGGGGATCAGCGAGTTGCTGCTGCTCCGGCGCGACAGGGCCAGGTAGGCGCGCCTGCGCCCGGTCGGGTCACCGGCGATCGGCACCAGCGGCGAGGGCAGGCCGGCTTCGCGGCAGGCCTTGTCCAAGATCAGCGCGTTGGACAGACCGTAGTCCTCCAGCACGTAGACCACCGGGCGGCCATCGTTGTACTGGCCGGGGTGTTCGGGTTCGATCTTCAGCGACAGCCACGGCTCGACCAGGCGGCCAAGCAGGCGCGCCCACCACGGCGGGCGACCGCTGGGGGGGCGGGTGCCGGGCACGATCGCGGACGGCACGACGGTGGACGGCTCCGCATCGACGGCAACGGCCTCCACGGGCGCGCCAGCGGCCGGTGGAACCGGGGCGGCAGCACCGTCGGACGGCACGGTAGCGGGCGACGAGGACATGGCGTCCGGCGTCTTGGGCGGCTCTTCACCGGGGAAAGGCAGGGGATTCTGGTTCGGCATCGGCTTCATTATGGCTTAGCCGATGCAGAAGCACCGTCCTTGACCGCCGCCGCCGCCTCTGCGTCGGCCGCTTGGCGGGCGTCATGTTCAGCTTGTGCGGCGTCGGCGGCCTGCAGCAGCGCATCGGTGTCTTCCAGCGTGCGGGTCACGTACCAATGCCCGTCGCGCCGTGTCATCCGCACCTGGGCGTCGATCTGTTCGCCGGCCAGCGTGTACTGGATCCGCACCACCGCGTCGTCGCCCAGCGCGGACGTCAGCTCGCCGCGCAGCTCGGTCAACGCCGCGTCCAGCGACAGCCCGTAACTGGCCAGGGCCGTCTTGAAGGCTTTGATGAAGGGCCCGAGCCGGCGCAGGCTCTCTTCCATGCCCGCGGCCTGCAGTTCGGCATCCGTGGACAGCCCGGCAGTGCGCGCGGTAGCGGTGAGCAGGGTGATGGTCGTCTTCGCCCGCTGCTTGTCCGTCAGTGGCGCCGCGGCGGCCCAGCGGCTGAGCGCGTTCACCACCTGGGTGTAGTGGGCGCGCTCGCTGTCGCTGTACTCGCTCTGGTTGCGCAGGTACTGCTCGCCGAACAATCCCATCGAATGGGCCGCCTGGCGGACCTGCGTGGCCTGGCCGGCGATCTGGGTATCGAACGAGCGTTGCAGCCGCTGCGGCGCGTCCGGCCGCGACAGCGCAGTGAGCATCGGCAGCAACTGCCCATCCAGCGGCAGCTCGGTCAGCGGCCAACGGCTGTGGCCCTGGCTCCAGGCGCCCTGCAGGCGCGCGTACTGGGCCGGCGGCACCGCTGCCTTCGCGTAGCCGACCAGATCGTTGTCGGCGACCCGCTGCGCCAGCTGCTGCAGGGCCGCGACCGGCTCGGACGCCGGTGCATCGGGGTCGATCTGCTTGTCCTTGCAGGCACTGAGCAGCACCAACCCGCACAGGGCCAGCGCCAACGCCTGCCCTCGGTACTGCCACGGCTTCAACGACATGGACATGAATTCGGACTCCCCGGACCGGTCCGCATCTTGCGGCCTGTTCGGTGACAGCGGCAAGCCGGCAGACCTACCGACCCTGCGCTCCGTGCGCAAGCCCTTGAATGTACAGAAAAACCAGGTGTGACGGGGCGGTGCCGCCCCGTCACCGCCTCAGCGCGCGGCGAGCGCCTGGGCGATCTCGGCCTGGATGGCGCGCGCGGCGGCCTGCGGGTCGCTGGCGAGCCGGATCGGGCGACCGACCACGATCGCATCGGCGCCATCGGCGAACGCCTGGGCCACGCCCACGGTGCGCTTCTGGTCATCCCCGACCGGCCCGCCGGGGCGGATGCCCGGGCAGACGATCGAGAAGCCGTCGCCGGTGGCGGCGCGGATCGGCCCAGCCTCCTGGCCGGAGGCAATGACGCCATCGATGCCGACGGCCTGGGCGGCCAGCGCGCGTTCGACCACCACCTCGACCGGCTCGCGGTCGATGCCCATCTGGGCCAAGTCGCTGCGCCCCATCGAGGTCAGCACGGTCACCGCCAGCAGGCGCATGTCGCTGCCGTTGGCGGCCGCGCAGGCCTCCATCATCGCCGGGTGCCAGCCATGGATGGTGGCGTAGCTCACCGGCCACTGCGAGAGGCGCTTGATCACCGCCGCGGCGGTGGCCGGGATGTCGAAGAACTTCAGATCGACGAACACCCGCTTGTCGCGTGCGGCCAGCGCCTCGAGCACCTCGAAGTACTCGCCGGAGGCCAGCAGTTCCATGCCGATCTTGTAGAACGACACGGCATCACCGAGGCGATCGACCCAGGCCAGCGCGTCGGCGCGGCCGGGCACGTCGAGCGCGAAGATCAGGCGCTCCTCGTCCCGCAGCGGCAGCGGCGCGCGGCTCACGGTGCGTAATCCAGCGCGGCGCGCTTGGCGTCGTGGCGGGCCTGGCGCGACTGGCTGTAATCGTTGTTGAACTGTGCCGGCTCGAAGCCGCCGTAGGTCGGGTTGGGCAGCATCCACCAGCGCTCGCCGAACCAGTCGTGGTACTGCTGCAGCAGCGCATCGCGGCCATCGTTGGTGTTGGCGGTGACTTCCACGAAGTCGCCCAGCTGGTCGCCGAACTGCATCAGCACGCGGTAGTTCTGGCCGGCCAGGCGGCGGCGGCAGTTCTTCTCGCTGCCGGCCTGCTCGCAGCCGTCCACCACGGTGCCCAGGCCGAGGAACACGCTGTCGTCGGCCACCGGCAGGCCCTGCTCGCGCAGGTTGGCCAGGGTGGCGTCCTTGAGATGCACGGCGCGGTTGGAGATGTACAGCAGGGTCACGCCCTTGGCGTTGGCGGCCTTGGCGAAATCGACCACGCCCGGAATCGCCTTGGCCTTCTTTTCGGCCACCCACTGGTCCCAGCTCAGCTCGTCGTATTCCTTGCCATCGCGCACCAGGCGCGCCTGGTAGGGCGAGTTGTCCAGCACGGTTTCGTCCACATCCAGCACCACGGCCGGCTTCAGGCCCTTGGCGGCATTGCCGCGTTCTTCAGGCACCAGCGCGTCCCAGTTGGGTTCCTTGAGGGCCTTGTCCAGGTGATCGGCGGCCGAACGGTAGGTCTGCTCGGTGATCGCCCGGTACTCCTGCGAACGCTGCATCCACAGCACGGCATTGAGGTTGTCGTTGGCGGCCACGGCGGCATCGCCGGTGGCGGCCGGTGCACTGGCCGCGGCAGCGGCGGCTGGCGGGGCGGCATCGGCCGGGGTTTCAGTGCGCTTGCAGGCACTCAGCGCCATAACGGCGCAGGCAAGCACGGACAGGGAAACAGCACTACGACGCATGGCATTCACCGGCAACAGATTCGCGCCAGTTTACCGGCTTGTCCCGCGGCATTCATGCCGCAGGCGGGGCTCGGCTATGCTGCACGCCCCTGAAACACCCCGGAGCGCCCCATGACCGACGACACCCAGACCCCTGCCCTGCCCGTGCTCAGCGCGGCCCAGGCCCGCGCGTTGGGCTGCCTGATCGAGAAGGAGGCGACCACCCCGGACGCCTACCCGCTGACGGTCAACGCCGCCCAGGTGGCGGCCAACCAGAAGACCGCCCGCGAGCCGGTCATGGCCCTGTCGGCCGGCGATGTGCACCACGCGCTGCGCCAGCTGGAGACCCTGGGCCTGGCGCGCCAGCAGTACTCCTCGCGCGCCGAGCGCTACGAACACCGCGCCGGTGCCGCGCTGGACCTGACCCGCCAGCAGCTGGCGATCCTGGGCCTGTTGCTGCTGCGCGGCCCGCAGACCCTCAATGAACTGCTGACCCGCAGCGAGCGCCTGGTCCGCTTCCAGGACGTGGACGAACTGCGCCACCACCTGGAGCGCATGATCCAGCGCGGCATGGCGGTCCAGCTGCCACGCGCCAGCGGCCAGCGCGAAGACCGCTACATGCACCTGCTGGCCGGCCCGGTGGACGTGCAGGCCTTGGCCGAGCAGTACCGGTCGGCGCCGTCCGGTGCCGGCGGCGGCGGTGCCACTCCGGTACTGGAGTCCCGCGTGCAGCAGTTGGAGGCCACCGTGGCCGAGCTGCAGGAACAGCTGGCAGAGCTGCGCGCACAGTTGGGGGGCTGAGAGCAGCCGACCAACGGTCGGCTCTACCCAGTGGTGCTGATTGGCTGGCTTGCGGAGCGCAGCCGAGCGACGGTCGGCTTTACCGTTGGGGGGCCGGCGCGCCCGGCGTGGCAAACAGCAGCACCACTTCTTCGTGTGGCGGCGGCAGCAGCAAGTCGCCGCGATCCTCCATGCCCAGCTTGCGCAGCAGCGCGGCGGAGCGCACGTTGTCCGGCGAGACGATGCCGTACAGATCGGCATGGCCGAGTACATCGCGCGCGTAATGCAGCACCCCGCGCGCGGCTTCCAACGCGTAGCCGTGGCCTTCGTACTGCGACAGCAGTGCATAGCCGATGTCCGGTGCCGGCAGCCCGGCGCGGCGGACCAGACCGGCGTTGCCCAGCCATGCGCCGTCCTCGCGGCGGATCACGGCGTACATGCCAAAGCCATTGAGGGTGTAGCTGCCGAGCACGCGCTCGGCGGTGTAGTCACGCGCCTGCGCCAGGGTGCGTACGCCGCGGTCGGCGATGTTGCGGATGAAACCGGGCTCGTTGAGCAGGGCCAGCATGTCGGCCGCGTCATGGTCGGGGTCGATCAGGCGCAGGTGCAGGCGGTCGGTCTGGATCACGGCGGACATGCGGGTACCGGTGAAGGGTGATAGGCCGATTGTGCCGTAGAGCCACCCATGGGGTGGCTCTACCCGACGATGCTCAGTCGAACAGTGCCTGGATCGCCGCCAGGCCCGCGCTGGCACGCTCTTTCTTGCGCGCGGCATCGGCGACGGGATCTGCACCATCGCGCTGCATTTCCTCGGCCGGTATCTCATCGAAGAAGCGGCTGGGCTTGAGCCGCACGTGCTCGCCGAACTTGCGGGTGAGCTTGCTGTAACTCATCCACAGCTGCACCTTGGCGCGGGTGATGCCCACGTACAGCAGGCGCCGCTCTTCCTGCAGGTTGCCTTCGTCCAGGCTGACCTGGTGCGGCAGCACACCGTCTTCGCAGCCGATGATGAACACGTACGGGAATTCCAGGCCCTTGGAGGCGTGCATGGTCATCATCCGCACCTGGTTGCCGCCGTCGTCCTTGTCGTTGCGTGAAAGCAACGCCAGCTGCGCGGCCAGATCCGCCGTGGAGGCACCCCTCGGGCCGCCTTCGAACCATTGCGCCAGTTCTTCCAGGTTGCCAAGGCGGCGCTGGTAGACAGACTCTTCCTTGCATGCACTGCGCAGGTCCGAGACCAGCCCGGAGTCCTTCACCAGCTTGCGCACCAGATCACCGGAGCTGAGCTTGGGCATCTCCGCGCGCAGGTCGCGCAGGATGTCGGTGAAGCGGCTCAGCCCGTTGGCCGCGCGCGGCGGCAACTGCGAGAGCGCACCGATCGCTTCGGCAGCATGCGCCATCGGCAGATCTTTTTCCGAGGCCAGCTCGGCCAGCTTGGCCAGCGTACCGGCGCCCACTTCGCGCTTGGGCGACTGCACCGCGCGCATGAACGCCGTATCGTCATCCGGGTTCACCAGCAGGCGCAGCCAGGACAGCGTGTCCTTGACCTCCTGCCGTTCCAGGAACGCGGTGCCGCCGGTGATGTGGTACGGCGCACGCACCAGCTGCAGCGCTTTTTCCAGCGGCCGCGACTGGAAATTGCCGCGGAACAGGATGCAGAAATCGCTCCACGGAATCTTCTTGGAGGTGGCCAGGAAGGCGATTTCCGCCGCGACCTTTTCCGCTTCGTGCTCGCTGTTGCGGCACTCCCACACACGGATGCGCTCGCCGTCGGCCTGGTCGCTCCACAGCTTCTTCAGATGCTCGTGCGGGTTGTTGGCGATCAGCGCGTTGGCCGCGCGCAGCACGCGGTTGGAGCAGCGGTAGTTCTGCTCCAGTTTGATGATTTCCAGCGCAGGATAATCGCGCGCCATCTGCTGCAGGTTTTCCGGGTTCGCACCGCGCCAGGCGTAGATCGACTGATCGTCATCGCCCACGCAGGTGAAGTTGCCCTTGCTGCCGGCCAGCTGCTTGAGCAGCCGGTACTGCGCATCGTTGGTGTCCTGGCATTCGTCGACCAGCAGGTAGCCGATGCGTTCGCGCCAGGCGATGGCGATCTCCGGATTCTCTTCCAGCACCTGCACCGGCAGCCGGATCAGATCATCGAAATCGACCGCGTTGAACGCGGTCAGGCGCAGCTGGTACCGCTCGTAGACGCTGGCCGCTTCCTTCTCGCGCGTGCTGCGCGCCGCGGCCATCGCCTGCTCGGGTGAGAGGCCGGCGTTCTTGGCGCGCGAGATCAGGTTCTTCACGTCCTCGATGTCGTCCGGCTTGGCCCCGTACATCAGGTCCTTCACCTGCGCGGTCGAATCGTCTGCATCGAAGATCGAGAACCCGCGCTTGAGCCCGACGGCCGCATGTTCAATCTGCAGGAACTTCAGCCCCAGCGCGTGGAACGTACAGATCGTCACTTCATCGGCGTCGCCACCGCGCAGGCGCTTGGCCACGCGCTCGCGCATTTCCTTGGCCGATTTGTTGGTGAAGGTGATCGCCGCGATCCGCCGCGCCGGGTAGCGCTTGCTGGCGATCAGCTGGCCGATCTTCTCCACGATCACGCGCGTCTTGCCGCTGCCCGCGCCCGCAAGCACCAGCAGAGGACCTTCGCAGTGCATCACTGCCGCGTGTTGGGGAGGATTGAGACCGTGCATGCCATCTCCAGGGGAGGGGCATTGTACCGGCCTTGCTCGGCCTGCATCGACGCGCGACCGCGCGGAGTTGACGCCTTCACATCAGTGGATCGAACATGGCGCCCATCGACGCAACGGAGGCGACGTGACGTGACTATCAGGAAGGCGTGGCAGATGGGGGGCATGATCGCCGTACTCGTGACCGTTCCGGCATGGGCGCAGTCCAGCCAACCGGATCTGCGCGCCCAGGACGCACAGGAGACCGATGCGTTCCTGGTCAGCCACCCCGACCTGCGCTACCGCAAGCACGGCAAGGAGGCCCAGGCCCGCGGCCGCTTCGAAGACGCACGGCGCTACTACCGCCTCGGTGCCCGCTACGCCGACAAGTTGTCCCAGGCCGCGCTCGCCGAGATGTGGTGGAACGGCCAGGGCGGCGCCCAAGACCGGGCCGTGGCCTATGCGTGGATGGACCTCGCCGCTGAACGCGGGACCGGATTTCTGCTTGGGCTGCGCGAACGCTACTGGGCCGGGCTGGAGCCGGCCGAACAGGCCCGTGCTCTGCAGGTGGGCCCGGCGGTGTACGCCGAGTTCGGGGACAAGGCGGCCCAGCCGCGGCTGGAGCGCGAGTTGCGTCGCGGTCTGCTCAACGTCACCGGCAGCCACACCGGCGCGGTCGGCGGCATGCGCATGGTGGCCCGGGATGCGCGCGGCCTGCGGTACCTGGAGCCGGATGTGTTCTACCGCGACGAATACTGGCAGCCAGCCCAGTACTGGCAATGGCAGGACCGGCAGTTGGAGGCGGCTGGCCGTGCCATCGGCACCGGTTCGGTCGAGGTTGGCCTGCCGGCCACGGTGCCGGGCCATCAGGACTGAGGCGACAAGGGCATGCCAGGACCGCCGAAGGGATAAAATCCCGGCATGGCCAAGCTCTATTTCTATTATTCGGCGATGAACGCCGGCAAGACCACGACCCTGCTGCAGTCGGCGCACAACTACCGCGAGCGGGGCATGCGCGTGGCCATCCTGACCCCACGGCTGGACGATCGCGCCGGGCGCGGCGTGGTCGCCTCGCGGATCGGCCTGAAGGCCGACGGGATCGCGTTCCAGCAGGGCACCGACCTGCAGCAGCTGATCGCCGAGGACATCGACACGCACGGCCCGCTGGGCTGCGTGCTGGTCGATGAAGCGCAGTTCCTGACCCGCAGCCAGGTCTGGCAGCTGAGCGAAGTGGTCGACCAGATGCGCATCCCGGTGCTCTGCTACGGCCTGCGCACCGATTTCCGCGGTGAGCTGTTCGAAGGCAGCCAGTACCTGCTGGCCTGGGCCGATGAGATGCAGGAGATCAAGACGATCTGCCACAGCGGCAAGAAGGCCACGATGACCGTGCGCGTGGACGAGCACGGCCACGCGGTGCAGGACGGCCCGCAGGTGGAGATCGGCGGCAACGAGCGCTACGTGTCGGTGAGCCGCGCGGAGTTCAAGAAGATCACGCGCGGCGAGGGAAGAATCGACCCGGCACAGGTCCCATTGCCGCTTTGATCAATACAACGTGCGCTCCGGCGCACCCTTCGGCGGCGGGCTGTACTGATACAGCCAGGTTTCGGTCAGGGTCTTGCCGCCGCTGCGCAGGTACAGGCGGATATCGATCTGCTCGGTCGAGTCATCCGGTGGCACCACGTCGAACATCGCGCGGTAGCCCTTGATCTCGCGCAGCGGGCGCGCCGAGACGATCTCGGTGCGGCCACGGCTGACCTGGACCACGGCTTCCACTTCGTCCTTGTCGATCAACGCGGCCAGTTCGCCGCCTTCGAAATCGACCGCGAAGCGCCACGAGAAGTACTCGCGCTTCTTGCCGATCACCCCGCCCAGGCCGGTACGGCTGGCCACGCAGTGCGCCAGCGGGGTACGCGCCGGCGGCTGCGCGCCCCAGTACAGGCGGTAGCCGAGCAGCAGCTCCTGGCCCGGCTGCGGCTTGGCCTCGGGATTCCAGAACGCCACGATGTTGTCGAAGGTCTCATCCACGGTCGGGATTTCAACCAGCTGCACCGAGCCCTTGCCCCACTGCCCTTTCGGTTCCACCCACAGGCAGGGGCGCTTCTCGTAGAAGACGCCGTCGTCCTGGTAGTGGTCGAAATTGCGGTCGCGCTGCAGCAGGCCGAAGCCGCGCGGGTTGTTGTCCACGAACATGTTGAAGCGCAGGTGGTACGGGTTGCACAGCGGGCGCCAGATCCATTCACCGGCCCCGGTCCACATCGACAGGCCGTCGGTATCGTGGATCTCCGGGCGCCAGTCCCAGGCCATGCGGCGGTCGTTCTCGCCCACCTGGTACATGCTGGTGCACGGGGCGATGCCGAGCCGCTCGATCGCCTTGCGCGGGTACAGCGCGCAATCGATGTCCATCAGCAGCACATCACCGTTGGTGATCGCGAACCGGTAGGCGCCGGTGGTGCTTGGCGAATCCAGCAGGGCATACACCACCAGCGTGTTGGAGTCGGCCGCCGGCTGCTCCAGGTAATAGGCGATGAAATCCGGGAATTCCTCGGGCTTGCCCATGCCGGTATCGATCGCCAGGCCGCGCGCGGACTGGCCGTACTGGCCCTCCTTGCCGACCGCGCGGAAATAGCTGGCACCGAGGAACGCGGCGAAATCGCGGTCGGTGTCCTTGCGGGTATTGAGCCGGAAGCCGGCAAAGCCCAGGTCGGCCGGCAGATGGCTGCCCTTCAGGCCACTCTTGCCGTAGTCGAACGCCGCGCCGTCGTAGGCCAGTTCCTGCGCCTTGCCGTTGGTCACGTCGAACATCCGCACCGGCGAATGGAAGTACAGGCCGAGGTGGAAGAACTTGGCCTGGTAGCGGCCGGGCTGGTCGGCCCACAACGCATGGTCCTGGCGGTACTGGATGGACTGGTACTGGTCCCAGTCCAACGCTTCGACCGGACCCGGCAGGGTCCGCTTGTGGCTCTGGTAGGCGGCTTGGGACAGCGCGCGGGCCTGCCCTTTCAGCGAGGCGAAATCGAACGGCTGCGGCTCGCCCAGCCGGCGCAGGCCGACCTGGTTGCCCTGCGCGGCACAGGCCGGCAGTGCAGGCAGGCCGAAGGCGGCCAGGGCCACGGAGGCATTGCGGAGGAAGTCGCGTCGTTGCATGCAGGCAGCGATGGCAAGGGAGGGCCGGCCATCATAGGCACGCAGACGTTAATTCGCCGAGGTGAATGCGGGGCGGCGTTCAGCCAGCGTGCTCACGGGCTGGCCGCGATCTGCGCCGGTGCGCACGCCTCCCGCACCCGGTTCACCTCCTGCAGCAGCTGCCCACCCTGCGGCCACTGCGCCTGCAGTTCCTGCTGCAGCTGCACCAGCGCCTCACGCGCACGCGCCGGTGCGCTCGTGCAGTCCAGCTGCGCCATCGCGGCACGGGCGCGCCAGCGCAGGACGCGGCTGCCCTGATCCGCGGCGTCGCCCACCAGCAACGGGGCCAGCGCGCGGCGTGCCTCCACCGCCTGGCCCATGCGGCCCAGGTTCCGGCCCCAGGCCAGTTGCAGCGCGCGCTGCAGCGCCGGGCTGGACGGCCCCGCCCGGCCCACCCGTCGCATCAGCGCCGCCAGCTGCTCGCCGGCCTGATGCGGGTCGCCGAATGCGCTGATTAGTTCGGCCATGCGCCGATCCGCCTGTTGCACCGACGCATCGTCGTCGCCCCGTTGCGCGGCCTGCCACTGCCGTCCCTCGTGCAGGGCAGCCAGCGCCGCCTGCCAGCGCCCCGCCTGGGCCAAGGCTTCGCCCAGGTCATACAGGCCCTGCGGCAGCAGCCCCACGCAGTCGGGTTGCCGCCAGATCGCCACCGCCCGGGCGAAGTCGTCGATCGCCAGGGTGCTGTCACCGCGCTCCAGTGCCGACCTGCCCAGCGCGTGCCAGGTCAGCCCGGTGTCGCGGTGTTGCTCGCCCAAGGCCTGCCGGGTCAGGTGATGGACCTGCTGCAGCTGGGTGTCGGCCTGCTGCAGATCACCGCGCTGCATCGCCAGCAGGGCACGCAGCCGGCGGATCGACAGGGTTTCCGGGTGATCCGGCCCATACATGCCCACCGCATCGGCGCTGGCGATCTTCAGGGCCCGCTCGGCTGCGTCCAGATCGCCCTGCGCAGCCAGTGTCTCGCCCATGTGCCGGCGCAGCGCGATCAACTGGGGATACCGCACGGTGTCACCGGCCTGCAGCAGCTGCAGCGCTTGCTGGTAGCCGGCCAGTGCCGCCGGGCCGCGGCCATCGTCGCTGTCCAGTGCGGCCAGGTCAGCCAGGCTCTCCGACGTGCCGGGGGTATCGCGCAGTACATCGCGCCGCAGCACCAGGGCCTGTTCGAAGGCGGCGCGGGCGTTGTCGCGGTACCCCAGGAGTTGTTGGCAGCGCCCGAGCTGGGTGTGGTACTCGGCCACGGCGGCCGGCAGCCGCAGGCGATACTCGGCGGCCAGCGCCTGCATAGGGGTGAGGTGCGTCACGCACTCGCGCGAGCGGCCCAGCATGCGCAGCGCACGGCCGCGCTGGGTCACCGCTTCCAGCTGCAGGGTAGGCGGCACCTCGCCGGCCTCCTCCAGCAACGCGCGCTGTCGGTCCAGCGTCTGCAGCGCCAGCTGGTAGTCGCCCATACCGATCCGCAACCGCCCGATCACGCCCTCCAGCTCGGCCAGCGACAGCGGTTGATCGCGCAGTTCGGCCTCGCCACGTTGCTGACCGGTGGCCAGCAGCTGGCGCAGATCGAAGCTGCCATGGCGCACGCTGGCGGCGCGGTCGAACAGGCCCACGGTGAAATCCTGCATGGCCTGCGCACGCGCGATCTCGCGCCGCGCCTGCTGCATCTGCCACAGCGCGGTCAGTGCCAATGCGAGCAGCGCCAGCACCGCCATGGTGCCCAGCGCGACGCCCCAGCGATGCCGGCCCAGGTATTTGCGCAGCCGGTAGCCCACGTGCTGGGGGCGGGCGTGGATCGGGCGGCCCTCGAGGAAGCGACGCAGGTCCTGCGCCAGCGCTTCCACCGAGGCGTAACGCTGCGCAGGCTCCTTCTGCAGGGCCTTGAGCAGGATCGTATCCAGATCGCCACGCAGGCGCCGCGACAGGCGCCTGGCCGCCCCGGCCGGCTCGCCACCGGCGGCGGCCACGCGCGCCATGACGGCCGAGGCGCGCGGTGCCTGCACCTCCAGGATCGAGCGTTCCCACTCGGCATCACTGTGCCGGCGCAGCCGATAGGGCTTTTGCCCGGTGATCACCTCGAACAGCACCACCCCCAGCGAGTACACATCGGTCAGCGTGGAGACCGGCTCGCCGCGCACCTGTTCCGGCGCGGCGTAGTGCAGGGTGAACGCCCGCGCTTCGGTGGGGGGATGCACGGGCGGCTTGCCCTCGTCATCGTCGAGCAGTTTGGCGATGCCGAAGTCCAGCAGCTTCACCTCGCCTTCGGCCGTGACCAGGATGTTGGAGGGCTTGAGGTCACGGTGCACGATCAGGTTGGCATGCGCATGGCTGACCACCGCGCAGACCTGCAGCATGAGCTGCAGACGCCGCTCCAGCGGGAGCGCCAAGCGCTGGCAATACGCGGTGATCGGCTCGCCTTCCACATAGGCCAGCGCAAGATAAGGCTGCCCCTGCAGATCCACGCCGGCATCCAGCAGATGGGCCAGGTTCGGGTGCTGCAGCCGGGCCAGGATCTCGCGCTCGCGGCTGAAGCGCTGGCGCAGGCCGGGATCGGCGTAGCCGCTGCGCAGCAGCTTCAGCGCGACCTGGCGCTCGTACAGGCCATCGGCGCGCTCGGCCAGCCAGACCTCGCCCATGCCGCCCTCGCCGAGAGGCCGGAGCAACCGGTACGGGCCGACCCGTGTGCCCACCCGGCTGTCTTCCGGCGCAGCGGTCCACAACGGCTGGGCCAGGAACTCGTGGCTGTCGCGCTCATGTGCGAGCAGGCGCTCGACATCGTCGGCCAGGCTCGGATCGTCCTCACGCAGGCGCAGCAGCCGCTGCTCTCGCGCCGGTTCGGGCAGTTCCAGCAATTGATCCAGCAGGCAGGACAGCTGCCGCCAGCGTGACGCCTCCATCGGTCCTCTCCCCGGACGATGCGTGGCCTTTCAGGGCTCCCCGACCGAGGCCAGCAGGAACATACGCGCCTTCTGCCAGTCGCGGCGGATGCTGCGCTCCGAGCGTTGGCATAGATCGGCAATCTCCTGCTCGGACAGGCCAGCGAAGTAACGCAGTTCCACCACCTTGGCCAGGTGTGCATCCACCGCATGCAGCTGGGCCAACGCCACATCCAGCGCCAGCAGGTCTTCATCCAGACGCACGCCGCTGCTGCTGTTTTCGGGCAGCTCCACCCGCTTGAGATCACCGCCGCGTTTGCGCGCCAGCCGGTTGCGTGCGTAATCGACCACCACGCTGCGCATTGCCGAGGCGGCGTAGGCGAAGAAATGCGCGCGGTCTTCGAAGCGGGCCGCGCCGCGGGAGCCGAGCAGCTTCAGGTAGGACTCGTGCACCAGCGAGGTGGCATCCAGGGTGCGCCCCTGCTGCCCGGCAAGCTGCCGGCGGGCCATGCTGTGCAGCTCGTGATAGAGCAGGGTCAGGACCCGGTCGAGCGCGGCGCGGTCGCCCGCCCGGGCTGAATCCAGCCACACGGTGATATCCGGTCCTTCGTCCATCGCACACCCCCGCCGGTGACGTTGGGCGGACTATACCGCCGGGCAGGCGACAGGCGCGCGACGATTCAGCGCTGACAGTGCCCGCACCAGACGCTGGCGCGCTGGCCGATGGTGGCGTGGCGGAGCAGCCGGCCACACTGGCGGCAGGGCTCGCCTTCACGCCCGTAGACCAGCAACTCCTGCTCGAAGTAGCCCGGCGCCCCGTCCGGATTGATGAAATCGCGCAGGGTGGTGCCGCCGCGGGTGATGGCATAGGTCAGGATCTGTTTCACCGCATCGGCCAGGCGCTGGTAGCGCGCGCGGGAGATCTTGCCGGCCTCGCGCAGCGGGTTGATCCCGGCCATGAACAGGCTTTCGGCGGCGTAGATGTTGCCCACCCCGACCACGATGCCTTGGTCCATGAGGAAGGTCTTCACCGACGCGCTGCGACCGCGGCTGCGGGCGAACAGATAGTCGCCATCGAAGGCCTCATCCAACGGCTCCGGGCCGAGTCCGGCCAGCAGCGAATGGGTTTCTCCGTCCGGCTGCCAGAGCAGGCTGCCGAAGCGGCGCGGGTCGTTGAAGCGCAGCAGGCGCCCGTTGTCCAGGCTGATGTCGACGTGGTCGTGCGCGCGCACCGGGGTGTCGCCGGGCAGCACGCGCAGGCTGCCGGACATGCCCAGGTGCAGCAGTGCGCTGCCCACGGCGGTATCGAGCAACAGGTACTTGGCACGCCGGCGCACGCCTTGGATGGCCTGCCCGGGGAGCAGCGTGCTGATCTCCGGCGGGATCGGCCAGCGCAGGTCGGGCCGGCGCAGGATCACGCCGTGGACGTTGCGGCCTTCCAGGTGCGGGGCCAGGCCGCGGCGGGTGGTTTCTACTTCAGGGAGCTCGGGCATGGGGGAATTCTAAGGGGTCCGCCGATGAACCACGGTGTAGCGCGGGGCGCTGCCTCGCGGCGATCCGAGCGCGACGCTCAGCGCGGCGGCGCAGCCAACTCGCGCGCACTCAAATACCCGTCGCCATTGGCATCCTGCTTGTGGAACCGCTGGATCAGCGTCTGCCGCTGCTGCTCGCGCGTGATCGGCGGGCCCTTGCCACCGGGCAGCTCATCGGCGCTGAGTACGCCATCGCCGTTGCGATCCATGCGATCGAAGGCGTACAGCAGCCACTGCACGTACTCCTCCACGCTGACCCGGCCGTCGCCGTCGGTGTCCATGCGCTGCAGGTAGCTGCCGGTATCAGTGACCTGGGCCTGTGCCGTCGCACCCAGCAACCCAACGGCCAGGCCCAGACACGCAAAACGCCGCGCTAAGCGGCGTTTCGCGGAGACCTTCCCGGTCGGGAAGCGCATCGATCAGTGCGCCGTCAGTGCGTAGCCCTTCAGGCGCGCGGCGTAGTTCTGCAGCGCGGCGATGCCACTGGCTTCGGCTTCGTGGCACCAGGCCTGCAGCAGCTTCAAGCGCTCGGCGGCGTCGTTGCCGCGCGCTTCCAGCAGGGCGGCCAGACGGGCGCGGTGTTCCACCAGCACGCGGATGCGCGGGCGCTGCTCGACCCAGGTACTGAGCTGGGCGCGGCAATCCGGCTTGAGCCAGCGGCCGTCGTTGACCAGGCCACGGCGCATGCGGCGCGGCAGCAGCTTGCGCAGCTTGGCGCCAGCCATCGCAGCTTCTTCGCGCAGGGCCGGGACGAACACATTGCGCTGGTAATCGGTCATCGCCTGGAAGCGGTGCGACAACAGGGCCTTGAGCGTTTCCGCATCCGGCACGGCGATGTTCGGGCGCACGTCCATGCTTGGCGCCACGCGCAGCACCTTGGCCAGGCGCAGGGCCTGCAGGCCGCGGATCACGGCCCAGCCGATATCGAACTCCCAGCGGCGCATCGAGAAGCGCGCCGAGCTCGGAAAGGCATGGTGATTGTTGTGCAGCTCTTCACCGCCCACCCAGAACGCCCACGGCGTCAGGTTGGTGGAGGTGTCGGCAGATTCGAAGTTGCGGTAGCCCCACCAGTGGCCCAGGCCATTGATGACGCCGGCCGCCCAGAACGGGATCCAGGCCATCTGGATCGCCCACAGCGCCACGCCGGGCAGGCCGAACAGCACGCTGTTGATGACCAGCAGTGCGACCGGGCCGAGATTGGCGTGCGGGGTGTACAGGTGGCGCTCGATCCAGTCATCCGGGGCGCCGCGGCCGTACTGCTCGATATCCGCGCGCATCGCGCGGGCCTCGCGGTACAGCTCCACGCCCCGCCAGAACACCATGCCGATGCCCTTGGTCACCGGGCTGTGCGGGTCTTCATCGGTTTCCACCTTGGCGTGGTGCTTGCGATGGATCGCCACCCACTCCTTGGTGATCATGGAGGTGGTGAGCCAGGTCCAGAACCGGAAGAAGTGCGCGATCACCGGGTGGAAATCCACCCCCCGGTGCGCCTGGCTGCGGTGCAGATACAGGGTCACGGCGAAGATGGTCAGCTGGGTGAACACCAGCAGCACCAGGCCCATGCCCCACCAGCCGAGGCCGACGACACCGCCGGTCAGGAAGTTGAGGAGCGTATCGAACATCGCAGGACTCCGGGCCGCACTCGGCCGTCAAGGAAACAGGGATACCTTCGGACATGATGGGGCCTGACGTTGCAAACTTCATCCCTTCGATGCCATTTTTGCGCAGTCATTCAGTTCTTCCCTTACCTTCGTGAGCATGCCCCCGCATTCATGACAGTCGCAGCCTCGCCGGCGGTGCCGGCCTCCCCCGTCCCCCTGATCGAGCTCGACCGCGCCTGTGTCATCCGCGGCCAGGTCCGGGTCCTGCACGATCTCAGCCTGCGCATCGAACAGGGCCAGCACACCGCCCTGCTTGGCCCCAATGGCTGCGGCAAGTCGTCCTTCATCAAGCTGATCACCCGCGAGCTGTATCCGCTGGCGCACGGTGATGGCACGGTGGCGGTGCGCGTGCTCGGCCAGAACCGCTGGCAGGTGGACCGGCTGCGCTCGCAGCTGGGCATCGTCACCGGGGACCTGAGCAGCAATCTCTCCGACATGCCCGGGCTGACCGTGGAAGAGGCGGTGCTGACCGGCTTCTTCGCCAGCTTCGTGGTGCCGGCCTTCCGCGAGGTGAGCCCGGAGATGCGCGAACGCGCGCGTGAAACCCTGGCCATGACCGGTGCCCTGCCGCTGCTGCAGCGCGGCTATGCCGAACTCTCGGCCGGCGAAACCCGGCGCGTGCTGATCGCCCGGGCGCTGGTGAACCGGCCGCAGGCCCTGCTGCTGGATGAACCCTCCACCGGGCTGGACCTGATCGCCCGCGAGCAGCTGATCGCCACCATGCGCGAGCTCGCCCGCCAAGGCATCACCCTGGTGCTGGTGACCCACCACATCGAGGAGATCATTCCCGAGATCGAACGGGTGGTGATGCTGCGCGGCGGCAAGATCCTCGCTGACGGCCCGCGCGCGGCGCTGCTGCGCGATGCACCGTTATCCGAGCTGTTCGGCGGCCCGATCCGCGTGGTGGATCAGGCCGGCCGGCTGAGCGCGTTCGCGGGTTGAACTCAGAACCTCACCGCCACCGCACGTGATTCGATCGGTGCCATCCGGCTCTGGTCCTGCAGCTGCAGGTCACGCACCTCGAACGGGGCGGCATAGCCGCTCGGCAACGCCACGCTGGCGAACGGCAGCCGCAGCTCACCCGCCCCTACCGTCGCGAACCACGCCGCACTATGTGCCTGCGCCACTGGCCGCAGCGTCCCGTCCGGGCCGGTGGCATACAGGGTGCCACGCGCCTCATAGCGGCCCGGCGCACCGATCTGCAGCGGCAGGCGCACCTCGCGGCGGCTGGCATCCGCCTCGACCTGGCCCTGGAAGCGCGCCGTCGCCTGCGCCACCGCGAACGCCACCTTGGCATCGCGCTGCACGCCGTCGGCACTGACAAACGCCTGCAGTTCCCACAACCCCTGCGCCGTGCCGATGTCCTGCGGCACCGTCACCTGTGCACGCAGACCGTCTCTGGCGGCGACCAGCGGAACCGGCCAGCTGCGGCCATCGGGCGCCACCAGCAGGGCCTCGCCTACGGCCGGCAGCGGCCGCGGCCGCGCACGGGCGGCCTGCGCCGCTGCCAAGCCACCGTCGTTGACCAGCCGCGCGCTCAGCGCCAGCGTGCCACCGGCCAGCACCCGGTCGCTGCTCGCCTGCAGCTGCAGCGCGATCGGGCTGTTGGGTTCGAGTACCTGCACCACGTAGCGGCCTTGGGCCTGCGTGCTCTGCAGCCGGTAGCTGCCTGCCGCGGAGGTGGCGCCCGTGCGGACCATCGCCGTGCCCGGGCCGACCGACATCCCCGCCGCACGCAGTTGCTGGTCATCGACCACCTTGTCCACCGCCAGCGCACCGGAAGCATCACGCACCTGCCATTGGGTGGTATCCAGCGCACGGGCGCCCTGCACGGGGCTGACCTGGATCACCGCATCGGGCGCGGTCAGCGGCAACGCCAGGCCCTGTTGCAGCGCCGGTGCATCCACCATCTCCCAGTAGCTGCGGCTGCTGGCCATGAAGGTCGGTGCGGGGGTCAGTACCTGGCCTGGATCCAGCGCCCAGGCAAAGCTCAACGGCGCCTGCTCCACCGGTCCGGCCGGCAAGGGCGCACGCTCTACCGCACGTGGCACCTGGTCACTGGCGCGGGCGGCCAGCAGCGGCTGTGCCGCCTGCAGTGGCAGCGCTGCCAGCGCGGCGAGCAGGGCCGCCGCGATCGTCGTCTGTCGCATCATCGGGGGGCTCCTCACAGGGTCAGGTCGTTGCGCAGGATCGTGCCCAGGCCGAAGCACTCGCGCCGGCTCTGGTTGTGGCTGAGTGGCTCGGCGCCTTTGGTGCGCTGCGTGTCGGTGAACCAAGTGGTGCCGGCCGCCTTCTGGCTGCTGCACTCCAGGAAGCCGTCCGAGCAGCTGCTCAACCAGTTCTGGGTGAACTCCAGGCCCACGTTCTGCGCATAGCCACCGCAGTAACTGTTGCTGTCCCACACCGCCGATTCCACATCCGAGCCGACCACCGCGCGGAACGGCCTGGGCAATGCGGGGCGACCGGCCGTGCCGTACAGGTTCTGCGCGTTGTAGGTGGCCATGTGGCCCACCTGCTGCTGGCGCACGGCATCGCTCTTGTAGCCCAGCAGCCAGCCCACCGAGGTTTCGAACATGTTGCCGTTGAGCACCGCGTCGGCCAGCGGCGTACCGGCCGAGGACGGCGCCAGCGCGGTGACCTTGCTCACCGTCTGGATGATCTTCGGATACCGGCTGTCATAGGTGGGGTTGGAGAGGATCCAGCGCACCACGTTGCCGCCGTTGGAATGGGTGATCACCACCAGCCTGGTGATGCCACGGGTGTTGATGAAGCTGGTCAGCTGCCCCGCCAGACAACCGGCCGCTTCGGGCGTCCACATGTACTGCTCGAAATCGCAGTTGATGACGGTGTAGTTGCTGCTGTTGGGCAGCCCGAGGCGCACCGTATCGATGATGCCCGGCTGCCAGTAGTCCGCGCGCGCATCGGTCTGTTTGCCGGTGCCGTGCACGAACGCCACCCCCACTACATCGGCCGCGTGCACCGTGCCGCACGCCAGCATCAGACCCAGGGCCAGACCGCCCCCCCACCTTCCCGCGCTGCTTCGCATCCGCTGTCTCCTTGCAGGTAATCCCCCTGATGACCGGCGCTGCCGCGTTGCCATGGGTGCATGTATCCATGGAGATATGACGAACGATGGCGCCTTCGATGACGCTATGTCGTGCGACCCATGAAATCCGTGAACCAGTCGCGGGTTTCCGTCATCCGGGGCACGGCCATGCCGGATCTGGCCGGATGACGAACGGCCGCTGTCGTCACCGGATGAAGCTGCGATCATGCCGCTCCCCTCTTCTTCGAGACCTGCCGATGTCGTCGTCCCTGCGCTCCGCTGCCGTTCGCCCGATGCTGGCGACCGCCCTGCTCGCCGCCCTCGCCGGCTGTTCGTCAACGGCCGCACCGCGCACCACGCCGGTGGAAGCCTCGGTCACCACCAAGGCCGTCGGCTACCTGCAGAGCACGGCCGTGCCGGACAGCCTGGCACTGGTACCGGCGCCGCCGGCCGCCGGCTCGGCCGGCTTCGCGCTGGACGAACAGGTCAGCCGTGAAGCCCGTGCCCTGCGCGGCAGCCCGCGCTTCGAGCAGGCCCACCGCGACGCCGAGCTCGCCTTCCCGGCCGGTGCCAACCAGTTCTCCTGCGCGATCGATGTCGACGTGGATGCGGTGAAGACGCCGGCCCTGTACCGCCTGCTGGAACGCAGCCGGATCGATGCCAGCGCGGCCACCCGCACGGCGAAGAAGCACTACCAGCGCGCGCGGCCGTTCATGGTCAATGGTGAGCCCACCTGCTCGCCCGAAGACGAGCAGGACCTGCGCGGCAACGGCTCATATCCGTCCGGCCACACCTCGATCGGTTGGGCCTGGGCCCTGATCCTCTCGGAGATCGCCCCCGACCGCGCCGATGCGATCCAGGCACGCGGCCGCAACTACGGCGAGAGCCGCCTGGTCTGCAACGTGCATTGGCAGAGCGACATCCTGGAAGGCCGTTTCATGGGCGCCGCCGCCGTGGCACGCCTGCATGACAATGCCGCGTTCAACAGCGACCTGCTGGCCGCGCGCAGGGAGATCGCCGCGGCACGCAAGTCGGGGCAGCATTCCGCGCGGGATTGTGCGGCTGAAGAAGCGGTGCTGAAGGTGCGCCCGGCGAGCGCGTTGTAAGGCGGCGCCACCTGTCGATGGCATTGTGGGTAGTGCCGGCCGCTGGCCGGCTCTCCGCGATCTCGATCAGGACGATGCAGAGCCGGCCAGCGGCCGGCACTACCCATCCGCGTTCAACAACATCAGCTCAGAACAGAAAACGGCGCGGATCTCTCCGCGCCGTTTTCGTTTTTCAAGATGCCCACCTACGCTGGGCACCTACCGCATGACGTGCATCAGAACTTAGCGGTGAACTCCAGACCGAACGTGCGCGGCTCGTTGAGGAAGCCGGTCAGGTTGTTGAAGTCGATCGCGCCGACCACACGGACCTGGTCGGTCAGGTTGCGGCCGTACGCGGCCACGTCGTACTGGCCGTAATCCCAGTTGTAGCCCAGGCGCAGGCCCCCTTCCAGCGAGGAGCGGCTGCGGAACTCCGGCGACTCGTACAGGAAGAAATTCACCGGGCTGCGGTACGCCCAGTCGGTGTAGACGTAGAACTCGCTGGCATCGTTGACCGGGAAGCCGGCGCGCAAGGTCAGGTTGTGGATCCACTTCGGCGCCTGCGGCAGCGGGTTGCCGTTGACCAGCGCGTAGGTACCGCCATCGATGACCGTGGTCGGGTCAGTGATGGTGCAGCCGCCGCCACAGATCGCCACCGCCAGATCCTTGTCCTTGATCTCGGTGTCGTTGTAGCTGCTGCCCAGGGTCAGCAGGACGTGGTCGGTCAGGTAGGCCTCGAAGTCCAGCTCCGCGCCCTGGCCGAGGGTCTTGTCGGCGTTGAGCAGGGTCGCGGTGTTGTTGGTGCCACCCACGGCGATCAGCTGCTGGCCGTCGACGTTGTAGCGGAACACGTTGAAGCCCAGGCGGGCGCGGCGGTCGAACAGGTCGGCCTTGATGCCGGCCTCGTACGAGATGACCTTCTCCGAGTTGGCCTGCGACAGGCCGGGCGAGAATGCCAGGCGGCCCTGGATCGACGGGGCGCGGAAGCCCTTGGCCACGCGGGCGTACGCGTTGAGGTTGTCGGTGATCTGATAGACGCCGCTCAGGTCCCAGCTGACGTCGTTGACGTCGGTCCTGGCGATGTACGGGCCACTGACCGGGGTACCGAACGGCACGGCCTGCAGCACGCTGGCGCTGAAGTCCTTCTTGTCCTGCGTGTAACGCACGCCACCGCGCAGCTTGAAGCGCTCGGTCACGTCAAAATCGCCGGAGGCGAACGCGGCCCACGCCTTGTTGCGCTGGTTCTGCACGACGTGGCCGGTCTGCGGGTTGCCGGGGGTCAGCGAGTCGTAGTTGAAGTTGTCGATGGTGACGTCTTCATCGAAGTAGAACACGCCGGCCTGCCAGTCGAAGCGGCCCCACTCGTTGGATTCCACGCGGAATTCCTGGGTCCACTGGCGGTGGTGCGGCAGGCCATCGGCCGATTCGGACGCGAACGGGATGTTGCCCGGGCCGTAGTTGCCGGCGCCCAGGAAGCTGGCACCGTAGCCGCCGTCGATGTCGCCACGGTTCAGCGATTCAGCGGTCTCGTACCCGGTGATCGAGTGCAGGGTGACGCGGCCCAGATCCCACTTCAGCCGCGCGCTGCCGCCCCAGGTTTCCAGGTCGGAGAAGTTCTGGCCATCGGTGGAGACTTCATCGCGGTCGAAGTTTTCGACCAGCTGGTTGGTGCCCGGCTTGAGGATGTTGGCGCGGAACAGGCGCGCGGTGCCGTTGAGCTTGCGCTTGTGCAGGTTGAACAGCGCTTCGACGTCGTCGCCTTCGTACAGGAACTGCACGCGGGCGGCGGCTTCGTCATAGCCCTCGAAGCCCTGCGCCGGGGCGCCCTGGCGGGTGTTGGTGACCCAGTCGTCGCGGCGCTGGTACAGCGCGGACACGCGCGCCGACCAGCGGTCGGTCAGCGGGCCGCCGTAGGCGCCCTGCGTGTTCCAGGTGTTGTAGCTGCCGTAGGCGACCTTGATGTACCCGTCGGCATCCTGCGAGGGACGCGCCGAATCGAACTTCACCACGCCGGCCGGGGTATTGCGGCCGAACAGCGTGCCCTGCGGGCCGCGCAGCACTTCCACACCGGCCAGGTCGAACAGCGGGAAGCCCTTCAGCAGCGGGCTTTCCTGCACCACATCGTCATACACCAGCGACACCGGCTGCGAGGCATTGAGGTCGAAATCGGTGTTGCCCAGGCCGCGGATGTAGAAACGCGGGAAGGCACGACCGTAGGACGATTCAATGTTCAGGCTCGGCACACGCGCCGACAGGAAGCGGATGTCATCGCCAGCCGAACCGAGTACGTCGAGCTTTTCACCCTGGATGGCCGAGATCGAGACCGGCACGTCCTTGGCGTTTTCGACGCGGCGTTGCGCCGTGACCTGCAGCGTATCGAGGGCGACCGGATCCTTGGTGGCGGGAGCGTCCTGGGCTGCGGCCGTCAATGGCAGCAGGGCGGCGAGGGCGACAACGAGCGGGTGCACGGACGGGAAACGGCCGTGGGCAGTGCGGTTCGGGAACATGGCGTTTAGGCTGTGTTGGGAGGGGTGGTGGACCGGCGCTACCAGACAATTGTTGCAGTACAGCAACAGAGCCGCAAACAACCGCTATTCATTACCCCCTTCCGGGAGCGCGCGTTGTGACGGCGGTCGCGGCCCGGCATCCCCGGTCATGGCCTGAATGCCCTGCCCCGCCGTCCTGCCGGGCTCGCCACCGCTTCGGTATGCTGGCGGCCCTCGATGCCCATTCAGTTGCCACGCCGATGACTTCACTGCGCCGTACCCGCCTGACGCTGTCCGTTGCCCTGCTCGGCCTGCTGGCCGGCTGCGGCGGTGATCCCGTGCGCCCGACCCCGCCGCCGGCGGCGATCCCGGTGACTCCGGCCAAGCCGGTCAAGATCGGCATCGCGCTCGGCGGCGGCGCGGCCAAGGGCTTCGCGCACATCGGGGTGATCAAGATGCTGGAGGCCAACGGCTTCGAGCCGGTGGTGGTGTCCGGCACCAGTGCCGGCAGTGTGGTCGGCGCGCTGTATGCCAGCGGCATGGACGCGTTCCAGATGCAGTCCAAGGCGGTCGCCCTGGATGAAGCCAGCATCCGCGACGTGCGGCTGTTCTCCGGCGGTCTGGTCCAGGGCCAGAAGCTGCAGGATTACGTCAACACACAGGTCGACAACCGCCCGGCCGAGAAGCTGAGCAAGCCCTTCGCTGCGGTTGCCACCCAGCTGGAAACCGGCGAGCGCACCGTGTTCGTGCGCGGCAACGTCGGCCAGGCGGTGCGCGCCTCCAGCAGCATCCCCGGCGTGTTCGAACCGGTGAAGATCGGCAAGTACAACTACATCGACGGCGGCGTGGTCAGCCCTGTGCCGGTGGATGCGGCGCGCCAGCTCGGCGCGGACATCGTGATCGCCGTGGACATCTCCAGCAAGGCCAGCGGCAAGGCGCCGACCGGCATGCTCGGCATCGTCAACCAGTCGATCTCGATCATGGGCCAGCGCCTGGGCGAGCAGGAACTGGCGCGCGCGGACGTGATCATCCGGCCGAAGGTGCTGGACATCGGCGCCGCCGATTTCGGCCAGCGCAACAACGCGATCCTGGAAGGCGAGAAGGCCGCGATGGCGGCGATGCCGCAGATCCGTGCCAAGGTGCAGCAGCTGCAGAAGGCGCGTGCCGCCGCGCTGGCCCCGCCGCCGGCCGCGCCCAAGTGCGATGAGCCTTCGCGCGTGGGCAAGCTGATGGGGCGCAAGGAAAAGTGCGTGTAACCCGGTAGTGCCGGGCGCTGCCCGGCGGCCTTACTCCAGCTGCGACAGCGGCAGCGCGCGGAAGTCCTTCACCGTGCGCAGCACGAAGCTGGAATTGACGTCGGCCACGCCGGCGGCATTGAGCAGCTTGTCGAGCAGGAAGCTGGAGAAGTGCTCCAGGTCGCGCACGTAGATGTGCAGCAGGTAATCCATGTCGCCGGTGAGCGCATGGCAGGCCACCACCTCATCCCATATCAGCACGCTGTCGGCGAACACGCCGATGGCGTGCTGGTCGTGCTTCTCCAGCTGCACCCGGACGAAGGCCTGCAGGCCCAGGCCGATCTGGCGCGGCTCCAGGCGGGCGCCATACCCGGCGATCACGCCCTCGCTTTCCAGCCGCTGGACGCGCCGCAGGCAGGCCGACGGGGACAGATTCACCCGTGCGGCCAGCTCGGCATTGGTCGCGCGGCCGTGTTGCTGGATTTCCGCCAGCAAGCGCAGATCCGTGCGGTCGAACTGGGTATCTCCGGCCATTGCTGCCCCGCAACATGAGGTGGACGCAATGATCTTGCGCCAGAAGCCCATATCCGCGCAACTTTGCAAACCTCTTGCGCGCACCCTGCCCTAGCATCGACAGATGACTTCCCAGGAGACCACCACGATGGAAACCGCCACCGCCCCCCGCCGCGTCGAACACCAGCAGACCGACAAGGGTTACGTGCCGGTCTATACCACCGCCATCGTGGAACAGCCCTGGGACAGCTACACCGCCGACGACCACGCCACTTGGAGCACGCTGTACCAGCGCCAGCGTGCGCTGCTGGAAGGCCGCGCCAGCAAGGAGTTCCTGCACGCGCAGGACGAGATGGGCATGAGCGCGCACATGATCCCGCGCTTCGACCAGCTCAACGAGGTGCTGGGCGCCGCCACCGGCTGGACCCTGGTCGGGGTGGAAGGGCTGCTGCCCGAGCTCGATTTCTTCGATCACCTGGCCAACCGCCGCTTCCCGGTGACGTGGTGGATCCGTCGCCCGGACCAGATCGACTACATCGCCGAGCCGGACATGTTCCATGACCTGTTCGGACACGTGCCGTTGCTGATGAACCCGGTGTTCGCCGACTACATGGCCGCTTACGGCCGCGGTGGCGTCAAGGCGCATGCGATCGGCCCGGAGGCGCTGCAGCACCTGACGCGGCTGTACTGGTACACGGTGGAGTTCGGCCTGATCAACACCGAGGAAGGCCTGCGCATCTATGGCGCCGGCATCGTCTCCTCCAAGGGCGAATCGCTGTACTCGCTGGAGTCGGCGGCGCCGAACCGGATCGGCTTCGATCTGGAGCGGATCATGCGCACCCGCTACCGCATCGACACCTTCCAGAAAACCTACTTCGTCATCGACAGCTTCGAGCAGTTGATGGCCGCGACCGCACCGGACTTCACCCCGATCTATGCCGCGCTGGAGGCCAAGGAGCATCTGCCGGCCGGTGAGGTGCAGGACGGTGACCGCGTGTTCCAGAAGGGCACGGGCGAAGGCTGGGAAGACGGCGGCGACGTGTAACGTCGTGACGCAATTCACCGGGGCGGTTGAAGTTTAGACACCTAACCTTCAAAAGCCTCGGGAGCTTTTGAAGGTTGGCAATGGGTGGAGCCGGGTCATGCGCTGCTGCTTTTCATCGCGGATACGCCAGCAGCACGACCAGATCCATCTCCCCCACCTGCTGCAGCGCATGCGAACTGCCCGTTCGCGTCAGCAGCGCATCCCCCGCCGCCACGTCGTACTGCGTCCCATCCAGCACGTAGCTGCCCTGCCCGCTGACGATGTAGTAAATCTCGTCCTTGTGCTGGGGATGCAGGCCGATGCCGGCCCCCTTGTGCAGCACGCGCTTGCGAAGCACGAACGGGAGGTCGGTGTCTTCGGCGAAAAACGGATACGCCGTGGTCGGCCCCGCTCCACCATGCGGGCCGGGCTGGGTCACCGCGATGTCACGCTCGTGGACCACGCGCGAGGGCCTGGCGGCCTCACCGCCCTGCCCCGCACTGCGCACCTCGCAGTCGATATCGCGCTTCAGCGCCGACGTGAGTCCGGGCTGCAACGCCACCCAGTCGCGCATCACCAGACACGCCACTGCGGTCGCCCCTGCCACACTGAAGTGCGTGCCATCGGCCTTGTTCTGCTCGGGCACGAACAGGAAGTACGGCTTGGCACCCTGCTCGCCCAGCCCGCGGATCCAGCGCGTGGAACTGTCGTTGAGATCGATCAGCGCGACCTGCTCGCGGGTGGCCGGCGCCTTCACCGCCTGGGTATACACACCGTGCGTGTCCAGCAGCGAACCGAAGTCATACAGCAGCCGCGCCACCGGGGTGATCAGCACCGGCGTGGCGCCCTTGTCGCGGGCCAGCTGCACGTAGCGCATCAGGAACTGCGGGTACGCGGTGGCAGGATCGGTGTAGCGCGTGGGGTCTTCGAACTTGGCGTCGTTGTGGCCGAACTGGATCAGCAGCACGTCACCGCGCTGAAGCTCGGCGGCGATCGCATCCAGGCGTTTCTCGTCGATGAAGCTGCGGGTGCTGC
Organism: Stenotrophomonas sp. Steno-Z10-BAI; assembly: GCF_056393115.1. Lineage (NCBI taxonomy): Bacteria > Pseudomonadati > Pseudomonadota > Gammaproteobacteria > Lysobacterales > Lysobacteraceae > Stenotrophomonas > Stenotrophomonas sp. Steno-Z10-BAI. The sequence goes on along the minus strand of NZ_JBWJOZ010000008.1, from coordinate 119,922 downwards.
GGCCGCCCTTGGCGTGGTTACGGACCTCCCACACGGCGGGATCGAGATAGCTCTGCAAGGCCTGGCCCCAGCCGGCCTGTGGCGCGCGCTCCGGGCCGTACTCGGCGGCGGTGGAATCCCCGGCAATGAAGATGCGGTGCGGGGCACACAGCACGCTGGGGGCCGCGAGAAGCAGCGACAGGGACAACAGCAAACGCAGCATGGTCATGCTCCTGGGTGAAGAGCTGCCGGCCAGCGGCCGGCACTACCGGAGCCCACGATCTGCAGCGCAGATCGTGGGCGCGCCAGCGCGTCGCGATGGTGTTACCGGGCGAGCCAACCACCGTCGACCGGCAGCACCGCGCCGTTGACGTAGTCCGAGGCGCTGGAGGCCAGGAACACGGCGGTACCGCCGAGGTCTTCCGGGGTGCCCCAGCGTGCGGCCGGGATGCGATCGAGGATGGACTTGTTGCGGTCCTCGTCGGCGCGCAGCGCGGCGGTGTTGTCGGTCGCCATGTAGCCCGGGGCGATCGCGTTGACGTTGATGCCCTTGCTGGCCCATTCGTTGGCGAGCAGACGGGTGATGCCGGCGATGCCGCTCTTGCTGGCCGTGTACGACGGCACGCGGATACCGCCCTGGAAGGACAGCATCGAGGCGATGTTGATGATCTTGCCGCGGCCCTGTGCGATGAAATGCTTGCCGGCGGCCTGCGAGATGAAGAACGCGGACTTGATGTTGACGTTCATCACGTCATCCCAGTCCTGCTCGCTGAACTCCACCGCATCGGCGCGGCGGATCAGGCCGGCGTTGTTGACCAGGATATCCAGGCCGCCCAGGCCTTCGATGGTTTCGCGGATGACGCGCTCGACCGGCTCGATGCTGATCAGGTTCGCTTCGATCGCCAGGCAGCGGCGGCCCAGCGCGGTGATCTTGGCGATGGTCTCGGTGGGCGGCGCGATGCCGGCCACGGCGACGTCGGCACCGGCCTGCGCCAATGCGACCGCGATGCCCTGGCCCAGGCCGGTGTTGCCACCGGTGACGAGGGCGACCTTGCCTTCCAGACTGAACGGATTAGCCATTGCGTATGTAGTCCTTCTCCAATGCGTAACAGACGCCGCCGGCGCGATGCCGGCGGCGCGTCGGGGTCACTTGAGCTGGCAGATGTCCAGCACGTGCATGTCGGTGTAATCCAGGTTCTCACCGCCCATCGCCCAGATGAAGGCGTAGTTGCTGGTGCCGGCGCCCATGTGGATCGACCACGGCGGCGACACGACGGCTTCGTTGTTCTGGATGACGATGTGGCGCTGCGCGTCCGGCTCGCCCATGAAGTGGTACACGCGGTCGTTCTGGCCCAGATCGAAGTAGAAATAGACCTCGCTGCGGCGGTCGTGAAGGTGCGGCGGCATGGTGTTCCAGACGCTGCCCGGCTTGAGCACGGTCAGGCCCAGCAGCAGCTGCGAGGACTGGCAGGTGGCCGGCACGATGTACTGGTAGATGGTGCGCTCGTTGCTGGTTTCCAGCGCGCCACGGTCCAGGGCCACGGCATCCTTGATCGACAGCGCCTTGGTCTCGAAGCGCGCATGCGCCGGGGTCGAGGCCAGGTAGAACTGGGCCGGAGTGGCGGCGTCATCGGACGCGAACACCACCTCGGTGCTGCCCATGGCCACGTACAGGCCATCCTTCGGCCCGAGCTTGAACACGGTGCCATCGACAGTGACGGTGCCGCTGCCGGCGCCGACGTTGATCACGCCCAGCTCGCGGCGCTCCAGGAAGGCATGGCCGGCGGCCGAGGCCGGTTCGGTCTGCTTGGGCAGCGAGACCGGGCCGTTGACCGGGGCCGCACCGCCGAGGACGAAGCGCTCGTAGTGGGTGTACTTCAGGGTCACCGCATCGGCGTTGAACAGACCGTCGAGCAGGTACAGATCGCGCAGGTCGTCATTGCTGGCGCCCTTGATGGCGTCGGGATGGGTGGCGTAATGGGTCTTGCAGTACATGGCGTCTCCAGAGCAGGGGTGGGGCGATGCGTCGGCCCCGGCACGATTCCAGGTGATTGTAGCCAGTTGGTAAACCGGTGTCATTTTGCAGCGCAGGATAGGCCGGGTGGCCCGCGGACGGGGTCGGGACAGAAGGCGACACGACAGAACAGGGGGGACGACAGAAGAAGCGTCACGACCAACGGTCGTGACCTACCGAGGGTTGACGCCTTGGGCGTCAATCCTCGGGGGGCTGGCAGGAGTCGCGCACGATCAGGTGCGGGCGGACGCTGGCGTGCTGCATCACGGCTTGGCCGTCGGGCTGGATCAGCATCGCCGCCGCTGTGCGGCCGGTGTCGCGGGTATGCCGGCGCACCGAGGTCAGCGACGGCCACAGGCGCGAGGCCAGCGGGCTGTCGTCGTAGCCGATGATCGAGAGCTGGCGCGGGATGTTGATGCCCGCACGCAGCGCGACCTTGTAGATACCGGCGGCCATTTCATCGTTGCCGGTGAAGATGGCGGTCGGGCGCTGCTTGCCCAGCAGCAGCTTCTCGGCCGCGGCCACACCGGATTCGAAGGTGTAACCGGCCTCCACGATGCGTGCCGGGGGAAGCTCGATGCCGCGCTTGGCGAGGGCATCGATGAAGCCGGCGGTGCGTTCGTGCGCCGAGCGGTAGGCACTCGGGCCGGTCACCAGGGCGATGTCGCGGTGGCCCAGCGAGAGCAGGTAATCGGCCGCTTCGGCGGCACCGTCGCGGTCGTGGGTGACCACCATCTGCGAGGTATCATCCAGCGGCAGCGAGGCGATCCGGGTGAAGCGGCAGCCGATTTCATCGAGCATGTCCACCAGCGCCTGGTCTTCGGAGGCACGTGGCACCAGGATCACGCCGTGCAGCTTCTGCTGCTGCACGAAGCGGCGCACACCGTCGATGTAGCCGGGGCTGCGCGAATCGCAGGGGTGCACGACCAGCTCGAAGCTGGAGCCGCGCAGCGCATCCAGCGCGCCGTACTGCATGTCCACGATGTACTGGGCGGTCGGGTTGTCGTACACCATGCCGATCAGGAACGAGCGCCGGAAGGCCAGCCCGCGGGCCAGCGGATCGGGCGTGTAACCGACCTCGCGCATCAGTGCTTCAACCTTCTCGCGCGTGTCCTTACGCACCAGCGGTGAGTTGTTGATGATGCGCGAAACGGTCTTCTTCGATACCCCGGACAGACGCGCGATGTCGTTGATCGTGGCGGCCTTGCCTTTGGTCAATCCGTGCGGCGACGGATCGGTTTTGCTGCGCAATGACATGTCGTTCAAACCGGGGATGAGTCAAGGGATTCTAGCGGGGAGCTCAATCGAGGGCGCGGTAGCGGAAATTCCGGAACTGGACCTTGCCGTCGCCAGCAGCATAGATCGCCGGCTTCAGGGCCAGGAACTTGCCTGCCACATTGTGATGGTAGCCGGAGACTTCCATCTGAACCGGGTACTTCTGCCAGGTTTTACCATCCGTGCTGGAGTGGATGGTGACGATATGGCGGTTGTTGGTCACCCGCAGCCACAGCGTGCCGCCGGTGGCGCTGGGGGTCAGCCGGGTGGGGCGCTCCTCGCCGTAGCGGTGCATGATGAACTTCTCGCCGTTGCTGCCCACGCCCACATACAGGCGGTCGCTGTAGTAGAGCAGGGCACCGCCCACCGCGCCCGGGGCGATCTCCATCTCGACCTCGAACTGGTAGGCCTTGTCGCCGGCGATGGCGGTCAGCGGCGAGCTGTCGCGCGGGGTGCTGCCCTTGCCCTGCAGCACCATGCCCTTGCCGGTGAAGGCCAAACGCTTGTACTCGTCCTGGGCCGGGTTGAAGAACGACCACTGCGCACCGAGCGTGCTGCCGCGGAAATCGTCGGACAAGGCCATGCCGTGCTGGCCGACCGAGGTGCCCGACGGTTTGGCGAGCGGCTGGCCGAGGTCACCGCCCTTGGCCACGAACCAGCCATCGGCGGTCCATTCGATCGGCTCCAGCAGCGCCTGGCGGCCCAGCGTCCAGTACCCGTTCTCGTAGCCGTGATACATCATCCACCAGCGCCCGTCGGTGCCTTCAATGACCGTGGCATGGCCGCGCGACCACCACGGCTCGGCGGCCGACCGGGTGCGCATGATCGGGTTGTTCGGCGCATTCACCCACGGGCCGTGGATCGAGCGCGAGCGCGCGGTGATCACCATGTGCCCGGTCGGCGGGCCGGCGGTGCCGCCCACAGCAGTGGTCATGTAGTACCAACCATCGCGGAAATTGATCTTCGGGCCTTCCTGCGCATAGGCCTCCACGTCCCAGCTTTCCGGGTATTTCCAGCCGTCGTAGACGTGCTTGGGCGTGCCGACCACGCTCAGGCCGTCATCGGCCAGCTGCACGTAGTCGCCACCGCTGAGGAACAGATAGCGCTTGCCGTCTTCGCCCACCGCATGGCCGGGATCGATGTAGCCGCCCAGGCCGATGTCGATCGGCTCGCTCCACGGGCCGTTGATGCTGTCGGCCCAGACCACGAAGTTGCTGCGGGTTTCGCCGGTGCGGGCCGGGAAATAGATGTAATAGCGGCTGCCGTGCTTGACGATGTCCGGGGCCCAGATCGCACCTACGTTCCTGGTGATCGCGTGGCCCAGCGGCTGCCAGTTGACCAGATCGCGCGAGTGCCAGATCGGCAGGCCGGGGTAGGCATCGAACGAGGACAGCGTGAGGTAGTAATCCTCGCCATCCTTGAGCACGGAAGGATCCGGGCGATCACCGGCGAACACCGGATTGAGGAAGGTGCCGTTGCCCAGATCGGCCTGGCGCTGGTTCTCGATCCCGCGCGTCCAGTGGGTGGCCGGCTCGGCGGAGTGGCCGGCGCCTGCCAGCAGCAGGCAAGCGGTGGCGAAGCTGGCCAGGGTCTTCCTCAGGTGCATCGTCTTTCTCCCTTGAACGTATCGTGGGCCGGCTGCGCTCAGCGCGCCCCGGTCCCGGCAAGACGCTGTTGCCAGCGTGGGTACTCGGTGGTGATCAGGGCCTGCGGCCAGGTGCCGTACCAGTGATAGCCGGTGCGGCGCTCGCGCGGGATGTCGTTGAACGTGGCGACGCGTTCGCCCTCGCGGTTGGCCAGCAGCACGCCACTGTCGTGCAGGTCGTGGAAGCGCCCCCACAGCGGCGGCGCGCCCGCATCGGCGACCAGGCGGCGGTCGACCGTGGTGCGGTGGAACGCGAACTGTTCCGGCGTCGTTTCGAAGGTCTCCAGCCGCCACCCGGTCAACGCGTGGGTCTGGAACCACGCCATCGCGGCGTTGACCGAGACGACCACCTGCGGCGAAGGATCCGGGATCGACATCAGGTAGCGGACCACGCCGACACTCTCGTCGGTGACCAGCGCCGGCAGTTCGAATTTCCGCCCCTGCGCGGGCAGCAGGGTGGTGCGGTCGTACTGCCCGGCCCAGATCGTCGGCACGCCGTCCTGGCGCACCTGCAGGCGCAGCAGGCAGGCATCACCGGCGGTCACGGCCGCGTCCACGCGGGCACGTTGATCGGCGGTGATGAAGCCGAACGCCGGTTCACGCTGGATGCGCCGGAGCGTGGTCAGCACGCCGCTGGTGACGTCGTCAGCGAACGTGATGTGCCCGTGGTACGAGGTGCGCGAGGGCACCGAATGCGGCCAGCCGCCACAGCGGGGGACCTGCTCGGCGAGGATGAAATCCAGGCCGCGCACGGCCGCGTCGCGGTAGCGGGCATCGCCGCTGCGCGCGAAGGCCTCGGCCAGGTAGCTGACCTGGGTGTAGATGTTGCGGTTGTCGAAGCTGCCGCCCGGCGTGGCCTGGTCAGCCAGCACCTGTGCCTTGGCGGCATCGTCGAGGATCCGCTGCGGATCCTGGTTGACCGCCCAGCCGCCGCCATGGCGTTGCAGCGCCACCAGGGTGTCGGCGATCTGTCGGTACTGATCGGGGGCATAGCGCGGGTAGTCCGTGCCGTGCCCGCTCTGCCAATGGTTGATGCCGTCCTGGAAGCCGCGCAGCGGGATGTCCTGGCCCTGCGCCATGACGGCGCAGGGCAGGGCGATCCACAGCAGTACCGCGAGCCGCCGCACGCTTACGCGCGCAGCAGGGCGGGCAGCCACAGCGACATTTCCGGGAAGAAGGTGACGATCAACAGCACGCCCAGCGCAGCGAACCAGAACGGCCAGATCGAGCGCATGCTCTCACCGACGCTGATCTTGCCGATCGCGGTACCGATGAACAGCACCGAGCCCACCGGCGGTGTCACCAGGCCCAGGCCACCGGTCAGCACCAGCACCAGGCCGAAGTGGATCGGATCGATGCCGTAGGCCTTGGCCACCGGCAGGAAGATCGGCGTGCAGATCAGGATCATCGGCGCCAGGTCCATGAAGGTGCCCAGCAGCAACAGCATGACCACGATCATCAACAGCACCATGAACTGGCTGTGCGCGAACGACTGCAGGAAGTTGACCGCGGCCGACGGCACTTCCAGATACGCCAGCAGCCAACCGAACACGGCCGCCGTGGCGATCACGAACAGGATCACACCGGTGCTGCGCGCGGCATGGGTGACCGTGCCGAGGAACTCGCGCCAGTCCAGCTGGCGGTACAGCACGGTGGTCACCAGCAGCGCGTAGACCACGGCGATCGCCGCGCTCTCCACCGCGGTGAAGATGCCGGCACGGATACCGATGAAGATCAGCGCGACCAGGCCCAGGCCAGGCAGCGCCGAGACCAGGCGCAGCAGCACCGCACGCCAGCCCGGGAAGATCTCCACGCCGTAACCGCGGCGGCGTGCCACGAGATAGCCGGTGATCATCAGGACGACGGTCATCAGCAGCGCCGGCACGATACCGGCCGCGAACAGATCGGCGATCGACAGCCCACCACCGGCGGCGGCCGAGAACAGGATCAGGTTGTGCGACGGCGGTACCAGCAGCGCCACCAGCGCGGCGGTGATGCTGACGTTGACCGCGAAGTCGCGGTCGTAACCGCGCTTGACCATCTGCGGGATCATCGTGCCACCGACCGCCGAGACATCGGCGATGGCCGAGCCGGACACACCGCCGAAGAACAGCGAGGACAGGATCGACACTTGGCCCAGGCCACCGCGCATGCGCCCCACCAGCGAGGATGCCAGTGAGATCAGGCGCTCGGAGATGCCGCCGCGCATCATGATTTCACCGGCGAAGATGAACAAGGGAATGGCGATCAGTGAAGCCGAGCCGGTACCGGCGGAGATCTGCTGGACCAGCACCAGCGTCGGCAGATCCAGGTACCACAGGGTGGCCAGGGCGGCGGCGGCCAGCGCGAACGCGACCGGCACACCGAGCAGCAACAGCACCGCGAACACGGTGAAAAGAATCGTAATACCCATGACTCAGCGATCTCCCTCGGCAACGGCATCGGCCGGCCGTACAGCCAGCGCCATCTGGTTCGCGGCGAAGATCGCCATCAAGGCGCCACCGATCGACAGGGGCAGGTAGTTGATGCTCTGCGGCAGGTGGGCGCCGGCGGCCTTGATATCCAGGCCGTCCATCAGCAGCACGGCCGCCCACCAGGCGATGACCACGCCCAGCACGGCCACCACCAGCGCGGCGAACACGTCCACCGCACGGCGCAGGCCCGGGCCCATGTGGGCGGCCAGCAGGAAGAAGCCGAAGTGGCGGCGAGTATGCACGCCGGTGGCCGCACCCAGGCTCATCGCCGTGGCCAGCAGGAGCAGCGTGACCGGCTCGGTCCAGCTGGGCGAATCATTGATCACATAGCGGGCGAACACCTGCCAGCCCTGCACCACCACCAGGCCGAGCAGGGCGATGACGGCAATGTAGATCGCCACATCGGCGATCACGTTGAGCAGGCGCTGCGGCGCGGTGGGGGTGATGACGGTTTCGGAAGTCGAGTCGGACATCGCGTCGGAGCCTCAGGCGAAGTCGCGGATGCGACGGGTGAGGGCGGCCAGCTCCGGCTGCTGCAGGTAACGCTGCAGGAGCGGGTCGGCGGCCTTGCGGAAGGCCGGCATGTCGACCTCGTTGAATCTGATGCCGAAATCGGCCACGGCCTGGCGGGCGTTGTTTTCCGAGGCATCCCACTGCTCGCGCATCACCTGCACCGATTCACGTGCGGTCTCGATCACCAGGGTGCGGTCGGCCGGGCTCAGCGCATCGAAGCTCTGGCGCGACATCAGCAGCACGTCCGGTGCGTAGGAGTGATCGCTCTGCGACCAGTAGTGCGCGGCCTCGAAATGACGGCTGGAGTGGAAGCTGCGCATGTTGTTTTCCGCACCGTCGATCATGTGCGTTTCCATGCCCGAGAAGGTGTCGCCCAGCGACATCGGGGTCGGGTTGGCACCGAGCAGGCGCATCAGCTGGATGAAGATGTCCGAGGAGGCCACGCGCAGCTTGAGGCCGTGCAGGTCCTTGGGCTCCACGATGGGGTGCTTGGTGTTGTAGAAGCAGCGCGCACCGGAATCGTAGATGGCCAGGCCGACCAGATCGCGCGTTTCAAAGCCCTGCAGGACCGTATCGGCGACGCCGCCATCGAGCGCGCGGCGCATGTGCGCCACCGACTCGAACACATACGGCAGGCACAGGCCCTGGGTCAGCGGAAACGCGTTGTTGAGCGCGCCGGAGTAGACGCGGGTGATATCGATGGCGCCGAAGCGGGCCATGTCGATCGCCTCGGACTCACGGCCGAGCTGGCCGGAGTGGTACTGGCGCAGCCGCAGCCGGCCGCCGGTTTTTTCTTCCAGCGTCTTCCCGATCCATTTCACCGCGGTGACGGTGGGGTAATCGGCGACGTGGACGTCGGTGGCGGTCAACAGCTGCGCACCGGCCGGTGCGGCGTTGGATGACCGCGAACAGGCTGTCAGCGCGGGCGCGGCAAGCGCGCCCAGACTGGTAGCCAGGAAACTTCTGCGAGTGAACATCTGCGCCCTCCCAAGCGTGCTCGCCATGTCCGCGCGGTTATCCGGCGGCGATGGCCTTGCAGGTAATGTCGCCGTAGCCGACGAAACGGATCAATGCTTGCTGGCCCACGGCGATGTCGTGGATGCCGGTGGCGTTGCCACTGGCGATCAGATCGCCGGCCTTCAACGGCCGCCCACGCTGCGCCGAACGCCCCAGCGCGAACGCATAGGCGGTGCGCAGGCCACCGGGCAGCAGGGTCGCGCCACCGGTGCCGACCACCTCGCCTTCGATGCGGGTTTCCGCACGCAGGTCGGCGTCATCCAGGCGCGTCCAGTCCGCGATCTCGGTGCCCAGCACCAGGCCGTTGTTGTTGCCGAAGTCCGACACCACCACGCGCGGGCCGAGCTTGTTGATCGTCGCCAGCGGGCTGCTGGCCACTTCCACACCGATGAAAAGCCTGGCGGGCAGCGCCTCGGCCTCTTCGGGGGTCCAGTGCAGCTTGTCCGCCGGGGCGTCTTCCTGCAGCTGGATCACGTACTCGGCCTCGACCGCGCCGAACCCGCCGACGAACACCGGAATCTCGACTGTTCCACCGGTAGCATTCCAGAGCTGACGCGAGAAGATGGGGCCCAGCAGGCGATCATCGCCCGAGGCATCGCGGCGCTCGGCGGCGATGTAGCCGACCTTCCAGCCGACCACCTGGTCGTCCCACAGGCCGATGGCCTGGTCCTGTACCTGATAGGCGGTGACCAGGTCTTCCGGGATCGTTCCCGGGAAATCGGGCAGGGATTGGCCGTGTTGGCGGGCGCTGACGAAGTGCCGGGCGATCTCGCCCAACCCCTGGTCGGGCAGGTCCTGTTTGCCGTGGTCGTTGCTCAAGCGGGTCTCCCGGAAAAATTGTTGCACTGCCAATCGACAGCGGTTGGATGTGCTGTATATGGTAAACCGGTGTCATTGGCAATGTGCAGCGCATCAGAACGGCTGCCGGTCAGGCACGATGCCTGTTCCCATGCCCAAGGACGTACCCGGATGCGCCGCTTCCTCGCGTTGCCCATGCTGACTCTCCTGCTGCTGGCCGGCGGCCTGGCCCACGCGGCCGAGCGTGCCGTACCGGAAACCGAACCGGCCGCCGGCGCCCCCGATCGCATCGTGCTGTGGCCGGACGGCCAGGTGCCCGGCGAAGGCGGCCCGGCCACCGTGCCCAACGTGATCGAGCGCAGCCGCGATCCGGCGCTGACGGACCGCTACATCGACAACGTCAGTGCGCCCTACCTGGTCGTATACCGGCCGGCGCGCCCGAATGGCAGCGCCCTGCTGGTGGTGCCGGGCGGCGGCTATCAGCGCATCGTGCTCGACAAGGAAGGCACCGCGCTGGTGCCGGCGTTCGTCGAGCAGGGTGGGGTGACCCTGTTCGTGCTGCGTTACCGGCTGCCCGCCGGCCGCAGTGATCGCCAGGCCGCACTGGCCGATGCCCAGCGTGCGATGCGGGTGATCCGCGCCGATGCCGCGCGATGGCAGATTGATCCGCAGCGCATCGGGGTGATGGGTTTCTCGGCCGGCGGGCACGTTGCCGCGCGGTTGAGCAACGGCTTCGATGCACCGGCCTATCCGCATCGCGATGCCATCGATGCGCTCAGCGCGCGGCCGGATGTCGCGCTGCTGATCTACCCGGTGATCGACATGGGCACGCATGCGCATACCGGCTCGCGTACCCGTCTGCTCGGGCCGCATCCGGATGCGGCGCTGCAGCAGCAGTTTTCGATGCAGGATCAGGTCCGCGCCGATACGCCGCCGACCTTCCTGGTGCATGCGCAGGACGACAACGTGGTCTCGGTGCACAACAGCCTGGTGTATTACCAGGCGCTGCTGCGCGCCGGTGTCACCACCGAAATGCATCTGTTCCCGTTCGGCGGCCATGGCTTCGGCGTGCGCATCCCGGCCGGTTTGACCGCCGCGCAGTGGCCTGAGCTGGCGCTGCGCTGGATTCCCTCGCGCCACACGGAGCCCGCGCGCCATGACTGATTCCCCCGCCGACCTGCAGCGGCGCCGTTTCCTGCGCGACAGCGCGCGCTATGCCGTGATGCTCGGTGCGACCAGCCTGCCCCTGCTGCCCGCCTTCGCGGGCGTGCCCGGCCCGCGCCACGATGCCGCGCCGCTGGCGCGCGTGCGCAGTGGCCGCGTGCGCGGGCAGCAGGAGCAGGGCATCCACGTGTTCCGCGGCCTTCCCTACGGCGCCGATACCGCCGCCCGGCGCTTCCAGCCGGCCGTGCAGGAATCGGCCTGGCGCGGCGTGCGTGATGCGCTGGCGTACGGCAATGCCGCGCCGCAGGGCGGCAGCGAAGGGCCGGGCAGCGAAGACTGCCTCTACCTCAATGTGTGGACCCCGGCGCTGCGCGATGGCGGCAAGCGCCCGATCGTGTTCTACATCCACGGCGGCGCCTACAACAACGGCTCGGGCAGCGACCCGCTGTACGACGGCAGCGCGTTGTGCCGGCGCGGCGACGTGGTGGTGGTCACGGTCAACCATCGCCTCAATGTGTTCGGCTATCTGTACCTGGCGCAGCTGGGCGATGCGCGTTTCGCCGATTCCGGCAACGTCGGCCAGCTCGATCTGGTCCAGGCGCTGCAGTGGGTGCGCCAGCATGCGCCCGAGTTCGGCGGCGATGCGGGCAACATCACCGTGGTGGGGCAATCCGGCGGCGGCGCGAAGATCGCCACGCTGATGGCCATGCCCGCCGCGCGCGGCCTGTTCCAGCGCGCGTGGACCATGAGCGGGCAGCAGGTGACCGCGGCCGGCCCGCGTGCCGCCACCCAGCGCGCGCAGATCGCGATGCAGGCGGTGGGCGCAGCCGATGCCGACGCGTTGCGCACGATGCCGATGGAAGCGCTGCTGGCCGCCACCCGTGCGCGCGACCCTTCGCGCGTGGAGAACAGCAGTCTCTACGTCGGGCCGGTGCTCGACGGGCGTTCGTTGCCGGTGCATCCGTTCTGGCCGGAGGCGCCCGCGCAGTCCGCCGGGATTCCGATGGTGATCGGCAACACCCACGATGAAACCCGCGCTTTCCTCGGCAACGACCCGGCCAACTTCGCACTGACCTGGGAGACGCTGCCGGCCAAGCTGGAAAAAGAGCAGTACGTGGACCTGCTGCCCTCGGTGGTGATCGCCGAGTACCGCCGCCTGTATCCGCATTACACGCCTTCGGAAGTGTTCTTCGCGGCCACCACCGCCGGTCGTTCGTGGCGCGGTGCGGTGGAGGAACTGGAGGCGCGTGCGCGCCAGGGCGCACCCACCTGGGCCTATCAACTCGATTGGGGCTCGCCGCTGGACGGCGGCAAGTTTGGCGCTTTCCACACGCTGGATATCCCGCTGGTGTTCGATACCACCGATCGGCCCGGCTCGCGCACCGGTGACAGCGAAGCGGCGACCCGCGTGGCGGCCACGATGAGCGAGGCCTTGATCGCCTTCGCCCGCCATGGCGATCCAAATCACGGCGGACTGCCACGCTGGCAGACCTATTCGCTGGCCCGCCGCGAAACGATGCTGTTCGATACCCCCCCACAGCAGGCCGACGACCCGCGCGGTGGCGAGCGTCGCCTCTATCAGCAGGCCCCCTTCATTCAACGAGGTACGTTCTGATGCGGTGTACGTCCTGGCTGCTGGGCAGCGCGCTGTTCGGCCTGATGAGCGCGGCGCAGGCCGCCGTGGATCCGGCGGTGCTGGATCGCCCGGCCCCGACCCCGATCCGGGCCAGCAAGATCGTGCTGGTCGGTGATTCCACCACGGCCGTGCAGGGCGGCTGGGGCCCGGCCTTCTGCGCGCGGCACGTGACCTCGTTCCTGACCTGCACCAACCTGGCCCGTGGCGGCCGCAGTACCTACAACTACCGCGCCGAGGGCTCGTGGGCGCTGGCCGAGGCGGAGATGCGCACGCCCGGCTATGCCACCACATGGGTACTGGTCCAGTTCGGCCACAACGACCAGCCCGGCAAGCCGGGCCGCTCCACCGATCTGCAGCGCGAGTTCCCGGACAACCTGCGCCGCTATGTGCGTGAGATCCGTGCCGCCGGTGCGCAGCCGGTGCTGCTGACCCCGTTGACCCGACGCCAGTTCGCCGATGGCGTGCTGATCGATGACCTGGCCCCCTGGGCCGAGGCGGTCCGCGCCGTGGCGCGCGAGCTGGAGGTGCCCCTGGTGGACCTGCACGCGCGCAGCCGCGCGGTGGTACAGGCGCTGGGGCCGGTCGCGGCCATGCCGCTGGCGCAGGCGGCCGCCACGCCCGCCCAGGTCAGCGCAGCGCTGGAGGGCACGACTGTGGGCGCAGCGCCCGTGGCTGGCGCACCGGCCGCGCAGAACAACGCCGTCACCGAGCCCATGGGGCAGGCCAAGGTCGCGTTCGATTACACCCACCTGGGCCCGGATGGCGCGGCGCTGTTCGCCACGCTGGTCACCGAGGAACTGGCCGGGCAGGTCCCGTCGTTGCGACCGTTGCTGATTCCCTGATCGATAGGCGGACCCTTCGAATTCTTTCGAATAGATTGCTACGTCGGGGATTGTGGGTCGATTGGATGTGATTCAGGTCAAACACGCTGTTCACCGGGATCGCCTAGACTCGGGGCATGCAAGACCAATGCAACCCGTTTCCTCCGTTCCATGGCCGTGATCGATTGATCGCCGCCGTCGACCATGCCGTCCAGCACGAGCACGCGCACCAGATCGCCGCCACGCTGCGCGCGGCGTTGCGCGAGGCGATCGCCGACAGCCGCATCCAGCTGCCGGCCTGCGTGCACCACCCGATCGAGGATCACTATGCCCGCCGCGAGCTGTATCGCAGCCCGGAGCACGGCTACAGCATCGTCGCCATGAGCTGGGGGCCGGGGCAGGGCACGCCGCTGCACGACCACAGCGGGCTGTGGTGCGTGGAGGGGGTCTGGCTGGGCCAACTGGCGATCACCCAGTACCAGTTGCTGGAGCGCGACGGCGAACGCTTCCGTTTCCGCCCGGAGCAGCCCGTGCTGGGCGACTGCGGCAGTGCCGGCAGCCTGATCCCGCCGCACGAGTACCACACCATCCGCAACACCAGCGATGACGACCTGGCGATCTCGGTACACGTGTACCAGGGCGAGATGACCCGCAGCGCCGTCTTCGAACCCGAGGCCGATGACTGGTACCAGCGCCGCGTGCAGGTGATGGAAACCGACGCAGCCTAGGGTGCGACCGGGCGCAGCGCTCGACCCGACGCCGCGGTGCCGCGCATCATGCGCACTCCACCCGTTTCCCGACGTTCCGCCATGCCTACGCTGCCGTTCCAACAGGTCAATGTCTTCAGCCAGGATCCGCTGCGCGGCAATCCGCTGGCCGTGGTGCTCGATGCAGAAGGCGTGGACGACGCTCGCATGACCGCGTTCGCCCGCTGGACCAACCTGAGCGAGACCACCTTCCTGCTGCCGCCGACCGATCCGCAGGCGGATTATCGCGTGCGCATCTTCACCACGCTGGAAGAGCTGCCGTTCGCCGGGCATCCCACCCTGGGCAGCTGCCATGCGTGGCTGGCGCATGGTGGCGTGCCGAAGGGCGAGGAGATCGTGCAGGAGTGCGGGATCGGCCTGGTGCGGATACGGCGCAGCGCGTCCGGTCTGGCATTCCTGGCGCCGCCGCTGCTGCGCGGCGAGCCCTTGGCACCGGCACTGCGCGAACAGGTGCGCCGCGGTCTCGGCGTAGCCGCGGAGGACGTCGTGGACGCGCGCTGGGCAGACAACGGTACCGGCTGGCTGGCACTGCGCCTGCGTGATCGTGCGGCCGTACTTGCGGTCCAGCCGGACTATGCGCAGCTGGAGGGCGTGAAGGTGGGTGTGTTCGGGCCTTGGCTGCCCAGTGATGGAGACGAGGCCCAGTACGAGAGCCGCGCCTTCATTGCCGGCGACGGCGCGCCGGAAGACCCGGCCACGGGCAGCCTCAATGCCGGCATCGCGCGCTGGCTGCTGGCCACCGGCGAAGCACCGGATCGCTATGTGATCAGCCAGGGCACGGCGATCGGCCGTGCCGGGCGGCTGCGGGTGGAGCGGGTGGGCGATGCGTTGTGGATCGGTGGCGACTGTGTGACCTGCATCGAGGGGCAGGTCACGCTGTGAGCCAGACAGGGGCCGGGAGCCGGCAGCGCCATGCACCGCATGGCGTTACGGGTCCAGCGCCACCCCATTGTTGCGCTGGGTCACTTCGGCCGCACCGTCGGCCTGCATCACCCGTACGCGCAGGCCACCGCGATCCCCGGCCGGCAACGGCAGGCTGACAATCGTGGTCTTCGGCAGCAGGTCGCTCGGCGCCGCCAACCTCGGAATCTCGGCCCGGGCCAGCTCACGGCCCCTGGCATCTTCCAGCACTGCCACGCCCACACCGGTCGCGACATGGCCCAGGCTGTGCACGGTCACCTGCACCTGGCGCCCGTCCACGCGCACATCGCCGCGCCCGATGCCGAGGTCGGGCCGCTGTTCGACCGGGGTGCCAGCCTGCACCAGCTCGAACTCGAACACCTGGCTCTGGCCCGGCACGAACCGCAGCGTGGTCGAGGCACTGCGTTCCAGGGTGAGATCACGCGTGGTGGCCTTGCCGTCGATGGTGTCATCGCCGTTGCGGTCCACGCCGCTGGTCATCCGCCATTGCCCGGCGGTGACGTTCCAGGTGCTCATCTCCGCCTCCACCGCGTGCTTGCCCAGGTTGTAGGCGATCACCTTGAAGCGGTCCGGCGAGGGCGCGTGCACCAGCAGCGCGACCTGCTCGGCGGCCTGCGGCTGGGCGAAGCGCCAGCTCACGGTGTGGCCCGGCCAGCTCTGGTTGCGCTTGAGCGCGATGCCGCCCAGGCGTGCACGCTGCAGGAATTCGCTTGGCGCTTCGACACGGTCGGACCACCAGTGGCCTTCGGTGTTCATGTATTCGCGCTGCGCCTTGGCCTGGATGCCGTCGGCATGCAGCGCTTCCAGATACTTCTTGTCGCCGGTGGCCTGCCACGCCATCAGGCTGGCGAAGCCGGTGCTGCCACCCTCGGCATCGCTGATGAAGCGCGGGTTCCATTCGGCGCCGCGGCCGAGGGCCTCGACATAGTTCTCGCCCAGGTTGGACAGCGCCCCCGGCCCACCGCGCTCGACGCGGTAATCCAGCGCCTTGAGGTACTTGTCATCGCCCGTCCAGCGCCATGCCGCCCAGAAGGTATGCATGATGTCGCCGCTGCCCGAGCCGTTGTTGAGCTCACCGCCGCGGGTCTTGCCGGTTGCCCAGTTGATCTCGTTCGGCAGTGCCCAGCGGCCCTTGTCGTCGGTGTAGGCGTGGGCGAGATAGCCATCGGCCAGGCCGGTGACCAGCTTGCGGCCGGTCGGATCGGCGTTGTACTGGCCGATCAGGAACGCCGGGTGCAGCACCGGGAAGGAATACGGCTTCTGCCATTGCCAGTTCGGTTCGCGGTAGACCTTGTTGCCGCCGAACCAGTTGCTGGAGAACAGCAGATGGCCCTGCGGGTTGGGCAGGATGATGCGTTCGTCGAACGCCTTCACCGTTTCC
Organism: Stenotrophomonas sp. Steno-Z10-BAI; assembly: GCF_056393115.1. Classification (NCBI taxonomy): domain Bacteria; kingdom Pseudomonadati; phylum Pseudomonadota; class Gammaproteobacteria; order Lysobacterales; family Lysobacteraceae; genus Stenotrophomonas; species Stenotrophomonas sp. Steno-Z10-BAI. Next base: position 103,517 of record NZ_JBWJOZ010000008.1, on the reverse strand, counting down.
ATCAGGCGCTCGATGGTGAGCGGATCGCCCCAGTTGAGGTAGAGCATCGCGCTGTTGGTGTTGATGCCCTCCTCGTAGGAATGCAGTTCGTCGGTCTCGATGGTGCTCAGGCCGTTGCTGAACATGCCATTGCGGTACACCGCATCGGACAGCGCGGTCAGCGAGGCATTGAGCTTGTCCGGCTGCACGCCCATCAGGGCCAGCCCCGGCCACTGCTGGGTCAGGTCGGAATCGTCGGAGATGCCGCCGCCGAAATCACCGTAGGCGATCTGGCGGTTATCGATCCACCACTCGATGAAGCGACGCACGTACTTGAGATCTTCGGTCTGCCGGAACGCCCACAGCGGCACGCCGTTGGGTGCCGCGGGCTGGGTGAACGGCGGTTTGCCCTGGCTGTTGTAGCTGATGTAGTTCCAGTACAGGCGGCCGAGCTCGTGGTCCGGGTCCACCCGCAGCAGGTCGCCGAGATCGGCGTACACGCGCGCGTACAGGCGCTGGCGCTTGGAAGTGGTGTGTTCTTCGACCAGGAAGCCCCAGTTGTCGCGCACCTGGTTGAAGCGGTCGGCGATGTGTTCTTTCTTCGCCTCGTCGCGGTCCTTGTAGACCATGCGGATTTCCGCACCGTCCAGCGAGGTGGCGTTGAACCCCGGTGCGGCCGACGCGACGGAGATCCACAGGCTGTCGGCGGTCAGGATGCGATCGCGCAGGTCCAGCCACAGCGTGCGCTTCTGGCCCGGCTTGACCGAGACCGACACGTCGATCATGTCGCGCGCCGGCCACAGCGGGTCCTTGATGCGGATGTTGAGCGGGATCAGGCCGTCATGGGTCGCGGGCAGATCCAGCTTCGGCAGATCGATCGCGATGCCGTCCAGGCCGTCATGCATGTTCTCCCAGCTGTGTGCCCAGCTGCGGATCAGCGGCTGTGCGGCTGGGGCGTCGCTCACGCCGGAAGGGATCAGCACGTGCACGATCGGCATCGGCTGCGCGGGCAGCGTATCGGCCGTGCGCTTGCGTGAGCCGGCGCCCTTGGGCAGCGCCATCACCGTGCTGCGTTCGGCAGCCGGGTAACGGCCCTGGATGTACTCGCGCAGCGCCGCGATGTTGGTGTAGTCCGGCAGGGCCTGGCTGTCGATCAGGTAGCGCTGCTTGACCGTGCCCTCCGGCTCGGCGGCATCGCTGACCTGGTACGCCCAGATTTCCTGGATCGGGGTTTCCTGCGCGGTATTGCGGAAGTGCAGCACGCCGCCCGCCTGCGCAGGGATCTGGTTGACGCTGCGGACCACCCCCTGCGGGCGCTCGAACAGGGCCTGCGCTGGCTGGCCGTCCACACTGTGGCTCAACCCGCCGAAGGCGGCGCCGCGCACTTCGATGCGGTTGACGGTCTCACCGGCCGGCAGGGTCAGGTCGAGCTGCTGGCCACCCTCTACATAGGTATTCCAGTCCGGCAGCTGGAAGTAATCGTTGCGGCCCGGCAGCCGTGAACGGTTGTAGACACCCGGCCAGGTGGTTTCGGCGATGCCGTCGGTCGCCTTCCACATCCACTGCTTGTGGTCCTTGGTATCGGCGAATTCGATCTTGCGGATCGTGGTGGTCGGCGCGGTCAGCGCCGGCGGCGGCGCAGCGTCCCAGCCATGGCGATGGCGCCAGGCGCGCATCGGATCCGGTTCGGCCACTGCCGTGCGGGGCGCGGCATTGCGGGCCAGCGCGGCCATGCCGGCTGGGTCGAGCAGGCGGTCATAGACGCGGATCTCGTCGAAATCGCTGCCGCGCAGGAAGTTGTAGCGGCTCTGCACCTGGTAGGGGGCCATCACGCGCGCGGCCAGGCCGAGCTGATCGAGTGCGGCATCGTAGTCGGCGGTGGTCTCCTGGCGGGCGACCTCCCTGCCATCCACGTACAGCCGCACGCCGTGGTTCTCATCCCAGCCGAAGGCGATGTGCTGCCACTGTTGCGGCGAGGGGTTCTGGTCGAGCTTGAACGACACGCGCGTGCGCGCCAGGTTGGCATCGGTGACGAAGGCATCGAAGCCGTGGCCATTCCAGTCGATGCGCAGCCAGGCCATGTCCCAGCTGCTGTGGTCGGCATAGCCGACCCGGAAGATCACGAACGGCGCTTCACCCACCGCATAGCGCGAGCGCCAGAAGAAGCCGAGTGTGCCGCGCTGTGCCTGGATGTTGCCCGGTGCGTTCCAGGACAACACGCCATCATCCGCCCATTCGATCGCGCTGCCATGCGCGCCGTTGGGCACCCGCTTCACCTTGTCCACGAAGTTGGGGACCGGGTCACCCACAGCGGTATCGGCCTGCAGACTCTGGTCGGCCGACACGTGGAACAGCAGCTGCGGTGCGGTCTGCGCCCAGGCGGTACCACTGCCGGCGAGCAGCAGCGCCAGCAGGCTGGCGGACAGGCGGGAGGGACGGATCAAGGGGGCGACAGGGCGATGCATGGGACCTTCCTTTCGACAGCAGAAACAGTACAGCGGAACCACCAGCGGGCGTCAGCGGCTCACGGTGGCCTCCCGCCCCCGCACCGCGCCCGCCATCCCGGAGAGAAGGACAGGGACGGGCGCGATACAGGTGGCGGCAGGCGCAGCACGGTCAGAACTTGTAGCGCAGGCCGAGGTAGTACTGCCGCCCGGTATGCGTGTAGCGGTCCGGCAGCGACAACGCCGAATCGACATAGCGCTCATCGGCGGTGTCGAGCAGGTTGATCGCTTCGAAGGTCAGCGAGAGGTTCTTGTTGACCTTGTAGGACATGTTGAAATCCACGTTCTCCACGCTGTACTTGCCCTGCACATCAGCCGTGGCGAACTGGTTGCCGTCCAGGTCCCACACGTTCTCCTGCGACAGGATGGTGCTGATGTACGCGTCGCGGTAGCTGGTGGAGACGCGGGCGCTGAAGCGGCCGTCGTCGTAGTACAGCGTGGCGTTGTACGAGTTCGGCGAGAGATTCAGCAGGTCGTTCTCGGTGTAGGTGGTGACGATCGTGCTGCCGGTGCCCGAGCTGAACATGTATTTGATCTTGGATTCGACGTGCGTGTAGTTCAGCTGCACGCCGAAGTTGCGCCAGAAGCCGGGCAGGAAGCTGAAAGGCTGCTGGTAGGACACCTCATAGCCCTTGAGCGGGCCGCCCGGGGTGTTGAAGTAGCTCTGCACGTTGAACACGGTGTCCGGGCTGAAGCCGGTCGGCAGCAGATCCAGCGAGTAGCCCATGTCCGCCCAGGTGGTGAGCAGGCGGGTGCGCTGCACATAGCTCTCGATGTCCTTGTAGAACACCGCGGCCGACAGCAGCGCGCCTTCGTCGAAGTACCACTCCGCGCTCAGGTCGTAGTTGGTCGAGCGGAACGGATCGAGCTTGGGATTGCCCAGGTTGATCGAGTAGCTGCGGTCGTCATCGAAGTAGGCGGTGGGACCACCGCTGACGCTCGGCGACAGGTTGGACAGGGTCGGGCGGGCCATGGTCTTGGCCGCGCCGAAGCGCAGCACGAAGGTATCGCTCAGGTCCCAGGCCAGGTTCAACGAGGGCAGCCAGTCGTCGTACTTGTGGCCGACCCTGGTGCCGACCTGCAGGCGCTCGCCGGGATCGGCAGTGGCGCTGGCCACGCCGAAGAACGGCTCGCACGCCGAGGACAGATCATTGGCGTTGGTGGCCGTGCACGGCGCATAGCCATCGGCGGTGATGCGGGTCTGCACGTAGCGCACGCCCAGGTTGCCGCGGAACGCGCGGCCCAGCAGGTCGGTGTTGAAGTCCAACTGCAGGTAGCTGCCGTAGCTCTTCTCGTTGACGTCGAAGTTGTTGTTGGACGCCCCGAAGTGACCGACGCTGGCCAGGCGGTAATCACCGCCGAGCGTGCCGGTGTTGCAGTTGCAGTAGATGTCCAGCAGCTTGGCGATCTGGTTGAAGTCCGGCACCAGCCACGCGTTGGGCAGGTTGCCGTCCATGCCCTTGCCGAAGCCGCTCAGCGTGTTGCTCAGGTCACCCACGCCCACACCGGCCGGCAGCGCCTGCGACAGGCGGCCGTAGCTGATGTTGCGGTACTCCTGCGTGCTCATGTCGTAGTCCTTGTAGGCCAGACCGCCGCGCAGGGTGAAGGTGGGATTGATGTTGAACGTGAGGTCGACCTTGGCCGTGTCGAAGGCGTTGTCGACGTACTGCGGGTTCAGACGCACTTCGCTGATGTTGCCGCCACGCGCCGTGCCGTTGGCATTGACCGGCGTGCTGCCGTAGCCCAGCCACTTCCAGTTGTCGACCGCATTGAGATCAAACGGGAAGGACATCGCAGGCACCTTGCCGTTGCGCATGTCCAGCACGAAGCCATCGAGGTTGCTGTTGTCGAAGCTGACCATCGAGAAGACGGGCCGCTCGTAGTTGGATTCGGAGTGGCCGATCACCGCATCCAGGCGCACCGCGTCGTTGAAGCGATGTTCCAGGTTCAGGCTGAACTGCTTGAACTCGGTGCTCTCTTCGATCGCGGTGGATTCGGTGCGGAAATCCACGTTGTCGAACACGCCGTAGGTCAGGCGGTTCTGTTCATCGGCCTGTGCTTCGCGGACCACGATCTGGGTCTTGCCGCCGTACTGCGCGGTGCGGTGCAGGTTGGCGCCGATGGAATCTTCGCGCACGTTCTTGTCGAGCTTGGAATACAGCATGTCCAGGTTCAGCTGAGTGTCGTCGCTGACCTTGAACTGCAGCGCGCCGGTGACGCCCAGGCGCTCGATCTCATGTTCGGTGCGGATATAGCGCGGGTAACGCGGGATCCAGGCGTTGGTCGCGGTCTCGTAGGCGGCGATGTTCTCGGCCGTCGCCGCGGGGCGGTCCAGGCCGGGGCCGCAGTGGGTGGCATCGATGCCGTAGCTGCCCCAGCCGTTGCTGCGCGCCTGGTTGGCGGCGCTGCCGACACCGGCGGCGGTCTCGTTGGCCAGCGGATTGCGCGGGGTCTGCGGGTCGTAGCCGGCCGGGCTGCAGAAGCCGTAGGTGCCGTTGTTGGCCGCGGTGCTCTGGTTGGAGTTGCGGTAGTTGCCGTGCTCCCAGCGGACCGGGTTGTAGCCTTCCTCGAAGATGGTGCGCTTGCTGTAGGCCACCGACATCAGCGCGCCGACGCGGCCGTCGGCCCAGGTGTTGCTGATCAGCCCGGAGATGCGCGGGTCTTTATTCTTGGACAACTCGTTGTAGCCGTACTGGCCACCGAGCGATGCCTGGAAGCCCTCGAAGTCGAACGGGCGCGAACCGCGAAGATCGACCGTGGCACCCAGCGAGCCCTCGTCGGTCTGCGCCGACTGGGTCTTGTTGATCTTGACCCGGCTGAAGAGTTCAGAGGCGAAGGTATTGAAGTCGAAGCCGCGGCTGCGGTTGACGCCGGTGGTGCCGCTGCCGGCGGTGGACAGCGCTTCCAGACCGTTGATGCGCACGCGGGTGAAATCCGAGCCCAGGCCGCGCACGGAGATCTGCTGGCCTTCGCCACCTTCGCGATCGATCGAGACGCCGGCGATGCGCTGCATCAACTCGGCCAGGTTCAGATCGGGGAACTTGCCGATGTCTTCGGCGTAGATCGCATCGACCTGCTCGACGCTGTAGCGCTTTTCATCCAGGGACTGCTGCAGGCTTTCGCGGTACGTCGCTTTGACCTCCACTTTGTCCAGATCCACTGCATTGAGCGAGGCGGCCGCTTCGGGCGTCTGCTGTGCCGCGGCGATGCCGGCCACGCTCTGCAGCGCGAACGCGATTGAGACTGCAAGCAAGGTAACCGGTGTCTTTTTACGGGTGTCGAGTCGATCCATCGTGTGTAACCCCCTCCCAGGGTGCGCCGCCATGCGACTTTGATGTTGATGAGTCATGACGTCCGGCCTCCCCCGGAGCGTCTGTCGCGCATTGCCGCGTGACACCGCTGGTCATCCGAAACGTAACAAACCCTTCACGGGGCGGCATCTTGCGCCGCAGCAGCGTGCGTGTGCTGGCGAGGGTCGAGGGATGGCAACGATGGCGGCGTGCGCGCAGCCGGCGGCGTGATCGCTCACGCCGCCGGTGGGTACGGCCGTTGAATCAGAACTTGTAGCGCACGCCGAGCAGGAACTGGCGGCCGGTTTCGGTGTACTGCAGCGGCAGGCGACCGGTGGCCGGCGAGTAGACCCACTCGTCGGAGGCTTCGTTGGTCAGGTTGATGCCTTCCAGGCTCAGTTCGAGCTGGTCGCTGATCGTGTAGCGGATCGAGGCATCGAGGACCGTGGTGCCGGTCATGCCGTGATAACCATCGAGGTTGAAGCCGGTTTCCGTACCCGGTGCCTGGGTCAGGTAGTCATCGCGGTTGGTCGCCGAGACACGGCCGGAGAAGACCTTGCCTTCGTAGAACAATGTGGCGTTCCAGGAGGACTTGGACAGACCGGTCAGGTCGGTCTTCATCACCGGCTGGCCCGCGGCGTTGAGGTACTGGATCTGCGATTCCACCCAGGTGTAGTTCAACTGCACGCCGAGGTTGGACCACTTGCCCGGCAGGAAGGTGAACGGCTGGGTGTAGTTGGCTTCCACGCCGTGCAGTTCACCACCCGGGGTGTTGACCGGCCGGCTGTAGGTGAAGTCATCCGTGGGCGAGGCGCCGGTGCCGATCAGCAGCGAGGCAGGCAGGCCGCTGTCAGAGTACGGACGCACTTCGCGGGTGGTCTGCACGAAGCTCTCGATGTCCTTGTAGAACAGACCGATGCCGGCCATCGCGCCTTCGGCGAAGTACCACTCGAAGCCGAGGTCGACGTTGGTCGCGCGGATCGGCTCCAGGTCCGGGTTGCCGCTGGAGACGGTGCGTGCACCACCGGCCACGGCCACCGTTGCGCCAGGCGTCAGGCTGCCCAGGCCCGGGCGGCTCATCACTTTGGCCGCGCCGAGGCGGATCAGGAAGTCCGGGCTGACTTCGGCCACCAGGTTGAACGAGGGCAGGGTGTCGTTGTAGGTGCGGTTTTCGGTAGTGGCGACCGTACCGGTGGCCAGCGTGGACAGGCCGGTGGAGCTCTGCTTGGTGCGCACGTAGCGCACGCCCACGTTACCCGACAGCGGCAGGCTGCCCAGTTCGGTGGAGAACTCGCCCATCAGGTAGGCACCGCGGTCCTTCTCTTCGACGCTGCGCACGTTGTTGGCACGCGGGGCGACGGCGAAGATGCCGCTGTTGCTGTAGATGTCGAACTGATCGGCGATGGCGTTCAGATCCGGCACCACCCAGTTGGACGGGCTGCCGTTGATACCCTTCAGGCCGGCCTGCGCGGTCATGTCCACCGGCACGATCTTGGTGCCATCGGCGAAGTTGGGCACGGCCAGCTCGCTGGCGCGGCGCAGTTCGGTGGTCTTGAAGGTGTAGTCCTTGGCCAGCACGCCACCCTTCAGGCGGAAGCCGGGGCTGATGTTCCAGTTGAAATCCAGCTGGCCGGTATCAAAGTCGTTGTCCACGTACTGCGGACGCAGGCGGATCTCGGCCAGTTCCCAGCCGGCCGGGTTGGTCGGGTCGATACCGTAGTTCAGCGTCGGGAACCGGCTGTTGCCCCGGTAGTCGTAGCTGTAGTTGTCGACGTCGTACTTGTCCATGATGACCGTGGTCTGCACCGGGTTCTCGTGCTTGGAGCGCGAGATGCCGATCTTTCCGGACAGGGTGAAGTCGTCACCGAAGCGGTGCTGGCCGTTGAGGCTGAGCTGCTTGAACTCGGTGCTCCACTCGTCGTGACGGTTCTCCGAGCGGATGTCGACGTTGTCGAACTCGCCGTAGACCAGGGCGTTGTTTTCGATCACGCCGTTCTTGACGATCATCGACGGCTTGCCGTCGCGGTCGGGGCGACGCAGCGCGCCGGTGGCCGAATCGCGGTTGCGGCTGAAGGAAATCGCCTCGATGTAATGTTCATCGCGGGTGGCGTCGATCTTGGAGTAGAGCGCATCCAGCGAGAACTCGGTGGCGTCGCTCGGCTTCCACTGCAGGGTACCTGTCACGCCCAGGCGCTTCTGCTCATGTTCCATCTGCACATAGCGCGGGAAGCGCGGGTGGTAGACATCGGCCGAACGCGCCGCGGCGAACGGCGAGGTGGCGCTGAAGCCGCCGTTGCTGGGGCCATTGGCCCAGCGGCCGGTGTTGGAGCCTTCCTCCAGCGCCTGGCGCTCGGAATAGGCCACCGACAACAACGCACCGAAGGTGCCATCGGCAAAGGTGTTGGAGATCAGCGCGGCCATGCGCGGGTCGGCCTTTTCGGCCATCGCGTTGTAGCCGGCCTGGCCGCTGGCGGCGAAGGTGAAGCCGTCATAGTCGAACGGGCGCGCGGTGCGCAGGTCGACCGTGGCCCCGAGCGAGCCTTCCTCGACATCGGCCGAGGCGGTCTTGCGCACCAGCAGCTGCGAGAACAGGTCGGAGGCGAACACGTTGAAATCGAAGCCACGGCCGCGGTTGGTGCCGCCGCTCTGGTCACCGGCGCCGACGGTGGTCAGCGCTTCCATGCCGTTGATGCGCACGCGGGTGAAGTCCGGGCCCAGGCCACGCACCGAGATGTTGCGGCCTTCGCCGGCCTCGCGGGTGATGACCACGCCGGGGATGCGCTGCAGCGATTCGGCCAGGTTCAGATCCGGGAACTTGCCGATATCCTCGGCCACGATGGCATCGACCACGCCGGCTTCGCCGCGCTTGATGTCCAGCGCCTTCTCGACACTGGCGCGGTAGCCGGTGACGGTGACGGTATCCAGGTCGGTGGGGTTGGTGCCCGCATCCTGGGCCAGCGCGGTACCACTCAGCGCCAGGCCGATCGACAATGCCAGCAAGGTAACCGGTGTCTTTTTCTGCGTGTTCTGGACTTGCATGTTTTCCCTCTCCCAAGGTGCTACATGAAACAGCTATCCAACGACATGTCAGTGCAATGACACCGCTGGTCAGGGCGGACGTTAACAGCCCGTTACTGATCCGGCATCTTGCACCGCAGCAGACCTTGAATGTCCCGCAGACGCTTGCAGGACAATGGTTCCGACATTCGGGACAGGTGGACGGGGCGGCGTCCATCGCTAGAATGACACCGCTAGCCATTGCTGCGGGGCGTCCTTGCGGCGTCCGCAGCCCTCACAAGGATCCAGGACCATGAGTCGTGTTGTCTGTTTCGGAGAGTTGTTGCTGCGCATGAGCGCACCCGGCCGCGAGCTGCTGCTGCAGCGCGGCCAGCTGGCGGTCCACGCCGGGGGCGCGGAGGCCAACGTCGGTGTCTCGCTGGCCCATCTTGGGCATGCGGCGGCGGCGGTCAGCACGGTGCCGGCGAACCCGTTGGGCGAGTTCGCGCTGGGCGAGCTGCGCCGGCATGGCGTGGACACCAGCGCCGTGCGCCGCACCGACGGCCGCATGGGCCTGTACTTCCTGACCACCGGCGCCGTGCAGCGCGCCAGCGAAGTGGTCTACGACCGTGCCGATTCGGCCTTCGCCAACAGCAGCGCCGCCGATTACGACTGGGACACGCTGCTGGCCGGCGCCGACTGGCTGCACCTGTCCGGGGTCAGCCCGGCGCTCAACCCGGCCATGGCCCAGGCCACGCTGGCCGCGGCCCGTGCGGCTTGCGCGCGGGGCGTGAAGGTGTCCTTCGATGGCAACTTCCGCCCGTCGCTGTGGGCGCGCTGGCAGGGCGATGCGCCCGGCATCCTGCGCGAGCTGTTCGCCTGCGCCGATCTCGTCTTCGCCGACTACCGCGATATCGGCGTGGTGCTCGGCGCGGAGTTCGAGCAGGCCGATGTGCGTGAGCGCGTCGACGCGGCCGCGGCGCAGGCCTTCGCCGCGTTCCCGCGGTTGCAGTGGATGGCCTGCACGCAGCGCACGCCGCACAGCGTGGACAACCACGCACTCGGGGCGATGCTGATCGGCCGCGACGGCGCCCGCGCGGTGGCGCCGACCCGCGAGATGATCGGCATCGTGGACCGCATCGGCGGTGGCGATGCCTTCGCCGCCGGCATCCTGCATGGCATGATGCGCGGCTTCGCGCCGGACGCGATCGTGCGTTTCGGCCTCGCCGCAGGCTGCCTGAAGCACTCGATCCCCGGCGACTTCAACCCTGTCAGCGAGGCTGACATCATGGCCCTCACGGGCGAGGAGCGATTCGATGTCCGGCGCTGATCCGCGCGTACGCGCAGTCCTGAAACTGGCCCCGGTGATTCCGGTGTTCACCCCGGAAAACGTCGACGATGCCGTCGAGGTCGCACGCGCACTGTTCAACGGCGGCCTGCCGGTGATCGAAGTGACGCTGCGCACGCCGATGGCGATGGACGCGATCCAGGCGATGGTGGAGGCGGTGCCCGATGCCGTGGTCGGCGCCGGCACCGTGCTGACCGCCGCGCAGATGGAGAAGGTCAAGCAGGTGGGCGGGCGCTTCGCGGTGTCGCCGGGCGCGACCCCGCGCCTGTACGCCGCCGCCCGCGATACCGATCTGCCGTTCCTGCCGGGCGTGGCGACCTCGTCGGAGCTGATGCTCGGCCTGGAGCACGGCCTGGATACCTTCAAGTTCTTCCCGGCCGTGCAGGCCGGCGGCGCGGCCATGCTGTCGGCATGGAACGGCCCCTTCGGCGATGTGCGCTTCTGCCCGACCGGCGGCATCAGCGCGCAGACCGCACGCGATTTCCTGCACCTGCCCAACGTGCTGTGCGTGGGCGGGTCCTGGCTGACCACCCGGGCGCTGTTGCAGGCCAGGGACTGGGCCGGCATCGAGCAGCTGGCGCGCGATTCGGCCGCGCTGGTCGGCTGAGCCCACACGGCCTGCCGTCTCAGTGACGGCGGGCCGTCGCCCCGACACGGCGATACAGCGTGCTGCGGCTGATGCCCAGCGCGCGCGCCGCCTGGGCGACATTGCCATGGCTCGCGCGCAGTGCCTCGCGCATCGCGGTTTCGGTCATCGCCTCCAGCCCCTCGGCCGCGGACGGCATCACCGGGGCAGGCGCGGCCTGCAGATAGGCCGGCAGCATCGCGTGCCCGATCACCTCACCCGGATCGCTCAGCGCCACCAGCGTGCGCAGGCAGGAACACAGCTGCCGCAGATTGCCCGGCCAGGCATACCCGGCCAGCGCCTCCAGCGCCGCGCTCGCCAGTTGCCGGCCCTGGCCGAGCCGTTGCCACAGCCCCTGCACCAGCGCCGCGCGTTCGGCGTGCTCGCGCAGGGCCGGCAGGCGCACGCTGTGGTCGGCGATGCGGTAGTAGAGGTCGCTGCGGAAGTCACCGGCGGCCATCGCCTGATCGAGATCGCGGTGGGTAGCGCAGATCAAGGCGAAATCCAGTTGTACCGGCTTGCCGCCACCCAGCGGTGACAGCGTGCGCTCCTGCAGGACGCGCAACAGGCGCGGCTGCAGCGCCAGCGGCATATCGCCGATCTCATCAAGGAACAGCACGCCGCCCTGGGCCTGGCGCAGCAGGCCGGTATTGCCGCTCTTGCGCGCCCCGGTGAAGGCACCTTCCTCGTAGCCGAACAGCTCGGCTTCGATCAGGCCTTCCGGCAGCGCCGCGCAGTTGACCGCCACGAACGGTTTGTCGGCACGCGTGCTGCGCCGATGCAGTTCACGTGCGAACACCTCCTTGCCGGTGCCGGTCTCGCCCTGCAGCAGCACGGGCAGCTGCGCATCCAGCACGCGGCAGGCGCGCTCGAGCACCTGCTGCTGGGCCGCGTCGAACAGGGGGCTGGCATCCGCCCGCACCGCCGCTGCGGCGGCACGCGCGGGTGCGGCGGGGGTCGGACGCGCGGGCAGCGGCGAGCGGACCGTGGCGCCGCCGGCAGGGCTCACGTGGCCGTACAGCGCGCGGCCCTGGCGATCCACCAGCGCGCCGTCATCATGCAGCCGTGAGGTTGGACCATCGAACAGCGCCTCGTAGGGCGCCCTGCCGATGTCGCCGTGGTCCAGCCCGAACAGGGCCAGCCCGGCACGGTTGGCGGCCACCAGGCGGCCATTGCGGAAGCCCAGCACGCCTTCGCGCGCGGTACCGAGCAGGCCGGCGTCGTGATGCAGGCGGACCACCTCGCAGTCGCCCAGTCCCGCCTCGAAGTAGCGGTGCTCGATATGCGCCACCGCCTGCCGTGCCAGCACGCGGGCGTGCAGGTGCTGCTGGCGCGCGTCGCCGGAGATGTCGAGCACGCCCACACGCTGCCCGTACGGATCGAAGATCGGTGTTGCCGAACAGGTCAGGATCGCGTGCGGCGCGAAGTAGTGCTCGCCGCCACGTACCTCCACCGAGCGACCTTCGACGATGGCGGTGCCGATCGCGTTGGTGCCCACCGTGGTTTCATCCCACCGCACGCCTGGCATCAACGCCACCCGCCCGGCTTTGTCGAGGAAACCCGGGTTGCCCTCCGCATCCAGGATCCAGCCGGCTTCGTCGGTCAGCAGCGCGATGCTGCCGGTCGCGGCGATGTCGGCGGCCAGGCCATCCAGCTCCGGTCGCGCCAGCCGCCACAGCGTTTCCTGGCGCTGGCGCAGCTCGCGCAGGCGGGCGTCCGGCAGCGGTTCGACCTCCGGCTGTGCATCGACCGATAGCCCGCCGCGCTGGCAGCGCTGCCACGACTGCAGGATGGTGTCGGGCACGCTGCCGACCGGCGCCGCGCCACGCTCGAAAAAGGAGCGTCGCGCATTGCCGACACGGTGCTGGAGCGGGAGCTGGGACACCTGGATTCTCCAGTGTCGCAATCTGCGACAGTTGTAGCGGGGCCTGTTCCGATAAACACCACACCCGGCGTTACCGTGCAATGACCGGCCGTGGTGCACCGCATCAGTTTCCGAGCCCCGCTCCAATCGGTACGCCGGGTGACGCCTTGCCGCACTGCACCACACGGAACCTGGCATCGTCCTTGCGCCATGGAACAGACCCTTATCGGGCCTGTCCACCGCCATCCGGAGATGCACCATGAATGCCGTCACGTCTGCCAAGCCGCACGCCACCGACCCGCAGTCCATCTTCAAGCCGCGCTACGGCAACTACATCGGCGGGGAGTGGGTGGCCCCGCGCAGCGGCCAGTATTTCGAGAACACCACGCCGGTGACGGGCAAGGTGTTCACCGAGGTCGCCCGTTCCAACGCCGAGGACATCGAAGCGGCGCTGGACGCCGCCCACGCGGCCAAGACCGCCTGGGGCCAGACCTCGACCACCGAGCGCGCCAACATCCTCAACCGGATCGCCGACCGCATCGAGCAGAACCTCGAGCTGCTCGCCCATGCCGAAACCTGGGACAACGGCAAGCCGATCCGCGAAACGCTCAACGCCGATGTGCCGCTGATGGCCGATCACTTCCGCTACTTCGCCGGCGCGGTGCGCGCGCAGGAAGGCAGCCTGTCGGAGATCGACAAAGACACCATCGCCTACCACTTCCACGAGCCCCTCGGCGTGGTCGGGCAGATCATCCCGTGGAACTTCCCGATGCTGATGGCGGCCTGGAAGCTCGCGCCCGCGCTGGCCGCCGGCAACTGCGTGGTGCTCAAGCCGGCCGAGCAGACCCCGGCGTCGATCCTGGTGCTGATGGAGGTGATCGGCGATCTGCTGCCCAAGGGTGTGCTCAACGTGGTCAACGGCTTCGGCGTGGAGGCGGGCAAGCCGCTGGCCTCCAACCCGCGCATCGCCAAGATCGCCTTCACCGGCGAGACCACCACCGGCCGCCTGATCATGCAGTACGCCAGCCAGAACCTGATCCCGGTGACGCTGGAACTGGGCGGCAAGTCGCCGAACATCTTCTTCGCCGATGTCATGGCCGAGGACGATGACTTCCTCGACAAGGCCGTGGAGGGTTTCGTGCTGTTCGCCTTCAACCAGGGCGAGGTCTGCACCTGCCCCTCGCGCGCGCTGATCCAGGAATCGATCTACGAGAAATTCATGGAACGTGCGCTCACGCGCGTGGCCGCGATCAAGCAGGGCAATCCGCTCGATCCCAACACGATGGTCGGTGCGCAGGCCTCCTCCGAGCAGCTGGAGAAGATCCTTTCCTACTTCGACATCGGCCGGCAGGAAGGGGCGCAGGTGCTGATCGGCGGTGAGCAGGCCAAGCTGGAGGGCGACCTGGCCGGCGGCTTCTACGTGAAGCCGACCGTGTTCAAGGGCCACAACAAGATGCGCGTGTTCCAGGAAGAGATCTTCGGGCCGGTGGTCTCGGTGACCACGTTCAAGACCGAGGAAGAAGCCCTGGAGCTCGCCAACGACACCCTGTACGGCCTCGGTGCCGGTGTGTGGAGCCGGGACGCCTCGCGCCTGTACCGCATGGGCCGTGGCATCCAGGCCGGGCGCGTGTGGACCAACTGCTACCACGCCTATCCGGCGCATGCTGCGTTCGGTGGTTACAAGCAGTCGGGCATCGGCCGCGAGAACCACAAGATGATGCTCGACCACTACCAGCAGACCAAGAACCTGCTGGTCAGCTACTCGCCCAAGAAGCTGGGCTTCTTCTGAGCCTGCCCCGGGCTTGATCCCGATCAAGGCGCCGGCATGCGGCCGGCGCCACAGTGCTGTCATTGGCCATCCACGGAGATCCACGCATGAACAAGACCATGAAGGCCGCTGTTGTCCGCGAGTTCGGAAAGCCGTTGCGTATCGAGGAAGTCGAGGTGCCGCGTCCGGGGCCCGGCGATATCCTGGTGAAGATCGAAGCCTGTGGCGTGTGCCACACCGACCTGCATGCGGTGGACGGGGACTGGCCGGTCAAGCCGAACCCGCCCTTCATTCCCGGCCACGAGGGCGTCGGCCACGTGGTCGCGGTCGGCGCCGGGGTCAGCCATATCCGCGAAGGCGACCGTGTCGGCATCCCGTGGCTGTATTCGGCGTGCGGCTACTGCGAGCACTGCCTGGGCGGCTGGGAAACGCTGTGCGAAGCGCAGCAGAACACGGGTTACTCGGTGAACGGTGGCTTCGCCGAGTACGCGTTGGCAAACGCTGCGTATGTCGGGCTGCTGCCCAAGGGCGTGGGCTTCATCGAGGTGGCGCCCATCCTGTGCGCCGGCGTCACGGTCTACAAGGGCCTGAAGGTCACCGATACCAAGCCCGGCCAGTGGGTGGTGATCTCCGGCATCGGCGGGCTCGGCCACATGGCCGTGCAGTACGCCAAGGCGATGGGCCTGAACGTGGCCGCGGTGGATATCGACGACGGCAAGCTCGCCCTGGCCGAGCGGCTGGGAGCGACGATCACCGTCAACGCGCGCAACACCGATCCGGCCGCGTTCCTGAAGAAGGAGATCGGCGGGGCACACGGGGCGCTGGTCACCGCGGTCTCGCCGAAGGCCTTCGAGCAGGCACTGGGCATGGTCCGTCGCGGCGGCACCGTCTCGTTGAACGGCCTGCCGCCGGGCAACTTCCCGCTGGATATCTTCGGCATGGTGCTCAACGGCATCACCGTGCGTGGCTCGATCGTCGGCACCCGTCTGGACCTGCAGGAATCGCTGGAATTCGCCGAGCAGGGCAAGGTGGCCGCGACGGTGACCAGCGATTCGCTGGAGAACATCAACGACATCTTCGCGCGCATGCAGGCCGGCAAGATCGAAGGCCGCGTGGTGCTGGACATGAGCGCGTAAGCACACGGCGCGCTGCCGAGCCATCGGCAGCGCCTGTTTCACGGTAGTGCCGGCCGCTGGCCGGCTCGGAGAGCCACGATCATGACCGACCTCCCGCTCCAGGTATTGGCCACCCTCCCGGCGCTGCAGCTGATCGAGACCCTGCAGGCACGCCACGGCGATCTGCTGTTCCACCAGTCCGGCGGCTGCTGCGACGGCTCCTCGCCGATGTGTTTCGCCCAGGGCGATTTCATCGTGGGCGACCGTGACGTGCGCATGGGCGAGATCGGCGGGGCGCCGTTCTACATCAGCCCCGCGCAGTTCGAATACTGGAAGCACACCCAGCTGATCATCGACGTGGTGCCCGGCCGGGGCGGCATGTTCTCGCTGGAAAACGGCGAGGGTGTGCGCTTCCTGGTCCGCTCGCGCTTGTTCAGCGATGAGGAGTTCGCCCAGCTCCAAGCCGCCGGCCGGGTCTGAAATTCCCTGCGGCAACCCGTCCATAATGGCGGCTCTCCCGCCGTGACGCCCCTGCCATGCCTGTGTGGTCCGCCCTGAAGAATCCACTGCTGTCGGTGCTGGCCGTCGTGTTCGCGTTCGCGGTGATGGTGCTGGTCAACAGCCTCGGTTCGTGGCTGGTGCCATTGCTGCGCATTCCGCCGGGCGGCGAGCCCCAGCTGGCCTGGGACCTGGCCTGGACGATCCTCAGCGGCATCGCCGCGATCGCCTTTGCCAGCCGTTATGCGCCGACCTGGCCCCGTAGCCACGGCGGCGTGGTGTGGGCGGTGATCGCGGCCGCATCGATCTACACCGCCTGGGATTTCGGCAGCGATTTCCCGTTCTGGTTCGTGGTGATCCTGCTGGTCTCGCTGCCGGTGCAGGCATTCTTGGGGGTGTGGGTGGGCACGCGGTTCCGGCCAGGGCGCGCCTGATCAGCTGCCAGGCAGCACCTGCTTCACCTGCTCGATGCCCGCCCACGGGTCCTGCTTCAACCGCTCCGCGCGCTGCAGCGCCTTCGCCATCGGGAAAGCGTCCGGCGCTGCGATGCGACCCAGTTCTTCCCAACGCAACGGCACCGCCACGCCGGCACCCGGCCGCGCCCGCAGCGACCACGAGCTCACACTGGTGGCGCCGCGCGCATTGCGCAGCCAATCGATGAAGATCACCCCGTCGCGCTTGGCCTTGCTCATCGTCGCCACGTAGCGCTCCGGTGCCTGCGTGGCCATGGCCTGCGCGAAGGCCTCGCAGAAGTCCTTGGCGTGCGCCCAGTCGGCCTTGGGCTGCAGCGGCACCACCACGTGCACACCCTTGCCGCCGGAGAGCCGGACGAAGCTCTCCAGCCCGGCTTCCTGCAGGCGCGCGCGCACATCGCGTGCGGCGGCCTTGATCTGGGTCCAGTTCACGCCTTCGCCGGGATCCAGATCGAACACCAGCCGGTCCGGATGTTCGGGATCCTCGACGGTGGCCCCCCAGGGATGCAGCTCCAGGGTGTTCATCTGCACCAACTGCAGCAGCCCCTCCACATCCTCGATGTAGAGGTAGTCCTCGCGCCCGCTCTTCTGCTCCAGCGGGATCGCCTTGACCGCACCGCCCAGCCCGGTGCCATGGTGCTTCTGGAAGAAGCAGGGCTTGTCCACCCCGTCCGGGCAGCGCAGCACCGACAGCGGACGGCGCGCCACCTCGGGCAGGATCCAGCGCGCCATGCGCCGGTAGTAGTCGGCCACTTCGCCCTTGGTGATCTTCGCCTTGGCGAACACCACGCGTTCGGGATGGCTGATCGCCACGGTGCTCTCTTCCTGCGCAGCCGCGGCCTTCTTCCGGCCGCTGGTTTTCGCCGCCGGGGCGGAGGCGGACGCAGCGACGGTAGTGACGTTGGCTGCCGCGCCCAGATCCTTCGGCTGTTTGTCTTCGCGCAGCCGCTTGAAGCTGGCCTGGCGCAGCAACCCTTCCTTGGCCCAGCCGCGGAAAGCGACCTCTGCCACCAGCACCGGCCTCACCCAGTGCACGCTGCGCGCGGTGAACGGCACATGCGCGGGCAGCTCCACCACCGCGTCCTTCACGGTCAGCGGCGTCAGTTGCTTGGTCAGCGCGCGCAGCGCGGCATCATCGAAGCCCGTGCCGACGCGGCCGACATAACGCAATCCGCCCTTGTCCGGGGTGGCCATCAGCAGCGAGCCGAAGCCGCTGCGCGATCCCTTGGGCTCGGTATAGCCGACGATGAGGAACTCATCGGTGTTCTCGTGCTTGATCTTGATCCAGTCGCGCGAGCGTGCGTTGACGTAGGGCGCATCGATCCGCTTGCTGATGATGCCTTCGAACCCGGCCTCGCCACTGGCGGCGAACACCGCCGGGCCGTGGTCGCGCACATGGTCGCTGTAGGCCAGGGTGTCCGGCTTGCTGCCCAGCAGATCCTTGAGCAGCGCCTTGCGCTCCAGCAGCGGCACCCGGCTGACATCCACACCGGCGATGCCCGGCATATCGAACACCACATAGCGCAGTGGCTGTTTCGCGGTGCCGTCGATGACCTTCTGCAACGCGGTGAAGTCACTGCGGCCCTGCGCATCCAGCACCACCAGTTCACCGTCCAGGCGTAGATCGCGCACCGGCAGCCGTTCGATCGCCTGCACCACCTCGGGGAACTCGTCGGTCCAGTTCAGCCCGCCACGCGAGCGCAGCGCAACCACGCCTTCGCGCACGTCGGCGAGCAGGCGATAGCCATCCCATTTGATCTCGTGCAGCCACTGCTCGCCGTCCGGCGCGGTGGCGCGATGGTCGGTCAGCTGCGGCTTGAAATCGTGCGGGTAGGGCCTCTCGCGTGCGCCTTCAAGCGCCAGCGCGCGTTTGGACCAGCGCGCATCGGCCTTGCGTGCGACGCGGGTCGTCACGGCCTTGGCGGGGGCGGTTTTCCTGGCCGGGGTGGCCTTCGTTGTGTTGGCAGCGGCGGCCTTCCTGGTGCCCGTGCGCTTGGCGGCCTCCGGTGGCGCCTCCAACAGATCATCGGCCTCCATATCCCTCGCCTCATCATCATCGCGTTTGATCAGCAGCCACTGATGCTGCTTGCCCTTCATCGCGGTGCGCACCAGTTTCCAGCCGCCCTTGAGGCGCTCGCCGTGCAGCACGAAGTCCACCTTGCCGGCCGCGATCGCCTCCAGGGGGTCGCCATCGCAGGCCCAGGTGCCGTGGTCATAGACATCCACATGGCCAGCGCCGTAGTGCCCGCTGGGGATATCGCCGGCGAACGTCGCATAGGACAGGGGATGGTCTTCCACCTCCACGGCGAGCCGTTTTTCGCCGACACGCAGCGAGGGGCCCTTCGGTACCGCCCAGCTCTTGAGCACGCCGTCAGCTTCGAGCCGGAAGTCGTAATGGCGCGAGCTGGCATGGTGCAGCTGCACCACGAAGATCGGCCGCCGCGCCGGCGCACCGCGGCGCTCGGCGTCCGGCTCGGGGGTGCCGTCGAAACGGCGTTTACGGCGGTATTCCTGCAGGGACACGGCGGCTTACCCGGCCTTGCGCGCGGGTGCACGCTTGGTGGTTTTCTTGGTCGCTTTGCCTGCTGTCTTGGTCGCCTTTTTGGCCGCCGTGGGTTTGGCGACCTTGGCCGTGGCCTTCTTCGCCGCTGTCTTTCTGGCGGCCGGCGTGCGCTTCTTGGCATCCAGGCTCTTCTGCAGCAGCGACATGAAGTCGACCACGTTGGTCGCATCGTCCTCGCGCGGGACCGGCTCTTCCTCCACCTTGGTGGTGCCGCCCTTGGCCTTGATCCGCTTCTTCAGCAACGTGTGCAGGCGCTCGCGGAATTCATCGTGGTACTCGTCCGGCTTCCACTCGCCGGACATCGAGGCGATCAGCTGCTCGGCCATGGCCGTTTCCTTGCTGTTGATGCGGTACTCGGACAGGCTGCCGCTGGGCAGCTTGTAGTCTTCCGGGTCCACCAGTTCCTGCGGATAGCGCAGGATCATCAGCACCAGCGCATCGCCGTGCGGCATCACCGCGCACAGGTACTCGCGGGTGCGCACCACGACCCGCGCGATGCCGACCTTGCCGGTGCTGCGCAGCGTTTCGCGCAGCAGCACGTAGCCTTTTTCGGCTTTCTTGGCGGGCACCAACAGGTAGGGCTTCTCGAAATAGCGCGGATCGATGGTGCCGGCATCGACAAACGTTTCCACCTCCACCGCCTCATGGCTTTGCGGTGCGGCCGAGCGGATGTCGTCTTCCTCCAGTACGACGTAGCTGCCCTTGTCGTACTCGTAGGCTTTGACGATCTCTTTCCACGGCACTTCCTCACCGGTATCGGCGTTGACCCGTTCGAAGCGGATCGGCTTGCGGTCGCGCGAATCGAGCATCCGGAAGTGCAGATCGACATTGCGTTCGCCGGACATCAGCGACACCGGGACATTGAGCAGCCCGAATGACAGCGTGCCGGTCCAGATCGGTCGGGCCATGGTGGCGCCACTCCAACGCTACAGGGAGGGCAGCTGTACCGCGCAGCACGTGAAACGCCTGTGTCCGGGCTGTGCAGGCCGGCTGCACGCCGCAGCTACTGCAGCAGGCCGTGCACCGCCGCGGCCGGCATGTGGTCCAGCGCCAGCCACGCGTCTTCGACCACGGCGCGGGCCTGGTGCCAGCCCAGTCGCGACTGCCCGCGCATCTGTTCCCAGTGCTCGGCCAGCTCGCCATCGGTGTCATCGGCACCGCGCGGCCAGTCCGCATAGTGCGTGGTCAGCGCGAAGGCGTAGGCGGGATAGAGGTCGCGCCAGCTGCGCCGGCCGTGACTGCGGCGCTGCTCGTAATCGCTGCGCATGTACTGCAGGTAGTCCTGTGCAACCGCCTGCGCGTCCTCGGCACGGTCACGGCGCGCACGGCGCCCGCTCCGTTCCGGCTGCAGGTAGGCGTTGAACAACGCGGGTGCGGCACGGCGGTCCAGGCGGGGCATGACACGACTCCGACAGCGGCGGGGCAGGCAGGAATAGACCCGCCACCGTTATCGAGCCGTGACAGATTCGTTGATGCACCGGGATTCGCGGCGACTTCACCCGCCGCGCGCTGTAGTGGGGTGCACAGCTACTGGAGAACTCCCATGCCCCGCGATCCCCTGCGCGACGCCACCGCCCCGGTCCCCGGCGAGCAGCGCGCCAAACATGACAATCAGGACGCCGAAGACCGCGGCGCCGGCATGTCCGTGCCCGACGACGCACCCGATCACCTGCCGGTGGCGGTTACGCCGGATCCCGTTCCGCGCGACCGCAAGGATTCGGCGGCCGGCGAGAAAGGCCCGGCCGGTCATCATCGCCGCGAAGATGAATACCAGCGCCGACAGCGCAAGGAGCACGCCAGCGACAACCAGGACGAGGCGCTGGAAGAGACCTTCCCGGCCAGCGACCCGACCTCACCGTTCGTGCCGGCCAAACCGCCCCGGTAGGTCCAGGTCCAGTGGATCAGGGCGCCCACTGCCACTGCAGGCCCACGTTGTAGCGGCGGTCCGGCCCCGGCTCGAAGAAGCGCTGGTTGCCGTCGTTGACGATCACCGAGCCGATGTAGCGCTGGTCCAGGGCGTTGTCGATCCGCGCGAAGGCACGCAGCGTGCCCTGTGCGGTGGTCCAGCGCCGCGATAGTTCCAGATTCAGCAGCGCGTAGCCCGGCGCGCGCTCGGTGGCCAGATCGTTGACCACGGTGTCGCTGGAGGCCACCACCTCGGCGGCCCACTGCCACGGGCCCGGGCGGTACTGCACCCGCGCGTTCCACTGCTGCCTGGGCACGCCGGGCAGGCGTGAGCCGGCGGTCACCGTGTTGCAGCCAGCGGCCGCGCACAGCGCGTACGGATCACGCACGGTGGCTTCGAGCCAGGTGTAGGCCAGCGAAAGATCCGCCTGCGCCCCCAGCGGCTGCACATAGCTGGCCTCCGCGCCCTGGCGGCGCGTGCGGCCGATGTTGCGGTAGGTGCTGCGGCCGCCGCTGTTGCTCGCCACGGCCAGCTCGTCATCGGTATCGGCGCGGAACAGCGCGGCTTCGACCTGCGCGCCATTCTGTCCATGCCACTTGCTGCCGACTTCCAGGTTGCGGCTGCGGGCCGCCGAGAGATCCAGCGCCAGCCCGGCCTGGCCATCGGCGCGATAGCCCAGCTCGTTGAAGGTCGGGGTCTCGAAGCCACGCCCGGCCGAGGCATACAGCCGCCAGGCATCGGTGGCGCGGAACACCACGCCGGCCACCGGGGTGGTCGCCTCGTAGCGACGCGACCCGCTGTCGTCGGGATTACCCGCGGTGATGTAGTGGTCGTTGGAGCGGAAACGGACCGTGCTGTGGCGCACCCCCAGCAGCAACGACCAACGCGGCGCCCACTGCCACCACGCCTGGGCGAACTGGTCCACGTTTTCGACCCGGTCGCTCTGGTCGCGGCGCAGGCGGCCCTTGATACCTACCTGATCACCCACGAAATTCTCGTAACCGCGGCGATCCTGCTGCTGGCGGTCGGCATTGGCGCCGATCACCACATCCAGCGGGCGACCGGCCCAGTCACCGTGCCACGCCCAGCGCGCGTCGAGCCCACCGTAATCGCCGTCCAGATCGATCACTCCGCCGGCATGCAGCGGGTTGGCCTGCGGCCCCGGCGGGATCGCCAGGTACTGCTCCACGCTGCGCTGACCGGCATAGCCCATCGCACGCCAGGTCTGCGCGCCTTCCGTTCGGGTGAACACCAGCCCGGCCTGGGCCTGGCGCACGGATTTGCGGGTGTTGTACTGGGTCGCCACGGCGGTGGCCTGGCGCGGGTTCTCGCGCACCTGCGCGCGGGTCAGGCCGAGCGGATCCTGTGCGTCGGGCGCATCGAAGTAGTTCAGGACCAGATCCAGCTGGCCGCCACCGACATCCGTGCCGAGCCGGGCGTTGAGCGACTCGCGGCGGGCCTGGCTGTGGTCACGCCAGCCATCGGTGCGGAAGTGGTTGGCGGCCACGTTGTAGCGGACCGGGCCCTGCACGCCGCGCAGCTGGGCGCCGGCGCTCACGGTGTTGTCGCTGCCGGTATCCACCCGCAGGCGCCATGGGTCGCCTTCGGCGCCGTCCGCGCTCCAGACCTGGACCACGCCGCCGGAGGAGTTGCCGTAGAGCGCCGAGAACGGCCCGCGCAGCACTTCCACGCGCTGCGCCGAGAGCAGGCTGGCGTGGGAGAGCTGGCCCTGGCCGTCGGGCATGGTGGCCGGTACACCGTCCACCAGCACGCGCACGCCGCGCACGCCGAAGGTCGAGCGCGCGCCGAAGCCGCGGATCGAGAGCTGGGTGTCCTGCGCGTAGTTCTGACGATCGCGGGCAACCACCCCGGGAATGCCGTTGAGCGCCTCGGAGAGCTGCGCCAGCGGCCCGGTGCGGTCCTCGTCCACCCAGACCGTGGTCAGCGAGGCCGGCAGGTCGATATCGGCCACCTGTGCCACGCGCGCGGCCTGGACCTGGACCGTGGGCAGCCGCTCGATCGGCGCGGACGGGGCGGGAGTGTTCTGGGCCTGCGCCAGCGATGGCAGCAACACGGCCGAGGCCAGCGCACAGTGGCGGGCCAGCGGGGTAAGACGGAGCATGCGGGGCGGGATCCTCGGTGAATGGGCGTGCCGCACGCCATGGTACGGAAGCGTACGTGACGACAGCCTCGGCGCCCTCGGCGGGGCTTTGTTACGATGGGTCGGTTTTGGCTGATTCTGCCGCCAACTCCGCGTCGCGCCACCCTCCCCCTTCCGTCATCCGAATGAGTACCGCCGTGTCCTTCTTTGCAAATGTGGAACTGGTCCCAGGCGACCCGATCCTGGGCCTGACCGAGGCTTACAACGCCGACAGCCGCCCGATCAAGGTCAACCTGGGCGTGGGCATCTATTACGACGAGAGCGGCCGCATCCCGCTGCTCCGCGCCGTGAACAAGATCGAACAGCAGCTGGCCAATGACGCCAAACCGCGCGGCTACCTGCCGATCGACGGTCTGCCGGCCTACAACCAGGCCACCCGCGAGCTGGTCTTCGGCAAGGACTCGCCGCTGCTGGCCGCCGGCCGCGTGGCCACCTCGCAGACCATCGGCGGCAGCGGTGCGCTTCGCATCGGCGCGGACCTGCTGCACAAGCTGTTGCCGCACGCCACCATCGCCATCAGCAACCCGAGCTGGGAAAACCATCGCGCGGTATTCGGCGCGGCCGGCTTCGACGTGGTCGATTACACCTACTTCGATGCCGCCACCCACGGCGTGGACTTCGACGGCATGCTGGCCGACCTGGCCAAGCTGCAGCCGGGCACCGTGGTGCTGCTGCACGCGTGCTGCCACAACCCGACCGGTGCCGACCTCACGGTCGCGCAGTGGAAGCAGGTGGCCGAGCTGCTGAAGGATCGCCAGCTGTTCCCATTCATCGACATGGCCTACCAGGGCTTCGACAAGGGCATCAGCGAAGACGGCGCCGCCGTGCGCATCATCGCCGAGGCCGGCATCGACAGCTTCGTGGTCGCCAACTCGTACTCCAAGTCGTTCTCGCTGTATGGCGAGCGCATTGGCGCGCTGTCGGTGGTCGCCCCGGACGCGAACGCGGCCAAGGCCGTGCAGTCGCAGGTCAAGCGCATCATCCGCACGATCTACTCCAGCCCGTCCAACCACGGCGCCGCGCTGGTGGCCGGCGTGCTCAACAGCGTTGAGCTGCGCCAGGTGTGGGAAGCGGAACTGACCGAGATGCGTGAGCGCATCCACGCCCTGCGTCATGGCCTGGTGGAGAATCTGGTCGCCGCCGGCGCACCGGAATACGCCTTCATCAACGACCAGGCGGGCATGTTCTCGTACTCGGGCCTGAGCCGCGCCCAGGTGGACCGCCTGCGCGACGAGTTCGCAATCTACGCCGTCGGTACCGGCCGCATCTGCGTGGCCGCACTCAACCAGGGCAACCTGGCATACGTGGCCAAGGCCGTGGCGACCGTCAGCAAGGGCTGAGCGATATCGCCCCTCTGAAGCAGAACGGCCGCCATGCGCGGCCGTTCTGCTATCTGGCGCCGCCCGCGCCTCGTAATGGCTCCGGCGAAGGGCGACAATAGGCGCTTCCCCTCTGAAGGCCGCCTGATTCCATGTCCCAGACGTCGCTGACCCGCTATCTGATCGAAGAGCAACATGCCGGCCGCATCAACGCCGATCTGCGCCAGCTGATCGCTGTTGTCGCCCGCGCCTGCACCAGCATCTCCATCGCGGTCAGCAAGGGCGCGCTGGGCGGTGTGCTCGGCGAAGCCGGTACCGGCAACGTGCAGGGCGAAGCGCAGAAGAAGCTGGACGTGATCAGCAACGAGATCCTGCTGGAAGCCAACGCCTGGGGCGGCCACCTCGCCGCCTGCGCCTCGGAAGAAATGGATCACTGCCAGCCGGTGCCCGACACCTACCCGCGCGGTGACTTCCTGCTGCTGTTCGATCCCCTCGATGGCAGCTCGAACATCGACGTCAACGTGTCGGTCGGCACCATCTTCTCTGTGCTGCGCTGCCCGCCGGGCACCGAGCAGCCCAACGATGCCAGCTTCCTGCAGCCGGGCACCGCGCAGGTCGCCGCCGGCTACTGCATCTACGGGCCGAGCACGCAGATGGTGCTCACCGTCGGCCACGGCACCCACGCGTTCACCCTGGACCGCGAGAAGGGCGAGTTCGTGCTGACCACGCCGGACATGCAGATCCCGGCGGACACCCAGGAATTTGCGATCAACATGTCCAACCAGCGGCATTGGGAAGCCCCGATGCAGGGCTACGTGCAGGACCTGCTGGCCGGCAAGGAAGGCGCGCGCGGCAAGAACTTCAACATGCGCTGGATCGCCAGCATGGTCGCCGACGTGCATCGCATCCTGACCCGCGGCGGCATCTTCATCTACCCGTGGGACACGAAGGATCCGTCCAAGGCCGGCAAGCTGCGCCTGATGTACGAAGCCAACCCGATGGGCCTGCTGGTCGAACAGGCCGGCGGCGCCGCCACCACGGGCCGCGAGCGCATTCTCGACATCCAGCCAGATCAGCTGCACCAGCGCGTGCCGGTGTTCCTCGGCTCGCGCAACGAGGTGGAGCAAGCCACCCGTTACCACCGCGAACACGACAGCGCGGTGGGTTGATTTCCTACACAGGGCTGGCCGTCCGGTCAGCCCTGTTGTGACGTGGCAACGGCGTGACATCGGCCACGGCAGCGGTCACCATCGGCCATTCGTGCCCACGGATGACCCCATGACTGCCGACGCACCGCTCGATTTCATCGAAGTAATCCACAACGCCGTCCCCAACGAGGTCTGCGCGGCCCTGCAGGCCCAGATGCGATCCAGTGCGCAGTTGCAGCCGGGCGAAGTGGGCAGCGGTGTGTTCCCGGAACTCAAGCACAGCAAGGATCTTCGCATCAGCGGGCGGCCCGAGTGGCGGCAGGCGGAAGCAGTGCTGCAGCAGGCGGTTTTCAAGGGTTTGCTGACTTATCTACGCCGTTATCCACAGGCCCTGATCTCGCCGTTGATGTTGCAGATCCAGGACAGCGACGGCCAACCGCGCCGGTTGGCAGCCGAGGATTTCCCCGACATGGACGACGCCACGCTGTCCGACCTGGCCCGCACCTGCCTGCGGCCCGGCGCCATCAATCTGCAATGGTATGCGGCGGGCGAGGGCGGCTATCCATACTGGCACTGCGAGCTGTACCCACGCGATCCGGCCGGCGAAACGCTGCACCGCCATCTGCTGTGGACGCTCTACCTCAACGACGACTTCGACGCCGGCGAAACCGAGTTCCTGTTCCAGGGCCGCAAGGTCGCGCCGCGCACGGGCAGCCTGTTGATCGCACCGACCGCGTTTACCCACACGCACCGGGGCAACCGGCCGCAGGGTGGGGACAAGTTCATTGCGACGAGCTGGGTTCTTTTCCAGAGTGCGCAGAAGTTGTTCGGTGGGAATTGAGCGCCCTGCCTGGTGATCGCCTCTTGCCGCGTTCAATCATCACGTGAGCGGACACAACCTGTGCGAAAGGGCGAGCCGCGCGTAGTTGTCGGTATCAGTAGATATCGACAGAAAGCTCCAACGAAAGACTGGCCAACTCGATCATCACGTGCGGCTCAAGGGTGAACCCGACCGAATCCTCTTTGAAGACACCGACAAAGAGTTCCGTGCGGCCACCGTCGAGCACGGTCTGCGCGAAGAATCCGCGATACCGCTCAATGCGCCTCAGCAGCTCACTCAGCACATCCGTAAAGACACCCGGTGTCTTCTCGACGAGCGGAAAGCCGCGGTAGGTGCAGCGGGTAGGGCCTTCAAGGCGATCGCCAAATGGAGTCCTCTCTTGCGTTCCAATGCTGTGACTGACCTCTGGTTTCAAGCATAGCGTCTCGCTGGCTACCTATAGCTTGGTGTAGATGAAGAAGTTGCCACCACCCTAAATCGCTTGTTCGGACTCCATTTACTACGCAACGAGCAGGCTCGCACTTGTGGCGTGCACCTTTCAGAGCAGATTGCCTCAGCTCTCTTTCGGGCTCTCCATCAATATAGCGTCAAGCGCTCTCCCCAATGGCTGCTGTTAGACTGAATACGAAGCATCATCCAATGACTTTACCGCTCTGAACACTCGTAAGCCGCCAGCTATCTGATTGCCGATTTGGCTTTGCGTCAATCGTACAATTTTAGTTGAATACAGTCTCAACCGCTTTTCGTTTATCTCTTCAGATGAAGCAAGAGCGACGCACTTAAGCCAAGGTCAGGCCCAAAGCGCATTCGCGCTACTATGCGCCGATTGCTCCGCCTTAGATGCAGTATCGCCGTAGCTTTTCCGAGAAAGGCAGACAGAGTTTCAAGCCGCGTTGCTGCACCGCGATCTTGGGATACGCTCACTAAGCTCCTAGGCGTCTTGAGAAGTCAGCGATCCACGTTTTCGCCATCTCCGAGTAAGGCGATGTTGGCTGAGCCATCTCCCGTATACGGCCAAACAATGTGTCCTGCACCAGTCGCAAACGACCTGGAATGTCAGAGACGGACGAGCCGCGCGGTCCAACCGACACGTGCCCCGACTCCAGATCCTCGATGATGCATCCGAGTTCCAACACTAGTGCCCCCATGAACTCCAGTTGGCGTAGCGAACGCGTTCGCTCTTGCACAAGGCCAAGCCTGTTCAAGCCATACACTTCGATCGACGTTTTTCCCCTTAGGCTTCCTCCGGGCGCTGGCCCAACCAATGCGAGCTGGCCCGCAGCAGCCACATGAAAGCACAAGTGTTGAGCTGGATCGTCGACAGATGGATCTAAAAGTAGAGGGTTTTCAGTGGAAAGAACCCCGGTCTCCGTACTAATGTGAAGGCTTCCGTCTTCTATCGGAAAATGATCCTGCTTACCTGACTGCACCCAGCTCCACCCGACTGACGCTGGTACAGTCGCTTTGATCAAAGTAATCGCGCAGGACGGATTCCACTGGCCGCGTCGCCGGTTGCAGTCGATGCAACTCGGCAGAAGATTCTCCCAACGCATAGCTAGCCACCAGTACCCGGGGTGATCTTTGACCCCATCGACGGATCCCTTCGGTCGATAGTGCTCAACATCCACTGGCGATGAAGCTGAATAGAACGTCTCGCAGTAAGCACATTTGCCATGGAAGAGGGTTGCAAGCGCGCGCTTCACCTCACCCTTTTTGTACGCAGAGTACTCAAAGGAAGGCTTGGGCTTCTGAGGCGTCTTGGCATTCTTGGCCCTCTTAGCGGCAGCTTGATGCGCCTTTGCACGCTGATATTCCGTTTTTCCCTTTTTGTCCTTCGCCACAAGACAAAGCGGGGCAGGCACGCTGCTGCGATTAACCTTGCGCATCAGCTTCCTCCGCGGAGAGCATCGATTATTCGCTTCTTAACGCTTTCCCTCAGCTGCGACATCTGGTTCGCCTGCTCTTGCGTACGCTGTTGCAAGTACTCCGCTACAGCTTCCTGCACAATGCGTTGAGCCTCCGACGTACCGACTGGCATTGCGGCTGAGACGTCATTCTTGAATGCATCAATAGTCTGTTGTTGAGCATCAGTGACATCCGTAGACGCCAGCAGACTGGAAATCTCTGACATCCTTGCTTCAACCGCAGGATCATCTGTGGAGTTAAGTTGGAATAGATCAGAGGTAAGAAGTTGCTCGATTCGAAAGCAGCTTACTGCAGGTACATCTTTGAGTATCTCTACGCGGCTACGCATACCTCTGGCGGTACGGCCACTTTTCAAGCGGGCACGGCGCAGGACGATTACTTCATTGTCATCCATACCGCGCAGACACAGCGGATCGTGCGTTGTCACAATGAAGGTCACGTTGGGAAGCGCTTGGCGAAGCGCACTTACAATCGCGATCTTCCATCGCGGATGCAGATGTGACTCTATCTCATCGATTAGCACTACCCCGCGTGACGTGTGCAAGCTTTCGAATTTCGGATTGAAGCGGCGATTCATCATTCCCTGCATGACATCGCAGGTCATCGCGAGCACGGAGCGAAAGCCCGAAGACGCCGTCTGAAGTGGCGTAGCGGACAAAGGGCGTCCTTGCTCATCAACGTCGCTCACAAGCAGGCATCGACGCTCACTTTGATCGCGGAGAATCACGTCGAATTCTCCTTCAATTGAGAAAACTGTGCGAAGCGCACGCGTCACCATTGCGAAACGCTCTTCGCTCAGGTCCAGCAACCATTTCTCAGGGTTCGGAAGATCACTGGCATCGAACAAATTGCGAATGTGTTTAGACGCTGAGCCTACCGGCGACCTCATTCCATATTTTCTGAAAGCGCCGTAGGCGAAAACAGGGATGGCATCTTCAGACTTGGCTGTTCTTTGATTGCTAAATGAGATGCCAAGTTCCATGTTCCGCGTGAGTAGTTTGCCCTCCTCTAGGAGTTGAAGTGAGATACTCGCGGAGGGAGGGGGGGATACATCGAATTCACCAAAGTGATCTGGTGACAGAATGAGCTGGCGATCGGGAATCCCTAGTGCGAGGTTCGCTTCTGAGCTGGCCAACGCCATCGTGATCGCTTCGAGGATAGAACTCTTGCCCGTTGCATTCTCGCCCAGGATTACAAGTGCAGGTGTTCTCTTGCCACCCTCTGCCGGATCGGAAGGAGCAGGAATCTCGAACCGGAGATGCTCGATCGATCGAAAGTTCTCGATTTCCACGGCTACCAATTGGGCTTGGCTTGGTCTACGCGCTGGAATTCGGGGTTCGGCTGGCGGGGGACTGAGGACTCGTTCTAGCCTCAGCTCACACTTATTAAATAGGTGAAAACCATCGGATCTACTGCAAAGACGAAGGAAGGTTTTTTTAATGTCTCTGCGCGAGAGAGATAAGTGGACACCGGTCTCTGCTGCCATTATAGCCGCCAATCTTCGGAGCAATAAGTACCATGTCCCGCCAAACTCCAACCCTTCAAACTTGAATAAATCCTCGGGCATTTCATTCACGCTTTTATACTGGAGCGTATTGCGTATTCTACCTAAGTGATGCATGTTTGCTTTTCGACGTGCCTCGACCAGGACGGGCCTATTTAGATTAAAGTGATTGATGGTTATGCTACCGCGCCGAGAGGCACCTTGGAGATCACCTTCCAATCCAATCCAGATATGCCTTTGGAAGTCCCGATCTTCGCATGGATCAAGCAATAGAGGAGATTCTCGTGGAGGGTACGAATCCGGAGGCCAAAGGCCGTTGTCTTGCTCCGAGTACCTGAAAAATAAGTCGTGATGCGGAACCTCCGCACGACCGCCATTCACCGGAAAGTACGCTGCTTCCGAGGGGCGACAGGAGCCGCATACTGCGTAGAAATTCTGCCAAGCCAGTTCCAGCCAGCAATAATATAGGTGGGCGTACTCGGATTTCTTGTATGGCTGTGCTTCTCCGATGGGACGGAACTGATAGTATTCCGTCTGACCAGCGGACTCACAGAAGGCGCAGCGACCGTTGAATAGCCTTTCGAGCGACTGTTGCATTCCTCCCTGCGTGAAGTTCAAAGAGCCTGTGGGCGGACTCGACTGGGCACGACGTTCGTCGCGCTGCTCCATGAAGTCACAGAGCGTCTTGCGCAGCAGTTTTGGAACACTTCCGAGAAGAGTCTGGGGGGGCGGCTCCGTACCGCGGTCAACGTACTGCATTCGCTCATCTTCCTTAAAGTGCAGGCCCGTTCAGCCCGGCCGGATAATGCCTTCCTTCGTCTCCTCTACGCAATCCCCGCTAGGAGTCCGAAGGGCTGGCTGTTGTCAGTGCAACAGAGTGCTTATATGGTTTGCACGCAATTTAAACAAGAATCAATCATCAGGGACGTCATTTACAGCGCTCTCCAGAGTCACTTCCCCTAACCGCTAGACGAGTAGCACTTTTAATCGAGAAGGAATTTTCATTGTGCTGACAGCGGCAAGTCAGGCTTTGTCTTAAACCTCAGAACAACGAGCCCTGCGGTGACTCCGCCCGCGGCGGCAACGGGCGCAGGAAGCGGGTGCAGTCCAGCTTCGGCCAATGGCTGTGCTGCGCGTCGAAGCCCAGGCGCTTGCGGGCCAGCTTGAAACGGTTGGACAGCAGATCGGCGTAGACCCCTTCGCCGCGCATGCGCGTGCCGAACTGGCTGTTGTAATCCTTGCCACCGCGCAGCTGGTTGATGGTGCTCATCACGTGCGTGGCGCGGTCCGGATGGTGGGTGTCGAGCCAATCGCGGAACAGCGGCGCCACTTCCAGCGGCAGGCGCAGCAGCACGTAGCCGGCGGTGGTGGCACCGGCATCGTGTGCGGCCTCGAGCACAGCTTCCAGTTCGGCATCGTTGATCCACGGGATCACCGGCGCGACCATCACCCCGACCGGGATGCCGGCATCGCTCAGGCGACGCATCGCGCGCAGCCGTGCATGCGGGGCCGAGGCGCGCGGTTCCAGTTTGGCCGACAGGTGGGGGTCCAGCGAGGTCACCGAGAAGTGCACGCTGACCAGGTGCTTTTCGGCCAGCGGCGCAAGCAGGTCGATGTCGCGCTCGACCAGCGCATTCTTGGTGATCAACGAGAACGGGTGCTGGGTTTCCAGCATCACCTCGATCAGCTGGCGGGTGAGTTTGAGCTTGCGCTCGATCGGCTGGTAGGCGTCGGTATTGATGCCCAGCGCGATCGGCTGCGGCACGTAGCCGGGGCGCGAGAACTCCTTGCGCAGCAGCTGCGGCGCATTGGTCTTGGCGAACAGCTTGGTCTCGAAGTCCAGACCGGGCGAGAGATTGAGATAGGCGTGCGAGGGCCGGGCGAAGCAATAGGAGCACCCGTGCTCGCAGCCGCGGTACGGATTGACCGACTGGCTGAAGCCGACGTCCGGCGACTTGTTGCGGCTGATGATGCTGCGCGCGGTCTCGGCGCGCACTTCGGTACGCAGCCGCGGCGCGGCGAACTCCTCGCTCTCGTCCGGCGCCCAGCCGTCGTCCATCGCTTCGCTGACGGTGACCTCGAAGCGGCCCGCCAGGTGCGTGCGGGAGCCCCGGCCTTTGATCGCAATACCCATCGTCAAAGGCTATCGCCGGGACGTCTCAGGGAATGAGACGTTGTGGCATCGGAACGGCGGGGATGGGAGATATCCATGGTTAGTAGTATTACTAACCACAGAGGTGATTGGAAGTGAAACCCGCGCCGGATAAGGTTCGCCGGAGGTGGGGACCGATTTGATCCCCCAGATTATCCACAGGGTCAGGGTGCGTGCCTGGCGTGCCATGTCACCCGGCGGCTGAGCCGACCAGCGCTCGGCTCCTACCGGATGCGGGGTACCTTGCGCGGCAGGGATATGCGCCGCATCACAGCAGCCGCAGATACCCCTTCACCGTGGCATCCAGCCCGGCGTACAGCGCCTCGCTGATCAGGGCGTGGCCGATCGAGACTTCCAGCACGTCCGGCACCGCCTGCAGGAACGCCGCCAGGTTGTCCTGCGACAGGTCGTGCCCGGCGTTGACGCCCAGGCCGGCCGCCTGGGCGCGGCGCGCTGCATCGCCGAACAGCGCCAGCATGGCGGTGGCGTCGCCGGCGGCATGCGCCTCGGCGTAGGGGCCGGTGTAGAGCTCTACGCGGTCGGCACCGATGGCCGCGGCTTGGGCGATGTCGGGGTTGCCTGCGTCCACGAACAGGCTGATCCGGCAGCCGTACGTCTTCAACGCGGCGATCAGCGGGCGCAGGCGCTGCGCGTCGCGGCCAAAATCGAAGCCGTGGTCGGAGGTCAGTTGACCGTCGCCATCGGGTACCAGGGTGGCCTGGGCGGGACGGGTCTGCGCGCACAGCGGCAGCAGCCCGGGGTAGCCCTCGCGCGGGGGCGCGAACGGATTGCCTTCGATGTTGAATTCCACGCCACGCTCGGCCGTCAGCGCGGACAGCGCCAGCACGTCCTCGGCGCGGATGTGGCGGCGGTCCGGGCGCGGGTGCACGGTGATCCCATGCGCGCCGGCCTCCAGGCAGGCACGGGCGGCCTGCAGCACGTCCGGGTCGGTGCCACCGCGCGAGTTGCGCAGGACGGCGATCTTGTTCACGTTGACGCTGAGTTGGGTCATGGCACTACGAGGGGTCGGATTCACCCTGAGCGGCCGGGGTACGCGCCTGAAGGGCGAGCTCCCGCAGCCGACGGAGTTCGTTGGGATCGGTGATGGCCGCGCGGGTGGGCTGCACATCGCCGAAGCGGGCCACGTAGAGGCCGCGGACCCACGCCAGCAGGAACACCAGGGTGCCCAGCAGCGACAGCGCCATCAGCCCCATGTGGGGGGTCTTGAGCGCCATGCCGAAACAGGCCAGCGCGAACAGCAGAAACAGCCAGTACATGTCGTTCTCCCCGATTGACCGGGCCAGTGTAGCGCTGGCGCCGGGTGCGGTTCCACGGGGAGCAGTGGCTACAGCAGCGGCGAGGCCAGGCGGGCGAACGCCTCGGGCACACGGTGCCGCCACAGCGAACGCTGGCGGTCGTTGTAGACCGGTGAGGCGCTGCTGTATTCGGCGAGCAGGATCTCGGCCAGCGCGGCAACGCGGCCGGTATCGCTGATCATCATCGAGAGCTCGAAGTTGAGCCGGAAGCTGCGGTGATCGAAGTTGGCACTGCCAACGATGCACACGTCATCATCGGCGATGAAGGCCTTGGTATGCAGCATGCGCGGGCCATACTCGTAGATCTTGACCCCGGCCTGCAGCAGCTCGTCGAAGTAGGAGCGCGCGGCCTGGGTGACGAACCAGGAGTCGCTCATCTTGGGCACCAGCAGGCGCACGTCCAGGCCGCCGAGTGCGGCCGAGGTCAGTGCCATGCGCGCGGCTTCGCCGGGCACGAAGTAGGGCGTCACCAGCCAGACGCGCTCCTTGGCTTCGTGGATCGCCGCCACGTGCAGGCGGTGGATGGTCTCCCACGACGAATCCGGCCCGGAGACCAGCACCTGCGCATTGATGCTGCCCTCGCTGCGGCTGGGCATGGTCTCCGGCCACAACTGCGCGATGTTGAAGCGCGCCGGCTCCTGGCCCGTGGCGTAGATCCAATCCTCGATGAAGACCAGCTGCAGGCTGCGCACCACGTGGCCACGCAGGCGCATGTGCAGGTCGCGATACGCATCCGGGCGGACGCTCTCGTCTTCCTCATCGGTGATGTTGATGCCACCGGTGAACGCCTGCAGGCCATCGATGATGACCAGCTTGCGGTGCGTGCGCAGGTTCAACCACGGCCGCTTGAACGGCTTGAGCAGCTGCCGGGGATGGAACCACACCACTTCGGCACCGGCATCCTGCAGCGGCTGCAGGAAGCGCTTGCGGATGGAGGAGGAGCCGACCGCGTCGAGCAGCAGGCGCACCCGTACCCCCGCCGCGGCCCGCTCGGTCAGCGCATCGCGCAGCGCGGTGCCGGCGTGGTCCGGATTGAAGATGTAGTACTCCAGGTGCAGGTGATCCTGCGCCTTGGCCACGGCGGCCAGCAGCGCGCTGTAGGTGGCCGCACCGTCGACCAGCCACTCCACTTCGGTCGCCGAGCTTGGCGACAGACCGGTCGTGGCCTGGGCGATCTTGGCCAGCTCGGTACAGTCCGCATCTGGTGGACAGACGCTGCTGTAGTGCTCCATGCCCGAGCGCGAACGGCCACGGCGAAGGCGCTGCCGCTTCACCTTCTGCGGGCCGAGCAGGTAGTAGATGAAGAGCCCAAGGTAGGGCAGGGCGGCCAGCGACAGGATCCAGCTCAGCGTGGCGACCGGCTCGCGCTTCTGCAGCATGATCCAGCCGGTCAGCCACAGCAGATAGAGAATGTAGGCCGCCACCATCAGGGGGCGCAGGTGCGGGATGGCATCGAGCCAGTCCCCGAAGACGTCGAAGGTTGCAAGCATGGCCGGATGATAGCGGGCGGCGTGGCGCTGGCGCGTATCCACGGCCGGCGGCACAAAAAAAACGCCCCTGTTTCCAGGGGCGTTTTCCAGTCGCGTCATGACTGCGTATTGCGTATTACTGCTGTACGAAGCCGATCTTCTTCATCTGAGCATTCTTCGCGGCAGCCAACACCTTGGCCATCACGTCGTACTCGGAGTCCGGGCTGGCATCGATGCGCAGTTCCGGCTGGTTGGTCGG
This sequence comes from Stenotrophomonas sp. Steno-Z10-BAI, assembly GCF_056393115.1. Lineage (NCBI taxonomy): Bacteria > Pseudomonadati > Pseudomonadota > Gammaproteobacteria > Lysobacterales > Lysobacteraceae > Stenotrophomonas > Stenotrophomonas sp. Steno-Z10-BAI. Next base: position 68,492 of record NZ_JBWJOZ010000008.1, on the reverse strand, counting down.
ATCGCGCTGCACTTCCTGTTCCATACGCTGCTGCAGTTCGCCCACAGCCACGGGGCTGTTGTTCCACGACACCTGGTTGCTGGCGTCCACCTTCAGCTCGATCGGCGGCGGCGGTTCGACCGTCACCGGCGGTGGGTTGAGCACGCGCTGCGGCAGGTCAACGGCGATCGGGTACGTCATGATCGGCGCGGTGACGATGAAGATGATCAGCAGCACCAGCATCACGTCCACCAGGGGCGTGACGTTGATGTCGGCCATGGGGCCTTTGTTACCACCAGTACTGAACGCCATGGCTTACTGCCCCTTTACTTTGGTGGCGACGAAGCCCACGTCGAGCATGCCCTGTTCCTGCGCGACCTTCGTCATCTCATTGATGACGCGCATCTTGGTGGTGCGATCACCACGCAGGTTGAGGGGCGGCTGCGGGGTCTGCTGGGCGGCGGTCGCCAAGCGCGACTCAAGAGTCTGCTTGTCGATTTCCTCGTCGTTCCAGTAGATCGAGCCGTCTTCCTTGACTGCCAAGGTGATCGGGCTCGCCCGCTTTTCAGCGTCTTCCGGATTCTGCACCAGGTTGGCCTCAGGCAGATCCACCTTGACCTTGTGGGACATCAGGGGCGCCGTGATGATGAAGATGATCAGCAGCACCAGCATCACGTCCACGAGGGGCGTAACGTTGATGTCGGCCATGGGGCCGCCGCTGTTACCACTACTGAAAGCCATAACGGGCTCCGTCTAGATCGTGTTGACTACGTTCTCGCTGGGTGACGCGCGTCGCTATTAGCGAACGCGCGAACCGGTGGCGAAGAAGTCGTGCAGGTCGTGAGCGAACGTATCGAACTTGCTGATCGTGGCGCTGTTGATCTTGCTGAAGAAGTTGAAGGCGAACACGGCCGGGATAGCCACGAACAGACCGATGGCGGTCATGATCAGTGCTTCACCCACCGGGCCGGCAACGGCGTCGATCGAGGCGGAACCGGTGGCACCGATCTTGATCAGCGCGCCGTAGATGCCCCACACGGTACCCAGCAGACCCACGAACGGAGCGGTCGCGCCGACGGTGGCCAGCAGGGTCATGCCCGACTGCAGGTTGTTGCTTTCGCGGGTCACGGCCTGACGCAGGGCGCGATCGACGAACTCCGAACGGCTCAGGTTTTCACCCAGGCCACCCGAGGTGCCGCCTTCCGAACGCTGGTGGTGCGCAGCAGCCTGTGCAGCGTCCAGAGCGATCTTGGAGAAGGGCTCCGAAGCCGGCTGTTCTTCCATCGCACGGATGGCGTCCTGGGCGTTCGGGGTATCCCAGAACAGGCTCACGACCTTGTCGGCAGCAGCCTTCAGACGGGTGGCGCGGAAGATGTTGATGACGGTCCAGTACCAGGACATGGCCGACATGATGATCAGGGTCAGCAGCACGACCCAGGAGACGGCGAAGTCACCCGGCTGGGTGGTCATCTCGTGGATCAGGTGCTCGAAGCCCATCTGCGACAGGGCGTTGGAGTTGCCCCCGGCAGCAGCGGCGATGAAAAGTTCCTGCAGCATGACGCTTACCTTTGTTGTGTGTGGTGATAAAGGGTATTGCTAGAAATAACCGCTAGGGTCGGTGGCCGGCGGGCCACCGGCCACTATCAGTTCAGCGCAAAGTTGACCGGGACGCGAACGCGACCTGCGACCTTCTTCCCGCCCGATTCCGCGGAACGGAAGCTCCACTTGCGAGCTGCGTCCATGGCGGCGCGATCGAGGTCACGGTTACGGCTGGACTTCTCGACCGACACATTGGTGACGTTGCCATTGGCATCGACGTCAATGATCAGGATGACTTCACCCTGGATACCAGCACGGAACGCGGCCGGCGGGTAACGCGGGGGGTTCATGTTCTTCGACGAGATGTCGACGCTTGCCTCAATGGTGCTCGGCGGCTGCGGCGGCGACGGCGGCGAAGGCGGCGTGACGATGTCGGTCGGACGCGGGTCCGGGATATCGACCACAGGAGCCTGCGGCGGCGGCGGAACCGGGGACGGCTTCGGCGGCGACAGGTTCTTGACCGGCGGCGGCGGGGTGTCATCCGGCGGCGGCGGCGGCGGCGGCGGTGGTGGCGGCGGCGGAGCGTCGACCAGGGTCACCATGATGTTGCGTTCTTTCTCCGCGACGGCCTTGGGAGCCACGGCGGGGATCAGAAGCATCATGAAGGCGGCGAGATGCAGTGCGATTACAAAAGCGATACCCACGATACGCGGCCAGGAGAGGCCGGTGTCATCGCGTTGTTCGTACCTGTGAACGACTAGTTGTTCCGTCATGCGCCAAGAGCTCATTAGTGGGGCCGGGATACCCGGGGACAGGTAGCCCATGATCAGCGGTGCATGACACCGCAGGAACCTCCAAGCTTATACCAATCCTGAGCGCCTGCGCATCACTTATGCAGGCGTTCAGGCGTTATTCCTACTTACTTCAGGTTGATGATTTTCTTGGCATCCGCCTGGTTCTTCACACCCTTCGCCAGCGCTTGCTGGGCGGCCTGCTTGGCCTCCGGAATGCGACCTTCCGAATGCAGCACGCGTGCCAGATTCAGGTAGGTCTCGCCGTCCTTGGAAAGCGGGGCAGCCTTCTGCCACGCCTCGATCGCCTTGTCCGTCTGCTGCGGGTCGGAGTAGTAGTACGCCTGGGCCAATGCCAGGTATACCTGATAATCCGGCTTCAGGATGTTTTTCTGCAGGCCATCATTGATAACGGCAATGACGTCCTTTTCTTTGTTCTCGCTGTTGGCGTAGATCGAGTACAGCTGCTTGTACTCGCGCTCGTCGGTCAGCTGGCCGGCAGCGTACAGCTTGGCCATGACAGCGCCGGCCTGGTCCATCTGGTCGGCCTGCATGTACATGCTGGCCAGATTCAACTGCACCTTCTTGTCGTTCGGGTTCTTGGCGGCCAGCGCTTCGGCCTGCTTGACCGCTTCACCGGTCTGGCCGGCTTCGGCCATGGCAGCCATCAGCAGCTGGTTCCAGTTGTCCTTCGGCTCGGGCGAGCCGGCGATGGCCTGCTGCAGCACCGGGATGGCCTCGGCATAGCGCTCGGCCTGGTACAGCGCCTGGCCCTTGGCGATCAGCTCTTCGGGCTTGTTCGACTTGGTCTCGGCGAAGTACTTGTCCAGCGTGGCCAGGCCTTCGTTGATCTGATCGTCCTGCAGCTGCAGCTGCCCGAGCATCAGCATCGACTGATAGTGGCCGTTGTTGTCCAGGCCGCCGAGCTGCAGCGCCTGCTCGAGGTACTTCTTGGCCGAGGCGACGTCGTCCAGCTGGTAGGCCGCCTGCGAGGCGAGCTGCGCGGCGAGCGACTTGTCGTAGGTGTTGGCGGCCGGGTTCGCCAGGATTTCGTCAGCCTGCGCGCGCGTCTCCGGGAACTTCTGGTCGTTGTAGCTGTCAATCATTTTCTGCAGCTTCGGGCCGACCTTGGCCGAGGACTTCTGCTCCGGCTCCTGGCGGGTCGCGTTCGGGTAGAGCACTTCGGCCTTGGCCTGCTTCTGCCCACCCCGCGCGCCACGCTCCGCCGAGCGGGCCTGGGCGAAGGCATCGGTGATCATGGCGCCACTTACAGCGGTCGCGATGAGGACGGAAAGGACGGCTTGCTTGTGGTTGCTGAAAATCATCTTTCACCTCGATCGAACCGCCGCAGCGGCATCAAAACGGACTGTCAGAAAAATCTGAGCCGCCAAACGTATCAGAAACTGATGGCGTGAGAAATCGTTTCCGATGCTGCAATACAGCATCTTTGGGCCATCTCCGGGCGCGTCAACCGCACTTCGGCCTGCGCCCGGCCGCCTGGGCTTGTTGGTATACACCACTCAGGGACGGCGCGTCTCGCTGAAGTTCGCGGATACGGTTGGCCGGATCGGGGTGAGTGGACAGCCATTGGGGCGAGCGACCACCACTGGCGGCCATCATGTTCTGCCACAGATCCACTGCCTGGGCGGGGTTGAAACCGGCCTCGGCCATCAGCCGCTGGCCGACGATATCGGCTTCGCTTTCCTGGGTCCGCGAGCCGGGCAGCAGGAACGCGGCCTGCGCACCGGCGCCGCCAAGCTGGCTGACGGTACTGGCCGCGCCCTCACCGTACGCGGCGCCCGCCAGCGCGCCCAGAACCGACAAGCCGGTCTGCGCCCCCATCTGGCGGGTGATGCGTTCTTCGTGGTGGCGGGAGATGACGTGCCCGATCTCGTGGCCGATCACAGCGGCCAGCTGATCCTGGTTCCTGGCGACCGTGAAGATGCCGGTATTGACCCCAACTTTGCCGCCGGGCAGGGCGAACGCGTTGGGCTCCTTGTCGACCATCAACGCCGTCTCCCACCGTACGCCACGGTACTGAGGCGGCAACTGGGCGACCAGCGCATTGACCACGCACTGCACGTACGCGGTCTGCTTCGGGTCCTTGCTGAGGGTTCCCTTGGACTTGGTCTCGGTGAACGCCTGCGCGCCCAGCTGGTCCAGCTCGGCCTGCGAAACACCGCCGACCATCTGGCGGCGGCCGGTAGGTGAGGTCGTGGTGGCGCATGCGCTCACCAGCATGGCGATGGCAATTCCCAACAGCACTGGTTTCATGTGCGATCCCCCCGTGTTCATGTGCGCAGTGTGGAACGCGGCGACGTAAATTTTCGTCAAGCCGCGTGATCGATCAATGGATGCCCAGGAACATCAGCGCGACCAGGGCGATGCCGTTGTTCAAGCCATGCGCGGCGATCGGCGCCCACAAGGTTCCGGTGCGTTGGTAGAGCCAGGCGAAGGCCGCACCCATGCCGCCATAGACGAGCCATAGCTGGGCGATTTCCCACGGGCCATTGGCACTGGTGCCGGGGATTTCATGTACCAGAGCGAAGGCCAGGCTGCTCAGCACGATGCCCAACACCGGGCGACCGGCCTGCCACAGGCGACCGAACAGGACACGGCGGAACAACAGCTCTTCATAGGCCGGCGCGAGCACGACGGCAAACAGGGCAAGGAACCAGGGGAAACGCGTGATTGCCTGTTCCATCAGCGCCAGATTGGTCGGCACCGGTTCGATGCCCCCCTGCTTGGCCAACCATGCGATCAGATTGCTGCCGATGATCACACCGGTGGCCACCAGCAATGTCCACCCCCATGTCGAGGGGCGACGTGCCGCCTGGAAGGACAGCGCACGTTCGGCGGGCGTGGCCCGGCGACGGAAGAAATACAGCACCAGCGCGGCACCACCGGTAGCAACGAGCGCCATCAGGATCTGGGCGAGCGCCCCGGGTTGGCCCAGCTGCTGGGCAAGACCGGCAACGGCCGAAGCATCCGCACCGTCACGTGCGGCCTGGTAGCCAACGATCGCACCGCGGTACAGCCCCCAGACCAAGCCGCTGATCAGGCTCAGCGACAGCAGCACCAGCACGCCAATGCCCAGGTCGATGAAGAAGCCCGCGAGCGGGGAACCCGGCTTGCGCGGCGATGACGGGACGGCAGGGGGTAGCGGAGGCGTCATGGACGCCGGGGGGGTAGCGGACATCGGATTCCTGGCATCGGGGGGCGATGGCCGGCCAGGGTGCAGGTCGCACCCGGCCGGCCCGTCCCCGATTGTGTCAGATATCCAGGTTGGCGACCTTCAGGGCGTTGTCTTCGATGAAGTCGCGGCGCGGCTCGACCACGTCGCCCATCAGGGTGCTGAAGATCTGGTCGGCCGCCACGGCATCCTCGATCCGCACCTGGAGCAGGCGACGGGTGTCGGGATTGACCGTGGTGTCCCAGAGCTGCTCGGGATTCATTTCACCCAGACCCTTGAATCGCTGGATCTGGCGGCCCTTCTTGGCTTCGTCCAGCAGCCAGTTGCGTGCTTCGGCGAAGCTGGCCACCTCGGCCGACTTCGCACCACGGCTGATCTTCGCACCGGCACGGACCAGGCCGTGCAGCAGGAGGGAAGACTGGTGCAGGGCACGCAGTTCACCGGTTTCAAACGCACCCAGCGGCAGCACCTGGATCAGCTGTTCGCCCATATGGCGACGCGTGACCAGCACCGCGGCCGGACGCTCCTCGGTGGGTTCCTGCAGTTCCAGCGTGTAGCGCGGCGAACCCAGGCTGCCCTGGTTGAGGCGGGTCGCCAGTGCGGCGAGGCCTTCGTCGGCGCCGGCCTTGCGCAGGTGCTCCAGATCCATCGGGGTGAAATCGATCAGTGCTTCGAGCACCTGGCGATCATAGCGATGGCCGTTGCGCGCAATGGTTTCCTGCGCTGACGCATAGGAGAGCAACAGCTTCTCCAGCGCGACGCCTTCGATGCCCGGCTCGCTTTCGGCCGGGATCAACGACGCGTTCTCCACCGCACTACTGGCCAGGTACGCGTCCAGCGCCGGGTCGTCCTTCAGGTACAGCTCCTGCTTGCCCTGCTTGATCTTGTACAGCGGCGGCAGGCCGATGTAGATGTGGCCACGCTCGATCAGTTCCGGCATCTGACGGTAGAAAAAGGTCAACAGCAGCGTACGGATGTGCGCGCCGTCGACGTCGGCATCGGTCATGATGATGATGCGGTGGTAGCGCAGCTTGTCCGGGTTGTACTCGTCCCGGCCGATGCCGGTGCCCAGCGCGGTGATCAGCGTACCGACCTGATCCGAGGCGAGCATGCGGTCGAAGCGGGCACGTTCCACGTTGAGGATCTTGCCGCGCAGCGGCAGCACCGCCTGGTTCTTGCGGTTGCGGCCCTGCTTGGCCGAGCCACCTGCCGAGTCACCCTCGACGATGAACAGCTCGGACAGCGCCGGATCCTTTTCCTGGCAGTCGGCCAGCTTGCCCGGCAGGCCGGCGATATCCAGCGCCCCCTTGCGGCGGGTCAGATCGCGCGCCTTGCGCGCCGCTTCACGTGCACGCGCCGCGTCCACGATCTTACCGGCGATCGCCTTGGCTTCGTTCGGGTTTTCCTGCAGGAATTCTTCCAGGCGCTGGCCGAAGGCACTTTCCACCGCCGGGCGCACATCCGAACTGACCAGCTTTTCCTTGGTCTGGCTGGAGAAGCTCGGGTCCGGCACCTTCACCGACAGCACCGCGATCATGCCTTCGCGCATGTCATCGCCGGTCAGGTTGATCTTGGCCTGCTTGGCGATGCCGTTCTGCTCGATGTAGTTGTTGAGCACACGGGTCAGCGCGCCGCGGAAGCCGGCCAGATGGGTACCGCCGTCCTTCTGCGGAATGTTGTTGGTGAAGCAGTACATCGTTTCCTGGTAGGAATCGGTCCACTGCAGCGCCACGTCCACCACGATGCCGTTGGATTCGCCGGTAACCGAGATCACGTTCGGGTGCAGCGGCGTCTTCAACTGCGCCAGATGCTCCACGAAGCTGCGGATGCCGCCTTCGTAATGGAAGTCGTCGCGGCGGCCATCGCCGCGCTCGTCGACCAGCACGATCTTGACGCCGGAATTGAGGAAGGACAGCTCGCGCAGGCGGCGGGCCAGGATGTCGTAGTGGAACTCCACGTTGTCGTGGAACGCCTTCACCGAGGGCCAGAAGCGCAGGGTAGTGCCGCGCTTGGTGCTGGCTTCGACCTGCTTGAGCGAGTTGACCGCAGCACCGTCAGCGAATTCCTGCTGGTAGTGGAAGCCGCCCTGGTAGATATCCAGCAGCAGCTTCTGCGACAGCGCGTTGACCACGCTGACACCCACGCCGTGCAGACCACCGGACACCTTGTAGCTGTTGTCATCGAACTTGCCGCCGGCATGCAGCACCGTCATCACGACTTCGGCTGCAGAGACTTCGCGATCGAGCTTCTTGCTCATCTGCTCGTGCTTGCCGGTGGGAATGCCGCGCCCGTTGTCCGACACCGAAACCGAGCCATCGGCGTGGATCATGACCGAGACATTGTCGGCGTGGCCGGCCAAGGCTTCGTCGATGGAGTTGTCGACGACCTCGAACACCATGTGGTGCAGACCGGTGCCGTCATGGACGTCGCCGATGTACATACCAGGACGCTTGCGGACAGCCTCGAGGCCTTCCAGGGCGGTGATGCTGTTGGCGTCGTAGTTGCCGCTATTTGCGGGGATGTTCTGTTCTTCAGTCATTGCGCTTGCCGTAGGCTCCGCAGGTCGGGCCGCCGCGGTGAGGCGGGGCGCCGAGTAATAAGGGGTTGCAACAGCAATTATACCAGCCGGGCACCGTGACCCCTGGGGGACCACTATGGCACAGCCAGGACCTGTCCATGTTCCACGTGGAACCGGGTGATATCTGTCGCGTCGACCAGCGCCGCCGGTACCTCGGTGGCGGTGATGAATATCTGCGCCGGGCCGGCCTTGAGCCGTTCCAGCACCCGCGCCTGGTGATGGCGATCCAGCTCTGACGAAAGATCGTCCAGCGCGATCACCGGCCATTCGCCGCGCTGCTCAGCATAGTCCTCGGCCTGCGCCAACAGGCAGGTGAGGGCGGTCAGTTTGGCCTGGCCGCGCGAAAGTGCATCCCGACCCGGGATGGTCTCGAATCCGACGCTCCAGTCGGCCCGATGCGGGCCGACCGAGGTATAGCCGGCCATCCGGTCACGTTCCCGTGCCAGCAGCAGCGCGTCGGAGAGCGATACCTCCTGCTTGCGCCACCCTGGGCTCAAACTCAGCGACTGGATCCCCAGATTGGGCGCCAGTACGGTGGCCAGTTCCACGGTCCGTTCCTGCAGCCGTTCGAGGTAGTGCTGACGGCGGGTGGTCAGCGGCTCACCTGCCTCGGCGAGCTCCCGGTCCCACGCATCCAGCGCGTGGGGGTGTCCACCCTGCTTGAGCAGGGCATTGCGCTGTTTGAGGGCCCGCGAGTACCGGCGCCACAGACCCATGAAGTCTGGTTCCACGTGGAACAAACCCCAATCGAGGAACCGCCGACGGGGCTCACCACCGCCACTCACCAGCGCGTGGCTGCCTGGCTCGAAGGTGACGACCGCCAGTGCGGCGCACAGCGTGCCCAGCTGAGCGACATCTTCCCCGTCCAGTCGGCCTTTCCATTCCTGGCCGCTGTGGCGAAGCCCGGCCTTGCGACGGGTCGGGGTATCGGCACCATCGCGCTGCTCATCCCATTCCACGAACACATCCAACGCCTCCCGGCCCTGGCGTACCAAGCCATCCCGGACACGGCCGCGAAAACTGCGTCCATACGCCATGACGTGCAGCGCCTCCAGGACACTGGTCTTGCCGGCGCCATTGTCACCGGTGATCAGGTTGATGCCCGGTTGTGGTGCCAGTTCGACGGTATCGAAGCGACGGACCTGGTGCAGGGACAAACGGCGGATGCGCATGCGGACGATCAACGCCGCACGGGGCGGCAGACGGGTAGGGGGAATCGATCAGCTTACTGCATTGCCCGGGTTCCACGTGGCCGGATGCGCCGCGCGCCACGGGTGGGTACCTGACCCGTCGCCGAGCGCGGAAGGAGCCGATCGGTCTGTCCCGGTGTTCAGCGCGGTGGCGGCTCGGTCTGCCATGCGTCCATTTCGGGTGGCGCCAACGGTCATTGGGACAGACAAGCGCGATGTCGGCCGCCGACGTCAGCGCCGCGGCCAGGACCGCCACGTGAAACCTCCGTTTACCGCCGCATGGCCCGCCGGAGGAGGCTGAATTTCTTCAAATCTGCGACCTACGCAGCACTGAGGTGCTGCAGATTTCAACGAATTTGCACCGTTTTTTGCCCGCCTTGCGAGCCAGGACGCGGCCAGCGCCCTGTTTTTTTTGAAATCTGGAGGTGAGGTCGAATCGACCCAACGCAGGAGCCCAAGCGACTCGCGCAGACCCAAACGAGACTGTCCACACCCGCTCTGTATGGCTTATGCACAGCCTATGGGCAATCTGTGGATAAAAAAGGCCTCTTGCACCACCGCGAAAGATATCCACAGGATCACCCCCAGGCTTAGACCCTGTTTTACCGGGGGTTTCGAGCCTATATTTCTCTTTAAAAGCAAACACTTAACCTACTTTTCAACCAAATCTGGCCCTACCACCACCACCAAGCTTTAGATTTATATACAGTTTTTAAAAGCATAGAGCTGTGATCCAGCGGTCTGAAAGCCGAGTGCAACAGCGCTTCGGAGCAGACGAGCAATTTGCGCAGTTCGCTCGGTTGACCCAGGCAGAATCGACAAGCGCGACAGCAGTCGATCGCCATTTTTCGCTGACCCCGTCTGGTGCCGCACCGAAGGAGCGGGAGCCGAACGTAGTCACCCTCTCGTCGGATGGAAGGCTTGAAGGCTCGTTGCCAACGTGTCGGTTTTGCTACTTGGCGTCCGTCCACGTGAGTTGGGCTGCCTCGGCAAACGGTCAGACCAACAGTACGGCGACGGCGAAAGCCCAAGCCCAAGCCCCCAGACAAATGCTCCACGTGGAACATCGTTTTCCCGCCCAAAAAGAAACCCGGCAATGCCGGGCTTCTCAGAACCACTCGGTTCCACGTGGAACCTGCGCGTTTCAGGTCACAGGCGCAGCGGCATCACGACGTGACGGGACTTCTCGCTGCTGGCCTCACGGACGAGCGCAGAGGAGTTCGAATCGCGCAGCTGGATGACGACGTGCTCGTCGCGGAGTGCGGACAACGCGTCCAGCAGGTAGTTCACGTTGAAGCCGATGGCCAGATCGCTGACCGTGGTATCGGCCTCGATCTCTTCCTGGGCTTCTTCCTGCTCCGGGTTGTGCGCGCTGATCTTCAGGTTGCCCGGCGAGACTTCCACGCGGATGCCGCGGTACTTCTCGTTGGACAGAATCGCAGCGCGCTGCAGCGAGGCACGCAGGGCTTCGCGATCAACCTTCACTTCACGATCGGCACCGATCGGAATCACAGCCTCGTAATCCGGGAACCGGCCGTCGATCAGCTTCGAGGTGAAGGTCACGTCATCGCGTTTGACGCGAACGTGGCTGCGGCCGACTTCCAGCTCGATCTCACGATCGCCGCTTTCCAGCAGACGCTGCAGCTCGGTCACGCCCTTGCGCGGCACGATGATCTGACGCTTGGCGCCGCTGGCTTTTTCCAGCTCGGTTTCGCACAGCGCCAGGCGGTGACCGTCGGTCGCCACGGTACGCAGGGCATCGCCACGCAGGTCGAACAGCAGGCCGTTGAGGTAGTAGCGCACGTCCTGCTGGGCCATCGCGAACGCGGTGCGTTCGATCAGTTCCTTCAGGGTCGCTTCGCCGATGGCCACGCGTTCGGTTGCTTCGACCTCGTCGACAGACGGGAAGTCGTTGGCCGGCAACGTTGCCAGGGTGAAGCGGCTGCGCCCGGCCTGGACGGTGATCTTGTCACCGGCCTGCGAGACCGTGATCCGGCTGCCGTCGGGCAGGGCGCGGATGATCTCGAACAGCTTGCGGGCGGGGATGGTGGTCTCGCCGTCCTGGGCATCTTCCACCGCGATCCGCGACACCATTTCCACTTCCAAGTCCGTACCGGTCAGCGAGAGCTGTCCGTTCTGGACCTGAACCAGGAAATTAGCCAGAACCGGCAGGGTCTGGCGGCGTTCGACCACGTTGACGACTTGTGCCAACGGCTTGAGAAAGGCTTCGCGCTGCAGTGTGAAACGCATGTGGTTCCGTGCCCCTATGCTTTAAAAAAATGTGGAATAAATCAAAAGCTTGGTGGTGCTGGTAGGGCCAGAATCGCGGGAAAACACGACTAAGCCTTTGTAAACAATAGGGTTTTTGACCGCGAAACCCTCTGCATTACTAGCCCCCAAGGGGTGGGGAAAGGTGTGGATAACTTTACCGTCGAATCCGCCGGCTTTTTTATCCACAACCTATACCTCGCTTACTACCGGATTCTGCACCGTTTTATGCGATGACGCCTTAGCGGCGTACATGCATCATTCGCTCAACTTCCGGATCAGCTTGTCCCAGTCTTCCCGCAACTTGCCGTCCGCTTCCATCAACGTCCGGATCTGCCGGCAGGCATGCAGCACCGTGGTGTGGTCCCGGCCGGCAAAGGCGTCGCCGATTTCCGGCAGGCTGTGCTCGGTCAGTTCCTTGGTCAGGGCCATGGCGACCTGACGGGGACGGGCCAGCGACCGGGTCCGACGCTTGGACAGCAGATCCTTGATCTGCAGCCCGTAGTAGTCGGCCACGGTTTTCTGGATGTTGGGAATGCTGATCGCCTGCTGCTGGGCGCGAAGCAGGTCGCGCAGGGTTTCCTGGGCGAAATCAGTGGTGATCGCACGGCCGGTGAAGTTGGCGCGTGCGGCCAGGGTATTCAACGCACCTTCGAGGTCGCGGACATTGGAGCGCATCTTCTTGGCAATCAGAAACGCCACATCGTCGGGGATATCGGTGCCACGCTCGCGGGCCTTGGCCAGCACGATCGCTGCACGCGTCTCGAAGTCCGGCGGCTCGATCGCCACGGACAGGCCCCAGGCCAGGCGCGACTTCAGCCGTGCTTCCAGGCCCTCGACTTCGCGCGGGTACCGGTCGCAGGTCAGGATGATCTGCTGCTTGCCGTCGAACAGGGCGTTGAACGTATGGAAGAACTCTTCCTGGGTACGGTCCTTGCCGGCGAAGAACTGGATGTCATCGATCAGCAGCGCGTCGACCTGCTGGAACTGGCGCTTGAACTGGTCCATGGTTTTTTCCTGCAGCGCACGGATCATCGCGCTGAAGAACTGTTCCGAACGCAGGTACAGCACCTTGGCCGCCGGGTTGGCCTGACGCATCGCATTGCCGGCCGCGAACATCAGGTGGGTCTTGCCCAGGCCGGTCCCGCCGTACAGCAGCAAGGGGTTGTGGGCGCGGTCGCCCGGCTTCTGCGCCGCCTGGAACGCCGCGGCCAGCCCCAGCTGGTTGCTGCGGCCTTCCACGAAGTTGGCGAAGGTGTAGTGCGAATCCATGTTGCCGGCGAACGGCACCAGGGGTTCGGCCGGCGCCGCCGGTGCGGACAGGCCCGGAATCGGCGCGATCTGCGCCTCTACCGGACGCGGACGCGAGCCGATTTCAAGAAAAACGTCGCCGAAACCGGCGAAGTGCGCCAGCAGCTCCTTGATGCGCGGCAGATACAGCTCGCGCACCTGGTCGACGATGAAGGCGTTTGGCGCATAAAGCACCAGGCTGTCCGCGCGCAGATCTGCCTGCAGCGGCTTCAACCAGGTGTGAACATCCTCGGGCGGAAACTCCGCTTCGAGGCGTTCGAGAGAACGAGACCAGGCATCCATCGGCAATAATCGTCTGGGGCCAGCGGATAGGCGAACAAAAGCGCCGCACCGCAGGCCGGAAGGGGGGAAGAATGGATGGCGCAGACTACCACCGACGAGGGGGGCCGGGAATGGTTGTCCCAAAGTTATTCACAAAACGATCCACAGCTATTGCACAGCCCGGTGAATTCCCGTAGTGACAGACACTTGACGGGACCTCGATGAGGTCTATAGAATTTCCGGTTCTTTCCGTCCCCTTCATATAGAGGCCCGCATGGCCACCAAGCGCACTTTCCAACCCAGCAACCTCAAGCGTAAGCGCGACCATGGCTTCCGTGCCCGTATGAAGACCGCTGACGGCCGCAAGATCCTGTCGCGTCGCCGCGCCAAGGGCCGTAAAGTCCTGAGCGCTTGATTGCAATGCCGCTTTCCGCGGCAGACGCAATCCTGACTGTGAGCAGTTCCGACCCGCGCAAGCGATTTCCTCGCTCTGCGCGGGTTCGTACGCGTGCCGAATATACAACGGTCTTCAACGGCGCCCGCCGTGTGTCCGATCCGCTGATGACCCTGCACTGGCTGAAGAGCGATACGCCAGCCAGGTTGGGTCTTGCCGTGTCGCGCAAAGTCGATCCCCGAGCCGTGGGTCGCAACCGAGTGAAGCGTGTGTTGCGCGATGCCACACGCCACGTACGGCCGTGGATGAGTGCCGGCGATTACGTCGTCGTTGCCCGCAGTGCCGCCCGTACCGCCAGCAATTCAGATATCCGCCAGGCCTTTGAACGCCTGCTGCGCCGCCTTGGCGCATTGCCCATGCCGGGCGCGGACGGCACAATGCCGCCGCCCCTGGGCGTTGCACCCCTTTCCCAGTCCGAGCCGGCATTGCGTGCCGGCCCCGTCGAGCCTGCACGCTGATGAACCAGACCCGCGTTTTCCTGATTTTTGCCTGGCTGATGGTGGCCGTGTTGCTGTGGATGGAGTGGGGCCGCGATAAAGCCGCGCCGCCGACCCCGGCCGTGGCCACCCAGACCACCCAGGCCAGCGTGCCGGGTGCGGCTGCCGGGAGCATCCCCGGTGCGCCCGTGCCACAGGCTGACGGCTCCCTGCCGGCGGCACAGCCGGCCGCACAGACCGAGGCCGGTCCGGCCCGCGTGACCATCACCACCGACGTGCTGCGTCTGGTGCTGGACGGTGGCACGGTGCTGGATGCCGAGCTGCTGCAGTTCCCGCAGACCAAGGAAGAAGGCAGCCCGCCGGTCCGCCTGCTGACCGAAGAGGCGACCCACCCGTACCGCGCGGTGAGTGGCTGGATCAGCGAAGACAAGACCATGCCGGTGCCGGCCGCCAACGGCTTCAAGCTGGTCGGTGAGAACCACGACTTCGTGCTGGCCAAGGGCCAGGACGAGGTCACGGTGCCGTTCGAATGGACCGGCCCGAACGGCGTGACCATCCGCCGCACCTACTCGCTGGGTCGCAATGAGTACGCGATCACGGTGAAGGATGAAGTGGTCAACGGCGGCAGCGCCCCGTGGAGCGGCTACGTGTTCCGCACCCTGGACCGCACCCCGACCATCCTCTCGCGCAGCATGACCAACCCGGACTCGTTCAGCTTCAACGGCGCGACCTGGTTCAGCCCGCAGGACGGGTACGAGCGCCGCGCGTTCAAGGATTACCTGGACGACGGCCATCTCAATCGCACCATCACCGGCGGCTGGCTGGCGATGCTGCAGCACCACTTCTTCACCGCGTGGATTCCGCAGGCCGACCAGGCCGCGCAGTACTCGCTGGCGCAGAACAACGGCCGCGACCAGATCGAAGCGCGTGGCCCGGCCTTCACCGTGGCCCCGGGCCAGCAGGTCAGCACCGAAGCCCGCCTGTGGGTCGGCCCGAAGCTGGTCAACCTGATCGCCAAGGAAGACGTGAAGGGCCTGGACCGCGTGGTCGACTACAGCCGCTTCTCGCTGATGGCGATCATCGGCCAGGGCCTGTTCTGGGTCCTCAACCAGGTCCACAAGGTCGTCAACAACTGGGGCTGGGCGATCGTCGGCCTGGTGGTGCTGCTGAAGCTGGTGCTGTATCCGCTCTCGGCCGTGCAGTACAAGTCCGGTGCCAAGATGCGTCGCTTCCAGCCGCGCATCGCGCAGCTCAAGGAACGCTATGGCGATGACCGCCAGAAGTTCCAGACCGCGATGATGGAGCTGTACAAGAAAGAGAAGATCAACCCGATGGGCGGCTGTCTGCCGATCCTCATCCAGATGCCGATCTTCTTCGCGCTGTACTGGGTGCTGGTGGAATCGGTGGAACTGCGCCAGGCCCCGTGGCTGGGCTGGATCCAGGATCTGACCGCACGTGACCCGTACTTCATCCTGCCGGTGATCAACGTGGCGGTGATGTGGGCCACCCAGAAGCTGACCCCGGCGCCGGGCATGGACCCGATGCAGGCCAAGATGATGCAGCTGATGCCGCTGGTGTTCGGCGTCATGATGGCCTTCATGCCGTCCGGTCTGGTGCTGTACTGGGTCGTCAACGGTGGCCTGGGCCTGCTCCAGCAGTGGTGGATGACCAAGCGTCATGGCAGCGATCCGCTGCCGGTCGTCACCGCCAAGAAGTAAGCCACACAGGAGACCCGCCGCAAGGCGGGTTTTCTGCATCTGCGGCCCGGCCAACCGTGCGGTCCGTAGAATGCCCAATGATTCCCCGCACGCTGCAGTGAGCCCGACATGACCCATGCCCCCGACACCATCGTGGCCATCGCCACCGCGCCCGGCGCGGGCGGCGTCGGCATGCTGCGGCTGTCCGGCCCGCAGGCGCGGCCCATCGCCGAGGCGATCGGCGTGCGCGCGATGCAGCCACGCCATGCGCATTACGCGCGCTTGCGCGATGCGGCCGGCGAGGTGATCGACGACGGCATCGCGCTGTGGTTCCCGGCGCCGAACAGCTTCACCGGCGAAGAAGTGGTGGAACTGCAGGGGCATGGCAGCCCGGTGGTGCTCCAGCAGCTGGTCGCGCGCTGCATCGCGCTGGGGGCTCGGCAGGCGCGGCCGGGTGAGTTCAGCGAGCGGGCCTTCCTCAACGGCAAGCTCGACCTGGCCCAGGCCGAGGCGATCGCCGATCTGATTGCCGCCAGCGATACCCGCGCAGCGCGCGCGGCCCGCCGCTCGCTGGACGGGGTGTTCTCGCGCCGCGTGGACGAGGTCGCAGAACAGCTTGTTCTGCTGCGGATCCACGTGGAAGCAGCGATCGACTTCGCCGACGAACCGCTCGATACCCTCGGCGGCGCGCAGGTCCGCAGTGGCCTGGTCACCGCGCTGCAGGCGCTGATCCGGCTGCGCGAGGATGCCGAACGCGGCCGCAAGTTGCGCGACGGTTTGCATGCCGTCCTGGTCGGGCCGCCGAACGCCGGCAAGAGTTCGCTGCTCAATGCACTGGCCGGCAGCGAGCGGGCGATCGTCACCGACATCGCCGGGACCACCCGCGACACCCTGCGCGAGACCATCCGCATCGATGGCCTGGAACTGACCCTGGTCGACACCGCCGGTCTGCGCGAAGGCGGCGATGCGATCGAGCGCGAAGGCATGCGCCGGGCGCGCGCGGAGATGCAGCGCACCGACCTGGCCATCGTGGTGGTCGATGCGCGCGAGCCGCAGGCCGGCCGCGACGCCGTGGGCGACAGCATCGCGGACGTGCCGCAGCAGCTGTGGATCCACAACAAGAGCGATCTGCTGGCCGCGATGCCGTCCGAAGCTCCTGCGGACGTGGTACATGTCTCGGCCGCGACCGGCCTCGGGCTGGATCAGCTGCACGCACGCCTGCGCGCGCTGGCCAGCGGCAGTGCCGGCGACAGCGTGGACGGTGAGTTCTCCGCGCGTGCCCGCCATGTGGAGGCGATCGGCCAGGCGATCGGCCATGCCGAACGCGCCGAATCGGAGCTGGTCCACGAGCACCTGGAGCTGGCGGCGGAGGAGCTGCGCCTGGCCCATGAGGCGCTGGGCGAGATCACCGGACGGATGAGCGCCGATGACCTGTTGGGGCGGATTTTCTCGAGCTTCTGTATCGGGAAGTAGGCGGACGCCTTTCTTCGCGCTGTCACACCCTTGCAGCAGACTGACCGTGATCTTTATCGACAGGGATTTGCAGTGTCCAAGCAGTTGTGGGGATGTGTGTTGCTGGTGTCGCTGGCCGTGGCACCATCGGTGGCCATGAGCGCTGAATCGTCTTCCTCCACGCCGGCCAAGGCCGCCGTCTACGGCCACCGCGGTGCCAGTGCGCTGCTGCCCGAGCACACGCTCGCCGCGTACGCGCAGGCCATCGCCGATGGCGCCGACTACATCGAGCCGGACCTGGTGATGACCAAGGACGGCGTGCTGGTATCGCGCCACGAGAACGAGATCGGCGGCACCACCGATGTGGCCGCGCACCCGGAGTTCGCCAGCCGCAAGACCGTCAAGAGCATCGACGGTGAGCGCATGGAAGGCTGGTTCACCGAAGACTTCACCCTGGCCGAACTGAAGACCCTCTACGCCCGCGAGCGTCTGCCGCAGCTGCGCAGCACCGCGTTCGACGGCCAGTTCCGCATCGCCACGCTGGATGAGATCATCGCCTTCCTGGTGCAGCAGGCCGGGCGCGCCAACCGCGGCATCGGGCTGGTACCGGAGATCAAGCACGGCACCTACTTCAGGAGCATCGGCCTGCCGATGGAAGACAAGGTGGTCGCCGCGCTGCAGGGCAACGCCTACACGCGCGTGGCGCCGGTGACGATCCAGTCCTTCGAGGTCGGCAACCTGCGTTACCTGCGCGGCAAGCTCGGCCGCGACAGCAACATCCGCCTGCTGCAGCTGCTCGGCGATCCCAAGCAGCAGCCCGGTGACGTGCTGGCCGCCAAGGGCAACCAGCGCTATGCCGACCTGATCACCCCGGCGGGACTGCGCGAGGTCGCCACCTACGCCGACGGCATCGGCCCGAGCCTGCGCATGGTCATTCCACTGGATGCGCAGGGGAAGCTCGGCACCCCGACCTCGCTGGTGCGTGATGCGCATGCGGCCGGGTTGATGGTGGTGCCGTATACGTTCCGGCCGGAGAACTCCTTCCAGGCCGCGGAGTTCCGCAGCGGCGAGCCGAATGCCCGCAATGCCGAAGGCTCGGTGGCCGAGATGCGGGCCTACCTGGCCACCGGCATCGATGCGTTCTTCACCGATGACCCGGCGCTGGGCCGGCGTGCGGTGGATGGGGATGGCACGACCGCAGCCAATCCCTGAGCATGTAGAGCCACGCCATCAGATGGCGTTGCCGGTCAGTCCAGCGATGACCCTTCATCGCGCCGCCGGAACGGCAGCACCACGAAGTCGCGGCCCTCGCGCGGTTGCCACAGCACCGGCACGCCGGTCGGGGAGGGCGGCTCCAGATCGGCATCGCGCGCTGCCTCGATGTCATCCTCTTCCTCGTCCTCCCAGCTATAGCGCTTGCGCGGCGCCATCGGGTCGGAGAGGCGGAACAGCAGCGCGCTGATGATGCCGGCGAAGGCACCGCCCATATGCGATTGCCAGGACACGCCCGGCTCGTGCGGCAGGATGGTCAGCAGCATGCTGCCGTAGAACAGGAAGGCGATCAGCCCGGCCGCGATCGCTGGCCGGTCGCGGCGCAGCAGGCCGAGCACGAACACCAGGAACATCAGGCCGTGGGTGATGCCACTCGCGCCCAGATGGCGGCTGCCCAGATCGCCCAGCAGCCAGGCACCGAGCCCCGAGCCGACCCACAACAGGGGCAGCGCGCGCACGGTGGCTTTGGGATAGACGCTGCCGGCCAAGGTGCCGAGGATCAGCAGGGCCGCCGCATTGGCGCCCAGATGCTGGATCGAGCCGTGCAGCAGCGGGGCACCGAGAATGCCGAGCAGGCCGGCCTTGTCCAGCGGGGCAACCGCCCACGGACGCCAGTCGACATGGCCCTGGGCGGTATACACCGCGACCAGCAGCAGCACGAAGGCCAGGCTCAGGTTGAACGCCCGCAGTACACCACCACGGTCGTTGCGGGACGGAACCGGCGGCGCGCCGGTGGGCTGGGGCAGGTTGGCGTTCATACCCTTAGGGATGGCGTCGCCCCGGATGAACACAAGGGCAACGTCGTGGGAGAGAGAGGTACCGCCTGCGGGACAATCCCGCAGGCGGCACGGTCGGTCAGGCGTGGCCGCCTTCCTTCGGCGGATTCTTCAGGCTCAGCACCACGGTCGCGGCGATGATCACCGCCACCACACCCAGCGAGATCGGGGTGGGGATCTTGAAGAGGTCGATCAGCATCATCTTGATGCCAATGAAGGCCAGCACCAGGGCCAGGCCGTACGGCAGCAGGTGGAAGCGATCGGCCATGCCGGCCAGCAGGAAGAACATCGCGCGCAGGCCCAGCACCGCGAAGACGTTGGAGGTCAGCACGATGAACGGGTCGGTGGTGATCGCGAAGATCGCCGGGATGCTGTCCACCGCGAAGATCACGTCGGTCACCGCGATCAGGATCAGCACCACGAACAGCGGCGTGAACCAGCGCTTGCCATCGCGCATGACGCTCATCGCGTTGCCGGCATAGTCGGGCAGCAGGCGCAGGTGCTTGCGCATCCAGCGCAGCGCAGGGTTGGTCTCAAGATCCGGCTCGCTGCCGGCCGAGAACCACATCTTCCAGCCGGTGAAGAGCAGGAACGCGCCGAACACATAGAGCAGCCAGTGGAACTTGGTCAGCAGCACGCTGCCGGCGAAGATCATGATGGTACGCAGCACGATCGCGCCCAGGATGCCGATGATCAGCACCTTCTGGCGCTGTTCCTCGGGCACCGCGAAGTAGCCCATGATCATCAGGAACACGAAGATGTTGTCCACGGCCAGGGCTTTCTCGACCAGGTAACCGGTCAGGAACTCCAGGCCGACCTTGTTGGCCACCACTTGGCCCGCAGTCTCGTTCAGGTAGTACCAGAGGCCACCGTTGAAGGCCAGGGCGAGGGCAACCCAGCCGATGGACCACCACAGGGCTTCCTTGAAGGTGACCTTGTGTGGGCCGCCGTGTCGCATCAAGACGAGGTCGACCAGCAGCGCGATGATCACCACCGCGCCGAAGCCGCCCCACAACCACACATTACCGATCGTCTGCATTGGGTTTATCCGTTGGAAAAAATAGAGTGCCTCAAGCCGGATGGCGAGGATCTGCAACGGAGGATCGGGGGGATCCAGGGACAGAGCTTCGCCATACGGCGAAGGTCTCGCTCGCAGTCCCGATGGGTGGGACTGCCGTTGCACCGGAGCCTGCGGGCTCGAATTGACGGCGACAACGTCTGGGAGCTACTCCCCTTCTGAGGCCGATTCTGCGGGGTGCCGGGGCCGGCGTCAAATCCTTTCCATGCCCCGGTGCTGCTGAACCCAATGCCCCAACCGGTAGTGACGGCCGCTGGCCGTCAACCACGTAGCGGCCGGGTTTACCGCGCTGACGGCCAGCGGCCGTCACTACCAGAGCGCCAGCGGCGTCGCTCCCAGCGCCGAGGGCTGCAGGCTTCCCGTTTACAATACGCCCATGAATACCCCTGCCCCCGTTGTCCGCCTCAAGAACGCCTGGCGCTCCAGCCACCCGTGGATCTTCCAGAAACTGGTCGAAAAGCCGGCCGTCCGTCCCAAACCCGGTGCCATCGTCGACGTCGTCGGCGTGGACGGGGAGTGGATCGGGCGTGGCTTCTACAACGGTCATTCGCGCATTGCCGTGCGCATCCTGGAGACCGATCAGGCCATCCCGGTCGACGCCGGCTGGTTCTCGCGCAAGATCGCCCAGGCGGTGTCGCTGCGCCGTGAGGTGCTCAAGCTGGACGAGATCTCCGATGCCTGGCGCGTGGTCCACAGCGAAGGTGACGGTCTGTCCGGCCTGGTGGTGGACCGCTACGGCGATCTGGTCGTGGTCGAATTCTTCGCCGCCGGCATGTTCCGCCACCGCGAGTGGGTGTATGAGGCCCTGCGCGAACAGTTCCCGGGCTGCCGTTTCCACAGCTTCGCCGACGAGCACGTGCAGAAGCAGGAAAGCTTCGACTTCCACGGCAACACCACCACCGAAGCCTCGGTGATCACCGAGTACGGCGTGAAGTTCCGCGCCGACCCGGCCGGTGCGCACAAGACCGGCTTCTTCGCCGACCAGCGTGAGAACCGCCAGTGGCTGAGCCAGCAGGTGGAAGGCAAGACCGTGCTGGACCTGTGCTGCAACACCGGTGGCTTTGCGGTGTACGCCGCCGCGCGCGGTGCGGCCGAGGTGGTCGGTATCGACATCGATGAAGACGTGATCGCCATCGCCAAGGGCAACGCCAAGCTCAACAACGTGCGCCCGAAGTTCATCCAGTCCGACATCTTCCCGTGGCTGCGCGATGCCTCCAACCGCGGCGAGAAGTTCGACGTGGTGATCCTCGATCCGGCCAAGATGACCCGCGACCGCGACCAGGTCATCACCGCGCTGAAGAAGTACCTGGACATGAACAAGCTGGCGCTGGGGGTGGTCAAGCCCGGTGGCCTGCTCGCCACGTTCTCGTGCACCGGCCTGGTGGCCGAAGACCAGTTCCTGGACATGCTGCGCCGCGCCGCGTTCTACGCCGGCCGCACCATCCAGATCCTGAAGGTGGCCGGCGCAGGTCCGGATCACCCGTTCATGGCCCACGTGCAGGAATCGCGGTATCTCAAGGCCGTGTTCTGCCGCGTGGTGGATTGATCCGCACCGGAATTCCGGTCACGTTAGGCATCGGGTAGTGCCGGCCGCTGGCCGGCTCCTCCTGGTCTCCGATTGTCGCGGGGAGCCGGCCAGCGGCCGGCACTACCGTTTGTTGTCCTCTCGGCGCTATGGTCTGACGCTTCCCAACCAAGGTGAGGCGTCATGACGTTGCGCAGTCTGTCTTTGCTGGTCTCGCTGGCGTTGTGCACGCCGCTGGCCGCCCACGCCATCGCGTTCACCCCGCAGGAACTGGCCAAGGCGTCCGCGCTGCAGCAGCGGCTGCTGACGCTGGACAGCCATCTGGATACACCGGCCAACTTCCACCGCGACGGCTTCGACATCACCCAGCGGCACGACCACAACGCGCTGTCGCAGGTGGACTACCCGCGCATGGTCGAAGGCGCGCTCGACGGCGGCTTCTGGGCGATCTACACCGACCAGGGCGACCGCAGCGCGCAGGCGCACCAGCATGATCGTGATGCCGGCCTGCTGCGGCTGACCGAGATCCGCGAGATGCTCGCCGCGCATCCGGACACCTTCCAGCTCGCACTGACCGCCGCCGATGCCGCGCGTATCAAGGCCGCCGGCAAGCGCGTGGTCTACATCAGCATGGAGAACGCCAGCCCGCTGGTCGACGACCCCACGTTGCTCAGCTACTACCACCTGGCCGGCCTGCGCCTGCTCAGCACGGTGCACTTCGCCAACAACGAGTTCGCCGATTCGGCCACCGATCCCAAGGGCGCCGAGTGGAAGGGCCTGAGTCCGGCCGGCAAGGCGCTGGTGGATGAAGCGGTGCGGCTGGGCATCGTCATCGATCAGTCGCATGCCGCCGATGCGGTGTTCGATGATCTGATCGAGCGCATGCCGGTGCCGTTCGTGCTCTCGCACAGCTCGGCCAAGGCGATCTACAACCATCCGCGCAACCTCGACGATGTGCGCCTGAAGCGGCTGGCCAAGGCCGGCGGCGTGATCCAGGTCAACGCCTATGGTGGCTATCTGATCGACACCGCCAAGAGCGAGGCGCGCAAGGCGGCCGAGACGGCGCTGATGGCGCAGCTGGGCACCGATTACGACGGCATGAGCATCCAGCAGGGCGTCGCGCTGAAGAAGGGGCTGGAGGAGATCGACCAGCGCATTGCGCTGCGCAAGGCCACGCTCGACGATTTCTTCGCCCACGTCGAGCACATCCTCAACGTGGTCGGCCCCGAACACGTGGGCATCGGGCTGGACTGGGATGGCGGCGGTGGCCTGGCCGATCTGCCCGACGTGAGCCAGCTGCCGAAGATCACCGCGTGGCTGCTGCGCAAGGGCTACAGCGAGAAACAGATCGCCGGTATCTGGGGCGGCAACCTGCTGCGCGTCATGCAGCAGGCGCAGGATCACGCGGCCAAAGTTGCCGCCGCGAAGCCCTGAGGCCAGTGGCGCGTCGCGCGCTGCCCGGAAGGGCGGCGTCACCAGCGCCCGCAAAGAAAAAGGCAGGCCCAGGGCCTGCCTTTCTCACACCCGGTCATCGCCGGCCCGGTGGCCGGCGCGATAGCTCAGCGCTTGCCCAGCACCGCATTGCGACGCCCGTAGGCGAAGTAGGCGATCAGGCCCAGAACGTTCCACGCCAGGAAGTACAACTGCGTGGTGCTCGGCAGGCTGAAGAACAGGTACACGCAGCCGATCACCGCCAGCGGGCCGACCACGTAGGCCAGCGGCGTGCGGAACTTGCGCACGCGGTTGGGTTCGCGCTTGCGCAGCACCACCAGGCACAGGCCCACCGCGGTGAACGCGGCCAGCGTGCCGGCGTTGGCCAGCGCAGCGATCTCATCCAGACGTGCCACGCCGGCCAGCGCAGCAACCAGCACCGCGGTGAACAGCGTGGTGGCGACCGGCGTGCCGGTGCGCGCGCTGACCTTGGACAGACCACGCGGCAGCAGGCCATCGCGCGACATGACGAAGAAGATGCGGCTCTGGCCGTACAGGAAGGCCAGCAGCACCGTCGGCAGCGCGATCACCGCCGCTGCGCCGATCCACTTGGCCGCACCCGGGCTGCCCAGCTCGCGCAGGATCAGCGCCAGCGGCTCGGCGCTCTGGCCGAAGATCGTGTAGCTCATCGCACCCACGGCGGCCAGCGCCACCAGCACGTAGATGATGGTGCAACCGACCATCGAGCCGATGATGCCGATTGCCAGGTCGCGCTCGGGCTTCTTGGTTTCTTCAGCGGCGGTGGAGATCGCATCGAAGCCGTAGAACGCGAAGAAGATGATCGCGGCGGCCGCCATCACCCCGCGTTCCACGCCATCGGCGCCGAGCGACTTGACGAAGCCGAACGGCATGAACGGCTCCATGTGGCCGGTATCGAAGTGCGGCAGGGCGATCGCCACGAACACGGTCAGCGCGATGATCTTGATCACCACCAGGACTGCGTTGAGGGTCGCGCTTTCCTTGGTGCCGGCCATCAGCATGCCGGCCACCAGGAAAGTGATCAGCACCGCCGGCAGGTTGATGAAGCCGCCTTCCACGTGAGGGCCGGCGGTCAGCATCAAGGGCAGGTCGATCCCGAAGCCGTGCAGGAAGCCGACCGCGTAGCCGGACCACCCGACCGCGACCGTACTCACCACCAGCGAGTACTCCAGGATCAGGCTCCAGCCGACCACCCAGGCCACCACCTCGCCCAGGGCGGTGTAGCTGTAGGTGTAGGCGCTGCCGGCGGCCGGCATCATCGTGGACAGTTCGGCGTAGGACAGGGCCGCGCAGGCGCAGACCGCGCCGGCGATGGCAAAGGAAATCAGCACTGCGGGGCCGGCCAGGTTCGCGCCGACACCGATCAGGGTGTAGATGCCGGTGCCGACGATCGCGCCGATGCCCAGCGCGATCAGGTGCGGCCAACTCAGGGTCGGGATCAGTTGCCTGCCGGCTTCATGGACGGTGACAGTGTCTAGGGACTTGCGCCGGAGCAATGACATGGGGCCTCGCGGTGGATGACTGTGAACGACAAGTCTGCGAGTTTTACCGAACGCGGCGCAGCATTACTACTGCCAAGCGTCGTAAGCGGCTGCACGGCCCGCATGACTGAGGCGAAGGTGACGAAACCGGCACAAAGGCCGGACGCTCATTCCCAGTGGCAGCCGGTGTCGGTGATCGCCTCGAAGTCTTCGCCGAAGGCGGTCTGCTGGCCGGTGCGCGCGTTGGTGTAGGAGAAGCCATAGATGCGCGCGCCTTGGGTGCTGATCGCGTAGTGGCCAATGACCTTGCCGTCCAGGTGCTCGTCCCACACCGTGTCGAACTGCCACGGGCGGTCTTCGGCCAGCACCGTGCTCTCCTGCGAGGCCAGGGTCAGCCGCAGCCACGCGGTCTTGCCGGCGTAACGCACATGGCTGACCCGCTCACCGTCCGCGGTGCCCTCGGGGAGTTTCCATTCGAGGTGGATCTGCTGGCGGCTGCCGCCGGTCAGGCAGCGGATGTCATCGGCGTGCGCCGGCGCGATGGCCAGCAGCAGCAACAGCGGGGCGAGCCAGCGCATGGGGCAGGGTTCATCCAGACAGAAAGAGGGCCATTGTCCTCCCGCGCGCGCGCTGCCGGCAGCATCAGCCGGATCGAGCATCCCGATCCGGCCGGTGGGCGTCAGCGGTTCAACGTCGCCATGGCCGCAGGGGCATAGCGCGGACCGGCGGCGGCATGCGCCGGGAAGATCGCATCGATCCGGGCCAGCGCGTCGGCGCTGAGCTGCACCTGCAGCGCGCCGAGGTTTTCTTCCAGATAGGCCAGCCGCTTGGTGCCCGGGATCGGCACCAGGTCTTCGCCCTGCGCCAGCACCCAGGCCAGGGCCAGCTGCCCGGGGCTCACGCCCTGGGTCTTGGCCATCGCGGTGACCGCGTCGACCAGGGCCAGGTTGCGGTCGAAGTTCTCGCCCTGGAAGCGCGGCGATTGGCGGCGGTAGTCGTCGGCGTCGAAATCGGCCGGGCTGCGGATCGCGCCGGTCAGGAAGCCACGGCCCAGCGGCGAGTAGGGCACGAACCCGATGCCGAGCTCGCGCACCGTCGCCAGCACACCGTTGTCTTCCGGATCGCGCGACCACAGCGAGTACTCGGTCTGCACCGCGGAGATCGGATGCACCGCATGGGCGCGGCGGATCGTGCCGGCCGAGGCTTCGGACAGGCCCAGGAAGCGCACCTTGCCCTGTTCGACCAGCCGCGCCATCGCCCCCACGGTGTCCTCGATCGGCACCGTGCCGTCCACGCGGTGCTGGTAGTACAGGTCGATGTGGTCCACGCCCAACCGCTGCAGGCTGGCCTCGCAGGCGGCGATCACGTACTCCGGGCGGCCATCGACGCTGCGCGCGGCGGTGTCGCTCGGCTCCAGCTTGATCCCGAACTTGGTGGCGAGGAACACCTGGTCGCGGCGGCCGGCGATCGCCTTGCCGACCAGCACCTCGTTGGTGTGCGGGCCGTACATGTCGGCGGTGTCGAGCAGGGTGACGCCGCGCTCCAGCGCGCGGTGGATGACCGCGATCGCGTCGGCATCGCTGCCGCGGCCGCCATAGAACGCGCTCATGCCCATGCAGCCCAGGCCGAGCGCGGAAACGGTGGGGCCATCACGGCCAAGGGTGCGGGTCTGCATGCGGTACTCCGGGGAAGGGAAGGAACAGGACCAGCATCCTCCTGCGGACTATGTGGATAAACTGGCTGCTCCTGCATCGTCCTTGAAGCCAGCCTTCACAATGAGCGCTCAGCATCCTCTGCCCGCCGTGGTTGCCTTCGCCCGCGTCGCGCACCATGCCAGCTTCACCCGGGCCGCCGACGAGCTGGGCGTATCGCCCTCGGCGCTCTCGCAGACGGTGCGCGCGCTGGAGGCCCACCTTGGCGTGCGGCTGCTGCAACGGACCACGCGCCGGGTCGGCCTGACCGAGCAGGGCGCGCGCTTCCTGGCGCAGGTACGTGAGGGCCTGGCCCGGATCGATGCCGCGTTCGACGACCTGGACCAGCTGCGCGATGTCCCCGCCGGCAAACTGCGCATCAACGTGCCGAGGATCGCTGCCGAACTGCTGGTGCTGCCGCACCTGCCCGGCTTCCTGGCGCGTTATCCACAGATCGAGGTGGAGCTGTTCGTGGAGACCGCGCTGACCGATCTGGTCGCCGGCGGCTTCGACGCGGGGATCCGCTTGGGCGAAAGCCTGGCCCGCGGCATGATCGCAGTGCCGATCGGGCCGCTGGAACGCCAGGTGGTGGTGGCCACGCCGGATTATCTGGCCATGCATGGCGTGCCCGTGACCCCGGCCGACCTGGTCGGGCACGAGTGCATCGTGCACCGGCTCAGCACCGGACGGCGGATGGCGTGGGAGTTCACCGGTGAGGGGCGCGATTTCGAGGTCGAGGTCGCGGGCCGGCTGGTGTTCAACGATGCCGGGCTGATCCATGCGGCGGTCACCCGGGGTATGGGCCTGGCGCAGGGGTTCGAGGCGCTGTACGCCGGCGATGTGGCGGCCGGCCGCCTGCAGTGCGTGCTGCAGGACTGGCAGCAGCCGTTCGCCGGCTTCCACCTCTACTACCCGGCACGCGAGCAGATGGCGCCCAAGCTGCGGGTGTTCATCGACCATCTGCGTGAGGCGATGCGGCGCTGACGCGTGCGGCTCAGCCGGTGCCCGGCAGCAGGGCGCGTGCCCAGTCTGCCTGCGGTGGATGGCCCTGTGGATAGATCACCTGCGCATCCCCGGGGAAGCGCTTGCAGCACAACACGCCGTTGGCATCGAACAGACGCCAGCCCTGCGCCGCCGCTTCGGCCTCGGCGATGCGATGGCGCAGCCCAAGCACCAGGCTGGCGTGGCAGTCGAACAGGCACGTACGAAGATCGATCCGGTCCAGCGGCTGAAGCCCCGCGACAATGCGGGTCACGGCTGGATGGGCCAGATCGATGCGCCGGGTGTGCATGCCGAGCAGACGTTCGTCATGACCACTCAGGTGCTGCACGAAGTAGACAGGTGGCGGCATGGGTCCCCGCAGTGTTGCGCACGCGCCGGTGAGGCGACGTTGGACGATGGCGCCGATTGGACACCTCGCCGGTACGCAGGGGAATCTCAATGTTTGAATGAAAACCGAGCGTCGCGATGATGCTGCCTATCCGCGGCCGAACGCGGCGCGCCCTGTCGTCGTGCACCACGCTTGCCTGCAAGGGCTCAGCCGCTCACGCCCAGCCGCACACCGAAGCCGACCAGAAACACCCCTGCCACCCGCCTCAGCCAAAGCCCGACACGCGGGTGCTGCAGAATCCGACGGCGCAGCAGGTTGCCCACCCCGATCAGCACCGAGCAGTAGGCCAGCCCCATGCCGAAAATGATCAGCGCCATGGTCGCAAACGTCACCACGCCCTGGTGCCGTGCCGGATCGATGAACAACGGCAGGAAGGCCATGTAGAAGATGATCGCCTTCGGGTTGAGCAGGTTGATCAGTACCGCCTGGCGGAAGTAGTGGCCCGGGGTGAGGCGGATGCCACCTTCCTCGCCCTGGGCGCGCGGCTGGCGCAGCAGGCCGATGCCGATCCACACCAGGTACGCCGCGCCGAGGTACTGCACCGCGTGGAACACCAGCGGGTTGGCCTTGAGCAGCGCCGCTACGCCGGCCACCGCCAGCCACATCAGGATCTGGTCGCCCAGCAGCAGGCCGAACAGCGCCGTGTAACCGCCGCGCACGCCGCCGCGGCCGGTGGCGGTGAGCAGGGTGAAGGTGCCCGGGCCCGGCAGTGCCAGGAACACCAGCACGGCAGCAACAAAGGTCCACAGATCCTGGATGCCCATCCACGGCATGGCGGCGACTCGACGACGGGGGAGGAGCATTGTCCGGCAGCCGCGCGCCGGGCGATAGCGTCAGCGCGCGCCGGCCGGCAAGCCGGCGAGCAGCGGCTGCAGCCGTTGCGCGAACATCGCATGCAGCTGCCGGATCGCCGGCGAGAACTGCTTGCGGTGCGGGCACACCAGGTTCAACGGCAGGCTGTCGCCGGCCCCGTCCAGCAGCACCTGCAGGCGCCCGGCCTGCACATCGGCGCAGATATCCAGCCACGATTTGAACACGATGCCTTCTCCCGCCACTGCCCAGCGCCGGACCACGTCGGCATCGTCGCAGACCATGTTGCCGCGCACCGGGATCACCGTGCGCCGTCCATCGGCCTCGAAACTCCAGCGGTCATAGGCTCGCCCAGCCAGTTGATACAGCAGGCAGTGGTGCTCCTTCAGCGCCTCCAGGCTGTCCGGCGCACCGTGCCGGGCCAGGTAATCCGGTGACGCGGCCAGCACCCGGCGATTGCCGGGCAGCAGGGGCAGGGCGACATAGCTGGCGTTGTCGAAGCGGCCCAGGCGGAAGGCGATGTCGACCGGGTCGCGGAACACATCGGCAACCTGGTCGGACACCTGCAGGCGCAGCTGCAGCTTCGGATGCGCGGCGCGGAACTCGGTCAGCCATGGCAGCAGCAGGTTGCGGCCCAGATCCGAGGGTGCGGCCACCTGCAGCGTGCCGCGCAGTTCGGCATCTGCGCCCCGCACCCGGGCCTCGCCCTCGCGCAGCGCGGCCAGCACCTCCTGCGCATAGGGCAGGTACAGCGCGCCCTCGGCAGTCAGGCGCAGGCTGCGGGTGGAACGCACGAACAGGCGCAGGTCCAGCTCGCGTTCCAGCCGCGCCACCGCCGCAGCGACCTGACCGGGCAGCAGGCCCGCCTCGCGCGCGGCGTTGGAAAAGCTGCCCAGCGCGGCGGTGCGGACAAACAGGGCGAGGTCATCGAACCGGACCATTTTCATTCCTGCAGTGAAAGTGCTGCCCGATTTTGCGCCTTTCTCTGCCAGGGCGTGAAGCGCAGGCTGTCCGTCTTCCCCAACGGATCTCCCCCGATGAAAGCCGTCGCCTATACCCAGCATGGCCTGCCGATCAGCGACCCCGCCGCGCTGGTGGACATCACCCTGCCGATCCCCACCCCCGGCCCGCGCGACCTGCGGGTCGAGGTCCGCGCGATCTCGGTGAACCCGGTCGATACCAAGGTCCGCACCGGCGTGGCGGTCACCGAGCCACGCGTGCTTGGCTTCGACGCGGTCGGCATCGTGGATGCGGTGGGCGATGAGGTGACGCTGTTCCAGCCCGGCGACGCGGTCTTCTATGCGGGTGCGATCGGCCGTGCCGGCAGCAACGCCGAATACCAGCTGGTGGACGAGCGCATCGTCGGCCACAAGCCGGCCAGCCTGGATGACGCCGCCGCCGCGGCGTTGCCGCTGACGGCGATCACCGCCTGGGAACTGCTGTTCGACCGCCTGCGGATCGCCGAGAACGGCGGCGAAGGCCAGACCCTGCTGGTGATCGGCGCCGCCGGTGGCGTCGGCTCGATCCTGGTCCAGCTGGCCCGCCAGCTGACCCGCCTGACGGTGATCGGCACCGCCTCGCGCCCGGATACCCAGGACTGGGTCTACGCGCTGGGCGCGCACCATGTGATCGACCACACCCAGCCGCTCGGCGAAGGCCTGCAGCGCCTGGGCATCGCCGAGGTCAGCCATGTGGCCAGCCTGACCCATACCGACCAGCACTACGACCAGATCGTCGCGGTGCTCGCGCCGCAGGGTCAGCTGGCGCTGATCGACGATCCCGGCCAGCTCGATGTGATGGCGCTCAAGCGCAAGAGCCTGTCCCTGCACTGGGAATCGATGTTCACCCGCTCCAGTTTCAACACGCCCGATGTGCAGCGCCAGCATGAGCTGCTCGAGCGCGTCGCCGCGCTGATCGATGCCGGCGTGCTGCGCACCACGCTCGGCGAGCACTACGGCCGCATCAACGCCGCCAACCTGCGCCAGGCGCACGCCCTGATCGAGAGCCACCGCGCGCGCGGCAAGCTCGTGCTCGAAGGGTTCTGACGCAGCCAATGAGACCGCCGCGGCCTACACTTGGCGCATGCAAACCGAATTCCTCATCCTCGGCGGCCTGGTGTGTGCCGTCCTCGTGCTGCAGCTGCTCGCGCTGCTGCGGCGTTCCGGCAACGGCGGCCTTGAACAGACCCTGCGCGAGGAAGCGCGGGTCGGCCGCAGCGAACTGCGCGAGCAGCTCGAAGGCCTGGGCCGCCAGCAGGATGCCCGGCTGGAAAGTTTCGCGCGCGCGCTGACCGATCTCTCCACCCGTACCGACCAGCGGCTGGACCTGCTGCGCGATGCGCTCGGTGAAGACGCGCGCAAAGCCCGCGAGGAAAGCACGCTCAGCCAGCAGCGCACCGGCGACCTGCTGGCCCTGCGCATGCAGGAAGTGCGTGCGCAGCTGGAAGCGTTCGGGCAACAGCAGCAGGCGCGCATCGAAGCGTTCGGCCAGCAGCTGGTGGAACTGACCACGCGCACCGACAGCCACATGGCCGCGTTGCGCCAGGCCCTGGCAGAAGACGCGCGCCTGGGCCGCGAGGAAACCGGGCAGTCGCAGCAGCGCCTGGCCGAATCGCTGGGCCTGCGCCTGCAGGAGATGACCCAGCGCAACGAGCAGCGTATCGGCGAGATGCGTGCCACGCTCGAGCAGCAGCTCAAGAGCCTGCAGAGCGACAACGCCGAGAAGCTCGACCAGATGCGGGTGACCGTGGACGAGAAGCTGCAGACGACCCTGGAGACCCGCCTGGGTGCTTCGTTCCAGTTGGTCTCCGAGCGGCTGGAGCAGGTCCAGCGCGGGCTCGGCGAAATGCAGCAGCTGGCCACCGGTGTGGGCGACCTCAAGCGCGTGCTGACCAACGTCAAGAACCGCGGCAGCTGGGGCGAAGTGCAGCTGGACAACATACTCGAGCAGACGCTCACCCAGGAGCAGTACGCGCGCGGCGTCAAAGTACGCCCGGACAGCAACGAGATCGTCGATATCGCCGTGCGCCTGCCGGGCCGTGGCCATGAAGACACCCCGGTGTGGCTGCCGATCGATTCCAAGTTCCCGCGTGAGGATTACGAGCGCCTGCTCGATGCGCAGGAGCAGGGCGACGTCGAGGGTGTGCGGGTGCAGGGCGCGCAGCTGGAACGCGCGATCCGCATCCAGGCCAAATCGATCTGCGACAAGTACATCGCGCCGCCGCACACCACCGATTTCGCGGTGATGTTCCTGCCCACTGAAAGCCTGTACGCCGAAGTGATCCGGCGCCCTGGCCTGATCGACCTGCTGCAGCGCGACCATCGCGTGGTGGTGGCGGGCCCGACCACCGTCACCGCGTTGCTCAACAGCCTGCAGATGGGCTTCCGCACGCTGGCCATCGAACAGCGCTCCAGCGAAGTGTGGGGCCTGCTCGGTGCGGTCAAGAGCGAGTTCGGCAAGTTCGCCGGCATCCTGGAAAAAGCCGAGAAGCAGATCACCACGGTTGGCCGCAGCCTCGGCGAAGCCAGCCGCAAGACGCGCACCATCGAGCGCCGCCTGCGCAGCGTGGAAACGCTGGGCAGTGAACAGACCCAGGACCTGCTCGGCGACATGAGCGGCGAGGACGAGGACGTGGCAGGCGACGAGACCAGCCCCGCGCAGGAGTGAACGCCGACGCCGTGCATGCAGGTGATCGCGCATGCTGCGCGGCACGTCTTTTCCCTGCCGTCTTCAACCTTTCAAGGAACCGCCCATGCGTCTGACCCTGATGCTGTCCCTCCTGTTCGCCCTGGCCGGGTGCAGCAGCACACCGCCTGCCGATACCACCGCCGCCACGCCTGCCACGCCCAGCGCCGCCGAATGCACCGCCGCCGGTGGCAGCCTGCAGCCGCTGGGTCGCCTGCAGCGCGTGCAGTGTGTGGTGCCCTACGCGGATGCCGGCAAGGCCTGCAGCGCCAAGGCCGACTGCACCGGCCAGTGCCTGGCCACCGGCGATGCCGCACCGGGAACGGCCGCGCGTGGCGTCTGCCAGCGCGATGTCAGCCAGAACTTCGGCTGCCGCCAGCGCATCGATGGCGGTGTGGCGATGGGCACGATCTGCGTCGACTGACCGCCCCCCGGCACGGCTATGCTGTGCCTCCCCCGATCCAACGCAAGGAACCTGCCGTGAGCCAGACCGTCTACGACATCCCCGTGACCACCATCGAAGGTCAGCCGACCTCGCTGGCCGACTACCGCGGCAAGGTGCTGCTGGTCGTCAACGTCGCCTCCAAGTGCGGCCTGACCCCGCAGTACGAAGGTCTGCAGGCGCTGTACGCCGACAAGCAGGCCGCCGGCCTGGAAGTGCTGGGCTTCCCGGCCAACAACTTCCTGGCCCAGGAGCCGGGTAGTGAAGCGGACATCCAGCAGTTCTGCCAGCTGGAGTACAACGTCAGCTTCCCGATGTTCGCCAAGATCAGCGTCGCCGGTGAGGACACCCATCCGCTGTACCAGCAGCTGACCGCCGCGCAGCCGGCTGCCACCGGCGAAGGCCCGATGCGCGAGAAGCTGCAGGGCGCCGTGGCCAAGTATCCGGAGCTGGTGGTCAACGCCGCCCCGGGCGTGCTGTGGAACTTCGAGAAGTTCCTGGTCGGGCGCGATGGTCAGGTCATCGCGCGCTTCGCCCCGGACGTGCCGGCCGATGACGCACGCCTGGTCGCGGCGATCGACGCGGCGCTGGCGGCCTGATCGGCGGACCCGGAAACACAAAAAAACCCCGCTTCGGCGGGGCTTTTTCGTGGGGGTTCAGTTGCCCCAGTTCGGCATCGGCATCGCATCGACCGGGATCGGTGCGGTGTCGTCGGCGTCCTTGCCGCGCGCGTGCTTGCCACGCAGGTCGTTCTCGATCTGGTAGTTGCGACGTTGCAGCCACGCATCGCGGGTGAGGGCGTACTCGTCCACGGCGTTGTCGCGGATGTCATCCAGCGCCATCAACTGCGATCGCATGTCCACCAGCTGCAGACCCTGAAGACCGATACGAATCTTGTCTTCTTCAATGGTACGGATCGGCGAGAGCGGAATGTCGCCCGCCAGGCCGAACACGTCGCGCACGGTACGCGGGCCGAAGAACGGCAGCTCCACATAGCGCGAGCCGCGCCAGCCCCAGGCACCCAGGGTCTGGCCGAAGTCCTCGCTGCGTCGCGGCACCATCGCCTTGCTGGCCGGATCGAACAAGCCACCCACGCCCAGCGTGGAGTTCATCAGGAACCGCCCCAGACTGTCCCACGCATCGCCAGGGCGACCCTGCAGCACCTGGTTGGTGATGGTCACCGGTGCCCGCAGATTGCTGAAGAAGTTGGTCACGCCGGTACGGGCGAAACGTGGCACCACACGCGTGTACGCAGTGGCAAGCGGTCGTGCCACGGCGCGGTCGACCACGTTGTTGAAACTGTGCACCTTGCGGTTGAAGGGTTCCCAGGGATCGTAGGCCGTACTGCCGCCTTCACTGCCCTCCGCGGTCGGGGCCGGGCCACCATACAGCGCGGCAAAATCGTCCTCGGCATTGGTCGGTGCGGTGCCGCCACTGACTGGCGCGGTGGCCGGGTCGGCGCCGGCCTGCGCAGCGGGGGGCGTCGTGTCGGCGACGATATCGGCCGGTACGGCATCGGCGTCGGCCGTCGCGGTCGTCGGTGCCGTCACGGGGGCGACCTCGACGCTGACCGGTGCGCTGTCGCGTGCGGGTTTGCCGGCACAGGCGCTCAAGGCCAGCGCCAGCACGAGGAGGGGGAGGGTGCGTATGACGTTCATGTCAGCTCGCCGCAGAAAGGGCATGGAAATCCAGGGTGGGTGCCAACCGGTAGGCGGCACTGAGGTCGGTAAAACCGTCCGGGCTGCCGACGATCGTCGGTGGGGTCCCGTCTGCACGCAGGCGTGCGGCCAGCTCGGCCAGCAGCGCCAGACCGGCGCTGTCGAGCCGGCTCACCGCCGCCAGATCCACCTGCTGCACGCCGTCCAGCGCGGTCAGCGAGGGCCACAGAGCCGTCACCGCCGCGCGGTCGAGCGCCCCGCTGAACACCAGCGAGGTGCCGTTGCGCTGCACGCTGGCGCTGTTACTTGCCACGCGGGGCCTGCCCGGCCTGCATGCTGCCGTTGCGCAGTTCGGTGGCGACCTGCTGGATCGACTTCTGGCGCAGCGGGGCGTCGAACTGGGTCTTGAAGGTCTGCACGTAGGAGATGCCTTCGATCATCACATCGAAGATCTTCCACTGGCCGTTGACGTTGCGCATCAGGTAGTCGACCGGGGTCGGCTCGCTGCCGGCGCGGATCAGCTCGGTGGACACGCGCACGCCACGGTTGCCCGGCAGCGGCGACTCGGTTTTCAGGCGGAAGGTCGGCTTGCCCTGGATCTCGAGCAGGGCCGAGCCGTAGCGCTGCATCAGGTTGTCGGCCATCGCATCGGCGAACAGCTTGACGTCGGCATCGGAGGCGCCGCGGCCGTGCACGCCCAGCACGAGGCGGGCGGCGTAGTCACGGTCGAAGGTCTTGTTGAGCTCGCTGTTGATGAAGTCACGCAGCACGGCCGGGTTGGCCCGGAACTCGGTGCGGCGCTGCTGCAGCGAGGTCAGGATGCGGGTGCTGGCGTCCATCACGGCCTTGCTGGCCTGGCCCTGCTGGGCGGCAGCGGCCGCCGGGGCGGCCTGGGCGAAGGAGAGCGAGGGCGTGGCGGCGAGCAGGGCCGAGGCCAGCAGTGCCGGGATCAGGGTCTTTTTCATGGTTGCGGTTCCGTTGCAGGCGCGGGCGCGCCGTTGCCATCGTGGGAGTCAGCGCCACCGGTGTTGGCCGGACCGCTGAACATGTACTTGCCGACCAGCTGCAGCAGGTCCACCGCCGGCTGGGTGAAGACGATCTCGTCGCCGGACTTGAGTACGTCCGGATCTCCGCCCGGCTGCAGTCCGATATAGCTCTCGCCGAGCAAACCGCTGGTGAAGATGCCGGCCGAGGTGTCGGCGGGCAGATCCTTGAACTTGCCGTCGAGCTTGAGGGTCACGATCGAGTCGAACTTCTGGGGATCCAGTTCGATGCCCGAGACCTGGCCGATGGTGACGCCGCCGATCTTGACCGGCGCCTGCTTGCGCAGCTGGCCGATCTGGGTGAAGCGCGCCTTGAGTTCGTAGCCGCTGCCACCGGTGCCCCACCGTTGATTGGTGGAGGCCACGGCCAGCACCAGCAGCGAGGCCAGCGCCAGCAGCAGGAACGCGCCGACGGAAAATTCGAGTCTGGGACCGCGGATGGCCATGGGATATCTCACTGTTCTTTGTCAGGTGCCTGGACAGGTGTCCGGGCGGGAAGTCTTTGCGTACTCAAGCGGGGTACTGGCCAGGGACAACGGCCGTACCGACCCACGGTCGGTACCTACTGGAACATCATGGCGGACAGCACGAAGTTGAAGACCAGCACCAGCAGCGAGGCGTTGACCACCGCACGCGTGGTGGCGACCGAGGTGCCTTCGATGGTGGGTTCGGCATGGAAACCGACATAGGAGGCCACCAGGGCTGCCGTGCCGCCGAAGATCGCCGACTTCAGCATCGCCACGCCGAAGTCGTCCCAGAAGTCCACGCTGTTGCTCAGCGCCGACCAGAACACGCCATTGTCCAGGCCGAGCACGTGCACGGCCTCGAAGTAGCTGGCACTGATCGCCAGTGAACAGAAGATGCCGGTCAGCAGCGGCACGGTCAGTACCGCCGCCCAGAAGCGCGGGGCAACGACCTTGGCGACCGGGTCGATCGCCATCAGCTCCAGGGCCTTGATCTGGTCGGTGGCCCGCATCAGGCCCAGCTCGGCGGCGATCGAGCTGCCGGCGCGGCCGATGAACAGCAGCGCGGTGAGCACCGGGGCCAGTTCGCGGTACAGCGACAGGCCGAGCAGCGTGGACAAGGCATCGGCGGCACCGAAGGTGGTCAGCGTGCGGTAGCCCTGCAGGGTCAGCACCAGGCCCACGAAGGCACCGCCCACGGCGATGATCGGCAGCGAACGTGCACCGATCTTGTAGATCTCGCGGGTCAGCTCGGCCAGGAAATCGGCGGTCGGCAGCGAGCCGCGCAGCACCGTCAGCGAGAACAGGCCGGCGCGACCGAGCGAGCGGGTGGCGTCAACGAACGGCATCAGGCAACCCTCGCACGCGGTGCGGCATCAAACGGGATCGGGCCGTCCGGCTCACCATGCAGGAACTGCCGCAGCAGCGGGTCCTGGCTGGATTCGAGCGCGGCCGGGCTGCCCTGGAACACGATGCCGCCGTTGGCGATCGCGATCACCTGGTCGCAGATCGGCAGGGTCTCGTGCACGTGGTGGCTGACGATGATGCTGGTCAGCCCCAGGCTGTGGTTGAGGCGCTGGATCAGGCTCATGATCACGCCCGAGGCGATCGGATCCAGCCCGGTCAGCGGCTCGTCGTAGATCATCAGCGGCGGGTCCAGTGCCAGCGCGCGGGCCAGGGCCACACGGCGCGCCATGCCGCCGGACAGCTCGCGCGGCCAGGCATCGGCAGCGGCCAGCAGGCCGACCGCGTGCAGCTTCATCTGCACCAGGCGGCGCAATACGGGCTTGGGCAGGCGGGTGTGGGTGCGCAGCGGTAGCGCCACGTTCTCGGCCACGGTCAGGTCGGTCAGCAGGCCGTTGCCCTGCAGCAGCACGCCCACGCTCTTGCGCATCTCCAACAGCGCGCGTGCGCCGGTCGGGATGGGCTGGCCGAACAGGGTGACCTCGCCGGCAACCGGCCGCAGCTCACCGGTCAACGCGGCCAGCAGGGTGGACTTGCCACTGCCCGACGGGCCGAGCACGGCCGTGATGCTGCCGCGCGGAACGGTCAGCGAAACGTCGCGCAGGATCGTACGTCCGCCGCGGTCTATGCGGACGTTGGACAACTGCACCAGACTCTCTTCGGAAACCGTCATGAGCGCCATTAACAAAATTCCAACGTTGTAAGATCGTGGTGAACGGCTGAACATAACCGAACTGCACCGTGCAGTATTGTCGCACGGGCAGGTGAGGGCAGCGCCCCGACGGCCATGCCGTGGGCTGCAACACAGCGTGTCGGGCCGGTACCGGCCACGGCCTTTTCCACGTCCGGACACCGGCCAGCGCTGCGTTCGTGCGCGGGCTGCGGCACACTCCTGCGATGACCGACGCCGCTTCAGACTTCCGCCTGTACCACTCCAACTCGCTCGATGTGCTGGCCGCCCTGCTGGCCACGACGCTGCGCACGCCCGTGCCGGGCCAATCGATCCTGGTGCCGGAGGTGGTCCTGATCCCGCAGGTCGCGATGCGCCGCTGGCTGCAATCGACCCTGGCGGCCGAGTATGGCATTGCCGCCAACCTGGAGTTCCTCACCCCCGGTGAGCTGGTCGCCCGCGCCCTCAACGCCAACGTGCCCGGCGAACATGACGATCTCAATGCCGAGGGCCTGCGCTGGGGGCTGTACGCCGCGCTGCGTGACCCGGTGCTGATGGCGCAGCCGCCGATGGCGGCCCTGCAGGCCTACCTGTCCGCGGCCGATCCGCTCAAGCCGTGGGCGCTGGCCGCCGAGCTGGCCTCGGTGTTCGAGAAGTACCAGGCCTGGCGCCGCGATTGGCTGCTGCGTTGGGAGGCCGGCGCGGCACCGAACGACCCGCAGGCGATCCTGTGGCGGCATATCGCCAGCGGCAAGCAGTACCGTGCGCGCCGCATCGATGCCTATCTCGCCCGTTTCGAGGGCGCTGGCCAACCGCTGCCGCAGGGCCTGCCGGCGCGGGTGTTCGCCTTCGCCACGCTCAACATCTCCCCGGACGTGCTGCGGGTGATGGCCACCCAGGCGCGGGTCGGCACGATGCACTTCTATCTGCCCACGCCCACCCAGGCCTACTGGGGCGATCTGCAGACCCTGGGCGAGAAGCTGCGCAGCGGCGCGCCCGATCCGTTCGGCGAGGCGGCCGGCGAGAACCGCCTGCTGCAGGCCTGGGGCGCGGCGGGCCGCGACTTCATGGCGGTGCTGGGCAGCTACGAGGTCGTGCACCCCTCCGGGGAGATCGCCGCCTACGACGATCCCGAAGAGGACGCGCGCCCGGACATGGACGCCGGCGGCCTGTCCGACAGCCTGCTGCATCGCCTGCAGCGCGACCTGTTCCACCGCCGCGGGCAGCCCGCCGGTCCCCTGCGCGAGGCGCTGCGCTACGACGACCCGAGCCTGCAGGTGCATGCCTGCCATACCCGCCTGCGCGAACTGCAGGTGCTGCACGACCAACTGCGCGGCCTGCTCCAGGACCCGCGCTTCGATCCGCCGTTGCAGGCGCGCGACATCGCGGTGCTGGCGCCGGACATCGATCCCTACGTGCCCTACCTGGAAGCGGTGTTCGGCGGGCGCGGCGGCGGCGATGACCACATTCCCTATGCGCTGGCTGATACCAGCCCGCTGGCGGGTGAACCACTGGCCGATGTGTTCGTGCACCTGCTCGGGTTGCCGGTCTCGCGCTTCGGCTTGAACGAAGTGCTGGATCTGCTCGCCAGCGCGCCGCTGGCCGAAGCGGCCGGTCTGGATGCGGCGGCGTTCGACCGCCTGCACGACTGGCTGCAGGCCGCCGGCGCGCGCTGGGGGCTGGATGCCGCCCATCGCGGCCAGCACCAGGCCCCGGTCGATGACGCCTTCACCTGGCAGTTCGCACTTGATCGCCTGCTGCTCGGCCATGCCAGCGGCAGCGACGGCGATATCGCCGGGGTCGCGCCGTGGCCGGAGCTGGAAGGCAGCGCGCTGGATGCGCTGGACCGCCTGCTCGGCCTGCTGCGGGTGCTGGCGCGCTACCAGAAGGCGTTGGGAGAGGCGATGTCGCCCGGCCAGTGGCGGCAGCGTCTGCTGGCGCTGCTCGATGCGCTGCTGCCGGAGCCGCCGCAGGCCGCCAACAGCCAGCGCGCGCTGGAGCGGCTGCGCAAACTGATCAACGAGTTCGCCCGTGATGCGGATACCGCCGGCTTCGAGGGCGACGTGCCGCCGGAGGTGCT
The DNA here is from genome assembly GCF_056393115.1 of Stenotrophomonas sp. Steno-Z10-BAI. NCBI lineage: Bacteria > Pseudomonadati > Pseudomonadota > Gammaproteobacteria > Lysobacterales > Lysobacteraceae > Stenotrophomonas > Stenotrophomonas sp. Steno-Z10-BAI. The sequence continues at coordinate 28,845 of NZ_JBWJOZ010000008.1, read as the reverse complement.
GCGCGCGCATTTCGCCGGCGTGCTCGCGCAGGCCGATACACGTGCGCCGCTGCTGACCGGCGGCGTCAGTTTCGGGCGGATGGTGCCGATGCGCCTGCTGCCGTTCCGGGTGATCTGCGTGCTCGGGCTGAACGATGGCGATTTCCCGCGCCGCGACCCGGCTGCGGGGCTCAACCAGCTCACCGCCGAACTGGGCACCGACAAGCGCCGGCATGGCGACCGCTCGCTGCGCGAGGACGACCGTTTCCTGTTCCTGCAGCTGTTCGCCTCGGCGCAGGACGTGTTCTACCTGAGCTACCTGGGCGCCGATCCGCGCGATGGCAGCGTGCGCGAACCGTCAGTATTGGTCAGCGAGCTGATCGATGCCGCTGCCGAGTACCACCTGGATCCGCGCGCGGCGGGCAAGCGGATGACGGTGCGGCACTCGCTGCAGCCGTTTGCACCGGCGGCCTTCGGTGGCGGTGAGGAACCGCGACGTTTCAGCTATCGCCAGCAATGGCACCCGGCCGCCGGCTCGCTTGGCGGCGCACGGCGTGCGCTGGCGCCCTGGTTCGCACGGCCACTGCCACCGATGGAGAGCGTGGTGGGCGAGGCGGAACTGAGCGTGGATGCGCTGCGTCGCTTCCTCACCGATCCGGCCAGCCAGTTCCTCTCGCAACGGCTCGGCCTGCGCCTGCCCGACGACGTGGACAACGCCGAGGATGTGGAGCCGTTGGTGATGGCGGCGCGCGGTGGCGATACCGTACTGCTGCAGCAGGCGGTGATCGAGGCCACCCTCGACGAGGATGCCGCGCCGTTGTACCCCCGGCTGCGCGCGCGTGCGCTGCTGCCCTCCGGTGCACTGGGGGAGCGTCAGTTCGCGCTGCTGCAGGCGCAGACCGAACCCTACGCACAGGCGCTGGCGCAGTGGCAGGCCGGTACCGCTGCCGGCAGCCGCCGCTACGAAGTGGATATCGACGGGGTGCGTCTGCACGGCCGCGTCGACGGCCTGCATCCGCATGGCCTGGTGCGCCTGCGCCCGGGCCCGCTCAATGGCCGCGCCGCGATCCGCCAGGGCCTGGACTGGCTGCTCGCCAACGCCGCCGGCGACCCACAGCCGCTGGTCCAGTTCCACGACGCGGGCGATGACGGGCTCGGCCCGCACACGCTGCCGCCGCTGGAGGCCGAACGTGCGCACGAGGTGCTGCGCCGCCTGCTGCAGCTGCGCAGCGAAGGGCTGCGCGCGCCGCTGTTGTACGGCCCGTCCACCGGCTGGGTGCTGTACACCGCCGCCGAGGCCAAGCGCGAAGCCGAAGGCCGCGCCAAGTGGCATGGCAGCGACCGGACCTGGGGCGAATCCACCGGCGCGGGCTACCAGCTCGCGCTGCGTGGCCATGATCCGTTCGCCAGCGCGGACAGCTACCGACACGTGCTGCACAACAGCTTCGTGGTGTTTACCGCGGTGCGCGAAGGCCGGGTATTCCCGGGCTTTGATGAGGAAGGAGCCCTGCGATGATCGACCATGACCTGCTCAACGATCCCTATCTGGCGCTGCCGCTGGAGGGCGTGCGCCTGATCGAGGCCAGCGCCGGTACCGGCAAGACCTTCACCCTGGCCACGCTGTTCACCCGGCTGGTGGTGGAGAAGGGCTGGCGCATCGGCCAGATCCTGGCGGTCACCTTCACCGATGCCGCGACGCAGGAACTGCGCAAGCGCATCCGCGAGCGCCTTGCCTTGGCCGCACAGCTGGTCGAGCGCGCACCGAGCGAACAGGACAGCCCGGAGGTCGTCCTGACCCGGGCGATCCTGCACCGCCAGCTCGCCCTCGGCGAAGAAACACCGGCCGCGCTGGCGCGCCGGCTGCAGACCGCGGCCGACGAAATCGACCTCGCCTCGATCTTCACCATCCATGGCTTCTGCACCCGCGTGCTGCGTGAGCATGCCCTGGAGAGCGGACACACCTTCGATCCGCCGACCCTGCTGCCGAGCGAACGCGCGCTGCACGAGGAACTCGCCGCCGACCTGTGGCGCGTGCATGCCAACGACGCGGCCACGGTCGATGCGCTGACCTGGCTGTGGTCCTCGCCCGAGGCGCTGGCCGGCGATCTCACCACGCTGATCAAGCCGTTGCCGTTGCTGCCGGCGCGACCGACCCACACCTTCGACGACCCCGCGCCGCAGCTGCGGCTCGCCGCGGCCGCGCTGGCCGAGGCGATCGAGAGCCACGGCGAAGACGCGCAGGCGCAGATCGCCACCGCCTTCGATCGCAAGGTCTTCGACGGCCGTCGTGCCAAACGGCCGAGTTTCGACAAGGCCTTCGGCGAGCTGTTTGCCGGCCGCAGCGCGCAGCACTGGCCGCGCGGCGACAAGAGCCACCTGGGCAAACTGCTGCCGGTGCAGCTGCTGGCCTTCTGCAAGGACGGCATGGACGGCCAGTGCCCGGCGTCGCCGCTGTTCGATGCGTTGCAGGCCTGGTGGCATGCCGCCGATGCGCGCGAGCAGTGGCTGCGCCAGCAGGCCACCGCCTTCCTGCATGACCTGCGCGATGAAGCGCGTGCGCGCCTGGCCGAGCTCAAGCGGATCGGCCGCGTGCAGACCTACGATGACCTGATCGAGGGCGTCGCCGATGCACTCGACGGCCCGCATCGCGCCACCCTGGTGCAGCAGCTGCGGGCGCAGTACGCGATCGCGCTGGTGGACGAGTTCCAGGATACCGACGACCGCCAGTGGGGCATCTTCCAGCGCGTGTTCGGCGATTCGCGCGAGACCCGCGAGGCCGGCCTGGCACCGGCATTGTTCCTGATCGGTGATCCCAAGCAGGCGATCTACGGTTTCCGCGGCGGCGATATCCACACCTACCTCAAGGCCAAGCGGCAGGCCGATGCCGCGCCCGCGCTGGACCGAAACTTCCGCTCGCGCCCGGCGGTGCTGCACGCGATCGAAGCGCTGTACGCCAATGCCGGCGAACGCGCCTTCCTCGAAGCCGACATCGCCTTCGAGCCGGTGCACCCCGGCAGCACCCGCGTGGATGCGGATTTCCTGCGCGACGGGATTCCCGCACCCGGCCTGACCGTGCGCGTGCTGCACAACACCGAGGCCGGCGATCTCAAGGCCGATCCCTCGCGCCAGCAGGCCAGCGACGCCTGCGTGGCCGCGATCCACCAGATCCTCAGTGAGGCCCGGCAAGGGCGCGCGCTGCTGCGCGACGTGCCGGTACAACCCGGCGACATCGCGGTCCTGGTGCGCTCGCACAAGGAGGCCACGCGCATCCAGCAGGCGCTCGGTGCGGTGGGTATTCCCGCCGTCGCCGCGGGCAAGCAGAGCCTGTACGCCACACCCGAAGCGCACGACCTGCGCCTGCTGTTGCTGGCCCTGCTGCAACCGGCCGATGAAGGACGGCTGCGCGCGGCGCTGTCGACCGTGTTGCTTGGCGAAGATGCCGAGGCGATCGATGCGCTGGAGCGTGAAGGGGATGCACAACGCTCGTTCCAGGTGCGGCTGCTGGAATGGCGTGAGCGCTGGCAGCGCGGCGGCCCGTTCGCGGTGATCGCCGATCTGTGTGCCGAGCACGCCGAGCGCCTGCTCGGCCTGCTCGATGGCGAGCGCCGCTTGACCAACTACCTGCAGCTGGGCGAACTGCTGCAGCAGGCGGCCGGGCAGACGCTGGGCATGCACGGCCTGCTCGACTGGCTGCAGGTGCAGATGGCGCACGCCGACCAGAACGACGAACAGCAACTGCTGCGCCTGGAATCGGATGCGCGCCGCGTGCAGATCATCACCCTGCACAAGAGCAAAGGCCTGGAGTATCCGCTGGTGTTCCTGCCGTTCGTGGGCATCGGGGGTGGCGCGCCGAACACCGAGGCCAACTGCACGGTGTACGCCAATGGCCGCCGTGAACTGCACTGGAAGCTGGACAAGGACGACAGCTGGACCGCGGCCAGCACGCGCAGCGCGCAGGAACAGGAGGCCGAAGACGCGCGCCTGCTCTACGTCGGGTTGACCCGCGCCGAGCACGCGCTGTGGATCGCCGCGGGTGATCTGGCCGGCCTGGCGAAGACCCGCCTGGCACCGATGCTGTCCAACATGGCCGCCCTGCGTGACCACCCGGACATCGCCGTGATCGAAGGCCCGGTGGAGACCCGGCCGGCACAGCTCGCCTTCGAACGCGAGGGCGAACTGCCGCCGGTACGCGCGCTCACCCGCCGCGTGCCGCACGATTGGTGGGTGTACAGCTTCACCCAGCTGGCGCATGCCGATGCGGGCCACGACACCGATGCCGCCGCGACCGAAGTGCCGGCCCCCGCGGCCGACGAACCGGCCGGCGTGGACCTCACCCTGGACGCCGAGCAACCGGCCGTGGCCAGCGACGAGATCGACCCGCGTTTCATGGGCAGCCGCTTTGGCAATGTGCTGCACGATGCGCTGGAGAACACCGATTTCGCGCTGTGGGGCGGCTGGCAGGCCGGGCAGCCGGCACCCGGCGAGGAAGCCGAGGTCCTGCGTGCTTCGCTGCGCGCCGAAGGCTATGCCGAGGAAGATCTGGACGATGGCGTGGCCATGTTGACCGCGCTGGTCGGCCAGACCCTGACCGTGCCCCTGCCGGAAGGCGGCGCACTGCACGACCTGCCGGCCGATGCACGCCGTGCCGAGATCGAGTTCCACTTCGCGATGCAGCCGACCGCCGTTCCAGCGCTGCTGAGCCTGCTGCACGCGCACGGACTGGTGCGTGACCGCCATGGCTTCGGCACCCGCCGGCGGCTGGAGGGCCTGATGACCGGCAAGATCGACCTCACCTACGTGCGCGCGGACCGCTGGTACGTGCTTGATTACAAATCCAATCGCCTGCCCGGCTACGACGCAGCCCGGCTGGCCAGCGCCATGCAACACAGCGAGTACGACCTGCAGGCGCTGATCTACACCGTGGCACTGCATCGCTGGCTGCGCTTCCGGCTGGGCGCGCAGTACGACTACACCCGTGACATGGGCGGCATCCGCTATCTGTTCTGCCGCGGCCTGGATGCAGGCCGCGACGACAGCCCCGGCCTGTACGCGCATCGCTTCGATCCTGCTCTGGTGGATGCGCTGGATGCGCTGTTCGCGGGTGGCGAACACGCCCAGGCCCGCATGGCCGCCCGCGCACGGGGGGACGCATGAGCCTGCTTACCACGCTGTACCGCGGCAATGCGCTGCGCACACTCGATCACGCGCTGGCGCAAAGCCTGCGCAGACTGCGCCCGGACACGCCCGAGGCGGTGCTGCTCGGTGCTGCACTGGCGTCGCTGGCGGTTTCGGACGGGCACGCCGGTCTGGATCCGACCCAGCCGCAGCGCTTGATCGAGGCCGATGTCGACTGGCCCGCGCCCGAGGGTTGGCTGGCGCAGCTGCGCGCCTCGCCGTGGGTGGAGGTGCCGCACGCAGATGACGTGGTCGCCGGCGATGCACCGCTGGTGCTGGAAAACGGGCTGCTCTATCTGCGCCGCTACCGCGAATACGAGCGTCGGCTTGCGCAGGGCCTGCAGCGGATCGCCGCGCATCCGCTGCCCGCGGCCGATCCCGGTACCTTGGCCACGCTGTTCGGCCAGCTGTTCCCGCAGGCCCGCGACGGGATTGATCATCAGGCCCGTGCGGCGGCCGTCGCCCTGTGCCATCCGCTGGTGCTGGTGACCGGCGGCCCCGGCACCGGCAAGACCACCACCATCGCGCGGCTGCTGGTACTGCTGGCCGCACAGGCGGTGCAGGCGGACCAGGCATTGCCACGGGTCGCGCTGGCCGCGCCGACCGGCCGTGCCGCCGAGCGCATGGCCGAGAGCCTGCGCCTGGCCGTGCAGCGGCTGCGGCTGGTCGGCATCGCGCCGGCCCTGTGCGATGCGATGCCGAGCACCGGCACCACCCTGCATCGCCTGCTCGGGGTGATCCCGGATTCGCCGCGCTTCCGCCATCACGCCGACAACCCGCTGCCGTATGACGTGGTGGTGGTGGACGAGGCCTCGATGATCGATCTGCCGTTGATGACCAAGCTGGTCGAGGCGGTCGCCGATGGCAGCCGGCTGGTGCTGCTCGGCGATCCGGACCAGCTGCCCTCGGTGGAAGCCGGCGATGTGCTCAGTGCGATCCTGCGCGCCAGTGGCGATGGCCTGGGCACCCAGGCCGACGACGCGCAGGCATTACGCGCGCTGCTTGCGCCCGCGGCGCTGCAACCGCTGGCACCGCCACGCCGGTTCGCGGGCCGGCGCGTGCAGCTGCAGCGCGGTTACCGGCAGACCGACGCGCTCGATCTGGCGCCGCTGGCGCATGCCGTGCGCGAGGGCAACAGTGCCACCGCACTTGCCCTGCTACGCGTGGGCACGCTGGCCGGTGTGCACTTCCACGAGGACCAGAGCGACCCGCTGCAGCATCATCGCGAGCATCTGCTCGGGCATTGGCGTGGCCTCGGCGAAGCCGCCGATCCCGGTCAGGCGCTGGCCAATGCCGGCCGCATCCGCCTGCTCACCGCCGTGCGCGAAGGCCCCCAGGGTGCACGCGGGCTCAACGCGCGCATCGAAGCACTGCTGGCCGGTGTGCCGCGGCCGGGCATGGCGCCGGGCTATTTCCACGGTCGGCTGCTGCTGATCACTGAAAACAGCTACCGGCACCGCCTGTTCAACGGCGACATCGGCATCTGCCTGATTGATCGGCACGGCAGCGTCACGGCATGGTTCCCCGGCGAGACGCCGGACCAGCCGCGCGGCTTCCACCCGGGTGCGTTGCCCGCACATGAGAGTGCGTTCGCGATGACCGTGCACAAGGCACAGGGCTCGGAGTTCGATGAGGTCTGGCTGCAGCTGCCGCGGCGCGACAACCGCGTGCTGTCGCGCGAGCTGATCTACACGGGTATGACCCGTGCGCGGCAGTCGCTGCACGTGCTCGGCAGTGCGGAAGTGTTGGAGGCCGCCCTGGCGCGGCATGCCAGCCGTTTGTCGGGCCTGGCGGCACGCCTGCAAGGCGGCCAGGGGGGCGCAGTGGCCGACGCCGTCGTGACGGCGCCGGCCCAGGGGCAGTTGTTCTAGCCCCCGTTGCCGGTCTTACTCCGGAATCACCACGGTGCCATCGGGGAACACGATGGCGCCGTCACCGCTGACATCGAAGAAGCCCAACTGGTGGGTGTTGGCCAGCACCTGCACCAGGCCGTGCGCGTTCTCGGCCACCTCGTCATCGAACGAGGCATAGACCACGTGCTGGCCGATGCTGTAGTCGGTCACTTCCGGGCGGTCATCTTCCTCATCGGACAGCGGGCCGTCCATCGGCGGGTAATGCTCGGCGAGCGCAGCGAAGAACGCCTGAAGCGCCGGCACCGACACCTTGGGGTCGTCGTAGTCGTGCGTCTCGTTCCATTCGGTCTGCGCGTCGTACCACTGCAGGAAGGCCTCGGCCTCGCGCGGGGCGACGGCGGGGTCGAACACCATCAGGTCGTAACTCATCGGAAATCACCTTGATTCATGCGCAAATGCATGCGTCAGGATAGCCCTGATCGGTGTGGGCCGGCCGGTCTGCGGCCAGGCCGGTTCAGCGCGGCGCGGGCAGGCCGGGTGCCGCTGCGGGGGTCTCGGCAGGGGTATCGACCACCGGCGCGTCGGGGAACAGGGCATAGCGCAGCCCGATCAGGCCCATCAGCGCCTCATCGCGGGCCTTGCCGGCCGCCACGGTCTGCACGCGCTTGAGCGAGGCCTCCAGCCGGGCCTGCAGCCCGGTGGGGGCGGGCACCGGCCGGCGCTGCGCGGCCTGGGCGCGGTAATGCCGGGCGGTATCGTCCAGGATCGCGTCGATCGCGGCCACGCTGGCCGGCGGCAGGCCGTGCCGTGAGCGGCGCAGCTGCAGGATGTTCAGGCCGATCCGCGCCTCGGTGAGCATGTCCACCGAGGCGATATCGCTGCCTTCCGGCGTCGCCGCCAGCCGCGGTGCCAGCAGGCCGAGCAGATCGAGCATGCGTGCGGCGAACTGCTGGCGGTCCTGCTGGCCACGGCCCTCGGCTGCATCGGCCAGCGTGTTCCAGCCCTGGCGTACGAGCCGGCGTGCGGTCCACTCGGCACCCACCGAGCGGAACAGCCGCGTCATCACCACCGCAAAGCCGATCCCGATGAACATCGCCACGGCAGAATTGATGAAGCTCTGGATGTTGGCGCTGTAGGTGTTCTGCACGTTCAACAGCGCGACCAGATTCACCGTGAGCGGCAGACCGATCAATGCGGTCTTGGGCCGATGCAGCAGCAGGCCCAGCGGCAGGAAGATCACCGCCAGCACCAGCACCAGGCTGCCGAAGTCGTGCACGGCCGGGAAGATCCCGAACAGGTACACGCCGGCCACCAGGCTGGCCACGATCGCCCAGAGCAGGAAGGACAGCATGCTTGGCGCCGGATCATCCTGCGCGGCGAAGAATGCGGCAGCCACCGCGGCCATCATCGCGCCGTTGCCGCCGCCCTCCCAGCCGAGCCCGATCCACAGCACGCAGTACGTCATCAGGGCGACGCCGGCACTGGCGGCCGAGAACAGCGCCATGCCGTAGTCCACGTGGCGCACGTGGTCCACGCGCTGGGTGCGCACGCGGTAGTGCGCGGTATCGCTCGGCGCGGTGCCGGCATCGATGGCGGCATGCAGGGTGGTGCAGTCCTGCCAGAGGTCCACCAGTTCTTCCAGGCGCAGCAGCAGGGTGACCAGCAGCAGGTGATCCAGCTCGCCGTCCACCGCCGGCTTGAGCGCGACGATGCGGGCGCGCAGTGTGGCGTACGTGCTGGCGCTGGAGCGGCCGGGCTGCTCCAGCCACTGCGCCAGATCGGCGATCAGCGTCTCCAGCCTAGGCGGCAGCGCACGGCCACCCGCGCGCAGCGCCCCCAGCCGGTCGGCGATCGAGGAGAGCACCGGCAACATCAGCAGCATGCGCTCGCGCAGTCGCTCCATCGAGACCGCCGCACCGGCATGGCGCGGGTCGTCGCGACGCATGAATTCGATCAGCGCCTCGAACTGGACCAGATCGGCGGCCAGCCGGTTGCGCGGGCCATGCGCGTGGCCGCGCGTCAGGATCTGCCGGCACCAGTCGGCGGCATCGCCCATCCAGTTGCCGATCCGCGCGCGCAGCATCGGCCGCACCGAGGCGGGGAAGAACAGTGAGGCAAACAGCACCGCCACCACCGTGCCGAGGATGATCTCCTCGCTGCGCGCCACTACGGCGTCGAAGATGGTGTCCGGCGAGGTCACCGCCGGGAAGCCGATGAAGGCGGTGGTGTACCCGGCCAGCAGGAACGCGTAGCCGCGCGGGCCACGGTTGAGCAGGGCGATGAACAGACACCCCGACAGCCACAGCGACATCGCCGCGCTCAGCAGCAGCGGCGTTTCCACCAGGTGCGGCAGCATCCACAGTGTCGCCGCACCGGCGATCAGCGTGCCGAGGATGCGGTAGGCGCCCTTGGCACGGGTCGGGCCCAGCATCGGCTGGGTCACGATGTAGACCGTGGCCATCGCCCAGTACGGCCGCGAAAGATTGCCGGCCAGGCCGATGTACAGCGCCGCGATCGCCGCCAGGAAGGTTTTGACCGAGAACAACCAGGCCTGTCTGTCCAGCAGCAGCATGGCTTACCTCGCGGCCGTGCCGGTGGCGACGGCGTCGGCATTCCAGCCGCCGCCGAGCACCAGGAACAGCTGGATCTGGTCGCGCGAGACCTGCGCCTGCGCGTCCGCCAGGGTCGCATCGGCGCTGGCCAGGCTGCGGTCGGCATCCAGGCTGGCCAAGTAGGGCGTGCGCCCGCCCTGATAGAGGCGGCGGTTCTGGCTGGCAGCCAGATCGGCCTGCTGCTGTGCCTGCTGCAGGAACTGCAGCCGCTGCAGATCCTGGGCATAGCGGCTCAGCGCGGTCTGGGTTTCGCGCAGGGCCTGCAGCACGCTGTGATCGAACTCGGCCAGCGCGGCATCGGCACCGGCCTCGGTGGCGTGGATGCGCGCATGCGTGCCGGAAGAGGGCAGCGTCCAGGAAATCAGCGGGCCGATCGACCATTGCTGGGTCAACGGCGTACCGAAGTCTTCCAGTAGGCCGGCCGCACCGACCGAGGCGCCCAGGCGGATGTCCGGGTAGAGCTCGGCGGTGGCCACGCCGATCCGCGCGGTGGCGGCGGCCAGCTTGCGCTCGGCCTGGCGGATGTCTGGGCGGCGTTGCAGCAGCGCGCGGCCATCGCCGATCGGCAGGGCCTGGGCCAGGGTCGGGGCCTGGCTGCAGTCGCTCACGCCCTCGGGCAGCTGGCCTGGCGTTCGGCCGAGCAGGGCGGCCAGCTGGTATTCGGAGGCCTGGCGGTGTGCACGCAACGGCGGCAGCGCGGCCTGCAGCATCGCGACCTGGGCATTGGCGCGGGCCAGCTCCGGCGGCGTACCGCGGCCGGCCGTGATCAAGCGCTGGGTGACCTCGCGGCTGCGCTGCTGCAGCTGCAGCGAGTGCTCGGCCACGTGCAGCTCATGGTTGGCGTGGCAGATGTCGGCGTAGCTGCCGGCCACCTGCGCGACCAGCGACACGCGCGCCAGGTCCATCGCGGCGGCGGTGGCCTGCTCGTCGGCATGCGCGGCCTCGGAGGCGCGCTTGAGCTTGCCGAACAGATCGAACTGATAGGACACCGCGAATTTGCCGTCGGCCAGGTTGATCGGCGGCAGTTCGTGCTCAAGCAGGAACGATTCGGCCGAGAGCTGCGCGCGGCTGACTCCGGCCTCGGCCTCGTACTCGAACCCACCCGCATCCAGCGCCTGCTCGTACACGGCGGCGGCGCGGCGCAGGTTGGCATCGGCCACCTTCAGTTCCACGTTGTCGCGCAGCGCCTGCTGCACCAGCGCGTTTAGGGTGTCGTCCTGGTACAGCTCCCACCAGCGTGCGGGCAGCGCGGCGCCAGCGGCGACCTGCGGGTTGCCGGTGTCCAGGAAGGCGGCGTTCGCCTCCGGCCGCTGGAAGGCGGACCCGGCCGGCACCGCGTAGTCCGGGCCGACGGTGCGGCACGCGGCCAGCGTGGTCAGTGCCACCCCCAGGGCGATGCGGTGAAGCGCCGGGCGGTTCACAGCGCCGTCCGTGCCGGTTGCGCTGGCGTGGCCTGCGCGGTGTCCGGCTGGATGGTGACGGTGGCGGTACGCCCTGCGATCAGGTTCACGCCGGCCGGCACGCGGTCGATATGGATGCGCACCGGGATGCGCTGGGCCAGCCGCACCCAGTCGAAGGCAGGCGTCACGTTCGGCAGCAGGCTGCTGCCTTCGCTGCGGTAACGGTCTTCGATGCCGGCGGCGATGCTCTGCACGTGGCCCTGCAGCGGCTGCGCTTCGCCCATCAGGCGGATGTCGACCTTCTGCCCGGCATGCACGCCCTGCAGGCGGGTTTCTTCGAAGTAGCCGTCCACGCGGAACGAGCCGGTATCGAGCACGGCCATCACCGGGCGCCCGGCGGTCACGTAGTCGCCCGCGCGCACGGTGCGGTCGTTGAGGTGGCCATCGCTGGGGCTGCGCACTTCGGTACGCGCCAGGTTGAGCTTGGCCAGATCGACGGCGGCCTGCGCGGTGGCCATCGAGGCCTGCGCGGCGAGCAGCTTGGCGCGGCGCACTTCGGCATCCTCGGCGGCGACCAGATCCTGCAGGCTGCGGTCGCGCGCGATCTCGCGGCGCAGCTGGTCCAGCGTGGCGCGGCGTTCGCCCAAGGCGGCCTGGGCCTGCTCCAGCGCTATCTCATAGCGTGCCCGGTCCACCACGAACAGCACCTCACCGCGCTTGACCGGCTGGTTGTCGGCCACCTTCACCGCCTCCACCAGCCCGGACACGTCCGGCGCGACCTGCACCCCGTCGGCGCTGACATGCGCATCACGCGTCCACGGCTCATCCATGTAATAGGCCCACAGGTGGCGCAGCACCAGCACGGCGGCCAGTACGGCCACGGCGGTCAATACGACCGGGAATGTCTGCTTGAGGATCTTGTTCACGATTGCATCCAACGCATCAGGGAAAACAACCCGCCGAGCACGATCACGTACACGGCCAGGTTGAACAGGGCGGGGTGCCAGATGTGGCGGTAGGCGCCGGTGCGCTGCAGGACCACGCGCAACCCGCTCTTGAGCAGGTAGGCAAGCAGCATCAACCCGAGCAGGGTCGGGACGAACACACCATAGAGACTGAATTCACCGTACATCGAGGCAAAGGATTCACAGGGGAGCGGAAAGGGGATCGCCCGGCGTCGAGGGACGACACCGGGCGGTACAACGGGGAACAGGCTTACGTCACGCGGTCGGCCGCATCGGCCAGCAGCTGCCACAGCTTCAGGACGGTGCGCAGTTCATCCAGGGTCAACTCGCCGAACACATCCTGGCGCAGGCCGATCAGCTGGGTTTCCAGCTCGCTGACCAGGGCCTCGCCCTTGTCGGTCAGCCACAGCAGGTTGGCGCGGCGGTCGCTGGCGTCGCATTCGCGGCGGACCAGGTCGCTGGCGGCCAGCTTGTCCAGCAGGCGCACCAGCGAGGGCCCTTCCATGCCCAGCTGGTGGGCCAGCGCCACCTGGCGGATCCCTCCCCCGGCGCGCCCGATCATCAGCAGCGGCATGGTGCAGGCAGCGGAAATGCCGTAGCTGCCCAGGGCCTGGTCGGCCAGGCGCTGCCACTGCCGCCCTGCATAGAGCAGGCCGGAACTGAGCTGCATCTGCAGCTGGGTACGTTCGTCAAGGGATCGGTTCATTAGAATAGATAGGATACTACTAATTCGTCTCCTATCAATACCCGTGGCACAACCGCGGCCCAATGAATGCCTTTCCGAGCGCGGCCCGGGCGCCCCAGCGCAGGACGCCCGAGGGGTCTGTCGGGTACGATGCTCGCCCCCCTTCGGGTGCTGTATGTAATGAGCAAGCAAGACAACGACGCCAACCCCGTCACCCAGGCCGAGGCCGAATCGGCGGTGCGCACCCTGCTGCGCTGGGCCGGTGAAGATCCGACCCGTGAAGGCCTGCTGGATACCCCGCGCCGCGTTGCCGAAGCCTATGGCGACTGGTTCAGCGGCTACCGCGACGACCCGCGCGCCTACATGGAGCGGACCTTCGAGGAAGTGGCCGGCTACGACGAACTGATCGTGCTGCGCGACATCGAGTACGAAAGCCACTGCGAACACCACATGGCGCCGATCATCGGCCGCGTGCACGTCGGCTATCTGCCGGCCGGCAAGGTGGTGGGCATCAGCAAGCTGGCCCGCGTGGTCGAGGCGTACGCGCGCCGCTTCCAAGTCCAGGAAAAGATGACCGCGCAGATCGCCCAGTGCATCCAGGACGTGCTGCAGCCGGTCGGCGTGGGTGTGGTGGTGGAAGGTGCGCACGAGTGCATGACCACCCGCGGCATCCACAAGCGGGGCGTCAGCATGGTCACCTCGAAGATGCTGGGCAGCTTCCGCGAGGACGCGCGCACCCGCGCCGAGTTCCTGCGTTTCATCGAAGTGGGCGGCAAGCGCTGATTCCCCGCGCTGTCGCGCGCGGCCGGCAGGCGCTGGGCTTCGGCCCGGCCCTGCGGGTGCGTGCGCGTCCCGTTTCCCTCCCGGCCGCCGCGACCCGCGCGGCCCGTCTTCCTGTCCCCGGTCTCGAATGAAACATCGCGAGCGCATTACCCGTTACCGCCACCTGCGCGAACAGTCGCAGTGGAAGCTGCTGGCGGCCGATCACGCGCCGGAGATCATCGGCCTGCTGCAGAGCCTGCTGATGCAGGACGAGCGCACCCTGTCCACTGCGGTGCTGCACGAACGCCTGCAGCGCGCGCTGGATGATCTCAAGGCCGATGAGCTCTCGCGCGACCTGCCTCGCACCGCACAGGCCTACATCGCGCACTGGCTGGCCCAGGGCTGGCTGGAACGTCGCCTGCCCGAAGGCGCCGACCAGGAACAGTACGAACTGTCCACCCAGGCCGCGCAGGCGATCCGCTTCGCCGACAGCCTGGAGCAGGCGCGCGCTGCCGCCACCGAGAGCCGGCTGGCGCTGGTGATCGAGCAGCTCTCGCAGCTGGCCGCGCTGACCGAATCCAACCCGGATGCGCGCCTGTCCGCGCTGCGCGACGAGCGCGACCGCATCGATGCCGAGATCGCCCGTGTCAGCGGCGGCAAGGTCTCCTCGCTGGACGGCAAGCGCGCGCTGGAGCGGACCCGCCAGATCATCGGCCTGGCCGACGAGCTGACCGAAGATTTCCGCCGCGTGCGCGACGACTTCGAACGCCTCAACCGTGAATTCCGCGAACGCATCATCGATGATGAGGGCGAGCGCGGTGACGTCCTGTCCAAGCTGTTCGAAGGCGTGGACGTGATCGGCGACAGCGACGCCGGGCGCAGCTTCGAGGCGTTCTGGCGCCTGCTCAATGATGCCGAACAGAGCGCCCAGCTCGATGCCGCGCTGGAGACCGTGCTCGCGCGTGGTTTCGCGCGCAAGCTGGATCGCAACGAGCGCACCTTCCTGCGTGGCTTCACCACCACCATGCTTGAGCGCGGTGGCCAGGTCCACGACGTGCTGCAGCACTTCGCGCGCAGCCTGCGCGGCTTCGTGCAGAGCCGTGGCTACCTGGAACAGCGCCGCCTCAACCAGCTGCTCAAGCAGGCCCAGGGTGAGGCGCTGGGCCTGCGCGACCACATCCCGGCGCAGCGCGGCATCGGCCGCGACCTGCAGCTCACCACCAGCCGGCTGCGCTCGCTCTCGCAATGGAAGCTGCACGATCCGCGCCAGGCGCAGGTGGATGGCAGCGTGCAGCGCAACGACACCGCCGCGATCTCGCTGGAGAGTGTCGGCGACCTGGTGGCTGCCTCTGAAATCGACTTCCGCACCCTGCGCCGCGATCTGCACGAGCTGCTCGGCGAGCAGCCGCGGCTGTCGATCGCGCAGGTGCTTGAACACCGCGAGGCCCCGCAGGGCCTCGGCAGCATCATCGGTTACCTCTCGCTCGGCACCCGCCACGGCGAGGTCGCCACCGATCAACAGGAGATCGCGCAATGGCGCGGCGGCGATGGCCAATGGCGTCGCGCCCGCATTCCGCTGATCTGGTTCACCCAGGAGAAACGCCATGAGCTGGCATGAACAATCCACCGACACCCCGATCGACGGCGGCGCAGACGAGCAAGACGACGAGCCGGTCGTGGTGACGCCCGTCCTGCGGCGTAACAATGACGTCTTCTACATGGGCGACACCGGCCGGCTGCCGCTCGATGGCCGCCGCGCGCTGTGCCAGCTGCTGATCGGCCCGAGCATCGACCAGCTGCGCCACGCCAAGCTGTGGCCGGCGCTGATCCGCAGCGAAGCGGCGATCCGCTCGGCGCTCTCGGACCTGTTCCTGGAACTGGTGCTGGACCGCGAGAGCGGCGTGGCCTTCACCCGCCAGGCCGATACCGAAGATATCGATGCACCGGTGCTGCTGCGTACCTCGCCGCTGACCTTCATCGATTCGGTGCTGCTGCTGCACCTGCGCCAGCAGTTGGCCGAAGCCGATGCGCGCGGCGTGCGCGCGGTGGTCGAGGATGCCGAACTGGCCGAAGCACTGGCCGTGTACGAGCGCCACCTGTCCACCGACCGTGCCGGCTTCAACCGCCGCGTCGCCAGTGCCGTGCAGAAGATGAAGGACAACCACATCCTCACCCGCCTCGGCGGCGACGATGCGCGTCATGAAGTCTCGCCGGCATTGAAACTGATGTTCTCCGCCGAAGATGTCGCCGCCCTGGCCCAGGTGTACCGCCGCCTGCGCGAAGCGCCGGCCGACCTCGACGCCTGAGCGCGCGCCCGCGCGCCGCTGCCCTGCCTGGATTGCTAGCCCTGCCATGACCGTCCACATTCCCGCACCCGCTCTGTTCCCCGGCGACCAGCCCGACCCGCGCGCGCAGCAGTTCCGCATGCGCCGCCTGCAGGTCCACAACTGGGGCACCTTCTCCGGCCTGACCGAAGTGCCGATCGCCGAACGCGGCTTCCTGTTCGTCGGCCGCTCCGGCTCGGGCAAGTCGACCCTGCTCGATGCGATGTCCGCGCTGCTGGTACCGCCGGCCCTGGTCGACTTCAATGCCGCCGCGCGCGAAGCCGAACGCAGTGGCCGCGACCGCAACCTGGTCTCCTACGTGCGTGGCGCCTGGGCCGACCAGCAGGACAGCGGCACCGGCGAAATCGCCACCCAGTACCTGCGTAAAGGCGCTACCTGGACCGCGCTGGTACTGGAATACCGCAGCAATGACGGCCGCATTGTCAGCCTGGTGCGCCTGTTCTGGATCGCCGGCAACGGCGCGGCGGCGGCCGATGTGCGCAAGCACTACATGGTGGCCGAGCGCAGTTTCGACATCGCGCGCGACCTCGGCGGCTTCGACCTGGACCTGCGCAAGCTCAAGCAGCGCCTGGGCGATGTGCATCACTTCGACAGCTTCGCCAGCTACGCCGAACGGTTCCGCCACGTGCTCGGGATCGAGAACGAGATGGCGCTGCGCCTGCTGCACAAGACGCAGTCGGCGAAGAACCTCGGCGATCTGAACGTGTTCCTGCGCGACTTCATGCTCGATGCACCGCGCACCTTCGATGCCGCCGAGCGGCTGGTCGATGATTTCGCCGAACTAGATGGCGCCCATCAGGCCGTGGTCACCGCGCGCCGCCAGGTCGAAACCCTGCTGCCCGCACGCGGCCACTACGCCGATCTGCAGGCACTGCGCCGCCAGCGCGAAGACCTGGATGAGATGAAGCTGGGCATCGACGGCGTGCGCGAGCAGCGTCGCCTGGCCCTGCTCGAGGCGCGCCTGCTGGAACTGGATACCCGTGACCGCGGGCTGTCCGGCGAAGAAGGCCAGCGCCGCAGCGCGCTGGACAACCATGAAAGCCACCTCGCCGAACTGGAAGCGCAGCGGCGCCAGCAGGGCGGCGAGCGCATCGAAGAGCTTGAGCGCGAGCAGGGCCGTGTCGCCCAGGAGCGCGACCGCCGCCTGGCCAAGCGCAGCCAGGCCAACCACGCTAGCCGCGAACTGGGGGAAACCCTGGCCGAGACCGCGCACGGGTTTGCCGAGCAGCTCGCCCGCGCCCAGGCCCGCCTGGACGATGGCCAGCGCGCTGCGGCCGAGCTGGATGAAGCCATTGCCGAGCGCATGGGCGGCAAGCGCGACGACGAACGCCGCTTCGCCGAGGTGCGTTCGGAACTGGAGGCGCTCAAGCGCACCCCGTCCAGCATCCCTGCACCCATGCAGCAGCTGCGCGCACGCCTGAGCAGCGATACCGGCATTCCCGAGGCGGCACTGCCGTTCGTCGGCGAACTGCTGCAGGTCCGCGACGAAGACGCCGCATGGCAGGGCGCCATCGAGCGCGTGCTGCACGGCTTCGCGCAATCGCTGCTGGTCGATGAGCGCCACCACGCCCAGGTCTCGGAGTGGATCAACCAGACCCACCTGGGTACCCGCCTGGTCTACTACCGCGTACGCCGCAACGACGATGCGCTGCAGGGCCGCGAGCCGGGCGCACGTTCGCTGCTGCACAAGCTGGTGCTGCGCGAGCACGGCTATGCCGGCTGGCTGCGCCGCGAGCTGGGCAAGCGCTTCGACTACGAATGCGTGGATGCACGCCATCTGCGCGATACCGACCGCGGCATCACCAAGGAAGGCCAGGTCAAACACCCGGGCGAGCGCTTCGAGAAGGACGATCGCCACAACATCAGCGACCGCCGCCGGTGGCTGCTGGGCTTCAACAACCGCGACAAGCTGGACCTGTACGAGCGCGAAGCGATCGAACTGGCCCAGCGCATCGCCGCCTGCGACAGCGACGTGGCCGGCCTGCGCGCGCAGCGCGAACAGGACGGCAAGGCCCGACTGGCCTGCCATCAACTGTGCACGCTGGGCTGGGACGAGATCGATGTGGCCGCACCGCTGCAGCGCCTGGACGACATCGCCCAGGCCCTGCACGACCTGCGCGAAGGCAATGCCGATCTGCGCAAGCTGGGCGAACAGATCGAGAAGACCCGGGCTGATGTGGCCCAGGCCAAACGCACCTATGAAGACGTGCGCGTGGAGCGCGGCCAGCTTGGCCGTGAACACGAACGCCTGGAACGCCTGCACGAGCAGTGCGCGCCGCTGGCCAAGCGCGTGGTCACGCCCCTGCAGCAACAGGGCCTGGACGAACGCCTGAAAGTGCTCGGCGTGCTCAGCCTGGAGAACCTGGAAGCCCACTTCCGGCAGATCAGCAACACGCTCAACGAACAGCTCGGCGGTTCCCAGGCAGAACACAACCGCCTGGAGAACCTGCTGCTCGGCTGCTTCCGCCGCTACTGCCAGGCCTGGCCCGAAGACAGCGGCGACTTCACCGTCAGCCTGTCCAGTGCCGAGGATTTCCTGGCCCGCCTGCAACGGCTGGAGAACGATGGCCTGCCGCAGCACGAGGCACGCTTCTTCGATCTGCTGCAGAGCCAGAGCAAGAACAACCTGCTGGCCCTGCAGCGGCACACGGCCGAGGCGCGCAAGTCGATCGCCCAGCGCCTGGACGAGGTCAATGCCTCGCTGGAGCAGGTGCCGTTCAACCGCGGCACCCTGCTGACCATCGAACTCACCGATCGCCGCCTGCCTGAAGTGCTGGAGTTCCACCAGCGCCTGCGCGACGTGCTGTCCCAACAGCAGACCGACCAGCGCGAACTGGCCGAAGCACAGTTCGCGGTCCTGCGTGAGCTGGTCGCCAAGCTCGGCTCGCAGGAAGGCGAGGACAAGCGCTGGCGCGAGCTGGTGCTGGACGTGCGCCTGCATGTGGAATTCGTCGGCGTCGAGCTCGACGCCGCCACCCGCCAACAGGTGGAGATCTACCGCAGCGGTGCGGGCAAGTCCGGCGGCCAGCGCCAGAAGCTGGCCACCACCTGCCTGGCGGCCGCGCTGCGCTACCAGCTCGGTGGCGCCGACGGCCAGCTGCCCAGCTACGCGGCGGTGGTGCTGGATGAAGCCTTCGACAAGGCCGACAACGAATTCACCGCGCTGGCGATGAACATCTTCGACAACTTCGGGTTCCAGATGGTCGTGGCCACCCCGCTGAAGTCGGTGATGACGCTGGAGCCGTTCATCGGCGGTGCCTGCTTCGTGGAGATCAGCGGTCGCCACGACTCCGGCGTGCTGCTGATCGAGTACGACGACGAAGGCAAGCGCCTGAAGCTGCCCGAGCGTGCCCGCGCCGGCGAGACGACGGCGGCACCGGCACCGGCACCGGCCGTGATCGCCGCGCCTGCCGTGGTGGATGCCCCCGAGGTGATGGCCAACGAGGTGATGGCTGCCTCGGTCGACGAGGACGCCCACGTCGAGGCCGAGGTCGAGGGCGTGGACGCACCGGCAGCCGTGCCGGCATCCCGCGCGAAGAAGGCTGCGCCCCAGGTACCGGCGAAGAAAGCGGCAAAGAAGACGGCCACCAAGGCCGTACCCAAGGCGGCCGCAAAGAAGCCGGCCAAGCCCAGGCGCTGAGCAACCAACGGGTCAGCCCCAGGGCTGGCCCGTCCGGCTAACCGCCGAAGGTATCCCAGCCCATCCGGGCGATCAGCACCACCACCAGGCCGACGAACAGCTTGCGGATGAAGGGCGTGCCACCGCGCAGCGCCATCCGCGTGCCGACCACCGAGCCGATGATGTTGGCCGCGGCCATCGGCAGCGCGAACAGCCACAGGATGTTGCCGGTCGGCACGAAGAAGGAGATCGCCGCCACGTTGGTCGCCAGGTTCACCACCTTGGAGGCGGCAGACGCCCGCAGGAAGTCCAACCCGAAGAAGCGCACGAACAGGAAGATCAGGAAGCTGCCGGTGCCGGGCCCGAAGAAGCCGTCATAGAACCCGATCACCGCACCGATCGCCAACGCGGTGACCAGCTCCTTGCGGCCGATCTCGCGCGGGCGGTGCAGGGCACCGAAGTCCTTCTTCCACAGCGTGTAGCCGAGCATCGCCACCAGCAGCACGAGCACCAGCGGGCGCACCGCATCCTTGGGCAGCAGGCTGACCGCCGTGGCCCCGGCGAAGGAGAACACGAAGGCCGTGCCGGCCGCGAACAATACCGGCCGCCACGGGAAGCGCACATTGCGCGCGTAGCGGAACGCGGCGGCGGCCGTGCCGAACATCGAGCTGAACTTGTTGGTGCCGAACAGCATCGCCGGCGTGTGCTGCGGCAGGACCGTGAACAACCCGGGCAACTGCACCAGCCCACCGCCGCCGACGGCGGCATCCACCAGGCCGGCGATGAAGGCGATCGCCACCAACCACAACAGTTCAGGGGGAACCAGCTCAAGCACGGCGGCACATCGCGGCAGAAGGCGCGCCAGCATACGCCCGGTCATCGCGCGACAATACCCCCATGACCACCGCCCTCTCCGATCCCTGTCCCTGCGGCCACCCACTGGCCTACACCGCCTGCTGCGGCCTCTACCACGCCGGCACACCCGCGCCGGATGCCGAAGCGCTGATGCGCTCGCGCTACAGCGCCTACGTGCGCCACCTGGCCGCGTACCTGCTGGCCAGCTGGCACCCGTCCACGCGCCCGGCCGAGCTGTCGCTGGACGAAGCACCCGGCCAGCGCACCCAGTGGCTGGGGCTGACGATCCACGCACATACCCGCTCAGATGCCGACCACGCCCAGGTCCGCTTCACCGCGCGCTACAAGGTCGGCGGCGGCAGTGCGGTGAAAATGCTCGAACACAGCCGCTTCGTCCGCGAAGACGGCCGCTGGTTCTATCTCGACGCGTTGCCCTGAGCCAGCGCGGTGGCGCGCACCGGCACGGTGCCCTGCTGCCCAAGCGCACGCACACAGTTGCGGCCGGCGTCCTTGGCTGCATACAGGGCCTGGTCGGCGGCCTTGAGCACTGCCTGCGGGCTGTCGGCGACCCGGCTGTCGGCCACGCCGATGCTCACCGTCACCTGCACCACCTCGCCACTGCCACCGCGTCCACGCTGCAGCTGCCCCACCGCATCGTCGCGGCTGCGCGCGGCCCGGTCACGCAGATGCATGCGGACGCCTTCGATCCTGGCGCGGATTTCCTCCACCGACGCCACGCAGGCCGGGGCAGGGCGATCCAGGAACACCAGCGCGAACTCTTCGCCGCCGTAGCGGAATGCGCGGCCACCGCCCCCGATCTCGGACAGGCGCGCGGCCACCAGCTTGAGCACGTCATCGCCGGCATCGTGGCCGTGGGTATCGTTGAAGCGCTTGAAGTGATCCACGTCCACCATGGCGATGGTGTAGGTGGCCCCGACCCGCTGCAGGCATTCATTGAACGCGCGGCGGCCGGGCAATCCGGTGAGTTCATCGCGGAAGGCCATGTGGAAGGCTTCCTGCAGCATCGCCGAGATGACCAGCAACAGCGCCATGCAGCTGACGGCGGGCAGCAGGGCCGGTGAGACGAACACCCGTGGCAGCATCCACCACAGGCAGAGCAGGGCGATCAGCAGGGCGGTGTGCAGCGGCCGGGGCTGGCGCCAGGCCTGTACCGCCAGCGCGGCCGTCGTCACCGCGAACAACAGCGCAGGCAGCTGGGCCAGCGCATTCCAGCCACTCGGCAGCCACGGCAGGTGGCGGTCCGACAACAAGGCATGCATGCCGACCGGGCCTTGTGCGGCCATCAGCAGGAAAATGCCGAGGGCCGTCCCGCTGACCACGCCACGCAGCAACAGGTCCTGGCGCAGCCGTCCGCGTTCGGGCCACAGCCCATGCAGCAGGAACAGCAGTGGCAGCCACCACGACACCGCGTGGAAGATCAGTGGGGTCAGCGCCGAAACAACGCCATCGCGCAGGAACGTGCCGACCACACCATGCAGCAGGGCGAACGCCGAGGCGATGGCCAGCATCAGGCACAGCGCCCGGACGCGGTTGTAGATCAGCGCCAGGCCGACACCCAGGCAGGCCAGCACCATCGGCAGCAGGCGATGCACCGAACTGCCGGCTTCCGCCGCGGGGGTGGCGGCCCACAATCCCAGCGCCACCAGTACTGCAGGCAGCACGAACAGATAGTGACTGGGCTGGCGTAGCAGATGCGTCCGCAAGAAGGGGTCCACGTGGTGGCCGGCGCGCCGTGGCTGCAGCGTGCAAACCGGACTACACAGGCGATGGGTCTTCCCCGGTAGCGGCCTGCGCGTATTCAACTTGAGCAATGTCACCGAATCGATGCGGTGCCATGACGTGGCACTCACCCCGGCTGGTCGATCCTCACCGCAATGAATACCGCCGTCGCTGCCGCACTACCGCACACTGCCGCCCCGCCATCGCCGCTGGCCGTCCGCTACGCCACCGTGCGTGCACGCACGCTCGCGCTGGCCGCACCGCTCAGTGCCGAAGATGCCATGGTCCAGAGCATGCCCGACGCCAGCCCGGCGAAATGGCACCTGGCCCATACCACGTGGTTCTTCGAGCGCTTCGTGCTGGCGACGCGCCCCGGCTACGCGCCGATCGATGCGGACTGGCACTACCTGTTCAACAGCTACTACCAGAGCATTGGCCCGGCCCATGCACGCCCACAGCGCGGCCTGCTCTCGCGCCCGACGCTGGACGAGGTGCTGCACTTCCGCGCGGAGATCGATCAGCGCGTGCTCGCCGCACTGCAGGCCGGCAATCTGAGCGAGCAGGCCCAGCATCAGCTTCTGCTCGGCCTGCACCATGAGCAGCAGCACCAGGAACTGCTGCTGACCGATATCAAGCACGCGTTCTGGTCCAACCCGCTGCAGCCGGCCTATCGCGCGGATCTTGTCGCGGCGCCGGCCCGTGCGCTGCCGCTGCGGTGGCTCAGCAGTCCCGAACAGATCGTGGAGATCGGCGCGCCGGTCTGGCCCACCCGCCCCACGTTCGCCTATGACAACGAATCGCCGGTCCACCGCGCCTTGGTGCCCGCGCATGCGCTGGCCAACCGCCCGGTCAGCAATGAGGAGTACCGCCAGTTCGTGCAGGCCGGTGGTTACCGCGAGCCGCGCTGGTGGATGAGCGAAGGCTGGACGCTGTGCCAGGAACAGCAGTGGCAGCACCCGCTGTACTGGGATGACGCGCTGGCGCGCGAGTTCACCCTCGGCGGCTGGCGTGCGCTCGACCCCCACGCACCGGTCTGTCATCTCAGCTATTTCGAAGCCGACGCCTACGCGCGTTGGTGCGACGCCCGCCTGCCCACGGAGTTCGAGTGGGAAGCGGCGACGGCCGGCCGCGCCCTGCGTGGTCGCTTTGCCGACGCCGATGCGCTGCACCCGGGCGGCGCGGAGGAGGAGGGCGACATCGTCCAGCTGTTCGGCGATGTCTGGGAATGGACCAGCAGCGCCTATGGGCCGTATCCAGGCTTCCGCACCTTCCCGGGCAACCTCGGCGAGTACAACGGCAAATTCATGTGCGGGCAGTGGGTGCTGCGCGGGGGCAGCTGCGCCACCCCGGCAGATCACCTGCGCGCCAGCTACCGCAATTTCTTCGCGCCGTCGGCCCGGTGGCAGTTCGCCGGCCTGCGCCTGGCCCGGGACGCCGCATGAGTTCGGTCCGTGATGCACTCCAAGCGCTGACCGATCTGCAGCCGGATAGGGACCAGATCACCGCCGACATCCTGCGTGGCCTGTCCTCCACACCGCGGCAGCTGCCCTCCAAGTACTTCTACGATGCGCAGGGCTCGGCGCTGTTCGAGCAGATCACCCAGCAGCCGGAGTACTACCCGACCCGCACCGAGCTGCAGCTGCTGCAGGACTGCGCGCGTGACATTGCCAAGGTGGTCGGCCCACGGCTGCATGTGGTCGAGCTCGGCAGTGGCAGCGGGCGCAAGACCGAACTGCTGCTGCATGCGCTGCGGGACCCGGTCGCCTACACCCCGATCGAAATCTCCCGCGCTGCGTTGCTGGACAGCATCACCCGGCTCGCGCCCTCGCTGCCAGAGATCGAAATGCTGCCGGTCTGCGCGGATTTCACCCAGCCGGTGCAGTTGCCATCGCCGCAGCGCGATCCGGCCCGCCACCTGGTGTTCTTCCCCGGCTCGACCCTGGGCAACTTCGCCCATGACGACGCCATCGCACTGTTGAAGGCGATGCGCCAGACCATGGGCCCGGATGGCATGGCCCTGATCGGCATCGACCTGCACAAGGACGCGGCGCTGATCGAAGCGGCGTACAACGATGCCGCCGGGGTCACCGCCGAGTTCACCCTCAATCTGCTGCGCCGGCTCAACCGCGACATCGGCAGCGATTTCGATCTGGAGGGCTTCCGCCACCGCGCCCGCTACAGCGTGCCGCGCCTGCGCATCGAAACCGAGCTGATCAGCCAGCGCGACCAGCGCGTGCAGCTGGATGGGCAGAGCTTCGATTTCGCCGAAGGCGAAGCGATGACCGTGGAGTACAGCCACAAATACACCGATGCGGTGTTCGCCCGGATGGCCGCGGATGCCGGGCTGCAGGTGACGGCGCACTGGAACGCGACCGATCCCGCCTTCGGCCTGCGCCTGCTGCAGCCGGCCTGACCTGCGCGGCATTGCCGCTATGATGCAGGTCCACTGGCTGCAAGGATTCCGCCAATGCGATGGTCGCCCCTGTTGTTGTCCGGGCTGTGGCTCGGCGTACCCTCGCTCGCGGTCGCCGCGCCGGACGCCTTCTCCACGTGCCTGGTCACCCTCAAGGCCCAGGCCGGCAAGCAGGGCATCCCGGCTGAGCGTTTCGACGTGCTCACCGCCGGGCTGACCCCCGATCCCAGCGTGCTGCCGCTGCTGGATGCGCAGCCGGAGTTCACCACCCCGTTGTGGGACTACCTGGCCGCGCTGGTGGATACCCAGCGCGTCGATGACGGGCGCGCCCGTCTGATCGAGCACCGTGATCTGCTGGCCCGTGTTTCGGCCGAGTACGGCGTCGATCCGGCCACCATCGTCGCGGTCTGGGGCGTAGAGAGCGATTACGGGCGCGTGTTCGGCAAGCGCCCGCTGCTGCAGTCGCTGGCCACGCTCTCCTGCGAAGGCCGCCGCCAGCCCTTTTTCCGCGGTGAACTGCTGGCCCTGATCAAGCTGATCGATGCCGGCGACCTGCGCGCCGAGGGCCTGACCGGCTCGTGGGCCGGCGCCTTCGGCCACACCCAGTTCATGCCGTCTACCTATGCGCGTATCGCGGTGGATGGTGACGGTGATGGTCGTCGCGATCTGGTCGCCTCCATTCCCGATGCGCTGGCCTCCACCGCCAACTATCTGAAGAAGGCCGGCTGGCGCACCGGGCAGCCGTGGGGCATCGAGGTGAAGATCCCGGCCGGCTTCAACACCGCCCAAGCCGGCCGCACCCAGCGCAAGCCATTGGCCGACTGGCGCGCGCTGGGCATCGTGCCGGTTGCCGGCGGAACGCTGGCGCCGGCCGGGCTGCCCGCCGACAGCACTGCCGCATTGCTGCTCCCGACCGGTGCCAAGGGCCCGGCGTGGCTGGTGTTCCGCAACTACGACGCGATCTACGCCTACAACGCCGCCGAGAGCTACGCCCTGGCGATCGCCACCCTCGCCGATCGCATGCGGGGTGGCCCGGGTATCGTCGCCGCCTGGCCAACCGATGATCCTGGCATCGGCCGTACCGAACGCCGAGAGCTGCAGACCCTGTTGCTGGCCCGCGGCCACGACATCGGTACGGCGGACGGCATGATCGGTACCGCCACCCGCCGCGCCATCCAGGCCGAGCAGCAGCGCCTGGGCTGGGCCCCCGCCGATGGCCGTGCCGGCCAGCGCATCCTCACCGCCCTGCGCGGTGCTCCTCCTTCTTCCACACCGACCATGCCCGCATCCACCGTGTTCACCCTGCCGCCCAACCATGCCCAATACGTCCAGTCGCCGGCCGCGCCGCGCGCTGCCCTGCCCAAGGTGCCCGGACTCAGCCTGGCCGACATCCAGGGCTTCCCCGCGTGGAGGGTCGAGACCCCGTTCGCCACCGCTGCGATCAGCGTGTTCGGTGGCCAGCTGCTGTCCTATGTGCCCAAGGGCGGGCAGGACGTGATGTGGCTCTCGCCGAGCGCCCAGCCGCTGCCGACCCCGATCCGTGGCGGCAGCCCCGTGTGCTGGCCGTATTTCGGCCGCCAGGGGCAGGGCAGTGACGTCCCTTCGCATGGCTTCGTCCGCAACGTGCCATGGACCCTGCAGCAGGCCCGTCGCGAGGCCGATGGGACCATGGTGCTGACCCTGGCCCCGCCGGTGCTGGAGAACCTGGATCTGCGCCTGCGCATGGAACTGCGGATCGGCCGCACCCTGGAACAGCGCCTGATCACTGAGAACACCGGCCGCCAGCCGGTCGCCTTCACCCAGGCCCTGCACAACTACTTCCATGTCAGCGATGCGATGCAGGTCAGCGTGGAAGGCCTGGATGGCCTGTCCTACCTGGACAAGTTCGAGAACTACGCGACCCCGCGCCAGCAGCAGGGCGACTGGAGCCTGCGCGACCCGCGCGATCCCGGCCGCAGCGACCGCATCTATACCCAGGCCGGTGGCCGCTATCTGCTCAAGGACCCGGGCCTGAAGCGCCGCATCGAGATCACCACGAGCGGCAGCCGCTCGCTGGTCGCGTGGAACCCGGGCGAGGCGGGCGCCAGCAAGATGGCCGATGTCGGGGCCGGCTGGCGCAACTATGTGTGCCTGGAGGCGGCCAATGCCGGCCCGGATGTGGTGACCCTGGCGCCGGGTGCGCAGCACGTGTTGCAGCAGACGCTGGCGGTTCGCCCGCTATGAGTACGGTTCCGCCCCCGGCCCGGATCGACGAGAGTGCCGGGAATCCTTATCGCGCGCCCAGCACCGCCATGCACGAGGCCATGATCGACGCCCAGATCGATGCGGCCGTGGCGGTGCATGACCGCCATCCGCTGCTGGCGAAGGCGGTGGGCGACAACTTCGCGTTGTATGCCCGTCGCTGGCATCTGGATGACGCCGGTGGCCGCTGGCCGCGCCCGTGGCACTGGCCGGCCGTCCTGTTTGGCTTCCACTGGCTCATGTACCGGCGCATGTACCTGGTGGCATTGGCGGTGCTGATCGCCGATTTCGCCATTGGCATGGCGATGGTCCTGCTGGACCTGGCGGTGGGCGGCGTCGTGTTATCGCTGGGTGTGCAGCTCTCGCTGGGCATCTTCGGCAATGCGCTGTACCGCTGGCATTGCCGCCGCATGGTGGCGCGGGCGCAGGCCCGTTTTACCGGGCAGCCGGAGCGGATCAACGCGGAACTGGTGCGCCGCGGGGGGACCAGCCGGCTCGCGCTGGGTGTGGGCCTGGCGCTGTTCGTCGTGCTGCGGGTAGTTGAAGGCGCGTGACCCGTCAGTGGGCGACCGGGCGCGGTCGCAACGCCACCAGGCAGATGCCGCCGGCCACCAGCCCCCAGAAAGCCGAGCCGATCCCGGCCAGCGACAGGCCCGAGGCGGTGACCAGGAAGGTCACCAGGGCCGCCTCGCGATCGGCCTCCTCACGCAGGGCCATCGCCAGGCTGTTGGCGATGGTGCCGAACAGCGCGATCCCGGCCACGCAGGCCACCAGCTCCTTGGGGAAGGCGGCGAACACGGCCGCCACCGTCGCCCCGAACAGCCCGACCACGATATAGAAGGCGCCCGCGGCTACGGCTGCGGTGTAACGCCGCGCCGGATCCTCGTGTGCTTCGCGCCCCATGCAGATCGCCGCCGTGATTGCGGCCAGATTGAGCCCAAAGGCACCGAAGGGGGCGAGCAGCGTATTGACCACCCCGATCCAGCCGATCACCGGCGATACCGGCGTGTCGTAGCCGGAGGCGCGGATCACCGCCACGCCCGGGATGTTCTGCGAGGCCATGGTCACCACGAACAGGGGCAGAGCGATGCCGAACACCGCCGACCACGACAGCGTTGGCCAGGTGAACACCGGCGTGGCCAGCTCCAGCCGCACGTCCTGCATATGAAGCAGGCCCTGACCGGCCGCCACCATGACACCGACAAGCAGCGTGGCGATCACCGCATAGCGCGGGAACAGCCGTCGCCCGATCAGCCAGGTGGCGAACATCGCCAATGCCATGCCCAGCTGGGTGCCCATCGAGACGAACACATCCAGACCGAAGCGCAGCAGTACGCCAGCAAGCATGCCCGCGGCCAGCGCCATCGGCACACGCTTCATCAACTTCGCGAAGATCCCCGAGAAGCCGGCGAGCATGCCCAGCACCGCGGCAAGGACGAACGCACCGATCGCATCGCTGTAGCCGACCGCGCCCGCACCCACCACGAGCATTGCCGCACCCGGCGTGGACCATGCAGTGACGACCGGCATCCGATAGCGCAGTGACAGACCAATACAGGTCACGCCCATGCCAAGGCCCAACGCCCACATCCACGAGGCGATCTGCGCCTGGTCGGCGCCAACCGCGCGTGCGGCCTGGAACACGATCACCGCCGAACTGGCGAAGCCCACCAATACCGTAATGAAGCCCGCCATCACCGCAGGCAGGGAGAGATCGCGCCACAACGAACGTTTGCCTACCGCGGACATCGCATGCATTCCTGATGACTGGAGATGCATTGTTAGCAAGCCACCGGCAGCACGCGCAACGCGCGTGCTGCCGCGCTTGTTGATGAGCAGCACGTATGGATGACGCGTTGATGAAAAAGATCGACGAAAACGCTTGACGAATTTTCAGAAGTCTTTAGTATTCGCTCCCTCGCTGCGACGCGGTCTTCACCCCGGTGAACACCCACCCGCAGCGACGGCAACAACCTTCGAAAGAAGGTGTTGACGGAAACGAAAAGCCTGACATAATAGGCGGCTCGCAACGACGAAAGCCTCTGAGGCGAACGACGAAGCGGCATCGGCAACAACGGTTCACTTCGGTGAAACGGCCTTGAAAAAAGGTGTTGACGAAGCAGATAAGCCGGTCTATAATGGGCGGCTCGCAACGACGGAAACGTCGGGGCACACGGAAGAAGGCGCTGAGGCCGATTCCC
>NZ_JBWJOZ010000007.1:0-234468 GCF_056393115.1 Stenotrophomonas sp. Steno-Z10-BAI | reverse complement strand
TTTCCGTCAACACCTTCTTTCGAAGCAGTTGAAGTCCTGTTCCTTCGCGGTTGCCGCCTTGCGGTGGCCCCTGCGTCGGGGGAGGGAAAGTATGTCCCTATCCGGGTCGTTTGTGAAGGGGGTGGACGACATTTTTTCACGTCGTCTCTCCCACATTCATGCTGGAAGGGGTCCGGATCGCCCGAACCCCTTGTGCCACTTAGGCCGCGACCAGCAACACGCGTGCGAAGGTGCGCTTGCCAACCTGCAGCAGGCCTTCGAAACCGGGCACGAACACCTGCTGGGCATCCTCCACCACCTCGCCATCCACCTTCACCGCACGCTCTTTGAGCTTGCGGGAGGCTTCGGAGTTGCTCGGGGTGAGGCCGGCAGCCGTCAGCAGGGCACCAATACGCAGGCCTTCGGCCGGGATGGTCACTTCCTGCAGCGGCAGCAGGGTCACATCGCCCTGCCCGGTCACCGCGGCATTCCAACCGGCGATGGCCTGTTCGGCCGCCGCCGCATCATGGAAGCGGGTGGTCAGCTCACGGGCCAGGCGCAGCTTCACCTCGCGCGGGTTCAACCCGCCCGCCTGGACCTGCTCACGCAGGGCCTTGGCCTCGGCCTGGCTGATATCAAAGGAGAGCAGCTCGATCCAGCGCCACATCAGGTCGTCGCCGATCTTCATCGTCTTGGTGACGATGTCGATGGCCGGTTCGCTGATACCAATATAGTTGTTGAGCGACTTGGACATCTTGGCCACACCGTCCAAGCCTTCCAGCAACGGCATGGTCAACACGATCTGCGGCTTCTGCCCGTAGTGCTCCTGCAGGCCACGGCCCATCAGCAGGTTGAACTTCTGGTCGGTACCGCCCAGTTCAACGTCCGCTTCCAGCGCGACCGAGTCGTAACCCTGCACCAGCGGGTACAGGAACTCATGCAGGGCAATGGACTGCTGGGCGGCATAGCGCTTGGCGAAGTCGTCGCGCTCGAGCATGCGCGCCACGGTGTGCTGGCCAGCCAGGCGGATCATGTCGGCGGCGGCCATCTTGCCGAACCACTCCGAATTGAAGCGCACTTCGGTCTTTTCGCGGTCCAGCACCTTGAAGACCTGGTCTTCATAGGTACGCGCGTTGGCCAGCACATCTTCCTTGGTGAGCGGCTTGCGGGTGACGTTCTTGCCCGAGGGGTCGCCGATCATCCCGGTGAAGTCGCCGATCAGGAAGATCACCTGGTGGCCGAGGTCCTGGAACTGGCGCAGCTTGTTCAACAGCACGGTGTGGCCCAGGTGCAGGTCCGGTGCGGTGGGGTCGAAGCCGGCCTTGACCCGCAGCGGACGGCCGCTTTCCAGACGCTGGCGCAGTTCGTCGGATTTGAGGATCTCATCGGCGCCTCGCCCGATCAGGGCAATGGCTTCTTCAATCGAGGACACGTGACAACTCCCGGCAATGCCTTATTTATATGAATGACGTTAAGTACAAGTTAACCGCAGGTGCTTCACAAAAGCCAATAGGCACAAGGGTTTGACGCGGTATTTATACCTGTCTATGTTACCGACGTTTGGGCCCGCGCTCCCGGGCCAGCCAGGAACAGACCGACGATGCTCAATTCCGATCAAGGCCGCGCGCGCAAGCAGCGCTTCAAGGAACGTCTCCACGTCCTCCACGACACCGCCCTCCATCGGAAGCTCAAACAGCATCTTCCCGCGGCCTTCAACCAGCGCTGGACCCGCCGCCACTGGATGCACGCCAGCCTGTTCGCCACCATCGGCGCCCTGGTGGCCACGATCGTCCCCGGCTTCTCGCACACCATCGATTCGCCCTACTCGGTCAGCCATTCGACCTTGGCGCTGCCGTTGCCGCCGCTGTCGCTGGAACGCCAGCAGCAGACCCCGGGCGACAGCTGGCAGGTGCTGCGCGTGCAGCGCGGCCAGACCCTGAGTAATCTGTTCGACCAGGCCGGCATCCCGGCCACGGTGATGCACCAGGTGCTGGAGCACCCCGGTGTGCGCGAATCGCTGACCAAGCTGCGCCCGGGTGCGGAGATCGCCTTCGACCTGCCGCTGTCCGGTGAGCTGCGCACGATCCGCTTCGACCGCGATGCCGACAACCGCGTGGAGCTGTCCCTGGCTGGCGACAAGATCACCGAAACGGTGAGTAAGCGCGAGAGCTCGACCCGCCGCGTGGTCGCCAGTGGCGAGATCACCAGCTCCCTGTATGCCGCCGCGCGCAAGGCGGGGTTGTCGCCCTCGGCGATTGCCACGATGACCGACGAAATCTTCAAGTACGACATCGACTTCTCCAAGGACCTGCAGCCGGGCGACCGCTTCAGCGTGGTGCTGGATGAAACCTGGCGCGAAGGCGAGAAGGTGGACACCAGCAAGATCCTCGCGGCGACCTTCAGCTCGGGCGGCAAGACCTACAGCGGCTTCCGCTTCGACCGCAACGGCAAATCGGAGTACTTCGATGCCAGCGGCCGCCCGCTGAAGAAGAGCTTCATCCGCATGCCGATCCAGTTCGCGCGCTTGAGCTCGAGCTTCGGCGCACGCAAGCACCCGGTGCTGGGCAAGATGCGCATGCACAAGGGCGTGGACTACGCCGCGCGTACCGGCACCCCGATCATGGCCGCCGGCGATGCCCGCGTGCAGTTCGCCGGGACCCAGCGCGGTTACGGCAACGTGGTGATACTGGATCATGGCCGCGGCCACACCACCCTGTACGGGCATATGTCGCGGTTCGGCAAGATCAAGACCGGCCAGCGCGTGGCCCAGGGCACCGTGATCGGCTACGTGGGCTCGACCGGCATGGCCACCGGCCCGCACCTTCACTACGAATTCCGCGTCAACGGCGTGCACCGCAATCCGCTGTCGGTGACGATGCCGCCGCCGGAGCCGCTGCAGGGCGCCGAGCTGGCTGCCTTCCGTGCCCAGACCGCCCCCGCGCTGGCCCGCATCCAGGGCATGGAGAAGCTGATCTACGCCGATGCCAGCCCGGCGCAGGATGCCAAGGCCACCGATACGGCCACGGCGAAGGCCGGCAAGCCGGTCAAATCCAACCGCGGCTGATCGCTGCGATTGACGGCGGCAACGGGTTGCGCGGAAGCTGCACGCAACCCGTTGGACCGCCTGGCCATGACCTCTGCTGTTGATCCCACCACCCCGCTCTACCTGGGCCTGATGTCCGGCACCAGCGCCGACGGCATCGATGCCGCGCTGGTGCAGTTCCCCACCGAGGGTGGCTGCCGCTTCGTCCATGGACTGACCCACGACTGGGATCCGGCCATCCGCGCCGAGCTGATCGCGCTGGGGGAAGGTGGCACCATCACCTCGCTTGATGCACTGGGCCGCCTTGATGCCCAGGTCGGGATCACCTTCGCCGCGGCCGCCAACCGCCTGCTGGACAGCGCGCGCATCGACCGCACCCAGGTGCAGGCGATCGGCTCGCATGGCCAGACCGTGCGCCATCGGCCGCTGGCTGATCCTGCCTTCACGATGCAGATCGGCGATGCCAACCGCATCGCCGAACTGACCGGCATCACCACCGTGGCCGATTTCCGCCGCCGCGATGTCGCCGCTGGCGGGCATGGCGCGCCGCTGATGCCGGCCTTCCACCTGGCGATGCTGGGCGACAGCGATGAAGACCGCGCCGTGCTCAACCTGGGCGGCATCGGCAATCTCACCCTGATCCCGCGCGACGGGACACCGCGCGGCTTCGATACCGGCCCGGCCAATGCGCTGATGGATGCCTGGTGCCAGCGCCATCGCGGCGAACCGTTCGATGCCGATGGCGCGTTCGCGGCCAGTGGCCAGGTCGATGCGGCGCTGCTGGCCCGCTGGCTGGCCGATCCCTGGTTTGCGTTGCCGCCGCCGAAGAGCACCGGGCGCGAGCAGTTCCACCTGGACTGGGCGCAGGCGCAGCTGGGCGAGGGGCAGGTCTCCGGCGCGGATGTGCAGGCAACCCTGCTGGAACTGACGGCCGCCACCGTGGCCGATGCGCTGCTGGCGCACCTTCCGGGCGCGAGGCGGGTGCTGGTCTGCGGCGGTGGCGTGCGCAATCCGCAGCTGCTGCGGCGCCTCGGCGCGCGCCTGCCGGGCGTGGTGATCGAGTCCAGCGCGGTGCACGGGCTGGATCCGGATTATCTGGAAGCGATGGGGTTTGCGTGGTTGGCACAGCGCACGCTGGCCGGGCTGCCGGGCAATCTGCCGAGCGTGAGTGGTGCGCGCGGACCCCGGATTCTGGGGGCGATCCATCCCGCCTGAGGTGGCGTGGTGCCGGGCGCCGCGGGGTGCACCGTGATCACGCCTGCGCCGGGCAGCACTGGCGGGCCGTTACAGCCCCTGCGCGTCCGGCAACGCCTGCAGGGCGGCGATGGCATCGGCCAGCGCGTCGACCTCGGGATCGTGGAAGCCGCTGCGGACCTCCAGTTCGCTGGCGAACAGGCCTTGTTCCAACAGCGCCACGCAGGTGTCCTCACGGGTCCAGCCGCGCGCAACCGCAATGCGGCGGATACGTTCCAGCAACAGCGGGTCCACCTCCCGCAGCAGTAGATCAGCCATCGTTCTCCCCGTTGGCGCGCCGCCATCCCCGCGGCCGTTGTGCCGGCATGATCCATCAGGCCCTGCCGGCACGCAAACCCGTCAGGCCGTGCTGCGGTCCCGGATCCGTGGCCACAGCCAGATCAGCAGCAGCAGGGTCGGGATGACGGTGGTGGCGCTGAGGATGAAGAAGGTGCTGTAGGAGCTCGCCTCCACGATGTAACCGGAGACGCCGCCGACGAACTTGCCCGGCAGGTTGGCCAGCGAGACCAGCAGCGCGTACTGGGTAGCAGTGAAGTTGCGGTCGGTCAGCGAGGACATGAAGGCGACCAGCACGGTGCCGGCAAAGCCCTGGAACAGGTTGTCCGCACTCAGCGCCGCATAGAACGCCCACAGCTGGCCCGGGTTGTGCGCCATCAGCAGGAACGCCAGGTTGGACAGCGCCACGCCCAGCGCGGCGACCAGCAGCATGCGGCGGAAGCCGAACGCGGCCACCGCGATGCCACCGAGGAAGGCACCGCCGATGCCCATCCACACCCCGAACAGCTTGGAGACGGTGGCGATATCGGCCTTGGTGAAGCCCGAATCCAGATAGAACGGACCGGCCATCACCCCGATCACCTGATCCGGGAACTTGTAGAGCCCGACGAAGGCCAGCAGCACCAGCGCCAGCACCACACCGTTGGTGCTGAAGAAGCTGGCGATCGGCTGCCAGAACGCGCCGAAGAAATCGATCCGGCGCTGGATGCGCACTTCCGGCTGCTCCGGCTCGCGGCACAGCAGCGTGGTGATGATCGGCAGGATCATCAAGGCGGCCATGGCCAGGTACGCCACGATCCAGCTCTCGAACTGGGCCAGGTACAACGCGCCCGCGCCGGCCAGGATCAGGCCGATGCGATAGCCCAGCGTGTAGGTCGCGGCCAACGCGGCCTGGGCGCTCTCCGGCGCGATCTCGATGCGGTAGGCGTCGACCACCGAATCCTGGGTGGCACCGGCGAACGAAGCCACCAGCACCCACAGGACCAGTGGGGTGACACCGAGTTCGGGGCGGACGAAGGCCAGCGCGAACAACCCGCCGGTGACCGCGATCTGCGAGGCGAGCAGCCAGGAACGGCGGCGCCCGAGGAAGCCGATCAGCGGAAATGCGTAGCGGTCAATCAGCGGCGCCCAGACGAACTTCATCAGATAGAAGAAGCTGGCCAGGCTGATCAGGCCGATGCTGCCCAGGTCCAAACCGACATCACGCAGCCGGGTGGAGAGGGTCTGCGAGGCGATCAGCAGGAACGGCAGGCCGCTGCCGAAGCCGAGGAAGGCCATCGTCAGCGCCGAGGGCGTACCGAAGGCACGCTTGATCCCCGCCCAGCCCTTGTAGGACATCGGCTCGACCGCTTCACTCATGGGGCGTAGTCCACCGTGAACGGCGCATGGTCGGAGAAGCGCTCATCGCGGTACACCGAGCAGCTGCGCAGGCGCTCGCGCAGGCCCGGGCTGACGAACTGGTAATCAATGCGCCAGCCGACATTGTTGGCGCGCGCCTGGCCGCGGTTGCTCCACCATGTGTAGTCCTCACCCTGCGGGTGCAGCAGGCGGTAGGCATCCGTCCAGCCTTGGCCGGCGGCGATATCCAGCGCCTGGTCGGCGTCCACGCACTGGCCGTTGAGCCAGTCGCGCTCGGGCGGCAGGCAGCCGGAGTTTTTCTGGTTGGATTTCCAGTTCTTGATGTCCAGCGCGGAGCGCACGATGTTCCAGTCGCCGCACAGCACGTAGTCGCGACCACTGGCCAGCCAGCCGGCCAGGATCGGGCGCAGCCACTCCATCACTTCGTACTTGAAGCCCTGGCGCAGATCGCCCGAGCTGCCCGAGGGGATATAGAAGGAGACCACGCTGAGGTTGCCGTAGCGGGCCTCGATGTAGCGGCCCTCATCGTCGAACGGGGCCCAGCCCAGCGAGGTGATCACCTGGTCCGGCTCGCGCTTGCTGTAGATCGCCACGCCGCTGTAGCCCTTCTTGGTGATGGCGTCGCGGTAGAAGCAGTGATGGCCGTCCGGGCGGAACATCGGGTCGGTCAGCTGGTCTTCCTGGGCCTTGGTTTCCTGGATGCACAGGACATCGGCGTCCTGGGCGCGGAACCACTCGAGAAAGCCCTTGGTGGCGGCGGAACGGATGCCATTGGCGTTGAAACTGATGATGCGCATGCTGACCCGGGTCTGGAACGATACCGGCAAGAGCATACCGTTTCGGCCCTTGCAGGGGCTGGCTGGAAACGGACGCGATTGCCGCCCGCGGGCACCTGACGATGCCGTCTCGCCAACCTGTGCGACACCGGGCCGCAGGGGCCGGCGAGCGGAAAAGTGCGGGCATGCATTAGGATTTGCGCTCCAAATGAATTGAATTGAGTCTTGATGAGCGACCATCGCCACCGTTTCCTGCAACTGGCCCTGACCGCCGATGCCCTGCGTTTCGGCCAGTTCACCCTGAAGTCCGGCCGTCTGAGCCCCTATTTCTTCAATGCCGGCCGGTTCGATTCCGGCGCGCGGATGTCCCAGCTGGCGGCGTGCTACGCCGATGCCGTGGAAGCGACCGGGCTGAAGTTCGACGTCGTGTTCGGCCCGGCCTACAAGGGCATTCCGCTGGCCACCGCGACCGCCTGTGAGTTCGCCCAGCGCGGCCGCGACCTGCCGCTGTCGTTCAACCGCAAGGAAGCCAAGGACCACGGCGAAGGCGGCAACCTGATCGGCGCCGACATGAACGGTAAGCGCGTGCTGATCGTGGATGACGTGATCACCGCTGGCACCGCGATCCGCGAAGCGCTGGCGATCATCAAGGGCGCCGGTGGCACCCCGGCGGGCATCGTGGTCGCACTGGACCGCCAGGAGATCGCCTCGGAAACCGACCGCCGTTCGGCCGCGCAGGCCGTGGCCGAAGAAGCCGGCATTCCGGTGGTCGCGGTGGCCACGCTGGCCGACCTGCTTGATTTTGCCTCCGGAAATCCGGAACTTGTCGGTTACCGGCAGCCGCTGGAGGACTATCGTTCCCGCTACGGCAGCCGTCCTACGCGTTGAGAGCAGGGGGCTTTCACCATGTCCAGGTTTGCCACGTTCACCGTTGTCGGCCTGTTGCTGGCCGTGCCGCTGTTGCCTGCCCAGGCGCAGAAGCGCACGGCTGATGCGACGCCGAAGAAGCTGTACTGCTGGAACAAGGGCAGCGAGCGGATCTGCAGTGATGCCCTGCCCCAGGAGGCGGTGAACAGCGCGCGCGAGGAGTTCAACCTGCGCAGCGGCATGCGCAGTGGTGAAGTGCAGCGCGCGTTGACCGACGAAGAGCGCGCCGATGCCGCTGCGCAGGCCGCGCAGCAACGCCTGGATCTCGCCGCCGAGCAGACCCGCCAGCGCACCGAGCAGGCGATGCTGGCCACGTATGAAAACGAGGACGAGCTGCGCCGGGTGTTCGCCGAGCGCAGCGGGATCCTGGACAACAACATCCACACCGCCAGTTATAACGTGGCCAGCGTGCGTGATGCGCTGGTCACCCTGCTGGCCACTGCGGGCAACCGCGAGCTGGATGGCCAGCCGGTGCCGGACAAGCAGGCCGAGCGGATCCGTGAGCGGCATGCCGAGCTGGTGGCGCAGCGGCGCATGCAGGCCTCGTTCGAGCAGCAGCGCCGGGCGCTGGATGTGGAGATCGAGAGCACGCTGCAGCGCTATCGGTTGTTGAAGGGTATGGGGAGCGATCCGCGCGGGTAAGGGTGGATGTGCGATTGCGTTGAAACGAAGGCGGCCTTTTGGGCCGCCTTTTTGGTTTTTCTACGCTCCGCGTCGCGGGCATGAAGCTTGCTGTGAACTGTTCCGGACGCGGGGGCGGTGGGTTGGTCGGGCGGCGGCCGGGGGACATTTGCCGAGGGGCCTGCCGGTCGCTGCGGGACGTAACGTTCGCACCACAGACGCACCTTTTTATGCACTTTTTACGGGAGTCGCGGGTTTCGGGCGTGGAGCGTTTATGCCGGGCAGGCAGACCATGAGCGCCTGACGTGGAGTGGTTCCACCTGGACGTCCCATGAGCCCGTATATGCCTGTCTTCCCCGCCGGTGCCCCGTGCACCGCGCGCTCCCTTTCCCGCGTTTGAGGCCACGACCATGTCTGCCTGGCTTTCCCTGCTGTGCGGTGTGCTGGTGCTCGTTGCCGCCGCCTATCTGCTGTACGTCGTGCTTCGGCCCGAAACCTTCTGACCGGAGCCGACCATGACCGAGATCCTGTTGATCCTGCTGGCCAGCATCGTGCTGGCCTTTCCGCTGGGGCTGTACCTGGCCCGGGTGATGCGCGGTGGGCCGATGCGCGGCGACGCGCTGTTCGGGTGGATTGAAAAACCGCTGTACCGGCTGCTCGGGGTGAACCCGGCGCGCGGCATGTCCTGGCGTGGCTACGTGGGCGCCTTCCTGCTCAGCAACGTGGTGATCGCGGTGCTGGTACAGGCGGTCTTCATGACCCAGGCCTGGCTGCCGTTCAATCCCGACCAGATCCCCAACCTGCGCTGGGATACCGCGCTGCACACGATGGTGTCGTTCCTGACCAACACCAACCAGCAGCACTATTCCGGCCAGGCGCAGCTGTCCTACTTCGCGCAGATGACCGCGATCACCGGCCTGCAGGTGGTGACGCCGATGATGGGCCTGGCGCTGGTGGTGGCCACCCTGCGCGCGCTGTTCAGTGCGCGCCCCGAGGATGTGCCGGCCGACCAGGCCGCGCTGCTCAGTGCGGACCGCCGTGTCGATGTGGGCAACTACTACGCCGATGTGGTGCGCGCGTGCGTGCGCTTCATGCTGCCGCTGTGCCTGCTGTGGGCGGTGCTGCTGACCAGCCAGGGCGTGCCCGCCACGCTCGCCGGTGGTCCGCAGGCCACGCCGATCGATGCCGCGGCCGGCATGGAGACGCAGAAGATTCCGCTCGGCCCGGTCGCGGCGATGGTCGCGGCCAAGCAGCTGGGCACCAATGGCGGTGGCTGGTACGGCCCGAACAGCGCGATGCCGCTGGAGAACCCGACCCCGCTGTCCAATGCGCTGGAACTGATCGGCATCCTGCTGATCCCGATCGCGGTGATCTTCATGCTCGGCGCATTTACCGGACGCAAGCGCCTGGCCGGGCTGGTGTTCGGCTGCATGCTGGCGATGTCCAGCGTGTCGATCGCCGCCACCGTGTGGCTGGAGGGTCACTCGGCCACCGCCGCCAGCCCGCTGCTGATGGAGGGCAAGGAAGTGCGCTTCGGTGCCGATGGCACGGGGTTGTGGGCAGCGATCACCACCCAGGTGTCGAACGGTTCGGTCAACGGCATGCATGACTCGCTCAGCCCGCTGGCCGGTGCCGTGCCGATGGTCAACATGCTGGTCAACGCGATCTGGGGCGGCATCGGCTGCGGCCTGCAGCAGTTCATCGTGTACCTGATGCTGGGCGTATTCCTGGCCGGCCTGATGACCGGCCGTACCCCGGAACTGTTCGGCCGCAAACTGGAAACGCCGCAGGTGCGCCTGCTCGCGCTGCTGGTGCTGCTGCAGCCGATCACCATCCTGGGCTTCACCGCGCTGACCTTGGCGATCCCGTCGATCACCGGCACCTCCAACCCCGGCTTCCACGGCATCAGCCAGGTGTTCTACGAGTACACCTCGGCGTTCGCCAACAACGGCTCGGGCTTTGAGGGCCTCGGCGATGCCACGGTGTGGTGGAACCTGAGCTGCACCCTGGTGCTGCTGCTGGGCCGCTACCCCGTGCTGGTGATCCCGTTGATCGTGGCCGCGCAGCTGGCGGCCAAGCGGCGGGCGCCGGAATCGGCCGGCACGCTGCAGATCGAAACCCCGACCTTCGCGCTGACCCTGATCGCGCTGATCGTCATCCTCACCGTATTGCAGTTCATGCCGGCACTGGTCCTTGGCCCGGTGGCCGACCACCTGTCGCTGACGCTGCACTGAGACCGCCTCCCATGAGTACGTATCCGTTGAACGTTTCTTCCCACCGCCGCCAGCGCCTGCTGGATGGCGCCGGCTGGCGCCGTGCCCTGCGCGATGCCGTGATCAAGCTCTCGCCGCGGCATCTGCTGCACAGCCCGGTGATGGCCGTGGTGATGGTCGGCACGGTGGTCAGCGCGCTGGTGACGCTGACCGGCAATGCGCCGCTGGGCTTCGGCCTGGCGGTCACTGCGATCCTGCTGCTGACCGTGCTGTTCGGCAACTTCGCCGAGGCCGTTGCCGAAGCACGTGGTCGTGGCCAGGCCGCCTCGCTGCGGCGGGCCCGCCAGGATCTCACTGCGCGCCGGCTGGCCGCCGCGCATGCCGGGGCCAGTGAAACCCAGGTTCCGGCGGCCGAACTGCGCCCAGGCGATCATGTCATCGTCAGTGCCGGCGAGTTGATCCCGGCCGATGGTGAGATCGTGCAGGGCCTGGCCACGATCAACGAAGCGGCGGTGACCGGTGAATCGGCCCCCGTGCTGCGCGAAGCGGGCACCGACCGCAGTGGTGTGATCGGTGGCACCAAGGTGCTTTCCGACCAGATCATCGTGCGCATCACCGCCGAGCCGGGCCACAGCTTCCTGGACCGGATGATCGCGCTGGTGGAAGGCGCCAACCGCCAGAAGACCCCGAACGAGGTCGCCCTGACCCTGCTGCTGGCGGCGATGACGCTGACCTTCCTGGTGGTGGTGGCGACGCTGCCGGTGATCGGGGCGTTCGTTGGCGTGCAGGTCAATCCGCTGCTGCTGATCGCGCTGCTGGTGTGTTTGATCCCCACCACCATCGGCGGCCTGCTGCCGGCGATCGGCATCGCCGGCATGAACCGTGCGCTGGCCGCCAACGTGCTGGCCAAGTCCGGCAAGGCGGTGGAAGTGGCTGGCGATGTGGACGTGCTGCTGCTCGACAAGACCGGCACCATCACCTACGGCGACCGCCAGGCCACGCATTTCCATGCCCTTGCCGGTATCGACGCCAGCCAGCTGCGCGAGGCGGCGCTGCTGT
Source organism: Stenotrophomonas sp. Steno-Z10-BAI (assembly GCF_056393115.1). NCBI lineage: Bacteria > Pseudomonadati > Pseudomonadota > Gammaproteobacteria > Lysobacterales > Lysobacteraceae > Stenotrophomonas > Stenotrophomonas sp. Steno-Z10-BAI. Next base: position 222,961 of record NZ_JBWJOZ010000007.1, on the reverse strand, counting down.
CCTCGCTGGCCGACCCGACCCCGGAAGGCAAGTCGGTGGTACGGCTGGCGCGTGAGCAGGGCTGCGCCACCGCCGAGCCGGACCGTGCGGACTATCTGGCCTTCAGTGCGCAGACCCGCATGTCCGGTGTGGATCTGGACGGCGGGCGCCGCATCCGCAAGGGCGCCTCCGATGCGATCACCGCGTATGTGCGTGAGCTGGGCGGCACGGTGCCGTCGGAGCTGCCCGGCCGCGTGGAGCAGGTGGCGCGCAATGGTGCCACCCCGCTGGTGGTGTGCGAAGGCCGCCATGTGCTGGGCGTGATCGAGCTGTCGGACGTGGTCAAGCACGGCATGCGCGAGAAGTTCGCGCAGCTGCGCGCGATGGGTATCCGCACGGTGATGATCACCGGCGACAACCCGCTGACCGCTGCGGCGATCGCGGCCGAGGCCGGCGTGGACGACTACATCGCCGAAGCCCGCCCCGAAGACAAGCTGGCCCGCATCCGTGCCGAGCAGGCCGGTGGGCGGCTGGTGGCGATGGTCGGCGATGGCACCAACGATGCACCGGCGCTCGCCCAGGCCGACATCGGGCTGGCCATGAACTCCGGTACGCAGGCCGCCAAGGAGGCCGGCAACATGGTCGATCTGGATTCGGATCCGGCCAAGCTGCTGGCGGTGGTGGAGGTGGGCAAGCAACAGCTGATCACGCGTGGTGCACTGACCACCTTCTCGCTGGCCAACGATGTCTCCAAGTATTTCGCGATCCTGCCGGCGCTGTTCGCCTCGACGATGCCGGCGATGGCGGCGTTGAACGTGATGCACCTCTCCAGCCCGCGCAACGCGGTGCTGGCGGCGCTGATCTTCAATGCCCTGGTGATTCCGGCGCTGATCCCGCTGGCGTTGCGCGGGGTGCGCTTCCGTCCGGCCACGGCCACCGCGCTGCTGCGCCGGAACATGCTGGTGTACGGCCTGGGTGGCGTGCTGCTGCCGTTTGCGGCCATCAAAGTGATCGACCTCTTCCTTGTCTCGGTATTCGGCGCATGAACCGCTCGCTTGCTACGTCCGTTCCCCGTTCGGCGCGCAGCCGCGCGGCCGCCTCTACCCAGCTGCAGCAGGACAGCGCCTGGCGCCCGGCCCTCGTGCTCGGCGTGAGCAGCCTGCTGCTGCTCGGGCTTGCCTATGCCGTGGCCACCACCAGCGTGAGCCGACTGCTGTTTCCGGCGCAGGCCGATGGCAGCCTGCTGATCCGCGATGGGCAGGTGCGCGGCTCGCAGTTGATCGCCCAGCCGTTCGTCGGCGATGGCTACTTCCAGGCGCGGCCGTCGGCGGCCAACTATGACCCGATGGCGGCTGCCGGCAGCAACATGGCGCGCAGCAATCCGGCGCTGCAGGAGCGCGTGCAGGCCGCCATCTCTGCGGTCGCCACACGCGAGGGCGTACCCGCTGCGCAGGTGCCCGGCGATCTGGTCACCCAGTCCGGCGCCGGCATGGATCCGGAGATCTCCCCGGCCGCCGCGCAGGTGCAGATCGCCCGGGTGGCGCGCAGCCGTGGCCTGCCGGTGGAGCGCGTCACCGCGTTGGTGCAGGCCAATACCCGGGGCCCGCAATGGGGTGTGTTCGGCCAGCCGCGGGTGAACGTGATGACATTGAACGTTGCTCTCGACGCGCAGCAGGGCACGGCCCGGCTGCACGGCATGCCTTGATGCGCTGCGCATTGTCCTGGGCGCACAATCCCCGCCCATGAGCGACTCCCGTACCCGCCAGGCCGATGCCCTGGTCGACAGCCTGCAGCGCGAAGCGGGCGGCAAACTCACCGTGTTCCTGGGTGCGGCCCCCGGCGTGGGCAAGACCTTCAGCATGCTCACCCGCGCACACGAGCAGCTGCGCCGCGGCGTGGACGTGGTGATCGGGCTGGTGGAAACCCACGGCCGCGCCGAGACCTCGACGCTGCTGGCGGGCCTGCCGCAGGTGCCGTTGCTGCAGCGCGAGTATCAACAGCACGCACTGGACGAGATGGACCTGGATGCAGTGCTGGCGCGTCGCCCGGCGTTGGTGCTGGTGGACGAACTGGCGCATCGCAACGTGCCCGGCAGCCGCCACGAGCGGCGCTGGCAGGACGTGATGGAGCTGCTGGATGCCGGCATCGACGTGTGGACCACGGTCAACATCCAGCATCTGGAAAGCCTCAACGACGTGGTCATGCGGATCACCGGGGTGCGGGTCAGCGAGACCGTGCCCGATGCGGTGCTCGACCGCCTGCACGACATCGTGCTGGTGGACCTGCCGCCGCGCGAGCTGATCGAGCGCCTGCAGCAGGGCAAGGTCTATGTGCCGGAGCAGGCCGCGCAGGCGCTGCAGGCGTTCTTCTCGCCGGCCAACCTGACCGCGCTGCGCGAATTGGCGATGCAGGAAGCGGCCGACCGCGTGGACAGCAGCCTGCGCGAGACCCGTGCCGCGCGCGGCGAAGGCAACCTGCCGCTGCGCCGGCGGGTGCTGGTGGCGATCGATGGCGGCGGCCAGAGTGAGTACCTGGTGCGGGTCGGCCGGCGCATCGCCGAGCGGCGCGATGCGCCGTGGACGGTGGTGACGGTGCAGGCGCGCGCGCATGACGAGCAGACCCGACGCGAGATCGATGCGGCGTTCGCCCTCGCCCGCCGCCTCGGCGGTGAAGCGGAGCTGCTGCATGGCTCCAGCATCGCCGATGCACTGCTTGACCATGCCGCACACAACGGTGTCTCCACGCTGGTGCTCGGCCGCACGCGCGAGCGCCCGCTGGCGCGCATGCTCAACCGCACGCTGACCCAGCAGCTGATCCGGCGCGGTGCGCATTTCGAGATCACCATCATCGGTACGCCACAGGCGCGCGCGCGGGCGCGCCGGTCCGGGCTGTCGATACCCAGCCGCAGTGCCGGCAAGGATGCGCTGCTGGCGCTCGGCGCTACGGCCGTTGCCTGCCTGGTGGCGCTGATCGCCGAACGCTGGATCGGGCTGTACGACCTCTCGATGGTGTTCATCGTGGCGGTGGTGATGGTCGCTGCGCGCAGCCGCACCAGTGCGGCGGTGATCGCCGCGGCGCTGTGTTTCCTGGCCTACAACTTCTTCTTCATCGCGCCGCGATTCACCTTCGCGATCAGCGCGCGCCAGGGCGTGATCACGGTCTTCCTGTTCCTGGCCGCCGCGTTGGTGGCCGGGCGACTGGCCTCGCGCCTGCGCATGCAGGTGGTGGCCTTGCGCGCGGCCAACCGGCACGCGCATGCGCGCCAGGTGCTTGGCCGGCAGCTGGCCAGTGCACCGAGCAACGAGCAGGTCGCGCAGGCCGGCCGCGAGGCGCTGGAACAGGCGATGGATGCCCCGGCGTGGCTGCGCATCGGGCACCACACCAGCGCCAGTGGCAGCGCCGCGCCGGGCGATACGGATCTGGCCGCGGCCGACTGGGCGCACCGGCACGGGCAGCCCAGCGGGCGCTTCACCGATACGCTGGCCGGTGCGGGCTGGTGGTTCCTGCCGCTGCTGGACGGCGACGACCGGGCCATCGGCGTGGCCGGCATGCGCTTCCCGCGCGAGGCGCCCCGGCTGACGCCGGAGCAGCGCCAGCTGGCCGAGGCAATGGTGGACGACATTGCCCAGGCCGCGCTGCGCACCCAGTTGGTGGCGGATCTGGAGAAGGCGCACGTGAGCAACGAGACCGAGCGGCTGCGCTCGGCGTTGCTGTCCTCGGTGTCGCATGACCTGCGCTCGCCACTGGCAGCGATGATCGGCTCGGCCGACAGCCTCTCCAGCTATGCCGATGCGATGGATGCCAGCGACCGGCGCGCCCTGCTCGATACCATCCTGGTCGAAGGCGAGCGCCTGGACCGCTACATCCAGAACCTGCTGGACATGACCCGGCTCGGCCATGACGGGCTGCAGATCAACCGCGACTGGATCGGCGTGGACGAGCTGGTCGGTTCGGCCGCGCGCCGCCTGCAGCGCTATCAGCCCGACGTGCTGCTCAAGCTGGATATTCCCGCTGAACTGGCCCCGATCTGGGTGCACCCAGCGCTGGTCGAGCAGGCCGTATTCAACGTGATGGAGAACGCGGCCAAGTTCTCTCCGCCTGGTGCGGCGGTGGAGGTGCAGGCGCGGCTGGTCGAAGGTGAGCTGCGCATCGACGTGCTCGATGCCGGCCCGGGCATTCCCGACGACGAGCGCGCGCGCATCTTCGATATGTTCTACAGCGTGGAGCGCGGCGACCGCGGCCGGCATGGCACCGGCCTGGGCCTGACCATCTGCCAGGGCATGATCGGCGCGCATGGCGGCAGCGTGCAGGCGCTGCCGGGGCGCGACGGACGCGGTACCCTGATCCGCATCACCCTGCCCTTGCTGCACCCCCACCCTGCCGATGACAACGACGATTCCTGAGGCTTCCCACGGCGTGCCCCCGGCGCGCGTGCTGGTGATCGACGATGAAGCGCAGATCCGGCGCTTCCTGGAGATCAGCCTGCGCGCGCAGGGCTACCGCGTGTCCCAGGCCGCCACCGGCCAGGCCGGTCTGGAAGCGCTGGTCGGCGAAGGCGCGGATCTGGTGATCCTGGATATCGGCCTGCCCGACATGGAAGGCCATGACGTGCTGGGCGAGCTGCGCCAGTGGAGCCAGGTGCCGGTGATCATGCTGACCGTGCGCGCCAGCGAGACCGAGAAGGTGCGGGCCCTGGACGCCGGCGCCAACGACTACGTGACCAAGCCGTTCGGCACGCAGGAGCTGATGGCGCGCGTACGGGCGCTGCTGCGCTCGCGCACGGTCTCCAGCGAGGGCGTGCTGCCGCAGTTCGATGATGGGCACCTGCATATCGACCTGGTACGGCGCGAAGTACATCTGGACGGTACGCCGGTGGCGCTGACGCGCAAGGAGTACGCGCTGTTGTCGCTGCTGCTGCGCAATGCCGGCCGGGTGGTGACCCAGCCGCAGATCCTGCAGGAGATCTGGGGGCCGACGCATCAGCACGACACGCATTACCTGCGGATTCTGGTCGGCAAGCTGCGCCACAAGCTGGGTGACTCGGCGCTGGATTCGCGCTATCTGTTCACCGAGCCGGGCGTGGGGCTGCGGTTCAAGGGGTAGGTACCGACCATTGGTCGGTACCCGTCCAGATCAGAAGCCCAGATCCACACCCGGCAGCAGCGGTTGCAGCTGCGCGCGGAACAGCGCCTTGATGCGCTCCAGCGCCGCCTCGTCATCGGCCTCGAAACGCAGCACCAGCACCGGGGTGGTGTTGGACGCGCGCACCAGGCCCCAGCCATCGGGGAAATCGGCACGTAGGCCGTCGATGGTGGACAGGCGCGCACCGGCGAACGGCGACTCCTCCACCTGCACCGAGGACACGAACAACGACACCAGCGCGTGCGGGGTACCCGCGTCCACCGGCACCTTCAGCTCCGGGGTGGAGACGCTGTCGGGCAGTTCGTCCAACACCTCCGAGGGGCTCTCTTCGCGCTGGGCAAGGATCTCCAGCAGGCGCGCGGCGGCGTACAGGCCATCGTCGAAGCCGAACCAGCGTTCCTTGAAGAAGAAGTGCCCGCTCATCTCGCCCGCCAGCTCGGCGTCGGTTTCACGCATCTTCGCCTTCATCAGCGAATGGCCGGTCTTCCACATCAGCGGGCTGCCACCGTTGCGCAGCACGTAATCGGAGAGCTTGCCACTGCACTTCACGTCGTAGATCACCAGCGCGCCCGGGTTGCGCATCAGCACATCGGCGGCGAACAGCATCAGCAGGCGATCGGCGTAGATGATCCTGCCTTCGCGGGTGACCACGCCGAGACGGTCGCCGTCGCCATCGAAGGCCAGGCCGATATCCGCATCGAAGCGCTTCACCGTCTGGATCAGGTCTTCCAGATTGTGCGGGTCGCTCGGGTCCGGATGGTGGTTCGGGAAGGTGCCGTCCACATCGCAGTACAGCGGAATGACCTCGGCACCGATCGCCTCCAGCAGCGGCTGGGCAAGCTCGCCGGCGACACCATTGCCCGCGTCGGCGACCACCTTGAGCGGGCGATCCAGCTGCACGTCGTCGGCGATGCGCTGGATGTAATCGGCATTCACGTCGCGGGTCTGGAAACTGCCCGGCTCGGGTGCCACGTGCAACTGGCCATCGCGGATGCGGTGGTACAGCTCGGTGATCGCATCGCCGGACAGCGTTTCGCCGCCGACCACGATCTTGAAGCCGTTGTAATCCGGCGGGTTGTGGCTGCCGGTCACCGCCACGCAGCTGCCGGCGCGCAGGTGGTAGCTGGCGAAGTACACCACCGGGGTCGGCGCCAGGCCGATATCGGTGACGTTGCAGCCGGCGCGGCGCAGGCCTTCGATCAGGCCGGCGGTGAGCTCGGGGCCGGACAGGCGACCATCGCGGCCCACCACGATGTCGCGCAGGCCCTGGACCTGCAGCACCGAGCCGACCGCCTGGCCGATCAGGGCGGCGACCTTGGGGGTCAGCTCGCGGCCGACGATGCCGCGGATGTCGTAGGCGCGGAAGATCTCGGCCGCGACGGTCTCGCCCGGCACGGACGGCGGCGGCGTTGCCGCTGCGGTTTCGTCAACGTTCTCGACGGCGGCCACCGCGAGCGGGGCCTGGGCCAGGCTTTCGCTCAAGGTCGGGCCGGTGTCGGCGGCGCTGTCGGCGGCACCGCGGCGGCGCGGCAACGGCACCTTGCCTTTGCCCAGCACCAGCAGCACGGCGATCAACAGCAGCAACACGGCGACAACCGCACTGGAGATCGCGCCGAGGCCCAACGGGCCCGGTTCGATGTCCGGCACCGCGGCAGACAGACGCAGGCCACTGGTGCCGACCGGACGTGCCAGCGCTTCAGCGCCGCCGGACAGCCCGCGGCTGCCCTGTTCAATCACGTTGTGATTGCCTTGGCGCAGGGCGAGATAGCCGGCGCCCGGCACGGCAACCTGGTCGAATATGCCGGTCAGCCGCAGCAGCGGCTGGCGCACGTAGACCACGGCCGCCCCCTGCGGGCCAAGCTCCACCGCCGCGGCCAGGCCGAGGCGCTGTCCGCCGGCATCGCGCACCACGCGGCCGACGGGTTTGTCATCGGCGATGGCCGCCTCGAGCAGGGCCAGGCGCGAGTAGCCGAAGGCCTTCGGATCGGCGTAGGCCGCATCGAGATCGGCGGTGAGGATCTGGACGTCTTCCACACCGGGCCAGCCTTCGCGGATGGCGACGGCGGCACCGTGTGCGTTGCCGCTGGCCAGTGCGCTGGCAACGCGCTCGGTCTTGAGCACCTTGCCGAACGTGCCGAGCTGACCGGTCAGCGCCGTCTGCAGCCCCTCGACCACCTGATCGCGCGACTGTTCAAGCTCGGCGCCAACGGCCGCCTGACGCCATTGGCGCACACCGCTCCACCCGAACCAGACCGCCAACAACACCAGCAGCACGGCCAACAGCGGCACCGAGCGCCCTGTGGTCAACCGCGGCCGTCCTTCCGCCTTCGCCTTGCTCATGAAGCTCCCCTGTCAGCGCACCCCGGTATGGCCGAATCCACCCGTTCCCCTGGCGCTGTCGGTGAAAGTATCCACTACCTGAAGCGCCACGCGTGCAATCGGCAGCACCACCAGCTGGGCGATGCGATCGCCGGGCTGCAGCGTGAACGGCTCACGGCCGCGGTTCCAGGCGCTGATCAGCAGCGGGCCCTGGTAATCGGCGTCGATCAGGCCGGTGCCGTTGCCCAGCACGATGCCGTGGCGATGGCCAAGCCCGGAGCGCGGCAGCACCACGGCGGCCAGGTTCGGATCGGCGATATGGATGGCGATACCACTGGGAATCAGCGCGGTGTCGCCGGGCTGCAGGGTGAGTTCGGTCTCCAGCGCGGCGCGCAGATCCAGCCCGGCGCTGTGTTCGGTGGCGTAGGCCGGCAGCGGCCATTCGTCGCCGAAACGCGGGTCGAGCAGCTTGACCTGCAACGGCTGCAGGGAGGAATCGATGGTCATGCGTGCAACCTCTGGGCAATCAGGGACAACAGTTGTTCGGCCAACACAGCCTTGGAGGTGCCGGGGAACACCTGTTCGCCGCCCTGCCAGTAGGCCGTGGCCGCGTTTTCATCGCTCTCGAAACCGCCGGTGCTGATCCCGACCTGGTTGGCGATCACCAGGTCCAGGCGCTTGTCGACCAGCTTGCCGCGCGCGTACTTCTCCACATCGTGGGTCTCGGCGGCGAAGCCGACCACCAGCTTGAGCGCGTTGGTCTGCGTGGCCACTTCGGCCAGGATGTCCGGGGTGCGCACCAGTTCCAGGGTCAGGCTCTGGGTGTCGGCGGTCTTCTTGAGTTTCTGCGGGGCAACCTGGCGCGGGGTGTAATCGGACACCGCGGCCGCACCGATATAGATGTCGGCCGGCAACGCACCGAGCACCGCTTCGCGCATCTGCGCGGCCGAGCGCACATCAACGCGCTGCACACCGGCGGGCGTGGCCAGCTGGACCGGGCCACTGACCAGCACCACCTGCGCGCCCAGGCGGGCGGCGGCGGCGGCCAGGGCGTAGCCCATCTTGCCGCTGCTGCGGTTGCCGACGTAGCGCACCGGGTCGATGTCTTCATAGGTGGGGCCGGCGCTGATCAGCACGCGAAGGCCCTTCAGTTCACTGCTCGGCGGTGGCTCGGCGGGGGCCGGCGCGTGCAGCCCGGCCAGCGCGGCCACGATCGCGTTCGGTTCGGTGAGCCGACCGGGGCCGGACTCGCCTTCGGCCAATGGACCGTCTTCCGGCCCGATCACCTGGGCACCGCGCTCGCGCAGCAGGCCGATATTGGCCTGCGTGGCCGGGTGCAGCCACATGCGGTGGTTCATCGCCGGGCACACGGTCAGCGGCGCGGTCGTGGCCAGGCACAGGGTGGTGACAAGATCGTCGGCGTGGCCGTTGGCCAGGCGCGCGAGCAGATCGGCCGTGGCCGGCGCGACCACGACGCGATCAGCCCAGCGTGCCAGCTCGATATGGCCCATGGCCTGCTCGGCCGCGCTGTCCCACAGGGTGGTGCGGGTGGGCTGGCCGGACAGCGCCTGGAAGCTCAGTGGGGTGACGAACTGCTGGGCCCCGGCGGTCATCGCGACCTGCACCTGGGCTCCGGCATCGCGCAGGCGGCGCACCAGTTCCAGCGACTTGTAGGCAGCGATCCCGCCACCAACGCACAACAACAGCTTCTGGCCTTCCAACGGGCGCGCGGACGCCGGAGAAGCCTGGGGGGAGTCAGCCACCTTGGGTGTTCCTGTCGAACCGAGGCGATTAGCTTACCCGATGGTCCGTAAGCCGCCTGATGCGCCAGCGGCATAAGGAGGCAGGTTTTCGTCATAAGGAACCGCCTGACTTGGCACGATGCCCTGCATTTACCGACACGATGCCGCCCGGTTCACCGATGGTGGCCCGCTCCGCACCGAGGGAGACTGGGGCCATGTCGATCCGAGACTGGCCCAGTGCCGAGCGTCCCCGCGAAAAGCTGCTTGCCCAAGGCGCCGGCGCCCTGTCCGATGCCGAGCTGCTGGCGATCTTCCTGGGGTCCGGCCTGCGCGGCCGCGACGCGGTCGAAACCGCCCGCGACCTGCTGCAGGCCCACGGTCCCCTGCGCAACCTGCTCGACCTCCCGGCCGCCGCGTTGGCGGCCCTGCCCGGCCTTGGGCCGGCGCGCAGCTGCAAGCTGGTGGCCGGGCTGGAACTGGCGCATCGGCATCTGGCGGCCGAGCTGGCCCGCGGCGAGAGCCTGCGCGACCCGGCCGCCGCCGGGCGCTACTTCAAGCAGCGGCTGCGCGCCCGGCCCAACGAGGTGTTCGCCGCGTTGTTCCTGGACAACCAGCACCGCACACTGGCCTGCGAGGAGCTGTTCAGCGGCACGGTGGATGCCGCGGCGGTCTACCCGCGCGAAGTGGTCCGCCGCGCCCTGCTGCACAACGCAGCCGCGGTGATCGTCAGCCACAACCATCCCTCCGGCAGTGCCGAGCCCTCGTTGGAGGACCGCCGGATCACCGCACTGCTGCAGCAGGCCTTGGCCCTGGTGGATATCCGTCTGCTTGACCATGTCGTGATCGGCGACGGGGCACCGGTATCGATGGCCGCGCGCGGCTGGATGGGCCCCGGAACCACCTGAGCCGGGGTGGGAAACGGCGCCGCTCGGCCCCGGTTCAATGGATCGGGGTGGCTTCTGGGCTAAAATTGCCGATTCCGCCGCTCCAGTCCCAAAGCAGGCCTTGTGAAAAATCTCCTCCGCGCCCTGATCAGCCAAGGCATCGAAGCCTTGCGCGCCAACGGCACTCTGCCGGCCGATACCCTGACCCCGGAATTCGTGGTCGAACGCCCGAAGACCCGTGAGCACGGCGATTTCGCCACCAATGCCGCGATGCTGCTGGCCAAGCCGGCGCGCAGCAACCCGCGCGCCCTGGCCCAGGCGCTGCTCGATGCGCTGCCCAAGAGCAATGATGTGCTGCGCGTCGAGATCGCCGGCCCCGGCTTCATCAATTTCCATCTCGCTCCCAGCGCTTACCAGCGCGAAGCGGCCAGCGTGCTCAAGGAAGGCGCCGATTACGGCCACAACCTGAGCGGCAACGGCCGCACCGTGGGCGTGGAATACGTGTCGGCCAACCCGACCGGTCCGCTACATGTCGGCCACGGCCGCGCGGCGGCGATCGGTGACTGCCTGGCGCGCCTGCTGGAAGTGAACGGCTGGAACGCCAAGCGCGAGTTCTACTACAACGACGCCGGCGTGCAGATCGAAAACCTGGCGCTGTCCACCCAGGCGCGTGCGAAGGGCCTCAAGCCCGACGACGCCGGCTGGCCGGAAGCCGGCTATCGCGGCGATTACATCGAGGATGTGGCCAAGGCCTACCTGGCCGGCGCCACGGTGGAGCTGGAAGGCCACTCGGTGGTCGGCGAGCGCGACCCGGACAACCTCGATGCGATCCGTCGCTTCGCGGTGGCCTACCTGCGCAACGAGCAGAACCAGGACCTGGCCGCGTTCGGCGTGGATTTCGACATCTACTTCCTGGAAAGCTCGCTGTACAAGGACGGCAAGGTCGAAGAGACCGTCGCCCAGCTCAACGCGGCCGGCCATACGTATGAGGAAGGCGGCGCGCTGTGGCTGCGCTCGACCGACTTCGGTGACGACAAGGACCGCGTGATGCGCAAGTCCGACGGCACCTATACCTACTTCCTGCCGGATGTGGCCTACCACCTCTCCAAGTGGCAGCGCGGCTACGAGCGCGCGATCACCGAGCTGGGCGCGGACCATCACGGTTCGCTGGCGCGCGTGCGTGCCGGCCTGCAGGCGCTCGACGTCGGCATCCCGAAGGGCTGGCCGGAATACGTGCTGCACCAGATGGTGACGGTGATGCGCGGCGGCGAGGAAGTGAAGCTGTCCAAGCGGGCCGGCAGCTACCTGACCCTGCGCGACCTGATCGAAGAAGCCGGCCGCGATGCCACCCGCTGGTTCCTGATCGCGCGCAAACCCGATTCGCAGCTGACCTTCGATATCGATCTGGCCCGCCAGCAGAGCAACGACAACCCGGTGTTCTACGTGCAGTACGCGCATGCCCGGGTGTGCAGCCTGCTGCGCCAGGCGCAGGAGAAGAAGCTGAGCTACACGCCGGCCGAAGGTCTGACCGGCCTGTCGTCACTGGGCGATGAGGCATCGCTGTGGCTGATGGTGGAAATGTCGCGCTTCCCGGAAGTCGTCGAAGCGGCCGGTCTGGCGCTGGAACCGCACCTGATCGCGCAGTACCTGCGTGAATTGGCGCACGCCTTCCACACGTGGTATCACGGCACGCAGGTACTGGTAGCCGACGAAAGCGAACGCAACGCCAAGCTGACGCTGGCCTGCGCCGCGCGCCAGGTCCTGGCCAATGGTCTGAACATCCTGGGCGTTTCCGCCCCGGAAAAAATGTAAGCAGTGGAGAAGCAGTAAATGGCAGCACGACGCGGCAAGAGCCAGGCACGGCGCAACAGCAACCAGGGCACCCCGGGATGGGTGTGGCTGGTCGCGGGTGTGGCGATTGCGGCCGTGGTGTTCCTGGCGGCACCGAACCTGTTCAAGAACGACGGTGATGGCTTCCTGCGGGTCGGCCCGCAGCCGGACTCGAACGCCCAGCCGGCCCCGGTGAGCGATGCCGATACCGACGTCGGCACCGAGCTGCCCAAGCCCGGCGCCGCCAAGCCCGCCGAACCGGCCAAGCCGGCGGCGACGCAGTACGACTTCTACACCCTGCTGCCCGGCAAGGAAGTGGAAATGTCCGATGCCGAGCTGGCGGCCAGCGCACGCGCCGAAGATCAGCGCCGTGCCAAGGCCGATGCGCAGCGCGCGCAGGCGGCGCTGGAAGGCCGTCCGTTGCCGCCCGCACCGGCGCCGACCAGCACCGCCGCGACCACCACGCCTGCGCCGGTCAGTACCGCTGCGTTGCCGGCGCCGGTGAATGAACGTCCGGCTGCCACGCCGGCACCGGCGGCATCGGCCCCGGCCACGGTGGCCACCGCGCCGAAGCCGGATGCACCTGCGGCGACCGCCCCGGCTGCCGCCGCTGCCGCCGCCGATCCGGCCGCGGGCAACGTGCGTTACATCCTGCAGGCCGGCGCCTTCGGTGCCTCCGGTGATGCGGAAGCGACCAAGGCCAAGCTGGCGATGATCGGCCTGGCTGCACGCGTGGAATCTGCCCAGATCAACGGCAAGACGGTGTACCGCGTGCGCATGGGGCCGTATGGCAGCGCGGGCGAGCTGGCCGAAGCCAAGCAGAAGCTGGATGGGACCGGGCTTCAAGCGATGGCGATCAAAGCGCAATAAGGCGCGCGCCCCTGCACTCCAACGGGGCTGTTGCTCCAGATGCAACTTGGACGCCGGCCCTTGGGTCGGCGTTCTTGTTTCAGGCAGCCGCCCTCGCTGGCGGCAAGCGGGGCATGCGCTTCAGTCGCGCGCGACCTGGAACCCGGCGAACGACTGGCTGACCGGCATCACTTCGAGGCGATTGATGTTCAGGTGCGCCGGCAGCGAGGCGACCCAGAAGATCTGCTCGGCGATGTCATCGGCGGTCATCGGGTTGGCACCGGTGTAGAGCTTGTCCGAGGCCGCCTGGTCGCCATGGGTGCGGACCACGGTGAACTCGGTTTCGGCCATGCCCGGCTCGATCGTGGTCACGCGCACGCCGCTGCCGTGCAGGTCCGAGCGCAGCCCCAGCGAGAACTGGCTGACGAAGGCCTTGGTGCCGCCGTAGGCGTTGCCGCCCGGGTACGGGTACACGCCGGCGACCGAGCTGATGTTGATGATCGCGCCCTTGCGTGCGACCAGCTGTGGCAACAGGCGATGGGTCAGCGTCACCAGGGCGGTGACGTTGGTGTCGATCATGGTGCGCCAGTCTTCCAGCGAGGCGCTCTGGGCCGGGGCGGTGCCCTGGGCCAGGCCGGCGTTGTTGACCAGCAGGTCGATGTCGGCGAAGCCGGCCGGCAGGGCGGCCAGGGCCGCTTCCATTGCCGCGCTGTCGCGCACGTCGAACACCGCCGCGTGCACGCGCTCGGGACCGTAGGCATCGACCAGCGGCTGCAGGCGCTCGGCACGGCGCCCGGTGGCGATCACGCGCCAGCCGGCCTGGGCGAAACGGTGGACAGCGGCGGCGCCAAAGCCGGAGGTGGCGCCGGTAATCAGAGCGGTACGGGTCATCGAGGTACTCCGTGGAGATCCCGACCATTTTCGCACCGATGCCCGCCCGGTGCAGAGCCGGGCGCTGCTCCGCTGCCTGCCGCTACGGGGCGTCGCGTCAGCGGATGCGGAACACCCGTGCCTTGGGCAGGTCTTCATCCACCTGCAGGAACCAGCGTCCGGCAATGCCCGGCACCACGACAATCCCGGGGTTGCTGCGGGCGGTCTTGAGCGTCATCTCGCCCTTGAGCACCTGCCACTGCTGGCCGTTGTCGAGGGTGAACACGGTGCCGGGAGCCCAGCCGCTCACCTGGCCGGTGACCTTGGCGGTGATGGGGCCATCGTCCAGCCCGGGGAACATCGGGGCCGGCGTCGGCACACCCGGGCCTGCGGCAGGTCCTGCCGCGACGGCCACCGGTGCCGGGGCATCGGCCTCGGCCTGGCGCAGCAGGCGGTTCAGCGTCTGCAGCTGGGCCGGGGTCAGCCCGACCTCGGCCAGCGCCTGCGGATCCAGCCGCTGTTCCAGCGCCACATACGGAACCTGCGCGCCCGCCTGGCCCGCCAGCAACATGCCCACACACCCGAGTACCTGCCACCTGCGCATTGCCTGCTCCACTGCCTGTCGATGCCTGATCGCGGCACTGTGCTTCACTTTCATGGCAGCCAGATGACAGCGACCACCGGTCGCAGCCGGCGGCGCGCCCGGCACGGGGTAAAATGGCCGCCAGCCGCGCAGCCGCGCCGGCGGTATTGGACGTCCCATGATCAACAACGATGTACTGCGCAGCATCCGCTACATGCTCGACCTCAGCGACGGCATGATCGCCGACACCTGTGCCCTGGCCGATCCGGCCTTCGTGGTCGACAAGGCCGATGTGGCCGGCTGGCTGCGCAAGGAAGACGAAGAAGGCTTCGTGCCCTGCGACGACCGCACCCTGGCGCATTTCCTGGATGGCCTGATCGTGCATTTCCGTGGCCGCGACGAGAGCCAGCCGGTGCGCCCGGTGGAAAAGCGCATCACCAACAACCTGGTGCTGAAGAAGCTGCGCGTCGCCTTCCAGCTGAAGGACGTGGACATGCACGACGTGTTCGACGCCGCGGGGTTCTCGGTCTCCAAGCCGGAACTGTCCGCGCTGTTCCGCCAGCCGGACCACAAGAACTACCGCGCCTGCGGTGACCAGATGCTGCGCAATTTCCTCAAGGGCCTGACCCTGCGCGTGCGCGCCGCCTGAGTGAGGCCTTGATGCGTGGCTCCGGTGCCGGGGCCACGTGCTGCAGCAGCGCCTCCATGAAGGCCCGCGCCGCCGGCGTGGGCAGGTGTGACCAGACCGCATGTACGCGCCGCGTCGGTGCGCCCTGGATCGCCACACAGGCAACATCGCTGAAGCCGGCCGCGATGGCCTGCGGCACGATGCCCACCGCCAGGCCCTGCTGTACGAAGCGCTCCACCAGCGCCATGTGATTGATCTCGAACGGTACCCGGTGCGGCAGCCCCGCGGCGGCGAAGGCTTCATCGGTCTGCCTGCGCGCACCACTCCCATGCGCGAAATCCACCAGTGGCAGCTCGGCCAGCGTCGCCAGCGAGAGCCGTTTACGCCTCGCCAAAGGGTGGTCCGGAGGCAGCACGGCGACCATCGATTCCTCGGCCAGCAATCGGTGCTGGGTGCCCTCGATCGGGGTGCCCGGCGACAGCCCGACCAGCGCCACATCCAGCCGCCGCTCGCGCACATCGGCCATCAGCACTTCGCTCTTGTCCATGCGCAGGCGGAACTCGACCTGCGGATAGCGCCGGTGAAAGGCCGCCAGGCAAGCGACCAGATCCACCGCGGTCAACGAGGTGATCTGGCCGATGTGCAGGATGCCGCGCACCTGGCCACCGACGGCGGCAACGTCATCGCGCAGATGCCGCAGCGAGGCGAGCACCTGGCGTGCGTGCGTCAAGAGTGCTTCACCGGCGGGCGTTACCCTGACCTGACGCGGCAGGCGCTCGAACAGCGTGGCCTGCAGTTCGTCTTCAAGATGGGCGATCTGGTGGCTCAGCGCCGACTGCACGACGTGGCAGCGCTGGGCGGCACGGGTGAAGTTGCCTTCTTCGGCCAGCGCCACCGCGAACTCGAGTTGCTTGAGGTTCATCGTGCCATCTCATTTTCAGATGCATTGGATGATAACTATTCATTTCCCTCATTTTCGGATCGGGCGGACACTGGCGCCCCTTCTTTCCTGGAGCCCGTCATGACCCACGACGTGCCCTCGCCACTCAGCCGCTGGCAGGTGCTGCTGATGGCCTTCGCCACCGGTGTGGCCGTGGCCAGCAACTATTACGCGCAGCCGCTGCTGCACACCATCGCCGGGCAGTTCGGGGTGTCCTTCGCGCGTGCCGGGACGGTGGTGACCGTGGCCCAGCTGAGCTATGCGGCGGGCCTGATCCTGCTGGTGCCGCTGGGCGATCTGTTCGAACGGCGCCGGCTGATCGTGGTGATGTCGCTGCTGTCGGCGGCGGGGCTGGTGCTGAGCGCGCTCAGCCATCAGTTCGTCTGGCTGCTGGTCGGCACCGCGCTGACCGGGCTGTTCTCGGTGGTGGCGCAGGTGCTGGTGCCGTTCGCGGCAACGCTGGCGCGGCCGGAAGAGCGCGGCCAGGTGGTCGGTACGGTAATGAGCGGCCTGCTGCTCGGCATCCTGCTGGCGCGCACGGTGGCCGGGGCGCTGTCCTCGCTGGGCGATTGGCGCACCGTGTACTGGATCGCCGCAGCCGCGCTGGTGCTGACCACGGGCATGCTGTATCGGCATCTGCCGCGCTTCCATCAAACCGCCGGGCTGGGCTATCTGCAGCTGCTGCGCTCGATCGGCACGCTGTTCGCGCAGGAACCGGTGTTCCGCCTGCGCACCGTACTGGGCGCGTTGAGCTTTGCGATGTTCGCGATCTTCTGGACGCCATTGGCGTTCCTGCTCGCGGCCGAACCGTATGGCTACAGCGATGCGACGATCGGCCTGTTCGGGCTGGTGGGTGCAGCCGGCACGCTGGCCGCCGGTGTAGCCGGGCGCATGGCCGACCGTGGCAAGGCCGCGTTGGCGACGACCGTGGCGCTGGTGCTGCTGGCCGCATCGTGGCTGCCGCTGGGCTTCTCCACGCACTCGCTGATCGCACTGGTGCTGGGCGTGATCGTGCTCGACCTGGCCGCGCAGCTGTTGCACGTGAGCAACCAGAACGTGGTGTACGCCCTGCGACCGGAAGCACGCAACCGGCTCAATGCCGGCTACATGACCGGGTATTTCATCGGCGGCTCGCTGGGCTCACTGGCCTCGGCGCAGGTGTTTGATCGCTTCGGCTGGACCGGCGTGTGCCTCACCGGTGCGGGCGTTGCGCTGGTGGCGATGGGCATCTGGGCGGTGTCGCAGGCAAAGCGGGAGCTTTGAAACCACGCCACCGCGGGACGTAGGCAAGGGAACGGTAGATCCACGCATGGTGTGGATCTACCCGAACGCGCCTCAGAAGGTGGTCTGTACCGCGACCTCGACGCGCGATCCCGCATTGCCCGGGAACAGGCGTTTCGCGGCGCCGCCGGTGTCGTGCCCGGTCACCCGCAGCTCCCACGGGCCGTGCACACGCCACACCACGCTGAGCTGGCCGTGCAGGTAATCATCGGCCTGCGCGCTGTCCAGCCAGTAATGGCCCACCGCGCCCTCGACACGCCACTGCTCGCCCAGCGGCAAACGCGCGCCGAGCTGCGCATAGGTGCCGCCGTGGCCGCCGGCCAGCGCGTTGTCGGACACGCCGACCTGCAGCCAGGCGCGTTGCCGCCAGGTCACCGTGCCATTGAGCTCGGTCCAGTCCAGATCGACCGTGGTCGAGGGATAAAGGTAGCGGGTCAGATTGACGTCCACGCTCCAGTCCGGCGTCAGCGCACCGCTCCAGCCGGCGATGAGGTCGAATTCGCTGCGCGCGCCGTTGTCCGGGCGGAACGAGACGCCCGAGCCCCACGCCGAGGCATACCAGCCGTTGGCCGTACTGAGCTTCACGCCGGCCTGCGCGGCCGGATCGCCGTCGCTCTGCGAGCTGCCGCGCCAGATGTAATCCGAGGTCAGCGCTGCATTGCCTTCCACCGCGGCCGCGGCCGCCCCGCTCATGACCAGCCCCACCAGCACCACGCCGCAGCGCAGGCGCTGTTTCCACTGTTGATCCACCACGTGTCCCACTCCAGATGACGGCCGCGCCGTCGAGAGCGATAGTCTCCCCAGGTGGGCCGTAACGCCGCCATGGCCTACCCGCGCGATCGGCGCAACGTTTCTGTAAATCCTGCGTCAGGATGGCGCCCGCGGGTGCGCGGTATCATGGCCACTCTGACCTGTTGCGAGTAATGGCGTGGACGCGATCCTGACCCCGGTATCGATTGGCGAGCTGATCGACAAGATCACCATCCTGGAAATCAAGGCCGACCGCATCGCCGATGCGGGCAAGAACGCCAACGTCCGCAAGGAACTCGAGGGCCTGTGGCCGCTGTGGCAGCAGCAGGTAAGCGCTCAGCCGGGGCTGGAGGCATTGAAGACGCAGCTCAAGGCAATCAACGAGCGCATGTGGGAGATCCAGGATCAGCTGCGCGACAAGGAAGCGGCGCAGGTGTTCGACGATGCCTTCATCCAGCTGGCGCGCGGTGTCTATGGCACCAATGGCGAGCGGGTCAAAGTGAAGAACGAGATCAACCGCATCGCCGGCTCGCAGCTGGTCGAAGAAAAGCAGTACCAGGGCGAGTAAGCCCGCCGGTGCGCGCCGGGCTCAGTGCCCGGTCGCGGCCATGAAGCGTTCGCGGTCCTGCTGGGTGCGCCGGCGGATTTCAGCCAGCGCTTCATTCTCGGTGGCTTCCAGCATCGATTCGAACAGCCGCTGGAAGTGGTTGCGCATGGCCGACCGCGCCGCTGCCGGGTCGCGCTGGCGCAGGGCATCCAGAATCCGGGTGTGTTCCTCGTCGCGGGTGTCATCGTCGTTGTGGCAGACGTTGGCGTAGACCTGCTTGACCCGCGGCAGCTCGTTGCGCATCCGCCAGATCAGCTGCACGCAGTGCTCCACCACCGGGTTGCCGGCGATCCGCGCGATCGACAGGTGGAACTGCCGATCCGCCTCGCTGGCCGCTGCCTCGCCCGAATTCGGGTCGACCATGGCCGCGATCAGGCCGGCCAGGTCCTCCAGTTCGGCATCGGTGATGCGGCTGGCCGCCATCGCGGCCGCCTCGGCCTCGATCACCGCACGTGCCGCGGTCAGGTCGAACGCCGAGACGTCGGGCAGTGCGCCCGGCGCCTGCGACGGCTTGGCCTTCACGTAAACGCCGGAGCCGGTCTTGATGGTGATCAGGCCCTGTGCTTCCAGCGCGATTTCTGCCTCGCGCACCGTCACCCGGCTCACGCCCAGACGTTCGGCCAGGTCGCGCTCGCCCGGCAGGCGCGAGCCCGGCGGGAATTCGCCCTTCTCGATCAGCGCGACGATTTCGGCAGCAATGGACTGGTAAAGACGGGGTTCGGACATCATCAAAGGCCTGCTGACAGGTGGCTGGGGACCGACAGGCGACCGCGCCTTCAGAGAGCGGCGCGGTCGGAAAAACCGCGCCACTGACCTCAGAAGCGGTAGCGCACCCCCAGATAATACCGCCGCCCGTACGTGGTGTACTCGCGGAAGCTGCCGAGGATGGGCATATCCGACACCCGCGGCTCATCGGTGAGGTTGCTGGCCGACAGCGACAACGACAAGTGCTTGTTCACTTTGTAGGTGGCGCGGAAGTCCAGCGAGCCATTGTCCCGCACATAGCGGTTCTGCGACGGGTCGCCGACAAACTGCTGGTAATAGTCGGAGCGGTACTTGTAGATCGCCTGCAGATCGAGCTTGCCCAGGCCCCAGTACACCTGCGCCGAGGCCACATGCTTGGAGAGGCCGAAGATGTTGGCCGGTTCGACGATGCCCGGTGTCACCACGCCGGTCGAGGGGTCGGTGGACTCGCCCAGGCGCAGGTCTTCGGTCTTGAAGTTGGAATCGGCGTAGTTGTAGCTGGCCTTCACGCCCAGCCCGGAGAAGATGCCCGGCAGGTAGGAGAAGCTGTGCGAGGCGGTGAACTCCACGCCGAACAAATCGCTCTTCTGGTCGCTGGTGGCCAGCTGCTCCACCGGCACGGTCACGCTCTGACCGTCGATATCGAAGGTCTCGTTGACGATCACCGGCATCGAGCCGCCGTTGAATTGCTTGTAGTACAGCGCACCGGACAGCATGGTGTCTTCGTTGGCGTACCACTCCAGCGAGAGATCGCCATTCCACGACATCAACGGCTTGGCGCGCGGGTTGCCGGTGGCGGTGATGCTGCGCAGCGCATCGCCCACACTGTTGAACTCGGTATCCACCTCGCCCAGGTTGAAGGTGCGGCCGTAGCCTTCAGCGGCCAGGTCCGGGCGCGACATCGCCCGATACGCACCGACGCGCAGCAGCAGGTCCGGGCGCAGTTCGAAGGCGGCGTTGAAGCTGGGCAGCCATTCGGTATTGCTGGATTTGAGTACCTGCGAGGTGAAATCGCCGGTCGGCTCCAGGGTCACGGTGCCGTCGGGATTGTTGATCACATCCAGGCCGCTGCGCAGGCCGACCGAGCGCACTTCGGTCCGCACGCCGCGCACGCCGATGTTGCCGGTCACCGGCAGGCCAAACCATTCGGCGCTGTAATCGCCCATCAGGTACAGCGCGCTGGTTTTCTCGGTGACATCGTTATTGGCCGGGTTGCGCAGGTCCGCGCTCAGGCCGGTGTCGTCCACGCCGGTGAAGGCCTTGAACAGGCAACGGCTGTCGAAGCTGGCCCACTGGTCGATGGTGTTGCCGCTGGCATTGGCCAGGAAATCGTCCTGCGGGAAGGCTTGGCGGCAGGCCAGGTTGGCAGCGCGGATCGCAGCGACATTGGTGGTGGTCACATCCACGGTGTCGGTGTAATCGGTGTAGGTCGCCTCGGAGCGGCGCAGGCCGCCCTTGATCGCGGTGAAGAAGCCGCTTTCCGGGGTGAACGTGGCATCGAAGCGGCCGGCACGGATGGTGTGCTCGCGATGCTGCTGGCGACGACGCACCAGCGCCGAATCGGTGAAGTTGTCCGGGTTGTTCACATCGAACGCGGGATCAAGATAGATGCTCGGCACGTCACCGCTGTAGTCATAGGTGTAATCGACGTAACGGGTGTTCTTGATGCCGCCGACCGGCCGACCGTTGACGTCGGTGCGACCGGCGCGCAGGCGGGTGCTGCGTTCGATCTGATCGCGCTCGGTGTTGGAGTAGGACAGATCGGTGGACAACGTCCACGCCGGGCTCGGCCGGAAGATCACGTTGAGCCCGCCGCCGGTGTATTCCTCCTGGCGCTCCAGGAAATTGCCGGTGGAATCGACCGTGGTGCTGCCGGTGTGGTGCAGCAGCGCGCCGTCGTCGGTGACCACGCGGTTGTTGAGGTTGCGCATCATCGAGGACAGCGACAGATCCGAGCGGTCTTCGGTGTAATCACGCTTGGAGTGCTGGTAATCCAGGTTCACTTCCACCGTATCGCTGGGCCGCCACTGCAGCGCGGCGAACTGCGAATCGCGCTTGTCGTGCTCGATGAACTGGCGGTAGATGCGGCTGCTGGGCACCAGGTAATACGGCACGCCGTTGGCGACCTGGTTGCCGTTGACCTGGGTGCAGTTGCGCGTCGCGCCGACCACTTCACGGCCATCGCAGGCCACCCAGGTGGAGCTGCTGGAGAACATCTCTTCCGGGTTGCTGCCTTCCAGCGCCTGCACACCGATGGAGACACCGAGCTTGCCGGCGTTGCCCATGTCGAACTGGTCGATGTAGCTGGCGGTACCGCGCCAGCCGACGCCGTCCTTGTCCTTCAGGCGGTCATCGTAGTCCTGCCAGGTGCCCCGGCCATCGAGCTGGAACGTGCGTTTGCCGTACTCCAGTGGTTTGACCGTCTCCATGTTGATCGTGCCGGCCACGCCACCTTCGACGAAGTCGGCGCGCTGGGTCTTGTAGATCGCCACGGTGTTGATCAACTCGGACGGGAACTGGTTGAAGTTCACCGAGCGGTCGCCACTGCCATTGGTGGCCTCGCGGCCATTGAAGGTGGACGAACCGAGGAACGGGCCCAGGCCACGGATCGAGATTTCCGACGCACCGCCCTTCTCGCGATGGGTGGAGGCACCGGTGATCGTCTCGATCGCTTCACCGATCGAGAGCGCCGGCAGATCACCGATGTCGTCGGCGGCCAGCACATCGGAGACCACGGTCTCCTCGCGCTTCTTGTCGATCGAGGTCTGGATGGTACTGCGGATGCCGGTCACCTGGACCTGATCCAGGGTGGTGGCTTGCCCCGGCGGCGAGGCCGGTGCGTCGGCATCCTGTGCGTGGGCCAGCGGCAGTGCGGCGGTGGCGCACAGGGCATAGAACAGCGCGCTGTGCAGCGCGGTGCGGCGGAGGCCTCGTGGTGAGGCCGTACGGCGGTCATGCAACATCGTGATCTCCCTCCCAGGATGGATCGTCCGATTACACGGATTCGATCCGGACGATTCACGACTGATGAACCAATGTCAATGAATTGGTACTAAAGTCTACCCCGCACCACTGTCCAGACCACTTTGCATGGAATTAATGTGCGGATGCAGCAGAAAAATGCGCAAACCACATACCACATTCATCTAAAGTGGTATGCGATTGTGGTTGACGTGCGCGCCCGGCAACCTGTTAGGATCGTGGCTCGCGTCAGTCGCCACGGTTCATCTGGGAGGGTAAGCCCGTGACTTTGCAACACTCGCATGCGCCGTTGGCGCGGCGTCCCATGGCCAAGGCCCTGCTGTTGAGCCTGTCCCTGGCGGCATTCCCTGCCGTGGCGGCCGATTATCTGGTGCGCGACGCTGCTGCCTATGCCACCGCCGTACGCGCCCTCGCCCCCGGCGATACGGTGATCCTGGCGAACGGCGTCTGGCGCGACGTGGACCTGCTTTTCCGGGGCACCGGCAAAATTGGTCAACCAATTAAGTTGACGGCGCAGACGCCCGGCAAGGTGATTCTCAGCGGGCAGTCCCAGCTGCGTCTGGCCGGTGAGCACCTGGAGGTGTCCCATCTCGTCTTCCGGGATGGTTGGGCGCCTGGCGGTGAAGTGATCTCGTTCCGGCGGTCAGCCAGCGAATGGGCCAACCACAGCCGGGTGACCGGGATCGTGATCGACCGCTACAACAAGCCGGATCGCCAGCAGTCCGATCACTGGGTGGCGCTGTACGGCCAGCACAACCGCTTCGACCACAGCCAGCTGGTCGGCAAGACCAATGCGGGCACCACCCTGGTGGTGGTGCGCAACGCCACCAGCGGCCTGGACAACCAGCACCGCATCGACCACAACTGGTTCGGCCCGCGCCCCAACCTCGGCTCCAACGGCGGCGAGACGATGCGCATCGGCACCAGCCACGACTCGCAGTCCGATTCGCGCACCGTGGTGGAGAACAACTGGTTCGAGCAGTGCGATGGCGAGGTGGAGATCGTCTCCAACAAGTCCGGCGGCAACACGTACCGCGGCAACGTCTTCCAGGACTCGCGCGGCTCGCTGGTGCTGCGCCACGGCCACGGCAATCAGGTCGAACGCAATGTGTTCCTCGGCCATGGCAAGGCGCATACCGGCGGCGTGCGCGTGATCAACCGCAACCAGACCGTGCGCGACAATTACTTCGAAGGCATCGCCGGCGACAACTTCGCTGCGGCGTTGAGCGTGATGGCCGGTACCCACAACGCGCCGTTGAACCGCTACGAGCAGATCGATCACGCGGTGATCGAACGCAACAGCTTCATCCAGGTCGGCACGCTGTTGCTGGGCGCGGGGCTGGATGAAGAGCGCAATGCGATGCCGATGAACAGCCGCATCGCCGGCAACCTGTTCATCGGCGATGGGAAACGCGATCTGCTGCGTACGCAGGGCGATCTCTCCGGCATCACCTTCGCCGGCAACGTGCAGAGCCCTGCCGTGTCACCCGGCTTCCCCGGCGGTGTCAGCGGCCAGTCCGTGTCCCTGCAGCGCGCGGCCAACGGCCTGCTCTACCCCACCGCCGCCATCGATGCCGGTGCCCCGCGCGATCTGACCCCGATTCCCCGCGATCAGGTGGGCGTGGACTGGTACCCCAAGACACTGCCCAGCACCGCACTGGATAGTGGCGCGGTGCGCAGGGTCGCACCGGGCGAGGACACCTTGACCGCCGCCGTGGCGGCCAGCGCCCCCGGCGACCGCCTGCAGCTGCAGCGCGGCCGCTACACCGTGAGCCAGGTGCTGGCGGTGAACCATCCGCTCAGCGTGGTCGGCCCCGCACATGGCCAGGCCAGCGTGCAGTTCTCGCGGCCGAGCCTGTTCGAGATCGGCGCGCGTGGTTCGCTGCGCCTGGCGCGGCTGGACATCGATGGCGCGCTCGCCCCGGATGCCGCCGGCAACGCGGTGATCCGCGTGCCGCCGGGCAGCCAGGCCTTCAACTACACGCTGCGCATCGAGGACAGCCGCGTACACGGGCTGACCGCCAACAAGGCCTTCGATGTGATCGCCACCGGCAAGGGCAGCCTGGCCGCGCAGATCGCACTGGCCAACGTCACGGTGGAGGACATCACCGGCAGCGTGATCGCCGCGGCCGCCGAGACCGATGATCTGGGCACCTACAACGCCGAGCAGGTCGATCTGCTGGACTCCACGTTCCGCCGCATCGGCGGGCCGGTGGTGAACCTGTATCGCGGCGGCACCGACGAAAGCACCTTCGGTCCGGCGCTGCAGGTGCACGGCAACCAGTTCGAGCAGGCCGGGGTGGCCGATGACACCAGCCTGCGCCTGCATGGCGTGCAGTTCGCCAGCATCCGCGGCAACCGCTTCGACCGCAGCGGCCGCATCCGTTTCAGCCATCGCGTCGGGGAACCGACCCTGCGCATGGGCGACAACCCGCTGACGGCCACCGCGCCGTTGCTGTCTGATACCCCTGTTGAGGCCCTGCCATGAATCACGCCCCGCCCCTGATGCTGCTGCTCGCCGCCACCCTTGGCGGGGCCGCGTTGCCCGCTGCGCAGGCCGCACCCGCCGCCCGGCAGGCGCCCGCCGAGGCCGCCACCGCGCCGGTGCTGGTCACCGCCGCGCAGTGGACGCAGATGCGTGCCGAGGGTGCGCGCTCGCCGCTGTTCGCCAAGGAACAACAGCGTGCCGAACAGCGCGTGCGCGCGATGATGAAGGCCGGCATCGACGTGCCGGTGCCCAAGGACAAAGGCGGCGGTTACACGCACGAACAGCACAAGCGGAATTACCAGGCCATCCAGGCCGCCGGCGCGCTGTATCGGCTGACCGGTGACAAGGCCTATGCCACCTTCGCCCGCGACCTGCTGCTGGGCTACGCCAAGCTCTACCCGGGGCTGGGCGCGCACCCGCAGGGCCGCGGCCAGATTCCCGGCCGGCTGTTCTGGCAGACCCTCAACGATTCGGTCTGGCTGGTCAGCGCGGCGCAGGGCTACGACGCGATCCGCGACACGCTCAGTGACGCGGATCGCAAGACGATCGACGACAACGTGTTCCGCGCGATGGCCGATTTCCTGTCCGGCACGCCGGAAAATTTCGACAAGATCCACAACCACGCCACCTGGGCGGTCGCTGCCGTGGGCATGACCGGCTACGTGCTGCGCGATACCAGCTACGTCGACAAGGCCCTGCAGGGCAGCAAACGCGATGGCAGCGCCGGCTTCCTGAAACAGGTGGATCAGCTGTTCTCGCCGGACGGGTATTACGAAGAAGGCCCGTACTACCAGCGCTATGCGCTGGCCCCGTTCATCCTGTTCGCCAACGCCATCGAGCGCAACGAACCGCAACGCGGTATCTTCAAGCGCCGCGATGGCGTGCTGCTCAAGGCCGTGGATGCGCTGGTGCAGAGCAGCTACGGCGGCTACTTCTTCCCGATCAACGACGCCATTCTCGACAAGGGCCTGGACACCGAGGAACTGGTGGCCGGCATCGATATCGCCTACGCGCAGACCGGTGATGCACGCCTGCTGTCCGTCGCCAAAACACAGAAGCGCGTGCTGCTCTCGCCCGAAGGCCTGCAGGTGGCCCAGGCACTGGCAGACAACAAGGCCAAGCCGTTCGCCTTCGTACCGACCCTGCTGCGCGATGGCCCGGACGGCACCGAAGGCGCACTGGCGATCCTGCGCATGGGCGGCGAGAACGGCCAGGCGCTGGTGATGAAGAACACCAAGCAGGGCATGGGCCACGGCCACTTCGACAAGCTCAACTGGTTGTTCTACGACAACGGCCAGCGCGTGGTGACCGATTACGGCGCGGCGCGCTTTCTCAACATCGAGGCGAAGGCCGGTGGCATCTACCTGCCGGAGAACAGCAGCTGGGCCCGGCAGACCATCGCGCACAACACGCTGGTGGTGAACGAACAGAGCCACTTCGGCGGCGACTGGAAGCAGGGCCAGCCACTGGCGCCGACACCGCTGCTGTTCGCGGTCAGCGACGACACCCAGATCGCCTCGGCACGGATGGAAGGCGCCTATGACGGGGTCAGCTTCACCCGTACCCAGGCACTGCTCTCGCACCCCTCGCTGGGCGAGCCTGTGGTGCTGGATCTGCTGCGCGTCACCGGCAGCAAGGCCGCGCGCTATGACCTGCCGCTGCACTTCAACGGTCACATCATGGACGTGGGCTTCAAGACGCAGTCCGCGGTCGCCGCACGTCCGGTGCTGGGCAAGGCCAACGGCTACCAGCATGTGTGGATCGATGCGGCCAGCGAGCCGACCCGCGACGCACGCAGCCTGACCTGGCTGCTGGACGGCCGCTTCTATACCTACCGGTTCGCCAGCACCGCGCCCTCGCGTGCGTTGATCGGCGAGAGCGGCGCGAATGATCCCTCGTTCAACCTGCGCCGTGAGCCGATGCTGCTGCAGCGGGTGGATGGCCAGGCCGCCACCACGTTCTACGGCGTGCTCGAACCGCACGGCCAGTACGACGGCACCGCCGAAACCGTGCGGGGCGCCAACAGCCGCATCGACCGCCTCACCCACTACCGCGGCAAGGATGCAGACGTGCTGGTGCTCGACCTGGCCGGCGGCAAGCAGCTCGCCGTGGGCATCGCCGATGATCCGGCCAAGGGCGGATCGCATGAAGTGAGCGGCGGCGGACACAGCTGGCGCTGGGACGGTGGCTGGAACCGCTTCGATACCGGCACCCGTACCGGCAAGGACGGCAAATGAAGGTCACCACGCAGGCCCGCACCTATGTCCGTTGGCTGATCGTGGCGCTGATCGCCATTGCCACGGTGATCAACTACATCGACCGCAACGCGTTGGCCGTGATGTGGCCGCAGATTTCCAAGGACGTCGGTGCGACCAAGGAAGACTACGCGCTGCTGGTCACGGTGTTCATGCTGTTCTACGCCGCCGGCCAGTTCGTGTTCGGCCGCCTGTTCGACATCATCGGTACGCGCCTGGGCTTCGCGCTGTCGATCGCGGTGTGGTCGATCTCGATCGCGCTGCACTCGGTCACCCATTCCATCCTGTCCTTCAGCATCGTGCGCGCCATGCTCGGCATCAGCGAAGCTGGCGCGTGGCCGGGTGCGGTCAAGGCCAATGCCGAGTGGTTCCCGGCGCGTGAGCGTGCGCTGGCACAGGGCGTGTTCAATGCCGGCGCGTCGATCGGCGCGATCGTGTCGGCACCGCTGATCGCCGTGCTGTTCCTGTGGCTGGGCTGGCGCGGCACCTTCATCCTGATCGGTGCGATCGGCTTCATCTGGCTGCTGCCGTGGCTGATCATCTACCGCGCAGGCCCGGACAAGCACCCGTGGGTGAGCGCGGCCGAGCGCGCGTTGATCCTGGATGCACCCACCGAACAACCAGCCGTGCCGGTCCCCGAGTACGTGCCCAGCATGCGCCAGCTGCTGGGCCATCGGCAGACCTGGGGCATCCTGATCTCGCGGTTCTTCCTGGACCCGATCTGGTGGCTGTTCGTGTCCTGGCTGCCGCTCTACCTGGCCGATACCTTCGGTTTCGACATCAAGCAGATCGGCATCTTCGCCTGGGTGCCGTATGTCGGCGCGATGATCGGCAGCCTCGGCGGCGGCTGGTTGTCCGGGCGCCTGATCGGCGCCGGCTGGAGCGTGGACAAGGCCCGCAAGGTGGTGATCACCCTGGGCGGCGCGATCATGGCCCCGGCGCTGCTGGGCGCGGTGCTGGCCACCGATCCGGTCTGGGCCGTGGTGACCATCGCCTTCGTACTGTTCGGCTTCCAGATCGCCATCGGCAACATCCAGACCCTGCCCGGCGACATCTTCAGCGGCAAATCGGTCGGCTCGGTCGCCGGCCTGGGCGGCATGGCCGCGGTGGCCGGCACGCTGATCACCACCTGGCTGGTGCCGGCGATGACCCACGAATCCTACGCACCCATTTTCATCCTGGTGGCCGCCCTGGTGCCGGCCTCCCTGCTGGCGCTGTGGCTGGTCACCGGTCGCGTGGAAAAACTCCACGGCCCGGTCGAGCGCCGCTGAGCCCGCTTCTTCCCTTTCCCCCAACGCATCAAAGGAGTGTTTCATGACCCAATTCAAGGACAAGGTGGCGATCGTCACCGGTGGCGGCCGTGACATCGGCCGCGAGATCTCGCTCAAGCTGGCCGCGGCCGGTGCCAAGGTCTGCATCAACTACGCCAACGACGAAGCCAGCGCGCAGGAGACCCTCAAGCAGGTCGAAGCCGCCGGCGGCACCGCGATCGTGCATCGCGCCGATGTCACCGATGCCAAGGCCGTGGCGGCCATGGTCGCTGCGACGCAAGCCGCGTTCGGCCCGCAGATCGACGTGCTGGTGAACGTCGCCGGTGGCATGGTCCAGCGCCGTCCGCTGGCCGAGATCGATGAGGCGTTCTTCCATAAGGTGATGGACCTCAACATGAGCTCGGTCTACCTGACCACGCATGCGGTGGTGCCGCACATGCCCGAAGGCGGCGCGATCGTGAACTTCGCCTCGCAGGCTGGGCGCGATGGCGGTGGCCCGGGCGCGGCGATCTACGCCACAGCCAAGGCTGCTGTGATGACTTTCACCCGCGCCATGGCCAAGGAACTGGGCCCGCGCGGCATCCGTGTCAACGCACTGTGCTGCGGCATGATCGCCACCCGCTTCCATGACGAATTCACCAAGCCGGAAGTGCGCACCGCCGTGGCCGGCAATACCCCGCTGCGCCGCCAGGGCCGACCGCAGGAAGCCGCCGATACCGCGGTGTATCTGGCCTCGGATGCGGCCGGTTTCATCACCGGTGCCAACGTCGACGTCAACGGCGGCACCTACTTCTCCTGATTGACCCGCTGACCGCCTGGGAGGGCCGCCATGCTGCGCTGGATCACTGCATTCTCTCTTGCACTTGCCACCAGCGCTGCGGCGCTGCCCGCCCAGGCCCAGGTCTGGGTGCCGGCCTGGACCGCCTCGCCGGCGCCGGATCGTCTTGATGGCACCCCCGAGGCCCCGGTGCAGTTCGCCAACCAGACCGTGCGCCAGGACATGCGCCTGGCCAGTTCGGCCCGCGCCCTGCGCTTCCGCATCAGCAATGAACTCGGCCAGGCCCCGCTGCATATCGGCGGGGCCTCGGCCCACCTCACCGGCACCGCCACCGCGGCCAAGCCGGTCACCTTCAATGGTCGCGGCGAGATCGTGGTGCCGGTCGGCGCTGCGCTGCTCAGCGACCCGGTCGCGATCACGGCGCCGGCGCTGGCCGACGTCTCGCTCACCGTGTATTTCCCGGATGCCACACGGCCGGCCGTGCGCCGCACCGCGCTGCGCATCGCCGATGGCCGCGCAGCCACCGTGGGCGACGCGGTCAAACTCGCCTACCGGCAGAACGTGGTCTCCGCCGTGCTCGCCGAACGCACGCGCACGCCGATCGTGGTGGTTGCCCTCGGCGACTCCATCACCGAAGGCGCCACCGCCACCCGCGGCAGCAATGGCGACTGGCCTGCACTGCTGTCCGCCCGTCTGCAGCAGGCGTGCCCGGATCAGGTGGTGGTCGTCAACGCCGGCATCAGCGGCAACAAGGTCATGGACCACGGCCGCAGCCACAGCGCGCTGGCGCGGCTGGACCGCGATGTGATCGCGCTGCCGAACGTGGACCGCGTGATCCTGTTCGAAGGCATCAACGACATCCGCCATGATGGCGGCACCCCACCCGTGGCCGGCCGCAACGCAGAGGACATGGTGCTGGGCTACCGGCAGATCGCCGAGCGCCTGCACAGTAACGGCATTCGCCCGATCGCCGCCACGATCACGCCCTTCGGTGGTTCGGACCGGTACGAGCCGATCGCCGCCGCCACCCGCACCACGCTCAACACCTGGATGCGCGGCGGGCGCAGCGGTTTCGATGGCCTGATCGACTTCGACCAGATCCTGCGCGATCCGTCCAATCCGGAGAACCTGCCCGAGGAGATCACCCGCGACCACCTGCATCCCAACGACGAGGGCTACCGGCGGATGGCCGAGGGGATCGATCTGGCGCTGCTCGGGTGCCCGGCGCGATGAGTGCCCTGACCTTCCAGGTTGCGGCCGAGAATGGCCAGCGTTGGGACGCGCTGGCGCTAGGCGAGGTGATGCTGCGCTTCGATCCCGGCGAAGGCCGGATCCGCAGCGCCCGCCAGTTCAACGTGTGGGAGGGCGGTGGCGAGTACAACGTCGCCCGCGGCCTGTGCAGCACCTTCGCCCATCGCACCGGGGTGCTCACCGCCCTGCCGCGCAACGAGTTGGGCCTGCTTGCGCAGCAGCTGATCCAGGCCGGCGGGGTGGATGCCAGCCAGATCGTGTGGCGCGACTATGATGGCATCGGCCGCAACACCCGCATGGGCCTGAACTTCACCGAGCGCGGTTTCGGGGTGCGTGCGCCGCTGGGTATTTCCGATCGCGCGTACTCGGCGGCCTCGCAGCTGCAGCCGGAGGCGTTCGACTGGGATGCGCTGTTCGGGCAACACGGCGTGCGCTGGCTGCACACCGGTGGGATCTTCGCCGCGCTGTCCGAGCACAGCGCGCAGACCGCGATCACCGCGGTGCGGGCCGCACGCCGGAACGGCGTGGCGGTCTCCTACGATCTCAACTACCGCGCCAGCCTCTGGAACAGCCATCCCGACCCGGATGCCGCGCGTCACGCCAACTGCGCCATCGCGGCCGAGTGCGATCTGTTGATCGGCGATGAGTATTCGTTCGCCGCGTGCCTGGGGATGGACCTGAGCGATCTTGGTCGCCGCCACACGCCGATGGATGTCGGTCCGGCGGAGGCAGCCGCCGTGCGCGCGATGGCGCAGTTCCCGGCGCTGCAGGCGGTGGCGTTCACGCTGCGCGACGCCGCCAACGCCGCCCGCCACGGCTGGGCCGGTGCGCTGCGCACGCGGTCGCAGCTGTTTGTCTCCGACGCTCGCGAAGTGGATCTGCTCGACCGTGTCGGCGGCGGCGATGCCTTCGTGGCCGGCGTGGTGCATGCCCTGCTCAGCGGCAAGGGCGAGCAGGCGGCCGTGGATCTGGGTGCGGCACATGGCGCGCTGGCGATGTCCACGCCGGGCGACTACGCCATCACCAGCCTGGCCGAAGTAGAGGCCGTGGCGCAGGGAGATGGCGCCGCCGCACGACGCTGAGCGCCCTGCGCGCGAGGACTCAGTGCGCGATCGAGAGGTGTTCCAGGGCCTTGCGCGTAGAGAGCGTCAGCGGCGCGGGCAGTGCATCGGCGGTGAACCAGCCCAGCCCGAGCAGTGCCTCGGGCTCCTGCACGGACGCGATCGTGGTGTCCTGGGCGCGCACCAGATACACCGGGGCGACCCAGTGCTGGGCAAGCGCCGGCTCGAAATGATCGACCACGCATAACAGACGCTCCACCGTCACCTGGAGTGCGGTCTCCTCCTCCACCTCACGGATCACCGCGTGTTCGACGGTTTCCATCCAATCGACCTTGCCACCGGGCAGCCCCCAATGCCCCTGCTCGGGCGGACGCCCACGCTGGACCAGCAGGATCGCGCCGTCGGCGCGCTGGATCACGGCACCACAGCCGAGGCGAGGCTGCTGCAGATCGGAGGACGGGGGCATTGGGCATCTCCATGAGAGTGCCGCATTATCCCTCGCGCCCGCTGCGGACATCGCGCCCACGAAAAAGGCCCGGCAATGTGCCGGGCCTTTTTCTGCCACGCCGGTCAGGCACGTGACGATGCGGTCACGCTGGGATTACCAGCTGAAGCGCGGGCCGACCGACCATTCCTTGTCACCATGGCGATCCATCTTGATGTCGCCATTGATGCCCCAGTTCTGGTTCAACTTCACCTGGCCACCCAGGCGGCCGTAGAACTGGCCATCCGGATTGACGCCGTGCTTCTTGCTGTAATCCTCATAGCCGGCCATGGCATAGACTTCGGCGTGCTGGCCGAACGCGGTACGGATACCGGCTTCAGCGCTGTAGCCGTTGAAATCCAGGCCTTCCTTCGGGTCGAACTTGTTGTAGGCAACGCGGCCCACGAAGTCGGTGCTGTTGCCGATTTCCTGGTTGTAGCCGACGCCGACGCGCCACTGGTCAACCTTGAAGTTGCCGATGTCGGTCTTCTGCTGGTTGTACTCGCCGAAGGCGTGGAAGTTCGGGTGGAAGGCGTAGGAACCCTTCACGCCCCAACCATCGGCCTTGCCGCCATCTGCGTCGGTCTTGACGTAGTCGGCTTCAGCGTAGTTGTAGGACAGGCCTTCAGCCGCCGAAGCGGTGAACGGGAGGGCGGCGGCCAGGGCCAGAGCAATCAACGAAGTCTTCATGGGGGTACACCTTTATGTCTTGGACTACTTGCACCCGGCATGGAGGCCGGACTGCATCGGGAATGTAAATTCTCCGTTATTCGACACAACCCGCCCTGAAGTTGACCGCGTCGACAAAAGTGAATTTTGGGGCGCCGTTCAGACGCGCTCTGGCATACGCGCGTGGCCTTTTTCAGGCGATGAGGACGTGAATGCCCGTCCTGCGCGGCGATCACGCGGGTAACTGAAAAGGGGCGGGGCGAAGGCCACGCGCGGGAACCGCGCGGGGAAAGGATTCTGGTCACGACGGTGCCCTTTCGGGGCGTCACGCGCTGGGGAAGCCGCTCTTGGGGAGTTATCGGCTAACGCGTCCATCCTCCTGGATGCACCGAGGTCCGTGCCGTGGGGCGTTGGACCGCAGGGCGCCGTGGGGCGTCCTGCCCGGCAAGGCCATCATGTGCTGAATGCGTCAGCTGGCCTATCAGGATGTTCCGCACCATGACTCAGAGTTTTCTGAGGTTTGTCCCGAAGGCCGCCGAAATTGGCGGATTGGATGCTGAATTTGTTCACTTCGTGACCGTCCTGGACAGATTCACCGCCCGCAACGGCCACCGCGCGCACTGTCGATGTTCCATCCCCCGGTTCGTCGTATGTCATGAAGGCGCCCATCCCGGCGCGTCATCTGGAGCTTTTGCCATGGCCTATATCGATGGTTTTGTACTTGCCGTGCCGACCGCGAACAAAGCGAAATTCCTGGAACACGCGCACATGGGCGATGCGATCTGCATCGAGCATGGTGCGCTGCGCGTGGTGGAGTGCTGGGGCGACGATGTCCCGCACGGCAAGCAGACCGACTTCCATCGCGCGGTAGCGGCCAAGGATGATGAGGCCGTGTTGTTCTCCTGGATCGAATGGCCGGACAAGGCCACGCGCGATGCCGGCATGCAGAAGATGATGGAGGACCCGCGGATGAACCCGGAGAACAATCCGATGCCGTTCGACGGTAAGCGGATGATCTACGGCGGCTTCGTGCCGGTGGTGGAACTCAAGAGCTGAGCGGGGCCAGGAAGGGCATACCCGCTGCGGCAGCGCCGCTTGAGTGCGCGCTGGAGCACCGGCATGCTCGGGGCTCCAGGCTGACAGGAGCACGCGCCATGAGGACGATGCTGCCTGCCGGGCGACCGTCATCAGGGAGCGAGACGCATGGCCGCAGCACGTTCGGGAATGTTTCACTGTCTGCTCGTTCTGGGGCTGGCGGTCACCGCGACCGCCAGCCCGCCGGCCAAGGCCGAGGCACCGGGCCTGATGCAGTACCAGCGCGCCGAACGTGTGCTCGACCAGCGGCTGCGCGGCAAGGTCCGCAATGCTACCGTCGCGCCACACTGGCTGGAGGACGGTCGCTTCTGGTATGCCCGCCAGGAGGACGATGGCCGCACCCGCTACCTGCTGGTCGATCCGGCGGCCTCCACGCGCACGGCGCTGTTTGACCAAAACGTCATGCAGGCGGCACTGCAGGCTGCCGGGGTCGCCGATCCAGGCGCGGTGATGCAGCAGGTGGACCGCGTCGCCCGCAGCGGCGATGGATTGCGGATCACGCTGCGCGTGGACGCAAGGCAGGTCGTGGCCTGCACGCTGCCGCTGCCGTGTGCGCTGCAAACCTCAGCGGTCGCCGATCCCCGCGACCTGCCTGCGCCGGACGGTCGACACAGCGTGCGGGTCGGGCAGGACAACCTGTGGCTGCGGCGTGGTGCCGACGGTGAACGACGGGCGCTCACCGTGGATGGCGAGCCCTCGTACGGCTATGGGGTACTGCCCGATTTTGCATTGCGCGGCATTCCGCGACGGGAAGGCCGGATGCAGATGCCGCCGTTCGCGGTCACCTGGTCACCGGACAGCCAGCGCCTATTCGGCGCGCGCTACGACGAACGCAAGGTCCTGCCCTATCCCTACCTGGCGACTGCGCCGACCACCGGGTTCCGCCCGGTCGTGCATGAAGTACGCCTGGGCCTGCTGGGCGACGCCGAGCAGGTCCGCGATGCATGGTTCGTCACCGAAGTGGTCGGCGGCACACGCAGCATCGCCGTTCCCGAGGGCTGGCACACGTTGACCGAGGCCGGCGTGCTGGGCTGGTCGGCCGATGCCGCCAAGGTCTATACGGCGATCGTGCGCTATGACCACCCCGCGCGGCTGCGTCTGGTCGAGGTGGATGTCCGCACCGGCGGCGTGCGTACCGTACGGGAAGAGCGCAGCGATACCCGTGCGCAGCTCAACAGCTATCCCTACAACCGGCCGGCGGTGCACGTTCTGCAGCGCGACGATGGCATCGTCTGGTTCTCGCAGCGCGATGGCTGGGGCCATCTGTACCTGGTCGATCGCCGCGATGGACGTGTCGTCCGTCAGCTGACCACGGGCGCATGGCTGGTGCGCGATGTGGTCGGCGTCGATGAGGTGCGTCGCCAGGTGCTGTTCACCGCCGGCGGGCGCGAGCCGGGGGATCCGTACCAACGACGCCTGTACCGCGTGTCGCTGGACGGTGGCGCGCCGGTCCTGCTGACACCGGAAGCAGCTGATCACGCGATCGATGGCGGAACCGGCGTGCTCATGGGCGGGCGGCCCTCCCACCTGCTGTCGCCCTCGGCGGCGTACGTGGTCGATGGCTACTCGCGGGTGGACCAGGCGCCGGTCAGCGTGCTGCGCTCAACGGGCGATGGCCGGGTCGTGCTGGAACTGGAGCGCGGCGACGACCGCGCCGTGCGCGCCGCCGGCTGGACGCCACCGCAGCGGGTGAGTGTCCTGGCCGCCGATGGACGCACCCAACTGCAGGCCACGGTCTATCTGCCGCCTGGCTACCGCGAGGATGGACGGCATCCGGTCATCGATGCCATGTACGGCGGACCGCACATCACCAATACCCCGGTGGGCTTCGTCGACGCCACCGCGACGATGAACCCCGTCGCGCGCTCCAGCCTGGCCCAGCTCGGCTTCGTGGTGGTGAGCATCGATGCGCGTGGCACACCCGGACGTTCCAAGGCTTTCCACGATGCCAGCTTCCTGAGCGCGGCGGATCTGCAGCTGGACGATCACGTCGCGGCGATCCGCCAGCTGGCCAGACGTTATCCGGGCATGGACCTGACGCGGGTCGGCATCTATGGGCATTCCTTCGGCGGCTACAGTGCGGCGCGTGCCCTGCTGCGCCATCCGGCGTTCTACAAGGTCGGGGTGGCTTCGGCCGGCAGCCACAGCTTCCAGGGCATGTACGGCGGCGCGATCCACGGCATGGACCGCCTGGTCGGCGGCCAGCCGGTCTATGCAGACGGCACCGCCGTGCGCCCAGCACCGGATGCAGTACCAGCGCTGTTCCAGCCACTGGCCAACGATGCACTGGCCGATCGCCTGCAGGGTCGGCTGATGCTGGTCTACGGCGACCTGGATGAGAACGCGATGCCGGCGTTGACCCTGCAGTTGGCGCGCGCCCTCACGCTGGCCAACAAGGACTACGACCTGCTCTACCTGCCCAACCAGGACCACGAACTGTTCCGCAACGACGATTACTACATGCGCCGGATGTGGGATTACTTCGTCACCCATCTGATGGGTGCGACGCCGCCGCCCTACCGGATCGGGGCGGCCGCCTCGCCGTGAGCGGATGCGGGCCGCTCAGCGATGAGCGTCGGCAGGATCGTCCGCTCCACCTCCCATGCCAGCACCGCCCATTCCTCCCATACCACCACCGCCTCCACCGCCCATCCCTCCGCCGCCTTTGCCGCCGCCTTTGCCGCCGCCCTTGTCACCCGCATCGCCCTTGCCCTTCGCACCGGCCGAGGGCCGTGCGGGACCCTGGCGCGGGATGGTGACCGTGGTTGGAATCGGATCCAGGTCCAGCGCCTGACGGATGAAGTCACGCAGCGACACCACCAGCTCGGCCGTGGGAACGAGGCGACCCTGGGCCATCTCGTTGGCGGCGTGGGCGGCCAGGCGCACCTGCTCGTCGGTGCCCAGCAGGACGATGTCCGACAGGGCCGCTTCCACCGCATCACGGATCCGCCGCGCACGCTCGCCACCGTTCTCGGCCTCCGCCGGCAGGTGCAGCGCATCGCCGTCTTCGCTGCCGTCGGGCAGCGCGCGGAAATCCCGGCGATGGCGTGGATCGACATCGAGCGTGCCGGTGAATGAGCCGCCAAGGATCTTGTAAGCGGCGATCAGCGTACGCAGACGCTCGTTGATCTGACGATTCTCGCGCTCGCGACGCTGCTGCATGGTCTGCATGACCAGGAGCCGGATGCCGACGCCGATCAACGTAATGATCGCCAACCCGACCAGGGTGGAGAGCATGGCCTGCCAGGAGCTGAAGTCGAGACCGCGCATTGCATCTTCCCGTGAACGTGTGCCGGTCAGGTTAGCAACAGACGCAGGGAGGCACCGTCAAGCATGCTCCGGCTGGGCGCAGGAGCCGAGGGAAGCGGAACAGTGGGGGCATGATCCGGGAGCCTGATCGCACAGTGACGCGATGCGCTCGACCGGGGATGCCGAAATGACCCGGGACGGGCAAATGACCGGGGACGGGGACAGGCCGTTCCCACCATGCCGCTCCCGCCCTCAGGCAGGAGCAGCACGTTACAACTTACTTACTTGCGCGCGCGCTTGGCCGGCGCCTTGCGGGCAACCGGCTTGGCAGCAGCACGCTTGGCCGGGGCGGCCTTGCGGGCCGGAGCCTTCTTCGCCGGGGCCTTCTTGGCCACAGCCTTCTTGGCGGTAGCGACCTTCTTGCCGACGGTCTTCTTGGCGGCCGCGGTCTTCTTGGTCACGGCCTTCTTGGCGGTGGCGACCTTCTTGCCAACCGACTTGCGGGCGACGGCGGTCTTCTTGCCGGCCACCTTCTTGGCGGTCGCGGTCTTCTTGGTCACCGCCTTCTTGGCGGTCGCCGACTTCTTGGCCACAGCCTTCTTGGCGGTGGCGACCTTCTTGCCGACGGTCTTCTTGGCGACGGCGGTCTTCTTGCCGGCCACCTTCTTGGCCGCTGCGGTCTTCTTGGTCACGGCCTTCTTGGCGGTCGCCGACTTCCTGGCAACAGCGGTCTTGGCAGCGGCGACCTTCTTGCCGACGGTCTTCTTGGCGGCAGCGGTCTTCTTGGTCACGGCCTTCTTGGCGGTCGCGGTCTTCTTGGCGACAGCCTTCTTGGCGGTGGCAACCTTCTTGGTCACGGTCTTCTTGGCAGCAGCCGCCTTCTTGGTCACGGCCTTCTTGGCGGTCGTGGCCTTCTTGCCGGCAGCCTTGGTGGTCTTGGTCACGGCCTTTTCAGCGGCGGCCTTCTTCTTGGCGACCTGCTTCTTGATGGCAGTGGCTTCGGCCTTGGCGTTCTTCTTGGCCGCTTCCAGCTTCTGCTTGGCGGTGGCCAGGGTCTTGCCGACCGACTTGGCCGCCTTGTCAGCCTTCTTGGCGACGGTCTTCTCGACCTTGGTCACGGCCTTCTTGACCTTGGCGACCTGGGTGGTGGCAGCCTTGCGGGCGCGCTTGGCGGTCTTCTTGACCGAAGCGACGGCATCTTCCGCAACGTGTGCGATGGTCTCGCCGACGTTGGTGGCGGTTTCTTTTGCATCTTCGACGGTCTGCGAGAGAACCGTGGTCACACCATTACCGTTGCTCATTGAGTGCCTCCTAAGGGGCCTGGTTAGTCAAATCGCTGGCGATGCTATACCGGCGCGGTCCATCGTGGAACGGTCTTGATGCGATGCTCGTGCCACGCCGACAGTAGCACCCCCATCGTCGGCAGCAAGCAACGCACCAACCACTTGCACGAAACCCCTTGAAAACAGCATCGGCGCTCCAGCGCGTGGCGCACGCGATGTGTCTCGATGCGCATGTCGGCTGCATTCAATGAGCCCATGATTGATCGTCGCACTTGATCCATTCCCTGCCCTCGCACCCGGCATTTGCGCTGGTTTCGATGACGCGGATGCGCCTTGCAGGTGCATGACCCGGGTGCGCCTGGACGTTGCCAAGCACACCACACCGCCCTCCTTCGCACCTCGCCACCGGCCCATATCGGCCCCGCCATCCGTGCCCAGGCAACGTCACCGCAAGGCCGACGACGCGGCGAATTTCATCCAAGGTTTAGCCGATTGCGGACACACTCATTCAGGTTGAATTACCGTATACGTGTTTTCCCTGCCCCCGTCCCCTCCGACACGGAACCGCCGGACCATGCGACCGCTCCCGACCCTGCTCACGCTCGCCCTCGCCGCTGCCTTCGGCGGGTTCACCGCCACGGCCATCAACGCGCACCTGGACAACCGTGCCGAAGCGGCGCCAGCCGCGTACACGATTCCGACCACGGCCGCGCTGCCCGCAGCGATCGCCGGCCAGGCGGTGCCCTCGCTGGCGCCGATGCTGGAGCGGGTGATGCCGGCAGTCGTCAGCGTCAACACCAAGCAGGTGGTGCGCGTGCGCAACCCCTATTTCAACGACCCGTTCTTCCGCCGGCTGTTCCCGGAAGTGCCGCAGGAACGCATCAACGAATCACTGGGCTCGGGCGTCATCATCGATGCCGCCGAGGGCCTGGTGCTGACCAACCATCACGTCATCGACAACGCCGACGACGTGCAGGTGACCCTGGCCGACGGGCGCACGGTGAAGGCTGAATTCATCGGCTCCGATGCCGATACCGATGTCGCGTTGATCCGCATTCCGACCGGCAACCTGACCGAGATCAAGCTCGGCGACAGCGCCCAGCTGCGCGTGGGCGACTTCGTGGTGGCGATCGGCAACCCCTTCGGTTTCAGCCAGACGGTCACCTCCGGCATCGTCTCTGCGGTGGGCCGCAGCGGCATCCGCGGGCTGGGCTACCAGAACTTCATCCAGACCGATGCCTCGATCAACCCGGGCAATTCCGGCGGTGCGCTGGTCAACCTGCAGGGGCAACTGGTCGGCATCAATACCGCCAGTTTCAATCCGCAGGGCAGCATGGCCGGCAACATCGGCCTGGGCCTGGCGATCCCCTCCAACCTGGCGCGCGATGTGGTCGACCAGCTGGTCAAACACGGCGTGGTGGTGCGTGGCACGCTCGGCATCGAGGCGCAGAACCTGACCCAGCAGATCGCGCAGGGCCTGGGGCTGACCGAGACGCGGGGGGCGCTGGTGACCCGCGTGCTGGCCGGGTCCAGTGCCGCGGCCGCCGGACTCAAGCCGGGCGATGTGGTGGTGTCGGCCAACGGCCAGCGCGTGGACAGTGCCCAGGCGCTGCACAACGTGGAAGGCCTGCAACCGGTCGGCAGCACGCTGACCCTGGACGTGCGCCGTGAGGGCAAGCCGCTGCAGATCAAGGCCACGCTGAAAGAACAGGCACGCGCGGTCACCGGCGAGTCGCTCGATCCGCGCTTGGGCGGGGCCACCTTCGTCGATCTGCCCGAGTCGCTGCGCCAGGCCGGTGTCAGCGGGGTGTTGGTCAGTGACGTCAAACGCGGCAGCCGCGCGGCAGCCTCCGGGCTTGCGCAGGGCGACGTGATCACCGCGGCAACGGCAGGTGAGTTTGCCGACCTCGCCAGCTGGCGCGCCAACTTCCAGCAGCGCCCGGCGCAGCTGGTGCTCAGGATCATCCGGGGAAATGGCGGCGGCCAGCTGGTGATGCGCTGAACGCGGCGTCAGCCGTAACGTCGCTTACACCCGGCCGATGCTATTACCTTGTGTTCGTTGCCGTCGGATCGTCCGCGGTCACCTTCCCCATCGCATAGCAGGAGATACACGATGAGCCCCACCAATACCGAGAACCTGAAGGAACACCTGGGCGAAGCCGGCTCGCACCTGAAGTCGGCGGCCACCGCTGCCGGCGGTGCGATCAAGGGCGCCACCGGCGCTGCCGGTGATGAGCTGCGCCTCGGCAAGGCCAACGTCAAGGCCGAGCTGTCCGATACCGCGCTGTCCGGTCTGGCCGCGGCCGAGTTCGGTGGTGCCGCTGCCAAGGAACAGGTCGATGCACTGATGGACAAGGGCAAGGACCTGGTCGACAGCGCCGCCGAACTGATCCGTGAGCGTCCGCTGGCCTCCTTCGGCGTCGCCTTCGCCGCCGGCTGGATCATCGCCAAGCTGGCCCGCAGCGGCGGCGACAAGTAAGCAACGGCGTGAGCGATCAAGCCCAGTCGCCCGCCCCCGGTGGCGCGGATACCCCGCCACCGGACAGCGGTGAAAAAGCACCCCGCCTGGACGAGAGCATCCGCCAGGTGGGTGAGGCCGGTCGCGAGACGGTGGATTCGGCCAAGCACACGCTGCGCTCCCTGCGACGGTTGGCCTCGGCCGACTTCGCATTGGCGCGCAGCGCGTTTGGCCGGGCACTGGCCTGGGCCGGCGTGGCGATCGTATTCGGCGCGTCGGCCTGGTTGTTGCTGGCCGGTACGCTGATCGCCCTGATGCAGCGATGGGGCCTGTCCTGGTTCCATTCGCTGCTGATCACGTCGATCGTCAGCCTGCTCGTCACCGGTTACGCGATGTGGCGGGTCTCGTTCTTCTTCCGCCATACCGGCATGCATGCCACCCGCCGCCAGTTGTCGCGGCTGGGCCTGTATGACGAACCGAGCGATGAAGATCCCGATGCCGACGTGGATACCACGGGGGTGAAGCGATGAACTTCGAAGCCTTGCGGCAACGCGTCCAGCGTGCCGAGCTGGTGGTGGCGGTGCGGGTCGAAAAAACCCGCAGCAGCTGGTCCACCCTCAGCACCGTCTGGCGTACCGGATGGACACCGCTGCGCATCATCACCGTCGGTCTCGCCGGCGGCTTCCTGGCCGGCAAGCTGGAGCCGACCGGGCTCGGCGCGAAAGTGCAGGGCGCGCGTTGGCTGCAGATGATCGGCTCGGTCTCCAATCTGGTGGCCAGTACCCAGGCCGCGTTCGCCTCGATGCAGGCCAGCGAAGCGGCTGACACCGCCGAGCAGGCGGCCGACAAGGTGGATGACGCCACCGATCAGGCGCCGCGTCAGGCGGCTCGGGCTCCGGCAGCAGCCGCGCCACGGCTCACTCCGGAACGGCGTGCCGATCCGGCCTCGCCGCATCAGCCGCAACCGGCGGAAGCCGCCACGGACCTGTCCGAACGCTGATCGCACCGCGCTCGGACGCACTATCCAAAGGCCCTGCGATACCCGTCGCGGGGCCTTTCTTCGTCTGCACGCCCCCCACACGCCATGCGCACCCGGCTTGCCCAATAATGACGCTCCTTTCCAGTGTGCGACCTGCATGAGCGTTCCGGTATCCCCTTCCGCTGAAGCCGCTGTCGCACCTTCCCCGCCCCGGCCACGCGCGCCGATGTCGCTGGTGATCCTGGCCACCCTGGCGGTGGCCTTTACCCTGTGGGCGGCGCAGGACGTGGTGCTGCCGATCCTGCTGGCGATGTTCTTCGCGCTGGTCGGCAACCCGATCCTGCGGGTGCTGCAGAAGATCTGGATCCCCCGTTTCCTCGGTGCGGTGCTGGTGCTTGGCGTGGGCCTGAGCGGCGCTGCCGCACTGGGCGTGCAGTTGGTGGGCCCGGCGATGGAGTGGGCCCAGGAGGCACCGCAGCAGCTGCGCAAGGTCGCCCGCCAGGTACAGAACCTGACCAAGCCGGTGCAGCAGGCCAACCAGGCCGCCGAGAACTTCGCGCGGGTGGCCGGTGGCGAAGGCAGCCGCCGGGTGCAGATCGTGCGCACCCAGATGGATGATCCGTACAAGGTCCTGACCCGTGCACCACGGTTGGCTGCTTCGGTGCTGGCGGTGGTGCTGTTGACCCTGTTCTTCATGATTTACGGGCAGAGCCTGCAGAAGCACGCCATCGCCCTGTTCCCCAGCCGCCAGCAGCAACGGTTCACGACCGACATCCTGCGTTCGATCGAACGCGAGGTGTCCCGCTATGTGCTGACCATCACCGTGATCAACACGCTGGTCGGCCTGGTGTTCGCCGGCATCCTGCTGCTGCTCGGCATCTCGCTGCAGGAGGCGCTGCTGTGGGGCACCGTGGCGGCGCTGCTGAACTTCGCGCCGTATGTGGGACCGCTGATCGGCGTGGCGCTGATGCTGCTGATGGGCTTCGTGGAGTTCAGTGATCCGTTCCAGGCGCTGCTGCCGGCCGCGTGCTATCTCGCCCTGCATACCGTCGAAGGCCAGGTGGTGACGCCGATCGTGCTCGGCCGCCGGATGGCGATCTCACCGCTGATCCTGATCCTGGCGCTGATGGTGTTCGGCTGGCTGTGGGGCATGATCGGCCTGCTTCTGGCGGTGCCGCTGCTGGTCTGCATCAAGCTGGTGCTGGCGCGGCTGGATGGCACCCAGGGCTGGGCCAAGCTGCTGGAATAAGCGGTTCAGGGCAAGGATACGGCTGGGCGCGCGATCCCCGGTGCTGCCAGAATACCGGCACCTTTTCGGATGGATCCCGGCCCTGATGTCTTCCCTCGCTGTCCGTTGCCTCGCCCTCGCCGGCCTTGTCACCCTTGCTGCCCCGACGTTGGCCGCTCCCCCACCCAGCGCCGAGGTGGCCAGCCGCCAGCTGATCGAGGCGGTCACCTGCAAGCGTCACCTGACGCCTGCGCAGTTCGCCGCGCTGGCAAAGGTGCTCAAGCCGACCGAGCTGCAGGCGTACGGCGAACTGTCCGATGGCGAGTATGCGCTGACCAAACCATTGCTCGTGCTGGGCCAGCCGGTGAACCGCCTGCACCTGTACGACGGCGCCAGCGGCGAGG
The DNA here is from genome assembly GCF_056393115.1 of Stenotrophomonas sp. Steno-Z10-BAI. Classification (NCBI taxonomy): domain Bacteria; kingdom Pseudomonadati; phylum Pseudomonadota; class Gammaproteobacteria; order Lysobacterales; family Lysobacteraceae; genus Stenotrophomonas; species Stenotrophomonas sp. Steno-Z10-BAI. The sequence goes on along the minus strand of NZ_JBWJOZ010000007.1, from coordinate 179,878 downwards.
ACAGCATCGACAGCTATACCGCCTACTTCAGCACGGCCGGTATCGACCAGATCGCAGCGCTGGCGAAGATTCCGCGCAATGAAGCCGGCGACTACACGCTGGAAGTGGGCCGCCACGACCTGAGCGTGCGGCAGGACGAGGGCCAGGCATCCATCGCCTGCTCCTACGACCTGCGCTGAAGCACCTCACCTCGGCGCCTGCGCGCGCCATGAAAGCCCGCGCGCGCAGGCGTAGAATGGCGGGGTGAATTTCCCAGTCCAAGCCATCACCCTCGACCTCGACGACACCTTGTGGCCGTTCGCCCCCATCGGCGCCCGCATCGACCAGGTGTTGTACGAGTGGATGCTCCAGCACAGCCCCGCCACCGCCGCGATGTATCCGGTGGCGGCGATGCGCGAACTGCGCGAGCGCTCCTTCCATGACAACCCGCACCTGCACTACGACCTGAGCGCGCTGCGCCGGTTGACGCTGAGCGAGGCGCTGGACAAAAGCGGCGCCGATCCGGCGCTGCTGGAACCGGCCTACGAGGCGTTCTACGCCGCGCGCAACCAGGTGGAGTTCTACCCGGATGCGATGGACGCACTGGCCCGGATCGCCGCGCGCGTGCCGGTCGCCGCGCTCAGCAACGGCAATGCCGACCTGCAGCGGATTGGCGTGTCCCACCACTTCACCTTCCAGCTCGGCTCGCGCGAGCACGGTGCGGCCAAGCCGGCCGCCAGCATTTTCCACGCCGCCTGCGATCGCCTCGGCATCGCACCTGCCCAGGTACTGCACGTCGGCGACCACGCCGAGATGGACGTGGTCGGTGCGATGCAGGCCGGCCTGCGCGGCTGCTGGATCAACCGCGAAGAACACACCTGGACCCACCCTTCACTGCAGCCCGATCTGCAGTTCGACACCCTGACCGGGTTGGCCGACTGGCTGGATGCGAACGCATCCGCCCAGCACGCGTAAGCCGCCGCCCAAGGAGCACTCGAATCCCATGTCCCAGATCAACGGTTTCACTTCCGAGACGCGCAACGCCCTGCCGCTGCACGTGATGACCCGCGAGCAGTACGCCGGCTGGCGTGCGCAGCAATCCGACGCGCTCGGCGCGTGGCTGGATGCGCAGCGGTTCAACGGCAGCGGTGGCAGCGTGGTGCTGCTGCCGGGCGAACACGGCCTGGCCGGCGCCATCGTCGGTGTGGGCGACCCGGGGGATGTCTACAGCTACGCGCATGCGCCGTTCGCGCTGCCCGAAGGCACCGTCTGGACGCTGGCGGATGCACTGGCACCGGAGATCGAGACCCTGCTGCAGCTCGGCTGGGGCCTGGGCAGCTACCGCTTCGCGCGGTATCGCAAACCGAACCGCGCGCCGGCCCAGCTGGCCGCCACGCCCTCGGCTGAAGTGCGCGACGTGATCGCCGCCAGCCTGCGCGTGCGCGACTGGGTCAACACCCCGACCGAAGACATGGGGCCGCAGCAGCTCGAAGACGCCGCGCGCGAGCTGGCCACCGCGCATGGTGCGCAGATCGAGGTGATCACCGGCGATGCGTTGCTGGAGCAGAACTTCCCGTCCATCCACGCGGTGGGCCGCGCCTCGCATCGCGCGCCGCGCCTGATCGTGCTGCGCTGGGGCAACCCGGGCCAGCCGCATGTGGCGCTGGTCGGCAAGGGCGTGTGCTTCGATACCGGCGGGCTGGACATCAAGCCGGGCGACGGCATGCGCAACATGAAAAAGGACATGGGCGGCGCCGCGCACGCACTGGGCCTGGCCGGCCTGATCATGGCCCAGCAGTTGCCGGTGCAGCTGACCCTGCTGATCCCGGCGGTGGAAAACGCGATCGGTCCGGATGCGTTCCGCCCGGGCGAAGTGATCGCCACCCGCAAGGGCCTGAGCATCGAGATCGACAACACCGACGCCGAAGGGCGCGTGATCCTCGCCGATGCACTGACCTATGCCAGCGAGCAGCAGCCGGAGATCGTGCTCGATTTCGCCACCCTGACCGGCGCGGCCCGCATCGCGCTCGGCCCGGATCTGCCGGCGCTCTTCAGCAACGACGACACCCTGGCCCAGCAGTGGCTGCAGGCCGGTGAATCGGTGCGCGATCCGGTCTGGCGCATGCCGCTGTGGCGCCCGTACCTGCGCTACCTGCACAGCAACATCGCGGATCTGGCCAATGCCGGTTCGCGCATGGCCGGCTCGGTCACCGCCGCGCTGTACCTGGAGCGCTTCATCGCGGAAGGCCAGACCTGGGCGCACCTGGATGTATACGCTTGGAACGACGGCGAACGCCCGGGCCGCCCGGCCGGTGGCGAGGCGCTGGCGCTGCGCTCGGCGTGGGCGATGCTCAAGACGCGCTACGCCTGAAGCACGGCCGGGTGATGCCCGGCACGCGCTGAACCACACGATCCCCGCCCCGGCGGGGATCGTCGTTTTTGAAACGTTGTCGAAAATGTGAATATCGGCCTGCGCCGGGTTCTGACACCATGCTCCTGTCGCCCACCCACACGCATCGTGAAGGCAGGAATCCGGACATGTCGCTCTTCGGCTATACCCGCGCTGGTCGCGAACCGGGCGCCCCACGCCCTCCCTCACCGTTGCTGTGGATCGCCCTGATCGCCCTGATCGCCGGCGGCCTGGTGCTGGCCTTTGCCTGGCTGGCCGGCTGGATCGGCCGCGACCGCGTCACCGCGCAGACCTTCACCGATGCCATCGAGGCGACCGGCCCCCCGCAGCCCGGCTTCCGCCGCGCGCATACCAAAGGTGTCTGCGTCAGCGGCGTGTTCCAGGGCACACCGGAGGGCGCGGCGCTGAGTTCGGCACGCGTGTTCCGCCAGCGCCAGGTACCGGTACTGGGCCGCCTCTCGATCGGCGGCGGTGACCCGCATGGCGCCGACAACAAGGCCCGCGTGCGCAGCATGGCGCTGCAGCTGGTCAGCGACGACGGCCAGGAATGGCGCATGGCGATGAACAGCTTCCCGTTCTTCGCGGTGCCCACTGCCGAGGCCTTCCTGGAACAGACCCGCGCCGGCATCCCGGACCCGGCCACCGGTAAACCGGACCCGGCAAAGATGGCCGCCGTGCTGGAGAAGTACCCCTCCGCGCGTGCCTTCCAGCAGTGGGCCAAGACCGCCCCGTGGTCGAACAGCTGGGCCAACACCACCTACAACGGCGTCAACAGTTTCCGCTTCACCGCCACCGATGGCAGCCACCGCTTCGTGCGCTGGAGCATGCGCCCGCAGGCGCCCTTCGAGGACATGACGCCGGAGCAGCGCGCGCAGTCCGACGATGATCTCCTCAGTGAGGAGTTCGCGCAGCGGCTGGCGCAGGGCCCGGTGCGCTGGGATATGTGGGTGACCCTCGCCAATGATGGCGACCCGGTCAATGATCCCTCGCAGGTCTGGCCGGAGGACCGCCGCCAGGTGAAGGCCGGCACACTCACCCTGAGCAGCATGCAGCCGCAGGCCACCGGCGCGTGCCGCGATCTCAATTACGATCCGCTGATCCTGCCCAGTGGTGTAGCGGGCACGGATGATCCCATCCTGGCCGCACGCTCGGCGGTGTATTCGCAATCGTTCAATCGCCGCGAGCGCGAAATCGCCAGCGGCAAAGCACCCGTTGCGACGGGCAAGGAAGGTGCGCGATGAACCGTGATGCCGGCCATTTCAATCTCCTCGCACGCGTCCTGCACTGGCTGATGGCGGCGATGATCCTGACCATGCTGTTCGTCGGTGTGACCATGGTCGCTTCGCTGCACTGGCGGCCGATGCTGATCGATCTGCATCGACCACTCGGCATCGCGATCCTGCTGCTGGTGCTGGTGCGCCTGTACAACCGCCTGCGGCATCGCCCACCGCCGCTGCCAGCCGATCTGCCCGCCTGGCAGGCCGCGGCCGCGCATGCCTCGCACTGGGTGCTGTACGGACTGATGCTGGCGATGCCGCTGGTCGGCTGGGGCATGCTCTCTGCCGGCGGCTACCCGATCGTGATGGGAGGAGGCGTCCACCTGCCGGCGATCCTGCCACACAACCCGGCGCTGTACGCCGCCCTGCGCAACGCACACAGCCTGCTCGCCTATGTGCTGTTCGCCACGGTGGTGATGCACCTGTCAGCGGCGCTGTTCCACCTGTGGGTGCGCCGCGATGGCGTGTTCCAGGCGATGGCGAAGGGGCCGGAGAAAGAGCGCAACGATGATGCCGGATAAATCAGGCTGCCTGGCATCCTGGTAGCCACCGACCGCGTTACAGCCAGCCTTTCTGCCGCGCCAGCCGATACGCTTCGATGCGGTTGGCGACGCCGAGCTTGCCGATGCACTCGGACAGGTAGTTGCGCACCGTGCCGTGCGAGAGGCCGAGCTGGGTGGCGATCTCGCTGGCCGAGCGGCCGTCGCCGGACAGGCGCAGCACCTGACGCTCGCGGTCGTTGAGTGGATCGGCCTGCGACCATGCATCCAATGCCAGCTGCGGGTCGATCGCGCGGCCGCCGTGCTGCACCTGGCGCAGCGCATCGGCCAGGCGCTCGGCCGGGGCGTCCTTGAGCAGGTAGCCGCAGACGCCGGCATCCAGCGCGCGGCGCAGGAAACCCGAACGCGCGAAGGTGGTGACGATCACCACCTTGATCGGCAGCCCCTGGCGGGCGATCCGCTGCGCCAGCTCCAGCCCGGACAGCCCAGGCATTTCGATGTCGGTGACCAGGATGTCCGGTTTGAGCTGCTGCAGCATCCGCCACGCGGCCTCGCCGTCGGCCGCACTGCCGAGCACCTCGATGTCCGGCTCCAGCCCGAGCAGCGCGGACAAGGCGCCACGCACCATCGCCTGGTCTTCGGCGAGCACGATGCGGATCATGATGCGCCCCCGGCAGGCAGCGACGGCGCGGTCGGCATCTCCACCGGCGCCACCACGGCGGTGGTCGCGGCCGGCAAGGTGACCCGCACCGTCACGCAGGTGCCCTCCCCTTTTGCCGACTGCACCGCCAGGGTGCCACGCAGTGCAGCGACGCGTTCGCGCATCCCGGTCAGCCCGTTCCCATCAACGTGGACGCCGCCGCGCCCGTCATCACGGATCTGCATCAACAGACTGCGCCCGTCCTGTTCGAAGGTGATCAACGCCTGCCGCGCCTGCGCATGGCGGGCGACATTCGTCACCGCCTCGCGCAGCACCAGCGACAGCGCACGCTCGGTATCGACCGGCATCGGCGGCGGCGGCGCGTAGTGCAGATGCACATGCTGGTACTCCAGCAGCAATCGGGCCGAAGCCAGTTCGGCGGCCAGATCGCTGGCGCGGATACCGGTCACCGCGCTGCGCACTTCGGCCAGCGCCTGCCGCGCGATCGTTTCAGCCTCGTCCACTTCGCGGCGCGAGCCCACCGGATCGCGGTCGGCCAGCTTGCGCGAGAGCTCCAGCTTCAAGGTGATCAAGGACAGCGTATGCCCCAGCAGATCGTGCAGATCGCGGCCGATGCGCTCGCGTTCGGCAGTCGCCGCCAGCCGGCGCACTTCATCCTGGGACAGCTGCAGCGCTGCATCCTGTTCATGGCTCGCGGTTTCGAAATTGACCACCAGGCTGATGATCATTGCCATGCTCGGGATCCAGATCAGCGCCTGCCACGGATAGTGGGCCAACAGACCCACCACCACGAACAACGCGTTCAAGCCCACCAGCTGCAGCAGATAGCGCCCGTAGCCACTGCGGCGCGAGACGCGCAGGGTGACACAGCCGAAAATGAAGTAGCTCACCGCCGAGGGGTACCACGCCAGCGGCACCAGCCCCAGTACCACCATCGACAGCGCATAGCGCGGTGCGTGGCAACGCGGTGCGAGCAGCACAGCGGCGTACAGGACCAGGAACACCGGATAGGTCAGCAGGGTCAGCGCCGCCCAGCGCCACGTGTAGCCACCGCCGAACAACGGCGTCAGGAACACCCACAGCGTCCACAGCAGGTGGATCGCATCGACCCACGGCGATCTGCCGCGCCGCAGGTTCTCGGCCACGGCCGAATCCGGCGCAGGGCGCAACAGGGAGGCGGGCCGACTGAAGGACACGGACGATTCCAGGGCAGAACGAACAGGCGCGATCATGCCACTTCAGCCGATGCGCCGCAGGCGGCGCCGTGCCAGCCCAAGCGCCATGACGGTAATGCAGAGCAGCACGGCCACATGCACCCAAGCACTGCCCTGCGCCGGCTGGCCGACCGCCGGCAATGCCAGCTGGGCCAGATGCCAGGTCGGCCACAGCGGTGCCAGCGAAGGCAGGCCACTGGAGAGGCAATGGATTCAGTCATGGCGGACTCCCGAAGAGGACAGCCACAGCGTCCGTCATCGGCGCGGCCCACCGCAGTGGCCGTCGTCAGCCCATGCGGGTGACAGCTGTCACTGCCGGCGCCGCAGGCTGCCGGGCATGCTGTGCACCACCCCGGCCACCGTGCCGGTTTGCCCCTCGGCCGCCGATGCGGTCACACTCGGCCCGATTCCCCGTCCAGACTCACGATGAACGCATCCGCTGAACTGCTCAAGGAACTCCGCATCGACCGCAAGGCCGGTTCGCCGCCCCCGTCGCCCTCGCGACGTGGCCGCTGGATCGTGCTGGCGATCGTCCTTCTCATTGTGCTGGCCGGCCTGGCCTGGTTCGTGCTCGGCCGCGAGCGCCCGATCGCTGTGACCACCGCGCCCGTGGTGGCGATCCAGCAGGGCGGCGCCAGCAGCTCGGTGCTCGACGCCAGCGGCTACGTGGTCGCTCGGCGCATGGCCACCGTCTCGGCCAAGATCACCGGCAAGGTCCGGGAGGTGATGATCGAGGAAGGCATGCGCGTGGAAGAGGGCCAGGTGATGGCCACACTCGACCCGATCGATGCCAACGCCCAGCGCAGCCTCTCCGCCTCGCAGCTTGAAGCCGCACGCAGCCAGTTGGCCGGGCTGCAGGCCCAGGTGGCCCAGGCCGACGCCGAAGCGGGCCGCCTGCAGGCACTGGTTGGCCAGCAGCTGGTCTCGCGCTCGCAGTACGACCTGGCCATCGCTCAGCGCGACAACCTCCGCGCCCAGCTCAGAACCGCCCAGCGCAACACCACCGTGGCCAGCGATTCGCTGGCGATCGCCGACCTGGGCGTGGACAACAACATCGTGCGCGCGCCGTTCTCCGGCGTGGTCACCGCCAAGGCTGCCCAGCCGGGCGAGATCGTCTCGCCGCTGTCGGCGGGCGGCGGCTTCACCCGCACCGGCATCGGCACCATCGTGGACATGGATTCGCTGGAGATCGAAGTCGAGGTCGGCGAATCCTTCATCGGCCGCGTGCAGCCGAAGATGCCGGTCGAGGCCACGCTCAATGCCTACCCGGACTGGAAAATTCCGGCCGAGGTGATCGCGATCATCCCCACCGCCGACCGCGGCAAGGCCACCGTGAAAGTGCGCGTGGCGCTGAAGACAAAGGACCCACGCATCGTTCCCGAGATGGGCGTGCGGGTCAGCTTCCTGGAGAGCGCCCAGCCTGCCGAAGCCGCCAAACCGCAGGGCGTGCGCGTCCCGGCCTCGGCGATCGTGGAGCGCGAGCAGAAGACGGTCGCCTTCGTGGTCAAGGACGACGCGCGGGTGGAACAGCGCGCGATCACCGTGGGCACCACGCTCAACAACGACCGCCAGGTCACCCGGGGCCTGAGCGCCGGCGAGGTCGTGGTGACCACACCACCGGCCGAGCTGCACGACGGCAGCAAGGTCACCGAAACCCCCTGACGGGTCAGCAGCTGCGTCACGCGAGCCACTCTCACGCTCGCGGCAAGTGCGATTCCCTCGTGCCGTCACGGCGCGCACGGTGGCGGCTGCCCGTCACTGTGGAACCCGGCGGCCCTCGCCCGGACGCGCCGAATGCCCTTTCTTCCCGATCCACGGAGAACCACCCATGTCCACCCTGGTTTCGCTCCGCAACATCACCAAGACCTACCAGCGCGGCCCCGAGAAAGTGCAGGTGCTGCACGGCATCGACCTGGACATCCAGGCCGGCGATTTCGTCGCGTTGATGGGCCCGTCCGGCTCGGGCAAGACGACCCTGCTGAATCTGATCGGTGGGTTGGATACGCCCACCGCCGGCGAGATCGAGATCGAAGGCGAGCGCATCGACCGCATGAGCGGCGGCCAGCTCTCGACCTGGCGCAGCCACCACGTCGGCTTCGTGTTCCAGTTCTACAACCTGATGCCGATGCTGACCGCCCAGAAGAACGTGGAGCTGCCACTGCTGCTCACGCACCTGGGCGCCGCGCAGCGCAAGCGCAACGCCGAGATCGCCCTGACCCTGGTCGGCCTGGCCGACCGCCGCAGCCACCGCCCGAATGAACTCTCCGGTGGCCAGCAGCAGCGCGTGGCGATTGCCCGTGCGATCGTTTCCGACCCGACCTTCCTGATCTGCGATGAGCCCACCGGTGACCTGGACCGCCAGTCCGCCGAGGAGATCCTGGGGCTGCTGCAGCAGCTCAACCGCGAACACGGCAAGACCATCATCATGGTCACCCATGATCCCAAGGCCGCCGAGTACGCCACGCACACGGTGCACCTGGACAAGGGCGAACTGGCCGACGCGCCAGCGGCCCACTGACGGAGGATGCGGCGATGAAATATTTCTCGCTGGTCTGGGCACAGCTGTTCCGCAGCAAGACCCGCACCCTGCTGACGTTGTTGTCGGTGGTGGCGGCTTTCCTGCTGTTCGGCATGCTCGATTCGGTCCGGGTAGCGTTCAACTCCGGCGGTGACACCATCGAAGGCGCCAAGCGGCTGGTGGTCTCCTCCAAGCTCTCGATCACCCAGAGCCTGCCCCTGCGGCTGCTGCGCGATATCGAAGCCACCCCGGGCGTGCGCAAGGTCAACTACGCGATGTGGTTCGGCGGCATCTACCAGGACCAGAAGAACTTCTTCCCGAGCTTCTCGGTCTCGGACAACTACATGGACCTGTACCCGGAGTTCGAGCTGCCGCCCGAGCAGGCCGAGGCATTCAAGAACACCCGCACCGGTGCACTGGTCGGTGAAGCCCTGGCCAAGCGCTTCGGCTGGAAGGTGGGTGACACCATTCCGATGCAGGCCACGATCTTCCCGCGCAAGGGCAGCAACGACTGGCCGCTGGTATTGAGCGGCATCTACCGGGCCAAGGACCGCAACAACGCTGGTGCGGAGAGCCAGATGATGCTGCACTGGAGCTACTTCGATGAATCCAACGACTACATCAAGAACCAGGTCAGTTTCTACACCGTGCAACTGGAGAACCCTGCCCACGCCTCACGCGTGGCGCAGGCGATCGATGCGCTGTCGCTGAACTCCGACCATGAGACCAAGTCGCAGACCGAGGCCTCCTTCTCGCAGGCGTTTGCCAAGCAGTTCGCCGATATCGGTTTGATCGTCACCGGGATCATGGCCGCGGTGTTCTTCACCCTCGTGCTGCTGACCGGCAACACCATGGCCCAGGCCGTGCGCGAGCGCGTCCCGGAGCTGGCGATCCTCAAGACGCTGGGCTTCAAGGATGGCACGGTACTGGTGCTGGTGATGGTCGAGTCGGTGCTGCTGATCGTGCTCGGCGGGCTGATCGGCATGGGCCTGGCCTCGGTCGTGATGCCGGTGATCAGCGCCAGCAGCCAGGGCATGATCAGCCTGCCCGGCGTGCCGGCGCAGACGTGGGTGATGGCGCTGTGCCTGATGGCGGTGATCGGGATCGTGGTGGGCCTGCTGCCGGCATTGCGCGCGCAGCGGTTGAAGATCGTCGATGCACTTGCGGGGCGCTGAGGAGACCACCATGAAAACGCACTGGATGTGGAACGTATTGACCGTAGTGGCGCTGCTGGTCGCCCTGGTGGTGTGGATCGTGCTGCCGTGGTGGATGGTGTTGGCGATCGCGGTGCTGCTGGCCGCGTGGCTGGTGCTGACCCGCAGTGGCCGCTTGTCGCTGGCGGCTGCACGGATCGGCATTGCCAGCCTGCCGCAGCGCTGGGGTGCCTCCTCGGTGATCGTGGTCGGCATCGCCGGCGTGGTCGGGGTGCTGGTGGCGATGCTGGCCATGGGCAATGGCTTCAAGGCCACCCTGGAGCGCAGCGGCAGCGATGACGTGGCGATCGTGCTGCGCGGCGGCTCGCAGGCGGAAACCAACTCGGTGATCATGCGCGACCAGGTCCCGCTGATCGAGAACCTGCCCGGCGTGGCCCGCGGCAGCGACGGCAAACCGCTGATCTCCGCCGAGCTGTCGCAGGTGATCAGCCTGCTCTCGCGCAGCGACCACAGCGATACCAACGTGCAGTTCCGCGGCGTCGGCGAGCAGGCATGGGCCGTGCGCGACAACGTGCGCATCATCGCGGGACGCAGGTTCAAGCCGGGCCTGCGCGAGATCGTGGTCGGCAAGGGCGCGCAGGCGCAGTTCGAGGGCCTGGAGATCGGCAAGACCCTGCAGCTGGGCAAGCAGGAATGGACGGTGGTGGGTGTGTTCGCCTCCAATGACGTGCATGAGTCGGAGCTGTGGTCGGACACGCAGACGTTGTCCACCACGTACAACCGCAGTGCGTATCAGTCGGTCAACGTGCGCACCGAAGGGGCGGCGGGCTTCAAGCAGTTCAAGGACGCCATGGAGGCCGACCCGCGCCTGAAGCTGGATGTGGAGACCACCCGCGACTACTACCGCAAGCAGTCCGGCGGCCTGAGCAAGCTGATCAGCATCCTGGGCACGGTGATCGGCGCGATCATGGCGATCGGCGCGGTGTTCGGTGCACTCAACACCATGTATGCGGCCGTGGCGACACGGGCGCGTGAGATCGCAACGATGCGGGCGATCGGTTTCCGCGGCGTGCCGGTGGTGACCGCAGTGATGCTGGAGACGATGCTGCTGGCCCTGCTCGGCGGCCTGCTCGGTGGGCTGGTGGCGTGGCTGGTGTTCAACAACTACACCGTCTCCACGCTGGGCAACAACTTCAGCCAGGTGGTGTTCCAGTTCCAGGTCTCGCCGCAGCTGCTGTGGACAGGCTTGAAGTGGGCGCTCGGCATCGGCTTGGTCGGCGGCCTGTTCCCGGCCCTGCGCGCAGCGCGGCTGCCGATCACCACGGCGTTGCGTGAGACCTGAGCGATACGTTTGAACAACGCGCCTGCGCGTGATCGCGCACGCGAAATAGCAACTTCGGAACCGCACTTGCAAGAGTGCGGTTCTTTTTTTATGCGTGCGTGTTCACTGCACGTTTAGCTGTGGAGCGCGCAGCTGTACGCAGGCTGCGACGGCAGGTCGTATCCACTCAAGTTGCTTCGCACCTCGCCGCTATTGCTGCCTCGGCCCCACGCGAGGGTGCTGTTTGGTGTGCACCTCACGACGATGTGAAAAAGGTTTCGTCTGAATGCGTGGTTTTGTCAGCCATCGTTCATTTACAGCGCTTTTTACGCTTTCAAATGAAAGTAAAAAATTTGAAAAGTCATTAGACTCCCGCCCCCCACGTCGTGGTGTGTTGTTCCCCACGCCGCCCCAACGGGCGAATGTTTTTACAGAGAAAGAGAAACGCACGGATGTATTTGAAGACCAATCCGCTGCGCAACGCGATCGCCATCGCGCTTGTCGCCAGCTGCAGTGCCCCCGCCTTCGCACAAAGTGCCGATGACGGCACCACCAACCTGGATCGCATCGAGATCACCGGCTCGCGCATCCGCCAGGCCAGTGTCGAATCGGCCCAGCCGGTCGTCGCGCTGAACCGCGCCGAGATCGAGAAGAAGGGCTACGTCAACGTCGCCGACATCCTGCAGGACGTCACCGCCGCCGGCTCGCCGAGCATGAGCCGTGCCTCCTCGCTGGAATCGGGTCGCGACTTCGGCGGCATGTACGTGAGCCTGCGCAACCTGGGCCCGGAACGCAGCCTGGTGCTGATCGACGGCCGCCGCATGGGCGTCAGCGCCGGCGGTTACTCCGATCTGGCCTCCATCCCGTCCTCGATCGTGGAGCGCGTGGAAGTGCTGACCGACGGTGCCTCGGCCCTGTACGGCTCGGACGCCATCGCCGGCGTGGTCAACATCATCACCCGCAAGAACTTCGACGGTGCCGAAGTCAGCGCCTACGTCGGCCAGTACAGCGAAGGCGACGGCCAGAAGACCGCCTACAGCGCGACCTTCGGCAAGACCTTCGAGCGTGGCTGGGTAACGGTGGGCGGCGAGTACACCGACGAAGATCCGGTCCTGGGCGGCGCACGTGAGTTCACCGCGTACCCGAATGGCCCGCGCCACACCGGCGACGGCCTGAGCGGTGTCACGCCGTGGGGCTACGCGACCGTGGATGGCAAGAACCTCAGCGTGGGCCCGGGCGGCGATCCGACCCAGCTGGGCAATTTCAAGCCGGCGGACAAGGCCAACGACGCCAACACCAAGACCAACATGAGCCTGGTCACCGGGCTGCAGCGCAAGTCGGTGTTCGCCAACGGTGGCTTCTCGATCACCGATGACCTGCGCCTGGTCGCCGATGCGCTGTACAGCGAGCGCGAGTCCAGCAAGCAGCTGGCCGGCTACCCGTACCAGAGCACCGGTTCGCGTGCGCTGCTCTCCAAGGACAGCGCGTTCAACCCGTTCGGCCGCGACGTTGCCTTTGCGCACCGCACCGAAGAGCTGCCGCGCGGTACCGAGAACAACCTGACCACCAAGCGCGCCAGCCTGGGCCTGGAAGGCAGCTTCGAGACCGGTTCGCGGTACTGGGACTGGAACGTCAGCTACATGTACAACCGCAACGAAGGCGAGCGCATCGGCACGGGCAGCATGTACCAGCCGAACGTGAACCAGTCGGTCGGCCCGTCGTTCCTGGATGCCAACAACGTCGCCCATTGCGGCAGCGTCGGCAACGTGATCGCCGGCTGCACCCCGTGGAACCCGCTGGCCCCGATGGGCTATAACGGCCCGGGCTCGCTGAGCAACCAGGACGTGCAGGACTTCCTGTTCACCCGCTTCACCGACACGATGCAGAGCACCACCAAGGTGGCCAGCGCGAACATCTCCGGCTCGCTGTTCAGCCTGCCAGCCGGTGACATCCTGGGTGCACTGGGTGTGGAGCACCGCAGTGAAGAAGCCAGCTACTCGCCGGACCTGATGGTCCAGAAGGGCCTGATCGCCGGCACCACCGGCCAGCCGACCCAGGGCGATTACTCGCTCAACGAGGTCTACCTGGAACTGCAGGTCCCGCTGCTGGCCGACATGGCCTTCGCGCGTGAACTGTCGCTGGACATGGCCGGTCGCTATTCGGACTACAACAACTTCGGCTCGACCACGAACACCAAGTTCGGCCTGAAGTGGAAGCCGATCGACAGCCTGCTGGTGCGCGCCACCTACGGCACCGGCTTCCGTGCACCGACCGTGGAAGATCTGTACGGCGGCACCACCAGCACGCGCGATTCGTACACCGATCCGTGCGACACCAGCTTCGGCGCGGCCGCCAACAATCCGCAGGTCCTGGCGCGCTGCCTGGCCAACGGTGTCCCGGCCAACTTCCGCCAGCTCGCCGCTGACGGCACCGCCGCGACGGTACCGGGCCAGCAGGGTGGCACGGACTTCAGCTCGGGCTCCAACGCCGCACTGAAGCCGGAAACCGCCAAGACCTGGACCGTGGGCGTGGTCTACAGCCCGGAGTTCGTCTCGGGCCTGGACCTGAGCCTGGACTGGTGGAAGATCCGCATCAATGACGTGATCGTCGGTGAGTCGGCCACGGACATGCTCAACCAGTGCTACGTGCTGGGTGTGGATGCCGCATGCGACCGCTTCACCCGTGCCAAGTCGGGCCGCACCATCGGCCAGGTCAACGGTCTGGACCGCACGCTGTTGAACGCGGGCTATCAGGAAACGGCCGGCTATGACCTGTCGGTCCGTTACCGTCTGCCGGAGCTGGCGATCGGCAAGTTCGCGGTCTCCTGGAACACCACGTACGTGGATTACCTGGAGCGCAAGAACGACAACGTCGACACCACGCCGGTGCGTCAGTACACGGGCTGGGAAGGCAACTTCCGCGTGCGTTCGAACCTCAACCTGGACTATCAGTTCGGCAACTTCGGTCTGGGCTGGACGGCGCGTTACTACTCCAGCATGAAGGAGAACTGTGCGTACACGACGGAGTGCAGCAATCCGGGCTTCAGTTCGGCGTACACGGGCCGCCAGGGCATCAACAAGGTGGGTTCGAACACGTTCCACGATATCCAGGTGCGTTATGTGCTGCCGTGGAATGGCACGGTCTCGATGGGCGTGAACAATGTGTTCGACCATCAGGGCCCGATCATGTACAGCCAGCCGAACAGCAGCTTCACGTACTACGGTGGGTTCGATATCGGCCGCTACATGTACATGAAGTATCAGCAGCGTTTCTGATCGGGTTCGCCTGATCAACCTTTTCTGATCTGCGGCTTACTCTCTCCAAGCCGCTGAGTGGAAGTAAGACGGCGCCTTCGGGCGCCGTCTTTTTTTTGATCTTCGTTATTGGAGCAATGGCTCTTAGAGTGACGGCCCTTAGAGCGACGGCCTTCAGAGCAAGAGCCTTCAGTGCTGGACTCGCCCTGGCGTGGGCGGGCACGGGTGGGTTGTCGGGACCCGCTGCAAGTACGTCCATGTAAGCTCATATGCCGCCATCCATGGCGGCATATGGTCCCGCCAACCCACCCGTGCCCACCCTTTGACAATGGGCTGGTGCGCAACGGAAAAGCGGCACCGCGGCGTCGGCTCTTGATCTGCTCGGCTCTTGATCTGCTCGGCGTTGATCCGCCCAGCTTGATCGGCTCAGCGTTGCTTTGCTCTGCCTCACAGACTCCGCGCCAGTTCGCTCGACGGGCGTGGCTACGCTCTGTCGTGGCTGCGCTCTGTCATGTCCACGCTTCGACCGTCGTTGCTTCCACCGGGTCAATACGCTTGGCGCAGCAGCAATGGCGCCGAAGTGCCGAGCCGCCCGTCGCTTTGACCTTGGCCACCAGCCCACTGTCGGAGGCGGGGTGTGGGTGGGTGTGCGGGACCATATGCCGCCATGGATGGCGGCATATGAGCCCCCATGGATGGGTTCACGGCGGGTCCCGCGCACCCACCCACACCCCGCCTGGCCAAGCAGCCCGGCAAACCAAGGCTCCCGCTCTCAAGCTCTCAAGCTCTCAAGCTCTCAAGCTTCTTAGCCTTCAGCGCCTCAACGCACCACCCACCCGCGACCGCCACACACCGTCGCCGATGAACAGCAGCAGCCCGGTCCAGATCGCCGCGAAACCCACCGCCTTGGCCGTATCGAATGGCTCGCGGAAAAAGAACACGCCCAACAACAACCCGATACTCGGCGCGATGTACTGCAGAATCCCCACCAGCGACAACGGAATCCGCTTCACCCCATACGCAAACCCGATCAACGGCAGCGCCGTCACCGCACCACCGAAGATCAACAGCGCATCGTTGCGCCAGCCCCAGCCGCTGAAGAAAGCGCCCCCGTGCCCATTCTCGCTCCATAGCGCGAACCCGATCGCCGGCAGGAACAGATACAGACTCTCCACGCCGAGCCCGGCCACCGGGTCCACCGAAATCATCTTGCGCAGCAGTCCGTACAGGCCGAACGAACAGGCCAGCCCCAGCGCGATCCAGGGCGGCGTTCCCGCATCGAGGGTCAGCCATGCCACCCCGAGGGCCGCGCAGCCCACCGCGAGCCACTGCAGGCGGCGCAGGCGCTCTTTCAGCACCACGACGCCGAGCACCACGCTGACCAGCGGGTTGATGAAATATCCCAGGCTGGTCTCGATCACGTGCCCGGCGTTGATCGCCCAGATGTACAGGCCCCAGTTGAACGCGATCGCCACGCTGCTCAGTGCCAGCGTCGGCAGCGCGCGCGGCTGCGCGGCAATGGCCTTCCACCAGCCCAATCCGTTGCTCAGCAGCAGCCAGGCCACCACCAGCACCGTGCTCCAGATGATGCGGTGCGCGATGATCTGCTGCGACGGCACGGCCTTGAGCAGGTGCCAGTAGACCGGCACCAGGCCCCACAGGGTGAAGGTGAAGGCAGTGATCGCGAGCCCGCGGCGTTGTTCCTGCAGGCTGTGGTGGGCGGGCAGGCTCACTTCGCGCGCGTCCGGGCCAGGGTCAGCACCACCACGCCGGCCAGGATCACCGCCATCGCGAGGAAGTCGCGGCCGCCAAAATGCTCGTTGCCGATGATCACGCCCAGGATCACCGCGATCACCGGATTGACGTAGGCGTAGCTGGCCACCAGCGCCGGGCGCACGTTGTGCAGCAGCCACACGTAGGCGGTGAAGGCGACGATCGAACCGAACATGCACAGGTAGGCCACCGCCAGCAGCCCATTCATGCTGGGCAAGGTAGTCGGACGTTCGCCACTGAGCAGGCCGAGCACGATCAGCATCGCGCCACCGCAGAGCATCTGCCCGGCGGCGGTCATGAACGGGCTGGGCAGATCCAGGCCGCGCGCCCAGATCGAGCCGAAGGCCCAGCCGATCGGGGCGATCAGCAGCAGGATCAGGCCCTGCGGCGTAGCGGTCAGGCTGCTGCCGGCGTTGAGCCAGACGACGCCGAGGAAGCCGATCGCGATGCCCAGCCACTCGCCACGGCTGGCGTTCTGCCCGCGCATCGCGCCGAACAGGGCCATCCACAGCGGCACCGAGGCCACCGCGGTCGCGGCCAGGCCCGAGGACACCGTGCGCTCGGCCAGTACCACCATGCCATTGCCCAGCACCAGCATGGTCAGGCCCATGATCGCCAGGTTGCGCCACTGGCGCTTGGTCGGGGCAGGCGAGCCACGCCACCGCAGCACGACGTACATCAGCGAACCGGCGATGATGAACCGGCCCCCGGAAACCATCGTCAGCGGCAGCGCGCCGCCCTCCAGCGCCAGCCGGATCCCGAGATAGGTGGACCCCCAGACCACGTACACCAGCAGCAGCGCCAGGACGACCAGGCCGCTGCGGGGAGCGGCCGACGGGGATTCGGGTAGGACGGCCATGGGCCACCACGGTGCGGGGGAACACGAATTCTAGGCCGTTGCCGATGGCGCGGCACCCATTGTGCTGGCACGCTGATTTCACCGGGCCGCATCGTGATGCCTGACACGCACCCGTTTTTGACGTGCGGTAAGGTAACAAGAGCAATCAACGCTTCCCCGCCAGGACCCCCTACCCTGTATGAGTACATCCGTCCCCGCCACCGCGGCACCTTCTGACCGGGCCGCCCTGCGGCGTTCCATCTCCAATACCCTCAAAGGCTCGGCCGGCAATCTGGTCGAGTGGTATGACGTCTACGTCTACTCGGTCTTCGCGGTCTACTTCGAATCCCAGTTCTTCTCGGCCGCCGACAAGAACTCCACGATGTACGTGTGGGCGATCTTCGCCGCCACCTTCCTGATGCGCCCGATCGGCGCGTGGTACTTCGGCCGCTTCGCCGACCGCTACGGCCGCAGGCTGGCGCTGACGGTGTCGGTCACGATGATGGCCGCCTGTTCGTTCCTGATCGCGATCACCCCGACCGCCTCGCAGATCGGGATCTGGGCGGCAGTCATCCTGCTGTTCGCGCGCCTGCTGCAGGGCTTCGCGACCGGGGGTGAATACGGCACCAGTGCGACGTACATGTCCGAGGCCGCCCTTCCCGGCCGCCGCGGCTTCCTGTCCTCGTTCCACTACGTCACGCTGGTCGGT
This sequence comes from Stenotrophomonas sp. Steno-Z10-BAI, assembly GCF_056393115.1. Taxonomy (NCBI): domain Bacteria; kingdom Pseudomonadati; phylum Pseudomonadota; class Gammaproteobacteria; order Lysobacterales; family Lysobacteraceae; genus Stenotrophomonas; species Stenotrophomonas sp. Steno-Z10-BAI. The sequence goes on along the minus strand of NZ_JBWJOZ010000007.1, from coordinate 162,270 downwards.
GGCCACGTGCTGGCGCAGCTGACCCTGCTGGGCATGCTGACCTTCTGGGACAAGCCGGAGATCTCCGCCTGGGGCTGGCGCGTGGCGTTCGGCATCGGCGGTGTCGCGGCGATCGTGGTGTTCTGGCTGCGCCGCAGCATGGACGAATCGCTGCAATCCGATTCCATCGAGGCCGCACGCGATGGCCGCGCCAAGGCCTCCGGCTCGATGCGTGAGCTGTTCGTCAACCAGTGGCGTCCGCTGCTGCTGTGCTTCCTGATCACCGCCGGCGGCACCGTCGCGTTCTATACCTATTCGGTCAATGGGCCGAAGATGATCCAGAGCGCATTCGCGGGCGATGACGTCATGACCGGGACGATGATCAACCTGGGCGTGCTGACCTTCCTGATGGTGCTGCAGCCGATCGGCGGCTGGCTGTCGGACATGGTCGGGCGCAAGAGCCTGCTGGTGTTCTTCGGCATCGGCGGTGTGCTGTACAGCTGGTACCTGATCACTGAACTGCCCAACCAGCACGATCCGTTCATGGCTTTCCTGGTGCTGGGCATCGGCTTCGTGATCCTGACCGGTTACACCTCCATCAACGCAGTGGTCAAAGCCGAACTGTTCCCGACCCATGTGCGCGCACTGGGCGTGGGCTTTGGGTATGCGATGGCCAACTCGCTGTTCGGTGGTACCGCGCCGCTGCTGTACCAGGGCGCGCTGAAAACCGGCCAGGTCGGCATGTTCGCGGTGTACGTCACGGCGATCATCGCCGTATCGCTGGTGGTCTATATGTTCTTCCTGACCAACAAGGGCCCGAACTGGCTTGATGGCACGCGCAAGTAACCGCCGCACCCCCCACCCCGCGATCGCGCGGGGTGGGGGGATGCTCGCGATGCTGGTCCCGGGGTTCGCCCAGGCCAGCACCGCGGCTCATGCAATCAGCGCCCCTGCGGGCGCTGCATTGTTATGGGGGGCTGCCCTGCTCGCCGCCGGCACGACCGTGGCGTGGGTGCTGGGGCGGCCATCGGCGCAGGCCCGCTGGCCGCGGATCGGTTTCGGCCTGGCGCTGCTGGCGGTGATGGGCGCCCTGGCACTGCAGCTGGCGGCCGACCTCGGCAGCGGTCACAGCGCGCTGCAGCTGCGTTTCGGCCGGCATGCCGCCAGTGCCGACACCCAGCCGACGCAGTTCGGCTGGATGATCGCCTGTTACCTGGCCGCGCTCGCGGCCAGCGGCTGGGGCGCCTGGCGCCTGTTGCGGCGGCGCTGAGCGCCGCCGACGGTCGCCTCAACGGCGCGCCGATTCACTCTTCTCGCGCTCGGCGCGGAACTCGGACCCTTCTTCCCACTGCGGCCAGCGACGGCTGTTGGCCAGCTCTGCGCCCAGGTCGTAGACCAGCAGGGTATCGGCGGCGTGGCCGCTCGGATCCCAGCTCGGGGTCCATGCATCGCAGGCCTGGTGATAGCAGGCAGCGAAGTAGGCATCACGCAGTTCACGGCCCTTCTCGATCCCGCCCTCACGCATGTCCAGCCCCGGGCCGATGGTGATCGCCGGCACGCCGAGGCGGGCGAAGGCGAAGTGGTCGGCGCGGTAGAAGAAGCCCGCTTCCAGGTTCGGATCCGGCGAATAGGTCCGGCCACGGGCCTTGGCCACACGCTCCAGGTCCCCTTCCAGCGAGACCCGGCCCTTGCCCCATGAGGCGATGTCGCGGGTCGGGCCATCCGGGCTGAACATCTCGATGTTCAACACGGCGGCGGTCTTGTCCAGCGGGGCCAGCGGGTGCGCGGCGTAGTAGCTGGCGCCAAGCAGGCCTTTCTCTTCGGCGGTCAGCGCCACGAAGTACAGCGTGCGCTGCGGCTGCGGGCCGGCGGCGAAGACACGGCCCAGCTCCAGCACGGTGGCCACGCCGGTGGCGTTGTCGATCGCACCGCGACGGATGCGGTCACCCTTGGCATCGGGCTGGCCGATACCGAAGGCATCCCAATGCGCGGAGAAGATCACCGCTTCATCGGCATGTGCGCCGCCCGGCAGCTTGGCCACCACGTTGCGGGTGATCACCTGCTCGCGCTTGAGCTTGAAGTCCACCGAGAGCTGCGCATCGCCCAGCGCAACCGGCTTGAAGGCCGGGGTCATCGCGCGGCGCTTCTCGGCCTCGAAATCCAGGCCCGCGTCGCGGAACAACTGCTCGGCCAGGCTGCGCTGCATCCAGCCGCGCACCGGCACGTGCTGGGCCAGCGCCTGCTCGCGGGTGCGTTCGATATCGAACAGCGGCGAGGTGCCCGAGCTCTTCACCGTGGCCCAGCCATACGCGGCCGGCGCGGTCTCGTGCACGATCAGCACGCCCTGCGCACCGCGGCGGGCGGCTTCTTCGAATTTGTACGTCCAGCGGCCGTAGTAGGTCACGGCCTTGCCATCGAACGCGCCCGGCTGGTCGGCCTCGAAATCGGCGTCATTGATCAGCACCACGGCGATCTTGCCGTGCAGATCGACGTCCTTGTAATCGTTCCAGTGGCGTTCGGGTGCATCGATGCCGTAGCCCACGAACACCAGCGGGGCGTTCTTGATCGCCACCGCATCCTGCGGACGCAGGCTCTGCAGGGTCACGTCCTCGCCATTGGCCAGGGCGCGCTGCTTGCCCTTCTGGCGCAGCTGCGCGCGCACCGGGCCATCGACCTGCGCACGCACCATCGGCACCGGCTGCACCCAGCTGCCATCGACGCCGCCGGGCTGCAGGCCGTACGTCTTGAATTCCTCGATCAGGTACTGGACCGTGCGCTCTTCCCCCGGCGTGGCCGGCGCGCGGCCTTCGAACGCGTCCGAGGCCAGGATGCGGACATGCCGCGACAGGGCCTGTGGATCGATACCGCCACCAGGCAGGTCATTGGCGGCGTGGGCCAGGCCGCCCACGAACAGGCAGGACGACAGCAGCAGCATGCGCATCGGATTCACGGCAGACACCAGGACGGAAAACAGGACACCGGAGTGTAACGTGACACCTCCGTGACCGTGCACTAGCGCCGATCGCGATCCAGCCAGCAGGCCAGGCCCTGCGCGTTGAGTTCGATGTCCATAGCCAGCACCCGGGTCACCGCCTCATCATCGAGCGGGCAGCCATGCGCCTGCGCGCGTTCCAGGTACAGCGCGGTCAGCGCCGCGACCAGGCAGCGATGCCGATCCGGCCGACCATCGCATTGGCGACCGATCTCGACCATCGCATCGATCTGCTCGACAAGATCCGCCGCCAGTTTCCGGGGCGGCGCCACGCGCCCGTAGTGGGTCAGGTACATGGCCTGTGGGTCGTAGGCCAGCATCTTCGCGATCGACTGCTTCAGCGGCTCGGGATCGAACTGCACCGGCGATGATGTCGGCACGATGAAGGCTCCCTGCACGCTGTCCAGCTCGCGGTAGGACAGCCCGAAGGTATCGCCGGTGAACCAGCTGCGGCTGCGCACATCCCACACGCACAGGTGATGACGCGCGTGCCCGGGCGTATCCACGCACAGCAGCGGGCGGCCGGCCAGATCCACGGTGTGGCCATCCTCGGCAATCACCACCCGGTCGGCAGCCACCGCCAGGATCGGCCCATAGCTGCGCGCGATCTCCGCTTCGCCATAGACCTCGGTGGCACCGGCGATCAGGCGGGCCGGGTCGATCATGTGCGGCGCACCGCGCGGATGCACCACCAGTGTGGCGTTGGGCAGCTGCTGCATCAGCAGGCCTGCGCCGCCGGCATGATCCAGGTGCACGTGGGTGAGGATCAGCCACTCGACCTGCTCGGGCGTGCAGCCGGCGCGCGCCAACGCGGCGAGCATCGCCGGCACGGCCAGGCCGGTACCGCAATCGATGAAGGCCGCCCGGCCATTCTCGACGATCAGGTAGGCGGCGTCGAAATCATCGCGCTGGAACGCGGTGTCGATCGTATGAATGCTGGGCTCGGAGTGCATCAACACATCCCTGGCACGAAACGCCTCCATCTTACGTCCATCAGTGCAGCGGCTTCGATGCGGCTTTGGTCGCAGTCGCGCTCAGCAGTGGCCCACGCAGCAGCACCGCGGCCACCATCACCGCCAGGAACGCACCGTAGGCATAGAGCACCGCCAGCACCTGTCGCCAGATCGGTCCGGCATCGTTCTGGACCACGCCGATGTGATGGCCCCACAGCATCGCCAGGATGCTCAGCACGAAGGCCAGCACCAGCGCGGCACCATCGAACAGGCGGCGCGCGGTGCCACGCGGCTGGCGCGGAAACAGCCAGTACAGCGTGCCCAACAACACGAACCAGGGCAGGAACAACAACAACGACAACCAGGCCATCGCAGTCTCCCGTGCAGGAACACGCCCCTGCGGCGTGCAGGGGCATCATGCCACAGCCCGGTTGCCGGCCCGCCGCTGGCGTTACTCGCGCAGCGCCTGCAAGGCGGCCAGCACCACGTCCACTTCGGCCTCGAGCTTGAACAGCTCACTCTGCAGGCCGTCGCCATGTTCGGTCTGCTTGAGCACGCCGATCAGCTGGCCGGCGTCACGCGGCGAATCGAAGCCCTCGCTCTGGATCAGCAGCGTGCCATCACTGGCCTGCAGCTTGAAGTAAAAACGGCCATCCTGTTCGCGGTACTGCTTGAACAGCGGCGGTGCAGCGCGTGCGGCTCCGCTTTCTTCACTGGGCACGTCACCGGCGTTGGAGAGATCGCGCAGGCCGACCGCATGACGCAGCTCCTTGAGCAACGGCACGGCGAACTGCTCGCGCAGCTGCTGGCCACGACGACGCAGCAGCGCCTCGATTTTTTCCGGCTCGGCCATCAGCGCGTCATAGCGCTCGCGCAGCGGGGCGATCTCGCTGTCGATGCGCTCGAACAGCTGCTGTTTGGCATCGCCCCAGCTGATGCCCTCGGCGAAGGCCTGCGCGAACGCCGCGGTCTGCTCCGGGGTGGCGAACGCCTGGTACATCTGGAACAGCGCCGAGCCTTCGGTGCTCTTGGGCTCGCCGGGTGCGCGCGAATCGGTGAGGATCGAGGACACCAGCTTCTTCAGCTCCGCGCGCGGGGCGAACAGCGGAATGGTGTTGTGGTAGCTCTTGCTCATCTTGCGGCCGTCAAGGCCCGCCAGCGTGGCGACCTGCTCATCGATCACCACCTCCGGCAGCGGGAAGAACGCCTGGCCGTAGACATGGTTGAAGCGCTGCGCGAAATCGCGCGCCATCTCGATGTGCTGGATCTGGTCGCGGCCGACCGGCACCCGGTTGGCCTTGAAGATCAGGATGTCGGCGGCCATCAGCACCGGGTACATGAACAACCCCGCGCTGACCCCGGCGTCGTCATCCAGCTGCTCCTCGCGGTTCTTGTCCACGGCGGCCTTGTAGGCGTGCGCGCGGTTGAGGATGCCCTTGCTGGCGATGACGGTCAGGAACCACATCAGCTCGGTGGTTTCCGGGATGTCGCTCTGCCGGTAGAACCACACCTTGTCCGGATCCAGCCCGCACGCCAGCCAGCTTGCCGCGATCTCCAGCGTGGAGCGCTGGGTGCGCTCGGGCTCCTGCGCCTTGATCAGGCTGTGCAGGTCGGCCAGGAAGAAGAAGCTCTCGATATCCGAGGCCTGGCTGGCGGTGATCGCCGGGCGGATGGCGCCGACATAGTTGCCCAGGTGGGGCGTGCCGGAGGGGGTGATGCCGGTAAGAACGCGGGTCGTCATGGGGGAATCAGTGCTGACAAGTGAACCGCCCCAGTTTACCTGCCTGCGCTCGACCCCGTTGGCCGACGCCGTCCGTTTGATCCTGCACCTGCCCTGCGGAGCCTTCCCATGAAAGACCTGATCCTGCCCATGCTTGCCGTGTTGGCCCTGTGCGGCTTCAAACCGGCGCTCCCGCTGCGTCATGACACCGGTCCGGTCCACCTGACGGTGATAGACCGCGACAGCGGCCAGGCCCTGACCCAGTACCGCCAGGACGGCCAGCGCTGGATCGCGGGGCAGCAGGGCCACCGTTACAGCGTGCGCCTGCGCAACGGCAGCGCCGAGCGCGTGCTGGTGGTGCTCTCGGTGGATGGTCTGAATGCCATCAGCGGCGAGGTGGCCGCGCCCCACCAGACCGGTTACGTGCTCAACCCGTGGCAGACCACCGATATCCACGGCTGGCGCAAATCCGCCGACGAAGTCGCGCAGTTCGTGTTCACCGATCCGGACCGCAGCTACGCCGGCCGCACCGGGCGCCCGGCCAACATCGGCGTGATCGGCGTGGCGGTCTTCCACGAAGCCGGAAGCGTGTCCTGGGAAGCCGCCCCCGCCGTGGCGGGCCCGGCCGATGCCAAGGCGCGCCCCCAGGCGCGGTCGTCTACCATTGAGAGCGCCCGCGTGACCGGTTCCACCACCGCGCCGGCACCGCAACTGGGCACCGGGCATGGACAGCGCGAGCAGTCGCGGGTGCGCAACACCGCGTTCGAGCGCGATACCGCTTATCCGGCGCAACAGGTGCAGGTGCGCTACGACAGCGAACGCAATCTGGTGGCACGCGGCATCATTGCGCGGGTGAACGCGCCAGTGCGTGACGAGCCACAGGCCTTCCCCGGCCAATACGTGCCCGATCCGCCGCTGTATCGCCGCCGCTGATCGCCAACGCACCCCAACAAGAACGGGCCGCTCTCGCGGCCCGTTCCGGTTTCAACCCCGACGGCGGCGCCGTCGTCACGGATCACCCTCAGTGGTAATCCGGATAATCCTTGCGCATGGCCGCTTCGAAGTCGCGGACTTCGGTTTCAGCACGGTCGCGTGCCCAGCCATAACGTTCCTGCAGGCGGCCTGCGAGGTACTCGGCGTTGCCTTCGGCCACCTTGAAATCGTCGTCGGTCAGGTCGCCCCACTTGGCCTGCGCCTTGCCCTTGAGCTGCGTCCACTTGCCGGAAATGATGTCTTTGTTCATGGGTTCGCTTCCTCGATTGCAACGGCCATCTCGCCGTGGGATCAGAATGCGCCCGCCCGCGTTGGCGTGCGGTCAAGCGGCGATGAAGCGCACACTCACGAGCTTGAATGGATTCACCACCGCGCACGTTGCACAGTCATTGTTGGACATGAAAAAGGCCGGGAATCCCCGGCCTTTTCCGTTGACGCCTGATCCGTGGATCAGTTGCCCTTGGCAGCGCCTTCGACCGTTTCACCGGCCTTCTGCACGTCCTTGCCAGCACCAGCAACGGTGTTGCAGCCGGACAGCATGGCGACCGAGAACATCGACAACAGCATCAGTGCGATAACACGCTTCATAGGGTTCTCCTGGTTGATCAAATTCAATACCGGAATCCGGTCCCGCCTGTCAGATGAGCACGCCAGCGCAACTCCTCTTCCTGACCTGCCGCGCCGTGGGTCGAAACACACGGCGCCGCGTGACGTGCAATCTGGCGGGAGAGGCGTGCAGCGGATGTGAATGCAGGAAAACGCTGTTCAGCCAGAAGTTCTCAATCGCGCATCAGCGTCGATTTTCCGAACAGGCTTTCGACCAGATCCACCGCCAGTTCCGCGGTGGCATTGCGGTTGTCCAGCAGCGGATTCAGCTCGACGATGTCCAGCGAGCCCATGCGTCCGGTGTCGGCGATCATCTCCATCACCAGCTGCGCTTCGCGGTAGTTCACCCCGCCAGGCACCGTGGTGCCGACGCCGGGTGCAATGCTGGGGTCCAGGAAATCCACGTCGAAGCTGACGTGCAGGTGCGTGTTGGCATCGATGCCGGCCAGCGCAGCCTCCATCGTGCGCTTCATGCCGGCTTCGTCGATGTAGCGCATGTCATAGACATCCACCTGGTGCTGCTTGATCAGGCGCTTCTCTTCCTGGTCCACCGAGCGGATGCCGATCTGGTGCACCTGCTGCGGGCGAATCGCCGGTGCGTCACCGCCGAGTCGGGTCAGCGCGTCCGGGCCGAGCCCGCACAGGCAGGCCACCGGCATGCCGTGCACGTTGCCCGACGGGGTAACCTCGCTGGTGTTGAAATCCGAATGCGCATCCAGCCAGAGCACGCGCAGGTCCTTGCCCTGCTCGCGGCACCAGCGCGCGACCGCGGTGATCGAGCCGATGCCCAGGCAGTGGTCGCCGCCGAGCATGATCGGCATACGCCCGGCCTGGAGTTCGCCGTAGGTCGCGTCCATCAGCGCGCGGTTCCAGGCCACGACTTCGTCAAGATGGCGGTAGCCCTGCACCGGTGCCGTCCACGGATTGCGCGGACCGGCCAGGTTGCCAAGATCGCGTACCTCCACGCCACGCGCGGTGAGCGCGTCACCCAGCCCGGCGATGCGCAGGGCGTCCGGTCCCAGACCCGCGCCACGGTGACCCGCCCCGATATCGGTGGGCACGCCAATCAGGGAAACCGGGGAATACATCGCCATCGCTGTTGCCTCCGTTGCAAAGAGGACCAGCATAGCCAGCGCGGCGTGATACGACTCGCGGCGCTGCAGCAGTCGTTACCGACCTGGTATCAATGGTGCCGGCACCCGGATTCGAACTGGGGACCTACCGCTTACAAGGCGGTTGCTCTACCAACTGAGCTATGCCGGCATGGGCATCGCAGCGGGACGACCCGTCGCGGAGCCGGGATTCTAGCGCAAGCGTGCGCATTCCAGCGAGCGGTGCTGGGCCGCGCCGCTGCGCTGGCGGGCCACGGCGGGGTCGGTGCCCTCGGCCAGGGTCGCATCCAGCCACCACTGCGCGCTGCCATCGCCCCCGCTGGCGACCATGGTCGCCTTGAAACCAGCCGCACTCAGGGCCGCCAGGCGGCGATCCGCGCCTTCGCGATTGCGGTACTGGCCCAGCGCGATGGCGTTGGTGTCCTCGCCCTGGGCAATGATGTAGTAGTCGCTCACGCCCGCTGCGACGATGCGCTTGACCATGGCCTGCGCCGCCTCCCGGCTGGCGGCAGGCGGCAGCAGCACGCGGTAACGGGTGGCACCGGCATCGGCCACCTCACGCAGCTTGGCCCCACGCAGGGCACCGGCGGCGCGCGACTGGGCGGCCTGGGCGGCAGCGCGGTCGGCGAACGGCCCCAGGCTCACGCACTGTGCGGGTGCGGGCGTCGCGGTGACAGGTACGGGTGCGGGTGCGACGGCCGGTGCGGGTGCATCGGCCACCGGAGCGGGCGCCGGCACGCTGGCGGCGGGCCTTGGCGCGGGCGTGTCAGCCACGACGGTCGCCGGCACGGAGACGGGCACCGGCGGCTGGGCCACTGGCGCGGAGGCGGGCGTCACGTCCTGCAGGGCTGGCGTGGCATCCGGGGGAGCCACAGACGTCGTCGGCGCCTGCGTGCTCGGCAGCACTTCCAGCTGCGCCACACCGGCCGGCGAGGCCGGCGGTGCGCTGGCCGGTTCGCCACGCAACAGCCACCACAGCGCGACACCGAGGTTGAGAATGACCAGGACGACGATCAGGGCACGGGTAAGCATCGGCTGATCCTAGCCTGCCGATGGCGGTTGATGCACGGCCCAGCGTGCCAGCCCATCCAGCACCAGCGACGGCTGGAATTCGGCATCGCCGAGCAGCGGCAGCAACGCGGGCGCACCGCCGCCGTGCACCAGCAGATGTGGCAACGCGCCGAGCCGTTCGCCGCCCTGCACGCGGCTGCGTTCGATCAGCGCCACCGCGGCCCCGTCGCAGCCGGAGGCCAGCGCATCGGCGGTGTCGTTGGCGAACTCACTGTACTCACCGCCCGCCGCCGGCAACTGCACGGCACGCGCGTGCAGCGCTTCGCGCATGGTGGTCGGCGAGGCCGAGATGCGCCCGCCGTGGTGCTGGCCCTCGGCGTCGAGCAGATCGATGGTGAGCGCGGTGCCGACGCCGGCGATCAGCACCGCCTGGCCACGTGCAGCCACCGCCAACAGCGCCAGATAACGGTCCACGCCGAAGCGGGCGGGGTCGGCATAGGCGATCCGCACACCGGCGTACTCGCCTTCAGTACGCGCCACGCGGACCTGGCGGAAGCGCGCCTGCAATACATCCAGCATGGCGGCGGTCAACGAGGGTGCGGCGACGCTGGCAACGTAGGCGGTGTCGCCTGACGGCAGCGCATCCAGTGCCGCGGCCGGCATCGCTTCAGCACCATGCGGCCACGCCTGCACGTCGCCCGCGCGCACGCCCTGCAGCGGCGCGAACTTGAAGCGCGAATTGCCCAGATCAAACAACCAGTCGCTCATTGCGCCCTCACGCTGACTTCGCCCGCATGGAAAACCCGTTCACTGCCGTCGATGCGCACACGCAGCGCCCCATCGTCGGCCAGACCCAGCGCCGTGCCGGCAAACAGCACGCCGCCTTCTTCCACCTGCACCTCGCGCCCGGCCAGGCTGTCCAGCGCGGCATAGCGCGCGAGGAACGGTCCCAGGCCGTCCTGCTCGAAGGCATCCAGCGCCGGCAGCAGGCTGGCCAGGATGCGCGCGACCACCGCATTGCGCGACGTCTGTGCGCCGGACAACGTGTCCAGATCGGTCCAGGGCTGGGTGATCTCCGCCGCGAACGCAGCGGGCATGCGCACGTTGACGCCCAGGCCGATCACCGCGCGTGCGGGGCCGGCGAATTCACCGCCGCCTTCGATCAGCAGGCCGCCGAGCTTATGCCCGTCGACGACAAGGTCATTGGGCCATTTCAGGGCGACGCCCGCATAGCCGGCCTCACGCAGTGCTTCGGCCACGGCGACCCCGGCGACCAGGCTCAGCCCGCCCAGCCGCGACAGGCCACCGGCAAACCCGCGCAGCACCGAGAGGTAGATATGCGCCGCCAGCGGCGAGGCCCAGGCCCGCCCACGGCGGCCACGGCCGCGGGTCTGGCGCTCGGCAAGCAGGGCCATCGCCCCGCGCTCCGGCGCGCTGCAGCGCAGCAATTCACTGTTCGTTGACGCGACCGACCACGCCACCTGCAGGGAGGTCAGCAGGTCGCCGGTGGCGGCCGGCAGCGCGGCCTGGATGGCCTCGGCGTCCAGCAGATCCAGCGGCTGCTGCAACTGGTAACCGTCACCGGCGCGGCCGTCGATATCGACCCCGGCGGCTCTAAGTCCTTGAATCCGCTTCCAAATCGCGGCGCGGGTCTGGCCCAGTTCGCGCGCCAGCGCGTCGCCGGACAGGCGCCCGGCGCCCAGTTTGGCCAGCAGTTGGCGGTCGTCCACGGCAGCTTCCATCGGGTAAACGGGAAAAGTATGCGGGAAAGCCGCCGCCAGCGCCCGCCCGGGGGCCTTCCAATCCCCCGGCCGAATCGGGCTAGAATCGAGAACTTGACCCGCCGCTGGATGTTGACGATGCGCCCGTTCGCCCATTGCCTGCTCCTCCTGATGGCCCCGCTGGCCGCGCATGCTTCCGATGCGCTCACCACGGCGGGTCGCGGCGCGTGTGTCTATTCGGCAGGGGAGAACGAGCGCAGCGCGCCGGCCTCGGCCTCGGCCGCCGCGGCACCGGCCACGGTCAAACCCAGCGCCAGCAGCGGTACCAGCACGGGTGGCGGCGGCGATGACGACGTGCTGCCGCGCCTGCGCGCACCGAAGTGGCACAGCTTCCTGCCGGGTATGTTCCGCTGATCGAACGACTGTTGGGCTGGCTGCGCCGCACGCCACGCGAGATCGACCCTACCCTTTGGGACACCACCTGCCGCCGCGCCGCCTGGCTGCAGCATCTGGATGCTGCCCGCCGCGAACGCCTGCGCGCCCTCGCTGCCCGCTTCCTGCACGAGAAAACCATCAGCCCCGCCGCCGAACTGCAGCTGGAGAACGCCGATGGCGTGTTGCTGGCCGCGCTCTGCTGCCTGCCGCTGCTGGAACTGGGCGAGATCGGCCTGCGTGGCTGGTCGCAGCTGATCGTCTATCCCAACGCGTTCCGCGTGCACCGCAGCCAGGTGGATGCGGCCGGCGTGCTGCACGAATGGGACGATGCGTTGATCGGCGAATCGTGGGACAGCGGTCCACTGATTCTGTCGTGGGCCGACATCCAGGCCGACATCGCCGACCCCGAAGCCGGGTTCTGCGTGGCGGTGCATGAGATGGCGCACAAGATCGATGCGCTGGACGGGGCGATCGACGGCACGCCGCCGTTGCCGCGGGCGTGGCAGAAACAGTGGGCGGCGGATTTCCAGCAGGCCTATGATGCGTTCTGCGCCGAGGTGGACCAGGGCCGCGAGACGCTGATCGATCCGTATGCGTCCGAGGCGCCGGAAGAATTCTTCGCGGTGGTCAGCGAGTACCACTTCTCCGCACCGGCGCTGCTGGCGCGCGAGATGCCGGCGGTCGCCGGGCATCTGCAGCGGTTCTATGGTCCGTCACCGCTGATGCGGTGACGCATTACGGCCCCGGCGGCAACTTCACTTCAAAGCGTGCGCCACCCAATTCCGGCGAACGCTTCACCTGCAGTTCGCCGCGGTAATCCTTGATCAGGTCCTGCACGATCGACAGGCCGATGCCGTGGCCCTGCACGCGCTCATCGCCACGCACACCACGCTGCAGCACCTTGGCGACGTCTTCCGGTGCGATGCCCGGGCCATCGTCATCCACCGACAGCACCAGCCCCGCGCGTCGCGCACCGGGGGCCGGCAACGGATGCGCGGTCAGCAGCACACGGCGCTTGGCCCACTTGAAGGCGTTCTCCAGCAGGTTGCCGAGCAGTTCCTGCAGATCGCCAGGCTCGCCGTGGAAACGCGCGGCCGGGTCGATGTCGAATTCGCACAGCACACCCTTGGAGGCGTAGACCTTCTCCAGGCCCCGCACGATTTCCTCGGCGTTGGACTCGATCGGCAACGGGGCGGAGAACAGCTTGTGACCGGACGAAGCCGCGCGCGCCAGCTGGTAGGACACCAGGTTGTTCATGCGCCGCAGCTGCACGTCGAATTCTTCGCGCAGATCCTCATCGCGCGCGCCGCTGTCGAGCTGCGTGCGCAGCACCGCCAGCGGCGTTTTCAGGCTGTGCGCGAGATCGGCCAGGGTGTTGCGCTGGCGTTCGAGGTTCTCGCGCTCGCTTTCGATGAAGGCGTTGATGCTGTCGGTCAGCGGCTCCAGCTCGCGCGGATGGCGTTCGCTCATGCGCTCGGTTTCACCGCGCTGCACCTTGGTCAGTTCGTTGATCACGCGCCGCATCGGGCGCAGGCTCCACTGCAGAATGACCGTCTGCAGCAGCAGCAGGATCAGGCCGATGCCGCCGAGGTAGAACCACACGCGCCCGCGGAACACGCGCAGCTGTGCGCCGAGCGCGCGCGAGTCTTCCAGCACGTAGATCGTGTACGGGAATTCGGTGGCCGGGTCGGCGTCGGCATCCCAGACCAGGCCCATGCCATAGCGGTAGGCCGAGCCCTCGCTGCCATCGATCTGGATCATCGGCAACGGGCCTTCGAAGACTTCCTGGCGCGGGGCCAGCATGCCGCCGCCCACGGTGGGCAGCATCGGGCCTTCGGCAGACATGGAGTTGCCCTTGCCGTCCGGCATCACGACCTGCAGATAAAGGCCGCTGCCCGGGACGTCAAAGCGCGGATCCGGTGGCTGCTCGCGGATGTACAGCGAGCGGTCGCGGGTGAAGTCGATGCCGGCCGCGTAGGCCGTGGCGTAGTTCTTCAGCCGCTCGCGCAGGTTGGCCTTCGCGGTATCGGCGAAGGCCGCGTCCAGCGCGTAGCCGGCCAGGGCCAGGAAGGCCACCAGGCCCACCGAGGCGGCCAACAGCTGGCGCGCCTGCAGTGAGCGCGGCCGCCAGCGTTTAAAGAACCACAGACGGCCGGACATCATCTATCGCCAGCCGCAGCTCAGCCTTCGTTGCGCGGAATGGCGAAGCGGTAACCGCGGCCGCGCACGGTTTCGATCGGCTTGAGTTCGCCGTCGGCATCGAGCTTCTTGCGCAGGCGGCCGATAAAGACCTCCAGCACGTTCGAGTCGCGGTCGAAGTCCTGCTGATAGATGTGCTCGGTGAGGTCGGCCTTGGAGACCAGTTCACCGGCATGCATCATCAGGTACTCGAGCACTTTGTACTCGTAGCTGGTGAGATCCACGTTGCTGCCGTTGACGCTGACCGTCTGCGCGGCAAGATCCAGCGCGACCGGGCCGCACTCCAGCGTCGGCTTGCTCCAGCCGGCGGCACGGCGCAGCAGCGCATTGACGCGGGCCAGCAGCTCTTCCACGTGGAACGGCTTGACGAGGTAATCGTCGGCGCCCTGCTTGAGGCCCTCGACCTTGTCCTGCCAGCTCGAACGCGCGGTCAGGATGAGCACCGGGAACTTCTTGCCCTCGTCGCGCAGCGCCTTGATCAGTTCCATGCCCGACATCTTGGGCAGGCCCAGATCGATGATGCCGACGTCGAACGGAACTTCGCGGCCCATGTACAGACCTTCCTCACCGTCCTGCGCAGCATCGACGGCAAAGCCTTCGCGCTTGAGCCGGGCTGCCAGTGTTTCCCGCAGCGGGGCTTCGTCTTCGACCAGAAGGATACGCATGAACTCTCCCTAGTGTCCTGGGTATGGCCCCATGGGGCCAGTGGGTAATGCAGATGACTGCGGACAACTATCCCTGTTCAGGGGTTATCGCCGCGTAGTGATGACATATCCGAGCGCGGCGTGCGGGGCTGTGAACGGGATGTCGCGGGATCGTCCATATAGCGGACGCGACCGCGGTCATCCATGTACTTCACCCGGTTGATATCGCGCCCATCGAAGGGCACGCGCTCGGCGCCGAGGATGTGTCCACCGGTAGTCCGCTGCACACGGCGCACCGCATCGGACAGCGAGCGCTCCTGCGGGCCACCGCGTTCGGCCGTGCGCATCATCTCGGCACGGGCCGCTTCCGGCGGCGGCATCTGTGCCCACGCACTGCCGGTGGAGGCAGCGGCGCCCGTCGCCAGAAGGGCGAAGGCGGCAATGCGGCGGTGGCGGGTCACGGAGAACATCGGTCTGATCCTAGCGGAGCGCGGCTAAACGTTCAAAAGTTGTGAATCGGCAACCGCCAGCCTGGGCCGGCGCTTTACGAATCTTTAGCGAATTCTTGGTTTTAGCCAGTGAATCCGGTCTGAACTTTTCCGCCTGCCTCCCCGCTTTGTTCATCTAAGTGAACATTGGCGGCTAAACCGGGGTCGTTGTCAAGCTGACAAGGTGACGCGGCTCACGCCGCGACGCGCTCGGCCTGGGCGCGGGTGACCGCCAACGCCTGCTCGATCAGGCTCCAGTGGGCACCGACGCGGTGCGAGCCTTCGCTCAGGATCTGGCGGAAGGCACGCCCACCCGGCTGGCCGTGGAACAGGCCCAGCAGGTGGCGGGTGATGTGCTTGAGCGCCAGCCCACGAGCCAGCTGGGCTTCGATATAGGGCTGCATGGCGCGCAGCAGCGCCTCGCGGGACTGCAGCGGTGCACCGGTCTGGGCGGCCTCCAGCTGATGCAGCACGTAGGGGTCGTGGTAGGCCGCACGGCCCAGCATCACCCCATCCAGCGCCGGCAACTGGGCCTGCGCAGCCTCGACCGTGGCCAGGCCACCGTTGAGGACGATCTGCAGCTGCGGGCGGTCTGCCTTGAGACGGTGCGCCCAGTCGTAGCGCAGCGGCGGCACTTCGCGGTTTTCCTTCGGCGAAAGGCCCTTCAGCCACGCGTTGCGGGCATGCACCACGAACATCGCGCTACCGGCGTTGGTCGATTGATCGACGAAGTTGACGAAGTTTTCGTAGTCGTTGTCGTCATCCACGCCCAAGCGGCACTTCACCGTGACCGGGATGTCCACCGCAGCGACCATCGCGCCCACGCACTCGGCCACCAGCGCCGGCTCGCGCATCAGGCAGGCGCCGAAGCGCCCGGCCTGCACGCGGTCGGACGGGCAGCCACAGTTGAGGTTGACCTCGTCGTAGCCCCACTCCTGCGCGATGCGCGCGGCATGGGCCAGCAGGGCCGGATCGCTGCCACCGAGCTGCAGGGCAAGCGGGTGCTCGCTGCCGTCGAAGCCGAGCAGGCGCTCACGGTCGCCGTGGATCACCGCGTTGGCGTGCACCATCTCGGTGTACAGCCGCGCGCCCGGTGCCAGCAACCGGTGGAAGTACCGGCAATGGCGGTCCGTCCAGTCCATCATCGGGGCAACGCAGAGCCGAATACCCTTGATTTCTTTAGTTTTCATTGACTTATCAAGCATATAGGCATCTCTCTATTTCCCGAATTTGCACCACTTTTCCCGCATTTTCCCAACCAGCTGTACCATTGGCGTACCACGGAGGGCGTGGTACATCCGAGCTGGTACACCATGGCAACCCTGCAAAATCGGGACGGTCGCTGGCGCGCTATTGTGCGCCGCAAAGGCCACCCCACCCAAACCCGGACCTTTCCCACCAAGACGGCTGCGAAGGCCTGGGGGGACCGCATGGACCGCGAGCTGGCCGATCACGAGGCCCGAGGCGGTACACCCGGTGAAGAGATCACCATCGGCGAACTGATCGACTGGCGGATCAACGAGCTGGCCAGTATCAGGGCCATCTCCAAGACCCACTCCGGCAACATGACCAGAATCCGCGAGGGCCTGGGCGGCATAGTGGCCAGGAAACTCACGGCCAACGATGTGATCGAGCACACCCGCCGGCGAATCCGCGGCGATCACATGATGGCCAACGGCATGATTATCCCAGCCTGCGCGCCGGCAACCATGAACGTAGAGCTGGGGTTCCTCTCAGAGCTGCTGAAGCTGGCCGGCCCGATGAAGGGCGTGAAGCTCGCCAGCGATCCTGTGGCCGAGGCACGGCCGGTGCTCCGACTGCTGCGGCTGGTCGGAAAGTCCAAGCGCCGGGACAGGCGGCCCACGGACGAAGAGCTGCAGCGGCTACGGGAGCATTTCCGCGCGGCGGCGTGGCGGTCAACCATCCCGATGGTGGACATCATCGACTTCGCCGTCCTGACAGCAAAGCGCGAGAGCGAGATCACGCGGCTACTGTGGTCCGATGTGGACCAGACAAACCGCACCGCCCTGCTGCGCGACGCCAAGCACCCCCGCAAGAAGGTAGGCAACCACAAGCGCTTCCCGCTCCTGGGCGAAGCGTGGGACATCGTCCAGCGCCAGGCAAGGCCGCCTGCAGACGGCCCGATCTTCCCCTACAACTCCAATTCCGTGGGAACAGCATTCACCCGCGCTTGCGCGAAGCTGGGGATCGAAGACCTATGCTTCCATGACCTTCGCCACGAGGCCACGTCGCGACTGTTCGAACAGGGATACGACATCCCTGAGGTGGCGGCAGTCACCCTGCACGAATCTTGGAACGAACTTAAGCGCTATACCCAGCTTCGGCCGGAGTCATTGCACCGAGTCGCACCCCATCAAGAGCAACAGCCAACTAGCATGAAGGTCGAGGCATGAAACGCGGAACGTCCGTCCTATCTTGGACAGTTGGTATCACCGTTTTCATGGCTATTCCGGTCCTACTTGCCGTCAGCTATCCCCCGGGCGCCATTACTTTTTGGGGCCTCATCACGGTGATCGGATCGGCGTTGATCTCGATGATCGCCGCGCTCCGAGGGATAGGCGCAGCGAAGAAGGTCGCGCATTTGACTGTTGGGGATTTCGTATCACCCGCACCACCTGTGTCGCACACTTTCGATAGCACCTATGGCCTCATGGGTAGAAAGTCGGACAGGATCGATGAAGTCGAGCGCCACCTGCAGTCTCTCCAGAACGAGCTTTTGTTGCTACACAAGGATTCTCGTGACAGGCAGCAGTGGAATGACGGACGCTTCTCGCAGCTGTTGGCACTGATCAAATATCACCAAGAAGTGGTGCTGCCGAAGTCCTTCGCAACGAGTGCAAGAACGATGGTGATCGGGTCGTTCTTGGCAATCGTCGGGTCTGCCTGCTTAGCAGACGTTGCGACTGCCCACCAGCTGCTTTCCGATATCGGCAATTCTTCGATCCATCTCGTCAGAGCGGCCATGGGCAGGGCGCTGTAGCAGTTGTGGCGTGGAAGAGCTGGCCACGCCAACGCCCTCTGCTGGACATGGAGCCTTGTGCGTCTTCACCTGTTCGGCACTCTGCGCTTACGCCAGTTGCTTGACTGTGGTGCCCTATCCAATAGCAGAGCTCACCATGTGCGGCCGATTCGTCCAAACCCCGGTCCGAAACGCTGACACGCTGGGCTTTCCCCAACTGGTGGGCGACCTGATGTCGATCCCGGAGAGCTACAACCTGGCTCCGACGCAGCGCGCTTCCGTGATCCTCGATCGCGGCACCGGCCTGCAGGTCACACGGCTTTCGTGGGGCCTGCTCCCCTTCTGGGCCAAGGCCAAGAAGCTGCAGGGCTCCACGATCAATGCCCGCATCGAGACAGTGGCGACCAAGCCCGCATTCCGTTCCGCGTTCAAGAAGCGCCGCTGCCTGATCCCCATGGCCGGGTACTACGAGTGGTCGGTCAACGAGGAGGACGGCATGAAAGACCCGTGGTTCATCCATGCAGCCGGACCGCTGCTCGCGGCCGGCCTATGGGAAGACACCAGCCCCCTGCTCGACCCGGACAACCTGGGCACCTTCACCGTGATCACCGGGGACAGCAGTG
Organism: Stenotrophomonas sp. Steno-Z10-BAI; assembly: GCF_056393115.1. Taxonomy (NCBI): domain Bacteria; kingdom Pseudomonadati; phylum Pseudomonadota; class Gammaproteobacteria; order Lysobacterales; family Lysobacteraceae; genus Stenotrophomonas; species Stenotrophomonas sp. Steno-Z10-BAI. Next base: position 143,814 of record NZ_JBWJOZ010000007.1, on the reverse strand, counting down.
GCGTGTCGGCCGATATCCACGACCGCATGCCGGTGTGGCTGACGGCTGGCCAAGCCGATGAGTGGCTGACGGTGGATGCGGATGATGCGATGGCGATGCTCCTGGCCAGCGAGCCACCAGGTATGGAGGCCTATCGCGTCAGCCGGGCCGTTAACAAGCCCATCAACAACGACAGGCGGCTCCTGCAGGCCGTGAAGTGACCAGGGGCGCGGCGCACGTCTAGGGGAAGGGTGGGGGTAGGGTTTCCTTCAACATGCGGTTGCCCCGGACGGCTTCACGCCAACGGACGATCTTGTCCACGTCCGTCCGCAACTGCGCCTGGTGCCGCTCCACCCAGAGCCCTGCACCGGCCTTGCCCTTTTCGTAGTCGGTGCAAACGCGAAAGCCTGCAGGTGGAAACCTGTAGCGCCCCAAGGTTGCTCGCCACACGCCATCGACGCCGGGGTGCAACTGCGCAACCCACACCCCACGGTGCTCGATGACGGTGGGCGGCTCGGGTTGGCCGTGGGGGGTCTTCCATTCGAAGTCGTCGGGGAGAGGCATGCCGGCAGGATACGGCTGGCCATCTCAGCGGGTGCGACTCAACCGAGGAGGGGGCACGTTGCTCTTCGGCACCTGCGTTTAGTGCGAGACCGCGCGGCGGCAGTGTTGAGGGGGTACCTCATCCCCCTTAGCTGCAAATTTTTGGACGGCCACCGGAAACAGGTAACTTAGGTAATCCGCGCACAAATCCAAGACTATAACCAGTTAAATCAATAGGTTATAAACATATATCAAAGGTAATTTTAGAGTAACGTCGAGGTAATCAGATTACCTTCAGGCCAGGTAATGCCGCGCTTAGAAAATCTTCTTATAAATCAATGACATTACTTGCTTGCAACCAATGCGTTACCTCAAATCACCTACAGAGGTAACATCCGGAGCGCCTTGTGGCACTAGGGATCAAGACGGTTTCCGAGCGGAGGATTACCGGGTTACCCGGTTCCCGTGGGTCTCCAAATAATTTGCCTTCGGCGCCCGCCTGCTAGAAGCGCCTGGGCGAACTCACAAACGGCCCCTTCGACGCAGGGTTCCGCAGGGATGGGGGATCTCTCCCAACAGCCATGAGCAGCCGCAGCGGCGGCCTCTGTCGGGGTCATGCAGGAGTGCAGAAAAAGAGGGGTAAGAAGAGCGCAGGCGTGGCGGGGAGACGAGTGCGCGCGCAGGGTGCTGGCCGTGATAGACATACGCTCGCGCTGACTTTCGTACTGTCCACGCCAACAGCGGTTACCACGTCGTACGATGGACGCTCACACAGGGCAAGGAGCCGCATGAACAACCAACATTTGGACTACCCACTCGCCGTAAGGATCAGCGCCGCTTCTCTTCTGATGCCTTTGGAACCGGGCGACCAACCCCAGTTGGATCTCAAAGGCTGTCTCGATAACGGCCGTACCCTGACTGGTGAATCGGGCGAGGATCTGACCCAGCTGCCATGGGATATCACCATCGAGCGTCTGGATGAGGATGAAAGTCGCAAACAGATCGCTAACCCTCCAGAACACCGTGGCTCGGCGGGCAGCAATCCGCATGCAGGGAAACCGGAGTACGTGGCTGTGACATACGCTGCTTCGGCACAGGCCTTTGATCGCCTTGCCGCAATGCTTGCCGATGGCACACCAGGCATTCGACTAGTCTTCCGCGTCAACGGCGTGAACCATGATCCGAAAAAGATCGCGCTGGAGTGGCCCGACGCTAGAGTCTGGACGGCGGTGACATCCGTGAATGTCGAAGTCGAATACGACGTCGCTGATCACTCACCCACTGCATAACGAAAGAAGGCCGCCCCGAGGGCGGCCTTCTGGGATGCGGAACCGCATCAGTCAACCGGCGTGACGCAACAAACGCGAGCGGGCAACGTCATGGTAGTGCCCGGTCATCTCGATCCCCGTCCAGCCGTAGCCCTCAAGATCCGCGGCCACCAGCGTGGTACCGGAACCAGCAAAAGGGTCGAGGATTCGCCCGCCCTCTTCGCAGATCCGCACCAACTGCCGCATTAGGTCGGTCGGCTTGCCGGTCAGGTGGTGCTTGTCCGCCTTGCGCACGCTCTCCCGCATCACGCCCGGCAGAACTGGTGCTCGGCGCTTCACCGGCATGTTGCCCTTGCTGCCCCACACCACGTACTCGGCTTGGTTTCGGAAGCGCCCCAGCTGCGGCCGCACGCCCTCGGTCTTGTCCCAGACGGCGATACCGCGCCACGTGAAACCGGCGCACTGCAGGGCGTCAGTGGTGAGCGGCAGCTGACGCCAGTCGGTGAACAACAGCACCGGCGCGCCCTCCTTCAGCACGCGTGAGCATTCAGCCAGCCACAGCCGCATCCATGCCAGATGGGAGCGCTGGTCGCGTTCGTCGCCGGCGAAATCCTCGTGCGCGTGGCAACCGTACTTGGCGGTCGGCGAGGCCTTACGCGCGGAGGCGTGAGTGCCGCCGCTGGCATATGGCGGGTCAGTGATGAGGGCGTCGAAGCTGGCGCCGGGCAGGGTCGGCAGGATGGTCAGGGCATCGCCGTGGATCAGTTCGTTCTTCATGGGTAGAGCCTTCGTCGTCGTGTCGCTCGCGGCGATCCGAGGGGAGGCTCTCGGCCTTCATGTGGTTGAGCACACCGCAGCGGGTGCACTTGATTTGCAGGTCATAACTGCCCGCCGCGCGGGCTAGCAGGCGGGCACAGTCGCCGCAGCGCAGGTTCGTGAGCACGGCGGTCACTTCGACACCCCGCCCAAGTCGAACGTGCTGAAGCGGATCACCTCGACGCCGAGCCATTCGTTGATGGCCAACATGCGCGTCTGCAGCGGCTCCAGCTCCAGCGCGGCCCATACCGTCGCAGCATCCCGGATCGAACCGAAGCCGCCACTGTTCTGCGGCACGATGCCCAGCAGCTGGGGTGGCACGCGCAGCGCGGCTAGCATGTCGTCGCGGGTGACGCTCTTAATGCCGGTGAACTCATCCTTGGCCGCTACCTCACTTACGGGGATCAGCTGCAGGCCGTCTTTCTTGCCGTTGGGCGAGTGCAGGAACAGGTTGCGGAAATTGCCGGGACCGCGCGCAGACTTCAACGCCTCGCGTAGCGCGGCCACGTCGGCATCGGCGACCTGGGCGTCGTTGAGGTACAGAATGAAACCGGCATGGGAGCCGTTGTTGTAATACTTGCGGCGGAACAGCGTCGCCGATTCATTGAGCAGCGCAGCCTGCACCGCAGGAATCCACTCGGGGATCCCGTAAATCTCCTGGTCAACATCCACCTCGCGGAGCTGGTAGACGGAGCCGGGCTTGAACTCATGCTCCGTGCGCCCTGCTGTGACTTGAAAGAACTCACCATCGACGACGCCGCGCCGAACATACTGAGCCATCGGCACCGAGAGGCTGTGCGTCGCGCCAGACAGTGCCTCGCGCCGCTCGACGTAGGCCATGCCGAACGTGGTGAAGTCCAACGCCAGCTGGGCGAACTGCGAGCGCGTGAGCAGCGGATGCGGCATGAACTGGCGCACCAGCATGTTGCGCTTCAACGTCAGCCCGCTCTGAAGGTAGGGGTTCGCCTTGGTGGTGCGGGACAGGCCATTTAGATCAACCGGCGGCTCGTAGTAGCGGCCATTCCGGTAGCAGTCCATGTAGTCGAGGATGCCGCGCGACTCCAACACGGGCGTTGGATCGCCAAAGGTGAAGGCCTCCATCCGGCCGGCCGGGGCCTGCGGCAGCGTCTCTCCACTGTCGTTCATCAGTAAATCTCCATGGTGCTGCTGGCGGCCATGCCGCCCTCAAGGGGTTCGTTCTGCAGGGCGTGCATCACCGCCCACGCCAGGTCGGCGTGGCCGGTCACGCGCGAGCGCCCTGCGGTGTAGGTGATCTGACGGCCGCTGGCGGTCATCGTTTTCTGGATGGCCATCAGCGATTGCGTGAAGTCAGTCCAGCCGGCGTCGTATTCCAGACGTTCGTTCTTGATCACGTCGAATGCCTTGAGCACCAGCCGCGTCTTGACCTCGGGCGAGTAGCTGAAGGTGACCACGCCGGGAAAGAACTGGCGCACCAGCTGCGCCACGCCGGTGCCCATGCCCGTGGTGTCGATGCCGATATACGTCACCCAGTACCGCTGCGTGATCTTGCGGATGAATTCGGCCTGCCCGGCGAAGTCCATCCCTCGGAACTGATGGCGCTCCAGCACCCGGAACTTGCCGCCCGGTTCCTGCGGCGGGGCCAGGACGACGAGGCCGGCGCTGTCGCCGCTCTCGGCCGGGTCATAGCCGACCCACACCGGCCGATCACCATAGGGGCGGTTCGCCAGGGGCTTGTAATCCTCCGCCCAGGTCACCCAGCTGTCGACCATGCACGGCTGCAGCATGGTCAGCGGGAAGACGCTGGCGCTGTCGTCCACGAACTCGCACATCAGCAGGTTGGCGAATTCCTCGGCGCCGTAGTCGCGGCGAAGCTCCTCGATGTCGAACAGATCACAGCCGCGGCCGTTGGCATCCAGCACTGTGACGATCTGGCGCCAGATCGCGTCCTCACACAGCTTGCCGCCCTGCAGGCGGTCGTGGGTCACTTCGATGTTGATGTGCTGGGATACCGGGCGGCCCTTGTTGTGCCGCTCGCCGGTCCAGAAATCGAAGGCCTCGTGCGCCATGGTCGAGGGCGTGCTGAAGTAGGTCTTGCGCCACTTCTTGTGCATCGCCATGCCGCTGGCGACCTTGTTCAGCTGGTTGAAGCCGTAGGTCCAGAAGAACTCATCGAAATAGAAATTACCGTGGTAGCCCTGCGCGGTGCGGGCGTTGGTACCGAGGAAGAACAACTCAGCGCCGTTGGCGAGCGTGATCGGGTCGCCGGTCAGATCGCGGTCGAGCACCTCGCGCACGAAGCCGCGCATGTAGCCGAGGAAGATATGCGCCTGGCTCTTGGAGGCGCTCAGGAAGATCTGATTGCGGCCCGTGGTCAGCGCATCGATCAGCGCTTCGCGGGCGAAGTAGTAGGTGGCGCCGATCTGACGGGATTTGAGGATGATGCGGGTGCGCTGATTGCCGGCGCGGTACCAGTCGCGCTGGTAGTCAAAGCAGCCGTCGAGGAACGCCTGCTGCAGGCGCTCGATCTCTCCCTCGCTGAACTCGTTCTTGCGGACCTTCTTCTTGGGCCCGCTGTTGCGATTGGCGACTGCAGTGTTCAGGTCGGCCTCATTGCCACCGCCCTGGTAACGTTGGATGCGCGCCTGCCGCTCCAGCTGGCGGTGCAGCAGGTCGATCTCTTTAAAGTCGCCGCCGGTCTTTTCCGGCTTCATGATCAGCATCACCAGACGGGCCTCGAGTGCGCCGCCGATGCGTTCAACGTTGTCAGCGCGGTCCCACTCGTCACGCGCCTTCCAGCTGTGTATCGTCTTTTCCTTCTCGCCGGTCGCCTCGGCGATGTCACACACGCGCCAGCCCATCCAGTACAGGAATTTGGCTTGGCGACGTGGATCGGTCTGCGGTAGCGCGGCGGCGGTATTCACTGCAGCAAGATTGAAGTTGCCACGCCTCGCGCGACACCAAAAGCCCCGGTAGATCAGTCGGTTACAAGTCGGCTGCGTTGCTGCAATTTCCCGCTGTGCCGAACATGAGTCATCGCATCGACACCCGATGCGCCACGACACATGCAGAGGGCGACATGGCCGAAAAATCCAAGAAGTACCGTTCCAAGCGCTTCCGCGTCGCGGTCGAGGGCGCAACTTCCGATGGCCGCACCATCGAGCGTCAGCACATCGAAGAGATGGCCGCTGGCTACAACACCGACGTGTACACCGCCCGCATCTGGGTGGAGCACATGCGCAGCCTGCTGCCGGACAGCCCGTTCCGCGCCTATGGCACCGTGCTGTCGGTGGAAGCCGAAGAGGTCGATATCGGCGGCGAGAAGAAGCTCGCGCTGTTCGCCCAGGTCGAGCCGACCGATGACCTGGTCAACATGGTCAACGTGCTCAAGCAGAAGCTGTTCACCAGCATCGAGATCGCGCCCAAGTTCGCCAGCACCGGCAAGGCCTATCTGCAGGGTCTGGCCGTGACCGATTCGCCGGCGAGCTTGGGCACGGAGATGTTGGCCTTCGCCGCACAGCACCCGGATGCCAACCCGCTCACCGCGCGCAAGCAGTCTCCCGAGAACCTGTTCACTGCCGCCGAAGAGACGCTGATCGAGTTCGCCGAGGTAGAGCCGGCCGCGCCGCGCGCCAACAAGCTGGCCACCTTCTTCCAGACTCTCGGTATCGCCCCGAAGCCTGAGGCCAAGGAAGAGCGGCAGCCGGCGGACATGGGTCAGTTCTGCACGCAGATTCTGGAGCAGTTCGCCGAGCAGGAAGAAGAGACCGGCAAGCTGCGCGAGCGCGTGGTCAAGAGCGACGAAACCGTCCGCAACCTGAGCAACCAGCTCTCCGCGCTGACCAAGAAGCTGGACACCACCCCGGAACAGTTCAACCGCCGCCCGGACGTCACCGGCCCAGCCGGCGCCGACGTCACCGACTGCTGATCCCCGCCCCCACCTACACAAGCATCTGGAGCACCCATGCGTCCCGAAACCCGTCGCCAGTACGATGAGTACACCCAGCGCGTTGCGCAGCTCAATGGCGTGAGCAACCCGGCGAACATGTTCGCCATCGAAGCCTCTGTACAGCAGACGATGGAACGTCGCATTCAGGAGAGCAGCGCTTTCCTGCAATCGATCAACATGGTTGGCGTCACTGACCTGCAGGGCGAGAAAATCGGCGTTGGCGTTTCCGGCACCATCGCCGGCCGCACCGACACCAGCGGCGACGCCGAGCGTAATCCGCGCGATGTGACTGCGCTGGACAGCAACATGTACGTCTGCGAGAAGACCGACTTTGATACGGCCATCCCGTATTCGCGGCTGGATGCCTGGGCACGACAGAAGAACTTCCAGAGCCTGCTCCGCGACGCCATCATCCATCGCCAGGCGTTGGATCGGATCATGATCGGCTTCAATGGCACCAGCGCGGCCAAGAACACCAACCGCACCGCCAATCCGCTCCTGCAGGACGTGAACAAGGGTTGGCTGCAGCAGTACCGCGAGCACGCAGCCGAGCGCGTGATGACCGGCGGCACCACGGACAACGTCATCAACATCGGCAAGGACAAAGACTACGAGAACCTCGACGCTCTGGTGATGGATGCCGTGGCCAGCATGATCGATCCCTGGCATCGCCATGATCCGGGCCTGCGCGTGATCATTGGCCGCGACCTGATTCACGACAAGTACTTCCCGATCATCAACAAAGAGAACGCCCCCACCGAGCAGCTGGCCGCTGATCTGGTGCTGGGCGCCAAACGCATCGGCGGGTTGCAGCCGGTCGACGTGCCGTTCATTCCGGCCAACGCGATCATGATCACTACCCTGTCGAACCTCTCGATCTACTGGCAGATCGATGCTCGCCGCCGCTACCTGCAGGAGCAGCCGCAGAAAAACCGCGTGGCGAACTTCGAGTCGTCCAACGACGCCTACGTGATCGAAGACTACGGCCTGGGCTGCGTCATCGAGAACATCAAGGTCGGGGACTGAGCCTGTGATCAGCAGCCCGGCCCGACGACACATGCAACGCGCTCTGGCGGCCAAGGCGGCCGCCAGAACCGCCCCGGATCAGCTGATGGACGGCACCGGCATCTATGAGCAGATGCTGCTGCAGCTGGCCAATGACCGTGGCCGGCTGAAGCAAATCCAGTCGACTGAGGGCAAGGCCAAACTGAAGGCCGATCTGTTGCCCGCCTACGACAGCTACATCGAAGGCGTGCTGTCGGCTGGGCAGGGCGCAGCGGATGAGGTGATGACCACGGTGATGCTGTGGAACATCGACGCTGGGCGCTATCCCGAGGCACTGCGCGTGGCCGCCTATGCCCTGCAGCACGATCTTCCGATGCCGGACCGTTTCGAGCGGACGACCGGTTGCCTGGTAGCCGAAGAGGTCGCCGAGGCCGCTCTGATTGCACTGCGGACTCGGACCGACTTCGCTCCGGAGGTGATCGATCAGGCCATCACCTTGACCGATGGCCAGGACATGCCGGATCAGGTGCGCGCCAAGCTGCTGCTCGCCCGTGGTCGGTGGGTGCTGCGCTCGGCCAACGATGACAACCCGCCGACCGAGCAGCAGCTGGTCCTTGCCGTGGAGTCGCTCAAACGCGCCCTCACGCTGCATGAAGCCTGCGGCGGCAAGAAAGATTTGGAACACGCCGAGCGGTTCCTGAAGAAACACACGGCCAGCCAGCCAACCGACTGAGCCGTTACCCGAGCGTACCCCGCGACCCCGCCGGCTCGGGGCTGATCTGAAGGGCTTCTCTCCCCCTGACGTGACGCCCCGACCACCGGCGACTTACTCGAGATCATCATGAGCGCGTTTACCGCCAACGCATCGCAGAGCACGAAAGAGCAGGACGTGTCCTCCGGAGCGTTCTGGCCGGTGATCGACATGGCCGCCCTGCGTGGTGCCATCCGACTCACGGGTGACGTAACGCCCGACCGCCTACGTGCTGCCGTGGTTGCCGCACTGATGGATGTCAACGGCGAGCTGGTCGACCTGCAGCAGCGCCTGCAGGCCGATGGCCACACCAACCTGGCCGATGCCCCGGCACCGGTCATCGACGGCAAGTCCCAGCGCGTCCAGCTGTACCTGAGCGCGGTGCACTACGCCACGGCCATCAAGGTCAACGAGCGGTTCCGCTCGTATGACGCCACCGCGCAGGGAAACCAGCGCGCCGACGATCTGACCCCGACCATCGACGAACTGCGGCGCGACCTGCGCTATGCGATCAGCGACCTGCTGGGCACCCGGCGCGTGACCGTGGAGCTGATCTGATGCGCGTCGTGGCGCTGCAGGGCGACACCATCGACGCCTTGTGCCACCGCCACCTGGGCAGCACCGCCGGCCTTGTCGAGCAGGTCCTCGCCCTGAATTACGGCATCAGCCTGCACGGCCCCGTCCTGCCGATGGGCACCTTGGTGGAACTACCCGACCTACCCGCACCAACCACCGGCGCTGCAGAGCGTCCCCTTATCCAGCTTTGGGACTGACCATGACCGAACCAACCTCCACCGGCAGCCTGATGACGCTAGCCACCAGCGTCGGCCTCGCCTCGCTGCTGCCCGGCATCGACGGCGATGCCCTCATTGGTGCCTTCGCCGGCGCAACCTTGTTTGTCGTGTCCGCCAAAGACCTGCCGATCTGGAAACGCCTGGTCTATCTGGCCATCAGCGTTGTGGTCGGCTACTTGGGCGGCACTGAAGTCATGCAGCGCTTCGGCGTGGTGTCAGCTGGGCTGGCCGCGTTCATCTGCGCAGCGGTCATCGTCACGTTGACTCTGAGCATGATTGAGCGCAGCCGCACGGCTGATGTGACCCGCCTGCCCCGTGGAGGCTCCGATGGCTGAGCTGATCAATACCGCAACGGTGATGCTCTCGATGGCAATCTGTGTCCGCCTGCTCACTTATCGCCCGTCCCCGACGGCACGCCACCGCCCCGCCGCCGCATGGCTGGCGTGGGCGCTGATTGCTTGCTCGGGCGGCTTGGCGCTGGCGATGCTCCTGTTCGGCAACGGCGCCTCCGGCGTCGCCAACGTTTGCCAGCTGGGCCTGCTCGTTGTGCTGGCCGTTGTGATCTACCGTGCGCGCGGCAATGCCGCGCGGCTGCTGCCCGAGGACTGAACCATGCTCACTGCCGCCCAACTCGCACAGATCATGCAGTGCCCCCTGACCCGCGCGCAGCGCTGGGTCGGTCCGCTCAACGCAGCGATGAAGCGATTTGCGATCACCTCCTCGCTGCGAATCGCCCACTTCCTCGCGCAGGTCGGCCACGAAAGCCTGAGCCTGTCGCGCGTCGAAGAGAGCCTGAGCTACAGCCGCGAGCGGTTGCTGGAGGTCTTCGGCAACTACGTCACCCAAGCCGAGGCTGCTGGCTTCGTCCATCAGCCGGTGAAGCTGGGCAATCGCGTCTACGCTGGCCGTAACGGCAATGGCAGCGAGGCCAGTGGCGACGGCTACCTCTACCGTGGGCGCGGCCCGATGCAGCACACAGGCCGTCGCAATTACCGCCACGTCGGCCAGCTGATCGGCCAGTCGCTGGAAGAGCAGCCGGGCCTGCTGATTGAACCGGAAACCGGTGCGCTCGCCGCGGCCGCCTACTGGAAGGATGCTGGCCTCAACAGCTACGCCGACGCGCGGGACGTGCTGGGCATCAGTCGGATCATCAACCTGGGCAGTGCCACATCGCGCCGCACGCCAAACGGCATGGCCGACCGCATCGCCCGCACGCGGCGGGCTCTAGAAGCTCTGGGGGTACGTGGCTGATGAACCGCGCTCTGATCATGCTCGCACTGCTGCTGGCCAGCGCTGGGCTGGCGACCTGCCAGCAACAGCGCATCAGCAGCGCCCGCGCTGGAGAAGTCAGCGCAAAGAGCGCGCTCAATGCGGCCCTCGAGGCGCACAGCGAAACCCGGCAGGAGCTTCTCACCGCGCTCTCGGCCACCACCGTCATCACCAAGTACGTCGACCGCGTGCAGGTAGTGCGCGAGCGCGGCGCGACCCTCATCAAGGAAATCCCCGTCTATGTCACACCGATCGCTGATGCTGCCTGTGTTGTGCCTGCTGGCTTCGTGCGCGTCCACGACGCCGCCGCCGAAGGCAAGCCGCTGGACGGAGCCACCGGAGATTTTGATGCGGCAGCCAGCGGCGTTGCGCTCTCTGCCGTCGCCGAAGTCGCCGCCACCAACTACGGCACCTGCCACGAAACCGCTGCCCAGGTGATCGGGCTTCAGGAATTCATTCGCGGGCAGTTGGAGGCGCAACAGTGATCAAGCCGCAGGCGCTCCGCCAGCATCTGGTCACGGCCGTGCCCGCGCTGGACAAAGACCCTGAGCGCCTGCTGATCTTCGTGGACGGTGGGGGAATTGCCGCAGGCTATGGGGCGGGACTGTCTTTCGAGTACCGCTACACGTTGCACCTAGTCGTCACCGACTACGCTGGGTCGCCTGAGTCGATCATGGTCCCGCTGCTGCAATGGCTCACCCGACACCAGCCCGAGCTGCTGAGCAATCCGACCAAGCGCGATGACCTGCATTTTGAAGTGGATGTTCTGGCCGGCGACCTGGTCGACCTGTCCATCAAGCTCCCACTGACCGAGCGGGTGGTGATCCAGCGCGACGACGACGGCAGCCTGCAGCTCACGCACGCCGCTGAGCCGCCCACCGAGTACGAGCACCGGGGCACCTTGGCCGGCGGTGACGTGTTCGCTGACGGCACGCTGGTGGCGCGCCTGCCGGAGATCCTGGGTTGAGCGAGAACCTGCAGCAACTGGAGGCCTGGGCGGCACCGCTGCTGCGTAAGCTGCAACCGGCCCAGCGCAACAAGCTGAGCCGCGCGGTCGGCACCGCCCTGCGGCGTTCCCAGCAGCGACGGATTGCCGCCCAACAGAATCCAGACGGTAGCGGCTTCGCGCCGCGCCGCGCCCCCACAGCGGCACGCGCCAAGGCAGGCCGCATCAAGCGCAAGGCGATGTTTGCCCGCATCCGGCAGGCCAAGCACTTGCGTGCGCGCGGGACGGCCCAAGAGGCAACGGTGGGCTTCCTCGGCCGGGTCTCCCGCATTGCTCGCGTCCATCAGGAAGGGCGCAGCGACCGTGTCAGCCCGGACGGCCCGCGCGTGACCTACCCGCGCCGTGAGCTACTCGGCTTCACGCCTGCCGATGAGCAGCTTGTGCGCGATCTACTGATGGATCACCTGACCGCCCTTTGACGTATTACCCAGCGCTACAAGTGACGCAAGAGCGTGGCTCGCGCGCGCGATGGGACGCTGTATCAGAGTTCTATCTGGTGCCGCCATGTCCACGTTTACCGCCATCGAAGTCGACAAGCTGCCTGCGCCAGACGTCTTCGAGCAAATCCCTTTTGAATCGCTCTACGCTGCGCGGCTGGCCGAGTTCAAGCGGCTGATGCCCGAGTACACGGCCGTGGTCGAATCCGACCCGGTGATCAAACTGTTGCAGGCCAGCGCCTACCGCGAGCTGCTGCTGCGGGAGCAGTTCAACCAACGTGCGCGGGGGCTTCTGCTGCCTTACTCCCAAGGCGGTGACCTGGACAATCTGGCCGTTCCGTTCGGCGTGGAGCGCAAGCTGATCACGCCAGCAAATCCAGATGCCGGCACCGAGGCTGTGTACGAGAGCGACGCCGACTTCCGCCGCAGGGTTCAGCTAGCCCCCGAAGGCCTATCGGTCGCCGGTCCAGAAGGTGCGTACATCTTCCATTCGCTCTCGGCCCACGTGTCTGTGCTGGACGCCAGCGTAACCAGCCCCAGCCCTGGGGAGGTAGTGGTCACCGTCCTGTCTCGCATCGGTGACGGCGCGCCTGCACCGGAACTTCTGACCGCCGTGGAGGCAGCGCTCCTCAACGGCAACGTCCGGCCTCTCACCGACTACGTGTCCGTGGTGGCAGCACAAATTCAGCCTTATGAGATCCGGGCAAAGATCACCACGTTCGATGGCCCCGATGGTGCCCTGGTCATCGCTGAGTCGCGGCGCCGGGTCGATGAGTACCTGAGCCAGTCGCAGCGGCTTGGCCGGGACGTGCCGATGTCGGCGCTTTACTCCGCGCTTCACGCCGAGGGCGTACAGCGCGTGCAGCTGGAGAGCCCTGCTGCTGACATCATCGTCAATGCGCAGTCTGCCGCCTACTGCACGGCGGTTGTGATCGAACACGCCGGCACAAATGACTGATCTGCAGACACTGCTGCCGCCGAATGCGTCGCAGCTGGAGCGCGCGGCAGAAGCTGCTGACGCGGTCGTGGCGTCGATGCCCATGGTTCACCACACCCTCTGGAACCCGTGGACATGCCCCGCTGAGTTTCTGCCGTATCTGGCGTGGACTGTCTCTGTTGACACGTGGAGTAGCGAATGGCCGGTACACATCAAACGGGCACGCATCGCTGCCTCGTTCAACATCCAACGACATAAAGGCACTGCGAAAAGCATCGCCGATGTCGTTGCCAGCTTTGGCGGCCAGGTGGACATCGTGGAATGGTGGCAGCAGCAGCCTCCTGGCCCGCCGCACACCTTCTCATTGCTGCTCACGCTCACCGGGCAGAACGGCGCAGAGGCCACGGCCGACTTCATCAACCAGGTGATCTCCGCTGTGAATCGCGCCAAGCCCGTGCGATCCCACTTCACGTTCACGCAGGGCATCAATGTCGAGGGCGCGATCTGCACCTTGGGCACGGCCCGCACGATCACCTCAGCCCGGCTGCAGCTGGGTTCAAGCGAACCATAGGAAACAGATGATGGGCATTCCCCAGATCACGGTCACCCCAGCCGGCTTCGCCGCCATCGTCAACGCAGAGAACACGGGCACCGCTCCGGTCAAGATCACGCAGGTTGGGTTGTCCTCTACCGCCTTCGACGCCAGCTCTGTTGGTACGTCATTGCCTGGCCAGATCAAGCGGCTGGCTACGTTCGGGGGCAAGGCGGTGGCCAAGGACACGCTGCACATCAACGTGCGTGATGACGGCCAGGACACCTACACCGTCCGCGGCCTGGCCCTCTTCCTCGCAGATGGAACGCTTTTTGCAGCCTATTCCCAGACGTCACCGATCATGGAGAAAGCTGCCGCCGCCACGCTGCTGCTTGCGACGGACATTCGCTTTGCCAACATCAATGCGACCAGCATCGAAGCTGGCCCCATCGACTTCATCAACCCGCCGGCGACTGAATCCCAGGTGGGCGTGGTTCGCTTGGCCAGCGAGCAGGAATCGATTCTCGGGAGCAGCCGCGAAACGGCGCTTACACCTCGCGGCGGCGTGCAGATGCTCGATGCCCGACTTGGCAAGGGCGCGCCGAGTGACTTCTTCAAGGGTCTCATGACGGCTGCCACTGCAGCGATGCTGCGCGTGGCAATCGGTGTCAAGTCGGCCGCTTTGCGCGATGAAGGTCACGGCAATGCCTTGGACGCAGACATGCTTGACGGCTCTCACGGCGCCTATTACCTCGACGCTCGAAATCACACGAACAAGCCGAGCAGCTACCCCGCCGCGCCACACGAACATCCGATGACCCAGGTAACTGGCCTGGTCGACGCTCTGGCGGGCAAGTTCAGCACCAACGGCGGCACGGTAAACGGCCCTGTTTCGGTGAACGGCAATGCGCTGCGATCCTACAACTGGGGCGGAAAAGCGGATCAGGGCGTCATTCTCCTCGGAAGCGGCAACTCCAGTATCTTCAAGCATGGAGACGTGTTCGACTTCACTGCGGAGGGAGCATTCAACGCGACACTGGATTCGGGCGGCACCATCTGGACGAGCGGCAATTTCAATCCCGGCGCGAAGTCGAACGTCGGCCATGGCCACGCCATTGGCGAGGTTCAAGGCTTGAACGATGCGCTCAACGACCGTGTCCGCTGTGCCTATGGCGGGTACCTCGATGCAGATGCCAACAGTGTTCTGTCGTACTCGATGGGGTCGATGGCACATCCCAGCGTCAACACGACCAACGGAAGCTGGAACCAGATTCTGTCGAATGTCACCACGGGGAGGGACTACGGGTTCCAGATTTCGGGGCCGTGGTTCGGCGAGGACCTGTTCATGCGCAAAGTTCAGACAAGCGTCTGGCAGCCTTGGCGACGCCTCTGGCATGACGGTAACTTCAACCCGGCGACCAAGGCCGATCAGGCGCACAACCACACCACTGCCCAGATTGATGGCCTCGACGCTGCATTGAGCAGCAAGTTCGACAAATCTGGTGGCGAGATCTCTGGTCCGGTGCGAATCTCCGGTTTCGCAGGCGATCCGCGCCACGGTGTTGTCTATCTCGGTGGCGGCAGCTCTTACATGGAAGTCAGAAACGGGACTTGGCTTCTGTACAACGAGGCCACAGGCGAAGGCACGGTGATCCGCGGCGGCGGCGAAACCTGGACGAGCGGGAACTTCGACCCGGCCTCCAAGTTCGACAAGGCCGGTGGTCGCATCCAGGGGAACGTGTCGGCAGGTGGCGTGATCGAGGCAGATGGCGGCTTCAATTTTGGCTCCTCGCGCAAGCTGAAGGATATCGACGGGCCGATGCCTTACGGCTTGGAAGAGGTTCGTCGTATCAGCACAATGATTGGCAAGTACAAGCCGGACTACAACGCGGATGGGCGCACGCGGCTGTTCTTTGATGCTGAGCAGTTCATGGAAGTGATGCCCGAGGCCGTGGACAGCGAGGGCGTCAGCTTCAACGGCGAGCTGGTGCCGGCGATGAAGCTCGACCAGACCATACCGCCCGCCTACCGCGCCATTGCGCAGATCGCAGACTGGCTTGAGCGCCTGGAGCGAGAGGTCGTTGAACTTCGGGAGGGGCGCTGATATGGCCAGCGGCCACCGCAACGGACAGGTGGACTTCGATGACCTATTCGACCCCGATATCATCGGGGATGGTCCTGTGGCCAACGGTTATGCCGCGAAGCACGTGGGCTTGCGATATGCGCATGTCAGGTACGGCACCCGGCGCGCCGATGTCGGTTATCGGATAGGGGGGCAGGACGTCGCCAGCCTCTGGGCCGCCAAGGGCACCGCCACGTACACGCTTCCCTTCCACGGTAAAGGGTTTACCTCAGGCAACCAGGCTAAGTCCAACTCAGGCGGCACCTGTAGCGCGAACGTGAGGCTGAACTTGATGCCGGATGGCACCTATACGATCACCAAGGCAAGCACCGGTGGTGGCAACGACAGCAGTAGCACTGTCGATTCTGGACGATGGCTCCCAACCGGTCAGAGCGCTGCCGAGTATGAGATCTACATCACGGCCGACAGCATTGGGCGGGCATCGTTCTCGACCTCGGCCACCGGCTTCGTGTCGATGGCCTCGGCGCAATCCGCCACGATCAGCATCAGCGTCCAGTCCGCATCGTCCGACTACGCGCAGGCCGCCGTCGACATTCATTGCCACGTGCGCAGATCCGGCCTGGTGCAGGTGTCGTCGATTAACGCGCACGTCAGTGCCACTGGCTGGTACTGACAGTCCCGCACTGTAGCGGCGCGGCTTACGTGTGAATGGCCGTGCGCGCGCGAGACGCGCACCCGAACATGGACACATGGATAGCGCACCGCCCACCTCACAGCGAATCAGCAACCTGTTGCGCTTCGGCGTCATTGCCGAAGTGCAGCTGAAGCCGCTCAAGTGCCGCGTGGCCTCCGGGGAACTTGTCTCTGACTTCGTGCCGGTGTTCAGCGCAGCCGCTGGGGATGTCAGCGAGTGGAATCCCCCAACCCCCGGCGAGCAGGTTCTGCTCATCTGCGCCGATGGTGACCTTGGCAATGCCGTAGCGCTTCGCGGCCTATACAGCGACGCATTCCCCGCGCCCAGCAGCAGCGATGACGTCTGGATGCGCCGGCACAGAGACGGGGCGACGCTCACCTACAACCATGCCCTGCATCGCTACGAGGTCAGCCTGCCCGCGCAGAGCAAGTTCGTTGTCACCTCTCCTGGCGGCATCGAGACCTCGGGCAGCGTGAATGCGGCGGGCAACGTAAGTGCCGGTACCGGCGCCAGCGGCTCGTTCACCACCAGCACCGGCCTGACCGTGATGGTTCAGGGCGGCGTGATCACCAACATTTTCTGAGGCCTGCCGTGATTCCCCAAGGTTCCATGCTGGTCAACACCAAGTTCTTCGAAGAGCTCCACCGCCGCGCCGACTCAATCCAGACGTGTGGCGAACTTCAAGCATTCACCACGGAGACCATCGAATCGCTCAATGCCTCGCTGGCCGCCATCACCGCCCAGATGGCGATGCTCGCCCCGATCCTGTCCCTGCTGCAGCCACCGAGCGCCAACCCGGCTCAGATCGTCACGTGGATCACCGACTTCGTCACGGCCTTCCTGACCCCCTACGTGAAGCCCTATGCGACCTATGCGGCACAGCTGACCGCCATGACAGCAGCCATCGCACAGCTGACGGCCACGTTGCAGGCGAAGGCAAGCTCTATCGATAGCTGCTCGCTGAGCGTCCCGTCTATCACCCCGCCGCCGGCACTGCCGCCCCTGCCCGAGGGCCAATGATGCGGGGCATGGATACCCGCTCTGGCAAGCCGCTCGATGCCAATGCGCATCTGAGCCAGTCCATCGCAGACATTCTCACCACACCGATAGGCTCGCGAATCGAACGCCGAGACTACGGCTCGCTGCTGCCTGAGCTGATCGATCAGCCCTTCAACGACAAAACCCGGCTGCAACTGTATGGCGCAACCGCGACAGCACTGATGCGCTGGGAGCCTCG
Source organism: Stenotrophomonas sp. Steno-Z10-BAI (assembly GCF_056393115.1). NCBI lineage: Bacteria > Pseudomonadati > Pseudomonadota > Gammaproteobacteria > Lysobacterales > Lysobacteraceae > Stenotrophomonas > Stenotrophomonas sp. Steno-Z10-BAI. Next base: position 126,535 of record NZ_JBWJOZ010000007.1, on the reverse strand, counting down.
CATCCGTGTGACCCGGATCACCATCAGCCGCCCAGCTGCCGATGGCGCATTTGTGCTCGACCTGACCTGTCAGCTGGCCAGTGCCTTCGGTACCGGCACACCCACCGGTCTGACGGTACCCATCCGCTTCCGCAACCCATAACCACTGGAGTATCCATGGACTACCATCACGGCGTACGCGTCATCGAGATCAACGGCGGCTCGCGTCCGATCCGCACCGTGGCCACGGCCATCGTCGGCGTGGTCGGCACCGCACCCGATGCCGACGCGACCGTCTTCCCGCTGGACCGCCCGGTCCTGATCACCGATGTGCTCGGCTCGATCAGCAAGGCTGGCAAGTCCGGCACCCTCCGGGCGACCCTTCAGGCCATCGCCGACCAGGCCAACCCGGTTACGGTCGTGGTGCGGGTCGCCCCCGGTGCGACCGACGTGGACACCAGCAGTGCCGTCATCGGCCTGAAGAATGGTTCCAGCTATACGGGCATGCAGGCGCTGCTGGTCGCAGAATCACTGGTCGGCGTCCGTCCACGCATCCTGGCGTGCCCTGGCTTGGACACCCAGCCGGTTTCCGCAGCGCTGGCAATCATCGCGCGGAAGCTGCGCGCAATGGCCTATGTCAGTTGCGCAGCGAGCGCATCCGTAGTCGAAGCCATCGCTTACCGCGAGCAGTTCAGCGAACGGGAGCTGATGCTGATTTATCCCGACTTCGTCGCATTCGATACCGCAGCCTCCGCCAGCTCGATGGCGTTCGCCACTGCTCGCGCTGTCGGACTGCGCGCCCGCATCGATCAGGAGCAAGGCTGGCATAAGTCCATCTCCAACGTTGGCGTCGCCGGCGTCACGGGCATCAGCCGCGACGTGCACTGGGACCTGCAGGACCCGGCCACCGATGCGGGGCAGCTCAACGCGGCCGACATCACGACGCTGATCAATTCTGGCGGCTACAAGTTCTGGGGGTCGCGTACCTGTAGCGACGAACCGAACTTCGCGTTCGAAACGTCGACCCGCACTGCCCAGATTCTCGCTGACACCATCGCGGAGGCGCAGCAGGTCTACGTGGACAAGCCGCTCCATCCCTCGCTGGTCCGCGACCTGGTCGAGGCGATCAACGCCAAGTTCCGCGAGCTGAAGAACTTCGGCTACGTGATCGACGCCAGCGCTTGGTACGACGAGGCGGCCAATTCCACCGCCTCGCTGTCGTCGGGCCAGCTGGTCATCGACTACGACTACACCCCGGTGCCGCCGTTGGAGAACCTGTTGCTCAACCAGCGCATCACCGACCGCTACTTCGCCGATTTCGCACGACGCATCGGCGCCTGACCTGCCGCACTGAGGAACCTCTGCAATGTCCCTTCCCACCAAACTCAAGAACCTCAACCTCTTCAACGACGGTCTGAGCTACATCGGCCAGGTTACCGAGGTCAAGCTCCCGACCCTTACCCGCAAGATGGAGGAATACCGCGCCGGCGGCATGGCCGGCTCCATCGATATCGACCTTGGCCAGGAAAAGATCGAGCTCGAGTGGAAGTGTGGCGGCTTGATGAAGCAGGTGCTGCGCCAATACGGCATGGTGTCCCACAGCGGCGTTCCGCTGCGTATGGCAGCTGCCTACCAGCGTGAGGACACCGGCGAGGTGGATGCTGTCGAGATCGTCGTCCGTGGTCGCCATAGTGAGATCGATTCCGGCACTGGTAAGCCGGGCGACGACACCGAGTTCTCGGTGAAAACCAGCGTCAGCTACTACAAGCTGAGCATCAACGGCCGCGTTGAGATTGAGATCGATATGGTCGGCATGGTCTTCATCGTCGACGGCACAGACTTGCTCGCCGACCAGCGCCGCGCCATCGGCTACTGAGCCACCTGCCCGGGAGCACCTGCTGCCGGGCCACTCCTTCCGTGAGAGATACCCATGACCAAGAACACCCAGCCCATCCCCGACAACTCCGCCGCGCCCGGGCAGTCTCCGCCCATCCCGCTTGATGTGCCGATCCAGCGCGGCGAACAGGTCATCGAATCCGTACAACTGCGCAAGCCGGATGCAGGCTCACTGCGCGGCATCAAGCTGACGGACCTGCTGCAGATGGACGTGGGCTCACTCACCACGCTGCTGCCGCGCATTACGACCCCGACCCTCACCGCAGCCGACGTTGCCAAGCTGGACCCAGCCGATCTGGTCGCGGTCGGTCAAGAAGTGCTGACTTTTTTCTTGAGCAAGGCGACGCGGGAATCCCTGCCTGCGTAGAGGATGCGATGGCGGATGTGGGGGTGATCTTCGGATTCACCCTCACCGAGCTTTCCTCACTTTCCCTGACTGAACTAATGGAATGGCGCGAGCGCGCTGTACTTCGAAGCGGAGCCAACCAGTGATACAGTCCGCCCATGGCAACCCTGATCGCCCTTCTGCTCTCACTGTTCCTGCTGGCTGCGGTCGGCGCCGGGCTGGTGTGGGCACTGACGGCGGTCTTTCGCTTCCTGAGCGCGTTCGCGCCGGACAGCACCGAGCAGCACCTGCCGTAACCGGCCGCCAGGGTGTCGTCGCATGAGCGGCGGCAACCTTCGCCTGCAGGTGATCTTGCAAGCCATCGATCAGGCCACGGCCCCCTTCCGCAAGATCATGGCTGGCAGCAAGGGCGTTGCCGCCACGCTGCAGGCTCAGCAGGGCACCCTTCGCCGCCTCAACGCCGCACAGCGCGATATCGGCGCGTTCCGTCAGCAGATGGAAGCCACGCGCGGCGTATCGCAGGCGCACCGCGAAGCCCAAGATCGGGTGAAGCAACTCGCGGCGCAGATCGCGGCCACCGGCAACCCCACCCGCAAGCTCAACAACGAGTTCAAGCAAGCCAAGATCGCCGCTGGCCAGCTAAAGGCCCAGCACCAGCAACAGGGCGCAGAGCTGCAGCGCCTGCGAGGCGGCCTCGAGCGCGCGGGCATCAGCACGCGGCAGCTCGGCACCCATGAGCGCCGCCTGCGCGCTGACATCGCGGCCACCACCCAGCAGATGACCATCCAGCGCCAGCGCCTGGCCGCGCTGGATGCCGCGATGGCACGTAGCAAGAAAATCCACACCGCCGGCATGAACGCTGCCGCGCACGGGGCTGGCATGGCCTTCGCCGGCGCAAGCGCGCTGCGGGCCGAAATCCTGCCCATCTCCCACGCTATGACCTTTGAATCGGCCATGGCCGACGTGAAGAAGGTCGTGGACTTCGACACGCCGCAGCAGTTCGCGCAGATGAGTCGCGATGTTGAGGACCTGTCGCGCAAGCTGCCAATGGTGCCGGCGGAAATCGCCCAGATCGTAGCGGCGGCCGGACAGGCCGCGATCCCGCGTCAAGAGCTACTGCTGTTCGCCAAAGACGCCGCGCAGATGGGCGTGGCGTTCGATACAACCGCCCAGGACGCAGGCCAGACCATGGCCACGTGGCGTACCGCTTTCCGCATGAGCCAGAGCGACGTTGTCGTGCTGGCCGACAAGATCAACCACCTCGGCAACACCGGCCCCGCCAGCGTCCAGAAGATCAGCGAGGTAGTGAACCGCATTGGCGCGCTGGGTGAAGTCGCAGGCCTTGGCAGCGGCCCGCTGGCCGCGCTGGGTGCCACCGTGGCGGGCATGGGCATCGAATCCGAAGTGTCAGCCACCGGCATCAAGAACATGCTGCTGACGCTGTCCTCAGGTGATGCCGCCACCTCGCGTCAGGTCGCAGCGTTCAAACAGCTGGGTCTTAGCGCGAGCGAGATGTCGCAGGCCATGCAGCGTGACGCCGGCGGGGCCATCGTGCAGGTGCTGGAGAAGCTCAAGCAGCTGCCAAAGGCCGAACAGGCCGCCACGATGACACGGCTGTTCGGCCGCGAATCCGTGGGCGCGATCGCGCCGCTGCTCACCAACCTCGAACTGCTCCAGGGCAACTTCAAGAAGGTGTCCGATGCGCAGGAGTACGGCGGCTCCATGGGGGCCGAGTACGCCGCCCGCGTCGCCACCTCCGAGAACGCGCTGCAGCTGCTCAAGAACACCGCCCTGGTCACCTCGCAGGCCATCGGCCAGACCTTGCTGCCGGAGTTCAAGAAGCTGGTTGAGCGCACCGCCGCCGTCGTCGGCAAGCTGATCGATTGGGTCCGCGCCAATCCCCAGCTGGTGGCCACCATCGCCAAGTTGACCATCGCCGGTACCGCCCTGGTCACCGTCCTGGGTGGCCTGCTGGTCGCCGGCGGCATCGGTGCCATGGCGCTCACGCAGATTCACAAGGCCGTGCTGCTGCTCAGCGGCGGCGGCGGGTTCGGGTCTCTGATCCGCAATGTGGTCTCGCTGGGTGGCCGCGCCTTCCCCATGCTGCTCAACGTCGGCCGCATGCTGCTGCCGCTGCTGGGCGGCATCAGCGCGCCCGTGCTGGCCATCGGCGTGGCCGTGGCAGCCGTGGCCCTGCTGGTGTGGAAGTACTGGCAGCCGATCAAGGCCTTCATGGTCGGCGTGTGGGCGGGCATCGTCGACGTGGTGTCACCGCTGATGGCGGAGCTGGGTGCCGCGCTGGAACCGCTGGCACCGGTGTGGGACATGATCTCCGAAGCCATGGGCAAGGCCTGGGCATGGGTGAAACAGCTGCTGCAGCCGGTGTCCTCCACCAGCGAAGAACTGGCAGGCGCGACCGAGGCCGGACGTGGCTTTGGCAGGGTGTTCGGCGGCCTGTTGAGTGTCAGCCTGCGTGGTGCGGTCAACGGCATCACCTTGCTGGTGAGCGCGTTCACCACGTTGATGCCCATCATCCAGCGTGTGATGGGCGGTGCCTGGTCCTACCTGCAGGGCATGTGGTCGCTGATTGTCGGGGTCTTCACGCTCAACGGCGACAAGCTGCGGGCCGGTATGCAGCTGATGTGGGATGGCGTGAACACCGTCCTGATGGGCTGGCCCCAGCGGATGGCGCAGGCCGGCGTGGACATGGTTACCGGCCTGGTCAACGGCATCAAATCCATGGGCGGTGCTGCCGTTGATGCAGTGGCGGGCGTAGCCACCGGGGTGATGGATCGCTTCAAGGGGATGCTGGGCATCCACAGTCCGTCGCGCGTCTTCGCACAATTCGGTCATTTCACTATGCAGGGCCTGGCCGGCGGGCTGGATCGCAACCAAAGCGAGCCCCTACAGCAGGTCATGGGCCTGGCCGACCGAATGAAGCAGATCGGTACAGGCCTAGCCTTCACGGCGGCCGCCCTGCCGGCCGCTGCCGCCCCCGCACTGGCCGCCAAGGTGATTCAGACACCGGTGCAGGCGGTGGGCGCTCGAAACGCCACCACGGCCCAATCAGCGCCTTCCAGCTACACCATCCACATCCATGCCGCAGCCGGCATGGATGCCCAAGCCATCGCTGTCGAGGTGCGCCGCCAACTCGATGCCCATGAGCGCGAGAAGAACGCCCGCCGTGGTTCGCGGCTGACTGATTGAGATCCAGCACCATGATGATGAGCTACGGGACCTTCGTGTTCTCCCTCTCGACCGTCGCCTACGATCAGCTGCAGCGCCAGATGACGTGGGAGCACAGCAGCAGCAAGCGCGTAGGCGCTCGCCCGGCCCGGCAGTACGTGGGACCGGGCGATGAAACCATTGACCTACAGGGAACGATCAGCGCCGAGCTGGCCAACGACCTGCAGGGCCTGGACGAACTGCGCGACCTCGCCTCAGAGGGCGTTCCACAGGCGCTGGTGGAGGGTACCGGGCGCGTTTACGGGGGCTACGTCATCGTGTCGATCAACGAGACACGCAAAGAGCTGTTCAGCGATGGCACTCCGCGGCTGATCGACTTTCAACTGCAGCTCGTGCGTGTGGATGACGCCACGGCGGAGGGTCAGCAGTAATGGCCCTGTCCTATCCGATCCCTGCATGGCGCATCGTGCTCGATGGTAAAGACCTCACGGACCGCATCTCACCGCGCCTGCTCGATCTGAGCCTGACCGAGAGTCGCAGCGACGATGCCGACCAGCTCGACCTGCGCATCCACGACCATGACGGCCGCATGGCGCTCCCGCGCCGGGGCGTCATCCTGCAGGTGGCGCTAGGCTGGCGCAGCACCGGCCTGGTCAATAAGGGAGATTTCATCGTGGATGAGGTGGAGCACAGCGGCTCGCCCGACACCATCAGCGTTCGCGCACGCAGCGCAGACCTCACCGGTGCAATGCGCAACCGTCGTGAACGCAGCTGGCACGGCACCAGCGTGGGCGAGATTCTCGACGCCATCGCCGGCGAGCACTCGCTGAAGACTGCCATCTCACCCGCACTGGCCAGCATTGCCGTGCCGCACCTCGATCAGGCCAACGAGAGCGACGTGAATCTGCTCACGCGGCTGGGCAAACGATTTGATGCGGTGGCCACCATCAAGGCCGGTACCCTGGTGTTCTCACCCATCGGCAGCGGGACTACTCCGAGCGGCATCCAGCTGCCGGCCGCCACCATTTCGCGTGCCTCAGGCGACCAGCACCGCTACAGCGTCGCCGACCGCGAGAAATACACCGGCGTGCGCGCGTACTGGAACGATCACAAAGCAGCGCGGCGCAAATCGGTGCTGGTCGGCAAGAGCACCAATGAGAAGAAGATGCAGCCCACCTACGCGACCGAGGCCGAGGCACGTCAACGCGCCACGGCCGAGCTGCAGCGCTCTGACCGTGGCACCGCCACCCTGAGCATCTCACTCGCCCTCGGCCGGCCAGACGTATACCCGGAGCAATCGATCAGCGTGAGCGGGTTCAAGCCCGAGATCGACGGTGACGACTGGCTGGTATCCAAGGCGACGCACACCATCACCGGTGACGGCGGCTTCACGACCAGTCTTGAAATGGAAACGGCCGCCGGTGCAGCCAGTTCATCGCAGCAGTAGACGCTTCCGGCTTTTTAGTCGATCCGGCGCAGCCAGCGCACCGCGTGCCGCATCGCGGTGCGCAGGCGCGCACCTGTGGCGTACTTGGCGGCAACACCGGCTATCAGGAAGAACCCGGCATGGGCGGCGTGCGCGCTCGGGTCCAAGCCGCTGGTCGGCAGCGCCATCCATGCCTGCCAGATGGCAATGGTCAGCAGTGCGGTGGCCAGCGGTGTACTGGGGGCATGCTCCGCTTTGACCGGTGTGGCAGCTGCGTCAGGATCGTGGTGCGCCAAAGGACATCGAATCTCGACATGTCCTGTGAACACCTGACCGATTACGGCCCCTTCAAAAATGGTGCTGCCACCACATTTGCACACCGACCGTTCTTCACCACCACAACTGCAACCACAACTGCGCATAGCCCTTCACATTGAGAATCGCGCCTTCCTAGACGCCCCCTGTGTTAGCGGACACGAATCTCAAAAACCGAACTGTGTCAGTGGGCGGGCTTCTTCCCACCGCGCGGTGCTTTGATCACCAGTTTCTGACCGCTCAGGTCCACATCTCCGCTGATTTGCTGGGCGATGGTGACATCGTTGAATTGCGTCCTGGGCGCGGCCGCAGCGGCGGAACTGTGCGCTACATCGCCGGTGAGCGTCGCAATCGCCGCAGCTCGCGCGGCCGGCTGGGCGGCGCGCCACGTTGCGAGCAGTTCGCTGTCTTCCGGCGAGAGCCGCTCGCGCTTGCCGGTCAGCAGGTAGGTCACGTCCGCGCCGAGATCATGAGCCGCAGCGAGGTATGCCGCGCTCGCCCCGACGCTGTCTGTCTCGTAAAAAATCTGTGTGCGCTTGCTGACGCCACAGGCAATGCCCATGGCCTCCTGCGTCAGGCCCAGTCGCTTCCTTTCTTCCTTCAGCCTAAGACCCACACTCACGCTCAAACCTCCTTGACTGGTGAAATATCTTTCACCTACCATAGTGAAACATCTTTCACTCTTTGCTCAACACGGGGAAACGGAATGGCCGCCACACGACGCACCACTCGGCAGAAGCTGCGAACACCCGAAGAGGCCCGCCAGTGGCTGCGCGACAACGGCGTCACCGTCACTGCATTCGCCGAGCAAAACGACCTCTGCCGCCATGCTGTGAATGATGCGTTGCGCGGGGTGGGCAAGGGAACCTACGGGAACTCTCACGCTGCCGCCGTCGCACTCGGCATCAAGCACGTTCCCAATTCTTGCACGAAACCCAGCAAACCCGCGCGGAAGTCCACAGCGAAGTCAGCGAAGGGTAAGAAGGCATGAGTGCGGTCGCTGGCGGGCGAGTGATCTTCTCTTGTGAGTCGTGCGATTCGCGCCTCATCAAACGCACCAGCACGCTCGTGCACAAGTACCTTCGGAACGATGTCTACATGTGCGAAAACCCGCTGTGTGGCGCAAGTTACAGCGGACATTCCGAGCTGACCGGCATTGCCAGCCCCAGCGGCGTGCCGACGGCGCTGCCGAGCGAGCTGCCTCCGACGCCCAGTTTCCTTCGCGCTCAGATGCAGCTGGCATGGAAGGCGGGCAAGGGATACATCCAGCTGGACCTGCTCGACGCGATTGACGCTGCTCGCGGCTGCACCGAACACCCCACCGCCTGAGTAAGGCGCTCATGAACTACGAAAACGAACTGGCGACTCTGTCGCCAGCGATGGAGTGCTGCCCATGATTCGCCAAAAGACACATCGAGACGGTTGGGCCACGGCCATGGAACCCGCCCTGGTCACATCTCCCCCCCGCGATAAGCACGTGTCGTTCGCTGAGAAACAGCGCGACGCAATCGCGTTACGCGCCGCTGTCACAGCGCATATCGCGGCTGGCGGCGCCTATCAGGTGCTGACTGCACCCAACTCTGCTCCGGCAAAGGCATGACCGCTGTGCACGTTCTGAACATCCCCCGCAAATCCCATCATTTCCCCTTGACACATGCCCATGGACGGAGCAAACATTCACACGTCGCCGCCAATTCGGCGACCGGGATTGGTCTCCTGAATGAAATGCGCGCGAAAGCGCCAATGACACCTGCAGGCGCTTTTTTTGTGCCTGGCCAGAGTGCCGGGCGCGTGTGCCCCCAGCCTTCTTATGGTGGGCGGCGCGGTGGGGGCCTCGGCCCCGCCGGGTTGCGCATATTCCCGGTAGACCAACTCCGCGTCGTCCACCACCTCCGATTGGTCTCGGCGGTGGCGGACTCCTCGACACGATGGAGTATGCGCACCATGAGCAATGACGCCACACCTGCGTCCCGCAGTACCCCCGCGCGGCAGATCGCCGCCGTCTTCGGCTTCATCGCCGACACCCTCGAATGGTCCCACGACGACTACCAGGCGCTGATCGCCCGGCTCGTCGGTACGGGCAAGTCCGCCCTGTCGATCACGCTCGGCGACGTACTGGACGCCTATGGCGCCACATCAAGCCCGGCAGTGCATGCCCGCACTGACGCGCAGCGGGGAGGTCACTGATGGCCGCTCCCAAGCACCCGAACCTGCGCCCCGTGATTGATCTGGCATCAGCCAGCCCCGGCATCGTCGTGCGCGCCTCCACGGACAAGAATTGCGTGTACGTGTCCTGCGTACATGCCGAGTCGAACGTCTGCGTCTCAATGGTGGCCGCGTACTCCCATCTGATTCGCCCTGCAGCCGACCACAGCCTGCAGATCGGTCAAGCCATCTTCCTGCTCGCCCACGGCGAGGCCGCGCGCTTCTTCGCATGGCTGAGCAGCGAAGGCGATACCTCAACGGGAGTGCACTGATGGCCAACCGCAATGACCACACCCCACCGCTCCGCAACCCTGGTCCTGCCCAGCGCGACGACGAGCGAGGGGCGCAGCTGATCGGCGGCGGTGACTATCAACGCCTTTGGCGCGCAGCTCACGCCTGCGACCTGTTGGCCACCATCACCGAAGAGGTGGCAAAGGAGCACGGCATCGACCCGAAACACACCGCTGCTGTCTCCGAGTACATCCGCGACGACATGTATCAGATTCTCAGCCGTTCCAAACCGGCAGACGAGTAAGCCCGTAACACCCAGCCCTGCGGCGCGACAACGCCACAGGGCAAGGGCACCCCGCTCAGGAGAGAGCCATGCACCACACCAACACCCCCGCCTCATCCGCGGCTAGAGGCTGATCTGGCCATGCAAGAAGACATTCGCGACCAAGTCCTGCAGCGCATCCAGCAGGACTACGGCCTCAAGCACCGGCCGAGCACCGAGTACATGCGCGGCGGCAAGTGTCCTCACTGCGGCAAGAAGGAGCTGTACACCAGCTTCAAGAAGCCGTGGGTGCTGCGCTGCGGGCGTCAGGCAAAGTGCGGCCAGGAGGTGTACGTCAAAGACCTGTACGACGACCTCTTCGACGACTACTCCAAGCGGTACGAAAAGACCCCCGCCAAGCCGAACGCAGCCGCCGACGCCTACCTGCAGACCGCACGCGGCTTCGACATCAAGCCTCTGCAGGACATCTACACGCAGGACGACTACTACGACCGCAAGCTTTCCGCTGGCACCGCAACCGTGCGCTTCGCACTGGCCAAGGGCGGTTATTGGGAACGACTGATCGACCGCCCGCATCGCTTCGGCAAGCAGAAGGCGCGCTTCGCACCCGGCCAGAGCTATGCCGGCGTGTGGTGGGCCGCGCCTGCCGCGTTGACTGCGATGCGTGAGACCAGCGAGGTCTGGATCGTGGAGGGCATCTTCGACTCCATTGCCCACCTGCAGCGCGGGAACTGCGCTGTCTCGGCCATGTCCAGCAACGCCTTTCCGGAGGCCTCCCTGCGCGAGCTGACCGCCGCTCGCCCTGGCAACCTACCTACCCTGATTTGGGGACTGGACAACGAGCCGGGGGCGCGGGCGTATACGCTCAAACACATTCGCCGGGCCGAGAAGATGGGCTTCCGCTGCAAGGCTGCTCAGATCGAGCAACCTGACGGCAAGAAGGTCGATTGGAACGATCTTCACCTGCGCGCATTGGCCGCTGAGGATCAGCAGGCCCAGTGGGATGCCGACATTGTCGACGCCCGGTATCACGGTGACCTGCTCACCGCTCGTACTGCCATGGACAAGGGGCTGATCGTCTACGAGCGCGACAAGCAGGCTGGTTTCCACCTTGAGCACCACTCGCGCCTCTACTGGTTTGAGTTCGACGCGCTCCGCTTCGAAAAGCTGTGCCGTGACCGGGCAGACACCCGCCAGCTGGCCGACGATGAAGAGTTGGAAGAGGAAGAGATTGCCAAGATCCAGCGCGCAGCTGCGTCTGTGAGCGAGATCGCCAACTGCTACCCGGAAGCCCTGTACTTCCAGCGCCATGAGGCCACAGACGAAAGTTGGTACTTCTTCCGCGTGGACTTCCCGCACGACGCGCCCTCGGTGAAGGGCACCTTCACCGGCCCCCAGGTCGCCAGCGCCACCGAGTTCAAGAAGCGGATCATCAGCCTGGCCCAGGGCGCGGTGTTCAGCGGCTCGGGCCGTCAACTGGATCGCATGATGAAAGACCAGCTGTTCAACATCAAAACCGTCGATACCGTCGATTTCGTGGGGTTCAGCCCGGACCACGGCGCATACATCTTCGGCGACATCGCCGTGCGCAAAGGCGAGATCAGCCTTGCCAACGCCGAGGACTATTTCGAGTTCAACAAGCTGCGCCTGAAGACCACGCAAAAGTCGATCCGCATGGATATTCAGCGCGATGCCGAGGCATTCCGCACGGATTGGCTGGAGTGGCTGTGGCTGTGCTTTGGCACCCACGGCATCATCGCGTTGACCTTCTGGTTCGGCTCTCTCTTCGCCAACCAGATTCGCAGTGCACACAAGTCGTTCCCCTTCCTTGAAGCCACCGGTGAAGCAGGCGCGGGTAAGACAACGCTACTGACGTTCCTGTGGAAGCTGCTTGCCCGCAGCGACTATGAGGGCTTCGATCCGGCCAAGTCATCCAAGGCCGGCCGCGCCCGCGCCATGGGCCAGAGTTCGGGCATGCCGGTGGTTCTCCTGGAAGCTGACCGCGACACGCCCGACAAGTCGCATTCCAAGTCGTTCGAATGGGATGAGCTGAAGGACTATTTCGGCGGCGGCACGTTGGCTACACGCGGCGTTCGCAACGGCGGCAACGACACCTATGAGCCTCCCTTCAGGGGCACGATCGTCATCAGCCAGAACGCACCTGTCGATGCCAGCGAAGCGATTCTGACTCGTATCGTCAAACTGCATTTCCGCAAGCCCAACGTCACCGATGCCAGCCGCATTGCAGCCGACAACCTCAATGCGCTGCAGGTGGAAGACCTGAGCCACTTCTTGATCAAAGCCGTGCGCGCTGAGTCCAAGGTGCTGGATAAGTTCAAGGAGCGGGTCACCGTCTTCGAAGCTGGGCTTCGCGAGAAGACCGAACTGCGACTTGAGCGCGTCATCAAGAACCACGCTCAGATGCTGTCCCTGTTGGATTGCCTGCGGTTGGTCATCGATATCCCCGACCACATGGTCATCGCCACACGCGAAGCCCTGATAGCTGCAGCGATGGAACGGCAGATGGCCATCAGCGCAGACCACAAGATCGTCAACGAGTTCTGGGAAACCTACGAGTATCTCGAAGGCCTGGCAAACGGCGAACGCCCGATGCTCAACCACTCGCGCGACCCCAACAAGATCGCCATCAACCTCAACGAGTTCGTGGCCACGGCCAGCAAGCACGGTCAGGCAGTTCCGGACCTGGTCGACCTGCGCAAGCACCTGACCGATTCGCGGCGCTACAAGCTCATCAGCGCCAACACGGCAGTGAACAGCAACATCCGCAACACGATGCTCGGCAGCAGCTTCACGGTGAAGTGCTGGGTGTTCAAAAAGCAGTAACGCAAGGCGCAACAGAAGTGGGCCGGCGGGCGGTGCGACAACACCACCCCAAGGCCGTCAACCAACAGAAGTTCAGGAGAGAACCATGCAAAAGATGAACGGCGAGGCCGTAGACACCCCCACATTCCCGCTGGCATCCAGCACCGGGCCCGGAGCGGAGGCTATCACGGGTGTGGGGATTGGAGGGGTTGAGATGGGAGCCCAAGGCGACTGCAGCGCGACGGTGGTGCTCCACGTAACCCATGGGAAGGTTATCGCCACCGCCACCCTGAACATGGGCGGCGTGAGGACGGCGCAGCGCGTGCTGGAGCGCCGGCGCGGACATGCCTCCGGGTGGGTACTCACCAAGGGCACCGAGAAATTCGAAGCCGACGCGAAGTGGATCTCGGCCGAGCTGGCTGAATTGGGGGACCGCCTCCCCTTCCCGTATGCGTTGGCCAACATGCTCCCCAGCAGAAAGGCGTGCGCCGAGGCGGTTGCCCAGGCAGCACAGGAGGTGGTCCATGGCTAAGTCCGTCGTGGTCTATGGCCCTCAGGGCAGCGGTAAGAGCCTGCACGCCGCCGCTATTGCGGCGAAGCATGGCCTGCGACAGGTGATCGACCTTGAAGACGTCCAGCTGATGGGAGAGCGGCTGCAGCGGCAGGGGTTCCTGTATCTGTCATGCAGCCGGTCTTACGCTCAGCGGGCTGCGGACCTGCTCGGGACCGAGATCGTTCACGTCGCAGATGCGCTGGTCAGCGTCGGCGTGAGCGCAACGGAGGTGGCCCATGGCTGATTTCCTCGCCCTCGTGCTCATGTGCTTGGCCCTTCCCGCCGCCGGGGCTGCGATGTACCGCCTGTGGGTCACCCGCCCCGCACAGCGTCGCCACAGCGGCCTCGCCGTGGGTCAGATACCCCAGCGGCTGCGCCGCCGCCCGCAGATGGCTGTGCGCCGCGCAGGGGGTGCTGCGTGAATCTCGACCGTGTAATTGAGGTGGCACTGTCCGCAAAGCGCGTGGGCCATACCGGCGCTCTTTCCACCGGCGAGTCCCTGACGGCCGCCCTGGTACTTAACCGACACGACTGGCTCACCGAGATGGACTACACCATCGCGCAGGCGCTCGACCGTATCGACTGCGACACCGTCCCTCACCTTGTTCATGCCGCCCGCAGCGTCGCGGAGGGCTTCGACCATGACTGATCTGGCAAGCATTGAGGCGCGCGCGCAGCGCGTTTTGGATGGGATGACGATCAATCGTGAGGCCTTCGCGCGAGACGTGTTGAAGCTCACCCATGCGGCGCGGCGTCTGCGGGATGAGGTGGTGCGGCTGCAGCCGCGTGAGAGCGGCCCGGGCGGTGGCGCCTTCACCGACATATTCGGCGACATCTTTGGAGGGCGTGGCAATGGCTGACATCGAATTGGCCCGCCGTTTTCTCGCGGGCGAGTATCAACAAGCCGGCCTGCCCCATGTCGCAGCCGCCATCCTTGCCGGCACATCCCCGCTTGGCCAGGGCACCTACGTTGCTGCCGTCGCGGCGGCTCTGGCCGACGTGCCAGCTGGGCAGGTGCTGGTTCCGGTCGAGGATATGGAGCGGATCATGAAAGTGCTTCGATTTGCGGCGCACCCCGAACGTTCGCCTCACGCCGATGCAATCGAACGTCACCTCGCCGCCAAGGGAGCGCGGCCATGATCCGTCACGTTCCAATCCCCTCCTGCGCTCAATGCCCCTACCGGCAGTATCACTATGGCCGGCATGAATGCTCCAAGATGGAGTTCCAGCAGTTGCCCCTGCAGCGCGCCGAGAACGGCAGAAACACGCCCATCCCCGACTGGTGCCCACTCCCGCTGCACCCTTCTTTCGCCGCAGGCGGAGCCGCCAGCTCCGAGGGACAGGCGCGCTCATGACCCAGCAACAGATGACACCCCCGCGCACTGTGCCAGCGTGCCCGGCGGGCCATGCCGCGCGTTACATCCTCGACGGTCGCCGGCTGGAGGCACGCGGTGGCCATTTCCTCGAATGCCGATGCAGCCGCACCACGAAGTACCCGAGCTTCGACCTCGCTTGGGCACACTGGCACAAGATGCACAGCCTGCAGCCCCGGTTCGACGCCCCGCCAATTTCGGGCGCCAACGTGGTGCAGCTGGGCTTGCGTCTTGCAGGCGGTGACGCATGACGCCGCATGGGTTTGGCACCTTCTGGCTGTTGTTCGGTCAATTCGGCCCGACCATGACCATCGAGCAGCTGCGGGATGCCTACTTCCCGGGAAGCAAGCTCAAGACGATGGCCAACAAGCACAGCGCCGGGCTGCTCCCGGCCCGGACCGGGGACGTCTACGACACGCGAGACGTGGCCAGCTGGTGGGACGCACAGCGCCAAGCCAAGGCCTCCTGACCCGTAACGAAAAAGGCCGCCTGAGGGCGGCCTTTCTATGTGTGCAGGCGATTACTCTGAAGCGCCGACGTACCACTGGTGTACCACAACCCCCGAAACCCTTGGTATTACTGGCTGTCAATCCAGTCCATCATCGGGGCGACGGACAGGCGCAGGGAGGCGGTATAACGCGCGGCGGCGTCAGTGGCGGGCTGGATGGTCATCGGCTGCAGGTGCATCTGGATTCACTGGCATTGCCAGCGCAATCAATAGTTTACCTGCTTCCGATGAATGCTGCCCGAGGGCTATTGCGGCCGTCGGAGGGCTCGCGGAGTACCCGGCTGCAATGAGGGCAGTAGACAATGCATCTCTGCACGCCCTTCCCAGGCATCCATGCCCGCACTCCGCCTGCCCAGCTTCGACCCCACCACCGAACAAGGCGTCCTGCGCCTGTCGATCGCCGCATCGCTGGCGATGGCCGCCGCCGCGGTGGCCTTCGGCCTGCTCGCCAACTCCTCGCTGATCATCTTCGACGGCATCTACGGGCTCATCGACGTGGTGATGACCTGGTTGTCGCTGCTGGTGGTGCGCCTGATCAGCCTGTCGACCCATGTGGATACCCTGCAGTCGCGCTTGAACCAGCGCTTCACCATGGGCTTCTGGCACCTGGAGCCGATCGTGCTCGGGGTCAGCGGCACGTTGATGATCGGCGCGGCGCTGTATGCGGCGGTCAATGCAGTGGATGCGCTGATGTCCGGCGGGCGCGAGATCGCGCTGGGGCCGGCGATCCTGTTCGCGGTGATTTCGATCGTGGCCGAAACCGGGCTGGCACTGTTCGTACGCCGGGCGAACCGGTCGATCGGCTCGGACTTCATCGCGCTCGATGCGAAGAACTGGGTGGTCGCGGCCAGCATGTCGGCGGCGTATCTGGTCGCCTTCGTCGGCGGCTATGTGTTGGGTGGCACGCAGTGGGCGTGGCTGGTGCCGTACATCGACCCGGCGATCCTGCTGGTGGTCTGCCTGTTCGTGGTCGTCGCGCCGATGGGCACGGTGCGCCAGGCGCTGTCGGACATCCTGCTGATCACGCCGCTGGATCTGCAGACCCACGTGGACGAGGTGGCGCGCGATATCGTGGCCAGGCATGGTTTCCTGGAGTACCGCAGCTACGTGGCCAAGGTCGGGCGCGGTGAGCAGATCGAACTGTTCTTCGTGGTGCGCGCCGATGATCCGCCGCGGGCGCTGATCGAGTGGGACCGGCTGCGCGATGAGATCGGTGAGGCGCTGGGCGAGGAGTCGCCGGACCGGTGGCTGACGATCATGTTCACGACGGATCGGGAGTGGGCGATCTGAGCGACGCCGGTGTGCATCGGGTTATCGTTCGGCGGCCACACTGCCCTGCTTCCACTGCCGCGGCGACTGCCCGGTCTGCGCTTTGAACGCGCGCGACAACGCTGCTTCGCTGCCGTAGCCCACGTCGATGGCGATGCGCTTGAGCGGCTGGCCGCGGCGCAGCGCCTGCTGCACCAGGCGGGTGCGCCAGCCCTGCAGGTAGTGGCCGGGCGTGCTGCCGATGGTGTCGCGGAAGCTGTCGGCGAAGGCGCTGCGTGACATGCCGGCGCGCTGCGCGAGCGACTCCAGCGTCCACTCGTCGGCGGGCGCTTCATGCATCGCCACCAGCGCGTGACGCAGGCGCGGATGGGCCATGCCGGCGAGCAGGCCGACGCGGATCTGACCGCTTTCCATCAGCGCGCGCAGGATCTGGATGAGCACGACTTCGAACAGGCGATCCAACAGCGCCTGGCGGCCGCAGCGCTGTGCGAAGGCTTCTTCGAACAGCAGTGACAGCACCGGCTGGCCGCCGTACAAGCCCTCCAGCGGCAGGCACACGATCGGCGGCAGCGCAGCGGCGACCGGGTTGTTGGCGCCCCCTTCGAACTGCAGGTTGGCACAGGCGAAATCCGCGCCCCGCGTGGCATCGGTGACGAAGCGGTGCGCGAGCGGGCGCGGGTACAGCAGCACGCTGGGCGTGGTGATCTGCAGCGTGCTGCCATCCGGGTGCTCGACGCGTACATCGCCGTCGCGGATCAGATGCAGTTGACCGCGCTCACCGTCTGCCGGGAGATCGTTGATGCCGCACAGCGCGCCGGCGTGGAAGACCTCGGCGGACACCGCGAAACGGTCCAGCAGGGATTGCAGTCGGTCGACCATGGCGGACTCCAGATCAAGTTTTCTGGACGAAATGTTGCCACAAGTACGAGGCGGGCGCGCACAGTACACCTGCCATCTGGCCCACCCCCTTTCACTCCGCAGGAGATTTCCATGTCCATTGCCAACGTTCTGTATACCGCCCAGGCCACTGCCAACGGCGGCCGCGACGGCCGCGCCGTCTCCTCCGACAACGTGCTGGACATCCAGCTCTCCACCCCGCGCGAGCTCGGCGGTGCGGGCGGCCCGGGCACCAACCCGGAGCAGCTGTTCGCCGCCGGCTACTCGGCCTGCTTCCTGGGTGCGCTGAAGTATGTGGCCGGCCAGGCCAAGGTCGCCCTGCCGGCGGAAACGCAGATCACCGGCAAGGTCGGCATCGGCCAGATCCCGACCGGCTTCGGCATCGAAGTGGCGCTGGAGATCTCGGTCCCGGGCCTGCCGCGCGAGCAGGTCGAAGAGCTCGTGCAGAAGGCGCACATCGTGTGCCCGTACTCGAATGCGACCCGCGGCAACATCGACGTGACGCTGACGGTGGTCTGATCCCCTCCGCATGACCTGCCGTGGCGACGGGCACACAGCCCCGTCGCCACCGGTAGACTGGCCAGACGATCCTCACTGGCAAACGGACATGCACAGGATTCTGGCCGCGCTGTTGCTCAGCGGTTTTCTGGGGGGCTGTGTTACGGCTCCCATCGCGCCACCCGAGGCGATCGCCTCGAACGGGATGAACGCGCTGTCTCTCGTCCGCGGCGCCGGGTTCGTGCATGTGGTGACCGATCTGTATCTGCCCGGCACGGCTGCGCCCGGGCTGCCAGAGACCTATGCCTGTCCTGACGCGGCAACCCGCATCCGGATCGCGGCCTATCCGCCGGCGACCCTGCCGGCTACCGATGCCTGCGCCCTGATTGATGCCGCTGCACGCCACGCGCAGCAGTGGTATCCCGACCGGCGCGCGGCCTATACGGCGCTGCTCGTGCCCCACGGAATGCGCCTGGACCTGCGCACCCGATCGCTGCGCTTCCGCGTGCCGCATCTGACCTTGGCCATGCGGGTGTACGAAGCGCGCGCGCGGACCGAGGCCAATCTCGTGGACCTGGTCGCTCATGAGACCTTCCATGCCCTGGGCTTCGCCGCCGGTGATCGCGGTGCAGTTGACGAGCGCACGGCCTACTACGCCGGTCTGTGCACGCAGCTGGCGGTCCTGGGCACGATCCCGGAGGCGGCGCTGCCGGGTGCCCCGCTCGCCAGCGACAATGCAGACGTGGTCGAGTCAGCGGATGCGGCGTATCGCGTGCGGCGCGAAATCTACGGGTGGTTGCAGGACGGGGAGATCCGCGCTGGCACACCCGGTGGCGAGCGCATGCAGGCACGCTGCCGGGACTTGCCGCGCGTGCCGTCGACGGCCGAGTGACCCGATAAAAAAATGGGCGGCTGCCTGACGCGAACGTCTGGCAACCGCCCATCCCACCGCGGTGGATCCCGTGGCTGACCACGGGATGCATCTTGTTCGGCTGCTACGACCAACGGTCGTTGCCTACCTGGGTTACCGTCGTTGCCGGCCAGCGGCCGGCACTACCGGATCCGGCCTTTATTCGTCGTGCGTGATCAGCTGCACCACGCTGGAGAAATCCAGCTTGCCGCGACCGGCCTGGTGGTTCATCGAATACAGGTTGCGGGCAAGCTCGCCCAGCGGGATCGAGGCACCGACACTCATCGCTGCTTCCACCGCCAGGCCCATGTCCTTGAGCATCAAATCGCTGCCGAAACCGCCGCTGTAGCCGCGCGAGGCCGGGGCGTTTTCCAGCACGCCGGGCCACGGGTTGCACACTTCGGTGGCCCAGCTGCGGCCGGTGCTGACCGCCATCATCTGCGAGAGCACCTTCGGGTCCAGCCCGTGCGCGACGCCCAGCGCGATCGATTCACCGGTCACCGCCATGATCACGCCCAGCGCCATGTTGTTGCACAGCTTGGCCACCTGGCCGGCACCGCTGGCGCCGACATGGAAGATGTTCTTGCCCATCGCCTGCAGCAGCGGGCGCGCCCGCTCCAGTGCCTCGGCTTCGCCACCGACGATGAAGGTCAGCGTGCCGGCCTGTGCACCTGCGGTACCGCCGGACACCGGGGCATCCAGCATCTGCAGGCCACGCGCCGCGGCCGCTTCGGCGACCTTGCGGGCGGTGGCCGGGGCGATGGTGCTGCAATCGATGATCAGCGCGCCACCCGGGATATCGGCCAGCAGGCCATCGTCACCGAGGTAAACGCCTTCCACGTGGCGGCTGGCGGGCAGCATCGAGATGACGATCTCGGCGTCGGTCAGCGTATCCAGCGCGGAGCTGGCGGCGGTGGCGCCGGCATCGACGGCGGCCTGCACGGCAGCCGGCACCAGATCGAACACGCGCACGGCGTGACCGGCTTTGGCCAGGTTGGCGGCCATCGGGCCACCCATGTTGCCCAACCCGATGAATGCAATACGGCTCATGCGTGGCTCCTTTCAGGGACGGTGGCACCGAGGTCGGCCAGCGGATGCGCAGCATCGGACCACGGCGAAACGAAAAAGGTGCGGGCCCACTCGGCCGTGGCGTCCGCCAGCGTGCGCGGCTGCCACTTCGGGGTGCGGTCCTTGTCGATCAGCAGCGCGCGGATGCCTTCGGCGAAATCCCCGTGGGCCGCCGCATGCAGTGCTGCGATGTACTCGATGCGGTAGACCTCGGCCAACGAGGCGCCCTCGGCCAGGTGCTGCAGCTCGAACGCGAGCCGCGCCGAGCCGGGCGCACCGGCGGCGAGCGTGGCTTTCGCGGTGCTCAGCCAGGGGTCGTCCGTCTCCAGCGCCAGAATCGCCTCGACGATCGCGCCGACGTCGTCACCGGCGCACAGCGCATCCACGGTGGCGGCATTGCGCAGCAATGGGCCGGTGGCCGCATCGCTGGCGTGTTGCTGCAGCAGTGCGGTCAACTGTTCGTGGTTGCGCTTTGCCTCGCGGCTCCAGTGCACGCCCGCCAGCGCGTTGAACACGGTCTCGCGCTGTGCCTCGGCGATGTGGATATCCGCCAGGCCGGCGTAGATCGCATCGCCTGCGTTGAGCGGCGCCCCCGTCAGGGCCAGGAACAAGCCGCCGTGGCCGGGCACGCGCGGCAGCAGCCAGCTGCCGCCCACGTCCGGGAACAGGCCGACGGTGATCTCCGGGAACGCCAGCTTGGAGCGCTCGCTGACCACGCGGTGGCTGGCGCCGGACATCAGGCCGATGCCGCCGCCCATGACGATGCCATGGCCCCAGCACAGGATCGGCTTGGGATAGGTGTGGATCGCGTAGTCGACGCGGTACTCGACGTCGAAGAATTCAGCGGCGTAGGCGTTGTCGCGGATGTCGGTCTTTCCGCTCTCGCGGTAGTCGACCATGCTGCGGTACAGGCTGTGCAGGTCGCCGCCGGCGCAGAAGGCTTTTTCGCCCGCGCCCTGCAGCACGACCAGCGCGATGCCGTCATCAACGGCCCAGGCCTCCAGCCGCTCACGCAGCAGGTGCGCCATCGGCAGCGAGAACCCATTGAGGGTGCGCGCGGCGTTGAGCGTGGCGATGCCGATGCGCGTGCCATTACCGGCGGCGCGCTCTTCGAACAGCACCGGCGCCTCGTCATGGGCGACGGCGGTGCTCATGCGTTTTTCCATTGCGCAGTGCGCTTTTCCAGGAAGGCGTTCACGCCCTCGGCCTGGTCGGCGCTGTCGAACAGATCGACGAAGGCCTCGCGCTCGGCGACCAATGCCGAAGCATGGGTGCCGCTGCGGGTGGCCTGCACCAGCGTCTTGCACGCGGCGATGCTGGTCGGGCTCTGCTTGCCGGCCTTGTGCGCCCAGGCCAGCGCCAGCGCCTTGGCTTCACCCTTGGCGACCTTTTCTTCGACCAGGCCGATACGCAGTGCGGTATCCGCATCGATGCGCTCGCCCAGCAGGATCATGCGCTTGGCCCAGCCTTCGCCGACCAGACGCGGCAGGTTCTGGGTGCCGCCGGCGCACGGCAGCAGGCCGACGGTGGCCTCCGGCAGCGCCACCTGGACGTGTTCTTCGATGATGCGCAGGTCGCAGGCCAGCGCGCATTCCAGGCCGCCGCCCATCGCGTAGCCGTTGATTGCCGCGATGGAGACACCACGGAACCCGGACAGGGCTTCGAACGCCTCGCCGAAGCGACGTGCAGCTTCGCGTGCGGCGGCCTTGTCGCCGGAGGCGAACTGCTTCAGGTCGGCGCCGGCAGAGAAGAATTTCTCGCCATCGCCGGTGATCACCAGCGCGTAGATATCGCGGTCTGCATTGAGTGCGCCGACCAGATCGCGCAGCGCGGACAGGCTGTGCACGGTCCAGGTATGCGCCGGCGGATTGTTGAGGGTGATGACCGCGACGTGGCCATCGGCCTCGACCTTCAGGCCGACATGATCATGCTGGCGCCACTCCATCATCGCAGTTCCTCTTCAGTGTTGAGCAGGTGGCGGGCCACGATCACACGCATGATCTCGTTGGTGCCCTCCAGAATCTGGTGCACGCGCGAATCGCGCAGCAGCCGTTCAATCGGGTATTCACGGATGTAGCCGTAGCCGCCGTGGATCTGCAGCGCATCGTTGCAGATGTTGAAACCGGCATCGGTGGCGAAGCGCTTGGCCATCGCGCACCACACGTTGGCATCGCTGGCACCCGCGTCGAGCTTGCGCGCGGCGGTGTGCACCATCTGCCGGGCGGCGACCAGTTGGGTGGCCATGTCGGCCAGCTTGAACTGCAGCGCCTGGAACTCGGACAACGCCTTGCCGAACTGGCGGCGCTCGCCCATGTAACGGCGGGCGGCATCCAGTGCACCCTGGGCAGCGCCCAGCGAACAGGCGGCGATGTTGATGCGGCCGCCGTCCAGGCCCTTCATGGCCAGCTTGAAACCGCTGCCTTCCTCGCCGAGCAGATGGCTGACCGGCACGCGCACGTTCTCGAACGTGATGCCACGGGTCGGCTGGCTGTTCCAGCCCATCTTCTCTTCCTTGCGGCCGTAGCTGATGCCCGGCAGATCGGCCGGCACCGCGATCGCGCTGATGCCGCCCGCGCCCGGGCCACCCGTACGCGCCATCACCACCAGCAGTTCGGTGGCACCTGCGCCGGAGATGAAGGCCTTGGAGCCATTGAGTACGTAATCGTCGCCGTCACGCACCGCGCTGGTTTTCAGCGAGGCCGCGTCCGAGCCGGCACCCGGCTCGGTCAGGCAGTACGAGGCCAGCCTGGTGCCGGAGGAGAGGTCTGCGCCCCACGCGGCACGCAGGCTCTGCTGGCCCCACTTGGCCACCATCCACGACGCCATGTTATGGATGCTGACATAGGCCGCCGTGGACGGATCCACATTGGCGAGCTCCTCGATGACGACGGCGGCGTCCAGACGGCTCAAGCCGCTGCCACCGACCTCGGGATCCATGTACAACCCACAGAACCCGAGTTCCCCTGCCTTGGCGATCGCCTCGCGCGGAAAGATGCCCTCCGCATCCCATCGCGCGGCGTGCGGCGCCAGTTCGGCCTGGGCGAAGTCACGCGCTGCCTCTCTATAGGCCTGCTGCGCTTCGTCGAGTTCCGTCGTCATCGAGTGGCTCATGGTCGAACTCCGTTGTTGCTTACTTCAGGCTGATGGTGGTGTTGACGCCATGACCCAGCGTCTCGTCATCGAACCAGCGCGAGGTGATCGTCTTGGTCTGGGTGTAGAACATCACCACCTGCTTGCCGTACGGGCCCAGGTCGCCGAGCTTGGAGGCACGCGAGCCGGTGAACGAGAACAGCGGCACCGGCACCGGGATCGGCACGTTGATGCCGACCTGGCCGACGTCGATGTCTTCCTGGAACTTGCGGGCGGCCGCACCGGACTGGGTGAACAGTGCAGTGCCGTTGCCGTTCGGGTTGGCGTTGATCAGTGCGATGGCGTCTTCGAGCGTGTCCGCTTCCAGGATCACCAGCACCGGCCCGAAGATTTCCTCGTCGTACACGCGCATGCCCGGCTTGACGCCAGCGAAGATGGTCGGGCCAACGAAGTTGCCCTTCTCGAAGCCATCGACCTGCGGGTTGCGGCCGTCGAGCACCAGCTTGGCGCCCTGCTCCACGCCCGAGGCGATCAGGCCTTCGACACGCTCACGCGCGGCGCAGGAGATCACCGGGCCGACATCGGTACCGGCGACACTGCCGCCGCTGACCTTCAACGTCTTGGCCTTGGCCACCAGGTCCGGCACCCACTCGCGCGCTTCGCCCACCAGCACCAGGGTGGAGGCGGCCATGCAGCGCTGGCCTGCCGCGCCGAAGGCGGCACCGACCATCGCGTTGAGGCTCTGTTCCTTGTTGGCGTCCGGCAGCACCACGGCGTGGTTCTTGGCGCCCATCATGCACTGCACGCGCTTGCCGGCCAGCGAGGCGCGGTTGTACACGTGGGTGCCGACGCGGGTGGAACCCACGAACGAAACGGCCTTGATGTCCGGGTGGTCGCAGATCGCGTTGACCACGTCTTCGCCACCGTGCACGACGTTCAGCACGCCCTTGGGAATGCCGGCTTCCAGCGCCAGTTCGACCAGGCGCATGGTGACCATCGGGTCCTGTTCGGACGGCTTGAGGATGAAGGTATTGCCGGTGGCGATGGCCATCGGGAACATCCACAGCGGAATCATCGCCGGGAAGTTGAACGGGGTGATGCCCGCGCAGACGCCGAGCGGCTGCAGCAGGGTGTAGGTGTCCACGCCGTTGGCCACGTTGTTGGCCAGCTCGCCGAGCTGCAGGTTGCCGATCGCGGCAGCGTGCTCGACCACTTCCAGGCCACGGAACACATCGCCCTCGGCATCCGGCACGGTCTTGCCCTGCTCGGCGCTGAGGATGTGGGCCAGCTCGCTCATGTTCTCGCGGATCAGCTGCTGGTACTTCAGGAAGATGCGCGCGCGGGTGCCGATCGGGGTCTTGCGCCAGGTCTTGAAGGCTTCCTTGGCCGAGGCGACGGCCGCGTCGACTTCACTGGGGGTGGCAAACGGAACCTGGGCCAGGACGTCCTGGGTGGCCGGATTGACCACGTTCTGCCACTGCGAGCTGGCCGATTCGATGAACTGGCCATCGATCAACATACGGATACGGGGCGCTGCAACAGTCATGGACAATCCCGGCGGGTCGAAAGTTGTTTGCATTATTCACAGTGCCATCCTCGATTTCCGGGCTGTATGCGCTTAATCTGGCCAATGCCCGCTACGATTTTTGTGAATTCTGTGAATAGCCAGCCCGTCCAACGCCAGATCGGCCTGCGCCTGCTCAAGCTGCGCGAGCAGCGCGGCTACAGCCAGCTGGCGCTGGCCAAGGCACTGGGGCTGTCGGCCAGCTACCTGAACCAGATCGAGCGCAACAAGCGGCCGCTGACCCCGGCGGTGCAGGGCAAGCTGCGCGACGTACTGGGCGACGTCAGCGAGCTGTTCGAGGTCGATGACCCCGGCGCGCTGCAGGAATCGCTGGGCGAGACCCTTCGCGATCTGGGCCTGGCCGATGTGAGCAGCACCGAGCTGCGCGCGATGGCGGGCAACCTGCCGCAGATCAGCCGTGCCCTGCTCGACCTGCACCGCCGCCACCTGATGCTGCGCGAGCATGCCGCCGCGCTGGAGTTCCAGCTGGGCGATGTGCATGCCGGGCAGGCGTTGCCCGCAGGCGACCAGGTCCGCGATTTCTTCAACCGCATGCACAACCACATCCCCGAGCTGGATGACCTGGCCGAGCAGTTGTTCGGCGAATGGGGGCTGGTGGCCGGGCATGTGGCGCCGCGCCTGCGCCAGCTGCTGGCCGACCGCCACGGCGTGCTGGTGGAAGTGGGGCCGCTGCAGGCCGGGCGCGAGAAGCGCGTCTACGATGGCGGCAGCCGCACCTTGTGGCTGCCCGATTACCTGGAGCCGGGCCAGCAGGCGTTCCAGATGGCGGCCGAGCTGGCCCTGCTCGGGTATGCTGCGCAGATCGATGCGGTGATCGCACGCGCGGGGTTCGGCGAAGCGGAGCAGATCGCGCAGGCGCGGATCGGCATGTCCAACTACTTCGCCGGCGCGCTGGTGATGCCGTATGCGCAGTTCCTGCGCGCGGCCGAGCACAGCGCGTACGACATCGATGCCCTGGCCCACCGTTTCGGCGTGGGCTTCGAGGCAGTCTGCCACCGCTTGAGCACGCTGGCGCGGCGTAGTGCACCGGGCCTGCCGTTCTTCTTCATCCGCGTGGACCGCGCCGGCAATGTCTCCAAACGGCATTCGGCCACCGATTTCCACTTCTCACAGGTGGGTGGCTCGTGCCCATTGTGGATCGTGTACGAAGCCTTCAACCAACCTGGGCGCGTACTGACCCAGACCGCGCGGATGCCTGACGGACGCCGCCACTTCTGGCTGGCGCGGCAGGTGAGCAGCGGCCCGATCGGGCATGGCCAGCCGCGCAAGACCTTCGCGGTGGCGCTGGGCTGCGATCTGCAGCACGCCGAGCGGTTGATCTACACGCGCGGGCTGGATATCCAGAGCCCGGGCAACTCGGTCTCGATCGGCCCAGGCTGCCGGGTATGCCCGCGCGAAGACTGCATGCAGCGCGCGTTCCCGCAGCTGCCGGGGCGGGGATGATGCGGCCCGGTGGCGGAAACCCTCAGTAGATCGGCGTCACCTTCATCTGCGGCAGCGGCCGTGGCGCACCGTCGGTGAGGTCCGGCCCGAGGTCTTCCCACGTCTGGCCCTGCTCGACCATGTGCCGCCACAACTGCTGCGATTCGCGGCGTTTGTCTTCCGAGCTCAGGCGGTAGGACGGCGGCACCGGCGTGCCGGTGGCCACACTTTGATACGCCGCTTGGTATGCCGCCACGCGTTGTGCGGGGTCATCGGTGCGCGCCACATCCAGCGTGTAGCGCTGGTAGGCCGAGGCCAGATTGCGCCAGCGGATCCAGTAGTGATTGGCGAAGGAGAAATCGCAGAAGCGCTCGCCGGCAATGCTGCCCTTGTCGGCGATGCGGCTGAGCACGGCCTGTGGCATGTCCAGGTTCATGCCGCCTTCGTCGCCCTCCAGCGCCACATGCACGATGCGATCGCGGTAGCCCGGCGCACGCGCCTGCAGCACATCGCGCCAGTTCTGCATGGTCGATACGATCGAAAACAGGAAACTGGACATCTCCGCCGCGGCCATCGGCTGCGCGATGGAGTGGTAGGTGCGTTGCCAGCCATGGCGGTTCTCGGTGGGCAGGAACACGGCCTGCTCCGCGCGCGCATGCGCGTCGCCGTGGGCCAGCACGCTGATCGCCTCGGCGTGGCGCGGATACACCAGATTGATCCCGAAGGTCGGCCAGCGTGGCAGGGCAGCGTCGAACAGATGGATCGGGAAGTTGCTGCTGATCCCGCCATCGGAGAACCAGCACACGCGGAAGGCGGTGATCACCGGACCACAGCTCTGGCCACCACTGGTGAGCCCTTCCATGCTGTCGGCCACGTTGGTGTTGTCGCGCGGGGGCTCGGCATCGGCCACCGGCTCACAGCGGCGTTCGCGACGGGCCGGCTCGTGCAGCGGCACCGCGCTGATCAGCAGCGGGAAGCTCAGGCTCATGCGCGTGGCGACCAGTACTGGCAGTTCCTCGCCATCGACCAGACGGTAGTAATCGCGCCCATCGACCCGCTCTGGTGCGCCGGCCCGTGCAACCAGCCACGCGACCACGCTGGCCGGGAACAGCTGCGCGAACTCCTCGCGCAGGAACCAGAAGTGCGCCGCGTTGAACGGCAGCGTGCGCGGCTCGCTGTGCGACACGCAGGTGGTGATCATCTGCAGCGTGATCGCGTGCGCACCGCTGGGCTCGCCGGGATAGCGTGGGGCCGTATGCAGATCGCCGAAGGTCAATGGCTGGTCATGCGGCTTGCCGGCCAAGGCCTGCAGCTGGGTATGCAGCCAATCCGTCAGCGCCGGCGCGGAGGCGTTCGGCTGGGTGCTGCCAGTGCACAGGCCCAGCAGGTTGCGGCGGGCGACGCGGGCAACGCGCAGCGCCGAGGCCAGCACGCCGGCCCCGTAGGCGCACAGCAGCGAGGGCAGCAACGTCGCCCAGATGCCATCAATGCCACCGGCCAGGTAACCGATGCCCAGCAGGCCGGCCAGCGACACCAGCACCTCCAGCGGCGCGATCGCGAATACCGCCGCGAGCAGACAGGCGATCTTGCGCAGCAGGCCGGCCTTGCCGGTGAGCATCACCAGCAGGCGATACGCGGTACGCGCGCCATATGCCGGCTGGAACAGACTGTGGATGAAGCCCTGCCGGGACAGCTGCGCCGAGACCTCGGCCAACCCCGGAAAGCCCACTGCCGCCGCGACCGGCTCACCGGCCTGGCGGCGCCGGTCGCCCAGCGCAGCCGCCGCTGCCACGGCGGCGGCAATGGCGCCGGCCGAGGTGCCGCCGATGCTCTTGAAGCGGTACTCGCGCGCCAGCGACAGCACCGCGTTGGGATACACGATGCCGCTGGTGATGCCGCCCTTCATGACCAGATCGCAGTACTTGTCCGCCACGTTGCCGTCCTCTGTCCGCCCGTGCGCGGCCGATCCGCACACTCTCCCCCGCTGTCCCTGCAACGATGCCCGGGCCGGGGAGGTCGATGACGACAGTATCGCCTGCGCGCTTCTCAGGGCCTGAGAAGCGCGGCACGGAACGGCTTATTCGGCCTTGCCGGACTGCGGCACGCGCCGCACCTGGGACAGGTCGTAACCGAGCGCGGCGATGCGGGTCATGGCCGCTTGGTAGTCGGCATCGGAGATGGTCGGGGTGCGCGCCATCAGCCACATGTAGTCGCGCTTGCTGCGGCCCACGATGGTCTGCTTGTAGTCCGGATCCAGATCCACGATCACGTACTCGGCCTGGATCGGCCAGATGAACTGCATGCCCCAGATCGCTCCGCCGGTGCCGTCCTTGACCGTTCCGACCGGGTGCATGGTCTTGATCGGAGCCTGGAAGCTGCCCTTGCGATAACGGAAGGTGGTCTGGATGCGGCCATCCGGACGCAGTGCGTAGGATTCCACCGCGTCGAACGCCTCCCGCTCGGGCCGGCTGGGGATATGCGCGATCACATACCAGTCGCCCATGAAACGCGGCACATCGACATGCGCCACGGGCGGGATCGGGCGGGTGTTGCCGCTGCAGCCGCCGAGCATCATGCCGACAACCAGCAGAGGAACGAGAGCACGGATCGACATGACGGCTTGCTCCAGTAACGTGGGGTGATCACGGGCGGTTGAACAGGTAGTGGGCGACCTGCCACTGCTGGCCCTGCTGGTAGCCGAACAACTCTGCACAGGCCATCCAGAACATGCGCCAGCGCTGGTGCCACAACGCAGCCGAGGCATCGCCGTAGGTCTGGCGCAGCACAGCCATCACGGCTTCTTTCTCGCGGTCCTGGTTGGCCAGCCAGTGGTTGGCGGTGCGCTCGTAGTGGGTGCCATCCAGCAGCCAGCGCTGCTGCAGCTGCAGGTGCTGCTGGAAGAACAGCAGCGTATCGGCCGCGGGCATCAGGCCACCGGTGAAGAAGTGGCGGCCCATCCAGTTGTCCTCGCCCTCGGTCTCGAACGGGTACATCAGCGTGCGGTGCACGAAAATATGCACGAACAGCTTGCCCTCCGGCCGCAGCCAGCGGTGGATGCGCTGCAGCAGCTGCGGGTAGTTGCGCATGTGCTCGAACATCTCGATCGAGACGCAGCGATCGAAGGTCTCCGCATCCAGCATCAGATGATTCACGTCACGGGTCAGTACGGTGACGTTGATCAGGCCACGTGCACGGCACTGGCCCAGGATGTACTCGCGCTGGCTGTTGGAGTTGGAGACGGCGGTGATCTGCGCGTTCGGGTAGCGCTCGGCCATCCACAGCGTCAGCGACCCCCAGCCGCAGCCCAGCTCCAGGATGTGTTGCCCATCGGCCAGCTGTGCGCGCTCGCCGTACAGCGCGAGCATCGCCTCTTCGGCTTCGTCCAGCGTTTCAGTGCCGGTGGCGTAGTAGCAGCTGCTGTACTTCAGGCGCTTGCCCAGGCAACGATGGAAGAATTCGGCCGGCACTTCGTAATGCTGGCGATTGGCTGCATCCACGTGCAGCGCGACCGCGCTGCTGGCCAGCCCGGCGATGCGTGCGGCAAAGCGCTGCGACTGGACCTGCTGGCCGCCCGCAAGCTCTTCGCGCAGGCGCTGCTCGCACTGGCGGCGGATGCCCAGCCGCAACAGCGTATCGGGCAGCAGCCCGCGCTCGGCCAGGCCGGTCAGGCCCGGTGCGTAGTCCGGCAGCGGAAGACGGTCACTGGCGACATTCATGGGGCAGATTCCTTGCGGGCAGACGAAGAACGGGAGGGGAACCACGGAAACAGCATCGGCGTGGTGCGTTGGTACTCGCGGTAATCCTCACCGCGCGAGCGCAGCGCCTGCGCTTCGGTGAAGGGAATGCCGCTGACCCAGCGCAGGAACACGTACATCACCAGCGGGCCGGACCACGCCAGCCACCACAACGGCGACTGCACGGCCAGCAGCACGTAGGTGAACCAGTGCAGCCATTCGAAGAAATAGTTGGGATGCCGCGAGTAGCGCCACAACCCATCGCGGCAGGTCTTGCCCTTGTTGGCCGGATCGGCGCGGAAGCGCGCCAGCTGACGATCCGCCAGCGATTCGCCACCCACGCTCAGCAGCCACATCGCCACGGCCGCGATCACCCAACCCCAGCCATGTGCTTCCGGATTCACCGACACCGCCACGAAGGGCAACGCGAACAGCACGATCAGCAGTGCCTGGAACTGGAAGAAGCCGAAGATCTTTCCCTGATGGCCGTTCCAGTGCTTACGTAGATGCTGGTAGCGACCATCCTCGGGCTCGCTGCGGACGCGGTGCCACAGGTGCAGCGCCAGGCGTGAACCCCACAGCCCGCCCAGCACCGCCAGCGCGATCCTCGGCATCGCCGCGCCATCGCCGAGCAGTGCGAGCAACAGCGCAGACGCGCCCACACCCTTGGCCCAGAGCACATCGACCACGCCGATGTTCTGGTGCCGGCGCTGCCACCACCAGCCCCAGGTCATGATCACGGCGGCGTACAGCCACACCACCCACAGCATCTTCATCGTGTGTCTCCTGGAGCAAGTGTGGCGAGGGGTACCGCACGTGTCTGCCAATGACGGGCGCACGCCGCAAGCACCGGCAATGCGATCGCCCAGCCCAGGCCGAGCAGCAGCACGCCGTGCCACTGCGGCGCGGCGAACACCACCGACGACCAGCCGCGCGCGGCGGACAGATATGCCAGCGGGGCCAGCAGCAGGCCAACCAGCGCTGCCGCAACCAGATGCCGCTGCAGCACCGCGAATGACACCGTGAGCGTCATCGCGAACGCGGCCCACAGCGCGAGGATCCAGACCGGGGCGATCCACGCGGGATCATTGCCGGCCGCGTACAGCACCCAGCCGGAGGCGCCGGCCAATCCATCAACGAGCAGCCCGCAGCCGAGCGCGACCAGCATCAGCCTGACTTCAACTGACGGCTGCGCGGACCAGACCAACTGAGTGCCCACGTAAACCGTCGTCGCCAACAGCGCGGGCCAGCGCAGCCCATGGCCGGCCCCGATCACCGCGCACAGCCAGACCAGCTGGTTGCCGATCACGTTGGCCCAGAAACGTGGCACCTCAGCCCTCCGCCGCAATCAGCGCGGGCCGGTAGCCCGGACGCGCCATCAGCAGGTGCGAGACACCGATGGAGCGCTCCCGGAAGCCACCTTCGCAGTAGGCCAGGTAGAACTCCCACATGCGGATGAAGCCCGCATCGAAGCCCTGTGCACGCACCGCCGGCAGCTGGGCCAGGAAGCGCTGGCGCCACGCGCGGAGGGTGAGGGCATAGGACGGGCCGAAATCATGCTGGCCGATCAGCTGCAGATCGCTGCTGCGGGTCTTGGCGGCGACGATGGCGTTGATCGAGGGGATGAAGCTGCCGGGGAACACGAAGCGCTTGATGTAATCGACGCTTCGCCGCGCCTGCTCGTAACGCTGGTCTTCGATGGTGATGGCCTGCAGCAGCGCCAGGCCGTCATCCTTGAGCAGGCGGGTCAGCGTGGCGAAGTAGGTGTCCAGGTACTGCGCGCCGATCGCCTCGATCATCTCGATGGACACCAGCTTGTCGTACTGGCCGTCCAGATCGCGGTAATCCTTGAGCAGCAGGGTGACCTTGTCCTGCAGCCCGGCCGCCTCCACCCGCTGCTTGGCCAGCGTGTACTGCTCCACCGAGATGGTGGTGGTGGTGACGTGGCAGCCGATATGGCGGGCCGCGTACAGCGCGAAGCCGCCCCAGCCGGTGCCGATCTCGACCACGCGATCGGCCGCAGTGAGCTGCAGCTGCTCGCAGATGCGGGCCAGCTTGCGCTCGGACGCAGCCTCCAGCGTGTCGTCCGGGCGGGCATACAGCGCCGAGGAATACATCAGGTCCGGCGACAGGAACAGCGAGAAGAACGGATTGCCAAGGTCATAGTGCGCGGCGATGTTGCGGCGGCTGCCTTCGCGCGTGTTGCGGCGCAGCCGGTTCCAGCCTTTCAGCAGCCAGCCGCCGATGCGCGCCGGGCCACCCTCCATGCCATCGAGCAGATCCCGGTTGCGCACCAGCAGCTGGACCAGCGCGACAAGGTCATCGCAGCGCCAGTCGCCGCGGATGTAGGCCTCGCCTGCACCCACGCTGCCCTGCGCGGCCACCGCGCGGTAGAAACCGGGATCGTCCACCCAGACCGTCACCTGGGGCGTGGCGTCCGGATCGCCGATCACCACATCGCCCACGGCATCGCGCAGCCGCAGCTGCCCGCCGCGCAGCGGTGCCAGCTGCGCCAGCAGGCGCCCGCGCAGGAACCCTTCAAGGGCGGACGGTTGCGGCACGGCCACCGCGCGTGTCATGTCGTTCATGGGGATTTTCCAGCAAGAGAAGGATGGTCGTGAACGGGGTTGCGCTTGAGCCACAGGCGCAGCGCCTGCCAGTGGATCGCGGCAACGACCTTGAGGGTCATCAGCGGGTAACGCAGCAGCACACCGGCCAGGCCACGACCGGTGAGCGGATGGCGCTGCATCACCAGGTCGGCATCGAACTGGCACACGCCCTCGCGCCACACCTGCATGTGCACGTGCAGGTCATCGCCCGGCGCGGTGAAGCGCCAGCGGTACTCGCAGTCCATCTGCATGAAGGGAGAAACGTGGAACTGCTTGTCGAAGGACCAGCACAGCGCGCGGCCCTGGGCATCGGCCTGGGCCACCGGCAGCACGTAGGCGTGGCGCTCCTTCCAGGGCGTGTTGGTGATCTCCGCCACGATGCTGTCCAGCGTGGTGCCATCGGCGGCGTAGCAGTAATAGAAGCTCACGGGGTTGAAGACATGGCCGGCATAACGCGGATGCGTCAGCAGGCGGATCGGCCCGGCGGGCGCGCGGCCCAAGGCCTCGGTGATGCGTGCGCGCACGGCATCGGCCAGCGGTTGATCCGGCGCGCCGAGATAGTCGCTGCGGCGGAACTCGACCACGTTGCGACGGCCCACCGACCACAGCCAGCGCCGCTCGAACAGGCGCGGAAGTTCATCCAGGTCCAGCAACAGCTGCGCGATCGGATAGCCGAACGCGTGCGCATGCGGCGCGTGCCGCCGATGGCGCATCCAGCCACGGTAGATCGCACTGGCGGTCATGCCGGCAGTGCCTCGGCCAGCGGCCAGTAGGACTCGGCATCCAGCGCCTGCAGCGCATCGACCACGCGGCGGGCGCTGCGGATGCCATCTTCGTGGAAGCCCCAGCCCCAGTACGCACCGGCGAACCAGGTTCGGCGGTGGCCCTGGATCTCGGCCCAACGCTGCTGGGCCCGCACCATCGCGTGGTCATGCACGGGGTGGGCGTACTGCAGGCGGCGCAGCACGGTGGCCGGATCGACCGCCTCGCTGCGGTTGAGCGTAACCACCAACGGCGTCGGCGTGTCGATGCCCTGCAGCAGGTTCATGCAGTAGCTGACCGTGCACGGTGCGAGCGGGTCGCGCGGCACATGCGCATTCCAGGCGGCCCAAGCCTTGCGGTCACGCGGCAGCAGGCTGGCATCGGTATGCAGCACCACCTCGTTGGGCTGGTAGCGGATCGCGCCCAGCACCGCGCGCTCGGTGAGGTCGGCATCGGACAGCAAGGCCAGCGCCTGGTCGCTGTGACAGGCCAGCACCAGTTGGTCGAAGCCTTCCAGGCCGGCAGCGCTGTGTACGCGCACGCCATGCTCATGCCGCTCCACGCCGAACACCGGGCACTCCAGGCGCTCACGCACCTGCCAGCGGGTGCGCAGTGCATCGACGTACCTGGCCGAGCCGCCCTGCACCACCCGCCACGGAGCGCGCCCGGTTATCTGCAGCATCTGGTGATTGGCCATGAACTGCACGAGGTAGCGCGCCGGGAAGGCGGCCAGGCTGGCCGTCGGCGACGACCACAGCGCCGAGGCCATCGGCAGCAGGTGTTCGTCGATGAAGGTGCGGCCGTAACGGCCCTGTGCCAGGAACTCGCCCAGCGACGGGCCTTCATCATCGCGCTCCAGCAGCGCCGGCGCCTCGCGGTAGAAACGGCGCAGGTCCCGCAGCATGCCCCAGAAGCGCGGCGACACCAGATTTCGGCGCTGGCAGAACAGGGTGTCCAGCGAGGTCGCGTTGTACTCCAGCCCGCTGCGCTCGCTGTGCACCGAAAAGCTCATCGTGGTCGGCTGCGAAGCCACCCCCAGCTCGTCGAACAGGCCGGTCAGCAGCGGGTAGTGGGCAGGGTTGAACACGATGAAGCCGGTGTCCACCGCCTGCGTGCGCCCATCGACCTCCACCTCATGCGTATGCGTGTGACCCCCGAGGTAGTCATTGGCTTCGAACAGCGTCACTTCATGCTGCTGGCTCAGCCACCACGCACTGGAGAGGCCGGCGATACCCGATCCGATCACGGCGATACGCATGTCAGTGCTCCGCCTTGGCCAGCACCCAGGCCGGCACGGGTTTGAGATCACGCACCAGCCCGAGCGCGGCCATCGCACGCAGGCCATACCAGGTGACATCCACTTCCCACCAGTAGAAGCCCTGACGCGCGGTGCCCGGGAAGAAGTGGTGGTTGTTGTGCCACCCTTCGCCGAAGGTCAGCAGCGCGAGCCACAGGTTGTTGCGGCTGTCGTCACCGGTGTTGAAACGCTGGCGGCCGAAGCGGTGCGCCAGCGAGTTGATCGTCACCGTGGCGTGGAACAGCACCACGGTGGAAATGAAGAAGCCCCACACCAGCATCTGCCCACCGCTGGTGCCCCACGACGGCGCGATACGCTCCAGCAGCGCACCCAGGCCAAACAGTGCCGCGGCCAGCGCGATCGGCACCAGCGTGTCGAAGCGGTCCAGCCAGCGCAGTTCCGGGTACTTGGCCAGATCGGGAATGCGTGACCAATCCGTGCGGAAGCCCTCCACCGTCAGGAACCAACCCATGTGGCTCCACCAGAAGCCATGCACCGAAGGCGAATGTGGATCGGCGGCGGTATCGGTATGACGATGGTGATTGCGATGATGCGCCGCCCACCACAACGGGCCGCGCTGCACGCTGGAAGCGCCGATCAGCGCGAAGATGAACTGCACGACCCGCGACGTCTGGAAGGTGCGATGGGAGAAGTAGCGGTGGTAGAAGGCCGTGATCGCAAACATGCGCACCGCGTACAGCGCGACCGCCACGCCGACCGCGACCCACGACACGCCCACCCAGATCACCGCCAGGCAGGCCAAGTGCATCGCCGCGAACGGGATGGCCCGCACCCAGTCCACCCGCTGTGGCTGGCCGGTCGCGGCAGCCGCATCCGTGCTGGTATCGAACCAACGCCACAGCGTGGCCCAGCGGCGTCGCTGTGCGGTGCGTCCTGCGTCGGGGGTGGGGCTGACCGACATGACTCGCTTCTCCTGAGGCGTTATCAGGAGATACGACAGAGCACGGCGTTTGGATGCACGGATCCGGAAAAAAACCGCGACTCCGTGCGATTACAGGTTGGCGATGTCGCCCTTGGCGATGATCGGGCCGGTCGGAATGCCTTGCGGCGCACCGGTCGACGGTTCCAGCGTGATCGCCAGCACCGAGCCGTTCACAAGCGCATCACGCAGCGTGTCCGGCACGGCAACAGTATGCGCGCGGTCGATGGAGACCAGGCCCAGCGAACGCGGTGCGCCGCCGGCCGGGATCAACCACAGCTCGGGGGCACGGCCGGCCGCATCGGCGGCGGCAGGTACCGGCACCATCAGCACCTTGCCCTGGGCCTTGTCGACTGAGGCCAGCCAGCCCGGCGTGCCATCGTCGTGCAACAGCGGCGTGACCGGCTTGGTGGCCTGCTCCGGCTCGGCCGGTGTCGTTGGCGTGGTCGGCGTCACCGCCACGGGCGTAGGCGAAGGCGCGGTCGGCTCCAGATCGCGGCGGCTGAACACCGCCACCAGTGCCAGCGCAGCAGCCAGCGCGGTCATGCCCTGCCAGAAACCGGTGCGCTGCCACACCCGAGGCGAGGCGGCCGTTGCGGCTGGCCAGCCGAGCGAGGTGCGGATGCGCGGCCACAGATGCGCGGGCACCGCTTCGGTACCGAGCGACTCGAGCAGGGGCGCAAGGCGGTTCTCCCACTGGGCCACCAATCGGGCGAAGCCGGGATCGCTGGCGATGCGGCGGTCAACCTCGGCGCGCTGGGCGGCATCGAGTACCCCCAGCACGTATTCGCCGGCCAGGATGTCGGCGCTCGGCGGCTCGCCGTCGTCTTGCAGATCGTGGAGGTCGCGAACGTTCATCGTTCCAGGCACACCCGCAGTTGACCCAGCCCGCGGCGGATCCAGCTCTTCACCGAGCCCAGCGGCGAACCGATGCGGCGCGCCAATTCTTCATAGCTCGCGCCATCGAGGAAGGCCAGCCGGATCAAGGATCGCCGGCGCGGTTCCAAGGTTTCCAGGCACGCCTGCAGGCGCTCGTGGTCGGAGGCCTGCTCGGCGGCAAAGGCAGGCTGTGGCGCGAGATCGGGAATCTCCTCCGCCACCGACAGATCATCCAGCACGCGCGGCGGCGCGGCGCGCAGGCGGTCGATCGAGCGGTTGCGCGCCAGCATCGACAGCCAGGTCATGGCCGCCGCCTTGGCGCGGTCGAACTGCGCCGCCTTGTTCCAGACCGTGGTGAAGACGTCCTGCAGTACCTCTTCGGCATCGCCGCGGTCGCGCAGCACGTGCAGGCAGATCGCGAACAGGCGGCCAGAGGCCAGCTGATAGACCGATTCGAAGGCCTGGCGATCGCCAGCGGCCACCCGGGCGAGCAACTCGTCCAGACGGTGGGATGCGGCGGTGGCGGCAGCGTCCAGCTCGGGCATCGCAGGCTCAATGTCGATAACGGGCGTATCGGCATCGTCCTTGCTTGCGAGGCTGGCTGCAAGGGGGCGCTCAGGCACCGCATGTCTTCACCAGCGGCTGCGTACGCGCGGCGGACAACTCTGCCGCAGGCGTGGCAACGGGAGCCGCCGGAAACTCGACCCGCACCTGCGGGTACTTGCCCTTCTCATCGCGGACGTTGCCGGTGCCGGTGAACTGCAGCAGCCGCTGGTCCGCGGTGGCATAGACCAGGGTGACCGGGGGCACCGCGAAACCGAACCACGCATCGAGCTTCATCTGCAGCTGCTCGGCCGGTTGACCCTGCCAGGTCACCGCACCCGTGCGTTGCACTTTCAGCGGCACCAGGCGCTGACGGCTGGGCAGCAGGAACTGGAACGCCACGCTCTGCCCCGCCTGCAACGCCGCCCAATGGCTGCGCACCGCCGCGTCGAAACCGGCATCCACCACCGCGCCCGGCGGAACCGCGATGGCGCGGCTGAATGTCGGTGCCTGCGCGCTGGCACGGACCGATACCTGGCGGGTAGCGGCACCGCCGCGCACGCCTTCCTGATACCCATCGCGGCCATCGTCCAAGGTGAAATCAGGCGTCTGCGGGCTGCCCTGCGGGGTCATCCACTTGCGCGCAAACGGGCGCCCATCGCTGCAGCGGTACAGCACCAGCCGCGACTGTGCGCTTGCCGGCCCCTGCAGCCAATGGGTCTCGCGGTAGAGCAGGCGCCCATCGGCGGTGGCGTACGCGCGGCCTTCCTGGCGCTGCACGGTCTGCGCGGCGGCACTCACGGGGGCGGCGATCACCGACAGCAGCAGGATCAGGCAGGGCAAGGGCTGGCGCATGGGGGTCCAAACGGGCGGGCTTGCAGGGAGATACGCAGTTGACGGTGGTTTGGATGCAGTGGGGTGAATCGGGCAGACGACTTGACCATCGCTCGCCTTCGGCCTACCTTGTGCTCGCCGAAGGTATCCATCGCTTCATGCAGATGAAGGGATGGATTTAAACGGGAATCCGGTGAAGGCGCCTCGCGCGCCCATTCCGGAGCTGCCCCGCAGCGGTGAATGGAAACGACTCCTGCCAACAGCACTGGGCCTTCGCGCCTGGGAAGCGGCAGGTACTAGGTGGGCGCCCGCGCCCGTGTCCATCAGCCCGAATACCGGCCCCGGCCGGAGGACATGACCGTCCTCCGATTCGACCTGGAACGTCCGCGGGGAGGTTGCCGGGGTCTGCCGCCATGCCGCCTGCATGGCGCTGCCCCCGTGCGTCCGCTTCACGGCATCCGGTTCGCCCGCGGGGGCGAAGGTCGCTGGCGGGGCGGAACGGGCTGCAAGGCCCCGGACGGCGCGCGGTTCCTTCGTTCCTCAATGCCCCTACGCAATGAGGACACGTTCCAATGACCACTGTTACCAATTTGGGTTTTCCGCGCATCGGCGCCAAGCGCGAACTCAAGCGCGCGCTCGAAGCCTTCTGGTCCGGCGAGAGCAGCGCCGCGTCGCTGCAGGACACCGCGGCCGAGCTGCGTGAACGCCACTGGCAGCTGCAGCGCGAGGCCGGCGTGGATGTGCCGCCGAGCAACGATTTCAGCCTGTATGACCAGGTGCTGGATGCGGCCTTCCTGTTCGATGCGATCCCGACCCGCTACCGCGCGCTCGCCGATGCCGAGCCGCTGAGCGGCTATTTCGCGATGGCGCGTGGCCTGCAGCGCGATGGCATCGACCTGCATGCGCTGGAAATGACCAAGTGGTTCGATACCAACTACCACTACCTGGTGCCCGAACTGCACGCCGGCCAGACCTTCACGGTGCGCGGCGACAAGCCGCTGGCCGAATACCGCCAGGCCAAGGCGCTGGGGATCGAGACCCGTCCGGTGCTGATCGGCCCGGTGACCTTCCTGCGTTTGTCCAAGACCACCGACGGCAGCAACGCACTGGACCTGCTGGATGCACTGCTGCCGGTGTATGTGCAGCTGCTGGGCGAGCTCAAGGCGGCCGGCGCGGCGTGGGTGCAGCTGGATGAGCCGCTGCTGGTGCAGGACCTGGACGAGGCCACACGTGCTGCCTACGAGCATGCCTACGCGGTACTGGCCCAGGCTGCCCGCCCCAAGGTGCTGGTGGCGACGTACTTTGGTGCGCTGGAGGACAACCTCGCGCTGGCCGCCTCGCTGCCGATCGATGGCCTGCATGTGGATCTGGTCCGTGCGCCGGAACAGCTCGATGCGGTGATCAAGGCGCTGCCGGCCGGTCGCGTGCTGTCGGCCGGGCTGGTCAACGGCCGCAACATCTGGCGCACCCACCTGGACAACGCGCTGGTGCTGGCGCGCTACGCGCACGGCCATGTCGGCAGCGATGCGCTGTGGCTGGCGCCGTCGTGTTCGCTGCTGCATACCCCGGTCGATCTGGACCACGAAAAGAAGCTCGATGACGAACTGCGCAGCTGGCTGGCGTTCTCCCGGCAGAAGCTCGGCGAGCTGCGCGTACTGGCCGACGCGATCGATGCACCGGCGCGTGCCGAAGCACCGCTGGCTCATTCGCGTGCGTGCATCGAATCGCGCCGTCGTTCGCCGCGCGTGCACAACACGGCCGTCGCCGCGCGCCTTTCCTCGCTGACCCCGGCCGATGCACAGCGCCACAGCCGCTACCCGCAACGCCACCTGGCCCAGGCCGCCGCGCTGAAGCTGCCGCGCTTCCCGACCACCACGATCGGTTCGTTCCCGCAGACGCTGGAGGTGCGTGAGGCGCGTGCCCGCAACAAGGCCGGCAAGCTCTCCGATGCGGACTACGATGCGTTCCTGGCCACCCAGACCGAGCACTGCGTGCGCGTGCAGGAGCAGATCGGGCTGGACGTGCTGGTGCACGGCGAGTTCGAGCGCAACGACATGGTCGAGTACTTCGGCGAGCAGCTCGATGGCTTTGCCTTCACCAAGAATGGCTGGGTGCAGAGCTACGGCTCGCGCTGCGTGAAGCCGCCGGTGATCTTCGGCGATGTGACCCGCCCTCAGCCGAT
This sequence comes from Stenotrophomonas sp. Steno-Z10-BAI, assembly GCF_056393115.1. Classification (NCBI taxonomy): domain Bacteria; kingdom Pseudomonadati; phylum Pseudomonadota; class Gammaproteobacteria; order Lysobacterales; family Lysobacteraceae; genus Stenotrophomonas; species Stenotrophomonas sp. Steno-Z10-BAI. Next base: position 86,892 of record NZ_JBWJOZ010000007.1, on the reverse strand, counting down.
GACGGTGCGCTGGTCGCAGTACGCGCAGTCGCTCACCCAGCGGCCGATGAAGGGCATGCTGACCGGCCCGGTGACGGTGCTGCAGTGGTCATTCGTACGCGACGACCAGTCCCGCGCGGACACCTGTCGCCAGATCGCACTGGCCCTGCGCGATGAAGTGACCGACCTGGAAGCGGCCGGGATCGGCGTGATCCAGATCGACGAGCCGGCGATCCGCGAAGGACTGCCGCTGCGCCGCGCGCAGTGGCGCGAGTACCTGGACTGGGCAGTCGAAGCCTTCCGGATCAGTGCCAGCGGCGTGCGCGATGCGACCCAGATCCACACGCACATGTGCTATTCCGAGTTCAACGACATCATCCACTCGGTGGCTGCGATGGACGCGGACGTGATCTCGATCGAAACCTCGCGCTCGCGCATGGAGCTGCTGGATGCCTTCGTGCGCTTCCAGTATCCCAACGAGATCGGCCCGGGCGTGTACGACATCCACTCCCCCCGCGTACCCGACAAGGCCGAGATGCTGGCACTGCTGCGCAAGGCCGCCGAGGTGCTGCGTCCCGAGCAGATCTGGGTCAACCCGGATTGCGGCCTGAAGACCCGTGGCTGGCCGGAAACCCGTGCCGCGCTGGAAGCGCTGGTGGCCGCCGCGCGCGAACTGCGCGAGGAAACCGCGGACGCCAACGCCGCCTGATCCGACCCTTGTAGACCGCCCCAAGGACCCCATCGCCGCCGTTGCCGGCGGTGGGGTCGACGAGAAACGCATGAACCCGCATGACCTGACACCGATCGACCGCCCGACCCTGTCCCTCCCCGACGGCCACACCAGGCTACTGCTGCATTCCTGCTGCGCGCCGTGCTCGGGCGAAGTCATGGAGGCGATCACCGCCTCCGGCATCGACTACACGATCTTCTTCTACAACCCCAACATCCACCCGGTGAAGGAATACGAACTGCGCAAGCAGGAGAACATCCGCTTCGCCGAGAAACATGACGTGCCGTTCGTCGACGCCGACTACGACACCGACAACTGGTTCGCCCGCGCCCGCGGCATGGAGAACGAACCCGAGCGCGGCATCCGCTGCACGATGTGCTTCGACATGCGCTTCGTGCGCACCGCGCTGTACGCGCACGAGAACGGCTTTGCGGTGATCAGCAGCTCGCTGGGCATCTCACGCTGGAAGGACATGAACCAGATCAACGATTGTGGGCACCGCGCCGCCGCACACTACCCGGGCATCCAGTACTGGGATTACAACTGGCGCAAGGGCGGCGGTGCCGCGCGGATGGTGGAGATCAGCAAGCGCGAGCAGTTCTACCAACAGGAATACTGCGGCTGCGTGTACTCACTGCGCGACGCCAACCGCCACCGTCGCGAGACCGGCCGCGAGCGGATCAAGCTGGGCGTGCTGTACTACGGCGACGGGACCTCGAAGCAGGGCGACGCCGACTGACCGTTGCGGGGGCGTCGGTTAGACTGGACGCCCCCACAGCCGTGAAGCCGCCATGAGACGTTACCCCGCCGATGTCGCGTTGGTCGTGATCGACCTGCAGCCGGACTTCATGCCTGGTGGCGCACTGGCCTGCGTGGACGGCGATGCGATCGTGCCGGGCATCGCCGCGGTGCTCGCCGAGCGCCATTACCGCACCGTGGTGGCGACCCAGGACTGGCACCCGGCCGACCACGCCTCCTTTGCCAGCCAGCACCCGGGGCATCTCCCGTTCGAGGCGATCCTGCTGCACGCGCAGCCGCAGACGCTGTGGCCGGACCACTGCGTACAAGGCAGCGACGGCGCCGTGCTGCATCCGGGCGTGGACTGGACCGTGGCCGACCTGATCCTGCGCAAGGGCACCCGGCGTGAGGTGGACTCGTACAGCGCGTTCCGCGAGAACCATGGTCCTGACGGCACCCGCCCGGCGACCGGCCTGGCCGGGTGGCTGCACGAACGCGGCATCCGCGAGGTGCACGTGTGCGGTCTGGCGCGCGATTACTGCGTGTTGTGGAGCGCGCAGGATGCGGTGAAGTCCGGGTTCCGGGTGAAGTTCCATTGGGACCTGACCCGACCGGTGACCGAGACCAATGATGGGATGGTGCGCGAGGCGTTGGCCAAGGCGAAAATCGCGCTGATCTGACGGGCGAGTCAAGGCGCCGGCCGGAACGGCGTACCGACCAACGGTCGGTACCTACCGGTCAGCGGAAGACGACGGTGCGATGCCCGTTGCGCAGGATGCGATGCTCCACATGCCGGCGTACCGCGCGCGCCAGCACCTGCGATTCGGTGTCGCTGCCCAGCCGCACCAGATCGCGCGGCGTCATCGCGTGATCCACACGCGCGACGTCCTGCTCGATGATCGGGCCTTCGTCCAGATCCGGGGTCACGTAGTGCGCGGTGGCGCCGATGATCTTGACCCCGCGCGCGTGCGCCTGGTGATACGGCTGCGCGCCTTTGAAGCTGGGCAGGAAGCTGTGGTGGATGTTGATCGCGCGCCCGGCCAGCGCCTCGCACAGGCGCGGCGACAGAATCTGCATGTAACGCGCCAGCACCACCAGGTCGATCTGCTCGCGCTCGACCAGATCGATGATCTGCTGCTCCTGCACGGCGCGGTTGTCCGCGTTGACCGGCAGGTGATGGAACGGCACGCCGTAGGAGCCGGCCAGGGCAGCGAAGTCCTCGTGATTGGAGGCCACCGCCGCGATATCCACCTGAAGCTGCCGGCTGTGCGCGCGGAACAGCAGGTCGTTGAGGCAATGCCCCTGCTTGCTCACCAGCACCAGCAGGCGCGCACGACGGCGGGCGTCATGCAGCTGCCAGTCCATCCCGAACTCGGCGGCCAGGGTGGCCATGCGGGCTTCCACGTCGCCCAGTGACTGCTCGGCGGCACGGTCGAAATGCACGCGCAGGAAGAACCGGCCGCTCTCGTCGTCGCCGAACTGCTGGGCATCGAGGATGTTGCAGCCCAGCTCGAACAGCAGGCCGGACACACGGTAGACGATCCCGGTACGGTCCGGGCATGACAGGGTGAGGATGGAATCGGGGCGCATCCGGCCAGTGTAAGCGAGCACCGCCGGGCTGCGGTCGATGCTCTCAGATGCAACCAAGGGCAGTGGCCCAGCCCCTACACCGCCGCCGGGTCCACCTTCTCCACATCAATGCCGTACCGGTCGATCGCCACCTGCAGCTGGGCCCGTTCGATCCGGCCCTCGTCGGCCAGCGACTTGAGCGCGGCGAGCACGATGAAGTGGCGATCCACTTCAAAGAACGTACGCAGTGACTCGCGCGTATCCGAGCGGCCGAAGCCATCGGTGCCCAACGCAGTGAAGCGGCGGCCGTCGATGAAGGGCCGGATCTGGTCACCGACGATCTTCATGTAGTCGGTGGCCACGATCACCGGGCCCGGGTGCGCGGCCAGGCATTGCTGCACATATGGCACCCGCGGCTCCTCCACGGGGTGCAGCAGGTTCCAGCGCTCTGCCGCCAGGCCATCACGGCGCAGTTCGGTGAGGCTGGTGGCGCTCCACACATCGCTGGCGATGCCGAAGTCCTGCTGCAGCAGCGTGGCCGCGGCTTCCACCTCGCGCAGGATCGCGCCACTGCCCATCAGCTGCACGCGCAGCGCCGGGTCGCTGTCGGCGGCAGCGGGATGCAGCAGGTACAGGCCCTTGAGGATGCCTGCTTCGCTGCCTTCGGGCAGTGCCGGGTGCGGATAGGCCTCGTTGAGCACGGTGATGTAGTAGTAGATATCTTCCTGGTCCACGTACATCCGGCGCAGGCCGTCCTGGATGATCACCGCGAGTTCGAAGTTGTAGGTGGGATCGAAGGACACACAGCTGGGGATCACCGAGGACAGCACGTGGCTGTGGCCGTCGTCGTGCTGCAGGCCCTCGCCCATCAGCGTGGTGCGGCCGGACGTGGCGCCGAGCAGGAAGCCGCGGGTACGTGCATCGGCAGCCGCCCAGGCCAGGTCGCCAACGCGCTGCAGGCCGAACATCGAGTAGAAGATGTAGAACGGAATCGTGGCCAGGCCGTGGTTGCTGTACGCGGTACCGGCGGCGATCCACGAGCAGATCGCGCCGGATTCGTTGATGCCCTCCTGCAGGATCTGGCCGTCCTTGGCTTCCTTGTAATAGCTCAGCTGGCCGGCGTCCTGCGGGGTGTACAACTGGCCGAGGTAGGAGTGGATGCCGATCTGGCGGAACAGGCCTTCCATGCCGAACGTGCGTGATTCATCGGGCACGATGGGAATGATCAGCTTGCCCAGTTCGGGGTCCTTGAGCAGCGTGGTGAGGATGCGCACGAAGCCCATCGTGGTGGACTGGCCACGTTCGCCACTGCCCTGCAACTGGGTGGCGAACGCCGACAACGCCGGCACCGGCAACGGATCGACGTGGGTCACCCGCGCGGGCAGCTGGCCGCCCTGGGCCTGGCGACGCTGCGCGAAATAGCGCGCCTCGGCACTGCCCGGCGCGGGGCGCAGGTACGGCATGTCTTCCAGCTGGTCGTCGCTGACCGGCAGATCGAACCGGTCACGGAACGCACGCACGGCATCGACGCTCATCTTCTTGAGCTGGTGATTGATGTTCTGCCCTTCACCGGCCTCGCCCATGCCGAACCCCTTGACCGTCTTGGCCAGGATCACGCTCGGGCGACCATTGCCGGCGACGGCCTGCGCGTAGGCGGCGTACACCTTCTGCGGATCGTGACCGCCGCGGGCGAGCGCCCAGATCTCGTCATCGCTCAGGTCCGCGACCAGCGCCAGCAGTTCGGGATACCTGCCGAAGAAATGCTCGCGCACGTAGGCACCGTTCTGCGACTTGAAGGTCTGGTAGTCGCCATCCACGCATTCCATCATGCGCTGGCGCAGCAGGCCGGTGCGGTCCTTGGCCAGCAGCGCGTCCCAGCCGCCGCCCCAGATCACCTTGATGACATTCCAGCCGGCGGCGCGGAAGGTGCCTTCCAGTTCCTGGATCACCTTGGCGTTGCCGCGCACCGGGCCATCCAGCCGCTGCAGATTGCAGTTCACCACGAACACCAGGTTGTCCAGGCGCTCGCGGCCGGCCACCGAGATCGCGGCCAGCGATTCGGGCTGGTCCATTTCGCCATCGCCGAGGAACGCCCAGACCTTGCGGCCCTGGTGCTCCTTCAACCCGCGGTATTCCAGGTAGCGCATGTAACGCGCCTGGTAGGCGGCGGTGAGCGGACCCAGCCCCATCGAGACGGTGGGGAACTGCCAGAAGTCCGGCATCAGCCGCGGGTGCGGATACGAAGAAAGACCCTCGCGATCGGATTCGCGGCGGAAGTTGTCCATGCGTTCGGGCGCGATGCGGCCTTCGACGAACGCGCGGCCGTAGATGCCGGGCGCCGAATGCCCCTGGATGTAGATCATGTCGCCATCGAAGGTGTCGGTACGGCCACGGAAGAAGTGATCGAAGCCGACGTCGTACAGCACCGCCGCGGACTGGTACGTGGCGATGTGGCCACCCACGTTGGAGTGCTTGCCGGCGCGCAGCACCATGACCATCGCGTTCCAGCGGATCATCGCGTTGAGGCGGCGCTCGATGCCGAGATCGCCCGGGTAGGCGGGCTGGCGCTCGACCGGAATGGTGTTGGTATACGACGTCCAGACGCGGCCATGCAGATCACCATGGCGGGCCGTGTCCAGCTCGGTCAACTGGTCCATCAGGTAATGCGCACGCGACCGGCCGGCGGCGTGGATGACCGCCTCCAGCGACTCACGCCATTCCTGGGTTTCCTGCGGGTCGATATCGAGGGGGGCGAGCGCTGGGTTCATGTGCATCTCCGGGGAAGGCGGCCAGGCCGTGCGCAGGACGCGACGGCAGCGGGGGCGGCACAGCGCGGACGCGGCGTCGCCCGGGCAACAGAGCCGGGCGAGCGGGCAACCTGGCGGTTGCGGGACAGGCACGATAAGCAGGGGGCCGCAGGGCGGGTAGACCGGATGGACTTGGCGCTTTATAAAGAAATTCTTTCCAATGGAGCGCGAGAATGGCGGCCAGCATGAACATTCTCCAGTCAATCCGCAGCTTCATCCGGACCGCCGACGCCGGCAGCCTGGCCGCAGCCGCGCGCACGCTGGGGGTCAGCCCGGCAGCGGTCGGGCAGAACATCGCCCGGCTGGAGGCCCATCTGGGCGTGCGCCTGCTCAACCGCACCACCCGTACCCTGGCCCTGACCGAGCGCGGTGCGCTGTACCTGGCCCAGGTGCGCCACATCGAGCGCGACCTGCAGCGCGCCCAGGCCGCCGTGACCGACCTCGATGCCACGCCTGAAGGGCGGCTGCGGATCGCCAGCAGCACCGCGTTCGGCCGGCACGCGCTGGCCCCGTTGCTGCCCGCGCTGCAGGCCCGCTTCCGCCGCCTGGCGATCGAGCTGCTGCTCACCGACCGCAGCGTCGACCACGCGCACGAAGACGTGGACGTGAGCATCCGGATCGAACCGCAGCTGGAGGAAGGCCTGGTGGCCCGGCCGATCGCGCAGGTGCCGTTCGTGTTCTGCGCGGCACCGTCGTATCTCGCGCGGGCCGGCGTTCCGCTCACACCGGAGGCGCTGCGCGAGCATCGTTGCCTGCTGCTGCGCTACCCGCTGGATGGGCGCTATCTGCCGTGGGGCTTCGTACGCGACGGCATGCGCTTCGATGCCGAGGTGGCCCCGGCGCTGGTCAGCGACGACATCGATGCGCTGGCCGCGATGGCGGTGGCCGGCGGCGGCATCACCCGGCTGGCGGCATTCGTGGCCGCGCCCTATCTCGCGCGCGGCGAGCTGCAGGCGCTGTTCGAACCCGGCGATGCGCAGAGCACCCAGGCCTCACCGGAGCCGATGCGGTTGTTCCTGTGCGTCAGCGATCGCCGTGATCTGACCCCGAAGGTGCGGGCGCTGATGCAGCACATCATCGAGGGGCTGCCGCCGGCGTGGCGGGTGGATGCCGGCTGAGGGCAGGCTCACCCGGGATGCCGGCCAGCGGCCGACACTCCCTTCCGCGTGTCAGCGTTCCGGCGCGATGAACACACCGCGGGCTTCGCGCGGTTCGCAGCGCAGGTACTGCGGTGCCGGAGCCACCGAATCGCCCAGTGCCGCGGCGGCATGCCACGGCCAGCGCGGGTCGTAGAGGATGCCGCGGGCCAGCGCGATCGCATCGGCATGACCATGGCGCAGGATCGATTCGGCCTGCGAGGGCTCGGTGATCAGGCCCACCGCGATGACCGGCATGCGCAGCTTGTGCGCCTTGATCGCCTGCGCGAACGGCACCTGGTAGCCCGGCGACAGCGGTATCTGCTGGCGCGGGTCGTTGCCACCGCTGGAGACATGCAGGAACTGGCAGCCGCGCGCGTCCAGCACATGCGCCAGGGTCGTGGTCTGCTCGATATCCCAGCCGCCGGCCACCCAGTCGCTGGCGGAGATGCGCACACCCACCGCGATGCGATCGGAGACGGCCTCGCGCACGGCATCGAACACGCGCACCAGCAGGCGCATGCGGTTCTCCAGCGAGCCACCGTACTCATCCTCGCGGCGGTTGCTCAGCGGCGACAGGAACTGGTGCAGCAGGTACCCGTGCGCGGCGTGCAGTTCGATCAGGTCCATGCCGACGCGTTCGGCGCGACGGGCCGCAGCCGCGAAGGCTTCGACCACCGCATCGATACCGGCCAGGTCCAGTTCGGTCGGCGTCGGATCGGTCTTGGCGAACGGCAGCGCAGACGGCGCGACCGTGGGCCAGGCACGCGGATCGGATGGGTCCATCGCACCGCCACCTTCCCACGGCTTGTTGACCGAGGCCTTGCGGCCAGCGTGACCCAGCTGCACGCCCAGCGGCATCGGCGACCACTGCTTGACCGAGGCCACGACCGAGGCCAGCGCGGCTTCGGTGGCGTCATCCCACAGGCCCAGATCGGCCCAGCTGATGCGGCCTTCCGGCAGCACGGCGGTGGCTTCCAGGATCAGCAGGCCGGCGCCGGACTGCGAGAGCTGCCCGAGATGGATGCGGTGCCAGTCGTTGGCAAGGCCGTCGACGCAGGAGTACTGGCACATCGGCGCGATCACGATGCGGTTGGGCAGGGTCAGCGGGCCGAAGGGGATGGAGGAGAAGAGCTGGCTCAAGGGGGGAACTCGGGAAGAGGAAATGTAACCGGGCGCCATTGCACTCCTGTGCGGCGGCGGAGGCAACCGTGCCAGTGGATCAGTGTTTCGTAGCGGCTCAGGCGGCGGCGGTTCCCGGCAGCAGGAAGGCCAGCGCCTCGGCGCAGGATTGGTCGACTTTCAGGCTCAGCAGCGCGTCGGCACGGGTGAGGCCGCGGTTGAGCGCAGCGATCGGCACCCCGGCCTGCGCGGCCGCCTGCACGAAGCGGAACCCGGAATAGACCATCAGCGAGGAGCCGACCACCAGCACCGCATCGGCCCGCTGCAGATGGTCGTGGACGGTGGCGACCCGCTCGCGCGGCACGCTTTCACCGAAGAACACCACATCCGGCTTGAGCACGCCGCCGCAGGCCGGGCAGGCCGGCACCTGGAAGGCGGAGAAATCCATCTCCAGATCGGCATCGCCATCGGGCGCCTGTGCGGCCTCCAGATGCTCCCAGTCCGGGTTGAGCGCCAGCAGCCGGTGCTGGAACGCCTCGCGCGGGGTGCGTGCTTCACAGCCCATGCAGCGCACCTGGTCCAGCCGCCCATGCAGATCGATCACCGCCTCGCTGCCCGCCCGCTGATGCAGCCGGTCCACATTCTGAGTGAGCAGCAGCTCGACCTGGCCCCGGGCTTCCAGCGCGGCGAGCGCGGCATGGGTGCCGTTCGGCTGGGCCCACCCGAACCGGGGCCAGCCCAGCAGGCTGCGCGCCCAATAACGCTGGCGGGTGGCCAGCTCGCCCATGAAGGCCTGGTAGGTGACCGGCGGCGTCCGCTTCCACTGCCCATCGGCATCGCGGTAATCCGGGATGCCCGAATCGGTGCTGCAGCCTGCGCCGGTCAGCACGAACAGGCGCTGGGCGCGGTCGATGAACTCGGCGAGGGGTGTGCTCATGATCAGCAGATGGGGGCGCAGGGACAGAGAGGCAATCGCTGGCCGCTTACGGGCCCGGGATGTCACCCGGCAGCGACGGGACGCTGGTCGGATGGCCATCGGCATCCAGCGCGATCATCACGAAGTGCCCGCGCGTGCACAGCTTGCGCTCACCGGTGTGGAGGTCTTCGGCGATCAGTTCAACCTCCACCTTCATCGAGCTGCGGCCCACTTCAACGATGCGGCCGACGGTCTCCACCATCTGGCCGATGCGGATCGGCAGCTTGAAATCGACCTGGTCCGAGCGCGCGGTGACCACGGTACGGCGGGAGTAACGGGCGGCGGCCAGGAACGCCGCCTTGTCCATCCATGCCAGTGCCTGGCCACCGAACAGGGTGCCCAGGTGATTGGTGTGGTTGGGGAACACGATCTCGGCCATGCGGACTTCGATGGGCGGGATGGCTTCAGGGATGGGGGTCATGGCGGGGGCCGGGAATGTGTGTGGGGTGGCGCGGATGATACGACAGGGGATGGTTGGGGGTCGCGTACAGCGTTCTTGGCGATACCAAGGGCTGCATTGATGGTCAGCGCACGTTGGTAATAACCGCCTTTCCAACCGCAATGGAAGATCCATGGGAAGTGACCCGGGTAGGCGAATGCAGGACCGTTGGGCCGCATGGATGCGGCCCACGAGCCTACAAGGACGTATTTACGGCGGGTCCAGCATTCGCCTGCCCGGGTCACTTCTACTCGCAGCATCCGGACGCCAACGCTCTTGCTTCAACGCTTCAACGCTTCAACGCTTCAACGCTTCAACGCTTAAGCGAGTAAAGCGGGAAACGAAAAAGCCCCGGAACATGTCCGGGGCTTTTCGAAATCACAACGTAAGCGTCAGATCAGAACGACATGTCGAACGACACTTCGCCCTTCACGCCCACCTGGTAGGCCGACGAACGACGCTCGAAGAAGTTGGTCAACTCCTGCACATCCTGCAGCTCCATGAAGCTCAGCGGATTGCGCACGTTGTACTTCTTCTCCATGCCCAGGCGATGGAAATGATTGTCCGCGCAATGCTGCAGATACTGGCGCATGTCACGCGTCGAAATGCCCGCCACACCGCCCGACAGCACGTCCTCGGCGAACTGCACTTCGCACTCGATCGCATCGGCCAGCATGTCGTAGACCTCCTGCTTCATCGCATCGTCGAACAGGTCCGGCTCTTCCTCGCGGATCACATCCACGCACTCGAAGGCGAACTCCATGTGCGCGCTCTCGTCGCGGAACACCCAGTTGGTGCCCGAGGCCAGACCGTTGAGCAGACCGCGCGAACGGAAGTAGTAGACGTAGGCGAAGGCCGCGAAGAAGAACAGGCCCTCGATGCACGCCGCGAAGCAGATCTGGTTGAGCAGGAACTGGCGACGCTCGTCACGGGTCTCGATGCGCTTCAGGTTCTGGATCGAATCGATCCACTTGAAGCAGAAGTCGGCCTTCTTCTTGATCGAATCGATGTTCTCCACCGCATCGAACGCCTTGGCGCGCTCGTCCGGATCCGGCAGGTAGTTGTCCAACAGGGTCAGGTAGAACTGCACGTGCAGCGCTTCTTCGTACAGCTGGCGCGACAGGTACATGCGCGCTTCCGGCGCATTCAGATGCTGATACAGGTTCAGCACCAGATTGTTGGACACGATCGAATCGCCGGTGGCGAAGAACGCGACCAGACGGTGAATCAGGTGGCGCTCGCCCGGCGACATCTTGCCGTGCAGGTCACTGATGTCGATCTGGAAATTGATTTCCTCGACCGTCCAGGTGTTCTTGATCGCATTGCGATACATGTCATAGAACTGCGGGTAGCGCATCGGGCGCAACGTCAGTTCAAAACCTGGATCGAGCAGCATTTGAGCAGGCTTGTCGGCCATGGTGTTTCGTCCTTCTTGGCGACTACCGACCAACGGTCGGTAGCTACCGAATGTGTGATTTTCCGTCCGTGCACCCGGCGGTGCCGGCCCGGTGGGCCGGCACGCCTTGTTTACTGGCACGCCTCGCAGCTTTCCGGGTTTTCCAGCGAGCAGGCGACGGCTTCGACCGGGGTGTAGCTGCTGACGGTCGTCTTGGCGATCTTGGTCGCCGGGCGCGAACGCAGGTAGTACGTGGTCTTGATGCCCTGCTTCCAGGCGTACATGTACATGGAGGACATCGCGCCGATGTTCGGGCTTTCCATGAACAGGTTGAGCGAGGCGGACTGGTCGATGAACGCGCCGCGGTCGGCGGCCATGTCGATCAGCGAACGCATCGGCAGTTCCCAGGCGGTGCGGTAGATGTGGCGCAGCGTTTCCGGGATCTGGGTGATGCCCTGGATCGAGCCTTCGGCCAGCTTGATCGCGTCGCGCATTTCCGGGGTCCAGTGGCCGAGCTTCTTCAGCTCGTTCACCAGGTAACGGTTGACCTGCAGGAAGTCGCCGGACAGCGTTTCGCGCTTGAACAGGTTGGACACCTGCGGCTCGACGCACTCGTAGCAACCGGCGATCGAGGCGATGGTGGCGGTCGGGGCGATCGCGATGAGCAGCGAGTTGCGCAGGCCGTGTTCCTTGATGCGCTCACGCAGGGCATCCCAACGTGCGGTGTCTTCGGGCACCACGTTCCAGGCATCGAACTGCAGCTCGCCGCTGGCCGCACGGGTGTCGGCGAAGGACGGGTGCTTGCCGCGTTCCTGGGCCAGCTCGCACGAGGTTTCCAGCGCGTGGAAGTAGATCGTTTCGGCGATCTGCTTGGACAGCGCGCGGGCTTCGGCACTGTCAAAGGCCAGACGCTTGCGGAAGAACACGTCCTGCAGGCCCATGCAGCCCAGGCCGACCGGGCGCCAGCGCAGGTTGCCGCGGCGGGCGGTTTCGATCGGGTAGAAGTTCAGGTCGATCACGCGGTCGAGCTGACGCACGGCCAGGCGCACGGTGTCGGCCAGCTTGTCGAAATCGAACTCGCCGTGGCCATCGAAATGATTGCCCAGGTTGATCGAGCCCAGGTTGCACACCGCGGTCTCTTCGGCCGAGGTGATTTCCAGGATTTCGGTGCACAGGTTGGACAGGTGGATCACGTTGCCCGGGCGCAGCGTCTGGTTGCTGGCGCGGTTGCACTTGTCCTTGAACGTCATCCAGCCGTTGCCGGTCTCGGCCAGGGTACGCATCATCCGCGAGTACAGCTTGCGTGCGGAGATGGTGCGCTGGGCCTTGCCCTGGGCTTCGGCCTGCAGGTAAGCCTGTTCGAAGGCTTCGCCGAACAGATCGGTGAACTCGGGCACCACGCTCGGATCGAACAGCGACCATTCCTGGTCGGCCTCGACGCGCTGCATGAACAGGTCGGGGATCCAGTTGGCCAGATTCAGGTTGTGCGCACGGCGCGATTCGTCGCCGGTGTTGTCACGCAGTTCGAGGAAGTCCTCGATATCGGCGTGCCAGGTTTCCAGGTACACACAGGCCGCGCCCTTGCGCTTGCCACCCTGGTTCACCGCCGCCACGGACGAATCCATGGTCTTCAGCCACGGCACGATGCCGTTGGAATGGCCGTTGGTCGATTTGATCAGCGAACCACGCGAACGCACGCGGCTGTAGCTGACGCCGATGCCGCCGCTGAACTTGGAGAGCTGGGCGATATCGCCGTACTTGGCGTAGATCGACTCCAGCGAATCCTGCGGCGAATCCAGCAGGAAGCACGAGGACAGCTGCTCGTGCGTGGTGCCGGAGTTGAACAGGGTCGGGCTGGACGGCAGGTAATCCAGGTTGCCCATGCGCTTGTACAGCGCGAGGGTTTCCGGCACGTCTTCGCTCAGCGCGCTGGCGATGCGCAGGAAGAACTGCTGCGGGGTCTCGATCACCTTGCGGGTGTGCGGATGACGCAGCAGGTAACGGTCGTACAGGGTACGCAGGCCGAAGTAATCGAAATGCAGGTCCAGCGACGGATCGATCGCGTCGTTGAGCTTGCGGGCGTTGACCTGCACGAATTCCAGCAGGCGCGCGTTGATCAGGCCCACTTCGTGGCCGCGGCCGACCGACTGCGAGAACGCATGGATTTCCTGGCCGGATACTTCCTTGGCGATGAAGTTGGCCAGCAGGCGCGCAGCGAGGCGGCCGTATTCGGGCTCTTCACCGATCAGCAGCGCCGAGGTGCGGATGGACAGTTCGTCCAGCTCCTGGGTGGTCGCGCCGTTGTACAGGCCGGAGATGGTGCGGGTCGCAACGCGCATCGGATCCACCGCATGCAGACCTTCGCAGCAGCGCTGTACAGCGCGCACGATCTTGTTCAGGTCCACCAGTTCGGTCGTGCCATTGCGCTTGGTCACGCTCATGGCGGTCGCCGTGGGCGGCGAGGTCAGCAGGAATTCGCTTTCCTTATCGATAGCTGCGCTGGTTTCGGTGCTCACGGCGTTTTCCTCTTGGCGTGATTTGGGGTGGTACAGCGGGGTCTGCCTGGCGCCGGAACCGATGCAGAGATGCTCAGGGTGGACTATCGGCGTCGCAGGAGCCGCGACCCGGGCAGGCAAGCCTGCGGGCGGTTCCCCTGCGTCACCGGTCCTCTCCCCCCGGAGAATCCTGCGACCGGCACCACACGCTGTACTTCGTGCGGTTGTCAGTAGGTCTTCAGGCCATCGGCGTGAAGGCAATACTCCCGTCGACTTGTGGTCGGCGGTACCGACGGCCACAAGATAGTGGGGGTACCAGGTGTCGTCAACGCCAAATGTAGTGAATTTCCCCAATCCCTTGCGGCGCAAGGACCGGGCCTGAAGGGCGTCCGACGAACGGTCTGGACCCGTCGAAAGCGAGTGCGCAGTCAAGGCCAAAACGTCGATGCCGGATGCGACGCAGGGTCGCGAAAAACGGAACAGCGGGCCTCACACCGCCCTAACGAATGGCCGCCGATCAGGGTGACTTCCGACCCGCGCCGGGGTGGCTGCGGGGTGCCACGCTCCGATACGCCTCCTTATATATGAACGCGACCATGCGCCTGCCCCTGACCGGCTGTCTGATGTTGGGCCTGACCGTGGCCGGTGCTGCCGCTGCCGGCGGGACCAAGGCGCCAGCGCTTTCCTCACGCCAGTGCGGGGTGAGCACGCCCTACAACGTGCTGGTGGACAGCGGCGGGATCTGGCTGCGCAACCGCGAGCAGGTGCCGGCGGAGATCTTCTTCCACGATGGCGAGCTGAACATCGATCGCCAGCCGATCCCGGTCAGCGACGCCGACGCCCAGCGCCTGCGCCAGCTCGAATGGGGCACCCGCCAGCTGGTGCCTGCCGTGGCCGGAGTGGCCGGCGAGGCCACGGACATCGCCTTGGATGCGCTGGGCGCCACGGTGGAAATCATGACCGGCAGCCGCCGCAGGGCGCGCGAGGTGGACGGGCTGCGCAAGGATGCCCACGCGTACGTCGGCCGTACCCTTGGCCGCGGGATCTGGGAGCAGGATCTGTTCGGCGAGCAGTTCGAGGCGCGCATCGAGCAGGCCGCCGAGTCGATGTCGGCCTCGCTGGCCCGCGGCGTGATGTGGACGATGCTGACCGGCGGCTCGGACCGGATCGAGGCCCGAGCCGAGCAGATGGAGGCCGACCTGGAGCGCCGCATGGAGGCGCGCGGGCAGGCGCTGGAGGCGCAGGCCCAGTCGCTGTGCACGCAGGTGCTGGCGCTGGATGCGATCCAGCAGTCGCTGGAGGTGCGCTACCAGGGCAAGCCGCTGGCGATGATGGTGATGGACCGCGACGAGGACGCAGCGGTGCCGATCGCGCACGAACTGCCGCGCGGAGATGCGTTGGTGTTGCCGCCGTTGTAGAGAGCATCCACGCCCGGCGTGGAGCTACGCGCGGTGCGGGGTGCCCAGGTACTCGGCGCTCTGCATTTCGATCAGGCGCGAGGCGGTACGTTCGAACGCGCCCTGCAGGCGGATGCCGGAATACAGCCCGACCGGTGAATCGGTCGCGGTGCAGACCAGGTTGACGTGGCGGTCGTACAGCTCGTCGATCAGGTTGACGAAGCGGCGCGCGGCATCTTCGTTGAGTGTGTCGAAGTGCGGGATGTCCCCGAGCAGCACGGTGTTGAACTCGTGCGCGATCTCGATGTAATCCGAGGGGCCACGCGGGCCTTCGCACAGCGCCTTGAAATCGAACCAGACGATGCTCTTGCCGCGGCCGCGCACCGGAATCTTGCGCGCCTCGATCTCGATGTTGCCCGCCTTGGCCGGCTGCCCACCGCTGAGCTCGGCCCAGCGGCCGGCCAGCCAGGCATCGCTGCCGGCATCGATCGGGGACTGGTACACCGGCGAGCGGGTCAGCGCGCGCATGCGGTAGTCCTCGGTGCCTTCGGCGTACAGCTCCACGCAGTAGGTCTGCAGCAGCCCGATCGCAGGCATGAAGCTGTCGCGCTGCAGGCCGTTGAGGTACAGGTTTTCCACGGCGGTATTGGAGGTGGTCACCAGGGTCACCCCCTCGGCGAACATGCGCTCGAGCAGGCGCGCCAGCAGCATTGCATCACCGATGTCGGTGACGAAGAACTCGTCCAGCACCAGCACGCGCAGTTTGCTGCGCCACTCCTGGGCGATCTTCGCCAGCGGATCGCTTTGCCCCTGGTGCTCGCGCAGGCGCTCGTGGATGCCGCGCATGAAGCGGTGGAAATGGGTGCGGTACTTCTGCTCGATCGGCAGGCCGTCATAGAACAGATCGACCAGGAAGGTCTTGCCGCGCCCCACCCCGCCCCAGAAATACAGGCCCTTGACCGGCTCGGGCTTCTTCCAGAACGCGGAGAGGCGATCCAGCCAGCCATCCTGCGCGCTGTCGACCAGCGCGAGATGGATGCGGTCCAGCTCGGCCAGGGCGGCGTGCTGGGCCGGGTCGTTCTGCCATTCGCCCCGGGCCACGCCATCGGCGTAGCGCTGCGACGGGGTCATCACGGTCTCGCTCATGCCGCGTCGGGGGCGGGGTTGGGCAGCCACTGCTTGGCGCCATGGATGAGCGCGCCGCGCAGGTCGACGATCTTGCGGTGGAAGAAATGGCTGGTATCGGGCATGCGCACCAGTTCGTGCGGTGCGTCCAGGCCGTCCAGCCAGTCATAGACCGCCTGCGGATCGACGATCTCGTCTTCCTCGCCCTGGATCACCAGCCACTGGGCCGGGGGCTGCATGCCCTCGAAGTCCCAGCGCCCGGCGGGCGGCGCGATCGAGATCAGCGTGGTCGGCTGAAGGTCGCCCGCGGCGCGCAACGAGACGTACGCACCAAAGCTGAAACCGGCCAGCCACAGGTCCTGGCCCGGCCGCTGTGCACGGACCCAGGCGGCAACGGCCTTGAGGTCGTCCTGCTCGCCCACGCCGTTGTCGAAGCTGCCGGCCGAATCGCCGACGCTGCGGAAGTTGAAGCGCACGGTGGCGATGCCCAGGTCGCGCAACGAGCGCGCGGCCATGGTCACCACCTTGTTGTGCATGCTGCCGCCCTCGGTGGACAGGGGGTGGCAGACGATCGCCACCACCGGCTGCACCGCGACATCGGCCTCGGGCAGATCAACCACGACATCCAGCGGACCGACCGGTCCGTCCAGCGTCAGCGCACCGCTTTCTTGGGGAAATGGGGGATTGTGCATGGCGTCATAATACCGTCCCTCCGCGTGCTTCACCGCCGCCCCCGCCGGATCCGTACATGCACTATCTGGTTTTCAGCGTTCTCTGCAGCGTGCTGGTGTCGGTCCTGCTGAAGCTGGCGCCGCGCCAGCGGCTGGACATGCCGCAGGTGGTGACCTGGAATTACCTGGTCGCCAGCGTGCTCAGCGCGGTGCTGCTGCAGCCCTCGCTGGCCTCGCTGCAGACCCCGCACGCGCCGTGGGCCGCCCTGCTCTGCCTGGCCGTGGCGTTGCCGGCGATCTTCCTGATGATGGCCCGCGCAGTGACCCGCGCCGGGATCGTGCGCAGCGATGTGGCCCAGCGATTGTCGCTGCTGCTTTCGCTGCTGGCTGCGTTCCTGGTGTTCGGCGAGAGCGCCAACGGCTGGAAGCTGGCCGGCCTGGGGCTGGGCCTGCTGGCGATCCTGGGGATCAGCGTGCGCCCGCGCGCCGGGGCGGCCGAGCCCTCCGGTGGGCGGGCCTGGCCGTGGCTGCTGGCGGTGTGGGTGGGCTACGCCCTGGTCGACATCCTGCTCAAGAAGGTGGCGTTGTCGGGTACGCCCTCGATGGCGGCGCTTCTGGTCAGCTTCAGCCTGGCCTTCGTGCTGATGCTCATCCTGCAGCTATGGCGCCACCTGCGCGGGATCGCCCGCCTGCAGTGGCGCAACGGGGTCGGCGGCGCCCTGCTCGGCCTGCTCAACTTCGGCAACATCCTGTTCTACGTGCGCGCCCACCAGCATCTGCCGGACAGCCCGGCGGTGGTGTTCGCCGGCATGAACATCGGCGTGGTGGTGCTGGGCGCGCTGGTGGGCATCCTCGGTTTCGGCGAGCGCACCAGTGGGTGGAACCGGGTGGGCCTGGGGTTGGCCGTCGTGGCGATCGGGTTGATCGCATGGGGCACGTGGTAACCGATTGATGCGGTGCCGGCCAGCGGCCGGCACTACCTGGGCAATGCGACGGTGACCGGGCAGACCGGCGTGCCGGCGCACCCGTGCGGTATCAGCGATCAAACCCCAGCAGCAGCGGATCGTGGTCCGAACTGCGCCACGGGCCCGCTTCGTTGCGGTCGCGGTAGCCGACATCGTCGGCTTCATCGGCATTGATGTGCCACTCCGCCGCCGCGCGCAGGCGTTTGGCCATGCCCGGGCTCAACAACGCATGGTCCAACCGGCCGGTCATGCCGTTGTAGACATAGCTGTAAGGCCGTTCGACCTTCGCCACTGCGAACGCATCCCGCCAGCCGGCCGCGTGCAGGGTGCGGATCGGGTCTTCCATCGCGTAGGCGTTGAAGTCGCCCAGCAGCACTGCATCGCGGGTGCCCGCACCGGTGGGATCGGTCGCCAGCCACTGGTCCAGCAGCGTGGCCGAGGCGACCCGGGTGGCATTCCAGCAGGCCTGGCCGTCCTTCTGATCGGCATCGGCACCGGTCGCTTCGGAGCAGCCCTTGGATTTGAAGTGATTGGCCACGACCACGAACGGCGCGCCCTTGCCCGCGCGGAAGGCCTGCGCCAGCGGCACGCGGCTGCGCTCGCCGAAGGGCTCCTTCTCCAGCACGGCGGGGGCGCCGACCGGGGTCACGCGCGTGGCGCGGTAGATGATGCCGACCCGGATCGGGTTGTCACCCGGGCCCTGCTTCGCGTCGATGAAACGCCAGTCGGCACCCTGGCCCCGGTCCGCATTGAGCGCATCGACCAGCTGAGCGATCGCCGACTGCGGGCCGTAGCCATCGTTCTCCAGTTCCATCAGCGCGGCGACATCGGCACCGAGCGCGTTGATGGTGGCGACCAGCTTGGCTTTCTGCGCCTGGTGTTCGGCAAGGGTGCGGGCGCCGCGCAGGGTCGGGTAACCGCCGCCCTGACCGTCGCCATTGAAGAAGTTCTCCAGGTTGAACGCCGCCACGTGCAGGGCACCGGCCACCACCGGTACCGCCGGGCGCTCCAGCCCGGGCAGGTTCAGGGGACGGGTCACCTGCAGGCGGGCGTTGCCTTTGGGATCGATGCGGACGATGCCTTCCACGTTGCGCAGGACCATGCCGGTGCGCAGGTTCGCCGCCGCCGGCAGGTAGGCCACCGGGCCGGGATCCCGGGCATCGCTGCCATCGTCCAGCACCAGCCGGCGACGCAGGTTGTCGGCCACCTCATGGGCGTGCTCCGGGGTGCCGGGTGCGGCCACCTCACTCGGCTGCCAGAGGCGGCCGCCGAAGGCTACGGTCAACTCACCGAAACGCGACAGGCCATCGGTACCGGCCAGGGTCAGTGGCGCGGCGATACGGACCTGCTGGCCATCCAGCGTGCGCCAGTCGGTCGGCGGCGCGGTCAGGGTGACCGTGGCCGACGTGGCCGGCGCCGGGCGCACCTGCGGCGAGGTGGCGGGCTGCGGCTGGGCGGCATGGACCGCGCCGGACAACGCCAGCGCGAGAGCGAACACGAGGGGGGTACGGCGCATCGGAAGCGGGACTCCAGGGAAGTGCGACAAGGCTAACCACATAACGTGAAACGCCGCCCTTCGGCGGCGTCGGTGGCCTGATCCGGCAAAGCCGTCATTTCAGGTTGGCGAGCATCCAATCGACCGTGGCATGGATCTGCTCCTCGGTCAGCGCCGGATTCCCGCCCTTGGGCGGCATGATGCCACCGTCCGGGCCGGTATAGCCCTCCACCGCGTGCTTGTAGAGCGTGTCCTTGCCCTGGGCAATGCGCGCATCCCAATGCCCGTGATCCAGCGTCGGCGCCTTGCCGACGCCATTGGTATGGCAGGCGGTGCAGAGGTTGTCGTAGATCACCTTGCCGTCGGTGGTACCGCCGTAGGCGACCTGCGAGGCGGCTTTGACCAGCGCGGCGGCATGGGCGGCGGCCTGCGCGGCGGCACCGGTGCTGCCGGCGTACACCGCACCGGCGGGCGCGATGCGCTGCTCGGTACGTTTGGCCGCCATCGGCGAGACTTCAGGGGGAATGCTGGTATGCAGGTAGGCCGCAAAGATGATGAGGCCGAGTGTGATGGCCATCAGCAGCGCGATGACCATGGAAAAGCGTTTCAGGAACTCGAGGTCGTAATTCCGCACTCTCTATACCCCTGGCTGGTAGTCGTTGGACCACGGCTTGTCGGCCGAGTATGACCAGCGTCGGCGGCGCTGCGCAAGCGACCGCCGGGTGTCGCAATGCAGCATCGGCGCTGCTCAGGCGCCCGCGGCACGCAGGCAGAAAACACAGATCGACTCGACCAGCGCATCTTCGTCGCCGTGCGCGTCGCGGCTCAGTGCGGTCGGGCCGACCAGCGCCTCGGTGAACGCCCCCACGATGCAGGCCGCTGCGACATGGGTGTCCTGCGGCGGGAAGGTGCCTGCCTCCACGCCATCGGCGACGATGCGCCGGAACACATCGCCGAACAGACGGCGGCAACGGATGCGCTCGGCCTCCACTTCCGGATCCACCGGCTCGGCGATGAAGGCATAGGCCAGCCCGGGCCCGGCCAGCGCGCGCCGCACGAAGGCGGTGATCGCCCGGCGCAGGCGCTCCGGCGCGGGCAGCGGCTCGGCCGCGATCGCCTCGAAGATGCGCAGCTCGTGCTCGACGGCGGCGGTGAGCACCTCCACGAACAGTTCGGCCTTGGAGGGGAAGTGCCGGTAGATCAGGCCGGTGGAGACCCCGGCTTCGGCCGCCACGGCGGTCACCGGGGCGTTGCGGTAGCCGCCGGCCGCCACCAGCACACGGGTCGCCAGCAGGATGCGTTCACGGGCGCCGGCAAGGCGTTCTTCCATCAGGGCGGAGCGTTTATAGGCCATTTGTTGATTCTATGTTCAATTTTTGAATTTGTGTTCACTTCTTTGTCGAACCCGGCTACGCTGGGGGTACATCGCCCGCGGGACGGCCCTGTCAGCCCGTCCATCCCTCCCGGCGCGTCCCATCCCTTGTTGTTGCGGAGTCGCCCATGCACGTCCCGACCATGAACTTCGATCTCGGCGAAGAGATCGACCTGCTGCGCCAGAGCGTGGCCCATTTTGCCTCCGCTGAAATCGCCCCGCTGGCGGCCCAGGCCGACGAAGAGAATCTGTTCCCCAATGCGCTGTGGCGCAAGCTTGGCGAGCAGGGCCTGCTCGGCCTGACCGTGGAAGAGGAATACGGCGGCAGCGGCATGGGCTACCTCGCGCATGTGGTGGCGATGGAAGAGATCTCGCGCGCCTCCGGTGCCATCGCGTTGTCCTACGGTGCGCACTCGAACCTGTGCGTGAACCAGCTGCGCAAGAACGGCAACGAAGAGCAGAAAAAGCGCTACCTGCCCGGCCTGTGCAGCGGCGAGCTGGTCGGCGCGCTGGCGATGAGCGAACCGGGCGCCGGCTCGGACGTGGTGTCGATGAAGCTGCGCGCGGACAAGCGCGGTGATCACTACGTGCTCAACGGCAACAAGATGTGGATCACCAACGGCCCGGATGCCGATGTGCTGGTGGTCTATGCCAAGACCGATCCGGATGGCGGCGCCAAGGGCATCACCGCGTTCCTGATCGAAAAGGGCATGAAGGGCTTCTCCACGGCGCAGAAGCTGGACAAGCTCGGCATGCGCGGCTCCAACACCTGCGAGCTGGTCTTCCAGGATTGCGAAGTGCCCGAAGCCAACGTGCTTGGCGTGGTCGGCGGTGGCGTCAAGGTGCTGATGTCCGGTCTGGACTATGAGCGCGTGGTGCTTTCCGGCGGCCCGCTCGGGCTGATGGCGGCCGCGATGGATGTGGTGATGCCGTACGTGCACGAGCGCAAGCAGTTCGGCGAGGCGATCGGCACCTTCCAGCTGATCCAGGCCAAGCTGGCCGACATGTATGTGGGCCTCAACGCCTGCCGTGCCTATGTCTACGCGGTGGCACGCGCCTGCGACCAGGGCCGCACCACGCGCCAGGACGCAGCCGGCGCGATCCTGTATTCGGCCGAGAAGGCCACCTGGCTGACCGGCCAGGCGATCCAGATCCTGGGCGGCAACGGCTATATCAACGAGTACCCGACCGGACGGTTGTGGCGCGATGCCAAGCTGTATGAAATCGGCGCCGGCACCTCGGAGATCCGCCGCATGCTGATCGGCCGCGAACTGTTCCAGCGCACCAAGTAAGGGCCCTGCCATGACCGTATTGAGCACCCAGCTGCAACCGGGCAGCGACACCTTCGAGGCCAACCGCGCCGCGCTGCAGGCGGTGGTCGACGACCTGCGCGCTACCCTGGCGCAGACCGCGCTGGGCGGCAGCGAAGCGGCGCGCGCCAAGCACACCGCACGCGGCAAGCTGCTGGTGCGTGACCGCATCGATGCCCTGCTCGACCCGGGCAGCGCCTTCCTGGAAATCGCCCCGCTGGCCGCGCACGGCATGTATGGCGACCCGATCCCCAGCGCCGGCGTGGTTGCCGGCATCGGCCGGGTCTCGGGCGTGGAATGCGTGATCGTGGCCAACGATGCCACGGTCAAGGGTGGCACCTACTACCCGATGACGGTCAAGAAGCACCTGCGCGCGCAGGAAGTGGCCGAGCAGAACCGCCTGCCCTGCATCTACCTGGTGGATTCGGGCGGTGCGTTCCTGCCGCTGCAGGACGAGGTGTTCCCGGACCGCGACCATTTCGGCCGGATCTTCTACAACCAGGCCAACCTGTCCGCGCAGGGCATCCCGCAGATCGCCTGCGTGATGGGCAGCTGCACCGCAGGTGGCGCCTACGTGCCGGCGATGAGCGATGAAACGGTGATCGTGCGCGAGCAGGGCACCATCTTCCTCGGCGGCCCGCCGCTGGTGAAAGCGGCCACCGGTGAAGTGGTCACCGCCGAAGAACTGGGCGGTGCCGATGTGCACACGCGCATCTCCGGCGTGGCCGACCACATGGCCGACAACGACCTGCAGGCGCTGGCCCGGGTCCGCGCGATCATCGCCCAGCTCAACTGGCGCAAGCCCGAGCCGGCGCTGGCGGTGCAGGCCCCGGTGGAACCGCGGCATCCGGCCCACGAGCTGTATGGCGTGATCCCGGCCGACACGCGCAAGCCCTACGACGTGCGCGAAGTGATCCTGCGCCTGGTCGACGATTCGCGCTTTGATGAGTTCAAGCCGCGCTACGGCAACACCCTGGTCACCGGCTTCGCGCACCTGCACGGCTACCCGGTGGGCATCATCGCCAACAACGGCATCCTGTTCTCCGAGTCCGCGCTGAAGGGCGCGCACTTCATCGAACTGTGCACGCAGCGCGGCATTCCGCTGGTGTTCCTGCAGAACATCACCGGCTTCATGGTTGGCCGCAAGTACGAGCACGGCGGCATCGCCAAGGACGGGGCCAAGCTGGTCATGGCCGTGGCCTGCGCCAAGGTGCCCAAGTTCACCGTGGTGATCGGCGGCTCGTTCGGTGCCGGCAACTACGGCATGTGCGGCCGCGCCTACTCGCCCAACTTCCTGTGGATGTGGCCGAACGCGCGCATCGGCGTGATGGGCGGCGAGCAGGCCGCCAGCGTGCTGGCCACGGTCAAACGCGATGGCATCGAAGCCAAGGGCGGGCAGTGGTCGGCCGAGGAAGAAGACGGCTTCAAGTCGCCGATCCGCGCGCAGTTCGAATCGCAGGGCCACCCGTACTACGCCAGCGCCCGCCTCTGGGATGACGGCGTGATCGACCCGGCCGACACCCGTCGTGTGCTGGGCCTGGCGCTGTCGGCCAGCCTCAACGCCCCGGCGAAGAAGACCGACTTCGGCGTGTTCCGCATGTAATGCACGGGCGGTGCCGCCTGGCACCGCCGCCCCTGGCCCGCGCAACGAGACCACCATGTTCACCAAGATCCTGATCGCCAACCGTGGCGAAATCGCCTGCCGCGTCATCGCTACCTGCCAGCGCCTGGGCATCGCCACCGTGGCGGTGTACTCCGACGCCGACCGCAACGCGCGCCACGTGCGCCTGGCCGACGAGGCCATCGCGATCGGCCCGGCGCCGGCGCGCGAGAGCTACCTGCGCGGCGATGCCATCCTGGAGGCCGCCCGCCGCACCGGCGCGCAGGCGATCCATCCCGGCTACGGCTTCCTCTCGGAGAATGCCGGTTTCGCGCAGGCCTGCGCCGAGGCCGGCATCGTGTTCATCGGCCCCTCTGCGGCGGCAATCCGCGCGATGGGCGACAAGAGCGCGGCCAAGGCGCTGATGCAGCAGGCCGGCGTGCCGCTGACCCCGGGCTACCACGGCGACGAGCAGATCCCCGAGTTCCTGCGCAAGCAGGCCGACAGCATCGGCTACCCGGTGTTGATCAAGGCCAGCGCCGGCGGCGGTGGCAAGGGCATGCGCCGCGTGGATGACAGCGCGACCTTCACCGAGGCGCTGGCCAGCTGCCAGCGTGAAGCGCAGTCCGCGTTCGGCAACGCACACGTGCTGGTCGAGAAGTATGTGGAGCGTCCGCGCCACATCGAGATCCAGGTGTTCGGCGACAGCCACGGCAACGTGGTGTACCTGTTCGAGCGCGACTGCTCGGTGCAGCGCCGCCATCAGAAGGTGCTCGAAGAAGCGCCTGCGCCCGGCATGACGCCCGAGCGCCGCGCCGCGATGGGCAAGGCGGCCGTCGATGCCGCGCGCGCGGTCAACTACGTCGGCGCGGGCACGGTGGAGTTCATCGCCGGCCCGGATGGCGATTTCTACTTCATGGAAATGAACACCCGCCTGCAGGTGGAGCACCCGGTCACCGAGTGCATCACCGGCACCGACCTGGTGGAATGGCAGCTGCGCGTGGCCAGCGGTGAACCGCTGCCGCTGCAGCAGGATCAACTGCAGATCCGCGGGCACGCACTGGAAGCCCGCCTGTACGCCGAAGACGCCGACCGCGGTTTCCTGCCCTCCACCGGCACCCTGCGCCACCTGCGCCTGCCGGCCAACACCGCGCACGTGCGCGTGGATGCCGGTGTCGAGCAGGGCGATGCGATCACCCCGTTCTACGACCCGATGATCGCCAAGCTGATCGTCTGGGATGTCGACCGCGACGCCGCGCTGCGCCGCATGCAGCAGGCGCTGGCCGAGTGCGAAGTGGTCGGCGTGACCACCAATGCCGCCTTCCTGCGCCGGCTGGTGATGACCGATTCGTTTACCCAGGCCAAGCTGGACACCGCGCTGATCGAGCGCGAGCAGGCCGCACTGGCCCCCAACGACGACGACAGTGATCCGGCGCTGTGGGCGCTGGCCGCGATTGCCGGCGTGGCCACCAGCGAAGCCGCCAG
This sequence comes from Stenotrophomonas sp. Steno-Z10-BAI, assembly GCF_056393115.1. Lineage (NCBI taxonomy): Bacteria > Pseudomonadati > Pseudomonadota > Gammaproteobacteria > Lysobacterales > Lysobacteraceae > Stenotrophomonas > Stenotrophomonas sp. Steno-Z10-BAI. The sequence goes on along the minus strand of NZ_JBWJOZ010000007.1, from coordinate 62,085 downwards.
CCGTGATGCGCGTGACCCGCACTCGCCGTGGCAGGCCCAGGATGGCTGGCGCCTTGGTGCGGCCGCCGCACGCGCGCTGACGCTGGAGCACCGGGGTGCACAGCGCAGCGTGGCCGTGCAGGGCGCGGGCGGACAGTGGACCGTCCACATGGATGGCAACGCGCTGCAGGGCAGCGGCCGCCTGGCCGGTGATGCGCTGCGCGTGCAGATCGGCGAGCAGCTGCATCGCGCCACCGTCATCCGCGACGGCAATGAGCTGTACCTGTTCGGCAGCGAGGGCGTGCAGCGCTTCACCCTGCATGATCCGGTCAGCGAAGCGGACCAGTCCGTCGCCGATGCCGGCAGCCTGGTCGCGCCGATGCCGGGCCGTATCGTGGCCACACTCGTGTCACCGGGCACGGCGGTCAAACGCGGCGCACCGCTGCTGGTGCTGGAAGCGATGAAGATGGAGCACACGCTGCAGGCACCGGCCGATGGCACCGTGCAGGGTTACCGGGTCAAAGCCGGGGATCAGGTGGGTGATGGGGCCGTGCTGGTGGATTTCGAGGCGGGGTGAGTCACCCGGTTGGCGGCTCGGCAGTGAGTACCGGCGTCCACACCTGGCCGCCGGGGTCGAACTCAGAGGTCGACATCTGCTGTGCCCGCCAGCCTACGCCACACACGGCGAGCGGGCTGAGCTGCATGGGATCCATGCCGAGCACCTGCTCGATATCCTGTTCGTTGATCGCGGCCGTAACAAAGGCCCCCAGGCCCTGTTCGGTCGCGCAGGTCAGCAGCAGCTGCGAGATGTGGCCAACATCCAGGATCACCGCGCGGTAGGCCTTGGGATGGTGGCGGTACTTCCAGTAGGTGCGCGCGAACCGGGGGGCCAGCACGATCAGCACCGGCGCATCGGCAAACCAGTGTTGGCCGGCGGTGAACAACACCGCCAGCTCTGCCATGGACCGCGCATCGGAAGGCAGGGCGGACACGCCGTGCGAGGCAGGATCGTAGTGATACAGACCCGCCTGGAGGCCCTCGACATGCTGCACCAGCAGATACGCTTCAGTGGGATGCAGGCCCCCGGCGGACGGTACGTTCTTTTTGAGAAACACCGCGTCTTCTTCGACCACCTGCCGTCCTGTTTCAGCCAGGGTGCGCTGCAGCAGTCGTGATAGCTCGGCCAGCGGCAGTGGCTGCGCCGTATCGAAGTTGCGGCAGGTGCTGCGCTCGCGCAGGCTGCGGTCGAACGCTTCCTCGGGCTGGCGTGGCAGGCGGCGAGGTTCTCCTGCGTGGGAAGCCAACGCGGGCGGTGGCGGCCCAAGGTGTGCACGCAGCCCCGCCGCTGTGTGCAGTCCCGCCGATTCCAGGGCTTTCACGCTGTCCTGGCCCTGCCAGCGGCCCTGCCAATGGAGCATCGCGGCAGGTCCCCACCACGGCACCTGCCGCAGCTGCGCTTCACGTTCAGCCAACGCGTCGCGATCTGCTCCCTGTGCCTGGACCAGCCCATGCGCCAGCAGGTAGCGCAGATCGCTGTCATCTTCCCCGGCGGGCCGTGGCTCCCATCGCTCCGGGTCGAGACGTCCCAGCAGCAGCACCTGTGACTCATTGAGCTCGACCGGCGCCGGCAGGTGCGGTGCCAGCGCCGTCCAGACACTGCGCAGGGTCATGCCCGTACCACCGGATACCAGCGCGCGCAGATCGAAGGAGGTCTGCTGTCGGGGCTCGAGGTAGAGGGTGCGGCATCGGCGCAGGTGGAGGGTATCGTGCATGGGCAGCCAGAAAGGGAAGCATCGCGTGTTCCAGTGTGTCGGCCGGGATCGCCAAAGATGAAGGCCGATGATCATCGGGCGACTCAAGCGCTTCACGCGCCGGCCGCTATCGATCGCGGCTGTAACGTCACACCCCGGCCTGCGCGTACGCCCCCTCCTTCCCTCCGCTATCTCCGAGACATCCCACATGACCAGCACTTCTCCGCCGCTTTCCTCCAACGATGCCGTACAGCTGCTGGATCTGCTCAGCAGCGACGATGCGTTCCGTACCCTGTTCCAGGCCGATCCCGCTGCCGCGCTGGCGACCATCAGCGCCGAGGCGGGCGCGGCATCGTGCGACTGCGAATCAGGCGGTCCGCTGGCCAGCAAGGAAGAATTCCAGGCCGCTCGCACGCGCCTGCTTGCCCACCTGACCGCCACCAGCTCCTTCAGCTTCCCGCACTGTTTCGTCAGCGGTGACATCGACTCACAACTGCAGCGCAAGCCGCAGCCCTGAGGTCTGGCGGTTACTGCAACGACGTCGCGTCCAGACGTCGTTGCGCGGCCCGGCTGTCATGGACATTCAGCGCCTGCAGGAGATAGGAACCGGCGTTTTCCGCGTAGGCCCTGCCGCGTTGTGTCGCCAGCCAGCGTTGCTCGGCGGCGGCAGCCACCTGGTCCCCGGCGGCCACCAGGCTGTCCTGCAGGGCGACGTGGACCTGGAACAACTCGCTGCCGTCGATGAGCGCGCGCAAGCGCTGCACCGATTGCGCAGCCCGGCCATCCACGCGATCCTGGTTGGCCACCAGCACCGCCACCATCTGCGTTCCACGCGGGTCATCCAGTGCCTTGGCAAGTCGCTGCAGATGCGGCAACTGGCGACGTGCCACGTCATAGAGCTCGGCGCGTTGCGCGAGATAGGCCGAGGCAGCGGCCATGTACAGCCACTCTCCCCGCTCACCTGCCGCAGGATCGGCCGCCTGCGCGATCATGGTGGCGATAAGCTGCTCATATTCGTGTGCGCCGGCCTTTCGCACGGCAATGCTGGCCAGCGAAAGCGACTGCGCCTGGAACATTCCGCAGATCCGCGCATTGTCACCACAGTGGCGCAGGGCACCTGCATTGGCCCGCAGTGCCGCCGCCGGCTCGCCCGCGTCCAGCGCGACGGCGGTGCCCTCCAGGTGCATGGCAAGATCATCCTCCCGAGCGGCGGCAAGCATGCGCTGGGCGCCCACCAGGTCGCCATGAGCGGCGAGCGCGGCGACCATGTGGCGGTTCACTGACCATTGACCGATCCGTGCGGATTGACGATAGCTGCGCAGTGCCGCATCGGCGTGATTCTGCGCCAGCTCGGCGCGACCGAGCGCCTGCAACGCCATGGCCTGCAACGGGTTCTGTGCGACAGCGGCCTTGCGTGCAGCCTGCTCGGACTCGCTATACCGCCCCACGCTCAGCATGGACCAGGCGTAGTTGGCATGGGCGCCGTGGTAATCGGGATAGAGATCGCCCAAGAGCTTCCACTTTTCGGCCGTGGCGAGTGTTCCGGCGCCGTTGAGATCGGCATCCCAGGCGTCCATGTACAGCCGATCCCGCCCTGACAAGCGACCGGCAGCGCGTTTTGCCGCGGCCAGCGATTGCCGGGCCCCTTCGGGATTGCCCCGGCCCCACTGGATGCGCAGCTGTGCCAGGTAGGCGAACGCGAAGTCCGGATCGAAACGCACCGCCTGCCCGAAAAACCGCTGCGCGTCGTCATAGCGTCCATCGCCGTATGCTTTGACGCCCATCGCGTAGGCATGCAGCGCATCCAGGCTGGCCGTCGCCACCTTGGGCAGGGGCATCGAGTCCCGCGAGATGTCATGCATGGCCTCGCCGAGCTCGGCGCGCATCTGAGCCACGACGTCATCGGTGGATCCCAGCAGGGATTCCATGCCGCGGCCATCGGCATGGTCGGACCACGCCGTATTGCCGGTGTTGGGATCGATCAGTTCCAGTGAAACACGCAGCCGCCCATGCACTTCGGCCACGGTGGGTACGATCACGGCTCTGGCACCCTCACGCAGCGCGACCTCGATCGCCGCGTCGCGGTCCAGCGCTCCACCTTCGCGACGCATCCGCTCCAGCGTTTCCTGCACCTTCATGTCGCTGAGCACATTGACGTAACGCGACTGCTCCAGAGAAATGCGGAACGCCTGTTGAAGACTGTCGTCCAGCAGTGCATTGCCGGTCAGGTTATGGAGGTTGCCCAGTACCACCCAATCCCGTTCGCCGAAGGCAATGGCCGGCGTCGGGCGTAGAAAGGCCCAGGTGCCGAAGACCATGCCTGCCACCAGCGCCACCTCGGCCAGCAGTGTCATCGGCCGGCGCCACAGCGGCACGGCACGGCGGGCCTTGGGGCTGCCGCGTGGGGCACGCAGCGGCGCAAACTCCCGTTCACCCACTTCATGGATGTCCTGGCGACCGGGCATGCCCTTGAACCGCCAGCCGCCGTGCGATTTCCACACCAGTCGCTCGCCACGCTCCCCCAGCTCGCCCACCGCGCGATGGGTCAGCGATTCGGCCACGGCCGAGAGCAGGATCTGCCCGGGCCGGGCAAGGGCCATCAGGCGCGCGGCCATCGGCTTGGCCAGGCCCTCGACCTCCAGCGATTTGGCCCCAACCTTGATCGCCTCGGGGCTGTTTTCCCAGGTCAGCACTTCGCCGACGTGCAGGCCCGCGCGGGCGCGCAGCACGATGTCACGCTGCTTGCCGATCTCCATCAGGCCGCGCTGGTAATCCAGCGCAAAGCCGAGACCATCGATGGCGCGCTCGAACAACAGCAGCAGGCCATCGGAACGATCGATCAGGCGACCATTCCACTGTTGCTGCAACACCAGCACCAGCCGGTCATGCGCCTGGAACAGCTCGGCCGCCGCCGCATCGCCGATGCGCTCGACCAGGATCAACGAGTCGCACAGATCGGTGAACAGCAGCGCCCGCATCTGCGGGGCCTGGGTCGACGTTCCGTTGTCGCCGTTCATGCCGATCTCCCGATCAGGGTGTGGCGGTCGCTGATCGCGACCAGTGCAATCGGTTGCCGCCCAGCCGTTTGGCCTGGTACAGCGCATTGTCGGCGCGGGCGTACCACTCGCTCCAGTCGGTCTGCGGGTCGATCAGACAGACCCCGATGCTGACCGGGCACACATGCGGCACGCCATGCGCACGGCCGATCAGGCCATGCACCGCGCTGAGAATGAACTCGGCGGCGTGCTGCAGGCTGTCCTGGTCGGCGCTGCGCAGCAGCAGGCAGAATTCGTCGCCGCCCAGCCGGCAGGCCACGTCCGGCTCGGTGGCCACCGAGCGCAGGATGTTGGCCACGCTCTGCAGCACGCGGTCGCCGGCCTGGTGGCCGTGCACATCGTTGACCTGCTTGAACTGGTCGCAGTCGATCAGCAGCAGGCCCTGCGGCGCGCTGTTCTCCTGCGCACGGCAGTCCTGCAGGTAGAGCGCGAGGCCACGCCGGTTGTGCAGGCCGGTCAGCTCGTCGGTGCGCACCAGCTCGCGGGTGTGGGTGAGCTGGTGAGTGGTGACGTAGAGGTTGTCCAGCGCGGTTTCGAGATCGTGGTTGCGGCGGCGCAGCTGGCGGATCAACACCTGCTCGTTGCTCACCACCCGCATGATCGTGCGGCGCAGGAAGTAGGCCAGCAGACCAGGGTCGCGGTCGACCAGACGCTGGAAATCGTCGTGGTCCAGTTCCAGCACGATACTGTCCTCGACCGCACGCGCGCCGGCCGTGCGCTGGTGGTCGCCGATCAGCAGGCCCAGCTCGCCGAAGAATTCATTGGGACCGAGCGACTTCACGACGAGGTCTTCGCCGAAGTCCAGTTCGATGCAGCCGCTGACGATCACGTACATCGTGCTGCCGGCGTGGCCGCGATGGAACAGATGGGTGCCTGAGGGCAGCTTGCGTTGCCGGCCGAATTCGGAGAACAATGCGGACTCGCCGTTGCTCAGGATGGCGTGCACGATCTCAGCCATCGCCTTGCGGTCGATGTCTGGTTCCTGTTCGCACATGATCGCCGCCGCACCCTTGCCGGTCATTTCCGAACACCCGCTTTCCAGCGTCCCCCTGGTGAGCGAAGGAGGATAGCACTCCTCAAAACTGTGCGCCCTATCCCATTTCCGACTTTTACCCCCCAAGATCGTGAAAACACGCGCGTTCTACCGCGTGTGACGATGTGAAGAGCCGGGTCCGGAGACGACACAGGGCGGCAGGTCCCCCGACCGGCCGCCCTGATGGCCTTCCCTGGCCGCCCTTGCCGGGTCAGGCCGCGCGTTCGGCGTTGAACTGCTCTTCCTCGGTGGACCCGGTCAGGGCGGTGGTCGAGGACTGGCCCTGCTGGATCGCCTGGGTCACCGCGTCGAAGTAGCCGGTGCCGACCTCACGCTGGTGCTTGACCGCGGTGAAGCCCCGGTCGGCCGCGGCGAACTCGGCCTCCTGCAGCTCCACGAAGGCGCTCATCTGGCGGCGGGCATAGCCGTGGGCCAGGTTGAACATCGAGTAGTTCAGGGCGTGGAAGCCGGCCAGGGTGATGAACTGGAACTTGTAGCCGTATTTGGCGATCTCCTTCTGGAAGGTCGCGATGGTGGCGTCGTCCAGGTTCTTCTTCCAGTTGAAGCTGGGCGAGCAGTTGTAGGCCAGCAGCTTGCCCGGGAATTTGGCGTGGATCGCTTCGGCGAACTTGCGCGCGAACTCCAGGTCCGGCTTGCCGGTCTCGCACCAGATCAGGTCGGCGTAGGGCGCATAGGCCAGGCCGCGGCTGATCGCCTGCTCCAGGCCGTTGCGGGTCTTGTAGAAGCCTTCCACGGTGCGCTCGCCGGTGGTGAACGGCTGGTCGTTGCCATCCACATCGCTGGTCAGCAGGTCGGCGGCCTCGGCATCGGTACGCGCCACCAGCAGGGTCGGCACGCCCATCACGTCGGCGGCCAGGCGGGCGGCGTTGAGCTTTTCGATCGCCTCGCGGGTCGGCACCAGCACCTTGCCGCCCATGTGCCCGCACTTCTTCACCGAGGCCAGCTGATCCTCGAAGTGCACGCCCGCCGCGCCGGCCTCGATCATCGCCTTCATCAGTTCGAAGGCGTTGAGCACGCCGCCGAAACCGGCTTCGGCATCGGCCACGATCGGCTGCAGGAAGTCGATGTCATCCTTGCCTTCGGCATGGTGCAGCTGATCGGCGCGCAGCAGGGTGTTGTTGATGCGCTTGACCACCGCCGGCACCGAGTCGGCCGGGTACAGCGACTGGTCCGGGTACATCTGGCCGGCCAGGTTGGCATCGGCGGCGACCTGCCAGCCAGACAGGTAGATCGCGTTCAGGCCGGCCTTGACCTGCTGCATGGCCTGGTTGCCGGTCAGCGCGCCGAGCGCGTTGACGAAGTCCTTTTCCTGCAGGTATGTCCACAGCTTCTCCGCGCCCAGCCGCGCCAGCGAGTGCTCCACGTGCACGGTGCCACGCAGGCGCACCACATCGGCGGCGGTGTAGTTGCGGGTGATCCCGGCCCAGCGCGGGTCGGTGTTCCAAGCGTGCTGGATCTGTTCGGCGGTCTGCAGGGTGCTCATGTCGAATCTCCAAAGGGAACGGATGCGGTAACAGCAGGTGGATGGCGGTCAGTCGAGACGGTCGTAGGCGGGCAGGGTCAGGAAGTCGGTGAGCTCCTCGCGGCGGCTGAGCGCGGCCAGCAGCGCGATGGACTCGGGGATGCGGGCGCTGCCCGGCAGCGCGGTGGTGTCACCCAGCCGCGCAGGCAGCTGGGCCAGGGTGGCGTCGAGCAGGGCCAGGTCGATGGCGGTGCCGTCGTCCAGGTGCTGGCCGGGGGTATGCAGCCACTGCCACAGCTGGCTGCGGCTGATCTCGGCGGTGGCCGCGTCCTCCATCAGGTGGTGGATCGGCACGCAGCCGTTGCCGTCCAGCCAGGCGGCCAGGTAGCGCACGCAGACCTCCACGTTGCCCTCGAAACCGGCGCGGGTGATGGTGCCGGTGGGCGCGGCGATCAGGTCATCGCGGGCCACCTGCACATCGTTGCGCAGCACGCGGTGCTGGTTCGGCCCGGGCATGTGTTCGTCGAAGATCGCCTGCGCGACCGGGATCAGCGCGGGGTGGGCGACCCAGGTGCCGTCATGGCCGGCGGTGACTTCGCGCAGCTTGTCCGCCCGCACCCGCGCCATCGCCTGCTCGTTGGCGGCCGCGTCGTGGTTGATCGGAATCTGCGCGGCCATGCCGCCCATCGCATGTGCGCCGCGGCGGTGGCAGGTGCGGATCAGCAGCTCCGAATAGGCCTTCAGGAACGGCTGGGTCATCGTCACCTGGCCGCGCTCGGGCAGCACCTTGTCGGGGTGGCGGCGGAAGGTCTTGATGTAGGAAAAAATGTAATCCCAGCGGCCACAGTTCAGGCCGACGATGCGATCGCGCAGCGCATGCAGGATCTCGTCCATCTCGAACACCGCCGGCAGCGTTTCGATCAGCACGGTGACCTTGATCTGCCCATGCGGCAGGCCGAGCATGCCCTCGATGTGCGACAGCGCGGTCTCCCACAGCGCCGCCTCTTCCATGCTCTGCAGCTTGGGCAGGTAGAAGTACGGGCCACGCTGCCTGCACATCAGCGTGCGGGCATTGTGGAAGGCGAAGACCGCCGCATCGAACAGGCCACCGGCGATCGGCTGGCCATCGATGCGCACGTGCTTTTCATCCAGGTGCCAGCCCCGCGGGCGCACGATCAGCACGGCCTGCTCGTTGAACGGTCGCAGCGTGTACTGCTTGCCCGGCTTCCCATCGACGGACGGCCCGGTGTGGGTCAGATCGCCACGCACCGCGCCGATCAGTGCCTGCTGGCCGGCCAGCAGGTTGCGCCAGGCCGGGGCGGTGGAATCCTCGAAGTCGGCCATGAACACCTTGGCGCCGGAGTTCAGCGCGTTGATGACCATCTTCGGGTCGGTCGGGCCGGTGATCTCCACCCGGCGGTCCTGCAGCGCCTCCGGCAGCGGGGCGACGTGCCAGTCGCCGGCGCGGATCTCCGCGGTATCGGCACGGAAGTCCGGCAGGCCGCCGCCATCGAAGAAGGCCTGGCGCGCGACCCGTGCCTGCAGCCGGCGCTGACGCTCCGGCTCCACCGCCCGGTGCAGCGACACCAACAGCGCCAGTACCCCCGCCGGCAGCAGCGCGGACTGGCCGGCCAGCTGGGTGGTGAGGGCAATGCCGGGGGTGGCCGGTGCATCGGCGGGGGTGGGCTGGGCGGTGGCATAAGCGACGGCGGACATGGCGGACTCCTGCGGTGCGGTTGATCTCCACCGTGCGCCGCCGCGCCGATATTTGACAAAGCAGTTATTGCAATGGCTTACATAAGGTGTGCTTATACTCATCACGTCATGACCAGGCCCCGCACGCCAAGTCCCCGGTTTTCCTACAAATCCGATCGGCTCAAGCCGCTCCGGGCGTTCTGCCAGACCGTCCGCCTCGGCTCAGTCTCACGGGCGGCTGAGGCGCTGTTCGTCAGTCAACCGGCCATCAGCCAGCAGTTGCAGGCCCTGGAGCGCGAACTCGGGGTCAACCTGTTCGAGCGCAGCGGCCGCCGCCTGGTGCCCAGCCGCGAAGGTCAGCTGCTGTACGAGATGGCGCTGCCGCTGGTGGAGAACCTGGACGGGCTGGAGGCCAGCTTCCGTGACAAGGTGAAGGGGCTGGATGCCGGCGAGCTCAACATCGCGGCCAACAGCTCGACCATCCTGTACCTGCTGCCGCGCATCGTGGAGCGCTTCCGCCAGCGCCACCCGGATGTCCGCCTGACCCTGCACAACGCGATCAGCGCCGACGGTACCGACCTGCTGCGCAGCGATGCGGCGGACCTGGCGGTGGGCTCGATGACCGACGTGCCGGCCGACCTCAGCTACGCCCCGGCCTACCGCTTCGAGCAGGTGCTGATCGCCCCGCCCGATCATCCGCTGGCGCATGGCGAACTGAGCCTGGAGGCGATCTCGCAGTACCCGCTGGTGCTGCCGCCCAAACGCCAGATCACCTACCGGCTGGTGGACCAGGTCTTCCAACGGCATCGACTGCCCTACAGCGTGGCGCTGGAAGTGGGCGGCTGGGAAGTGATCAAGCAGTACGTGGCGATGGGCATGGGCATCTCCATTGTGCCGGCGCTCTGCCTCCACGATGCCGACCGCGAGAAGCTGGTGACGCGCTCGATGAGTGCGTGGTTCCCGGAGCGCAGTTATGGGGTGATCGTGCGGCGCGGGCGGTTTCTTTCACCGCAGGCGCGGGCGTTCATCGAGCTGATCCAGCCGGATCTGTTCAGTCCGCGCAGCTATGATGAAAGTGGTCATTCCGAGCGCTGACACACGCCCATGTCCATCGAACTCCGCCACCTGCGCTACTTCCTGGCCGTCGCCGAGACGCTGCACTTCGGCCGCGCGGCCGAGCGGCTGGGGATGTCGCAGCCGCCGCTCAGCCAGCAGATCCGTCAGCTGGAAACGCTGCTCGGCGCGCGGTTGTTCCTGCGCGCGAACCGTCGCGTGGAACTCACCGATGCCGGGCGCGTGCTGCAGGAACAGGCGCGCGAGGTGCTGGCCCGGGTGGAGACCGCGATCGATCTGACCCAGCGCGCGCAGCGCGGGGAAACCGGCGAGCTGCGCATCGGGCTGACCCGGGCCACGCCACTGTCCACGCAGATTCCGCGCGCGATCTTCGCTTACCGCCAGCAGTTCCCGCAGGTGCAGTTGAAGCTGCGCGAGATGAACACCCTGCAGCAGATAGATGCGCTGATGGCCGGCGAACTGGATGTCGGGTTGATCCGCAAACGTGCCCTGCCCGCGCCGCTGATGTCACGCAAACTGTTCAGTGATCCGCTGGCGCTGGTGGTGCACGGCCAGCATCCGCTGGTGCGTGAGCTGCCCGCCGATGCGGCGGTGGCGCTGCGGCTGTTCGCGCATGAGCCGTTCGTCGGGTTCCTGCGCGAGGTCGGTGCGGGCATCCACGATCACTTCATCGCGTTGTGCCGGGGCGCCGGCTTCACGCCGCGCATCGTGCAGGAAGCCGGGGAAGCCTCGACGTTGATCAGCCTGGCGGCCTCAGGGTTGGGGGTAACGGTGCTACCCGCCTCGTGCAGCCATATCCAGGTGGACGGGGCGCGCTTCGTCGCACTCAGCGATCGTGCCGCCAGTTCGGAAGTGCACGTGGCCTGCCGGCGTGGTGCGGCGTCGCCGTTGATCGGGCACTTCACCCGGCTGCTGCAGGGGGTCAGCGGCTGAGCGCGAGCGCGGTGGTGGCCGGTTGCACGCGCTGGCCCAGACGCCAGGCGATCACGCCACCGGCCACGGTCAGTACCCCCACGAAACCGCACACGCCCAGCCAGTCCCAATGGGTGTAGAACACGCCGCCAAGCACCCCGGCCACGCTGGAGCCCAGGTAGTAGGCGAACAGATACAGGGCGGACGCTTCGGCGCGCATCGCACCGGCGCGGCTGCCGACCCAGCTGCTGGCCACCGAGTGGCCGCCAAAGAAGCCGAACGTCACCAAGGCGATACCTGCGGCCATGCAGCCCAGCCACGGCATCGCCAGCAGCACGATGCCCAGCGCGATCAGTCCATAGCAGATCGCCAGCACGCGGCTGCGGCCATGGCGGTTGGCCTGCTGCCCCATCCACGCCGAGCTGAAGGTACCGACCAGGTACACGCTGAAGATCAGGCCGACCACGGTCTGGCTGAGGCCATACGGCGGCGCCAGCAGGTGGAAGCCGAGATAGTTGTAGAGGGTGACGAACACACCCATCAACACGAACGCGGTGGCGAACAACCACGGCAAGCCGGGATCGCCGAACAGGCTGCGCCAGCGCGAAGGCAGTTCGCGCAGTCCGCCGCGACGGCTCTGGAAGTGGCGTGACGGCGGCAGCTGGATCCAAAGCAGCACGGTACTGAGCAGCGCAATCAACGAGACCACGCCAATGCCCCAGCGCCAGCCCCAATGGTCGGCGACGATGCCCGCGATGAGACGACCGCTCATGCCGCCGATCGCGTTGCCGCCGATGTACAGGCCCATCGCCAAGCCCAGCGCGCGGCTGTCCATCTCCTCGGCGAGGTAGGTCATGCCCACCGCCGGTACGCCACTGAGCGCGATGCCGAGCAGCGTGCGCAGCACCAGCAGCGTGGTCCAGTCATCCACCATCGCGGTGGCGACGGACAACACGCTGGAGGCCAGCAGCGCTGCGACCATCACGCTGCGGCGCCCGACGCGGTCGGAGATCAATCCCGCGATCAGCATCGAGACCGCCAGCAGACCGGTGGTCAGCGACAGGGTCAGCGCACTGTTGGCTGCGGAGACGCCGAAGTGGCGACTGAATTCCGGCAGCAGCGGCTGCACCGTGTACAGCAGCCCGAAGGTGGAGAAGCCGGCCAGGAACAGCGCGGCCGCCGTGCGCCGGAAGGCCGGGGTGCCCTGCTGGATCTGATCGCCCGCGGCCGCTGCGGTGCTGGTCAGGGGGCTGCGGTCAGGGACCGCGGCGGTATCGCCATTCATGCCGGTAAGGCCCGCGTGGACGGGCCGGAGCGAGGAGTCAGCGCTCAGGATAGGCAGCGTCGTCAGGTCGATCCATAACCTGATAGGTCTGGATCGAGATGATCCAGATATCGATTCAGAACGCGGCCGGGATTACAGCGCCTGCCAGGTCAGGCCTTCGCCGCGCCGGTAGTAGACGTGCGAGGCCTTGCCGTACAGCGCGCTGGCCTGGACCAGGCCGAAGAAGCGACCGTCGGCGCTGTTGCCGCGGTGGTCGCCGAGCATCAGCACCTCGCCCGCCGGGACGGTGAGCCCAGTGATGTCCGGTCCACCCCCCTGGCCAAGATCCAGCTGGGCCAGATGCTGCCCGAAGTCTTCGATCTCACCGACCCCGGCCTGGGCCAGCGGATGGCCGTTGATGCTCAGGTGACCGTCGTGCAGCTCGACCCGATCCCCGCCGACCGCCGCGATGCGCTTGATCAGCCGGGTGCCGTCCTGCGGTGAATCGAACACCGCCACGTCACCGCGCTGTGGCTGACCGGTGTGCAGCAGCTCCACCGAGGTGAACGGCAGGCGCACCCCGTAGGCGCGCATGTCCACGACCACCCGGTCGCCCGGCATCAGCGTCTGCTGCATCGAGCCGCTGGGCACCTGGTAGTGATTGGCCAAGGTGTCGCGCGCCGCAGCGAGCAGGCCGAGCATCACCAGCAGCGGCAGGGCTTCCTTCTTCAGCCAGCGCAGCAGGCGGTGGTCGGTGGGGGCAGAGGCGGCGGCGGGGGTGTCCATACGGGCGCTCCAGGAAGTGGGTGGCTGTGACCGGACGGGCGGCGGGCAAGTTCCCTGGCCGGGTCCGAAAAAGCTACGCAGTGTTTACGCCGGGCCGGCGTGGTCGGCATCGCGGTTTTACGGGGCGCGGCTGCATCGTGGCGACACCGCGCCGAAGGGCGCTTCGAAGAGACGTTCCATGACCATCCTGCTGATCCGGCATACACCGTCGAACGCCGTGCCGGACGCGTCGCCGCTGCCGGCGCGGGTCGCCGGGCACCGCCTGGCCTGCCGCGACTGCGACTCCCTGCCGGCCCTGGTGCGCTGCCTGCAGCGTGCCCAGCGCAGCCGTCCGGCGCTGGTCCTGATCGCCACCGCGGCGGTCGATGCGCCGCAGTGGGCCCGTTATGGCCAGGCGCTGCGCACCGCGCTGGAGGACCTGCCGGCGCCCTACATCGAGATGGCCAGCAACGACGATGACGCGCTGGACGAGCACCTGCATCCGCAGCATGCCCCGGCCGCGCGGGTCGTCTGCAGCAGCGGGCGCCAGGATGCGTGTCGCCTGTCGTTGGCGATCGCCGCCCATCGCCTGCAGGCCGTGGAGGGCTGAGCCATGTCGATCTTCATCATCCGGGGGCCGGAAGCGGCCGGGCAGCTGATCCGTACCGCGCAGCCGTTGCCGGCGCTGGTCCTGAAATCGTTGGTGCACCGCGCGATCGATGCAGGCACCACGGTGGCGATCCGGGCGTGTGGCTCGGAGCAGGAGCTGCTGGATGCGCTGCGCGTGGCCGATCACAGCCGCGGCGAAGTCACCCTGCTCGATCCGGGTGCGTGTGTGGCCAGCGCGCGCCTGCAGCGCCTGCTGCCGCATCTGCACAACGCCTATGTGGAAGTGCATGACGACGATGCGCGCGCCCCGGAGGCGTGCCTGCCGGCGGAGGTGGGCCAGCGCATCGGCGTGGCGCGTGGGTACTGCGCACAGAGTTACATGCACGCGCTGGAGATCGCGCTGGATCACCTGGGACGCAGTGAGATCGCCGAGGGCGTGCACGTGGGGACGTGATGCGCGGGGCTGGTGGGGCGGGCGCTGGGCCCCCATGCCCTTGGAGGCGAAATAAAGGGGGAGGGGCGGCCGCAGGCCGACGCCGGAGGACATTCGCCGGAAAGGGCATGGGGGTCCAGCGCCCGGCCCAGCGGAGCAGCAACCCAAAAAAACGGCAGGGTTTCCCCTGCCGTTTCAATATCATCGCGCACTGGTGGCAAGCGTACCGACCAACGGTCGGTACCTACCGGGATGCCGCGATTATTTCAGGCCACGATTGACCAGCAGCGGTTCCACCGACGGATCCTTGCCGCGGAACTCGCGGTACAGATCGGCCAGCTCCACGCTGTTGCCGCGCGAGAGGATCTTGTCGCGGAAGACCTGGCCGTTCTCCGGGGTCAGGCCGCCGTTCTCCTTGAACCACTCGAAGGCGTCATGGTCGAGCACTTCGGCCCAGAAGTAGGCGTAGTAACCGGACGAATAACCGCCCCCCCAGATGTGATCGAAGTAGCTGGTGCGGTAGCGCGGCGGCACCTGCGGCAGGTCGACCTTGAACTTCTTCAGCGCGGCCGCTTCAAACGGCGCGACGTCCTGCAGCTTGGCGTCGGCCGGCTGGGTGTGCCAGGCCAGGTCGAGCAGGGCGGCCGAGAGGTACTCGGTGGTCGCATAGCCCTGGTTGAAGGTGCGGGCCTTGAGGATCTTGTCGACCAGCGCCTGCGGCATCGGCTCGCCGGTCTTGTAGTTCTTGGCGTAGTTGGCGAAGACCTTCGGGTCCAGCGCCCAGTGCTCGTTGAACTGCGAGGGGAACTCGACGAAATCGCGCGAGGTGCTGGTACCGGCGATGGACGGGTACTTCACCTTCGAGAACATGCCGTGCAGCGCATGGCCGAACTCATGGAACATCGTGGTCACATCATCGAAGCTCAGCAGCGCGGGCTGGCCGGCGGCGGGCTTGGTGAAGTTGCAGACGTTGTAGACCACCGGCTTGGCACCGGTCAGGCCGTCCTGTTCGACGAACACGTCCATCCAGGCGCCGCCGGACTTGCTGTCACGCTTGAAGTAGTCAGTGTAGAACAGGGCCAGCGAGGTGCCGTCCTTGTCGAACACCTCGTAGACCTTCATGTCCGGGTGGTAGGTGGGGATGTCGGTACGCGGCTTGAAGGTGATGCCGTACAGCTGCGTGGCGGCATAGAAGACGCCGTTCTGCAGCACGTTGTCCATCTCGAAGTACGGCTTGATCTGCGATTCGTCCAGGTCGTACTGCGCCTTGCGCACCTGTTCGGCGTAGAAGTCCCAATCGGAGGCAGCGAGCTTGAAGCCGCCCTTCTGCGCGTCGATCACCTTCTGCATTTCGCTGATCTCGCCACGCGCCTTGGCGGTCGCGGCCGGCACGGTGTCGGTCAGCAGCTTGAGCGCGGCGGCCGGGGTCTTGGCCATCTGGTCGGCCAGGCTGTAGGCGGCGTAGTTCTCGAAGCCGAGCAGCTTGGCCTTCTGCGCGCGCAGCTGGGCCAGGCGCTGGATCGTCTCGCGGGTGTCGTTGGCGTCGCCCTTTTCAGCACGGGTTTCCGAGGCCTTGAGCACGGCGGCGCGTTGCTCGCGGTCGCTCAGCGAGCCGAGCACCGGTTGCTGCGTGGTGTTCTGCAGCGGCAGCAGGTACTTGCCATCGAGGTTGCGGGCCTTGGCATCGGCGGCGGCGGTGTTGATCGCATCCTCATCCAGGCCGGCCAGCTTGGCCTTGTCATCGACGACCACGGCACCGGCGGCGGTCGCGGCGACCAGGCGGGTGTGGAACTGCGTGGCCAGCGTGGTTTCTTCCACGTTGAGCTTGCGCAGCGAGGCCTTGTCGGCATCGTTCAACTGCGCACCGGCACGCACGAACTCCTGGTAATCGCGCTCGACCAGGCGCTTCTGCACCGGGTCCAGGCCCAGCGCATCGCGCTGGTCGTAGATGGTCTTGATGCGGGCGAACAGCTTCGGGTCGAGGTTGATCTCGTCCTGGTGCTCGGCCAGCTTCGGGGCGACTTCTTCCTGCACCTTCTGGCGTGCATCGTTGGTGTCGGCCTGGACCAGGCCGAAGAAGATGCGCGACACGCGGGTCAGGGTCTCGCCGCTGCGCTCCAGCGCTTCGATGGTGTTGTCGAAGGTGGCCGGCTCGGGGTTGTCGGCGATCTTGCGGACTTCGGCCAGGTGCTGCTTCATGCCTTCGTTGAAGGCCGGCAGGTAGTCACTGTCCTTGATCTTGTCGAACGGCGGCGCCTGGAACGGCAGCGTGCTGGCGCTCAACAGCGGGTTGGCAGACGCATCGGCCGGCTGCTGGGTCGGGGCGGGCTGGGTATCGGTCACGGGGGTGGACTCCTTGCCGGAACAGGCCGCCAGCGCCAGGCTGATGGCAGCGGCCAAAACTACGGTACGCGACATGAAACGGGCTCCTTGGATGAGGGCGCGGGACGTGAAATCCCGCAGCCGATCACCCTACTCCCAAAGCCCGCAGGCGGCATGTGCCGGTCGTGGCGCGTGGCTGTGCGGGCCGTGGGGGCTACCCGGTCCGGCCCGCCCGGCGGCGCTCAGACGGTGCCGCGGGTCTTGCCCTGCCAGGGGCGGTAGTACGCGCGGATCGCGGCCATGTCGGCCGCGTCGTTGCCGGTGGGATGGAACAACGGGCCGATGCCGATGGTCTTTTCCGGGTAGTGGAAGTACGCGGCCAGCACCGGCACATCGGCCATGCGCGCGATCTTGAGGAAGCCGGCCTTCCAGTGCTGCACTGCCTTGCGCGTGCCCTCCGGGGTGATCGCGTACCACAGGCGGTCCGAGCCACGGATCAGGCTGACTGCCTGCTCCACGGTGCCCTGCGGTGAGCTGCGGTCCAGCGGGATGACGCCGAGCTTGCGCAGCAGCGGCCCCAGTGGCCACCAGAACAGCGAGGCCTTGCCCAGCACCTTGACCTGCATGCCCAGCGCGATCTTCGCCGCCATGCCCCAGAAGCCGTCCCAGTTGGACGAATGCGGGGCGATGATGAACACCACTTTGGGCACATCGGGCAGGGTGCCGGTCACTTTCCAGCCGCCCAGGCGAAGCGTGCAGCGGGCCAGCCAGCGGAGGAAGCGGTTCGGTTTGACCTGCGGCATGTTCGGCGGAACCACCGGCAACAACGGACTTCGGTTGTTCAAGCAATCACTCCCAATTGCGTGTGGTGCGCCCGCGCTTGATCTGCGCGCGCCCCTTTTTGGCGTCCAGACGACGCAGTTTCGACCCGTAGGTCGGCTTGGTGGCCACGCGTGCCTTGGGCACGCTCAGCCCCGCCTGGATGAAGGCGGCCAGTCGATCGCGCGCGTCCTCGCGGTTACGGTCCTGGGTACGGAAACGCTGTGCATCGATGACCAGCACGCCTTCGCCGGTCATGCGCCGGTCGCGGCGGGCCAGCAGGCGCGCGCGCAACGGCTCGGGCAACGAAGGCGAGCCAGCCACGTCGAAGCGCAGCTCGACGGCGGTGGAGACCTTGTTGACGTTCTGGCCACCGGCGCCGCTGGCGCGCACGAACCGCTCGACGAGTTCCGTATCCGGAATCGTCAGGTGCGCGCTGATGGTGACTGGCCCGTTGCCCATGGGCGGCATTGTAAGGGGAGGACCGCCGGCCGGGTGACTGCAACGTGCGTGGATGTCGCCGATAACGTCCTCAATTACGGTCTGATGACGCCATCGCAGGTATTCTCCGGTTTCCCGCAACGCAGGATGCTCCGCAATGTTCCCGATCCGCCCGATGGCCCGCCGTGGCCTGATCCGCATGACATTCGCCCTGGCGCTGGGCCTGGGCGCGATCGCGCCGGCCATCGCCGCGCCGCCTTCGGATGCCGACATCAACCGCCTGCTGGCCGCCTCGCGCGCGCAGAGCATGCTCGATACGATGCTGCCGCAGATCGAGGCGATGCAGCGCCAGCAGTTCCAGCAGGTGGCGCAGCAGCGTCAGCTGGATGCGACGCAGCAGGCGCAGTTGCAGCGGATCGAGCAACGGACCAGCCAGACGGTGCGCCAGGCGCTGTCCTGGAAGGAGCTGCGGCCGATGTATGTGGATCTGTACAAGCAGACCTTCAGCAAGGAAGACGTGCTGGCGATGGCGGAGTTCTATGAGAGCTCGGCGGGGCAGAGCCTGTTGGACAAGACGCCGGCGCTGATGCAGAACGTGATGGTGGCGATCCAGGCCAAGATGCAGCCGCTGTTCGTGGATCTGCAGAAGGACCTGGAGGCGATCGTGAACGAGCCGGCGCCTGCGGCCGCACCGGCGAAGAAGTAATCGGGCTCGGGATCACAGAGGGTTACGTGTCAGTCCGCGTACGGCAGCTGTTCGTTTTCCATGGATGAGTAAGCCGGGCAGCCCAGGTCAGCGCACTTCCCAGTCGAACAGATCCATCGCCTTGCGGAATTCGCCGTCCACCGGCGCGCTGATGTCCATCGGCGTGCCATCCGGATGCGGGAAGCGCAGGCGCTCGGCGTGCAGGAGCATGCGGTGGATGCCCTGCATGCGGAAGCTGCGGTTGTGGCGGCCGTCGCCGTGGCTGGTGTCACCGATCAGGTGATGCGAGAGGTGCTTGAGGTGGCGGCGGATCTGGCGGAAGCGGCCGGTCTGCGGCTGGCAGCGCAGCAGGGCGTAGCGTGAGGTCTCGAACTCGCCCATCGGAATCGCGATCTCGCCCACGGCGACACGCTGGAAGTGGGTGATCGCCTGCTTCTTGACCGGTTTGCCGGGGCCGCCATCGAGGTCGTGGTCGACGGTGAAGGCCTCATCGGCCGGCCAGCCGCGGCAGATCGCGAGGTAATCCTTGGTGACGTCGCCGCCCATCAGCGATTTGCCGAGCACGCTGGCGCTTTCGCGATCAAAGGCGAGCAGCAGGCAGCCGCTGGTGGCGCGGTCCAGACGATGGACGAGGAAGATCGGCTTGCCGAGCTGTTCGCGCAGGCGGTCGGCGAGGAAGTCGTCTTCGCCCCGGGCAAGCTTGCTGTCGTGGACCATCAGCCCGGCGGGCTTGTTGACCACGGCGAGCTGGTCGTCCAGGTGCAGCAGCTGCAGGGGCGGAAGCGCCACCGGCGGCTCGGCCAGGGCCGCTGCCGGCAGCTCGATCACGCTCATCGGCGCCACCAGGCACTGGCCAGCGAGAACACCCCCGCCGCGCCGGTCACCCAGCTCCACACCGGGCCATCGCCGAAGTACCAGCCACCCGGCTGCAGGCCATACAGCACCGCGGCGACGATCATCAGGCCGACGCCGGCAATCGCGGCCACCGCGCGCTTCTGCAGTTTCTGCACGCTGACGTTCAGCGCCGCCAGATCACGCGAGCGCATCGACAGTTCATGATCACCTTCCACCTGCTGGCGCAGCCAGGCGTGGACCAGGCGCGGCATGTCCGGCGTATGCGTCATGATTTCGGGCAGGCGCTTGCGCACTTCCTTCAGCACCCGGCGCGGGCTGTAGCGTTCGCGCAGGATGCGTTCCAGCACCGGCCGCGCGACCGCCCAGATATCCAGTTCCGGATCGAGCTGACGGCCGACACCTTCGATGTTGAGCAGTGTCTTCTGCAGCAAGATCAGCTGCGGCTGCAGCGTGAGCTCGTAGCGCTGGGCCACGCGGAACAGCTTGATCAGCACCTCGGCCAGCGAGATCTGCGACAGCGGGCGGGTGAAATACGGTTCGCACACCGAACGCGCGGCCGCTTCGAGTTCATCGATGCGCACGTTGTTGGGCATCCAGCCGGCTTCCACATGCAGCGCGGCCATGCGCCGGTAGTCCTTGTTGAAGATGGCCATGAAGTTCTCGGCCAGGTAGTACTGATCTTCTTCGGACAGCTGGCCCATGATGCCGAAATCCAGCGCGATGAAGCGCGGGTTGTCGCGGCGCGCCGGATCGGTGTCGACCCAGATGTTGCCGGCGTGCGCATCGGCGTGGAAGAAGTTGTCGCGGAACACCTGGGTGTAGAACACCCGCACGCCCTTGGCGGCCAGCGCCTTGCGGTCGATGCCGGCCTTGTCCAGCGCGACGATGTCGTCCGACGGGATGCCCCACACCCGCTCCAGGGTCAGCGCGCGCTCGGCGGTGTGGCTCCAGATCACCTCGGGCACGTACAGATCGTCCGAGTCGATCCAGTTGCGGCGCAGCACGCTGGCATTGGCGCCTTCGCGCTGCAGATCCAGTTCGGCGGCCAGGGTGTTTTCGACTTCGGCGACCACTTCGCGCGGGCGGATCTTGTCGGCGCGCGGGTGCGCGCGTTCGATCAGCGCGGCGGCCGACTTGAGCAGCGCGATGTCGGCGTCGATCTGCTTTTCGATGTCCGGGCGCAGCACCTTGACCACCACCTGGCGGCCATCGGCGAGCGTCGCCGCGTGCACCTGTGCGATCGAGGCCGAGGCCAGCGGCTGCAGATCGAAGCTGGCGAAGGCTTCGCTCACCGGGCGGCCGAGCGCGCGCTCGACAATGGCCTGCGCGGTAGCGCCATCAAACGGTTTGACCCGGTCCTGCAGCAGGGTGAGTTCGTTGGCGACGTCGGCCGGGATCAGGTCACGGCGGGTGGAGAGGATCTGGCCGAACTTGACGAAGATCGGGCCGAGGTCCTGCAGCGCCAGGCGCAGGCGCGCACCGCGCGACTGTGCGGCGATGTCGGCCGAGGCGCGTGGCACGAACGGCTTGGCCAGGCGCAGCCAGCGTTCGGCCGGGGTGCCCTGGAGCAGATCGTCGAGGCGGTAGCGCAGGATGATGCGGCCGATGCGGCTGGCGCGGAAGATCGCCTTCATGCGCCCACCTGCCGCAGGCGCTGGACGCGCACGGCCATGCGTTCAACGTCGTCGCGCATCACGTCCACATCGTCGTGGAAGGCATCCAGTTCTGCTCGGGGTACCACGTCGCGCGACTCCTCGGTGACAAATTCAGCGGCGCTGTGCGCCAGGTCGGACGCGCCGCGGCGCGCGTGCTGCAGTGCCGAGCGCAGGGTGTTGGCGATCTGCACGCCCATCACCTCGCCGAACACGCGCACGAACGGCTGCTGCCAGTCCGGATCGAAACGGGTCGCGAGCTGCTGCAGGCGGCGGGCCAGCTCGGCATCGCCGGAGACCTTGACCCGCCCGGCCGGCGCATCACCGCCACGGCGTGCATTGGCCAGGAACGGCAGCTGGGCCAGCACCCCGCCCAGCGTGCTGCGCACGGCCAGGTCCGGCACCTGCTGCGGATCGACCGGGCCGACCGTGAGGCGCTCCCCGTCCACCCCGATCCGCATCGCCAACGCAGGCGATTCCAGGGTCAGCGCGATGTGGCGGCCATCCAGCGCGGCCAGCGCGCTGCGGGTGTCCGGGTCCAGCGCCAGCGCGCGGTTGAGCGTGAGCTGCAGCGCATTGCCAGCCAGCGGCTTGAGGGAAGAGAGCAGGGAACGGGCCATCACCGCATTCTACCGTGTGCCCTTGAACGGCGGGCGTGTTCCCGGGCGCCGACTCGGTTCATGCTATGGCACCCCAACACAGTGACAGGAGCGGCAACAGGCATGGGCAAGACCCGGGTAGGCATCATCTTCGGCGGCCGTTCGGCCGAGCACGAGGTCTCGCTGCAGTCGGCGAAGAACATCCTCGATGCGCTGGACAAGGACCGCTTCGAGGTCAGCCTGATCGGCATCGACAAGCAGGGCCAGTGGCACGTGAGCGACCCGCGCGACTTCCTGCTCAATGCCGGCGACCCGGCACGGATCGCGCTGCACCGCTCGGGCAATGCGGTGGCGGTGCGGCCGGGCCTGGAGCGCCAGCAGCTGGTGCCCACCGATCCGGCCACCGCGCTGGAGCAGATCGACGTGGTGTTCCCGATCGTGCACGGCACGCTGGGCGAGGACGGCTCGCTGCAGGGCCTGCTGCGCATGGCCAACCTGCCCTTCGTGGGCTCAGGCGTGTTGGGCTCGGCAGTGGCGATGGACAAGGACGTGGCCAAGCGCCTGCTGCGCGATGCCGGGCTGGCGGTGGCGCCGTTCGCCTGCTTCAACCGGGTCACTGCGGCGCGGGCCGATTACGCCGCGCTGGTCGCCGCGCTGGGCACGCCACTGTTCGTGAAGCCGGCCAACCAGGGCTCCTCGGTGGGTGTGAGCAAGGTGCGCAACGAGGCGGACTTCCATACCGCCCTCGCGCTGGCGCTGTCGTTCGATCACAAGGCGCTGGTGGAAGCGGCGATCGACGGCCGCGAAATCGAGTGCGCGGTGCTCGGCAACGAACACCCCGAAGCCAGCGTCTGTGGCGAGGTGGTCGTGCACGATGATTTCTATTCGTACGACACCAAATACATCAGCGAGACCGGTGCCGACATCGTGGTGCCGGCGGCCATCACCGATGCGGAGCAGTCCCGTATCCGGCAGATCGCCGTGCAGGCCTACCAGGCACTGGAGTGTGCCGGCCTGGCACGCGTGGATGTATTCCTGACGCCGGCCGGCGAGGTGGTGATCAACGAGATCAACACGTTGCCCGGCTTCACCCGCATCAGCATGTACCCGAAGCTGTGGGCAGCCAGTGGGCTGGATTACACCGCCCTGATCACGCGGCTGCTGGAACTGGCGATGGACCGGCATGCGCGTGAGCGCGATCTGCGCAGCGCCATCGCAACGACGGCCTGAACATCGTTGCCGATGTCAGGCCGTCATTATTTCCGCAGCGCGTCCCACGCCGGAGAGAGGTAGCGCGGGACGCGCCGGACACTAGGTCCGCTTGCGGAACATCGAAACCACCGCCAGGATCAGGAAAACGACGAACAGGATCCAGGCGACGTTGCTGGCGGCGCCGGCAATGCCCGAGAAACCAAGCACCGCCGCGATGATGGCGATGACAAAAAAGATGACGGCGTAATGCAGCATGTCGACCCTCGCGTTGATGCGTGCCGGAGTTGGCGTGGGGCCATGTTCACCAACCTGCGGTGTTCAGGGAGTGATGGAATCCTGTGCGTTCGATGAAGATGCCAGCCGGGCCAGCCCTTCTTCGATGCTGACCAAGGGGACATAACCGAAGTCGCGGCGGGCCGGTTCCATGCTGTACCAGTGCGGGGTGCACAGCTGCTCGGCCAGGAAGCGGGTCATGGGCGGCTCGCCGCGCAGGCGCATCAGCGGCCACAGCCGCTCGCAGACCGCGCCGATCCGGTAGGCCGCCTTGAAGCTGATCGACTTTGTCACTGGCGGCGCATCCACCGCGGCCAGCAGCTTGTTGAGCAGCTCGCGCATCGGCAGCGGCTCGCCGTTGGAAATGAAGTACGCCTTGCCGGCGCAGGCCGCGCCCGGGGCCAGGTGCTCCAGGGCCAGGAAGTGGGCCAGTGCGGCGTTGTCGATGTAGGTGGTATCGACCTTGTTCTGCCCATCGCCGACGAAGCGCAGGCGGCCGGCGCGGGCGCGCTCAGCCAGACGCGGTACCAGTTGCTGGTCGCCCGGGCCCCAGATCAGCCGCGGCCGCAACGCGACCGTGGCCAGCTGCGCATCGTTGGCCGCCAGCACGCGCTGCTCGGCGATGGCCTTGGTGGCCGCGTACGGCGCCTGGAAGTTCTCGCCATACGGCACCTCGTCCGCGCCCAGGCCCTCCACTGGATGCGTGGCGCGATGGGTCACGCTGGGCGTGGAGGTGTAGACCAGCTTGCCCACGCCGTGCGCGCGACAGGCCGCGATGACATTGTCGGTGCCGACCACGTTGGCCTGGTGGTAGCTGTCATAGCTGCCCCACGCACCGGCCTTGGCCCCGTTGTGGAGGACCGCATCGACCCCGGCCACCGCATGCATCACCGCCTGCGCATCGGCCAGGTCGCCGCGGATCTGGCCCACGCCCATCGCCTGCAGCGCAGGGTAGTGGCCGCGGTTGAACGCCAGCACCTGGTGACCCCGCTCGATCAGTCCCTTGCACAGGGCCTGGCCGAGGAAGCCGCCGCCGCCGGTCACGAGGATCTTCATGCGTGCTGCTCCAGTTGCGCGGTGGCCCATACCGTGAGCTTCTCGCGGCCGATCTTGGCGTTGTGGCGGATGTCGACCGGGAAGCCCGGGTGCGGCAGGAACTGCTCGATGCGCGCGGTGTGCGCATGTGCGGCCGCTTCACGACGCAGGCGCTCGACCAGGGCGGGCGAATCGATGGTGCCGGGCTGCAGTTCGTAGCACAGCACCGGCCGCTGCCGACCCGGCGCACCCACGCCGACCAGCGCGGTGCGGGCGATGCCGTCCAGCGCATTGAACACCGGCTCGACCTGCTCGGTGTACAGCGGCCCCTGCGCGGTTTCCACGCGCTGGGTCTTGCGCCCACAGAACCACAGCCGGCCCTGCGCATCGAAGTAGCCGACATCGCCCATCCGGTGCACGACCCGGGTGCTGCCATCGGCCAGGGTTTCGGTGATCTTCGCCGCGGCGGTGGCCTGCGGGCGGTTGAAGTAGCTGTCGGTGGCGGTCGGGCCGGCCACGGTGATCTCGCCCACCTCGCCGGTGGCCAGCACACGGGCCTGCGACCAATCCGGCAGCGGCGCGTCATCGATGGCGATGATGCGCACCTCGTTTGGCGCGACCACGCGGCCGACACAGGTACCGGCGCCGGCCTCGGTGGCCTGGCGGGTGTTCTCCAGCTCGCGGCCTTCGATCACCGCCACCGGCAGGCACTCGGTGGCGCCGTAGGGGGTCCAGAACTGGGCGTCATCGGGCAGCAGGCGGCGGATCCGCGCGACCACATCCGGCGGCACCGGCGCCCCGGCCGAGGTCACCCGGCGCACGCTCGGCAGCGGCTGGCCGTGATCGGCCAGGACCCGCATCAGCGCCGGCGAGCCGAACAGCTGGGTGACGCCGAAGCGGTTGATGGCGTCATGCAGCTTGCGCGGATCGGCCTGGGCCGGGCGGGTCGGGTCCATGTCCGGGATCACCGAGGTCAGCCCCAGCGCCGGATCGAACAGCGCGAACGGCGGGAAGGTCGGCAGATCCACCCCACCCGGCTCCATCCCGAAGGCGGTGCGCAGCAGCTCGACCTGGCCGACGAAATGACGGTGGCGGTAGACCACGCCTTTGGGCACGCCGGTGGAGCCGCTGGTGAACAGGATCGCCGCGACATCCTCGCCATCGGTCGGGGCCAGCGCAGGCGCCGCCGTGGCGCCCTGGGCTTCCAGCCGGGCCAGGGTGGTGCCACCCCAGCCCCAGCGGCGGCCGACGGTCACCAGCAGGCGCGCAGAGCGGCACCAGCGCAGCACCAGGCGCGCCACGTGGGCCAGGCCGATGCCGATGAAGGCCTGCGGCTGGGCCTCGTCCAGGCATTGCTTCAGCGCGCGCTTGTCGATGCCCGGGTCGACCAGCACCGGGACCGCGCCGTTCTTGAACAGCGCGAACATCAGCAGGAAGAACTCCGGCGAGGGCCGCACCATCACCACCGCGCGCACGCCGCGGCCGATGCCGTGCGCGGCCAGGCCGGCCGCCATCGCGTCGCTGCGGGCGTTGAGGGTGCGGTAATCCAGGGTGACGTCATAACGCGCCATGCCGCCGGGCCCGGGCTTGCCGGGGCAGCGGATGGCGATCTGGTCGGGGCGTTCACGGGCCAGCTCGGGCAGGCGCGCGGCGATATTGATGGCGCTGTTCATCCGTTCATTGTCGCCGCTGCAGAAAAATCTTGCGCGCCGGCCGGTGGCGTGGAAAATTCGCGCCCTTCCCTCCTGCTTCGCTGCCGCCCAAGGCCGGTGCCCCATGCCCCATCCCTGCCTCACCTGCGGCGCCTGCTGCACCCAATACCGTGTGGCCTTCCATTGGATGGAATCGGACGAGGTCACCCCCGGTGGCGTCCCGCACGAGCTCACCCAGGTGCTGGACCCGCACCGGCTGTGCATGCGCGGCACCCTGTCCAAGCCGGTGTACTGCGTGGCGCTGGATGCGGAGATCGGCGTGTATTCGCGCTGCAGCATCCACCCCAACCGCCCCAGCGTGTGCCGTGAGGTGGATGCTTCGTGGGAGTACGGCAAGGCCAGCCCCCAGTGCGACAAGGCGCGCGTGGCGCACGGCATGCCGGCGCTGACCCTGGCCGACTGGCGCTGGCGGGACGAGGCGGGCAATGACGATGATCATCCCGACGACAACGGCAATTCCCCGGCGCCGCCGCAGGCTCCGATCGCGGCGTAGTTGGGGGGGCGCCGGGGGTTCTGGCGCCGGGGCAAAAGCTGCCGACCAACGGTCGGCTCTACCGGTGACGGGGTCGGATGCGACCCAACGTCAATACCAAACCGATCAGATCGGGTGCGCGTCCAGAAACGCGCGGATCTTCGGCACCAGCACCTCGTGCTTGTCTTCCAGCACATAGTGTCCGGCATCCTCGAAGGCATGCACGACCGCCTGCGGCAGTGCGGCCTGGAAACCCTCCAGGAAGTGGTGGTCGAACACGAAATCACGCAGCCCCCAGCCGATGAAGGCGGGACGGTCGGCGTAGCTGGGCAGGGTCTGGCCGGACCGCTCCAGCAGCGACCAGGCCTTGTCGGCCGGTGACAGCGGAATGTCCTGCATGAAGCGGATGGTGCTGATGCGGTTGGCGTAGCTGTTGTACGGCGACACGTAAGCGCGGCGCACCTCGGCCGGCATCTTCCGTTCCACGCCCAGCCACGAGGCACCGGACGAGAACGCGTTGAAGGTGCGGATGAGCCACTCGCCGATCTTCCAGTGGCGACCCAGCGCGATCTGCCACGGCATCTTCTTCGCGGCCGGCATCGGGAAGGCGGCGGTGTTGAGCACCACCAAGCGCTTGACCTGCGCGTGGTGCGACAACGCCCAACCGAAGCCGATCATGCCGCCCCAGTCGTGCACGGCCAGGGTCACCGGGCCGGTGATGCCCAGGTGCGCGAGCAGCGCCTCCAGGTCATCCACGCGCGACTGCAGGGTGTAGTCGTAGTGCGCGTCATCGGGCTTGTCCGACAGGCCCATGCCGATATGGTCCGGCACGATGCAGCGGTACTTGTCCGAGAGGCCGGTCACCAGGGTGCGCCAGTAATAGCTCCACGACGGATTGCCGTGGACCATCACCACCACCTCGCCATCGCGCGGGCCTTCGTCGAGATAGTTCATCGACAGGCCGGGGCGCACCTCGAAGCGGTGCGGATGGGCGGGGTAACCGGGCAGCTGGGGCATGCAAACGCACCTGTGAAAAGGGCCGGCAGAACCGGCCCTTGATGTTCAATTCCAACGCCGCAGCAGCCTGCGGCGACTGGTTTACCAGACCACTTCGGCCATCGAGCAGTTCAGGCCCGAGCCGATGCCGAGCAGCGCGATGCGATCGCCCTTCTTCAGCTTGCCCAGCTGCTTGAGCTTGCTCAGCACGATCGGCACCGAGGCCGGGCCGATGTTGCCGTGCTCGCCGAAGATCGTCATCACCTTCTTCGGGTCGATGCCGAAGTTCTTGATGAAGGCGGCGGTGTGCGGCTGGCTGACCTGGTGGATCACGAACTGGTCCAGTTCCTCCACGGCCCAGCCCAGTGCTTCACGGGCGGCCACGAAGGTCTTCTGTGCCAGCTTGATGCCTTCGATCAGCAGCATGCGGGTGTCGGTGACCATGCGGTCCAGGTTGCCCCGGCACAGCTGGTTCCACTCGGTGGCCGAGCGGGTCACGCCACCGCGGTAACGCGGGGCATCGGGCACCAGCTCGGTGCGCGCCATGACCATCGCCGCGGCACCGCAGCCCAGGGTCAGGGCGGCCATCTCGTTGCGGAAGTCATCGGCGGTCACGCCCGGCAGGGCCATGCGCTCGAGGGTCTTCTCGTACACCAGGTTGGCGGTTTCACCGTCGACGATCAGCGCGTAGTCGATCTCGCCGCGTTCGAGCATGCGGGCGGCGATGTCCATGCCGTTGATGAAGGCCAGGCAGGCATTGGCGACGTCGAAGGTCATGCATTCGTCGCCGACCCCCAGGTTGCCCGAGACGATGCTGGCCGTGGACGGCTCCAGGTAGTCGCGGCTGACCGAGGTGTTGACCAGCAGGCCGATCTTGTCGGCGCCGATCCCGGCGTCTTCCAGTGCTTTGCGGGCAGCCAGCGTGGCGGCGTCGGAGGCCAGCATGTCGGCATCCCACAGGCGGCGGGCGTGGATGCCCGCGATATCGCCGAGCACATCGGTACGGATGCCAAGGCGATCCAGCGTCGGCTTCAGCCGTTCGTTGATTTCCTTGGACGTCAGCGTGTGCGGCGCGTCGATGTGCGCCAAGCCGGCGATCGAGACATTCTTGAAGAGCATCAGTTAGCGCCAAGGCTCAGGCAAAGGGGGCGTTATTGTAAGCCGGCACGGCTTTCACCGCACCTTTACGAATTCACGCCCGGGCGTATGGTCCGGGCGCAGGGTGAAGGGTTCAGCGTGGCGGGCACTGGAAGGCCAGGAAGCGCTGGCTGCCATCGGCGGGCAGGCCAGAGGCCTGCACGGCATTGGCACCGGCGCTGGGCGCCTCGTTGCGGGCCAGGGTTTCCAGCTCTTCCTGCACGCGCAGCGGGTTGCGGTTGTAGAAGCCGACCTTGCTCTTCACGGTCACCACCACCTCGCCCTTGCTCTGGCAGCCGCTGGGAACCGCACCGGCCGGCAGCACGCGGACCGTCTTGCCGGACGACTCGATCGGCACCCAGGTGCAGGCGGAAACGCTGAGGATCAGGGCGGACAGAAGCAGAATGCGCATGGACAAGGCCTGGCTGGAATACGTAAGGGAGTGTGCGGGAAACAACTGAATCGAGGGTGATCAGGGGCCGGGAGGGTCCCCGGCACCTGGGGCGCGGGTCAGCGCGATGGCTGACCCGCTGTCGGCATCACCGGGCCTTCGGTGCCGCTGCAGCCGGAGCAGCCGGAGCCACCACCTTGCCTTCGGCATCGATCACCTGCACCTGGCCGAGGTTGAGCGCACGCACCGGTGCCTCGGTCTGCTTGAGGTCACCGACCACCACCCAGGTCAGCGCGTTCGGGTCCAGCGTGGCCGCGGCCTGCTGCACCTGGGCCGGGGTCATCGCCTCGATCTCGGCCTTGCGCTGGACCACATAATCGTCCGGGCGCTGGTAACGCACGATCCCGCTGATGGTGCCCATCACCGCGCTGGCGGTCTCGTAGGCACCGGGCAGGCTCAGGTTCTGGATGTTGCGGATGCGCGCCACCTCGGCCGGGGTGGCCGGCTTGGCACCGCTGGCGAACTCGGCGATCTCCTTGCGCATCTCCTGCATCGCCTCGGCGGTCTTGTCGATCTGCACCGGTGCGCGGGCGCCCCACGGGCGCTGGCCCAGGGTGTTGCTGGCGCTGCTGCCGGCACCGTAGGACCAGTGCTTCTGCTCACGCAGGTTCATGTTCAGGCGCGAGGTGAAGTCGCCGCCCAGCACGCCGTTGGCGATGTCGAAGCGGGTCGACCCCGGGTCCTTGGACGAGGGCACCACCTGGCTGGCGAACAGGTTGGCCTGCACCGCACCCGGCTGGTCGATCAGGTACACGCGGGCCTGGGTCGGCCGTGCCACGTCCACCGGGGCCTTCACCTGCGGGGCCGGGCCCTCGGCCTTCCAGTTGCCGAACTGGCGCTCCAGCAGCGGCACGAGGTCCTTCAGCGTGGTGTCGCCGACCACGATCAGGGTGCCCTGCTCCGGGCGCAGCCAATCACGGTGGAAATCGACCAGGTCCTCGCGGGTCATGGACTGGATGTCCACTTCATTGCCGCTGCCGGTGAACGGGATCGCATACGGATGACCGGCGCCGTACAGCAGGGTCGGCATCACGCGCATCGCGACCGCGCTGGGGTTGACCTTCTCCTGCTGGATGCCGGCGATCCAGGTCGCCTTGACGCGATCGATCTCGGTCTGGTCGAAGCGCGGCTGGCGCAGCATGTCCGCATACAGGGCCAGCGACGGGGCCAGGTTTTCCTTCAGCGCGGACAGATACACGCTGGTGCTGTCCAGCGAGGCGGAGGCATCGAGCTTGGCGCCCAGTGCATCGGCGGCATCGGCGAAGGGCAGCGCGCCCAGCTTGCCGGCGCCCTCGGTGAGCAGCCCCATGGTGAAGTTGGCGGTGCCGGACTTGCGGCCCTGGTCGGCGGTGAAGCCACCCGGGAACTCATAGCTGAACTGCACGACCGGGATGTCGTGACGCTCGGCCAGGATCACCTGGGTGCCATTCTTCAGCGTGGCGCGATGCAGTTCCGGGAATTTCAGGTCCGGGAAGGTCTTGGTCTGCGGCACGCCGGTGCTGCGGTCGACCTGCTTGGCCAGCGTCGTGAAGCTGGGGTCCACGGCGGGCACGGTGAACGGCTTGGGCGTTTCCGACGGCAGTTCGGCCAAGGCAACGCGCGCGCCCGGCTCGACCACGATGGTGTGGTCGCCGGCGCCCAGCCACTTGGCACCGACATCGCGCACCTGCGCGGCAGTGGCCGCATCGATGGTGGCCAGCGACGTGCGGAAGCAGCCCGGGTCACCTTCGTACACGGTGCACTCGGCCAGCGCGTCGGCCTTGCCGCCGAAGCCACCGATGCGCTCGATGCCGCGGATGAAGCCGGCGCGGAAGGCGGTCTTGCCGCGGCTGAGCTCATCGGCGGTCGGGCCGTCCTTGGTCAGGCGCTTCACCTCTTCATCGATGATCGCCTCGACCTTGGCCGGGTCCACGCCCTGCTTGACGCTGGCCATGATCACGAAGTTCGAGCCCAGCTGCGAGCTGTAGGCGCCGGCACTGATGTTGTCCACCAGCTTGTCCTGGTGCAGCAGGCGCTGATCCAGGCGCGAGGACTTCGCACCGCCGAGAACCTGCGCGAACAGCTGCAGCTGGTCTATGTCGGTGGTGCCGACCTGGGCGACGTTCCACGCGCGGTAGATGCGCGCCTGCGGCACCTTGTCGGTCATCACTTCGCGCGTGCTCTTCTCACGCTTGGCCACGTCCACCTTGGGCTGGGCCATGCTCGGGCCGGCCGGGATGTCGCCGAAGTACCTGGCGACCTTTTCTTTCGCCGTGGCCACATCGATGTCACCGGCCAGCACCAGCACTGCATTGTTGGGGCCGTACCAGGTGCGGAACCACGTTTTCACGTCGTCCAGCGAGGCGGCGTTGAGATCGTTCATCGAGCCGATCACGCTGTGGTGATACGGGTGCCCTGCCGGGTACATCGCGCGGGTCAGCTTTTCCCAGACCTGGCCATAGGGCTGGTTCTCGCCCTGGCGCTTTTCGTTCTGGACCACGCCGCGCTGTTCGTCCAGGGCGGCCTGGTCGATCGCACCGAGCAGATGGCCCATGCGGTCGGACTCCATCCACAGCGCCATGTCCAGCGCCGTGGTGGGCACGTTCTCGAAGTAGTTGGTGCGGTCGGTATTGGTGGTGCCGTTCTGGCCGGTCACGCCGACCTGCTTGAAGGGCTCGAAATACTCGCCGTCGTGGTTCTCGCTGCCCTGGAACATCAGATGTTCGAACAGGTGCGCAAAGCCGGTGCGGCCGGCGGGTTCGTCCTTGCTGCCCACGTGGTACCAGATGTTGACGGCCACGATCGGCGCCTTGCGGTCGGTGTGCACCACCACGCGCAGGCCGTTGGGCAGGGTGAACTGCTCGAACGGAATGTCGACCTTGGCCACCGTGGCCGGCTTGGCCAGGACCGGTGCGGGCGCCAGTGAGCCCAGTGCGGCGGAGAGCGCGACAGCCAGCAGCGCAGCACGCGGTCGAAGTTGGACGGTCATTCCGGTTCCTTGGTCATGAAAGTGAAGCCGGATGCTAGCGCGCCGCCCGGGCAAAAGGCATCGGCCAACAGTCATTGGGGCCCTGACGGACAGCCGCGACGCGATCCCGCGGACATCTGTCCGGACAGCGGACACTCGCGGATCAACAAAAACCCTTTGGAATCAACGGATAAAACTTGGCACGCGTCCTGCGTGGTACTGGGCAAGGGAAGCAAGGATCAAACCGAAACTGACTGGGTGCTGAACAAAAACAAGAACGTTCAAATTGTTCTTGCAAGCCCCGAATCGGTGTACTACCTTACTACCACACCACTGCTCACCAACACTAAACAGGACCTCGCCATGAACACCAAGACGCTCGCCATCGCCATCGCCTTTGCCGCCGGTTCCGCGTTTGCTTCGTCGGTGCAGGCCGCCCCCGCCATCGTCACCCTGGACGCCGTGCAGGTCCGCCCGTCCGCCGACCAGATCGCCCAGGCCGAGGTTGAGCGCACCAGCAGCATCCCGACCCTGGCCGTCGTGGAAGTCCGCCCGACCGCTGGCCTGATCGCCGATTACCGCGCCGAACTGACCGCCAACCGCCGCGTCACCACGTTGGCCGCCGTTGAAGTGCGCCCGACCGCCGAACAGCGCCAGGCCTTGGCTGCCGAACAGACCACCGCCCGCGGCTACGTCGCCACCTTCACCGCTGCCGCCACCGCGGTGGCCAACGAAGTGATCATCAACCTGCCCACCCTGCAGGTGCGTCCGTCGCCGGCCGATCTGCAGGCCCTGGCCCTGGAAACCGCAGCGGCCGCCGCCTCGACCGCTGCCTCGACCCTGATCCGCCAGTAAGCCGTCGCTGCAGCCCCCTGCAGCCACGGCGTACACTTCGCCGATGACTGCCACGCCCACGTTCCATGTCGTCCTGTTCCAACCCGAAATCCCGCCGAACACCGGCAATGTGATCCGCCTCTGCGCCAACACCGGCGCGCGGCTGCACCTGATCGAGCCGCTCGGTTTCGACCTGAGCGACAAGCAGCTCAAGCGCGCCGGCCTGGACTATCACGAATACGCCCGACTGCAGGTCCATCCAGATCTGGAGACCGCCCTGCAGGTGATTGCGCCCAAGCGCTTGTTCGCGCTGAGTACCCGCGGCAGCGTGCGTTACGATACCCAGCAATTTGAAGATGGCGATGCCTTCCTGTTCGGCCCGGAAACCCGTGGCCTGCCCCAGGACCTGCTCGACAGCCTGCCCCACGGCCGCCGCCTGCGCCTGCCGATGCAACCGGGCAACCGCAGCCTCAATCTGTCCAACACCGTCGCGGTGGTGATGTACGAGGCGTGGCGCCAGAACGGGTTTGCCGGCGGGCAATGACTCAAAAAGCGTTGATGCCCGTCAGCTCCCGCCCGATCACCAGCTGGTGCACGGTCTCGGTGCCCTCGTAGGTGATCACCGATTCCAGATTGAGTGCATGCCGGATCGCCACATGTTCGGTGGTGATGCCCGCGCCACCGAGCAGATCACGGCACTCGCGCGCGATGTCGATGGCCATGCGGCAATTGTTCCATTTGGCCAGGCTTACCTGCTGCGGCTGCAGCTGGCCGGCATCCTTCAGGCGCCCCAGCTGCAATGCCAGCAACTGCGCGGTGGTGATCCGGCGCGCCATGTCGGCCAGCTTGATCTGCGCACTCTGCGTGGCCGCCACCGGCCGGCCGAACAGCACCCGCTGCTTGGTGTAGGCCAGCGCTTCATCCAGGCACGCCACCGCGGCACCGATCGGGCCCCAGCTGATCCCGTAGCGTGCCTGGTTCAAGCAGCCCAGTGGGCCTTTCAGGCCCTGCACGTTAGGCAGCCGGTTACGGTCGGGCACGCGCACATTGTCGAAGAACAGCGCACCGGTGAGCGAGGCGCGCAGGCTCATCTTGTGCTTGATCTCCTGGGTGCTGAAGCCGGGCATGCCTTTCTCGAGCACGAAGCCCTGGATGCCGTCTTCGGTATGCGCCCAGATGATCGCGATGTCCGCCACCGGCCCACTGGTGATCCACATCTTGCTGCCGTTGATCAGCCAGTCGCCGCCGTCGCGCACCGCGCGGGTCTTCATCGCCGCCGGATCGGAGCCGCCATGCGCCTCGGTCAGGCCGAAGCAGCCGATGACCTTGCCGGTGGCCATGTCCGGCAACCAGCGCACGCGCTGTTCTTCGCTGCCGTAGGCGTAGATCGGGTACATGCACAGCGAGCTCTGTACCGAGACGAAACTGCGCAGCCCCGAATCGCCGCGCTCCAGTTCCTGGCAGATCAAGCCGTAGCTCACCGCGTTCAGTCCGCCGCCGCCGTACTGTTCGGGCAGGCTGGAGCCGAGCAGACCCAGTGCAGCGATCTCGGGGATCAGTTCGTCGGGAAAGCGACCTTCATCAAATGCATCGCCGATGATCGGCAGCACCCGGGTATCAGTGAAGCGCGCCACCGTCGCCTGCACCGCGCGCTCCTCCTCGCTCAGCAGCGAACGGATATCGAACAGATCGAACGGATTGAGTGACATGGCATCCCGGCAGGTGGCGGTGGAACAGGCCCCCATTGTGGGCGTTGTGCAGGTAGGGGCCAAGGGCTGGCGCAGCAGGAGCTGGCTGCTCCATCCGGGCGCCGATCCAGCCGGCCACCCGATCGCCGGGATGTCCTGATCCCTTATGGCCACGCCCCGGCCAGATACGAACGTGTGCGTGCCCGGAGCGTGGCGATGTCGGGCGCTGTGGCCGGATTACGGATCCTGTCGGCGGCAGTTGGCCTGCCTGGGCGGGATGCCCACGTCCGCCGCATAGATCCATCGGGCCTCTGTTACCGACGTGGCCATCACGTAACGTTGCGGATTACCGGGGCTCGCGCCCCAGCACCAATAGCTCTGGAGCTCGGCACTACTGCTGATGGCTGCAGGCAAGCCGACCGGGTACGCCTGGGCGGGCTTGGCACCGAGCAGTCCTGCCAGCGCCAAGGAGGCACCGACACAGCAGGCGATCATGTTCATGTTGCGATCCTGATATTCGCTCCGAAGCGGAGCTGCATCAAGGTGGCCATTTCCAACGCAACGTTCAGGCACGCAGCGCTCACTTCCCGGTGCCTGCCGCATTTGAACTGATCGATAGGTGCTGTTGCAGTTGGTCCGACTATCGCTTGTGCGCGGCACGGTAGGCATGGGTCGATGAATGCGCCCAGGGATTACCGGCGTATCGGTGCAGCGGGGTGATGCTGCGTGCCGCGCGCCGCTGGGAGCCCACTGAAGGTCAAGCGCGGCGCGATGGCGTGGCATTCTCCTACCTTCGTGCCGACCTCAACATCGAGGAAGTATGGGCGTATCGCACGCAGGGTGGACTCATCGCGGACATGTCGGGCCACTCGGGGTATCCATTGAGGGTTCGTTGCGTGTTTCCGTACGACGGCGGCACCGAAACGCCCCGCAGTTCCGCACGATCATTGCAATCACGGTTCCGCGACAAGACGGGCCGATGGGTCCCCATCGTCAGGGTGGATCTGCGCGCAGGTGTCGCAGCGCCCTTCACCTATCGTGACGAGGATCAAAGCAACGCACCGTTGTGATGGCCGCCTGAGGAGGCGTGATCCCTGCGCGGCCGTCACCAATGTTGCATCGCAGCAACCCACCTTCCGCGGCGAGCCTTGCGTGCCATGGCGAGGCTGCTGCCTAGGCGTGAACGGGAAGGACCGGTACTCTGGCGCATTGATCCACCGTTTCGCCGTGACGTGACACGGGCGATTCCCAGGCAACCGCCGCCGTTCAACCCGCGGCACTACCCAAGAGTTACGCAGCCCCATGAGCGAAGAAATCAACGTCCTGCCCCCGCGTGAAGTGATGGAATTCGATGTGGTGATCGTCGGTGGCGGCCCTGCGGGCCTGGCCACGGCGATCCGGCTGCGCCAGCGCGCCATCGAGGCTGGCAGCGAGCTGTCGGTCTGCATCCTGGAAAAGGGGTCCGAACCCGGCGCGCACATCCTCTCCGGCGCGGTGATGGACCCACGCGCGTTGACCGAACTGTTCCCGGACTGGGCCGAGCGTGGCGCACCGCTGAAGCAGAAGGTCACCCGCGACGAATTCCTGTTCCTCACCGAGGCCGGATCGCGCAGCACGCCCAACGCGCTGCTGCCGGAGTGCTTCCACAACGAAGGCAACTACATCGTCAGCCTGGGCGAGGTCACCCGCTGGCTGGCGCAGCAGGCCGAGGCGCTGGAGGTAGCGATCTTCCCCGGCTTCCCGGCGGCGGAAGTGCTGTACAGCGACGATGGCGCGGTGATCGGCGTGGCCACCGGCGACATGGGCATCGAGAAGAACGGCCAGCCCGGCCCGGCAT
This sequence comes from Stenotrophomonas sp. Steno-Z10-BAI, assembly GCF_056393115.1. Taxonomy (NCBI): domain Bacteria; kingdom Pseudomonadati; phylum Pseudomonadota; class Gammaproteobacteria; order Lysobacterales; family Lysobacteraceae; genus Stenotrophomonas; species Stenotrophomonas sp. Steno-Z10-BAI. The sequence goes on along the minus strand of NZ_JBWJOZ010000007.1, from coordinate 26,043 downwards.
TCGAGCGCGGCATGGCGCTGCACGCCAAGTACACGATCTTCGCCGAAGGCTCGCGCGGCCATCTCGGCCGCCAGCTGATCGCCCGCTTCCAGCTCGATGCCGACAAGGATCCGCAGGCCTACGGCATCGGCATCAAGGAACTGTGGCAGATCGATCCGGCCAAGCACGAACCGGGCCTGGTGGTGCACGCCGCCGGCTGGCCGCTGGACAACGACACCTACGGTGGCGCGTTCCTGTACCACGCCGAGGGTGGCAAGGTCTCGATCGGCTATGTGGTCGGCCTGGACTACAAGAATCCGTGGCTGAGCCCGTTCGAAGAGTTCCAGCGCTTCAAGACGCACCCGGACATCCGCAAGCACCTGGAAGGGGGCAAGCGCATCGGCTACGGCGCGCGTGCGATCACCGCCGGCGGCCTGATGTCGCTGCCCAGGACGGTGTTCCCCGGTGGCGCGCTGGTCGGCTGCGAGGCCGGCTACCTCAACGTCAGCCGGATCAAGGGCAGCCACGCCGCGATCAAGACCGGCATGCTCGCCGCCGATGCGGCCTTCGATGCGCTCGCCGCCGATCGCCAGCACGATGAGTTGAGCGCCTATCCGCAGGCATTCGAGAGCAGCTGGCTGCATGCCGAGCTGCAGCAGGCCAAGAACTTCAAGCAGTGGTTCAAGAAGGGCCAGACCGTGGCCACGCTGATGACCGGCATCGAACAGTGGCTGCTGCCCAAGCTGGGCATCCGCAACCCGCCGTGGACGCTGCGCCACAGCACCCCGGACCACGCCTGCCTGGAGCCGGCGTCGAAGCACGCGAAGATCAATTATCCCAAGCCCGATGGCGTGCTCACTTTCGACCGCCTCAGCTCGGTGTTCCTGAGCAGCACCAACCACGCCGAAGACCAGCCCAGCCACCTGACGCTCAAGGATGCCAGTGTGCCGGTGCGGATCAACCTGAGCGAATACGCCGGGCCGGAAGCGCGTTACTGCCCGGCGGGCGTGTACGAGTTCGTCGGCAGCGACGGGCACGAACAGTTGCAGATCAATGCGCAGAACTGCGTGCACTGCAAGACCTGCGACATCAAGGACCCGACCCAGAACATCGTCTGGGTGACCCCGCAGGGCGGTGGCGGCCCAAACTATTCGGGCATGTGATCGACACGGCCTGCGACCACCGGTCGCAGGTCATCGGGCGCGGCAGTCACCGCCGCGCTCGCTATCCTGAGCGTCCTGTTGGACGTGACCGCTGCGCCATGGCCCCTGCTTTCCGATCGACGTTGCCGTTACTGGCCTGCCTGCTGCTGGCGGCGTGTTCGCGCGCACCGCAGACGCCCGAGCAGGCCCATCAGCAGGATCTGCAGCGCGCGTTCGCGATCTGCGCCGGCTGCCACACGGTCAGCCCCGGCGGCGTGCACCGCTTCGGCCCGAACCTGCACGGGGTGATCGGCCGGCGCGCGGGCAGTGTCACCGGCTACCCGTACTCCAACGCCATGCGCGAGGCCGGGCTGACCTGGAACGAGCAGACCCTGGATGCGTTCCTGCGCTCGCCCACGCATGTGGTGCCGGGCACCCGTATGGTCAACACCACTGCCGACCCGGAGCGCCGGCGCCAGGTGATCGAGTACCTGCAGCAGCAGCGCTGATCGCCACGGAACCGGTCAGGACGCCTGCAGCTGTTCCAGGTAGGCACGCAACGCCGCATCGAACGCACCGACCGCCTCGGCATGCGCCGCCACGCCGTCGTCGTCGATGCTGTCCATCAGATGGCGCGCCTCCACCACCAAGGCATCCGCCCCCAGCGTCGCCAACCCGCCCACCAGCCGGTGCAGTACATCCACGAGCGCCGGTGCCGCACGCTCGTGCAGGGCCTCCTGCAGTTGCACCAGATCCTCCGCGGAGGCGCTGCACAGGCTTTCGATCAACACCGCGGCCACGTGCGCCGATCCAAACCGGCGCGTGAGCGCGGCCCGGTCGGGCGGCGCAGGGAGGCTGCCTTGTACATCCGCAGCAGCTGGCGCGTCCGGCAACCACTGCAGCAGTGCCTGGCGCAAGGCGGCCAGCGCCACCGGTTTGGCCAATAGATCATCCATGCCGGCCTCGCGGCAGCGTTGCAGATCGTCCTCCATCGCGCTGGCGGTGAGCGCGATCACCGGCAACCGGGCGGTGCCGCGGTCGCGCTCCTGCTCACGGATACGCCGGGTCATGGCATAGCCGTCCATGACCGGCATCCGGCAATCGGTGAGGACCAGATCGAAACGGGTCCGCGCGAGCAGCGCCAACGCCTGTTCGCCGTTCTCGGCCAGCACGTGCGGCAGGCCGAGCTGCTGCATGCGCCAGCCCATCAGTGCCTGGTTGGTGGGATGGTCCTCGACGATCAGTACCCGCCGCTGCAGCAGCGCTGCCGGCACCGGCAGCCTCTGCGCCTGGTCTTCCGCCGCGCCGGGCTGTTCGTCCACCGGCACCGTGGGTACCGTCAGCAGCACCTCCACGCGGGTCCCCTCGCCGGGCACGCTGTGCAGCGTGAGCGTGCCGTGCATCAGGGCGACCAGGCGCTGGCAGATGCTCAGGCCCAGGCCGGTGCCCCCGTACTGGCGGCTGGTCGCTGCATCGGCCTGCGCGAACGGGGCGAACAGATGCTCGCGCTGCGCCGGCGAAATGCCGATGCCGGTATCGCGCACCGTCAGCCGCAGCTGCTGCGCGCCATCGCTATCGATGCCGAGCACCGTCAGTGCGATGTCGACCTCACCGGCGTGGGTGAACTTGATGGCGTTGCTGAGCAGGTTGAACGCGATCTGGCGCAGGCGCATACCGTCCGCCAGATGCATGGCCGCGACGTCGTCGTCGATCTGGATCTGCAGGTCCAGTCCCTTGGCCACTGCCTGCGGTGCAAGCAGCTGCTGCACGTTGCCGAGCAATGCGCGCAGCGCCACCGGATGTGCCTGCAGCGTCAGCGCGCCAGCCTCGATCTTGGAGTAGTCCAGCAGGTCATCGAGGATCTGCCGCAGCATCTGCGCCGAGTCTTCGATCACGCTGATGATGCGGCGCTGTTCCCCATCCAGCGCGGTGTGCGAGAGCACCTCGACCATGCCGAGTACCCCGGACATCGGCGTGCGGATCTCATGGCTCATCGTGGCCAGGAACTCGGATTTGGCAGCGGTGGCGCGCTCGGCCGCGGCCTTGGCCAACGCAAGCGCATCGGCCTGCGCGCGCGCCTCGGTGACATCGACCCAGTAGCCGCTCCACAGCAGCGCGCCGTCTTCGGCATCGTAAGGCAGCGCGCGCGCGCGCACCCAGTGCAGCGTGCCATGTGGGGAGGTGCGGAACTCCGTGTCCAACGGAGTGAAGTCGCGCGCGGCGCGTTCCATGGCCTGGCGCACACCGGGGCGGTCGCGCTCGTCGATGCGGTCCATCAAGGCGCTTTCGTCAGCCATGGCCTCGGCTGCGGTGACCCCGAACAGGGCGTCCGTGTCGCCGGCGATATACGGCAGCGACAAGCGGCCATCGCGCTCGCGCCGGCCCTGGTAGACGATCGCCGGCAGGTTGTCGGTGACTTCGGCCAAGCGCTGCTCGACCCGCCGGCGCATCGCCACTTCATTGCGCAACCGCCAGTATCCCCAGCCGTGCACCAGCAGCGCCGTCAACAGGACCAGCGCCAGCGGCACCGCCCAGCGCGCAATGCCGCGCCAGTCCAGGTCACTGCGGTATTCGGCCGAGAGCCAGTCACTGCGGATCGCCTCGTGCTCACGCGCGCTCATGTTGACCAGCATGCGGTCGAACGTGGTCGCCAGTGGCGCGTACCGTCGTTTGACCGCCAGCGACAACCGATCACTGAAGCCAGCGGGTGCGGCAACGTGGAGTTGCGCGGGATAGCGCTCGCGCACGATCCGGTCGACGATGGCCAGATTGCCGATGTAGGCATCGGCATCGCCATGCGCCAGCCGGGCCAAGGCCAGTTCGGTGCTGCGCGCCGGCACGATGCGGGCGTTCGGCGCCTGCTGCAGGATGTAGCCCCGCAACCGGTCCGGATCGGTCAGCAGGATGCTGCGTCCGTCCAGATCGCCGATGCCGAGCACCGACCGGCTGCCGCTGGCGGTCACGATCACGTTGGGCACAGTGATGAAGGGCTGGCTGAATACCCAGTCGTCACCCAGGTACGTGGAGTCATTGGGGATGCCCATGATGGCATCGACCTCGCCACGGCGCAGTTGTTCGCGCGCCTCGAACCAGTCATGCGCTGGCACGCGGGTGAGCTGGGCACCCACGTTCCGCAGCAGGCGCAGGTATTCGGCCGCCACGCCACTGGGCTGGTCGGCGCCGTCGATGAACGCCAGCGGTGCCGCATTCGGCGCGAATGCCAGCCGCAGTGGTGTCGCCAATACACGCTTTTCGGCATTGCCCAGGATCATCTGCGACTGCGCCGACCATTCCGGCGTCTGCAGCCAACGCCGCTTCAGGCGCGCGCGTTCGGTGTCCGCCAGCGCCGCCAACCCCAGATCCAGCGCTTCGGCCAAGGGTTGCTTGGCGTTGGGCACCCCGAAGTGCAGACGCTCCGGCGGCAGGTCGCTGGGGCGCAGCAACGCGACATCGGTGAGCCCTCGCTCGGCGATCAGCGACGTGGCTACATAGGCATTGCCGATATACACATCGGCTTCGCCCTTGCCGACCATGGCCAGCGCGGCCGTGGTGTTTGCAGCGATCACGCGGCGGGCAACGGGAAAGCGCGCGCGGACTTCTTCGCTGGTGACGAACTCGCGCTCGGTGACCACACGCAGCCCGCGCAGGTCCGGATCGGCCGAGGCCCGGGTATCACCGGGGCGACCGACCAGCGCCAGCGGCGCATCGGCGTAGGGACGGGTATAGACCATGCAGCGGGTGCGGTCGGCGGTAAGGGTGATGTTCATCACCACATCAACTTCGCCGCGGCATGCAGCATCCAGCACCTCGGTCCAGTCGCGGTACATCCGCACCTTCACCTGCACACCCAGCTGCTGCGTGAGCAGGCTCAGGTAGTCATAGCCCAGGCCGACCGGCTTGCCCTCGTGCAAGGATTCGAACGGCGGCCAGCCGCTGTCGTACATACCCAGGATGATGGTAGGGTGCTTGCCAAGCCACTCGCTCTGCCGGGGCGACAAGGCGAGGGGGTTGGCGGCCGATACCGACACGCCCGCTGCCATTGCAAGCACGAGCAGCACCAGCCAGCGAACGACGCGGATACGCATGCTGCCTGATCTCCGTAGAATGTTGTCCCCACCCCGGCACGGCCCGACGGCTGCCTTACAGGCAATACTAGTCCATGACCCTGCGCATTATCATTGCGGACGACCATCCGGTCGTACGGATCGGCACGAAGGCCGTGATCGAATCCAGCGGCGTTGGCCAGGTGGTGGCCGAGGCCAGTACTGTCGCCGAATTGATGGCCGCGCTGTCCGATCACCCGTGCGATGTCCTGGTCACCGATTACTCCATGCCCGGCGGCCAGCAGGCCGATGGCTTTGCGATGATCGCCATGATCCGCCGGCGTTTCCCCACGTTGCCGGTGCTGATGCTCAGCGTCTCCAACAACCTGGCGATCCTGCGCATGGTGGTCGCCACGGGTGTGCTCGGCCTGGTCGACAAGACCTCGTCGATGGACGAGTTGCCGCTGGCGATCCAGACCGTGCAGCGCGGCATGGCCTACGTCAGCCTCACACTGAAAGAGCGCATTGACGCGATCGGCACGAACAGCGTGGAAGAAGGCGAGGCCAAGCCGCTATCGCCGCGCGAAGTCGAAGTACTGCGCCTGCTCGGCAGCGGCATGACGGTCAAAGAGATCGCCATGCATCTGCACAAGAGCGTGAGCACCATCAGCCGCCAGAAAGGCGATGCAATGTTGAAGCTCGGCCTGAAGGGTGATGCCGAGCTGTTCGATTACCTGCGCGACGGCGAACGCTGATCGCCGCCGTCCTGCGGACGGCACCTCTGCTTGCGTCACTGCACGCGCGATCCACACCGCCCTTTCAATGGCGCTGCGTCGTGCCTGATGTGTTGCGCGCGCATCTAACAGATCGCGCATGAAGAGTTCCCCGGAATGTGGCCGCATTTATGTACTGCTCAGTTTGATATTCAGGGCTAATTGGGGTGACTAACGGATAATTCACACCTGTCGCCAGCAGCGATCTCCCTCCCCTCTGCTGGCGGACAAAACCAAAAAATACAAAGGTGTCCCCGATGATGAAGACTTCCCTGCTTGCCCTGGGTCTGCTCGCTGCACTGCCGTTCGCTGCTTCGGCAACCGATGGCCTGTCGTACAACTATGTTGAAGGCGGCTACGTGAACACCGATGCCAAGGGCGGCGACGCCGACGGTTGGGCGGTGAAGGGCTCGGTCGCCGTGGCGCCGAACTTCCACGTCTTCGGTGACTACAACGCGCAGGAAACCAAGCGCGGCAGCAATGATGTGGATCAGTGGAAGGTCGGTGTCGGCTACAACTACGGCATCGCCCCGACCACCGATCTGGTCGCCCGCGTTGCGTACCAGAAGTTCGATCCGAAGCACGGTCTGGACTTCAACGGCTACTCGACCGAAGTCGGCGTGCGCAGCGCGTTCACCCCGAACTTCGAAGGCTACGTGATGGCCGGTTACGAGGATTACACCAAGAAGCACGGCATCAACCCGGACGGCGAGTTCTACGGCCGCGTCGGCGCCCAGGCCAAGCTCAACCAGAACTGGGGCCTGGCCGGCGAAGTGAAGCTGGCCAAGGGCGGCGACAAGGAATGGTTCGTCGGTCCGCGCTTCACCTGGTAATACGCACGACGCAATACCGCGGTACGTTGTTGGATGGCGCGGTCTCTCTCCCCTGCGCCATGAAGCCCGGCTCACGCCGGGCTTCACTTATATGCAGCACCTGGCGACACCCTCGTCGGTACGCCACGAAACAACCCGGCCCTGCGCCGGGTTGTTTCGTTCTGGCGGTGACCAGGTAGTTCAGGGGCATTGTGGATCGGGTGCTGTCTCCGCTCAGGTCTACCGCGAGCGTAAGGGTCCCCTATCGGCGGGCAGGCCCCTTGGCAAATGTCCCCCGGCCGACGCCTGACGGCGACGGCCTCCTCCTTGATTTTGCCCAGGGACCTACCCGCCGATAGGGGACTCAGCGTGCGTCAGGCGTGCGGGAGACCGTGCCTTTCTGTCGGCGCCAAGTGGTCTGGATACGTGGGTCGCGATGGCCTTGTGGGCGAAATAAAGGAGGAGGCGGCGGCCGCAGGTCGACGCCGGGGGACATTCGCCGGCAAGGCCATCGCGGCCCAGCGCCCGACCCATCCACCGCCACGCCTGAAGAGGCTCATAGCGCGCTTCATGCCTGCAACGCGGATGGAAGAAGAACCAAAAAAAACCCCGGCGCTTGCCGGGGTTTTTCGTGCATCACTTGAACAGCGTGTCCGGATACTCCGGCTTCTGTTCGCGTGCCAACAGCGCACGCAATCCCTCTTCCGGCGTCTGCTCACCGTGCAGCACCGCGCGCACCCGATCAGAGATCGGCAGGTCGATGCCGTGACGCCGCGCCTGGCGCATCACCTCATCGGCAGTCTGCACCGATTCCACCACCTGGCCGATCTCACGCACCGCATCGGTCAACGTCTGGCCGCGGCCCAGGGCCAGGCCCAGGCGTCGGTTGCGTGACAGATCGCCGGTGCAGGTCAGCACCAGATCGCCCAGACCGGCCAACCCCATCAGGGTTTCCGGCTTGGCACCGATCGCCGCGGCCAGCCGCAGCATTTCGTTGAGGCCACGGGTGATCAGGCCGGCACGGGCATTGAGGCCCAGCTGCATGCCATCGGCGACGCCGGTGGCGACGGCCAGCACGTTCTTCATCGCACCGCCGAGCTCGGCACCGACCATGTCATCGCCGGTGTAGGCGCGGAACGCCGGACCGTGCATGGCATCGGCCACCTGCTGGGCGAAGTCCGGCGCGTCACCGTGCACGGTGATCGCGGTCGGCAGGCCCTGGGTGACTTCCTTGGCGAACGACGGACCGGTCACCACCGCCAGCGGCACGTCCGGCCCAAGGACCTCACGCGCCACTTCGTGCAGGAACCGACCGGAGCCTGGTTCGAAGCCCTTGGTCGCCCAGGCCACGCCGGCATCGGCCGGCCGCAACGGTGCCAGCGCACGCACGGTTTCACCGAAGGCATGCGAGGGCACCACCACCAGGATCCAGGCAGCGTCCTTGACGGCAGCGGCCAGATCGGTGGTCGCGCGCAGCGACTCGGGCAGCGGAATGCCCGGCAGATAACGGGTGTTCTCGTGGCGCTGGTCGATGGCCTCGACCATCGCCGCATCGCGCCCCCACAGCACGGTCGGATGACCATGCCGCGCGAGCAGGCTCGCCAGGGCGGTGCCCCAGGAGCCGGCGCCGAGAACCGCGATTTTGTCTGCGTGGTTGCTCATCCGTACTGCAGCGCCGATCAGGCGTTGCCGGCCGGCTCGGAATCGGCGAGCGAGGTCTCGCCCTGTTCCTGACGCTGGCGCAGGGTTTCGGCGTACAGGCCTTCGAAGTTGATCGGCTGCAGGAAGAACGGCGGGAAGCCGCCGGCCTGGATCAGCTCGCTCACCAGCGAACGCACGTACGGGAACAGGATGTTCGGGCACTGGGTGCCGAGCAGCACGTCGATCGACTGCGGGTCCAGGCCGACCAGGCCGAACACGCCGGCCTGCTGCACTTCGGCCACGTAGGCGGTCTTCTCGCCGGCCTTGCAGGTCAGGGTCACGGCCAGCACGACTTCGAAGGCGCTCTCGCCCAGGCGCTGCACGCGCTGGTTCAGGTTGAGCTGCAGTTCCGGCTGCACGGCGTCATTGAAGACGGCCGGAGCGTTCGGCGATTCGAACGAAACGTCCTTGACGTAGATCTTCTCGACGGTGAACGAGGGACCGGTAGCGGCGTCGACCGGCGCGACGGCGCCGTTGGTGTTCTCTTCGGACATTTCCTGTTGCTCCAAAAATGAATGCTGTAAAAACGGATTGTTACATGCCCTGCGATGGGGGCGCTGTGGGCCGCGCACAAGGCGTGCGCTGCCATCCGAGGGGGATCAGTTGCGGCCCTTGACCAGCGGCAACTCGGCCTGCTGCCACGCCGGGATGCCACCGTCGAGCACGTTGACCTGGGTGAAACCGGCCTTCTTGAGCGCCTTGGCGGCCGTCTCGGAGGCATTGCCACTGCGGCACACCAGCACCACCGGGCTCTGCTGGGCCTTGGCGACCAGCTTGTGCTCCGGACCGAACTGCGCCGGCTGCACGTTGCGGCTGCCCGCGATATGGCCCTTCTCGAAATCGCTGCTCGAAGACAGATCGACCACGATGGCGCCACCGGCATTCATCAGCTGGGTCAGTTCCGCTGGCTTGAGCGACTTGAAGCCGCGGAACAGGCGGCGGACTTCGGTCACGATGATGGCCACGGTCAGGCCGACCAGGGCCATCGACAACATCGGGTTTCGGCCGGCAAAGGCCAGCAACTCTTCGTAATTCACTAAGATCACGGGTCGATAAGCGGGCGCCGATTGTCGCACATGCGGGCGAATCGGCGTCCAGCCCCGTGCGGGCGGGGGGTCAGCGTTCCTGCCAGAGGTCCGGCAGGCCGTTGGCCTGGAGCCAGCGCTTGCCCTCGGCGTCCCAGCGCCAGATCTCCCGGACCCGTACCGTCCGCTCGGACTGGGTGTTGTTGTTGATCACCCGCACCTCGGCGTTGCGCCCGACCCGGCCATCGGGCAACGGCACGTTGTCGCCGGCGCGATAGCTGGAGATTTTCACCTGCTCGAAGCGGCGCAGTTCCAGGTCGGTCATCGGGTGGGCGCGGGCATAGTCGGGATCCAGGTAGGGCAGCGCGTCCTCGACGGTGCCCCAGCGCATCGTGGCGTCGTACTTGACCTGGGTCTCCTCCAGTTCCTTGCGCTGCTTCCTGGTGGTCTTCTGCTCGGCGGCCAGTGCGCTCACGCTGGTCAGCGCGAACAAGGCGATCAGCAGGATCTGAAGCGTACGGCGCATGCGAATTCCCCAATAGGCAAGGCGCCCATCCTACCGCCTGGCGAAGGCCACGAAACGGCCGCTCAGTTCCGCGGCGGCCTTGTCGCCTTCGCCCGGCTGGCGGGCGGTGAGGCTGATGCGGGCCTTGCCGCGCTGGGCGAAGGTGGCCAGGAAGCTGTCCCAGTCGGTTTCCGCATCGGCCTGGGCCTGTGCGTGCAGATCGCCATAGACCGGGGCGAGGTAGCGGATATGGCTGTCGGCCACGTAGACATCCGCATCGAACCCGGCCAGGCGCAGGCGCAGGGTCACCAGCGCCCATCCGGACAGGGTCAGCGCCGAGGCCAGGCTGCCGCCGAAGGCATTGCCTTTGTCGTTGACGTTGGCTGCCAGCGGAGCGTGGATGTGCAGGACGCCATCGCGGTAGTCGTGGACCCGGATCTGCATGGCCGCCACCGGCGGCATGGCATCCAGGACATGCTGCAGCGCAGACAATTGCGCCGGCAGGGAATCGGTTGCGGACATCTGGCTGATCACGTCACATCGAAGGGCTCGCATAATGCCCGCAATGAACACCGAAACGAAAGTCGCGCCCTGGACCCTGATCTCGCTGCGCCCGCGTGGCCAGCATGCGCCGCTGCGCCGTGCGGCGAAGGCGGCTGGCGCCCACCTCATCGCGCTGTCGCCGTGGGCGCTGCAGGCCCAGCGCGATGCTGCCACCCACGCCGACCTCACCGCCGCGCTGGCGGCCGAGCGCGTGGTCTTCAGCAGCCCTGCCGCGGTGCAGGCCGCCGCGCGCCTGGTGGATCTGGCCGCGCCCCACCCGGGGCAGTGGCTTGCCGTGGGCGCCGGCACGGCGGCGGCGCTGCACCGCCAGGGCGCGCAGGACATCGCCGCACCGGCACGGATGGACAGCGAGGGCCTGCTTGCGTTGCCGGCATTGGCTGACCTGCACGGCCTGCGCGCGGGCCTGGTCACCGCCCCGGGCGGCCGCGGGGTGATCGCGCAGACCCTTGAGCAACGCGGTGCCCAACTGCTGCGCGCCAACGTGTATGCGCGCCAGCGGCTGCCGCTGGCCCCCCGCGCCCTGCAGCGCCTGCGCCGCGCGGCCATGCCCTGGGTGCTGGCACTGAGCAGCGGCGAGGCCCTGGCGCTGTTGCTGGTGCAGTTACCCCAGGATCTGCAGGCACCACTGCGCGCCGCCACCGTGGTGGCCGCCAGCGAGCGGCTGGCCGCACAGGCGCGCGCCGCAGGCTTCGGGCAGGTACGGGTCGCAGCCGGGCCGTTGCCGGCACAGTTGGTCGCGGCTGCACACGCCGCGCTCATCGCGCCCGCATCTTCCTGAACAGGGAGCCGGGGCGGTCTTGCAGGGCCTTGGGCGGCGGGCGATGCTGTGTGCCACGTCGCTCGCCAGCCAAGCGGATTGCCCGGCGCGCGCGACAAGGATGCCCGTATGAATGACCCTGTTTCGCCCCCCTCTCCGAGCCGCCCCCTGCGCTGGATCGTGCCGATCACGGCGCTCGTCGTGTTGGCCGGCGGCGGCGCGTGGGGCTGGGCGCAGTGGCAATCGCGACAGGCGCAGGAACGACTGCGCGAAGAGAACGACCAACTGCAGGTGCAGGGCCTGCTGGACAGCGTGGAAGCACTGCGCCGCGACCAGCGTTCGACCTCCCAGCGCGTGCAGGACGCCGCCGCCACCAACCGCGTGCTGCGCGATGAAATGCTCGGCCTGAGCCAGCGCAATGCGCTGCTCGAAGAGAACCTGGCCAAGCTGGCCGACAGCACCCGCCACGGCGCGCAGGCACTGCAGCTGGAAGAAGCCGAGCTGCTGCTGAGCCAGGCCGGGCAGCGGCTGGCCTATGCCGATGACGTCGAGGGCGCCAAGCGCCTGTACGCGTTGGCGTCCGCCTCGCTGGACGACGTGCAGGGCAACGAGTATCTGAACCTGCGGCAGGCATTGATGCAGGAGCGCAATGCGGTGGAGGCGCTCGGCCCCGGAGTGCGCGCGCAGACCCAGGCACGGTTGGGCCGGTTCGCCCAGGCCCTGACCACCCTGCCCGAACAGATCGACGCCCCGGCCGATACGACTGCCGGCACGCCATGGTGGCACCAGGTGCTGGCGCCGTTCGTGACCATCACCCCCACCCGCCTGCAGGGCCCGCTGACCGAAGCCGACCGCGTGGCCGCGTGGGATTCGCTGCAGCTGGAACTGACCTTGGCGCGGGCAGCGGTGGAGCGCGGCGATCAGTCCGGGTATCTCCAGGCGTTGGACCGCGTTGCACTGTGGTTGCCGCGGCTGTGGCCGGATTCACCTGCTCTGCGCGAGCAACGTGCTGAACTGCAGCAACTACGCGCCTGCGAGCTGCGTCCATCGCTGCCCGAACTGGGCAGCACCCTGCAGCAACTGCGCTCGATGCGTAACGGGAGATAATCGATGAAGCCCTTTCAATCTCTGGTGGTCCTGCTCCTGGCCGTGGCCTTGGGCGTGATCGCCTCACAGTGGCTCGGCACCGAACAGCTGCGCCAGTTCGGCGAAGTGATCTACCGCTACGGCGGCACCGACTACCGCTCCACCGTGCCCCAGGTCGCGCTGATGGTGCTGGTCGGGGTGCTGGTGCTGTGGCTGCTGTGGAGTCTGCTGGCCTCGCCGTTCCGCGCTTGGGGCCGCTACCGCCGCAAGCAGGGCCGCGCCCGCCTGACCGAAGGCCTGCAGGCCCACGAACAGGGCCACTGGCAGCGCGCGGAAAAGCTGCTGACCAGCGCCGCTGAGGACAAGGAAGTAAGCGCGGTCGCCTTGGTCACCGCCGTGCGCAGTGCGCAGGCGCGCGATGACGATGCGGCGGTGAACCAGTACCTGCAGCGCCTGGCCACCGAAGATGCCACCAGCCATGCCCTGCTGCTGGCCGAACGCCTGCTGGCACAGGAACGCCCGGTCGATGCGATCAACGTGCTGGACGTTGCCGCGATCCAGCCGCTGCCGCCGCGTGGCCTGTGGCTTCGCACCGAAGCGCTGGCACGTGCCGATCGCGCGCATGAGGCCTATGGCCAGCTGGGCGCACTGCGCAAGCAGAAGGTCCTGCCGGATGCGGCCGTGGCCGAGCTGGAAATCCGCCTGGCCGCACAGTCGCTGCTGGAAGCCGGTGACGTCAACGCGCTGGCCGCCCAGTGGGAAGCCACGCCGAAGGCATTGCGCAGCGATCCCGATGTCGTCTCCGCCTATGCGCTGCGCGCAGTGGCACTGGACTGGGACGAACCGGCTCTGCTCAACCTCGAACAGGCCCTGGACACGCGCTGGGACGAATCGGTGGTGACGCTTTACGGCCAGATGCCGGTCGAAAAGCTGGCCACGCGCCAGGCCAACCTGCAACGCTGGTTGACCACGCAGCCCGCCAGCCCCGCATTGCTGCTGGCGCTGGGCCGCATTGCCGCCCGTCAGCGCCAGCACACGCTGGCCGAGGATTACCTGCACCGCGCGATTGCCGCCGGCGCCGGCCCGGCCGCGTGGGAAGCGTTGGGCGAGGTGTTCCTGGATCGCGGCGAGACCGCGCTGGCCTCGCAGTGCTTCGCCAATGCCCTGCGCCAGCAGCGTGGGGATGACAGCGTGGCGCTGGCCCGTGCATCGACCACCACGCCACTGGACCCGATCGTGCCCGAACGCGCCACCATCGAAGAGCAATCGCTGATGGGCGAACCGGCCCCGGTGCAGGATCGCCTGCACGTGGAACGCGACGAGTTCGGCAATCCACGTCTGCCGTAACGTGCGACGCGGCACCCGGTGGTGCCGGCCGCTGGCCGGCAATGCGGAGTCCCGGAGAGGATTTGAGGAGCCGGCCAGCGGCCGGCACTACCAGAGCCGAATGGTGCACACCTCCGCCGGATACAAAAAAGAAGGCCGCCCTTGGGCGGCCTTCTTCGTTCAATGAAGCGCAGGGCGATCAGCGCTCGACGATCGCCACCACACCCATGCCACCGGCGGTGCAGATCGAGACCAGCGCGCGGCCACCGCCGCGTTCGGCCAGCTGCTTGGCCGCCGTGGCGATCACGCGGGCACCGGTGGCGGCGAACGGGTGGCCGGTGGCCAGCGAGGAGCCCAGCGGATTGATCTTGGCCGGGTCGATCCTGCCCAGCGGCGCATCCAGGCCGAGGCGGTTGCGGCAGTAGTCTTCGCTTTCCCACGCGCGCAGCGTGCACAGCACCTGCGCGGCGAACGCTTCGTGGATTTCGTAGAGGTCGAAATCCTGCAGGGTCAGGCCATTGCGCTTGAGCATCTCCGGCACGGCGATGGTCGGTGCCATCAGCAGGCCTTCGCCGTGCACGAAATCCACCGCGGCCACCTGCGAATCACGCAGGTAGGCCAGCGGCGCGTGGCCGTGCGCGCGCGCCCATTCTTCACTGGCCAGCAGCACCGCCGAGGCACCATCGGTGAGCGGGGTGGAGTTGGCGGCGGTCAGCGTGCCGCGCCCGGAGACCTTGTCGAAGGCCGGCTTCAGCGTGGCCAGCTTTTCCAGCGAAGTGTCGGCGCGCAGGATGTTGTCGCGCTCCACGCCGCGGAACGGCGCGATCAAATCGGTGAAGAACCCGCGCTCATAGGCGGCGGCCAGCTTCTTGTGCGAGGACACAGCCCACTCGTCCTGCGAGTCGCGGGAGATGTTCCACTCCTTGGCCATGTCTTCGCAGTGGTCGCCCATGCTTTTGCCGGTGCGCGGCTCGGCCACGCCCGGGAATTCCGGCTTGAGTTCGCTCAGCTTGAAGCCGCGGGTCAGCGCCTTGAGCTTGTCGCCGGTGCTCTTGGCGCGGTTGGCCGCCAGCAGACGCGCGCGCAGCTTCTTGCCGTAGACGATCGGCACATCGGAGGTGGTATCCGAGCCGCCGCCGATGCCCGAATCGATCTGGCCCAGCGCGATCTTGTTGGCCACCGCGATGATCGTATCCAGCGAGGTGCCGCAGGCGCGCTGCATGGTGATGCCCGGGGTCAGCGGGGACAGGCCCGAGGACAGCGTGGCTTCGCGGCCGAGGTTCCAGTCGCTGGAGTGCTTGATCACCGCGCCCATCGCCACTTCGCCCAACTGCTGGCCGTGCAGGCCGAAGCGTTCGACCAGCGCACCGAGGGTGCGCACCGACATGCCGAGGTTGCCGACGTCCGAATAAGCCGTGTTCTGGCGACAGAACGGAATGCGGACGCCGCCGAGGATGGCGACGGGACGGGCGTTGGGCATGGAGATACCTGGCATGGGAGGGGTGTCTGCAACATGGCCTGCACGAAGGAGCAGGCATAATGGGGTCAAGTGTAGCTGCCGCCCTGTGATGGGCCAACCGTGAAACCATGAGCAAACCCGACCACGGCATGAATGCCATTGGCGTACTGGCATTGGAACTGGCCGGCGGCGACGCCCCGCGCCATGCCGCGCTGTCCTCCGAACAGGCTGGTGAACTGGCCGAACGCGTCGGCCGCGATCTGGCCAAGCTGGTGCCCGGCGTCAGCGGGCTGGACTTCGTGTTCGCCGGCGCCCATTTCGATCCGGCGGAAATCCTGCGCCCGGGCTGGCCGGTGCACCGGCGCCTGGAAGAACTGCAGATGCGCGCCCCGGGCCGCAACCAGGGCCCGCGCGTGCTGGCCTTTGGTGCCGGCGCCGACGGCGATGTCCCGCTGCCGTTCCAGGCCGATGCCAGCCTCACCGGCGGCGGCCTGCGGGTCGTCCCGTTCCTGCTGACCGGCACCGAAGTCGTCCAGACCCAGGCCGTGGCCGAGGCGCTGGAAGAGCTGCTGCTGGCCCAGGGCATGGCGCAGGCCGATACCGCGCTGCAGGCGCAGAACGCCTTCGGCGCGCAGATCGAGCACGCCCGCTATTTCACGGTGAATGACCTCGCCGCGATGATGTCCATGCAGTACGACAACCAGGGCCTGGCGATTCTGTGGCCGCTGATCGAAACCGCGCTGATGGCACCGCACGTGGAAGAGTGGCTGGATGCCGCGCCGGAGCCGCTGCTTCGATACGCTGATGGCGAAGTGCGTATGGCGCTGTTCGATCCCGCCGGCTGGTGCGCGTACTACAGCCACGGCACCGGCGACTGTGATCGCCTGCAGGGCATCTACGACCAGTACCTGATCCGCCAGCGGCAGATGGCCGCCGTGCTGGAAGCGCACGGCCTGCCGGTGCTGTTCGTGCATTGCGAGGCCGGGCAGGACGCGCGCGAATTGCTGGCTCGTTAATAGGGACGGAGGTAGTTAAGCCGGCGGCTTAACTACCTCCGTCCCCGTTATTTAAAAAAAACGCCGGCTTTCGCCGGCGTTTTTCGTCAAACACGGCCCGGATTACGGGGCCGCTTTGATCACCGCGCAGGCCAGGCGTGCACCGGCATTGCCGGTCGGCTGGGTCTTGTAGTCATCCGCATCGGCATGGACGATCAGCCCGCGGCCGATGATGTCGAAGCCATCGCCCTTGCCGATGTTGACGTTGGTCGAGACCGGGGCATCGACCACGGCGTTGCCCTGGGCGTCGGCCTTGATGTTGGGCATGTCGCCACCGTGATGCGGCTCGCTGGCGACGCTGCCATGATCTTCCTGGCCCGGATTGAAGTGGCCACCGGCGCTGGCGCCGTCCGGCGCACTGCAGTCGCCCTTCTCATGGATGTGGAAGCCGTGCTCGCTGTTCGGCTTCAGGCCGCTGACCTGGCCCTTCACGTGGACCTTGCCGTCGACGACGCTGAAGGTCACGGTGCCTTTGACGTCATTGCCCTGGGTGGCAGCAAGGTCGGCACTGGCGGTGTGGTTGGCATGGGCTTCGCTGGTCATTGCCGGCGGTGCCTCGGGGGTCGCTTCAGCGGTTGGCTGGGACGCCGTGGCTTCGGCAGCCGGGGTGGCTTCCGGGGTGGTGTCGGCCGGCTTGTTGCAGGCGGTCAGGCCGAGCGCGGCGATGGCAGCGAACAGCGTGGTGTGGATCAGGCGCATGTGGATCTCCTTGCGGGTAGCGTTGGAAGAAACGAAGTCGTGGGACTGCGCGATCAGCGCACGACCCGGATGACGCCGCAGGCAATTCGGGCACCGGCGTTGCCGGCCGGCTGGCTGCGGTAATCGTCGGCGTTGGCGTGCACGATCAGCGCACGTCCGGCGATATCGGTGGCTGCGCCGCCGCCAAGGGTAACCGCTGGCAGGCGGATGTCCACGTTGACGCGGCCCTGCGCATCGGCGCGCAGGTTGTCCATGTCACCGGCGTGATGCGCACCGGCACTGTTGCGGCCATGCGGTTGCCCGGCAGGATTGAAATGCGCACCGGCGCTGCTGGCATCCACTGCACTGCAGTCGCCGCGCTCATGCACGTGGAACCCGGCCACCTGCAGCGGCTGCAGACCACCGATGACACCGGTGATGTGCACGCCACGGGCGTCCGGCACCAGCGCCAGGCGTCCACTGACCAGACTGGCCGAGGCCGGCGACAGATTGGATTCGGCCATCTGCGCGGTGCTGACCACCGGTACGACGGGGGCGACCGGGCGCGGCGGCGGTGTGCTGCCGCAGGCGGCCAGACCGACCGCGATCACCGCAGCGAGGACGACTTGGGAACTGCGCATGGGAAGACTCCTTGGTTGCAAACTAACCGTGTGCTCGTCCACGGGCCATGAAAGCGGCCCGGACATGGCGCACACGCGATGTGGACATGCGGCTCATCCGCCGCGACGGCGGCCGGCGCCGAGCTTGCGGGTGAGGGTGTTGCGGCCCATGCCCAGCCGCGCGGCGGCCTCGGCACGGCGGCCATGGGTGATCTGCAGGGCCGCTTCGAGCAGCGCCTGGTCGACCCGATCGCGCACCTGCGCGTGCAGGCCTTCGGCACCTTCGGCCAGACGCTGGCGCGCCCACGCCGAGAGCAGCGTTTCCCACTGCCCCGGATCACCGGCACTGCGTGAGCGCGGCGCACCCGCACCGCGGTGCAGTGCGCTGTCCACATCGGCCACGCCGATGCTGTCGGCCGCCGCCAGCGCGGCCATGCGCCAGCAGACGTTCTCCAGCTCGCGCACGTTGCCGGGCCAATCGTGTTCGCGCAGCGCCTGCAACGCAGCAGCAGTCAGTCGTTTGGGCGGCGTATCGAGTTTGTGTGCGGCCGCGGCCAGGAAGGTCTCGGCCAGCTGCGCGACATCGTCGCGACGCTCGCGCAGCGGCGGCAACCGCAGCCGCACCACATCCAGCCGGTGCAGCAGATCGGCGCGGAAGCGCCCCTGCGCCACCAGCGTTTCCAGATCCTGGTGGGTCGCGGCGATCACGCGCACATCGACGCGGATCAGCTCGCGCCCGCCCACGCGGAAGAACTCGCCCTCGGCCAGCACGCGCAGCAGGCGCGTCTGCAGCGGTAACGGCATGTCGCCGATTTCATCCAGGAACAAGGTGCCGCCATTGGCCTGCTCGAAGCGGCCGATATGGCGACGCTGTGCACCGGTGAACGCGCCCGCCTCATGGCCGAACAGTTCGCTTTCCAGCAGTTCGGAGGGAATCGCCGCGGTATTGAGCGCGACGAACGGGCCCTGCACGCGCGGCGACTCGTGGTGCAGCGCATGCGCGACCAGTTCCTTGCCGGTGCCGGTTTCGCCGTTGATCAGCACCGACAGCGGTGCCTGCGCCAAGCGCCCGATGGCGCGGAACAGCGCGCGCATCGCCGGCGTATCGCCGACCAACTGCGGGCGCTGATCCGGCGGCGTCGCGCTGGCGGCCTCGCTCGGCTCGGCCAGAGTGACATCCGGCGCGGGCAGCACCCGCTGCGCCAGCGCGACTGCGTCATCCAGATCGAACGGCTTGGACAGGAATTCCTGCGCACCGCCGCGGAAGGCACCGGCCGTGCTCGCCACATCGGTATAGGCCGACATCACGATCACCGGCAGCTGCGGATGCGCTGCCTTGAGCTTGTCCAGCAGGACCAGCCCATCGTCGCCGGGCATGCGGACATCGGTGAACAGCAGATCCGGCGGCGGCTGCTCGGCCAACGTCGCCAGCGCCGCGGCGGCCCCGTCGAAACCGTCGACACGGTAGCCGGCCTCGCGCAGCGCGGTGCACAGCACGAAGCGCACCGCGCGGTCATCGTCGACCACCCAGACGCGCTGGGCGGTAGTGTCGACCTGGTCAGCCATGGGCGGCAGTGTCCTCGGCGGGGGTGCCCTGCCCGATCGGCAGCAGCACGGTGAATACGGTATGGCCCGGGCGGGAGCGGTAGGTCAGGGTGCCGCGGTGCTCGCGCGCGACCTGCTGGGCCAGCGCCAGGCCCAGCCCGGTGCCCTCGGCGCGGCCACTGACCAGCGGCAGGAACAGATGCTCGGCCAGGTCTTCGGGCACGCCACGGCCGTCATCGGCGATTTCCAGCCGCAGCGCCAGCGGATGCAGCTGATCGGTGATGCGTACGCCGTGCTCCACACGCGTGCGCAGGGTGACGGTGCCCGCACCTGCCTGGATCGCATTGCGGACCAGGTTCCACACCGCCTGGGTGAGCCGGTCCGCATCGCCATCGAACTCGGGAATGCTGGGGTCGTAATCGCGCTGGATCCGGACCGCCCAGCCGCCCTCGCTCTCGGCCAGGCGCAGTACGCGCTCCAGCGAGGCGTGGATGTTGAGCGGCGCATGCGGCGCGGCCGGCGCGGGCGACAGCAGTTGCTCGAGCAGGCCGTTCAGGCGCTCGATCTCCGAGCCGATCAGCTCGATCAGTTCACGCTCGTCCGGATCGCGTTGCGCGTTGCGCCGCGCCAGCAGCTGGGCCGCGCCCTTCAACCCGGCCAGCGGATTGCGCAGCTCGTGCGCCAGGCCCTTGAGCGCGGCACTGAGCGCGCTGGGCAGCGCCTGGGTGGGGTCCAACCCCGGGAACTCATCGACCGGATGCGCCTCCAGCAGCCAGCCGCCCTCGTCCCAGCGGCTCAGCCACCCCTCGGCAAAACGGGGTGCATCGCCCGGCAGCGCCAAGGCCAGCCGGTGCAGGCGCAGCGTGTCGCGCTCATCGCGGGCGAGGAAGTGGGCCAAGGCATCGCCCTGCGCCTCCAGCGACGCCAGCGGTTGGCCCAGCAGGCGGCGCACGCTCACGCCCAGCCAGCGGGCGAAGGCGGGATTGCAGCCCACCACGCGGCCGCTGGCGTCGGCCCAGGCGACCGGAGTGCCGAGGGCGTCGAGGGCGGGGGGCAGGAGCGCGGTGGTCATTGCACCAATGTAGTGCAAAACGGCAGGCGTGTTGATCTTGTGCTGCGCGCAGCGGCGCGCTGGCAAACGCCCGGGCAGCGTGCACCCGCCGTCAGTTGGCGGGGTCGGGCGCCTTCGGCAACGCCACACCCTTCGGCCACAGCATCCAGATCGTGCCCTTCTGCTTCATGTGCCCGGCCAGCTCACCCGCAGCATCGCCAGTGCCCCAGAACAGGTCCGCGCGCACCTCGCCGGTGATGGCACCGCCGGTATCCTGCGCGGCGACCGGGCGCACCAGGGCGGTGCCGTCCGGGCGCGTGGTGGACAGCCACAGCAGGCTGCCCAGCGGCACGACGTTGCGATCCACTGCGACGCTGTAGCCGGCGGTGAGCGGCACGTTCAACGAGCCGCGCGGCCCTTCATCGCTGTCCGGGCCGCGGGTGAAGAATACATAGCTGGGGTTGCTGGCCAGCAGCTCGGGCACGCGCGTGGGATGGGCATCGGCCCAGGCGCGGATGGCGGCCATGCTCACGTCGGCCTGTTTCAGCTCGCCCTGCTCCACCAGCCAGCGGCCGATCGGGCGATAGGGATGGCCGTTCTGGTCGGCGTAGGCAATCCGCAGCTGACGACCATCGGCCAGCTGGACGCGGCCCGATCCCTGGATCTGCAGGAACTGCAGGTCCATCGGGCTGGTCAGCCAGGCCAGCACCGGTGCTTTGACGCCGTTCGTGGCGATCCGCGCGGCATCGTCATACGGCTTGAGCACGCGCCCTTCGACACGGCCGCGCAGGCGCTTGCCCTTGAGTTCTGGGTAGAGGCTGTCGAGCTGGACGCTGACCATGTCGTCGGGCACGCCGTACACCGGCACCGCTGCCTTGGCGGTACGCGTGAGGCTGCCGGCATAGATGGGCTCGTAGTAGCCGGTGATCAGGCCGGCGGCCCGGTTGCCGGCGGCACGCAGCGCATAGACGTCGAGATTGGCCTGCAAGAACTGGCGGATGCCGGCCGGCGTGGTGGCAACGTTGGCCGCCGCTGCGCAGGTGGGTGCCCAGTTGGCCTCCGTCTTCAGGCGCGGGCAGGCACTGCGCCAGGCCGCGAAGCCAGCTTGCAGATCGGCATCCGCGACGGCGGGCAATGCGCTCCAGTTTGCCTTCGCGTAGGTGCTGGTTTGCACAGGCGCTGGTGATGCCGGGCGCTGTGGCGCGACCGCGCAGGCACTCAACAGCGCCAACCCAACCCCCAACAGCGCGGTGTGCTTGAGTGCGGGGAGGACGAGCGTGAACTTCATGGGCGGCGTTCCTGTTGCAACAGCAGCGAGTGCAGGATGCGGGCGTCTTCGGCATCGAGATCTGCGGGGAGATCGTCGCGCCCGCGGAAGCGGCGATGGAAGGCGCCGACGGCGGCCGCCCGGTCGTCCATCGGGTAACCGAAGGCCTGCAGAGCCATCCAGGGATCGAAGCCGACCGGTGCAGGGCCATCCGCTGCGCGCGGCCATACGCCGAAACCGGCTTCGGCCAGCTGCTGCCACGGGAAGAAACGGCTGGGATCCTGCTTGCGCGACGGGGCCAGATCGGCATGCGCGATGATCTGGCTGCGCGGGATGCGCAGGCGCGTGCACAGGTCATCCAGCAGGCGGATCAAGGCCGCGATCTGTGCCGGTGCGAACGGCGTGTCGCCATCGTTGTCGATCTCGATGCCGATCGAGGCCGAGTTGAGATCAGTGATCGTGCCCCAGCGCCCGGGACCGGCATGCCAGGCGCGCCGGTCATCGCCCACCAGCTGGTAAATGTGGCCATCGGCGCCGACCAGATAGTGCGAGCTGACCTTGCCGCCGCTGTTGGCGCTACGCAGCGTGTCCAGGCTCTGCTGCACGGAATGCTGATCGGTGTGGTGAAGCACGATCACGACCGGCGCGCGCGCGTTGTGGTTCGCCGACGGCACCCAGCTGGCGAGCGGGCTGCGGACGGTGGTACTGGCGCAGGCGGACAACACCAGCACCATCGCCGACACTAGGAATCGATTGAGGGTCATGGTCGCATTGCACGTCACCTTGCGCATCCTTGCAAGTGCGCCCGCCGTGAGGACAACCGGCCAACACCGCATCCAAGCTGTGGATTGACGACACCACTAGGCAGCGGATTTCTGATTGCGATCATCGAGATTCTCCCACCTCAATGTGGGATGTGTATCGCTATCCAGGGCCTTTCAGACTTTCCCGACTGTCGACCACAGGCATCAGCCCTCAGAGTCCGCTGGATCACCCGTTCCGCACGACCGCTGTCGGGTTCGAGGTCGTAACACGCGATGGACCAAATGAGGAGTCAATGCATGAAAGGATGGATGACAGACATGATGGTGTGCCTCGTCGGGATAGGCGTGCTTGTCACCTCGAACCCCACCGCGGCGAACGCATACGATCCGAGCAACATTGTGGACGAGGTCCAGGCAATGGTAGCCAGATCGTGGCCTCTTGCCCCCGATATCTGGCCGGGTGCGGACTTCGATGCGCAATCCGCAGTGCTGCTGTTCGAGAATCGGGCGGTCGAAGTGACGACTGACGGCCAACGCGAACTGGATCGCAGCGTGATTGACCCCTTGGCACCAGGGTTCCCCGATTGGGTGTTCTTCTTTGCCGATGTCGCGGGACGTCGCGCAGTGGTCATCCAGCTGGATGCGGCCGTGAGCGGCCCACCATCGCCCATCTTTCCCGGCGACACCGAGCCGGCACGTCGGATCTTTCGGCTGGCCACTCACGAGAAGTTCCATGACTTCCAGATGAGAAGCCGATGGGTCGCACCGCGCGCCAATGGTTTCGCCGAGTACCCCGTCACCGCGTCGTGGTCAAGGCAGCGAGCGCATCTGTACGATGCAATGCACCGGGCCCTGGCGCAGCCGGCCGAGCAGAGCCAGCACCTGCGCCACGCCTCCAGGTGGTATCAGGCCTTTGCAGACGTCCATGGAAGCGTGACTGAGATGACGAGCCAGGAGATCATCGAAGGCATGGCGCAGTATGCCGAGCTGCAGCTGCTGGCCGCCGCTGACATCGCTGACCCAACCGATCGTGATGCACGGATTCGCCAGTCGCTGCGCTACGTCTTTCCGTGGCATGCTGGATTGCAGCCCAATTTCACCCGCGGCCATGGGTACCAGACGTATCTGCTGGGCAGCCTTGCAGGTGCGCTGCTCGAAACAACCCAACAGCACTGGCAGATGGATGTGGCTGCCGGGCGCAGTCCGCTTGATATGTTGCTTGCCCTGTATCCAGTCACTGGCGATATCCATCCGGTCCCTGAGATTGACGCCAGCAACCAGGCATTGGTCGAGGAATTGAACAGTGAGCGCGGCGCACATCTGCAGCCGCTGCTCGACCTCTACATGGGCTCCAGCGCCGCACGCCTTTTGATTCCCTCGCCCTATCGCCTGGTGGCTGACCCGCGCTTGGTGGATGCCGTCGAGGAGGCCCGCAAAGAAACGAATCCGCACCTCACCGGTGAGTTTCGCGGGGAAGGCGCCCCCCCCATGACGGGATCCATCGTGGGCGGCTATATCGTCGGCGACGGCTATCTACTGGTTCGCAACCGCGCGATGGTGGGCGGTGCGACCGACGGTGTGTTCACCATCGTGCTGCAGCCAGAGGAATTCCTGCTCGATGGCACGCGGCTGCTGCTGGCCAGTGACAGTCTGGAGGGTGAGTTCACGGTAGACGTGAGCGTCGATACGGAAGGCAGGTGGATACTTGAGCCGATCAGCGCCAGCGACGTCGACAGCCCGGGCCGCTGAGACTATTTATCCTGACCGCCCCCCGCGGTGTATCCCGCCCACAGGATTACGTGGCTGCTCACCTATGAAGATGGGAAGAACGTTGCACTTGCCGCGAACAGGAGCAGCGATCCCGTTGCAAGAAGCGTCTCCCACCGACGGAACCGACCGGACATAGCGACACGCACAATCAGGGCGAGAGTCAGTACAGGGAGCGATACAAAAGCGATGAGTAGAAAAGCATCCATGCAAGGGCGCAGAAAATGACATAGCGCGAGCGAGAACGAACCTCTGCCGTCGCAGCCAAGGAAGCTGTAGCTCATTACGTAGTTGGTCAGCACTGCCGCCAAGCTGGTCAAGCACACTATCCAGGAAAAAATGTAAGAACGTTGCATCATTTAGGACATCCTCATCGAGCCGACCACGGGCCGCAAGCCAAATCCGGCTACGCGATGCTCTAGTTCCGCAGGCAGTTCCGACTCATTGCAGCACTCAAAGGCGCAATTTGTCATCGATCCTCATCCATGTGCCTTTCTTGCGCCTTGCTTGGCGTTCTTCGATTGCGTCACTTTCTTTTTAGAATCCTGGAAAGCCAACTCTTTCTCTGCGCGAGATCATCAGCTTCGACCGCCGGTTCAAATGGCGACGCAATGTCTACGTATCGAGGGCTGCGCCCGTCAGCAAGCAGGTCAACCGGATAGTTCACATGCGTCAGGCAAGCATCGTCATCAATCGCCAGCGCCTTCGCCACCACGGCAGCCTCGACAGACCAACAGCCGAAGTAACCACCCTTCATTACATGCGCTTCATCTGCACACAACTTCCACCAGTACGGGGTTCTGAACGCTCGATCCAGATCTCCACATCCAGCGCCCTCCAGTCCTTCGAACCAGCCTTCCAGATAGCTGAGCAGCAGTGCGGGCCTATCACATGGTTCAGCCAATAATACATCTTCGGCCTTGAGCGAGATGTTCTGGCCGGTGAGGGTGGTGTTCCCATAGCTGGACGCAGAGATCGCCGAGTTCAAATCACGCGGTGAACTTGCCTCTTAAGACCGCCCAACGATTTTCACTATGCTTGTCAGTACCCCACTTGATCATCTAATGATTAGGCGGCCAACCGACTATCGCACGCCGAGGGTGCTCAGGCGCTCTATTTCTATTGGTTCACCCTAAAGGCTCTGCGCACCCGTGGCCAGATGATGGTGTAGATGATTCCAGTCAGCAGGCCAATTGAAATCGCTACCGCCACCCGTCTGGGTGCCCAATCGATCCAGAAGCTGCCGCTAGTCCAGATTCGATGCCAGCCGTCCCGCGAAAATGCGCCTTCGATTACGAGCCAAGCAAGTACGCTACAGAACGGAGCAAGAATGATGTGACGAAACCTTGAGTACGGACGTAGCTTGTCAACAATGAGAATTGCAGGAAGCCCCAGAAGGGCGCCTAACACAGCTGCCACGAGAGCGACTATCGAGGTAAAGATCAGTCCCTCTACAACTGTTCCGGAAGGTATGCCTAGCGGCAAGCCAACTAGTAGAACTGCGCTTAACGCGGCGCCAAGCATTGCAGAAACGAGCTTGGAAAGAATGACGCGCTCTCTCATTGGCAAGCCTCCACAACTTTTCTCGGCGAATCCCAGGTATTCATGCACCACCTTCTCTATGGAAAATTTCTCCACGCACCTTGGAGTTCTCTGGCTCCGCCGCCAACATACCGTGCATTGGGTGACCGGAAAATTGATCCGCCCAAGAGTTCCAGATGAGAACCGGACTGCTTCCAGTTCCCTGCCCTTTGGTGAACAGACACCACTTGGCGGATTACAAAGCCGGGATCAAGCGCGTGCGCGCCTGGAACCGTGATTTTGAGTAGGCCATTTGCACTCGGATCGCTCAGATACTGTCCATTAGTTCGCAGCAACCGGCACTTCAGTACCATGGGTTCGCCGGAGCACCTTGTTCGCCCTGTTCTGGGGTAACCGAAATCTGTAAACGTCACGGTCTAGTCAATGATCAAGAGACCGGGAGTGTGGCCAGCTCCTCGCCTATCCCGTGAGGAACGAGAGATTGTAAAGGAGCATGCACCAAGCCGCAGCCGTCACAAGGATCTCCGCGTAGAAGATCTTTGAGGTACGACCTATGTGGACGGCGACTACCATACGAGCAGG
>NZ_JBWJOZ010000006.1:0-269049 GCF_056393115.1 Stenotrophomonas sp. Steno-Z10-BAI | reverse complement strand
TTGCACAGTCAGTACTCAGTGTATGCTCTCGGTGTTTGAGTTGCTTGTCTGCTTGTCTGAACCGCCCGAGCCGCGGTAGGCAGGCGCTGTCCGTCTGAGTGCCCGATTTTGGCTGAAGGCCGATATCGGCGGTCAGTGGCTCTGATTGCCAAGCGCCGCGGGATAATGGACAGCCCTCCCAGAAAGGGGGCGTTGAGCCGGGGCCACAGGATGCGGCCTCAGATGGCCGCGCGGCGTGGATCGCGCAGGGCAATATCAATCGAGTAGCACATTCTTCCAAGCGTTTTAAAACAGGTGCCCTGCTCATGTCTACGCACGCTGACTCCTGGGATTTGGCAACTGCATTACGAGATATGTCCGCCGATCTTGCGAAACACGTACACGCTTCAACTCTCCCGGCGTCCAAGGAGCTGGACAGCTGGCTGGACTACATCAACAAGGCGGCCCGCGTGTATTGGGCGCTTGAGAGCGCCTGCGAAGATCTGATTGAAGACGGCGCTACGGAGGCTAGAGTTCAGGCGCTCAAAGAGGCCTTGACCCGCGCTCAGGGGCAAAGTGAGTATTGGCCTAGAAAGGATCGATGGTAGATCGCGCTGGGCTGTGGATGTCTCTAGACAGCATCTGAGAGTTGATCAGGTAGCGGGTGCTCGGAGTTTTTCCAGCTGCCGCGGCAGCGGAAAGCGCACTGCATGGCTCCTCCGTCTGCCGCACTCCGTTTAGTAGCAGGCCCTCATACACAAATGGACCTGCACCGGCATAGTGTCAGCGTTGTAATTGGAACTAGGCCAATCGTTGCCGGCCAGTGGGTGGTCTACGAGTCGAGCAAGCACGGGGGGTGCCCGGTCACCAATTTTTCGAACCGCGCTAGCGAAGGTTCGAAGCATTGTCGTAACCCTGGGACCTGGTCAATTCGATCGCTTTCGGTGTACATGACCACATGCATAGCCTCCACCAGCCGGGCGATCCGAGCGAGCGGGTCGACAACCTTGCAGCTATTCTTCCCAAAATCTTCCAAATCCACCCTTGCTGCCAACAGACCCTTCTGGTGATTCAAGGTCAGCGCTAACACATCACTGGGAAGGTAGCAGGTGGTACAGACGATATCGTAGGCCGGCGACATTTTCACGGTGTCCTGTGCAGGATTCTCGTAGGTCACGCCGAAGTTCTTCAGGTGCGCATCACCGTTACCGACCAATACTGACAGTGCGACTTGGTCGAATAGCTGCGCCAACGCCGCCCGCCGATGCTCCACCGAGCAGTAGGCATTGAGTATCTGGGCAACCTGCTCATAGCTGAGGCTGTACTTCCAGCTTGCGTTGAGTCCCGCAAGGACCGCAATGTCCTCAAAGCCTATTGGTGCCCCTGCCTGCGTGCGATCAAATCGCCGCATGACAAATCGTTTATTGTCTGCTGAAAGGAAAAAATCCGGTACCGGAATACCAGCTTCCTTGGCGATGGACATGCATAGGTATTCGTTGATGGCCAAACCGGGGAAGTGGGCGCCTTCGGTCTTGACGATGAGTTCTCGTGTGGGCAGAAGTGCCTTTCCGAATACTGCCCCTGATTGCTCTGGGACCAGAAGCTTCGGCTGCATGCCAGAGACGCCTGACCGCATCAGGTAGGCGTCGGTCAGTTCTTGGAACAAATCGCCTGTTCCTTGGTCTGCCAGCAACTGAGAAAGTTCAATGCCCATCGCCGCACCGGGGGTGAACTCAGGGCTTGTGACAAAGACACGGCCAATGCCAGCTTCACCACCCGCCATCGCCAAAAGGAGCATGGGATCAAGCGTGGATGTCTTCCCAAACCGACGCTGAAGCATCTCCAGCATATGGCCCTCCGGAAGGTTCATTTGGAAGATGGACATGAGTTCGTTGTCTTCATACGGCTCCATGCGTACGGGCATACCCAACGAGACAGCGGAGGGGGGTAGGGCACTTGGCGCGTAGTTGAAGGCGTAGTAGCCCACGTAGTCCAACTGCCCCGATAGACCCTGGGGCGTGGACACCGTCATGCTTGTGCGCTTGACCATCATTTGCTCCCTATCGGCTGGCCCGGCTCGGTCTTGCCACTAGCGGTCACGCGCCGCCGACGGGGACCTTGCACGGCACTGTCTGCGGCCACCTTCTTCCCAGGCGCGTGATGTCCGTACATGGCATGAGGTGGCGCCAGCCCGAGCAGCGACCGCAGTTCTACCGTGGTGGGCTTGGAGGCAGGCACTACGCTTAGTTCGCCGCCCATGCTTTCCAACACCGCCACCACGGTACCGAGCGCGATCCCGGCTGCACCCTTCTCCAGCTCGATGATCGTTTTTCGGTTCACGCTGGCGGCGGCAGCTAAGGCCGATTGGCTTAGGCCACGCTGGACGCGCATGCTCCGGATCTGGTGAGCAAGGCGGAGGAGGATGACATCTTTCATGTCCGTTATTATACACATGATTGACCAGGTGTCCGTAAAAACGGTCAGGTCAAGGTCCGTAATACGTCACAACGAATACGAAATGTCCAATATAATGGACATTTCGTATCTTTGTGTGACAAGACGGGCTCAATGATGCCACGGCGGCAAGGTTCACCTCGCGCGATCTGAGCTCCCTGGAGCTCTAGCCCCAATTTGGCGCCGCGGGACGCCTCCTGCGTGTGCCTCTTCGGATCCAGTCAGCGATCCAGGGCGAGCTCCTCCAGTGTTCTGACATGAGTCTAGTTACATTCAACGCGCGGACGTGCGGAGTCTGTTCCGGTAGCGACTGGCAGTCGAGGCACCAGCCCAACCTGCCGGACTATCGCGCGGGTGGTTGAGCGTTCAACAGCTCTGAGCGGCTCATACGCTTTGTATAGGTGGCTCCTAATGATTGGAGCAATTTTGTTGCGTTTGAAGCCGCGGTGGGGCCGCCAAGGGATGATTCGTGACAAAAGGGTATAGCCAGTTGTGGTGTTTATTTATCTAAGCCAATGATTTCAAAGGGGTAAATGGTGTCTTTCCGGAGCATTGGTGGATAGACCCCTTTTGATTTCTGATTTTTACGGGTGTAAATAGAACCCCAGCAAGCCACTGTGCTTGCTGGGGTTTTTCTTTTCTGCACGGGACGTTCTGGTTCCTGCTGGTCTGGCGCCGGTCTTCGATCTCTGGTCGTGGCACGATGGGTCACAACTCAAGGGAGGAGTGACGGCATGCGACTGACGGACCAGGAACTCAAGCACGTGCTCAATGTCGACTGGGGAATGCGGTTCTGGCGCTGGTTCCGCTGGGTGCTGCTGGTCATCCTGGCAGTGGCCGCGACCGGTGGTTACACCGGCCTGATGAAGCAGGCACCCAATGCGTGGCTGATCGCCGGCGCTGTCTATCTGCTGGTCGCCTGGCCGGGGCTCTGCCGCGCGTATGTCTATCGCTCGCTGCGGCGCATGATCGAGGCCGATCCGGAGGCCCGCGAGCAGTTGCGCCAGGCAATGCATCGCCGGGGATGAGCGCATGCTTGCTGGGCGGCGGCGCTGTCCTGCCGCAGCCCGGTGAACGCGACTACGTGGCACGCCGCCCTCCCATCGCACGAACGCGGCGAGAGGCATCACGCGCGTTGTGCCCCGCAGCATGCGTTTTCGTGCACCGCGTCTTGCAAAAAAATCAGTTCCTCCTCTATGGTGCAATCGATTGCATTGCAGCGGATCGTCAGCGTTTGATACCGGTTGGGAGGCCGGAAGACGGATGTCCATCCATTCGATCAGACCGGCGCCGGTATCGGGGCCGGGGCTCACGCGGCGCGATGCACTGCGCCTGGCGGCCGCCGCGAGCCTTGGTTTGGGTGCTGCGGGCGTGCTGCCGGCGTTTGCCGCGGCCGCGCCGCTCAGGGGCAACCTGAAGCACTCCGTCGCCCGCTGGACCTTTCCGCAGCAGTCGGTCGCGCAACTGTGCAGGACGGTGAAGGACATCGGGTTCGCTGCCATCGATCTGGTCGGCCCGGAGGACTGGCCCACGCTGAAGGCCCATGGCGTGGACAGCTCGATGTGCAACGGTGCGGAGCTGGGCCTGACCAAGGGCTTTGCCGGCCGCGAGTTCCACGACCAACTGGTGGAGCGCTACACGCGGCACATCGATCTGGTCGCCGATGCCGGCTACCGCAACCTCATCTGCTTCTCCGGCAATCGCAACGGCATGGACCCCGAGGAAGGCATGGCCCATGCCGAAGCGGGGCTCAAGCGCATCCTCCGGCACGCCGAGAAACGCAACGTCGTGCTGGTGATGGAGCTGCTGAACTCCAGGGTCGATCATCCCGACTACCTGTGCGACACCTCCGCATGGGGCGTGGCGCTGTGCCAGCGGCTCGGCTCGGACCATTTCGGCCTGCTCTACGACATCTATCACATGCAGATCATGGAAGGCGACATCATCGCCACCATCGGCAGGGATCACGCCTGTTTCAAGCATTACCACACGGCGGGCGTGCCGGGCCGGCACGAGATCGGGGACCAGCAGGAACTCAATTACCCCGCCATCTGTCGCGCGATCCGCGACACCGGTTTCGACGGATATCTGGCGCAGGAATTCATGCCTGCGGCACCGGATCCCGTCGGCTCGCTGCGCGAGGCGATCCGCCTCTGCGACGTCTGAAACGATATCCACCAGGTGAGAGATCCATGGCAGACAATCATTACGACGCGATCGTCGTTGGCTCGGGAATCAGTGGCGGTTGGGCGGCCAAGGAACTGACCGAGAAGGGCCTCAAGGTCCTGATGCTGGAACGCGGGCGCAACATCGAACACGTGAAGGACTACGTCAATGCGATGAAGGAACCGTGGGACTTCCCGCACCGCAACCGACCAACCCAGGCGATGAAGGCCGCCTTCCCGGTGCTGATGCGCGACTACGCGCTGGCCGAGAATCTCCAGGGCATGTGGGCCGACGAACAGGAATCGCCCTACATCGAGACCAAGCGCTTCGACTGGTTCCGCGGCTACCACGTCGGCGGGCGTTCGCTGATGTGGGGCCGGCAGAGCTATCGCTTCTCCGACCTGGATTTTGAGGCGAACCTCAAGGACGGCATCGCCACCGACTGGCCGATCCGGTACGCCGACATCGCACCCTGGTACGACCATGTGGAGAAGTTCGCCGGCATCGCCGGCACCCGCGAAGGTCTGGATGTGCTGCCGGACGGCCAGTTCCTGCCGCCGATTCCGCTCAATATCGTCGAGAAGGACGTGGCCGCGCGGATCAGGAAGGCCTTCGGCGGAACCCGGCACATGATCCACTCGCGCACCGCCAACATCACCCAGCCATTGCCCGAGCAGGGTCGGGTCAACTGCCAGTACCGCAACAAGTGCATTCTTGGCTGTCCCTTCGGTGCGTACTTTTCGACACAGGCGGCGACGCTGCCGGCGGCCATGAAGACGGGCAACCTGACGTTGCGGCCGTTCTCGATCGTCAAGGAAGTGCTCTACGACAAGGACCGCAAGCGTGCGCGCGGGGTGGAGGTCATCGATGCCGAGACGGGGCAGACCTATGAGTACACGGCCAAGGTCATCTTCCTCAATGCGTCCTCCTTCAACTCCACCTGGCTGCTGATGAACTCCGCCACCGATGTGTGGGATGGCGGGCTGGGCGCATCGTCGGGCGAGCTGGGCCACAACGTGATGGACCATCATTTCGGTGCGGGCGCCTCGGGCCGGGTCGAGGGCTATGAGGACAAGTACTACTTCGGCCGTCGTCCCTGCGGCTTCTACATTCCCCGCTTCCGCAACGTGGCTGCGGACAAGCGCCGCTACCTGCGTGGCTTCGGCTACCAGGGCGGTGCCAGCCGCACGGGATGGTCGCGCGAGATCGCCGAGCTGAACATCGGTGCCGACCTGAAGGAGGCGCTGACCGTGCCCGGTGACTGGCGCATCGGCATGACCGGCTTCGGCGAAATGCTGCCGCACCACGACAACACGATCCGCCTGGACGGCGACCGCAAGGACAAGTGGGGACTGCCGGTGCTGGCGATGGATGTCTCCATGCGCGCCAACGAACTGGCCATGCGCAAGGACATGGCCGCCGATGCTGCCGAGATGCTCGAGGCCGCGGGGGTCAAAGAGGTGGAGATGCATGACAATGACTACGCGCCAGGCAAGGGCATCCACGAAATGGGGACCGCGCGCATGGGCCGTGACCGCAGGACGTCCGTGCTGAACCAGCACAACCAGGTCTGGGATGCGCCCAACGTCTATGTGACCGACGGTGCCTGCATGACGTCCAGCGCGTGCGTGAATCCTTCGCTGACCTACATGGCGCTGACGGCGCGGGCCGCCGACCATGCCGCACGCGAACTGAAAGCGGGGAATCTCTGATGGATCGTCGCGAACTGCTGAAGATGATCGTCGCCGCCACCGGTGCGGCCATGATCGGTCTGCCCGCGCTCGGTCAGGCACAGCCCCCGGCCGCGACGGCGAAAGCCCTGTTCTCCGATGCCGATGTCGGCACGCTGGACGAGATCGCCGAGACCATCCTGCCGCGGACGACAACGCCGGGGGCGAAAGACGCAGGCGCCGGTGCGTTCATGGCGACGTTCGTCAGCGACTGCTACACCGCCCGGCAGCAGGCGACGTTCCGCGCCGGCCTGGCCGATATCGACAAACGCGCGGGCGGCCGCTTCGTTTCACTTGCGCCGCAGGCCCGCACCGAACTGCTGCGCGCGCTGGATGCTGAGGCCAGGAAACACGCGGTCGAGGTCACCGCGACCGGTACCGCCGAGGAAGGAGAGCCGATGCCGCATTACTTCACGATGTTCAAGCAGCTGACCATCTTCGGTTTCTTCACCTCCAAGGTCGGCGCAACTGAAGTGCTGCGCTACGTCGCGGTGCCGGGGCGCTACGACGGCGACCTCGCCTAT
Source organism: Stenotrophomonas sp. Steno-Z10-BAI (assembly GCF_056393115.1). Classification (NCBI taxonomy): domain Bacteria; kingdom Pseudomonadati; phylum Pseudomonadota; class Gammaproteobacteria; order Lysobacterales; family Lysobacteraceae; genus Stenotrophomonas; species Stenotrophomonas sp. Steno-Z10-BAI. Next base: position 262,196 of record NZ_JBWJOZ010000006.1, on the reverse strand, counting down.
ATCCCCGGTACGCCGGCGTGGGGGACCAGCTGATGGAGCGCAACAGAATGATCACGCCTGTGCTGATCGCCGCCGCCGTGCTGGTTGCCGCACCCGCGCTCGCGCAGGCCGGTGCCGATCCCGCGCACGATCCGGCGAAGACCGAGGTATGGACGCCCGTGCCTGCAACGGTGACCACCCCGCCGGGAAAGGCGCCGTCCGACGCCATCGTGCTGTTCGATGGCAAGGACGTCTCGGCCTGGGAGTCGGAGCAGGGCGGACGCGTGCCCTGGCGCGTCGCCGATGGCGCGCTCACGGTGGTTCCGGGCAGCAAGGGCATCCGTACCCGGCAGCGCTTCTGCGACGTCCAGCTGCATGTCGAGTGGCGCACGCCCGTCGAAACCACGGGTTTCGATGGCCAGAACCGGGGCAACAGCGGCATCTTCCTGCAGGAACTGTATGAGCTGCAGGTGCTCGACAGCTACAACAACCCGACCTATGCCAATGGCCAGGCCGGCGCCATCTACAAGCAGGCCATGCCCTTGGTGAACGCCTCGCGCGCGCCGGGCGAGTGGCAGGCCTACGACATCCTCTGGAAGGCACCGCGCTTCTCAGTGGGCGGTGGGCTTGTATCGCCTGCGCGCATCACCGTCCTGCACAACGGCGTGCTGGTGCAGGACGACACCGTGCTGGCGGGCAAGACCGAGTACATCGGCGCGCCCTCGTATTCGCCCCATGCGTGCGCGCCGCTCTCCCTGCAGGAACATGATTCGAAGGTCAGCTACCGCAATATCTGGGTGCGCGAGCTGTAGTGGCACACGGCCGGCGTGGTCGCCGGCCGCTTATTTCGCCAGGTAACTGGCGAGATTGTCGATTTCCTGCTGCGACAGCTGGGAGAAGGGCGGCATCAAGCCGCCGCCCTTGCTGATCTTTTCCTTGATCTGCGCCGGCTGCAACCGCTTGGCGACATCGGTGAGTGCGGGGAACGTCGGCGGAATGCCGGCCCGATTCGCGCCGTGGCAGGCCGTGCAGTGCACGGCATAGAGTTGTGCGCCAGCGGCCGGGTCATCGTTGGACCACGCTGTGGGGGCCAGCACCGTGCCGAACAGCGTCAGGGCCAGCGTCAGGATCTTGTTCAAGTGCGGCTCCTTGGCGGGCTAGCGCGGTGCGCTGGCGGGCAACGTAGCGGTGAGGTGCTGGCGCAGGTAGTCCGCGCCCGTCTTGATGACCTTGGCCGGATCACGAGGTTGGTCGTGCTCGACGATGTACCACTGCACGCCCGCTGCCGCGGCGGCAGGCAGGATCGCGTTCCAGTCCAGCACGCCCTGGCCAACAGCGGCGAAGCCGCCCTCGTCTTCGGCCTGGCCTCTGGGTGCGTTGTCCTTGGCGTGTACCGCGAACACGTGGCCACGGAATTTGCCCAGCATCACCACCGGGTCATGGCCCGCACGGGCTACCCAGGCCAGGTCCAGCTCGGTCTGCAGGTCGGGGCCGGCCGCAGCGAACAGCAGTTCCAGGCCGGTTCTGCCGTTGAAGTCGACCAGCTCGAAGTCATGGTTGTGGTAAGCCAATCGCATCCCCTGGATGTTTGCCTCAGCCGCGATCCGGCCCAGTTCCTGGCCCAGTGCGGTCCAGCCAGCGGCATCGGTCGGCCGATCCTTCTCGTCCAGGTACGGCACCACCAGAGTGGTGTTTCCGATCGAGCGGTTGAAGGCCACCACCCCGGCCAGGTCGCTGCGCAGATCGGCCAGTTGCACGTGGGAGGAAATGGCCTTGATCGAATAGCGGTCCAGCAGGTGCTTGAGTTCGGCGGCGCTGACATTCTGGGTACCGACTGTCTCCACCGCGCCGACGCCCGCGTCATGCACGATCTTCAACTGCTGGTCGAGCGTGCCGGCGTCGCGCAGCGTGTACATCTGCACTGCGATGGGCTGCTGTGGACCGGCCGGGGCGCCTGCGAAGGCGGGCAGGGCAACGAGCAGCAGTGCGAGGGTGGTGGTCCTGCGTGTAGCGATGTTCATCAACACATCCTCCCGGGATTCAACCGATGGTGGTCCAGGCACGGGACCTGGCCGATGCAATCACGCGGTCGACGATCAACGCCGAACGCAGGCCGTCCTCGAAGGTGGGCAGGCCCTGTGGCCGCTCGCCGTCGATGGCGTGGTAGGTGTCGGCGACGAACGCCTCGAAGCAGTGGCCGTAGCCCTGCGCATGGCCGGGCGGCAACACCGACAGCCGGCGTTGTTCGGCACTGCCGGCACCTGGCCCACGCACGAAGGTTTCCTCGCGCTGGTCGGGTCGGCCGATCCACAGCCGTTCGGCGTCCTCCTGGTTGAACGCCACGCTGGCCCGGGCGCCGTCGATCTCGAACCAGAGGCGATTGTGGCGTCCGGCCGAGACCTGGCTGACCGTCAATGACGCCAGCGTGCCTGCGCCGGTCTTGAACATCGCCGCGGCCACATCTTCGCTGGATACGGCCTGCATCGCGCCGCCCGCCGCCGGCGGGGTGAAGCTCTGGCCGGTGAGGGCGCCGCGCTCGGCGAGCACGGTGGCGAATGCCGCACTGACGTCGACGAAGCGCTCGCCACTGGCCCATTCCACCAGGTCGCACCAGTGCGAGCCGATGTCGGCGAACACGCGCGACGCGCCGCCCAGCGCCGGGTCCACGCGCCAGTTGTTGCTGGCCGGGTCCAGCAGCCAGTCCTGCAGGTAGCTGCCGTGGATCAGGTGCAGCGGGCCCAGCTCGCCCTGCGCGATGCGTGCGCGCGCCTCGCGCACCACCGGGTGGTAGCGGTAGACGAACGGCACCGTGGCGACCAGCCCGGTCGAGGCGGCCAATGCGGCCAGCGCCTGGGCATCCTCCAGTGTGGTGGCCAGCGGTTTCTCGCAGATCACGTGCTTGCCCGCTTTCAGCGCCGTCTGCGCCATGGCGCGGTGCAGATGGTTTGGCGTGCAGACGTGCACCACGTGGACCTGCGGATCGGTGACCACCTCTTCGATGTCACGATAGGCGCGCGGGACATTCCATGCCTGCGCCACGTCGCGTGCGCGCTGCGGTGACGAGGCGGCCACGCCCCGGATTTCCGCTCCCGCCAGCAGCGCCGCGCGACGATGCACCGCGCCGATCATGCCGGTGCCGATGATGGCGATTCCAAGCGTTGGCATCGGGTGCGGTCCTCAGGGTGTGGAAGGGGCGGCCGCGACCGCCGGCCGGTCGCGGAACAGCAGCAGGAAGGCGATCAGCACGACCAGCGCGACGCCCGCCGGGAAGAGCCAGATCTGCTGCCAGTCCGGGCCAGCTGCCGTGGTGTAGTGCTCCACCACCGCGCCGGACAGGAACGTGCCGATCAACATGCCCACGCCGTACGTGGCCAGGGTGATGAACCCCTGCGCGCTGCTGCGCGCGGCGGGGCCGGCATGCGCATCGGTGTAGATCTGGCCGGTGACGAAGAAGAAGTCGTAGCAGATGCCGTGCAGCACGATGCCGATCACCAGCAGGGAGAAGCCGCTGCCTGCATCGCCGAAGGCGAACATCGCATAGCGCACTACCCACGCCGCCATGCCCAGCGCCAGCATCGTCTTCACTCCCAGCCGCACGAACAGGAACGGCATGGCCAGCATCAGCAGCACTTCGGAGACCTGGCCCAGCGATTGCAGGCCGGCCGCGCCGCGCACGCCCAGATCGTTGAGGTACGGGTTGGTGAAGTTGTAGTAGAACGCCAGCGGGATGCAGATGGCGATGGAGGCCAGGAAGAACACCAGGTAGGAGCGCGACTTCAGAAGCCGCAGCGAATCCAGCCCCAGGATCTGTCCCAGCCCGGCGTCGCGCTGTTGCGCCAGCGGCGGTGTGTGCGGCAGCGTGAACGCATACAGGCCGAGCGCCAGCGACGCCATCGCCGCCATCCGGAACGTCAGCTCGAGCCGATGCGCCTGTTCCCAGCCCAGCCAGCCGATCAGCACGCCCGCCACGATCCAGCCGACGCTGCCGGCCACCCGCACGAGCGGAAACTGCTTTTCCGGCGACTGCATGTGCCGCATCGCCACACTGTTGGCCAGCGCCAGCGTTGGCATGAACAGCAGCATGTACCCCATGACATAGACGGAGAAGGTGCTGAAGTCCGTCGCCGTGGATGCCAGCCACATCAGCGCCGCGCCAGCGAGGTGGAGTACCGCGAGGATGCGCTGCGCCGCGAAGTAGCGATCCGCGATCAGGCAGACCAGGAAGGGCGCGACGATGGCGCCGATCGATTGGCTGAGGAACGCCGTCGCGACCTGGCTCGCGCTGGCCTGCAACGGCCCCTGCACTAGGTAGGTCCCCAGGGTGACGAACCATGCCCCCCAGATGAAGAACTGCAGAAACATCATCGCGCCCAAGCGCGACATGGTGTGCGTCATGGCTTGCCCTCCCAGGCAGTGATGGCTCAGATCCCCAGCATGCGACGCAGTGATCCAGGATCGGTGCCGCTGTCGGCAAAGTCGTCGAAGGCGCGCCCGGTCACGCGGATGATGTGGTTGCGGATGAAGGCGGCCCCTTCGCGCGCGCCGTCTTCCGGGTGCTTCAGGCAGCACTCCCACTCCAGCACAGCCCAGCCGGGAAAGTCGTACTGCGCGAATTTCGAGAAGATCGCCTTGAAGTCGATCTGGCCGTCCCCGAGCGAGCGGAACCGCCCAGGACGATCGATCCAGTCCTGGTAACCGCCATACACGCCACTGCGCGCGCTGGCGTGATACTCCGCGTCCTTGACGTGGAAGATGCCGATGCGATCGTGGTAGCGGTCGATGAAACCCAGGTAGTCCATCTGCTGCAGCAGCAGGTGACTGGGGTCGTACAGGATCTTCGCGCGGGGATGGTGGTCCACCACCTTGAGAAAGCGCTCGAACGTTGCGCCGTCATGCAGGTCCTCGCCCGGGTGGATCTCGAAACACAGATCCACGCCGCAGGTGTCGAACGCATCCAGGATCGGACGCCAGCGGCGGCCGAGTTCGGCGAACGCTTCATCCACCAACCCGGGTGGGCGTTGCGGCCAGGGATAGAAGTAGGGCCAGGCCAGCGCGCCGGAGAACGTGGCGTGCGCGGTCAGCCCCAGGCGCTGGCTGGCCTTGGCGGCCAGCAGCAGCTGCTCCACCGCCCAGGCTTGGCGGGCCGCGGGATCACCGCGTTTGTCCGGTGGTGCGAATCCGTCGAACAGGCTGTCATAGGCCGGATGGACGGCAACCAGCTGCCCCTGCAGGTGGGTGGACAGTTCGGTGATCTGCAGGCCGTGTGCACCCAGCATGCCGGTCACATCGTCGCAATACGTCTGGCTGCGCGCAGCTTCGGCCAGATCGAACAGCGCCGGAGCGCTGGTAGGCACTTGTACGCCAGAATAGCCCAGCCCCGCGGCCCATCCGGCCAGCGTGTCCAGCCGATCGAACGGAGGTGTGTCGCCAATGAACTGCGCCAGGAACAGTGCTGGACCCTTGAGCGTTTTCAAGCGGATTCGCCCTCGATGCAATCGATTGCATTATCCTAGCAGGGGCATTCGAAAGAGCTGTTGTGCACTGCACAGCGGAAGGAAGAGGTAACGCCATGGCCACCATCTACGACATCGCAAAGCACGTCGGTGTTTCCGCCGGCACGGTGTCGCGGGCGCTGTCCCGGCCGGAAAAAGTCCTGCCGGCCACGCGCGCGCGCATCGAACAGGCGGCGTCGGCGCTGGGCTATGTCCCCAACACGGTTGCCCGGACACTCAAGACCCAGCGCAGCGGCAAGATCCTGGTCACCGTGCCGGACATCGCCAATCCGTTCTTCGCCCAGATCCTGCAGGGCGCGGAGGACGCGGCGCAGGCCGTTGGCTACGCTGTCCTGCTCGGCGATACCCAGAACCGGCCCGAGCGCGAGGAGCGCTACGCACAGATGCTCCGGCGCAACGAGGCCGATGGCCTGATCGTGCTGGGCCATCGCCTGCCGCCGACGGCGCGCGAGATCGTCCAGCAGCGCGGCGCCGCCGCGCCGGTGGTCAACGGATGCGAATTCGATCCCGCGCTGGGCATCCCCAGCGTCCACATCGACAACGCGGCCGCCGCGCGCGCCGTGATGGAACACCTGTACGGGCTGGGGCACGAGCGGATCGCCGTGGTCGGTGGGCCGCGCGACAATCCTCTGCACCAGCAACGACTGGAAGGCGTCCGGACCGCTGCCAAGGCGCGTGGCCGCCTGCGCCAGTTGAGCGTCGTGCCGGGCGACTTCACCATCGAATCCGGGCACGCGGCCGGGATGTCGCTGTTGACGCGCGCGCCCGTGCCGACGGCGGTGTTCTGTTTCAGCGACCAGATGGCACTGGGCGTCCTGGCGGCCTGCCGGGATCTGGGCATCCGGGTGCCGGGTGATCTGTCCGTCGTCGGCTTCGACGACCTGGCATCGTCGCGTTACCTCACGCCTCCGCTGACGACCATCAGGCAACCGATGCGGGAGATCGGTGCCCGCGCGGTCAACCTGCTGCTCGCGATCATCGAACGTGTCGATGTGCCGCTTCAGCAGACGCTGGATTTCAGTTTGATGCTGCGGGGCTCGACTGCCTCGCCCGGGCGGAGGTGAGGGCAGTCCGGTGCCTGGCACCCCGACGCGCCGGTTGGTCGAAGCGGCGGGGCAACGTGTCCATCCCCGGTGCCGGTGGCACCGCAGCCTCAGCAGCCATGCACCCAATCGATTCCATTACGCAGGTGCGTCTGCAACGGGCTCCTTGCAGACGAAGTACGCGTAGTAGGCAATGACGCATGCCACCGCTGAGATTATCACGACCGAAGCATAGCTCCAGCGGATGGAAACATGGGCGCCGGCTCCGCCGACCAGGCCATACATGACGAGTATGAGAGCGCTGGAGACCGCGTTGGCCGCAGTCTGTACACGCCCCTGCATCCCCTTCTCGGTAAGCCGCTGCGCGGCGGTCGTCACCACAGGCCAGGCGGCCAGACAGGTGCCGATCACAAAGTAGAGGAAGAATGCCTTCCAGAACGAACTGGTCAGGGCAAAGATCGCAAAAGAGAGGGCCATTACAAGCGTCGCGGCCACCAGCGCAGGACCATAACCCCACCGCGTGGCGGCAGCCGGGAGGACGAACGCCCCTATCACGGCACCTGCCGACAGCGACGCTTCGATTGCACCAAACTGGCCTGAACTGAGATCCAGCACCACCTTGGCGAACGGCGCAAGCAGGATGCTTGTCGTCATCAGAGTGACGTAAACAAGCATCTGTATGCTGTATAGCAGTACCAGCCTATGCTCTCCCAGCAGGTAGCGGACGCCGTCACGGGTGTCCTGCCAGTAGCTGCCCTTGCTAATTGGATCGCAGCGGAACTCCAGGTGTTCCTTGCGCACGAACAGCATGCAGAGAAATGCCGCTGCGAAAAGGCCCGCGGTTATCAGCAGCACCGTCGCCGGTGAAGCGACCATCATGAGTGCTCCGCTGATAGGCATGCCGACGATGAAACCAACCTCGAATGCGATGTCAACCGTGGAATTGGCATGCAGCAGCCTGCTGTCGTCGACCAGCTCACGGACCATGGCCAGCAGGGCTGGTGTGTACAGGGCAGCACAGGAACCCATCACGAACGCCAGAGCCATCAGCGCAGCAACGCCCGGGTGCCTGATGTAGAGTGCAGCGGCAGCAACAAGGGCAACCACGCGCAGGATCTTCGTCGCCATGACGATGTGACGTCTGTCCACCCGGTCGACCAGCAGGCCGATTGCGGGGGCAAGAAGCAGGGAGGGCAGCCAGAAACAGACCATCAGTCCCGCCAGTGCGGATACGGATGCGTGTTGGTTTACGACCGTCCACGACATGGTAAGCAGCACCATGCCAGCGCCGATGTTCGCCAACAGGCAGCTGACTATGACCCAGCGCACGGCGGGGATACCCAGAAGCGCCATCCGCGCGGTCAAGTGGTTCATTCGTTGCTCCTGCATGGCGTTCAAGAAGGGGTGTGGGCAACATCCAGGACGAAGCCGTCGAGGATCCGTTGCATGCGCTCCTGGACCTCGGCAGACGTCCGTCCTTCGACCTGCACGTAGCCGGCGCAGAATCCGGACGATCGCTTCGGTTGAATGCAATCGCCGATCGCAACGTTCATCTGGCAGCTGAGCACGCCGGGATAGGCCATGAGTTCCCGTGCTGTCGACAACCGGGTCACAACGCCAGCAACCGCCGGCAGCAGAAGATCGCCAACAGCGCTGTCACGCGTGTAAACCAGTTCGGGGTGCCGCCCTACATAGGTATCCATGATCGCGTGCAGAAGATCAAAGCCATACGCGTGGCCATGATTGAGTGGCACTTCGCAGCCCCTCAACCGTGCGGCGATCTCGCTCATGAAGAACCGGCCGTCGTCAGTCATGAAGAGATCAGATGGCCGCGATGGCGGCGGCGATTACAGCGAAGGTGGGATCTTCAGGCGTGCCATCGGCTTGATTGAGCGCTGGATGGCGTTCTGCCGTTGTGCCAAATGTGGTCTCGTTGCGAGACGGTCAATCGGATGGTGCGAAGTGTGCATGGTCGACATCGTGGTGATTCCATCAGTCATCGATACAGCTCCTTGCTTGCTTCTCGAAACACTAACATGGTGACCTGCGCCGGGGCCAAGATGGTGGTCTCATTTCTGATCGCTGAATCGTATTGAATGACGTACTCCAGCGCCTTGAAGAGATAGCACACAGCATCATCTGCACCGTTGAATGTGGGCGAGGCGCCGGGGATTCTGCAGCCGAAGTGGCCTGCTTAATGTGCTCGATGCAGACAGCCATCGAGCTCGGGCCGACGCTGCGCGATGGCGGCGAGCTGAACCCGTTCGCGTGGGCCTGCGCAGTTTCTTGATGGCGCTGGGCAGTACCATGGGCCACCCGTCAGGATGCGCCCGCATGTCCATAGTGATCCCCGCGTTGCCCAAGCCGCCCACCGCCCGCATCGCGGCCTGGTTGCTGATGCTGCTGGGCATGTGGCTGACCTTGAAACTCGGGCTGGTGGTGACCCTGCTGTCGGGCCTGCTGGTGTTCCACCTGACCCATCTGCTGGCCTCCACCGTCGAGGGCAAGTTGCCGCCCGGGCGCGCACGGGCCTATTCGGTGATCGTGCTGTCAGCGTTGATCATCGGCGCGCTGACCCTGGCGGCGATCGGCATCGCCTCGTTCTTCCGCAACGAGACCGGTGGGCCGGATGCGCTGTTGATGCGTCTGATGGACATCCTCAACACCTCCCGCCACCAGGTGCCGGACCTGCTGCAGCCCTATATCCCGGAAGACCTGCAGGCGCTGCGCACGGCGATGAACGACTGGGCGGCGACCCACCGCCAGCAGCTCGGTATCGCCGGCACGTCGGCCGTGCAGATCAGCGTGCGGATCCTGATCGGCATGGTGCTGGGTGCGATGATCGCGCTCTACGACGAGCTGCCGCTGCCGAAGATGGGGCCATTGGCGCAGGAGCTGATCGGCCGCACCAGCCGCATGGCCACGGCGTTCCGGCAGGTGGTGTTTGCCCAGGTGAAGATCTCCCTGCTCAATACGCTGTTCACCGCCATCTTCCTGCTCGGGGTGCTGCCGCTGTTCGGTGTGCATCTGCCGCTGTCCAAGACGCTGGTGCTGATCACCTTCCTCGCCGGCCTGCTGCCGGTGGTGGGCAACATCATCTCCAACACGGTCATCACCATCGTCGCGCTGTCGGTGTCGTTCTACGTGGCCGTGGTCGCGCTGCTGTACCTGGTGGTCATCCACAAGCTGGAGTATTTCCTCAACGCGCGCATCGTCGGAGGGGAGATCCAGGCACGTGCGTGGGAACTGCTGCTCGCCATGCTGGTGATGGAAGCCGCGTTCGGGCTGCCAGGGCTGGTCGCGGCGCCCGTGTTCTACGCCTACATCAAGCGCGAACTGCTGGATCAGCGCTGGATCTGAGGGGCGGGCTGCCCTACAGCTTCAGGTTCAACGACACGTAGGCCGCGCGCCCCGGTGCGGGTGAGAACATCGGCTGGTCATCGCCGCCCCAGAAGAAGTTGTCGTACCACGCATACGCGTACTCGCGGCCGGTCAGGTTCTTCACCTGCACATCCACGCTCAGCCGCTCGGACAGCTGATACGACGCGCTGGCATCGAGCACCGCGAAGGCGCCGAACGTGCCCTGCGTGTTGCGCTCTTCAATGTAATAGTCACCCTGCATCCGGCCCTGCAGGCCGAAGGTCCAACGATCGTTGGCGCGGTAGTCCACGCCGATGTTGCTGATGTAGCGCGGCGTGGCGATGACTTCGTTGCCGGCCAGAGCGGTACCGTCGGTGGTGAAGGCGCTGACCACCTTGGCCTGCTGGATGGCGTGCGAGCCCCACAGCGTCCACTGCTCGCCCAGGCGCGTGGTGACCTGCAGGTCGACGCCTTCGCGACGGGTCTGGCCCAGGCCGACCGAGGTGCCGGTGGCGGGCATGTTGGCGACCTCGTCGGTGGCATCCTGGCGCCACACCGCGATGCGCGCGTCGGTGCCGACAGCCGGGGTGAACTTGATGCCCACCTCCTTGCCGGTATTGATCGAGGGCCGGAAGGTCGCCTGGCCGGCGGTGAGGTAGGCCGGTGCGGTGGAGCCGGTCAGTACCTGGAACGTCCTGCCCCAGTTGGCATAGACGTTCAGGGCCGGAGTGATCGCATAGACCACGCTCAGCTTGGGCTGCTCGATCGTGCCGTAGTGCTGCAGCGGGGCGGTGATGCCACCGGGCAGGCGGGTGCTGCCGGAGAAGCGGTCGACGCGGTAGGCCGGCACGATCTTCAGGGCAGGGGTGGGCTGATACACGGCCTGCACGTAAGCACCGAGGTTGTCCAGGGAATAGCGGTCATCGTTCTGGATCCGCGCCGGGGTCGAGAAGTCGGTCGGGACGGCGTGGTTGTAGCGCAGGCGGCGATAGGTGTTGTCCTGATGCTCGGCGTTGAGACCGGCCTCGACGGTGAGCGCAGGCGTGGCCGCCCAGGTCAGCGTGCTAAGCAGGCCGGTCTGTTTCTCGTCCCACTGGCGGCGCTGGCGCGGCGCGTTGCCGGGCACGTAGCCGGTGAAGGTCACCTGCCGATCGTCCTCGTAGCGGTTGTAGTACAGCTTGTTGCTGACATGCACGGTGTCACTCAGCTGCAGGTCCAGATGGGTGCTGAGATGGCGCATGTCGCGGTCGTCGAGATCGTTGGCATTCTTGAGCGCGGATCCGCGGCGGTCAGTGGCCAACTCTTCAGCCGTCATGAAGCCGGGCTCGTCCGCCTCGTGGTGGTACACCCGTGCGATCAGGCCGATGGTGAACAGGTCCTCGCCGCCGCTGTAGAACCACTTGCCGCCGAGCGAGTACTTCTTCGAGCGGTCATGGTCGCGGTAGCCATCGGAGGCCTGTGAGGCCAGGAAGTAGTTCTGGGCGACACCGTCCGCTTCGCGACCGATCGCGACCTGCGCTTCGCGGGTGTTGTAGCTGCCGTAGGTGAGTCGCGCATCGGTGTAGTTGCCGCCCTGGCGGGTGCCGAGGTTGATGTTGCCGCCGATGTTGTGCAGGCCGTAGCGCGGGTCGTTGGTGCCGCGCACGACTTCGATGTAGTCGATGTCCAGCGGGAACACCATGTCGATGAAGCGCTGGTTGCCGCTGTTGACGTTGCTGGGGATGCCGTCGATCAGGATCTTGATGCCGTTGAGGTAGCCCTCGCCATTGAACGCGCGGAAGGTGGCCTTGCCGGATTCCGCGCCCTGGCGGGTTTCGGTCAGCTGCATGCCCGGCATCTGGCCAAGCAGTTCCCAGCTGTTGGAGACGTTCTTCTCATGCACCTGGTCGCCGCCCAGCACATCCACCGAGGTCAGCACGCGGTTCGCGACGAGGGGACGGCGGGAGCCTTCCCGCACGTGCACGCTGCCCAGCGTGATTGCCGCATCGCTGGACTGCGCGCGCGCTTCGCCGGCGCACAGGGTCGCCAGCACGGCGGACACCATTGCCTTGGTTCTCATCTCTTTGTGCCTTTCAGTAGCCGTGAGGACAGGGGTAGCGCAAGCCGACAGAAGTCGCTCGCTGAGGGGACCAGGGTGCTAGAAAAGCAATAATATAACATTGCATTGATGTTCGCTTCCCCTGAGTTCTGCACCCGTCGCGCCATCGATCTGCACGAGGGCGAAACGATCCACGCGACCGCATCAAGGCATTGATCCGCGCCGCGATCGCGCGCAACCGGGCAGCGAAGCCCCTTGCCGCTGCAGCGCGTGCGAAGGCAAGCCAGCGCTCTGCCTGAATCATCACGACCTCCTGCACTGGAACACGCCGCGCGATTCGGCAACGATAAAGGGCTGGGCGAGGCGGCAGCGATGCGGCAGGCCCATTCCCCCACGTTTCCAGGATGTGCCTGTGCTGAGTGTGATCGGCTGTTTGCTCGCGTTGTATCTGGTGTGGCGCGTGATCTGGCCGCTGCGGCTGTCGCGTCCGGTGCGGATCGTACTGGGCCTGCTCGTGGTCGCACTGGCGCTGCACCACCGGATCGTGGCCCAGTTCGCCGGGACCATGGCCTCGCCCGAGATTCCCACGGCGATGATCGCGGTGCTCGCGACCGGCTTCACCACGCTGCTGATCAGTGCGGTGTTCGTGCTGGTGCTGGATGCGCTGCTGCTCATCGCGCGCCTGGTCCGGGCGCAGCGCGTGCTGCCGATGCTGCGCGCGGCGTGGCTGCGCCCTGCAGCGGGCACGTTGGCGCTGCTGCTGTCCGCCTACGGCATCTGGCAGGGCATGGCGGTTCCCAAGCCGCGGCAGATCGAGGTCGCCATCGACGGGCTGCCGGCCGCGTTCGACGGCTACCGCGTGCTGCAGCTCACCGACATCCACGCCAGCCGCCTGCTCACCGGTGCCTGGGTGGAGAAAGTGGTCACCCAGAGCAATGCCCTGCATCCGGATCTGGTGGTGATCACCGGGGATCTGATCGACGGCAGCGTCAGCGCCCGCGCCAACGATTTCGCGCCTCTGGCCAGTCTGCACGCGCCCGATGGCGTCATCGCGATCACCGGCAATCATGAGTATTACGCGCAGTACGCCGAGTGGATGCAGGCCTTTCGCGGGCAGGGCATGCAGGTGCTGGAGAACACCCACACGCAGGTCCAGCGTGACGGTGCGACGCTGACCATCGCCGGTGTCACCGATCCGGTGGCCGCGCGCTACGGCCTGCCAATGCCGGACCTGACCGCCACACTGGCCGGCGCGGACCCGCAGGCGCCGGTGATCCTGCTCGACCATCGTCCGGTGGAGGCACGCGCGAATGCCGCGAAGGGCGTCGCGCTGCAGCTCTCCGGCCACACCCACGGCGGCCACATCCTCGGCATGGACCAGCTGGTCAAGCGCGCCAATGGCGGCTTTGTGTCCGGGCGCTATGAGGTGAATGGCATGACCTTGTATGTCAGCAACGGTGCCGGGTTGTGGCCGGGCTTCGCGGCGCGTATCGGCGTGCCGTCCGAGATCACCCTGATCACGCTGCGATCGCGCTGATGGTGTGCGGATGCGTGCCCGATGAGGATCACCTCATGTGAAATTTCCGCCAGTGGCTGTGCATGCCTCGGTCACCGGGCAGCGCGGAGGCTGGGCGCACGAGCCCTGACCTGCGGAGATTCCATGACCACTCTGACCCTGCCCGAACTGGCCAAGAAGATGGCCGGCATCGATTTCGCGATGCTGCAGACCCACACCGCCAGCGGCGAGATCGCCGGCCGGCCGATGAGCAACAACGGTGACGTGGACTACGACGGCGACAGTTATTTCTTCGCCTTCGACAGTGCCGACATGGTGGCCGAGATCGAACGCGACCCGAAAGTGGCGCTGTCCTTCACCGGCAGCAAATCGCTGCTGGGCAAGCCGCCGTTGTTCGTGGCCGTGGAAGGCCATGCCACGCTCAGCCGCGACCGCGCGATCCTTCAGGCGCATTGGGTCCCGGACCTGGAACGCTGGTTCAAGCAGGGCGTGGATACGCCCGGCATCGTGCTGATCCAGGTCAAGGCGACCCGCATCCACTACTGGTCGGGCGAGGACGACGGCGAGATCCGCCTGTAAGCGATGCCTGCCTCGTCGATCAAGATCGGATGCGCAGGCTGGTCGATTCCCAGCCGTTACGCCGCATTGACCGGCGCGGGCGAGAGCATGCTCGCGCGCTACGCAACGCGGTTCCCGGTGGTTGAGATCAACTCCTCTTTCTATCGGCCGCACCAGCAGCGCACGTATGAACGCTGGGCGGCGAGCGTGCCGGCCACGTTCCGGTTCTCGGTGAAGCTGCCCAAGGCCATCTCGCATGAGGCAGCGCTGCGCGGTTGCGGCCCGGCGCTGGAGCGCTTCCTTGAGGAGACGGCCGGCCTGGGTCGCACGCTGGGCGGGCTGCTGCTGCAGCTGCCGCCGAGCCATGCCTTCGATGCGCGGGTGGCGGCCGGCTTCTTCGGCATGCTGCGGCGTCGCACCGATGTGCGCGTGGTCTGCGAGCCACGCCACACCACCTGGTTCACACCGCAGGCCGACGCGATGCTGCAGCGGCATGCGATCGGGCGTGTCGGCGCGGACCCTGCGCGAGTTCCCGAGGCCGCCCAGCCGGGCGGTGACGCCGGATGGCGCTACTGGCGATGGCATGGCGCGCCACGCATGTACTACAGCGACTATGACGACGCAGCACTGCGGGAGTTGGCCAGGACGGTTGCTGCGCGGACAGCAGGTGCGCGCTGGGTGATCTTCGACAACACCGCCCATGGGTTCGCCATCGCCAATGCGTCCCGGCTGCAGGACATCCTGAGCGGCGCTACCCTCCAGGAGCCCGGACATGCCTGAAGGTCCCTCCATCGTCATCCTGCGTGAGGCCGCCGCCAAGTTCCGCGGCAAGACCGTGCGCCTGGCCACCGGCAACAGTTCGTTGGACCTGACCCGCATGGAAGGGCGGCGGGTGGTGGCGCTGCGCAGCTGGGGCAAGCACTTCCTGATCGAGTTCCGCGGCTTCAGCCTGCGCGTGCACATGCTGATGTTCGGCAGCTACCGCATCGATGAGCGCAAGCCGTCGCCACCGCGGGTGTCGCTGCAGTTCGACAACGGCGAGCTCAACATCTATGCCTCGTCGGTGAAGTACATCGAAGGCGCGCTGGAGGACACCTACGACTGGCGCGGGGATGTGATGAACCTGGCCTGGGATCCCGGGCTGGCGCGCAGGAAGCTCAAGCAGCAGCCGGAAACGTTGATCTGCGACGCGCTGCTGGACCAGGACCTCTTTGCCGGCGTCGGCAACATCATCAAGAACGAGGTGCTGTTCCGCACGCGTGTGCATCCCGAATCCACGGTCGGCGCGCTGCCACCGCGCAAGCTGGGCGAGATCATCAAACAGGCGCGACAGTACAGCTTCGATTTCCTGGACTGGAAGCAGCAGTTCGTCCTGCGCCAGCACTGGCTGGTCCACACCAAACGGACCTGCCCCCACTGCGGCGGCCCCCTCAGCAAGACCTACCCGGGCACGACCCGGCGGCGGACGTTTTTCTGCCCGGTGTGCCAGGTGCGCCATGGCGCCGCGCCTGCCGGGTGCAAGGCCGCGCCGAACGCACGCAAGGCGTCCCCGAGGCGTTCAGCCAGGTCCTCGCCCATGGCGTAGGATGGGTCCACACGCACGTACGCGCGTCCTGCGCGATCGACACCTGATCGCCTTCGCTCCTTTCTCAGAGTCCTTCATGCCGCCAGCGGAATGAAGGCTCCCGTGTCCCACGGAGCGCTCATGCCGGGCTATACCACCCGCATTCTCACCATCCCGGTCGGCGGTCACGACTTCCGTATCCGCGCGCTCAGCGATCTGCAGCAGTTTTCCGATCCCACCGGACGCGCCCAGCGGGCCGGCATCCACTCCTCGCTGTGGAGCCTGTTCGGTCAGATCTGGCCGGCCGGCCGCGCGCTGGCCGATACCATGAGCCACTTCGATGTGACCGGTAAGCGGATCCTGGAGCTGGGCTGCGGGCTGGGCCTGTCCAGCCTGGTGCTGGCCCATCGCGGCGCGGATGTCGTGGCGACCGACCACCATCCACTGGCCGAATCCTTCCTGGCCTACAACGCCGGCCTCAACGACCTGCCCGCGGTGACCTACCGTGACCTGCCCTGGGAGGTCCCTGACGGTTCGCTGGGGCGCTTCGATCTGATCATCGGCAGCGACATCCTCTACGAACGGGGGCATGCCCATCAGATCGCGGCGATGATGCTGCGGCACGCCAAGCCCGATGCCGAGCTGCTGATCACCGATCCCGGCCGCGGCAACGTGGGGTCGTTCTCGCGTGGCATGGCCCTGCAGGGCTTCGATGTGACCGAGGAACTGGGGCTGTTCGAGGATGAAGGCAATGCGCCGGGCAACGGCCGCCTGCTGAGCTATCGGCGGGGTGCGGTGCGGCCGGCGGCCGTGGCCTGAGCGCAGGCAGGGCGTGTTGCGACACGACCGCTCTGCTGTGACGCGGCGTGCAGATCGACTGGCGTAGGCTGTCGCCGTCCAGATGCGGCCCAGGCGGCCGGGAGTCCCTCGATGCGATCTCGTCCACTGCCGCGCCGCGAAGGCCTGCGTGTTTTCAGGATGCAGGCTTGAGCACGGCCGCCACCGCGCCCACTGCGCGCCCGCAGACGCGCTCGATGATCATCGCCGGTCTCTCCACGGTGGTGGAGTGGTACGACTTCACCCTTTACCTGTATCTGGCCACGGTGCTGTCGCGCGTGTTCTTCGGCGGCGGCGAGAACGCGCTGCTGGCTACCCTGGCCGGGTTTGCGGTGTCGTATCTGATGCGGCCCCTGGGGGCGCTGGTGTTCGGCCATCTCGGCGACCGTTTCGGGCGGCGCTACATGCTGCTGGCCTCGATGTTGCTGATGACCGTGGCGATGCTCGCCACCGCGCTGCTGCCCACCTTCGAGAGCATCGGCGCCGCTGCCGGTGTGCTGCTGTTGCTGCTGCGCTGCCTGATGGCCTTTTCGGTGGGCGGCGAGTACACGGGCGTGGTCGCCTATCTGCTGGAAACCGCACCCGTGCGCAGGCGCGGGCTGGTGACCTCATTGGCGTCGGCCGCGAGCGAAGTGGGGGCCCTGCTGGCGGTGGCGTTGTCAGCGCTGACCGTCGCGCTGCTGAGCACGGCGCAGCTGGATGGCTGGGGCTGGCGGATTCCGTTTTTCGTCGGTGCGGCGCTGGCCGGTGCGATCCTGCTGGCGCGCTCGACCATGCACGAGTCGCCCGAGTTCGAGCGGCAGCAAGCCGAGGGTACCGTGCCGGCGTCGCCGATCCGCGATACCTGGCGGCATCACAAGCCCGCGATTGCGCGCACCTTTGCCATCTCCGCACTGGGCTCGATCACTTATTACGTCGGCATTACCTATGTGCCCGCGTTCCTCGGTTCGGTGGGGCAGGTGAGTGAGTCGGAGGCGTTGTGGCTGTCCACGGTCGCGGCGGTGGCAGTGATCGTGGTGACACCACTGGCCGGTGCGCTGTCCGACCGGATCGGGCGTCGCCCGGTGTTGATCGCGTTGGCCGCGCTGTCGGCGCTGCTGCCGTTGACGATGTTCTCGGTGATGGCCGGCGGCAGCACCGTGGCGATCGGGCTGGCGGCGGTGGTGCTGGCGTGTCTGGCCGGTGGGGTGAGTGCGGTGGCGGCCCCTGCCACGGCCGAGCAGTTCCCCGGCGAAGGGCGCCTCAGCGGGCTGGCACTGGGCGTCACCATGGCCACGGCGTTCTTCGGTGGCGCGACGCCGTTGCTGGCCGAACTGCTGGTGCGGCATACCGGCTGGTCGTCGGCCCCCGGGGCGATGATCGCCGTGGTGGCGGTACTGGTGCTGCCGGTGATGTGGACGCTGCGCGAGACGCGACCCAGGTAGTGCCGGCCGCTGGCCGGCTCCACGCAATGCCGGGTCTTCGAGGAGCCGGCCAGCGGCCGGCACTACCGGTATACGGTGGGTTGCACAAAACAGAACAGGCCGCCCGAAGGCGACCCGTTCGTTCAACACAGCGATGTCGTCAGGCCTCAGTACTTCCAGCGCAGGCTCAATGCGACAAAGCGCGGCTCGCCGTAGTTGTTGTAATCCAGGTTGGCCCAATAGGTCTTGTCCAGCGCATTGCGCACGCTCAACGTCGCCGTCCAGCTGTCGCTGATGCGGTAGTTGGCGTTGAACTGCACCAGCGCATACGCAGGCTGGTTCACCGTCACCGTGCCGCCGAGCGGATAGGGGACGTTGTAGCCCTGCACCTTGCTCTGCCACTGCACGCCGGCACCCACGCTCAGGCGCTCCAGTGCACCGCGCAGCCGCACCTGGGTGTTGAGCTGCAGCAGATCTTCGGCCGGGTTGGCGTACAGCAGATCGGTGGCGGCACGGGTCACCTTGACGTGGGTGAAGCCGGCATTGACGGTCCAGCCCGGCAGGATCTCGCCGTTGACGTCCACTTCCCAGCCGCGTGACTTGGTCCCGTTGATGCCGATATAGGCAGAACTGCCGTCGCTGAGCGAGCGCTCCGGCACGCTCGTGTCGAGCACCGCGTAGTTGTCCTGCTTGGCCTCGAACACCGCGGCATTGGCGGTCAGGCGGCCATCGAGCCACTGCGACTTGATGCCCGCTTCCAGATTCGAACCTTCCACCGGCGCCAGCAGGTTTTCGTTGCGGTCCTTGAAGTTCTGCGGGTTGAAGATTTCGGTGTAGCTGGCATATGCCGCCACCTGCGGGGTGATGTCGTATACCAGTCCCACATAGGGCGTGACTTCATCCGTCACTTTGTAGGCGCCGCTGGTGCCGGTGTATGCGCCGGCCGCGTTGTAGGAACGGGACAGCGTTTCCCAGCGGCTCAGGCGCGCGCCGGCAATCAAGGCCAGCGGATCGGCCAGGCGCAGGCGGGTGGCCACGTAGACGCCGCTCTGGGTGGTCTTGGCGACGCGGCGTGCGCCGGTGCGCGCGTAGGTCACCTCGGAGATGTCGCCATCCCACGTGCGGATATCCGGGATGTAATAGCAGCGCTCGGTCCCGCAACGTGCCCAGTCGGTGGGATAGCGCAGCGCGATGGTGTTGGTGGTGCCTTCCAGATCCGCCCACTGCCCCCCCACGGTCAGGTCGTGCTCGCGGCCGAACAGGGAGAACGTGCCGCTCAGGTAGGCATCCACGTTGCGGCGGGTGTCTTCGGAATCGCCGGCGGCGGTGCGCAGGAAGATGCCCGCACCGGTGGCCGGATCCGGGTAGCCACTGCCGTACACGCGCACGTTCTGCACGTTACCCTGGGTGTAGGCGGTGTTGATCTTCAGCAGCCAGTTCTCACCGAAGCGCTGCTCCAGGTTGGCGAAGGCGGTGCTGGTCTCGCGCTGCCAGTAGCTCCACTTCGGCGCGACGTTGGTCGAGCGCGGCAGATGGGCGAAGTCGCCCTGGCTGTTGAAGAACGGCACGGTGCCCCAGGTCGAGCCGACCGGATTGTTGTCCTGGGTCTGGTAGCCCACGGTCAGCGTGGTGCTGTCGGTCAGGTCACCTTCCAGCACGGCCATGCCGGCCATCTTGTTCTCGTGGTAGCGGTCGTAATACAGATCGCGGTCGGTGTAGGCGGCAACCACGCGGCTGCGGAAACGGCCGTCAGCGGTCAACGGCGCGGTCACGTCGGCTTCCATGCGCTGGTAGTCCCAGCTGCCGGCGCTGACCGAGAAGGAGGCATCGAACTCCTTGCCCGGGCGCTTGCGCAGCAGGTTGACCGTCGCCGATGGCACACCGGCGCCGCTGAGCAGGCCGTTGGCGCCGCGGATCACTTCGACGCGATCGTAGAAGGCGGTGTCGTATTCCTGGTTGGTCGAGCCGCTGTAGGTGGGGATGCCGTCCACCTGGAAATCGGTGATGGCGAAGCCGCGTGCGTAGTACAACGGACGCTGGGTGTCGTAGAAGGAGACGCTGACGCCGGTGACGTTGCGCATGACATCGTTGATGCTGAACAGCGATTCGTCCTGCAGGCGCTGCAGGCCGATCGAGGTAGCCGACTGCGGGGTTTCCTGCAGGCTGATCGGCAGCCGCGTGGTGCTCGACGGCGCGGCCCGTGCACCCACCACGCTGACCTTGTCCAGCGTCTTGGCATCGGCATTGCTGCCGGCGTCTGCCGGCGCATCGGCGAAGGCCTGCGGGGCGGTCAGCACCAGCACGGAAAGCAGGGCCAGGCCCAGCGGGGCACGGCGGGGAAGGCGAAGCGAAGCAGCGCAGGCGTACATGCGGGTCTCGTGATGATCTGGGGGCGTGGCCGGGCCCCAAGCCCGGCGGGGTGCAAATGTAAAGCGTTCTCATTCGCTTTACAAATACTGAACATTCAGATTGTCCAGGCCCCCAGAACGCAACCGGCCACCGCAAGGGTGGCCGGAGGGAAACCGTGGCGGAGGCGCGAAGGCCCCGCCGGTGCAGGCTTACAGCGCCTGCAGTTCTTCGTTGGCGTTGCGCTTGGCCTCGGCCGGCTTGGCGGCCGGCGGCGGGGTCAGCATCACCGCCGGGCTGGTCTCGACCGGCACCTCCAGGTACGGCAGCTTCAGGGTCTCGCTGGTCAGGCGGCGGATCTCATTGGTCAGCGCCGGGCTGTCGTTGAGCTTGCGGCCGTACGACGGGACGATCTGCTTCAGGCGCGCTTCCCAGCCGGCCGCCATCTGCTCGGGGAAGGCTTTCTTGAGCAGGTCCAGCATGATCGGCGGCGAGGTCGAGGCACCCGGCGAGGCGCCGAGCAGGGCGGCCAGGGTGTGGTCCTGGTCGGTCACGATCTCGGTACCGAACTGCAGGATCGCGCCCTTTTCCGGGTCCTTCTTGATGATCTGCACGCGCTGGCCGGCGGTGACCAGCTTCCAGTCCTCGCGCTTGGCGTGGGGGAAGTACTTGACCAGTTCGGCCTGGCGGTCGTCATCGTTCAGACGTGCCTGGCCCATCAGGTACTTCACCAGGTCCAGATTCTCCAGGCCCACGTCCATCATGCCGGCTACGTTGTTGTGGTTGACCGAGGAATACAGGTCGAACCACGAGCCGTGCTTGAGGAACTTGGTGCTGTACAGCGCGAACGGCCCGAACAGCACCACCGGCTTGCCATCCAGCTTGCGCGCATCCAGATGCGGCACCGACATCGGCGGCGAGCCGGTTTCGGCCATGCCGTAGGCTTTGACCGAATGCCGGTTGGCGATCGCCGGGTCCTGGAAGGCCAGGAACTGGCCACCGACCGGGAAGCCGGCGTAGTTCTTCGATTCCGGAATGCCCGACAGCTGCAGCAGCTTGAGCGCGGCACCACCGGCACCGATGAACACGAAACGCGACTTGACCGTGGTCTCGTTGTCGGACTTCAGGTCCTTGACGGTCACGTTCCAGCTCTTGTCATCGTTCTGGCGCAGCGCGCGCACTTCATGGTTGAGGTGCAGTTTGAAGTTCGGGCTGCGTTCCAGGCCCGCGGTCAGCTGGCGGGTGATCACGCCAAAGTTGACGTCGGTGCCCAGCGGCATCCAGGTGGCGGCGACCTTCTGCTTCGGGTCGCGGCCTTCCATCAACAGCGGCGCCCACTGCGTGATCTGCGCGGGATCCTCGGAGTACTGCATGCCGTAGAACAGCGGGTTCTTGACCAGCGCCTGCTGACGCTTGTGCAGGTAGGCGATGTTCTCATCACCCCAGACGAAGCTCATGTGCGGGGTCGGGTTGATGAAATCGCTGGGCTGGCTCAGGCGGCCTTCGCGGATCTGGTGCGACCAGAACTGGCGCGAGATCTCGAACTGCTCGGCGATGCCGACCGCACGCTTGGTCTCGATGCTGCCGTCGGGAAGTTCCGGGGTGTAGTTCAGCTCGGCGAACGCGGAATGACCGGTACCGGCATTGTTCCTGCCGTCCGAGCTTTCCAGCGCGACTCCGTCCAGGCGCTCATAGACCTGGATGTTCCAGTCTGGCTGCAGCTCCTGCAGGAACGTGGCGAGCGTGATGCTCATGATGCCGCCGCCGACCAGGACGACGTCGACCGGCTTGTCGTTGCCGGCAGCCGGGACCGAACGCTGATGCAGCGGCCAGTACAGGAACAGTGCCGCTGCCAACAGCAACACCACGAACAGGCCGAGGACGACCTTCGCTAGTTTTTTCATGGGGATCTCAGGTAGGGAGACATGGGAAGGATGCCGCCGCTGCCGGGAACGCCCGTGAAGACGGGCGTCACAGCGGTACCTTGACCGCAATTTTAGCCCTTTCCGGTACGGATTTGGTGCAACGCAGCATCCGGTGGGTGTGCCAGGCCGGGTCAGTCGCTGGCCAAGGTGAAGTATTCAAGGAGGAAATAGCTGGCTTGATAGGCCAGCGCTATCAGGGCCAGGGCCAGGTGGGCGCGGCGTTGGCGCAGGGCGATGCCCAGCCCGGCAATGGCCAGCATCACCACCGTGTGGACCCAGTAGGCATCGCCGAGCATCTGCCAGCGGCTGTGACCCTTGATGGCGGTATCGACCAGATCCAGCAGCGTGACCAGCGCCAGCATCCCGAAGAAGCCACCGCGCCGCTGCAGCAGGTAGTTTTCATAGCTGCCGAACTCGCGCACATCGTCCGGAAACAGCAGGACGCAGAGCAGGTACCAGGCGGCGCAGTAGGCGATCACGAACAGATACAACTCGAAGGTCCACTGCCGGACCTCCCCCAGGCGGAATTCCCACCACCAGAAGGTCACCACCGAGATCAGCGCCCAGACCACCCAGCACAGGTGGATCCACGACCAGCCGCGGCGCTGGGGGTGCTCGATGATCCCCGCCAGCCCGCGCAGCAGGGTGGTGATGCTCAGGCCGAGGATGATGCTGAGCACCACGCGGATATGCAGGTAGACCGGATCTGTGTCCATCGACGTGCCCGCGGCTGGAATGCGCCGATGCTGCAACGGGGCGGGTCGTCAGGTCGTGTAGGGCGGCTCTACCGGTCGGGGCTTACCGCTTCTTGCGCACCAGCGTCGCCGAGGCCGCCAGCACCGCCCGGGTCAGCAGCGCCATCGTCTGCACATCGCCCTTCCAGTGCTGCCAGTACAGCGGCACGTCTTCCCAGGCGCGCTGTTTCATGTGCACCAGCCGGCCTGCCTCCAGGTGGCGTTTGACCAGCGGCAGCGGGTTCATGGTCCAGCCCAGCCCGCCGAGGTTGGCCTGCACGAACGCGCGGGTGGAGGGAATCCACCAGGTCGGCGCGGTCAGCGGCAGGTCGTTGCCGGCCAGGCGGCGGGCGAACCGCGCCTGCATGTCGTCCTTGCGGTTGAACACCAGCACCGGCGCCTGGGCCAGCGACTGCGCGTTGACGCCCTTGGCGAAGTGCTGCTCATGGAAGGCCGGGGTGCAGGTGGCGGCGTAGCGGATGCTGCCCAGCGCATGGATCTGGCAGCCCTGCACGGGCTCATCCAGCGTGGTCACGGCGCCCAGCACGGCCCCTTGCCGGAGCAGGGCCACGGTGTGGTCCTGGTCTTCCGAGCGCAGGTCCAGCGTGGTGCCGGTCTGCCGCGCGAACTGCAGGGCAGCCTCGGGGAACCAGGTTTCCAGGCTGTCGTGGTTGACCGCCACCGGGATGCTGGCATGGGGCAGGTCCTCATCGGCGATGCCCATCCGGTGCAGGGCATCGTGCTCGAGCAGGGCGGTCTGCTCGGCCAGCTGCACCAGCACCTGGCCTTCGGTGGTGGCCACCGCCGGCGAAGAGCGTTTGACCAGCAGGCGGCCGACCCGGTCCTCCAGCGCCTTGACCCGCTGGGAGACCGCCGAGGCCGTGACATTGAGCGACTGCGCGGCACGGTCGAAGCTGCCTTCGCGGATCACCGCCGCCAAGGCGCGGAGCTGGGCATGGTCGATGCGCATGATCTTAAGTTCCGCTAAAGATGGTTAAGTAAGTTTAGCTCTACTTTTTAATGTTGCGGCGCGACAATACGCGCCATCCGGTGCTGTACGCCTTGGCGAGGCACCGCCCCCCAGCAAGACACAGGTGGTATCCCATGTTTTCCATCCTTTCCGGCGGCGCCGGGCTGAGCGCGTGGCTCAGTGGTGCCGCAACCGGCATCGGCCTGTTCGCGGTGGTCGGCGCGCAGAGCGCGTTCATCCTGCGCCAGGGCATCCTGCGCAAGCACATCATTCCGGTGGTGGCGACCTGCGCGGCCATCGATGGCATCTTCATCTTCGCCAGCGTGGCGGGCCTGCGCACGCTGACCCAGGCGCTGCCGTGGCTCACCACCGTGGTCCTGTGGGGCGGTGTCGCCTTCCTGGCCTGGTACGCGTGGCAGTCGGCGCGGCGCGCGCTGGCCGGTGGCGGTGGCATGCACGTGGACGACGGCGACAGCACCTCCCGCCGCGCGGTGCTGATCTCGGCGGTCGGGTTCTCGCTGATCAACCCGCATTTCTGGCTGGACATGATGGTCATCGGCGGCATCGCCGAGAACTTCGGCAACGCGCGCATGGCGTTCGCGGCCGGCGTGTTCACCGCCAGCTGCCTGTGGCTGACCGCCCAGGGCCTGGGCGCGCGCCTGCTGGCCCCGCTGTTCACCAAGCCCAAAACCTGGCGCATCCTCGACGGCACCATCGCGGTGATCCTGTCGATCCTGGCGCTCAGCCTCGCGTTCCGCGGCATGCATTGAACTCTCTCCTCGATGCAGGTCCTGGAAATGGCACCGTTCGCGGTGCCATTTTTTTTGCCTAGAATCGCCGTTCCGGACATGAGGTCCGATGCAGCAGGGAAAAGGATGAGGCACGTTCAGGGGTTGGGGTTGCTGGTGTTGCTGGCCATCACGGGCCAGGCCGGCGCGGTGGATCTGGAGCGCTACCTGCGCCGGGATGCCTTCACCGATATCAAGATTTCGCCGAACGGCGACTACTACGCGGCGACCGTGCCGATGGAAGATCGCACCGCCCTGGCGATTCTGCGCAGAAATGGGGGTGAGGTGGTGGGCTCGTTCGTGCCACCCAGGAACAATCACGCCAACCATTTCGACTGGGTCAGTGGAGAGCGCGTGCTGATCGGCCTGGCCGAAAAGCATGGTTCTCTGGACCAGCCGCGGATGACCGGTGAGCTGTATGCCATGAACGCCAACGGCGGGCGCGGCGAACTGCTGGTCGGCTACCGCGTGCAGGGAAACGGCCCGGGTACCCGCATCCAGCAGAAAAAAGTGGAGGCCGTGGCGGCGTTCCTCGCTGATGACCTGCCTGCGGACGACCGCAACGTGCTGGTCACGATCTGGCCGTTCAACGATGACCCGTTCACCCGTGCCGATCGGCTCGATGTCACCACCGGCCGCCGTCAGACCGTGGCGCGCTCGCCCGTGCGTCGCGCCGATTTCGTCACCGACAACCAGGGCCAGGTACGTTTCGCGCACGGCGCGGGAGCCGACAACGTCAACAAGCTGTATTACCGCGAAGGGTCGGGCACGACCTGGAAGCTCGTCAACGATGAAGCACTGAACGGGCGTATCGAAACGGCGATTGGTTTTTCCGAAGATGGTCGGCTGGCGTACTTCAATACCGAGATGCCGCAGGGGCCCGATGCCATCGTGTCCTGGGACCCGGTGACCGACGAGCGCAAGCTCGTGCTCCGCGATCCCGTGGTGGATGTGCACAAGTACATCTACCGGCCGGGCACATCCATCCCGGTGGGGGCGCTGTACCTGGGTGACACGCCGCGCACCCGCTTCTTCGACGAAAAGGGCCCCGATGCCCGTCTGTATCGCAGCCTGGAGGCCGCATTTGGTGGTGATGCGGTGTTCATCACTTCCAGCACCCGTGATGGCAGGCAGCTGATGGTCGAGGCGTGGTCGGGGCGCAACCCGGGCGACTTCTACATCTTCGACAATGAGGCAAAGAAGGCCGACCACGTCATCAGCCGCAGCAGCTGGATCGACCCGGCCGCGACTGCCGTGGTGCGTCCGGTGGCTCTCAAAGCGCGTGATGGGCTTGCCCTGCACGGCTACCTGACGGTGCCGGGTAACGGCAATGCCAACAGGCAGCCGATGGTGGTGATCCCGCACGGGGGGCCTTACGGTCCGTTCGATACCGGCGGCTACGACCCGGTCAGCCAGATGCTCGCTGACGCGGGTTATGCAGTGCTGCAGATCAACTTCCGTGGATCGGGCAATTACGGGCGCGCGCATCGGTCTGCTGGCGCCCGCGAGTGGGGCGGCACCATGCAGGACGATCTCACCGATGCAACCCGCTGGGCCATCAGCGAGGGAATTGCCGATGCCTCGCGGATCTGCATCTATGGCGCCAGTTATGGCGGCTACGCGGCGATGATGGGCGCTGCGAAGGAGCCCGGTCTGTACCGTTGTGCGGCCGGGTATGTCGGTGTCTATGACCTGCCGATCATGTTCACCACCGGCGACATCCAGCGGCGTGGTTCTGGTGAAAACTATCTCAAGGAATGGATCGGTGACCGGCAGCAACTGGCTGCCGTATCGCCGGTGAATCTGGCCGACCGCATCAAGGTGCCGGTATTCCTCGCTGCCGGTGGCGAAGACGAACGCGCCCCGATCCAGCACACCAGGCGGATGGAAGCGGCGTTGAGGAAAGCCGGCGTGCCGGTGGAGGCGCTGTACTACCCTACCGAAGGCCACGGCTTCTACACCGA
This sequence comes from Stenotrophomonas sp. Steno-Z10-BAI, assembly GCF_056393115.1. Lineage (NCBI taxonomy): Bacteria > Pseudomonadati > Pseudomonadota > Gammaproteobacteria > Lysobacterales > Lysobacteraceae > Stenotrophomonas > Stenotrophomonas sp. Steno-Z10-BAI. Next base: position 235,658 of record NZ_JBWJOZ010000006.1, on the reverse strand, counting down.
TCCGCATCGCCGTGAGTACTACACCAAGCTGCTGGCGTTCCTGTCGCGCCACATCGGAGGGCAGGCGGCCAACGCCGTGCAGCCCTGACCGCATCGTTGGGCTTAAGAAGACAACGGCACCGTGAGGTGCCGTTGTTGTGTGTGGGGAGGGCTGAACGCGGCAGATTGCAAGTTGTTGCATGGTGCCCGGGCGCGACCCTGCGGGATGCTGGGCAGCTCTCCCTTCGGGTCTTTCCAGCATGCGGCGCTACCTCTCCTCAACGTCCCACCTGCGGCCTTTTTCGTGCTGGTCAGCGCGTTTGCTGCTTGTTCTGTTTTGCAATCCCTCCCGTGCGACCGATATCGATGACGGTCTGCAGTTGACGGTGGATCAGGCGCTCATGATCGCAGTGCTCTCCGGCGAGGTGGACGAGAGGGCGATCCGGTTGCACGGGTTGATGCGGGGCAGCGAGCCCGTGGGGCCATTGAGCGAGCCCGACGCCGCGGTACTTCATCACACCGTCCAGTTACTGACAATGGGCAAGCTGATGACCGAAAATGTTGTCGCATTTGCGTACGGCAACCGGCTTGAGGGCACAGCGGCAGGTCGTCTACTGGCGGCATCGCCAGCATGGGGATTCGCCGGCGATGGCGCTCGTTGCCTGGCACAGGACGTCCGGCGCGAGCCTGTTGATGGCGCACCTGCCGCCGCCGCATCCACCGATAGGGTGGGCTATCGCGTCCAGTACGTTTGCATCGCACCACATATGCACAAGAGTCGTGCGCTTGCACAGCTGATGACGGCTGTCGTGCAGGGACAGGCCGTACCATCGGTAGATGCACTGGAGCGGTCGATGTTGGCCGGCGAGCGCCGCGACGCGACCCGGCCTTGGTCTATCAGCGGCAGTCTCTCCTTGTCCAGCGATGCACACGGACGTAACTGGACGAGCAGTGGTGCCGTCGTGGGCGAACAACTGCTGGCGGAAATGGAGGTGCCGCCGACTGTGTGGATGCCGATGCCGGTGTCGCAGGCCGAATCGGTGCGCATGGCGGTGCGGGAACTGATGCAGCGCATGCAGGTTGCCGGAGAAGCGTCGGCAGACCTGCAGGATGCGATCGCCGCGCACCTCCTGCTGAGCTTTCCGGAAGTGTTGTGGGGTGCCGTGCGCGAGGACGTCACCGGGTTCGCGCGCGCAGTTGCCCGCCGCGCGGCCACGGCCGAATGTCGGGTGCAGGAGGTGCAGCAGGGGGAGGACCGGTATGAAGCGCACACCGTTCGCCTGGCGCAGGCAGCCTTGACATGCACGTTGCCCGCGCTGGAGTGGACGCTTGCACCTCTCGATGCCCACGGTAGTGATGCGACCGCCTTGGCGACACGCTATCGCCAGTTCCTTCAGCGCGCGGCGGAAACGATTGCCACGTCACCTGCCCATGTGGCCGCAACTGCAGTGGACCTTCAGCAGGTGCCCGGACCGAATGGCGACGCATGGCACGCCGAGCCAGGTGCTTTGCCCAAGCTGCTGCTGGAGGGCATCCTGCCCGCGCCGTTGGTGAAAGAACTCGGCGGCCTGGCCCTGAACGCAGATGCGCTCCATCCGGATATGCGTTTCGAGCATCTTGACGGGCGCAATCTGGACGAGTCTGGACGCGTGCTTGTGCGCCGTTTCCTTTATCAGCTGCGCGCGGCCAATGCGCAGAATGAGGTGACACTGCCGGAGCGCTGATTGCCGCGGTTCGGCTACTTCACCCCGTGCATCATCTTCTTCAGCAGCGGCGAGCAGATCAGCGCCACCGCCGCGCAGCCCAAGCCGATCCACATCAGCAGCCAGAACAGGTGTTCGTAGCTGGCGGCAGCGTTGGCGATATCCATGGTCTGGCCTTCCGGCACCTCGATCGCGGCGAGCTTGCCGAACAGCGCCGCCAGCGTTTCCGAGAACGCAGTGGCCAGGAACCAGGTGCCCATCATCAGGCTGACGACGCGCGGTGCGGCGAGCTGCGTGACCGCCGACAAGCCGACCGGTGACAGGCACATTTCGCCGATCTCCAGGATCAGATACGCCAGCACCAGCCACCACACGCTGGCCATCTGCCCGGTCGCGCCGACGTGCTGGGCGGCCAGGGCCAAGGGCACGAACGAGAGTGCGGCGAAGATCAGCCCGATCGACGATTTGATCGGCTTGGACGGATCCATGCGGCGACGGTCCAGCCACGCCCACAGCATCGCAAACAGCGGCGCGAGTACGACCAGGAACAGGCCGCCGAGGTAGGTCAGCGAGCCGGCGGTCTGCGGGATCACCAGGCAGTCGCGGATCAGCATCACCAGCATCGCCGCCACAATAGCGATGAACAGGTTGCGGGGCGCGGACGAACCCGGGTTTCGCTCCGACAGGCGCGCGGCCACCACGAAGCCCAGCGGCGCCAGCAGCAGCGAGGCGATCGACCAGGGCAGCGGGGTGCCGCCCTGGATCACCAGCGACGGCACCAGATCCTTGGTCAGCAGGCGATCGGTAAAGGTCACCCAGGAGCCGTAGGTCTGCTCGTACAGGGTGAAGAACACCAGAGCCATGAAGATCAGCGCCATCAGCGCGATCATCTGCTGGCGCTGCACCGGCGTGCAGCGGGTACCGGTGAACCAGGCGAACCAGACCAGCACGCCGCCGAGCACGACGATCATCAGCATCAGTGCCAGGCTGATTTCACCGCCGAGCGCGAACGCGCCGTTGGCCGCGGCCCACATCAAGGCAGCGACGGGGATTACGCCGAGCACGGCCACCGCATAGATCAGCCATTCGCGACGGATGCCGAGCACGCGCTGGCGCAGCGCCGGAAGGTCGGACGGTTCGGCGTGGCCCTGCAGATACTTCTGGCCCCACAGTAACATGCCCAGCCCGATCACCATGCCGATACCGGCCGCGCCGAAGCCGTACTTCCAGCCATAGGCTTCGCCGAGGAAGCCGCACACCAGCGAGGCGAACAGCGCGCCCAGATTGATGCCGGCGTAGAACAGCGAGAAGCCCGAATCGCGGCGGGGATCGTTCTCCGGGTAGAGCTTGCCGACGATGGTGGAGATGTTCGGCTTGAGGAAGCCCACGCCCATGATGATCAGGGCCAGCGAGAGGTAGGTGATGCCCAGGGCCGCGTCATCGCGTACCACGGCGCCGTCAATGCGGACCGCCGCTTGGCCTTCGAACGCCATGCCCAGATGCCCGAGCACCAGCAGCACGCCACCGAACACCACCGCCTTGCGCATGCCCAGCCAGCGGTCGGCGAGCAGACCGCCGAACACCGGGATGCAGTAGACCAGGCCACCGTAGGCACCGAGCAGGTCCAGCCCGGCCTTGTCGCCGAACAGGTGGTACTTGGTGAGATACAGCAGCAACAGCGCCTTCATGCCGTAGAACGAGAACCGCTCCCACATCTCGGTGAAGAAGCAGATGTAGACGCCCTTGGGATGGCCGAGGAAGTCGTCGGTAGCGGGGGAGGTTGCGGCGGCGGGCAGGGCGGCTGCGGTCATCGAGGGATCAGGCAGGGCGGACAAGGGGGCGAGTATAGGCCCGGGGTGACGGTGTATCCGTGCCGGGTCTGGCCGCTCCGCCGTCGGGGTGCCGGCCGCTCCGCTGTCGTAGTGCCGGCCGTTGGCCGGCAGCCTCAGCAGCCCGGCATCGCTCGCCTACAGATAGCGAAGCCACGCCAGATCCCGCCGCCGCGCCTTGAACCGCGCGAACGCTCTGGTCGGCCAGTACAGCGCCAAGGCCAGCAGCGCGGTGATCACCCACAGGCTCGCCACATGGTCCACGGCGAAATACGCGCCGTGGGTGTGTCCCCAGCGTGCTTCGGCCAGCACGTACAGCAGCTTCAGCACGTACAGGTGCAGCAGGTAAAAGAACATCGGTGCCGCGCCGATGTCGGCCAGCGGCGCCAGCGCCCGGGCCACGCGCGGCGGCTCGTACAGGCGCAGCAACAGCAGGCCGATACCCAGGGTCAGCAGCAGGAACAGCAGCGAAGGCGGGTACTTGGTGATGTTGAAGACGCTCATCAGCGTGCTGCCCAGCGTGGCCGAGGACTGCCACGGGCTGTCGCCGTAGAGGTTCACCGCTCGCAGGATGAGGAACGCCAGCAGCGCACCGGCGCCGGCCCTCCACAGGCGGCGCTGGCGCAGGAGCGCATCGCCACCGCGCGCGAACCACGGGCCGATCACCCAGCCCAGTGCAATGACGCCGATCCACGGCAGCACCGGGTAGGAGGTGCGCAGGCGCAGCCCGTCGGTCACGGTGATCCAGTCGCGCTGGTGCAGCACCTTCCACAGCACGGCCAGCGCCCCGTCGCCCTGCACGCGGATGCCATCGAGCAGGTTGTGCCCGGCGATCACGGCCAGCGCCAGCACCGCCAGCGCCCCGCGTGGCAGCCACAGCAGCCCGGCCAGCGCGATCATGCTGATGCCGATCGCCCAGATCACCTGCAGGTACATCACGCTGGGCGGGAACTGCAGCGTCCACGCGAAGTTGACCACCAGCAGCTCCAGCACCACCAGGAACAGGCCGCGCTTGAGCAGGAAGGCCGACGCGGCCCGGCGCCCATCCGGCTTGCCACTGGCGTACAACCAGGCCGACAGGCCGGTCAGCAGCACGAACACCGGCGCGCACAGATGCGCCAGCAGCCGGCTGACGAACAGCGCCGGCTCGACCTGGTCGACCGCCATCGGGTCGCCGACCTGCTGGTGCATGTAGAAGGTTTCTCGCACGTGGTCGAGCAGCATCAGTACGATCACGGTGCCGCGCAGCTGGTCGATGGAGGTCAGGCGGGAGGTGGGGGAATGCGTCACAGCAGCGCCGGTCGCTTGGTGCGATAGGATATAACATAACCAAATGGATGGGCCCGGCGCGCGACGTTGCCCAGTCCGGCGGGTCGCGGCGGCGGCGGCACGCGAAGGTCAACAGGGGCCTTGATCGGGTGGTGCAGGGTTGCCGGCCAGCGGCCGGCACTACTGGACTTGCCCGTACATGAACGCTAGCGTGGCAGGGATTTTTTGCCAGCAGAGGCTTCCATGAACAACGACGCTGCGCCACGCCAGCTCACTTTCCGCGCGGTGGTGCTTGCCATCGTGCTGGCGGTGATTCTGTCGGCCGCCAACGCCTACCTCGGTCTGTTCGCAGGCCTGACCATCGCCACCGCGATTCCCGCGGCCGTCATCTCCATGGGCGTGCTGCGCCTGCTCGGCGGTGGCACCATCCTTGAAAACAACATCGTCCAGACCGGTGCGTCGGCCGGTTCGTCGATCGCCGCCGGCGTGATCTTCACCATCCCCGCGCTGGTGATCATGGGCTACTGGCCGGACTTCAAGTATTGGTGGGTGCTGGGCATCGCCGGTCTGGGTGGCCTGCTGGGCGTGCTGTTCTCGGTGCCGCTGCGCCGTTCGATGATCGTCGAAGATCCGCTGCCCTTCCCGGAAGGCAAGGCGGCCGCCGAAGTGCTCAAGGCCGGTGAGAACCCGGGCCCGGGCCTGAAGATCCTGGCGGTGTCGGCGGTGATCGGCGCCTTCGTGAAGCTGGCGGCCGAAAGCGGCCTGCGCCTGATTCCGGATGCCTGGGCGACCTCGGCCTACGTGGGCAGCTCGAAGATCACCGCCTTCATCGGCACCAACCTGTCCCCGGCGCTGCTGGGTGTGGGCTACATCGTCGGCCTGAATGTCGGCATCGTGGTGGTGTCCGGCTCGATCCTGACCTGGCATATCGCCATTCCGCTGTACCAGTCGTTCTTCATGAACACCGATCCGGCGCTGGCCGCCTCGATCGCCACGGCCAGCTCCACCGAGGCGGCCTTCGCCATCTGGGGCGCGAAGATGCGTTACCTGGGCGTGGGCGCGATGCTGATCGGCGGCGTGTGGACCCTGATCTCGTTGCGCAAGTCGCTGCTCAATGGCGTCAAGAGCGGGTTCGCCGCAGCCCGCAAGAGCGGTGGCCCGGCGCTGGCGCACACCGAGCGCGATCTGCCGATGAAGTGGATGCTGGTGGCCCTGGTGGTGTTCACCCTGCCGCTGCTGGCGCTGTACCAGGCCATCGTGGGCCAGTGGCATGTCTCGATCCCGATGACGCTCATCATGATCGTGGCCGGCTTCCTGTTCGTCTCGGTCTCGGCCTACCTGGCCGGGTTGATCGGTTCGTCCAACAACCCGGTCTCGGGCATCACCATCTCCACCATCCTGTTCGCCTCGGCGGTGCTGGTGGTGTTGCTCGGCGCCGACGGCCTCAAGCCGGTTGGCGTCGGCGGTGCCCCGCTGGGTGCGGTGGCCGCGATCATGATCGGTGCGGTGGTGTGCTGTGCGGCCGCGGTCGGCGGTGACAACCTGCAGGACCTCAAGGCCGGCTACATCGTTGGCGCCACCCCGTGGAAGCAGCAGCTGATGCTGGGCATCGGCGCGTTCTCGTGCGCGCTGATCATGGCCCCGGTGCTGAACCTGCTGGCCACCGCCTACGGCATCGGCGTGAAGTCCGAGCTGCATCCCAATGCGCTGGCCGCACCGCAGGCCAACCTCATGGCCTCGGTGGCCAAGGGCCTGTTCGGCGGCGAGCTGCCGTGGACCTTCATCGGCATCGGTGCCGTGGTCGGCGCGGCAATCATCGCTTTCGACAGCTGGCTGAAGTCGCGCAATGCACGCTTCCGCGTGCCGGTGCTGGCCGCGGCGATCGGCATCTACCTGCCGCTGGAGCTGATGGTGCCGATCTTCCTGGGTGGTCTGATCGCCTACCTGGTGGAACGCTTCCACAAGATCCGTGGCGACGACGAAGAAGGCCGCGACCGCGTGCACAAGCCGGGCGTGCTGTTCGCTGCGGGCCTGATCACCGGTGAAGCCCTGATGGGTATCGCGATCGCGGTGCCGATCGTGATCAGCAGCCGCGCGGACGTGCTGGCGCTGCCGTTCCACCTGCCGGGCGCGCAGTGGATCGGTCTGGCCGTGCTGTTCCTGGTCGGCTGGTTGATCTACCGCACCGGCAAGCGCGCGGTGGGTTCAGTCTAAAAAGTCTGCATCTGCGTCATGGCAAACCCCGCTCCGGCGGGGTTTGTCGTTTCTGCCTCCCGTCGAACCACCGGCATGACCGATGGCCTTTGCATCGGTGGCCCCTGCGGCCCTACCATCGGCGTTTTGCCGTTCCGCGGAGACCCCGATGAAACTTCGTTACGCCCTGCTGCCGTTGTGCCTGCTGACCGCGATGCCCTCGCTGGCGGCCACGCGTGGCCTGGATGTGCGCGACATGATCGCGCTGGATCGGGTCTCCAGCCCGCTGCTCACCGCCGATGGCGGCAATGTGATCTTCGCCAAGCGCGTGGTCGGTACCGACAGCAAGGCCAGCACCGGCCTGTACATCCGCAACCTGCGCACCCGTGATATGGCCCCGCCCAAGCCGCTGACCCCGGCTGGCTGGAACGTGAATTCCGCTGCGCTTTCGGCCGATGGCCAGACCGTGTATTTCCTGAGCGCCAAGAACGGCAGCCAGCAGCTCTACGCGCAGCCGACCACCGGCGGCACCCCGCGCCAGCTGACCGATTTCCCGGTCGATGTGGACAGCTTCCACGTCTCCCCGCAGGGCGACCGCGTGGCCTTCAGCAGCGGCGTGTTCCAGGACTGCGGTTCGGACCTGGCCTGCACCAGCAAGAAGCTGGACGCGCACAAGGCACGCAAGAACACCGGTGAAGTCTTCGACACTCTGTTCGTGCGCCATTGGGACACCTGGGCCGATGGCCGCCGCAACACGCTGTTCGTGGCGCCGCTGCCGGTCGCCAAGGCCGCAGCGGTGAAGGGCGCCTCGGCGATCAGCGCGACGCTGGCCGGCGATGCACCGTCCAAGCCGTTCGGTGGCAATGACGACTTCACCTGGTCGCCGGATGGCAAGAGCGTGGTCGCCGCGATCCGCGTGGCCGGCAAGCAGGAGCCGTGGTCGACCAACTTCGATCTGTACCGCCTGGATGCCGAGGGCAACCAGGCCCCGGTCAACCTGACCGCGGCCAACCCGGCTTGGGATGCCGGCCCGGTGTTCAGCGCCGACGGCAAGACCCTGTACTACCGCGCCATGAAGCGCCCCGGCTTCGAAGCGGACCGCTTCGGCCTGATGGCGATGGACGTGGCCACCGGCAAGACCCGCGAGATCGCACCCAAGTGGGATCGTTCGGCCGGCGAGATCGTGCTGTCCGGTGACGGCACGCTGATCTACACCAGCGCCGACGACATGGGCGAGCACCGCCTGTTCGGCGTCGACATCGCCACCGGCACCGCCGAAGTGGTGGCCGACGGCGGCAGCATCGGTTCGCCGGTGATCGCCGGGACCACCCTGGCGTATACGAAGAACAGTCTGAAGAGCGGCGATCAGATCATCGTGGCCGCCTTCGACGGCGCCAACCCGCGTGAGATCACCCCGAGCGCCGGTGAAATGCTGCCCGACGTCGCCTTCGGCGATTACGAGCAGTTCCAGTTCAAGGGCTGGAACAACGAGACCGTGCACGGTTACGTGGTCAAGCCGTACAACTACCAGGAAGGCAAGAGCTACCCGGTCGCGTTCCTGATCCACGGTGGCCCGCAGGGCAGCTTCGGCAACGGCTGGAGCTACCGCTGGAACCCGCAGACCTACGCTGGCCAGGGTTACGCGGTGGTCATGATCGACTTCCACGGCTCCACCGGCTACGGCCAGGCCTTCACCGATGCGATCAGCCAGCACTGGGGCGACCGCCCGCTGGAAGATCTGCAGAAGGGCTGGGTTGCGGCACAGAAGCAGTACCCGTTCCTCAACGGCGACAAGGCGTGCGCCCTGGGCGCCAGCTATGGCGGCTTCATGGTCAACTGGATCGCCGGCAACTGGAACGAGCCGTGGAAGTGCCTGGTCAATCATGACGGCGTGTTCGACCAGCGCATGATGGGCTACGCCACCGAAGAGCTGTGGTTCACCGAGTGGGAGCAGGGTGGCACGCCGTACGCGAAGGCCGCCAACTACGAGAAGTTCAACCCGGTCAACCACGTGGCCGACTGGAAGAAGCCGATCCTGATCGTGCACGGCCAGCTCGACTACCGCATTCCGGTGGAGCAGGGCCTGGCGGCGTTCACCGCTGCGCAGCGCCAGGGCATCGAGTCCAAGTTCCTGTACTTCCCGGATGAGAATCACTGGGTGCTCAAGCCGCAGAACAGCGTGCAGTGGCACGACACCGTCAACGGCTGGTTGAAGCAGCACATCGGCGAATAAGCCGGTTTGAAGCGCCGCCCCCAGGGGCGGCGCTTTGCTATCGGTGGTGCCGGTCATTGGCTGGCGGTTGTATCGCGCGTTCCACATCCATGAGGTTGCCGGCCAGCGGCCGGCACTACGCAGGCCATCCCCCGTGAAAGCACCCGCCCTGATCCAGAACGATATCGTCGTCTTCGGCTTGATCGCCGCCACCCTCGGTGCCGTGTTCTGGACCGCCTCGCGCGAGCAGGGGCTGTGGAAGCGGTTCTATACCTACGTGCCCGCGTTGCTGCTGTGCTACCTGATTCCCGGCGTGTACAACACCGTCGGCCTGATCGATGGCCAGAACACCCATCTCTACAACCCGGTCGCGCGCGACATCCTGCTGCCCGCCGCTCTGGTGCTGCTCACCCTGGCCGTGGACATCAAGGGCATCCTGCGGTTGGGGCCGAAGCTGATCGTGATGTACCTGGGCGCCTCGCTCAGCATCATGATCGGCGCCGTGGTCGCCTTCCAGTTGATGAAGTGGCTGCACCCGGCGACGGTCGCCGGTGACACCTGGGCGGGCATGGCGGCGCTGGCCGGCAGCTGGATCGGCGGCGGTGCCAACATGCTGGCCATGCGCGAAGTGTTCGATGTCAACGCGACCACCTTCGGGCAGTTCGCGGTGGTCGATGTCGGTGTCGGTTATGTGTGGATGGCGGTGCTGATCTTCATGGCCGGGCGCGCGGCAAAGATCGATGCGCGCAGTGGTGCCGACACCTCCGGCATCGATGCCCTCAAGCTGCGCATCCAGGCGTTCCAGGCACAGCATGAGCGCGTGGCCAGCCTGACCGACCTGATGCTGATCGTGGCGGTCGCCTTCGGCGTGGTGGGGCTGTCGCACGCGATCGCCGGGCCGGTCTCGGCATGGTTCAAGGGGCATGTCGCCTGGGCCTCGCAGTTCAGCCTGGATGCGCCGTTCGTGTGGGTGGTGGTGATCTCCACCACCTGCGGCCTGGCGTTGAGCTTCACCCGTGCGCGCAACCTGGAAGGTGCCGGTGCCTCCAAGCTCGGCTCGCTGCTGCTGTACTTCCTGATCGCCTGCATCGGCATGCAGATGGACCTGCTGGCACTGCTGGACCGCCCGTGGCTGTTCCTGCTCGGCCTGATCTGGATCGCGGTGCACATCGTGCTGCTGTGGGCGCTGGCGCGCGCGCTGAAGGTGCCGTTCTTCTACTTCGCGATCGGCTCGCAGTCCAACATCGGCGGGCCAGCCTCCGCGCCCGTGGTGGCGGCGGCGTTCCATCCTTCGCTGGCGCCGGTCGGCGTGCTGTTGGGCACGATGGGCTACGCCACGGGCACGTATCTGGCGTACATCGTGGGCATCACCCTGCGCGCGATGGCAGGGCAGGGCTGACCGCGCGCGCGGATTTACGCAGGAAGAAGGCCGCGTTCGACCAGCCACGCCTTTGCATCTTCCGCATCCTGTTCGAACCACGCCTTCGTGGACCCCAACCGATACGTATACCCCCAAGCATCCATGTCCAGCATCAGGCGGTCGCTGCCCACACCAGGCAGTCTGCCGGCCAGCACGATCTGCAGGTAACAGGTGGCGTCTTCTTCGGGCACCGAATCGGTGGCATCGGTATGCACCAGCGCACGCCGCTCCGGCGGCAGCACGATCAGGTGACAGGCTTCGTGCAGCATCGAGTGCACGGGGGTGTCATCGCGGACGTACACGTCGCTGCCGATGATGCCGGCTTCGGGTTCGCCCCAGTAGCTGCCCGGAATCGGCGCACCATCGGCCACACGATGCAGGTGCAGATCGTGGGTGGCGAGCAGGGCGAGGGCATCGTCGAAACGGATATCGCCGACGCGGGTGACCTGCGGTTCGGCGGTGGGGGCAGCGTCGTTCATGGGTTACCGCTCAACCGCCCCTTCCAACGCGGAAGGGGCGATGTCGATCAGGGCTGCTGCGGGCCTTCCGGCAAGGCGACGGAGATATCGAGCACATCGTGCTCCCCGTCCTTGACCAGATCGACCTTGACCGCATCAGCGTCGATGTTGACGTACTTCTTGATCACTTCCAGCAGCTCGCGCTGCAGCAGGGGCAGGTAGTCCGGGCCGCCGCGGTGGCTGCGTTCCTGCGCGATGATGATCTGCAGGCGGTTCTTGGCCGTTTCGGCAGTGGTCTTCTTCCGGTTCAGGAAATCGAACAGTCCCATGCTTACCCTCCGAACAGCTTGCTGAAGAAGCCTTTCTTCTCCACGGTGGTGAAGCGCATCGGACGCTCTTCGCCAAGGATGCGGCCCACCGCATCTTCGTATGCCTGGCCCGCCGCCGATTCGGGGTCCAGAATGACCGGCTCGCCCTTGTTGGACGCATTGAGCACGTCGCCCGATTCGGGCACCACGCCAATGGCCTTCAGGCCCAGCACTTCTTCCACGTCGGTGATGCTGAGCATCTCGCCGCTTTCCACCCGTACCGGGCTGTAGCGCGTGAGCAGCAGGAAGGCCGGCACGTTCTTGCCGGATTCGGCCTTGTGGGTCTTCGAATCGAGCAGACCGATGATGCGGTCCGAGTCGCGCACCGAAGACACTTCCGGGTTCACCACCACGACCGCACGGTCGGCGTAGTACATCGCCAGGAACGCGCCCTTCTCGATACCGGCCGGGGAGTCGCAGATGACGTACTCGAAGCCGTCGGCGATGAGATCGTCGAGCACCTTGCGCACGCCTTCCTGGGTCAGTGCGTCCTTGTCGCGGGTCTGCGAGGCAGCCAGCACGTACAGGTTGTCGAAGCGCTTGTCCTTGATCAGGGCCTGCTTGAGGGTCGCTTCGCCGTGCACGACATTGACGAAGTCGTACACCACGCGGCGCTCGCAGCCCATGATCAGGTCCAGGTTGCGCAGGCCGACGTCGAAGTCGATCACCGCCACCTTTTTGCCACGACGTGCCAACCCGCAGGCCAGGCTGGCGCTGCTGGTGGTCTTGCCGACGCCGCCCTTGCCGGAGGTGACTACGATGATTTCAGCCAAAGGATTTCTCCTGATTCTTCTGTTTGGGGGCTGCGTCAATCCAGCGCAGCGATCTTGATCTGGTCCTGTTCCAGCCACACCTGCACGGCCTTGCCGCGCAGGGAGTCCGGAACATCGTCCAGTACCTTGTAGTGGCCGGCAATGGCGACCAGTTCAGCATGGAATTCACGGCAGAAAATGCGCGCCGTGGTGTTGCCTTGGGCACCTGCCAGGGCACGGCCCCGCAGCGTACCGTAGATGTGGATGCTGCCATCGGCGATCACTTCGGCGCCCGCGCCGACGGTGGCCATGACGGTCAGGTCGCAGTTTTCCGCGTACAGCTGCTGGCCCGAACGGACGTTGGCGGTCTGCATGCGGCCCGGCTTGGGCGCGCCTCCGGTGGCGACAGCGCTGGGCGCCGGCGCCGCAGGCACGGCAGCGGCGGCACGCGCACGGCGCGGCGGCGGTTCGGCGACCGGCACGCGCGCAGGCGCCGGCTCGGCCTCGGCGCGCTCGTACTGGGCGCGGAACTTGGCCAGCAGCGGCAGGCCGAGCTGCTGGGAAAGCAGGTCGGTTTCGGTGGTGCCGTAAGCCAGCGCAACCGGCAGCACGCCGGCCTTGCGCAGGCCGTCCAGCAGCGCCTTGGCGGTCGCCACGTCCGGCATCCTGCTCAGCCCGCCGAAATCCAGGATCACTGCCGCACGCCCGAACAGCTTCGGCGCACGCGCGACACGTTCCTGCATTTCACGGGTGAGGCGCTCGACATCGAGGGTGCGGATGCGCAGATTGGCGATGCCGACCTGGCCAATCTTCAGTTCACCGGCCTGTTCAAAATCCATGTTCGCCGCCACCGATCAGGTCCCCGTCTGCTGCTGCACGCGCAGCGGCTCGCGGCGATGGCCTACCCAAGGCACATCCGGCAGCTGATCGCCGTAGGTGTCGTGCACCCACTGGTAACTGCACAGGTCCTTGAGCAGCATGCTGGCGCGCACATCCACGTGGGCCATGTTGTTCTGCCCGACCTCGCGGAAGCCGAAGCTGCCGTGGAAGAGCAGGGCGGCATCGGCACCGTGATCCAGGAACACCTCGCAGGTCAGCTGCGGGTAGCGCAGCTCGGCGTAGCTCTGCGCATCGGCATAGAACGCACGGCCAACGCCACCGCCGCGGCGGCGGCTGGCGACCACGATGCGGTCGATATAGAAGAATTTGCTGTCAAGCTGCTGCTTGAACCAGGCGAAGTTGCTGCTGTCGTGCTGGCTGTCGCTGCCGAAGCCGATCAGGAAACCGGCCAGGTTGCCGTCGCGCTCGGCGACGCGGAAATACTCAGCGCTTTCATAGAACAGACGCAGGCGGGCGGCATCCAACGGCAGGATGGCCAGGCCGGCATTGTTGTTCAGGGCCAGGACGGAATCGAGCTCGTGCTCGCGCACGTCGCGGATGACAATCGACATTGTGACTCCGTGGGGTAACGCGGTTGGCCCATCGAGGGGCCCTCGGTCCGATTATTGCATGGGTGGCTTCCCCCCGCGAGCGGACAGGCATGACTTCTGTGGGAGTGCAGGGGAACAGGTTCAGCCTACTATGCGTCCATGTTGGGATACCTCAGCCACACCCGAGTACTGCGACTGGCCGGCCTGTTCACCTGGGTCATGGTCGGACTTCCTCTGGTTTACTCACAGTACGAAGCACTGCTGCGCCGCGGCGGAGGCGTCGATGCCTGGGCGCTGTGGCTGTTCGCGGCGTACCTGGCCTTCGGCGCCGGCTACTTCTGGCTGACCCGCGGGCTGCGCAACGGCGGCCACTCGCGCTGGTACGACCGGGTCATGCTGGTGCTGCTGACCGCGTCGGCGCTGGGCGTGAGCTATCTGAGCGGCTCCGGGCTGGGCAGCATCCTGATGATGGTCGCCGCCGGCGTCATCCCGTGGATGCTGCCGGTGCGCGGTGGCGTGATCTGGCTGCTGCTGAGCCAGCTGGCGGTGCTGCCGGTCTACTACCTCATCCTGAATTTCTCCCTGTTCGAAGCGGTGATGCAGTCGCTGCTGTATGGCGGCTTCTCCATGTTCATCTTCGTGACCAGCCTGGTGGCGCGGCAGCAGACCGATGCCCGTGAAGAGCAGCGCCGGCTCAATACCGAGCTGCGCGCCACCCGTGTGCTGCTGGCCGAAAGCGCCCGCGTCAACGAACGCACCCGCATTTCCCGCGAGCTGCACGATCTGTTGGGCCACCACCTGACCGCGCTCAGCCTGAATCTGGAAGTGGCCGGCCACATCACCGAAGGCCAGGCCCAGGAACACGTGCATCAGGCCCATACCCTGGCCAAGCTGCTGCTGACCGACGTGCGCGAGGCGGTCAGCCAGCTGCGCGACAGTGGTGCGATCGACCTGGCCGCCGCGCTGCGCCCGCTGACCGAGCAGGTCCCCTCGCTGGAGATCCACCTGGATATCGACGAGCCACTGAGCGTGGAAGATCCCGAGCGCGCGCACGTGCTGCTGCGCTGCACCCAGGAAATCATCACCAATGCGGTGCGCCACGCCGGCGCGCGCAACCTGTGGATCAAGGTCCGGCGCGAGGCGCCGGGCATCGTGGTGCTGGAAGCGCATGATGATGGGGTGGGCGCCGACGGTATCGTGGTCGGCAATGGGTTGCGCGGGATGCGCGAGCGCCTGCAACAATGCGGTGGTGAGCTGCAGATCGAAACCCGCCGGGGACAGGGCTTCCGCCTTCGTGCCTCGGTACCCGGCGTGCCAGTATTGATGCTGACCGCTGTCATTGAAGGAGTGCGTTGATGATTCGCGTCTGCCTGGTCGACGACCAAACCCTGGTGCGGCAGGGGATCCGCTCGCTGCTGGCGCTCGATGACGGCATCGAAGTGGTCGCCGAGGCCGCCGATGGCCGCCAGGCAGTCGAGGTGGTTCCGCAGGTCCGCCCTGACGTGGTCCTGATGGACATGCGCATGCCGGTGATGTCCGGGCTGGAGGCGCTGCAGATGCTGTCGCGGCTGAACCAGCTGCCGCCGACCATCATCCTGACCACCTTCGATGACGACCAGTTGGTGCTGGCCGGGCTGAAGGCCGGCGCCAAAGGCTACCTGCTCAAGGATGTGACCCTGGACCAGCTGGTGGGCGCGATCCGGACCGTGGCCGATGGCGGCTCGCTGGTGCAGCCGGCGGTGACCCAGCGGCTGCTGTCGGGCCTGGAGCACATGCGCAACGAGTTCGTGAGCCTGGACCGGCCGGACCCGTTGACCGACCGCGAGACCGAGATCCTGCGGCTGATGGCCAGCGGCTTCTCCAACAAGGAGATCGCCAATTCACTGGGCGTGGCCGAGGGCACGATCAAGAACCACGTGTCCAACATCCTCTCCAAGCTGGGCGTGCGCGACCGTACCCGCGCCGTGCTCAAGGCCTTCGAACTGCAGCTGGTCTGAGCCTGCGGACCCGGCGCCAGCCTTCGGGCGGCCGCGGGTTCGCAAGTAATTTATGAATTCTGTGAAACCCTTGCAGCGCAAGCGATGCAGGGGGATTCTTGGTCCCAGCGGCCGAATCCGGCAAAGAAATATTGTCCATCCGCTACGTGCTGACACGCGCGATGCGTTATCTTTCCGCTCCTTGTCTATGCAAAACCGCTGCCGACATGGAAACCGGTGTGCCAACCCTGATCAACAACACCGGCGAAGCCTGCTAGGATTGGCGCTTCGCTTCAATCAACCCGGCCGTGGGATCGGCCCCGGAGACTCCTGAATGACCCGTATTATCGAGTTCCTGATCGCCTTGGGGATCGTGGCTGGCCTGTTCGTCATCATTGGCGTATGTCTGCCGGGCGAGCGCCATATTTCCGAAAGCATCGAGACCAACCGCAAGATGACGATCGTGTACGACACGGTCAACAGCCTGCGCCGCTTCAAGGACTGGAACCCGCTCTTGCTGCGCGATCCCGCCGTTGAACTGAAATACTCCGGCCCCGCTGCCGGCGTCGGCGCACGCCTGGACTACGCCTCCAAGGAAAGCTCCTTGGGCGAAGGTAGCTGGGTGATCACCGAGTCCGAGCAGAACAAGCACGTGGCGATCAAGATCGAGGACGCCTCCAAGGGTCACGACAAGACCACCCGCTTCACCCTGGAGCCGACCGGCAAGGGTGGCCGCAACGTCAAGATCACGCAGGACTACAGCGTCAAGTACGGTTTCAACCTGTTCGGTCGTTACGCTGGCCTGTACGTCAGCCGTCACGCCGGTGACGACCTGAAGCTGGGTCTGTCGCGCATGGCCAACATGCTGGCCACCGTGCCGAACATCGACTACCGCACCGCCGAAGCTCCGCTGACCGATCTGGCCATCGTGGACGTCCCGGCCGAGGACCTGCTGGTCGTCACCGCCGGCAACGTGGATCGCGGCCAAGAGACCATCACCAAGTCCATCAAGGACAACCAGGAGTGGATCAAGCGCGTCATGGAGGCCAACAACCTCGAAGCCGCCGGTCCGTTCCGCATCATCACCACCGATTTCGGCGCCGAGAAGTACGCCTTCGACGTGGCCCAGCCGGTCAAGAAGAAGGGTGCTGAAGGCGCGACTGCCGAAGCCCTGACGGTGAAGATCGACGGTGGTGCACCGGTCAAGTACGTGCACGTTGCTCCGCATCGCTCGGCCCACGCGGCCTACACCGGCCACATGGCCGGCCTGGACATCGCCCGCAACGCCCTGCGTGCGTGGTCGGTGACCGGCGGCAACGAAGTGATCGATCGTCCGTACGAGTCCTGGAAGGACGGCGTGGACAAGTCGTTCACTCCGGAAGGCACGTACGACATCTACTGGGCCGTCAAGTAAACCGACGGTTGCCGTGATGTAACGCACGACCTGAAACGCGCCGCTTCCTGCGGCGCGTTTTTTTTTGGCTCCGGCAGCGGGGCATTGTCTGAAGGACGCAAGCATGCTCAACCTGGAACGACGCACGCGCAAACCCTCCCTGCTGGCCGGCCTGGGCGGCCTGCTGGCGGCCACCGGGGTCGGTCTGTCGGCCTACGCCTCGCACGGCATCGCCGATCCACTGGCGCAGTCGCATGTGACCACCGCGGCCTTGTACGCGTTCGGGCACGGGGTGGCGCTGGCCGTGCTCGGCCCGACCCAGCAGAACACGCTGGGTCGGCTGGCCCTGTATGTCCTGCTGATCGGCACGCTGCTGTTCTCCGGCAGCCTGGTGGCTGGCGCGTTGTGGACGCTCAGTACGCAGTTGGCACCGGTCGGTGGCACCGCGCTGATGGTCGGCTGGCTGGCCTACGGCCTCAACGCGCTGAGGCGCTGACATGCCCCGCTACCGCCGCGGTTTCGATGTCGATGAGGCGCATGACTGGCTGAGCCGGCGCGACCGGCGGCTGGGCACGTGGATGAAGCGGCTCGGCCCGATCCAGGCGCCGCCCGGCTGGGCGAAAACCTTTGATCCGGTCGACGCGCTGGCACGGGCGATCCTGTTCCAGCAGCTCAGCGGCAAGGCCGCCTCGACCATCGTCGGGCGGGTGGAGACCGCCATCGGCAGCCCCCGGCTGCACGCCGATACGCTGGCGCGTATCGATGACCCCGGGCTGCGGCTCTGTGGCGTCTCCGGCAACAAGGCGCTGGCGCTGCGCGATCTGGCCCGGCGCGAGGCCGCAGGAGAGATCCCCGACCTGCGTCGGATGTCGGTGATGGACCACGACGCCATCATCGAGGCGCTGGTCCCGATCCGCGGCATCGGCCGCTGGACGGTGGAGATGATGCTGATGTTCCGGCTCGGTCGCCCGGACATCCTGCCGGTGGACGACCTCGGTGTCCGCAAGGGCGCCCAGCGCGTGGACAAGGCCGAGCGGATGCCGACCCCGAAGGAGCTGCTCGCCCGCGGCGAGAAATGGGGCCCGTTCCGGACCTACGCGAGCCTGTACCTGTGGCGGATCGCAGATTTCACGGTGGATCCGAAGGCGACGACCAACCGCTCGCAGGGGTGAGGCTACGCGGCCGGTGGCTTCGGCGCGAAGGCCGGGTCGTCGCTGATTCGTGCCCGCGCTGGCTGGCGCTTCTTCGCCGCAAGGTAGCGGTGATGGTGGAAGGTGGCGAAGGTGCCGCGGAGGACCACGACCCCGATCACCAGCATCATCCCCATCCTCCGAAGCGTGTCTGTCAGGCCTGCGGTGTCCTGCCTCAGATGCATCACGAACACCCATGCCCACAACGCAGCGGTCAGGCAGGCCGCAATCCGGCTGCGTTTGTAGACCCCCACTGCCAGACCCAGGTAAACGCAGCCGACCATCGCAGCAGCGATGAAGTTCATCATGGCGAACACGTGCCGGTTCGTGACCCACGTCCAGCCGCCCGTGGCGAGGGTGAACACGGTGAGTCCCGCGCCCAGTAACCAGAGCTGCGTGACTGGCCTGGTGATCCCGCTCGGCACCTGTTTCCAGTGCGGTGCCGTTGGCGGGGTGGGGGGAACCTCACCGGCCTGGTAGGGATTCTGATCGTCCATGGTCGCCCTCCTTGTGGGTCGCGCTGGTCAGGGTATGGCGTCGTGCCAGCACCAGTGCCACGGTTCGTAGACAATCCCATGCGGGTTGTCCCGCGGGTAGCTCAGCTGGAATCCGAAGCGACCGGCATGCTCGCCCAGCCACGCGAACGCGGCAGTCGACTCGAACGATTCTTCCGCCGGCGGTTCGCCGGGTGTGCCGATATCCAGCGCGTAGCCGCTGTGGTGCTCGCTGTAGCCCGGCGCGGCGTTGACCTTGAGGATCTCCTCCACGCTCAGCCCGCGGTTGCGTTTGCGGGCGAATATCCCGAGCTGGTAATCGTGGCTGCGGTAGCCGGAGATCGCCTCCAGGGCGATGCCATCGGCAGCGGCCCGCGCGCGCAGGCGTTGCCAGCTACGGGCGGCGTCACGCTGGAGCCAGAGGGGCCGCCGGTAGCGGTCGAAACCGGCCAGGTGCAGCTGAGCCGGTTCGGCTTCCAGCGCCAGGCCGCTCGCGGCCTCGTAGGCATCGGCATCAATCCCGAGGGTTTCGAGGCGATGCTGCAGTCCACTCAGGGGCAGCACCGCATCGGGCGCGCTGCCGCGGCGGCGATCCAGCACCTGGCGGTCCAGCGCATCCAGTGCCTCCTCGATGCCCGGCTCGCGCATCAGGCGCGGCACCAGTGGCAACACGCCGTGGGCGGTAGCGACGGCGAGGTAGCGCCCATCGCGTTTGCGCCGCAGGACCCACTGCGCGCGCGCCAGGGCGCGCGCGTCGGCAGAGCCGCGTGCACGCAGCAGGCCGCCAGGCCACAGTTCGATCTCGGCGGTGTTGATCAGCAGGGCAGGGGGGCGGCGCATGCTGCCAGCTTAGTGCGCGCGCGGTCGCGCGGCCAGCGCCTGCAGCGCATCCAGCAGGACCCGCGGGCGTTCCGGGCTGATCACCAGCGCGCTGCCATCGCGCAGCGGCAGGTGCAGCACGCGGCTGCTGTCGGTGATCAGGCAGAACGCCTTGCTGCGATCGGCCATGCGGTAGTGCCCGGACTGGAAGCCCGGTACGCCGTAGCCGTTGGTCTTGATCGAGGGCTTGTACCGGCCATGCTCGGCGAAGTCGACGATGTGCGCCTCGTCCAGCCGCATCGCGCTGACCGGCACGCGCTTTCGGTAGAAGGTCGACAACACTTCCAGCGTGTCCTCATGCAGCACGATGCGACGCCGGCTGTAGGCCCAGGTCAGTACGGCTGCCAGCACGGCCAGGAAGGGCAGCGTGACCATCAGCTCGGTGTGCGAACGCTCCGGTGCGTCCAGCGCGGTGCCGACCATCAGGCCGGCGACGAGCAGCAGCGGAACCCACAGCCACAGCAGTCGCCAGACCGGCGATGGGGCAACCTCGAAGGGATGAGGTGCACTCACTTCATGCCTCCTTTTTGAAGATCAGTACCGACGTCGTGAAGGGAGGTGCCGACACCAGGCTGATCGCGTTGACCAGCTCCCAGCCGAGCTGGCCCTGCCGGGTCAGTTCCTCCTGGATCTGCTCGGCGTTGACGATCCCCATCAGGTTGGGTTTCACTTCAACGGTGAGATAGCTCCAGCGCCTGCTCATGATTTGCTCTCCTTGTCGGCGGTGGGTTTGGGAAGGCGTCCGGCCTTGCGCAGGGCATCGCGCAGCACGTATTCGATCTGTGCATTGAGGCTGCGCAGCTCGTCGTCGGCCCAGCGCTGCGCCGCCGCCAGAACGTCGGCATTGATACGCAGCGGGTACGCTTTCTTTTCGGTCATGCGGGGTCCTTTATCGACAGCGCGTGCCGTCCCCTCGGCGCCGCGTTGCGGTGGTAGCTGCCGACCCTGGGTCGGCACGCTGGTGCATCAATACAGCGAACCGGCGTTGACCACCGGCTGGGTGCCACGATCCGAACACAGCACGGTCAGCAGATTGCTCACCATGTGCGCCTTGCGCTCTTCATCGAGCTGGACCACACCGTTCTTCTGCAGTTCGGCCAGGGCCATTTCGACCATCCCGACCGCACCGGCGACGATCCGCGTACGTGCGGCGATGACCGCATTGGCCTGCTGGCGTTGCAGCATCGCCTGGGCGATTTCCGGGGCATAGGCGAGGTGGCTGATGCGCGCATCGATCACCTGCACGCCGGCATCGGCCAGGCGCTCGGCCAGCTCGTCCTTGAGGTGCTGGGAGATCTCGGCGGCATGGCTGCGCAGCGACAGCTGGCCTTCTTCGTGCTGGTCATACGGGTAGCTGGTCGCCATCGCGCGCAGCGCCGATTCGGACTGGATGTGCACGAAGCTCTCGTAGTCGTCCACGTTGTAGACCGCTTCGGAAGCATCCACCACCTGCCACACGATCACCGCGGCGATCTCGATCGGGCTGCCGTCGAGCTCGTTGACCTTGAGCTTGCCGCTTTCGAAGTTGCGCACGCGCTGGCTCACCTTGACCTTGGTGAAGAACGGGTTGTTCCAGCGCAGGCCGTTCTCCTTGACGGTGCCGACGTACTTGCCGAACAGGCTGACGACCACCGCCTGGTTGGGCTGCACGGTATACAGGCCGACCAGGCTGAGCAGGGCGGTGGTGGCCAGCACCAGGCTGCCCACGATCAGCGCCGGGTTGCGGTTTCCCTTGTCCACCCCGACCACGAACATCCACACGGCCACCGCGGTCAGGGCCAGCACCAGCAGCAGGAAGGGCAGGCCGGACAGCGAGCGGATCGACTTCTCTTTCATGGCAGGGCGTCCTTGGGTAGTTGATTGGAAGATATCAAATTGATATCACTTCGCAAGTGCCGCCCCAGCCGGCCACGCGGCGGCGGCACCGGCTAGAATGCCCTCCCGCCCCTGTTGCCCGGAACATCGCCATGTCCACGCTCGGTACGCCGCTGTCTCCTTCCGCCACCCGTGTGCTGCTGCTGGGGTCCGGTGAACTCGGCAAGGAAGTCGCCATCGAGCTGCAGCGGCTGGGGGTGGAGGTGATCGCTGCCGACCGCTACGCCAACGCGCCGGCGATGCAGGTGGCACACCGTTCGCACGTGATCGACATGCTCGACGCCATGGCGCTGCGCGCGCTGATCGCACTGGAGAAGCCGCATCTGGTGGTGCCGGAGATCGAGGCGATCCATACCGAGACGCTGGTCCAGCTGGAACAGGAGCAGGGGCTGCGGGTAGTGCCGACTGCGCGTGCGGCACGCCTGACCATGGACCGCGAGGGCATCCGCCGGCTCGCCGCCGAGACCCTGGGTCTGCCGACCTCGCCGTACCGGTTCGTTGATACCGACGCCGAGTACCGCGCGGCGGTCGCTGCGATCGGGCTGCCGTGCGTGGTCAAGCCGGTGATGTCTTCCTCGGGCAAGGGCCAGAGCACGCTGCGCCAGGAGGCCGACATCGCGCCGGCCTGGGAGTATGCGCAGACCGGTGGCCGCGCCGGTGCCGGGCGCTGCATCGTGGAGGGCTTCATCGACTTCGAGTACGAAATCACGCTGCTGACCGTGCGTCATGCGGGCGGGACGTCGTTCTGTGCGCCGATCGGGCACTGGCAGAAGGATGGTGATTACCGCGAGAGCTGGCAGCCGCAGCCGATGTCGCCGCGTGCGCTGGCGCGGGCGGAGGAGATTTCGCAGGCGATCACCGATGAGCTGGGTGGCTGGGGGCTGTTCGGGGTCGAGCTGTTCGTGAAGGGCGACGAGGTGTGGTTCAGCGAGGTGTCGCCGCGGCCGCATGACACGGGTCTGGTGACGTTGGCCTCGCAGGAGTTGAGTGAGTTCGCGCTGCATGCGCGCGCTATTCTGGGGCTGCCGATTCCGGTGATCCGCCAGAGTGGTCCGTCGGCGTCGTGTGCGATGTTGGCGCACGGTGAGGGTGTGCCGTTCTTCAGCAATGTGGCCGCAGCCCTGGTGCATCCGGATTCGGCGCTGCGCCTGTTCGGCAAGCCGAGTGTGCACGGGCATCGCCGGGTGGGTGTGACGTTGGCGCGCGGTGGGGATATCGAGGAGGCGCGGAAGATTGCGCGTGAGGCGGCTGAGGCTATCGGGATCGAGTTGCGGTCTTGAGGTGGGTTTGAGGCCCAAGCCTAAGCCGAAGCTGGCGCCTTGGTTGCTGTCGGTCTGAGGCGATCGGGCAGCCCGATGCAGGACACGCCGTAAACCCATCCTTGGGGGCTCGTAGTGCGGCATCCATGCCGCACACGGTCCTTCATCGGGCTGCCCGATCACCTCTTCGTGGAGGGTCGGTTGGGCGGATCCAACGGCGGGGCATAAAATGGCAGGACAAAAAAACGGCGAGCCTTGGCTCGCCGTTTTTCGTTGAATACGGAGCAGACTTTATTTCAGGTCGACCCACACCAGGTGGTGGTCGCTGCCGTCGGCGATTTTTGCTTCCGGGCTGTCATTGGCAGGCCAGAACACGCCGCTGCCGATGTAGCTGAAGCCGACCGAGGGCAGGACGTAGTCCAGGCGCATGGTGCCGGATTTCGGGCCGAAGTCGCCGGTGGCATGGAAGGGCGCGCCTTTGCGGGTGATGCCTTTCTCGGCATAGGCCAGGCTGGTCTGCTCGGCGCCGACGCTGCGCGGGGTGGGGTAGCGCAGGACGCGGGGGTTTTCGATCAGTTCGACGATCGCTTCGTGGCGGCCGTCGCCATCGACCGGGTCGTTGTTGAGGTCGCCGAGGATGACGAAGCGCGCGTCCTGCGCGAGGCCGCCGCAGTGGCCGCGGTCATCGCACAGCCATGAAGTGTCGCGGTCCTTGAGGTAGTCCTGCCACAGGCGCAGTTCGTCGTGGTTGCGGGCGGCGTTGCGCTTCTCCGGGCCGTCGAAGACCGGCGGGGTCGGGTGCGAGACCAGGGCGTGTACGGTGCCGTTCGGGGTGGTCACCGGTACGTCCCAGTGCGATTTGGAGGACAGGCGCAGCTGCGACCAGACGTGGTCGTTGTAGAAGGATTTCCCGGTATGCGGGTCGATCGGGCGCAGGGCGCCGGGCATCGTGCTCCACTTCAGCAGCTGGAAACTGCGGACCTTGGCATCATCGATCGGGTAGCGCGACAGCACCAGCATGCCGTACTGGCCCGGGTGCAGGCCGTAGCCCCAGGCATCGTTGCCACGGGCGCGGCCTTCGCCGCCGATCTCGCCGTTGTTGTCCAGGTCCAGGCCGCTCTGCACGCCAGTGTTCACCGGGGCGAGGTAGCGGTAGGCGTAATGCAGCGGCTCACCGCCGCCCGGCTGGGCGGCTTCCAGGTAGCGCTTCTGGAAGAGATCAGCGGCGCGATGGGCGTCGTCGTAATCGAACTCGTTGAGCAGCACCAGATCCGGGCGGACCTGCTGCAGGACGGCGGCAATCTTGCGCGCGTGTTCGCTGTCACCTTCGAGCTCGGCGATCAGGCCGCCGGTCTCGTCGCTGTACAGGGAGGTGTTGTAGGTGGCGATCCGCAGCGGCGCGGAAGCGGGATCCGGCATGGCGGCGGTCTTGGCAGGGGTCTGTGCGCAGGCGCCGCAGAGCAGGGCCAGGGCAAGGATCAGGGGATGGGCTTTCATCCGCCTATTTTGCACCCGGCGCGGTGTCAGTGATGCGTCAGCGGCCGTCCAATTCGTCATCAAAGGCGTGCCAGCGGCGGCCGTCATAGGCCTCCAGCGGGCGGAACCGGCGCTTGTAGTCCATCTTGCGGTGGTCGCGGATCCAGTAGCCCAGGTACAGGTGCGGCAGCTGCTCGCGCTGGGCCCAGGCGATCTGCTGCAGGATCGCGAAGGTGCCCAGGCCGCGATGGGCCTGGTCCGGATCGAAGAAGGTGTAAACCGCCGACAGTCCTTGCGGGGTCACATCGGTCACGGCGACCCCAAGCAGCGGGCCGCGATGGCCGTCCTCGCCCGGGGCGCGGATTTCGATGAAACGCCCCTGCGACCAGCGCCCGATCAGGAACTGGTCGAACTCGTGCGGGCCGTGCTCGTCCATGCCGCCCTGCGCGTGCCGGTGGGACAGGTAACGGTGGTACAGCGCGAACTGCTCTTCGGTCTGTTCGGCGGCGACGATACGCACTTCCAGATCCGCATTGCGGACCAGGCAACGACGCTGGCTGCGGTCCGGTGCGAAGCGGGCCACGGGGATGCGCACGGCTACGCAGGCGTGGCAGTCCGCGCAATGCGGGCGGTAGACCAGATCCCCAGAGCGGCGGAAGCCCCAGCCCAGCGCCATCGGGTACAGCGTGCCCAGGCGCGGATCGTTGGGATCGAGCACCAGATCGCGTGCGGCCCGTTCCGGCCAATAGCCACAGGGGTGGTCACCGGTCTGGAACAGTCGCAGCTCGTCGTCGCGGTCGCCGTGTATTGCCATGCCCACAGCATAGCCCCGTGCCGTCGCAGCCGCCGCGACTGTCTGCCAAATGAACACGGCTGGCCGGGCTGTCAACGGTGCTGGCGCCCACGCGTTGTTACCGGTGTGGGTGCCATGCACCGCACGCAGTTTCCCTCACAAACCGGAGTTACCCATGCGCAACCGCAAATCCCTCCTGCTGCTGGCCCTGCTGCTGTCCACCGGTGCTGCCGGCCTGGCGGTCGCTGCCGATACCCCCGCCGCCGCTGACAAGCCGGCCCGTGCCAAGCTGGACACCAATGGCGATGGCTTCATCGACCGCACCGAAGCGGCCAAGTCGCCCCGTCTGGCTGCGCAGTTCGACACGCTCGATGCCAACAAGGACGGCAAGCTCTCCCGTGAGGAACTGCCGCGCTGGCACGGCAAGCGCCACGGGCGTGGCCCGGGTGGGCATGGCGACTGGATGGCCAAGCTGGACACCAACAAGGACGGCCGCATCAGCCGCGAGGAGGCCAAGGCCGACCCGCGCCTGGCCGCGCGCTTCGATGCGATGGACGTCAACAAGGATGGTTACCTGGACAAGGCCGACCGCGAGCTGCGCATGAAGCAGCATCGTGATGCCTGGTTTGCCGCAGCCGATACCAACAAGGACGGCCAGCTGAGCAGGGCCGAGTTCGATGCGGCCAAGGGCCCGTTCGGTGGCCCGCGTGGTGATCATCGCGATGGCAAGCATCGCGATGGCAAGCCGCCGATGCCGCCGAAGGCACCGGCCACGAAGTAAGCGGTATGGCGGTGGTGTGTAACGAAAGCGCCGGTCATCGACCGGCGCTTTTCGTCCATCAGATGCGGCCGTTCCTGTACATCGCCCAGACGATGGTGCCGACCACCAGCAGATTCATGGCCCACAGCGCTTTGGGGCCGTACAACGACTGATATTTCCAGTTCGCCCCGGTGCGCCCGTGGCGGGCCGCATCGCGCGCGATCATCGGCGCCATGATCCGCTGCAGCGGGACCAGGCACTGATAGTTGACGACGCCCAGGCCGATCGCCAGCGCCACGCATGGCCAGTACCAGGCCAGGGGCAGGAAGCCCAAGGCGAATACGCCCATGCAGACCAGCATCGCAGTGAAGGTGCTGTAGTGGACGAACCTGCGGATCGCTGCGCGCTCGCTTTCGTTCTCGGCATATGAGAGCAGATAACGGCCGCCCAGGTAGCTGCCCAGCACGCCGCCGACCATGCCGCCGATGATCGCGCCCCAGGCGAGATCCGGTGGAAACACCTGTGTCTGGCTGGCCGCTGCCGTCAACGAGCCCATTGCCGCACCGCCGGAGACACTGGCACCGCCCAGGCCGAGCTTCCCGGTGCCCAGCCCGGTGCCCAGCAGGATCGCAGCACTGGCCGTGCCCGGGGCGGCGACCAGCACCATCGATACGACGGTCGTGGCGAAGGCGGCACTCGGCGCGCTGCTGCGGGCGAAGTCGCTGAAGCGACGCAGCATCTCCTCACGGACGGTGGCACGTGCACGCGACAGGCGCTTGCGCACGGCGGCATCACTGAGCCCGAGCAGATCGGCGACCTGCTGCGAACTCTGACCTTCGCGGTAATAGAGCAGCAGGGTTTCGCGGCTGTCTTCCGGCAGCGCCGAGATGATGTCTTCGGCGGCCAGTTCTTCCTCTACCCGTTGCAGATGATCCGGGGCACTGGGGCTGGGGTCGGCAGCCATGTTGATGGCGATCTCGGCGGCCTCGCCGGACAGCGGGCGGCCGCGGTTGGCGCGCAGCCAGTCACGGGCGAGATTGCGGGTGATCTGGCGCAACCAGGGCAGGAAGCTGGCATGGCTGTGCAACTGGTTGAGTTGCTGCCAGGCCTTGATGAACGCTTCCTGCGCGATGTCCTCGCTGGCATGCACATCGCGGGTGATCGCCAGCGCGATCGCGGTGACCGTGTTCTGGCAGGCCAGCACGATGCGGCCATACGACTGCTGGCAGCCGCCTGCGGCAGCGGGCAGCTCGCGTTCGAGCGTGGTGGTCAGCGGATGCGTCGTCACGATGTCCTCCCCCGGGGATGGTCCCATCATGACGCGTGCCGGCCCCGGATGTGACCGGGTAGCCGGCCAGCGGCCGGCTCTGCAGGCTTCCAACCGCACGAGGAGCCGGCCAGCGGCCGGCACTACCTGTTACTCGGTGGGCTGGATCCGGACCCGCACTTCCTCTTCTTCCGGCGGGGTGGCTGCCGGTGCGGTCGGCGACGCCGCCGGCTGCACGGTCGGGGTCGGCGCGGGCGCCGCGACCGGGGCGCTGCGGTGGCGCATGACCACCACCATCGCCACGGCAGCGATCACCAGCAGCAGGCCGATACGGATGCGCCAGGCCCAGTTGCGCGGCGCATCGTTCTGGGCGACCTCGTCGCGGAACGCGAACTGCGCGGTCGGGTGATCGCGGCGGGTGGTTTCGAGCAGGCGCGCATCGCGCAGGATCTCGCGGGCGCGGGGCTGGTCATCGGCATGCACCACCCACAGGGTCGGGTGGGTAGTGGCCTTTTCCTTGTCCAGATAGCTGAACTGGCTGCCGCGTTTGCTGTGGTACGAGCGTCCGTTGGTGATGCGCACCTCGATGCCGGCGTCGCGCAGCAGCTGGGCCACGCCTTCGACGGTTTCCACTCGCTGGCTGTTGAAGATCTGTCTCATGTCAGTCCTTGGCCGGCACGGCGGCAGCCGCGGCACTGTCGTCGACCACGCGGATCAGGCCTTCCTGCGCCGTGCTGGCGACCAGGATGCCGTTGCGGGTGAAGAACTGGCCACGCGCCAGGCCACGCGAATCCTGCGCGCTGGGACTGTCCAGCGAGTACAGCAGCCAATCGTCGGCGCGGAACGGGCGGTGGAACCAGATCGCATGGTCCAGCGAGGCCATCTGCACATGCGGCTGGTAGTAGCTGATGCCGTGCGGGAAGGTCGCGGTGCCGAGCAGGTGGAAGTCCGAGGCGTAGGCGAGCAGCGCCTGATGCAGCTCCGGGGCATCGCCGACGGTCTCGTTCAGGCGCAGCCAGACCTGGTGGTACGGCGGGCGCTTGGGCGGGTTGAGTTCGTCACGCGGGTAGACATGGCGGAACTCGAACGGGCCGCCCCGCGAGAGCCAGCGCTGCACCTTGATCGGCAGACGATCCAGGACCGCCTGCGGCAGCGGCTGGTTCGGTTCGATGTCTTCCGGCTGCGGCACTTCGGGCATCTTGTGCTGGTGCTCGGCACCGGTCTCGGCCTGCTGGAACGAAGCGGCGCAGAAGAAGATCACCTTGCCGTGCTGGATCGCGGTGACCCGGCGGACGGAGAAGCTGCCGCCATCGCGGGTGCGGTCCACGTCATAGACGATGGGGTGGTCGATGTTGCCGGCACGCAGGAAGTAGGCGTGCAGCGAATGCACGTGACGGCCGTTCTCGACCGTCTTCTGGGCGGCCGACAGCGCCTGGCCCAGCACCTGGCCGCCAAAAACATACTTGGTACCGATATCGCGGCTCTGGCCGCGGAACAGATTGTCTTCCAGGCGTTCGAGCGAGAGTAGGTCGATCAGCTCGGAAACGACGGGTTCGTGCGTGGCGGACAAAGGCGGCAACCTGGGTTGGACTGGCGCCGATTATACGGGCTCCGGTAGGGCCGGCTGCTGGCCCGCTCCTCGTCAGGTACAGGTGTAGGGAAGCCGGCCAGCGGCCGGCACTACCGGTGTGCGCGGGCGCGCTTCAACCGTGGTGGGTCATCCCTTTCCCAGCCGCGCGACCAGTCCCTGCAGCGCCTGCTGGGCGTCCGGGGCGTACCAGGCCTCGATGAAGCGATCCAGCTGGATCAGATCGGCGTGCAGGGCCTCGTGGAGATCGGCACGGGCGATCGCGCGGGTCAGCAGCATCGGCTGGCGCGGCAGCGTGAGCAGGCCCTGCAGCCAGGCCACGGCACGGGCAACCACCAGATTGGCGTCGACCACCTCATCGACCAGCCCGATCTGCAGCGCACGCTCGGCCGGCACCATTTCGCCGCCGACCAGCAGGGTGGTGGCCCGGTGGTGGCCGACCACGCGGCGCATCAGGCGCTGGATGCCTTCCGGCGCGACCAGCCCGACCTGCACTTCGTTCAGGCCGATCACCGTGGGATGGGCGGCGTCGGGGCTGCGGGCGATGATCCGATAGTCGCAGCACAACGCGAGCACGCAGCCGCCGGCCGGGGCGTGCCCGGTCATGGCGGCGACCACCGGCACGCGGCACTCGGCCAGGGTGCGCACGGCGCCGAAGAAGGCCTGCCAGCTGTCCAGCAGCTTGTGTTTGTCATCGCCGTGGCCGAGCAGGTGCGGCACGTCCATGCCGGCGCTGAAGATGCGCTCGCTGCCGGACAGCACGATGCCGTGCACATCATCGGACATCGCCTGGTTGATCGCGTGGATCAGGTGCCGGCACAGCTCGGTGTCCAACGCATTGACCGGTGGCCTGGCCAGCCGCAGTTCGCGGATGGGGCCGTGGTTGATCACCTCGATGAGCGTCGTCATGCTGCAGTCTCGTTGCGGACAGGGAACGAAGCCGATGATAACCAAACCATTCGTGTGCGTATTGTTGGGATTGTGTGCGTTCGCAACATCCGCGTGGGCCGCAACGCCGGCCTGTGTGTCACTGCGCGATGGGTGGGTGCGCCTGCCGCCCGGTGCGATGCCGATGGCGGCCGGCTACGGCCAGATCCACAACGACTGCCGCGAGGCGGTGGTGGTGGTCGCCGCCGGCAGCAAGGCGTTCGGCGATGTCTCGCTGCACGAAACCACGCTGGTCGACGGCGTCAGCCGCATGCGCGCGGTCGAACGCCTGCCGATCGCGGCGGGGGCGACGGTCGTGCTGAAACCCGGTGGTCTGCACCTGATGTTGATGCAGCCGGAGGTGGCGCTGAAAGAGGGGGCGCAGCTGCCGTTGCGGCTGAGCCTGGAAGATGGGCGCAAGGTGGATGGAACGTTGCAGGTGCGCAGCGCGGTGCCGTAAAGATGCATGGGCCGTGGTAGTGCCGGCGGCTGGCCGGCACCCACGCAGTCCATCGCTGCCATGAAACTGCCGGCCAGTGGCCGGCACTACTTTTCAGTTCGGCGCGGCGGAACCTCTCAGCTCGACGCGGTGCGGATCGCCTCTGGCAACGGCGCGCTCTTGCCGGTCTGCGTGTCCATCCAGACCACTACCACGTTGCCATCCGAATACAGCGTGCTGTCGTTCTTCTCGTCCACGATGCGGTGGCCGATGGTCACGCTGCTGTTGCCGAGACGCTCGACGAACAGCTCCACCACGATATCGTTGGGCCACACGATCGGCAGGCGGTAGTTGACGTTGGTCGCCGCCACTACCGGTGCGATCCGGTCGGTCATCGAAACGCCCTCCACGCCCAGCATCCAGCGCACGCGCGCTTCTTCCAGGTAGGAGATGTACTTGGCGTTGTTCACGTGGCCCATGCTGTCCATGTCGCGCCAGCGGACGCTGATCGGCACGCGGGCGAGGATCTTGTGCTCGTTGCTCATGCGGTCTTCTTCTTGGTCTTGCTGGGGGCTTTGGTCGCGGCGGTCTTGCGCACGGCC
The DNA here is from genome assembly GCF_056393115.1 of Stenotrophomonas sp. Steno-Z10-BAI. Lineage (NCBI taxonomy): Bacteria > Pseudomonadati > Pseudomonadota > Gammaproteobacteria > Lysobacterales > Lysobacteraceae > Stenotrophomonas > Stenotrophomonas sp. Steno-Z10-BAI. The sequence continues at coordinate 205,127 of NZ_JBWJOZ010000006.1, read as the reverse complement.
TTCTTCGGTTCCGGCTTGGCCTTGCGCGGCGGGCGGGCGTCGGGCTTGTTGGCCACGGCCGCCGGCTGTTCCGGACGCGCGCTGGTGGAGGGCAGCATTTTGGCCAGGAACTGGCCGGTGTACGAGGTTGGGCAGGCCGCCACGTCCTCCGGCGTACCGGTGACCAGGATGGTGCCACCGCGGTGGCCGCCTTCCGGACCCAGATCGACGATCCAGTCGGCGGTCTTGATCACGTCCAGGTTGTGCTCGATCACCACCACCGTGTTGCCTTCGTCGCGCAGCTTGTGCAGCACGCCGAGCAGCGCCTCGATGTCGTGGAAGTGCAGGCCGGTGGTCGGCTCATCCAGGATGTACAGCGTGCGCCCGGTATCGCGGCGCGACAGTTCCTTGGACAGTTTCACGCGCTGCGCTTCACCACCGGACAGCGTGGTCGCGCTCTGGCCCAGCTTGATGTAGCTCAGGCCCACATCGACCAGCGTTTCCAGCTTGCGCGCGATGCTCGGCACCGGCTCGAACAGCTTCAGCGCATCTTCGACGGTCATCTGCAGCACGTCGTTGATGTTGTAGCCCTTGTACAGGATCTCCAGCGTTTCGCGGTTGTAGCGCTTGCCGTGGCAGACATCGCAGGGCACGTAAACGTCGGGCAGGAAGTGCATTTCCACCTTGATCAGGCCATCGCCCTGGCAGGCCTCGCAGCGGCCACCGCGCACGTTGAAGCTGAAACGCCCCGGGGAATAGCCGCGTGCACGCGCTTCGGGCACCTGCGCGTACAGCTCGCGCAGCGGCGTGAACAGACCGGTGTAGGTGGCCGGGTTCGAGCGGGGGGTGCGGCCGATCGGCGACTGGTCGATGTCCACCACCTTGTCGAACAGATCCAGGCCGTCCACTTCCTTGTACGGGGCGATCGGGTGCGAGGAGCCGTTGATCTCGTTGGCGGCCAGCGAGAACAGGGTGTCGTTGATCAGGGTCGACTTGCCCGAGCCGGACACGCCGGTGATGCAGGTCAGCAGGCCCGACGGAATATCCAGGTCCACGCCCTTGAGGTTGTTGCCGCTGGCACCGCGCAGGTGCAGGGTCATCTTCGGGTTGGGCTTGTGCCGGCGCGCCGGGATCTCGATGGCGCGCTTGCCCGACAGGTACTGGCCGGTCAGCGAACGCGGCGCATCCAGGATGTCCTGCAGCGTGCCCTGGCCGACGATCTCGCCGCCGTGCACGCCCGCGCCCGGACCGATGTCCAGCACGTAGTCGGCCAGGCGGATCGCATCTTCGTCATGCTCGACCACGATCACCGTGTTGCCGAGGTCGCGCAGGCGGGTCAGGGTGCCGAGCAGGCGCTCGTTGTCGCGCTGGTGCAGCCCGATCGAGGGCTCATCCAGCACGTACATCACGCCGACCAGGCCGGCGCCGATCTGCGAGGCCAGCCGGATGCGCTGAGCTTCACCACCGGACAGGGTGTCGGCCTTGCGCTCCAGGGTCAGGTAATCCAGACCGACGTCGACCAGGAAGCCGAGCCGTTCGCCGATCTCCTTGACGATCTTGCCGGCGATCTCGCCGCGCCAGCCGGGCAGGCTCATGCTGCTGAAGAACTTCAGCGCATCGTCGATCGGCATCACCACCAGTTCCGGCAGCGCACGGTCGGCCACGAACACATTGCGCGCGGCCTTGTTCAGGCGCTGGCCCTGGCACTCGGGGCAGTTGCGCTCGCTGATGTACTTGGCCAGCTCTTCGCGGACGGCCGAGGATTCGGTCTCTTTGTAGCGGCGCTCGAGGTTGGGAATGATGCCCTCGAAGCGATGCTTGCGCTGGGTGCGGCCACCGGCTTCGGTGAAGTAGGTGAAGGTGATCGTCTCTTCGCCGCTGCCGTACAGCACGGCCTGGCGCACGTCCTCGGGCAGGCTCTGCCAAGGGGCGTCGGTGTCGAACTTGTAGTGCTTGGCCAGCGAGGCGATCAGCTGGAAGTAGTACGCATTGCGGCGATCCCAACCGCGCACGGCGCCGGCCGAGAGCGACAGCTCCGGGTGCACCACCACGCGCGAGGGGTCGAAGAACTCGGCCATGCCCAGGCCATCGCAGCCCGGGCAGGCGCCGACCGGCGAGTTGAACGAGAACAGGCGCGGTTCCAGCTCCGGCAGCGAGTAATCGCAGACCGGGCAGCTGTACTTGGAGGAGAACAGTTGCGCAGGCGCATCCTCCACATCCAGCGACTGCACCGAGACCATGCCGTCGCCCAGCTTGAGCGCGGTTTCAAAGCTCTCGGCCAGGCGCTGCTTGATGTCCTCGCGCGGGCGGAAACGGTCGATCACCGCTTCGATGGTGTGCTTCTGGCGCAGTGCCAGCGGCGGCACCGCATCGATTTCATGCAGCTGGCCGTCCACCCGCACGCGCACATACCCCTGCGCGCGCAGCTGGTCGAAGACCTGGGCGTGCTCGCCCTTGCGCTCGCGGATCACCGGCGCCAGCAGCATGTAGCGCTGCTCGGCATCCAGGGTCAGCACGTGGTCGACCATCTGGCTGACCGTCTGCGCTTCCAGCGGATAGCCGTGGTCCGGGCAGCGCGGGCTGCCGACGCGGGCGTACAGCAGGCGCAGGTAGTCGTAGATCTCGGTGATCGTGCCGACGGTCGAGCGCGGGTTGTGCGAGGTCGATTTCTGCTCGATCGAGATCGCCGGGGACAGGCCCTCGATGTGGTCCAGGTCCGGCTTTTCCATCACGCTGAGGAACTGGCGGGCATAGGCCGACAGCGACTCCACGTAACGACGCTGGCCTTCAGCGTAAATGGTGTCGAACGCCAATGAGGACTTGCCCGAGCCGGACAGGCCGGTGATGACAATCAGCTTGTCGCGGGGCAGGTCGAGATCGATGTTCTTGAGATTGTGCGTCCGCGCGCCGCGGATGCGGATGAAATCCATCGCCATGGGGGATCCGTTGTGGGGCTTCGGCTCAGGGAGCCGGCAAGCGGGTGGGGCAATCGGAAACGGCAATCGGTCAGCCTACCGAGCTTGGGATTTGGGGGCAATCGCGGACTTTGCCACCCCCATGTCTCATTCCCTGAGACCCCACGAGCCGGTTTCCTGAACCGTATTCAGCCAAATCCGGGTCAGAGCAGGGGGTGGGTTGACCCGAAGTGGTTGAAGTCATTAAAATTCCGCTTCTGTCCGCCCTCGATGGCGGCAGTCCATAGACCACAATAACTACAGAGGAAGTCTGGTCATGTACGCAGTACTGGTAACCGGCGGTAAGCAATACCGCGTGGCGCAGGGCGAAACGCTCCGCGTTGAAAAGCTCGAAGTCGAAGTCGGCAACGAGATCAAGTTCGACAACATCCTGATGCTTGGCGACAGCGATGGCATCAAGCTGGGCGACGCGCTGAGCGGCGCTTCGGTCACTGCCAAGGTCGTGTCCCAGGGTCGTGCCGACAAGGTCCGGATCATCAAGTTCCGTCGCCGTAAGCACCACATGAAGCGTCAGGGTCACCGTCAGTACTACACCGAAATCGAGATCACCGGCATTGCCGGTGGCAGCAAGTAATAAGGAGAAGCAGTCATGGCACATAAGAAGGGCGTAGGCTCATCGCGCAACGGTCGCGACTCCAACCCGAAGTACCTCGGCGTCAAGATCTTCGGTGGCCAGGCCATCGATGCCGGCAACATCATCGTGCGTCAGCGCGGCACCCAGTTCCATCCGGGTACCGGCGTTGGCCTCGGCCGTGACCACACCCTGTTCGCGCTCGTCGACGGCAAGGTGGAGTTCTCGGTCAAGGGCCCGAAGAAGCGTCGTACCGTCAGCGTCGTCGCCGAAGCCTGATCTTCAGCGGTACGCAGGCGCCCACGCCACGGCGTGGGGTCGCTGACGAAAGCCCCGCTTCGGCGGGGTTTTTCGTTGGTATCAACTATCGGGCGGGACATTTCCCGCCGCCGGCCCTGGATCGTACCGGGGCCGTTAGACTCTGCGGTGGGGTGCACCTCGCGCCCGCCGCCTCCAGATTGGCATCCAGAATCATGAAACTTGTAGACGAAGCAGAAATCCAGGTGATCGCCGGCAATGGCGGCAACGGCTGCATCGGTTTCCGTCGCGAGAAGTTCATTCCGCTGGGCGGGCCGGACGGTGGCGACGGCGGTAATGGCGGCAGCGTGTGGATCCGCGCCGACGAGAACCTCAACACCCTGGTCGATTTCCGCCATGACCGCATCTTCAAGGCGCAGCGCGGCGAGAACGGCATGGGTCGCCAGGCCTATGGCAAGGGCGGCGAAGACCTGGTCATCACCGTGCCGATCGGCACCGTGATCATGAACGTCAGCACCGATGAAGTGATCGGCGATCTGACCAGCCATGGCGACCGCCTGCTGGTGGCCAAGGGCGGCCGCGGTGGCCTGGGCAACATGCATTTCAAGAGCTCCACCAACCGCTCGCCGCGCCAGGCGCTGCCGGGTGAAGAGGGTGAAGAGCGCCTGCTCAAGCTCGAGCTGAAGCTGCTGGCCGACGTCGGCCTGCTGGGCTTCCCGAACGCCGGCAAGAGCACGCTGATCCGTGCGGTGTCGGCGGCGACCCCGAAGGTCGCCGATTACCCGTTCACCACGCTGTACCCCAATCTGGGCGTCGTGCGCGTGGAGAACTACCGCAGCTTCGTGATCGCCGACATTCCCGGCCTGATCGAAGGTGCGGCCGATGGCGCGGGCCTGGGCGCGCAGTTCCTGCGCCACCTGCAGCGCACCCGCCTGCTGCTGCACCTCGTGGATATCTCCCCGATGGAAGGTGGCGTGGAAGGTGTCTCGCCGATCGAGCAGGTCCGTGCGATCGAGCGCGAGCTGGAAAAGCACGACCCGGAGCTGCTGAACAAGCCGCGCTGGCTGGTGCTGAACAAGGCCGACCTGATGTTCGAGGACGAAGCCAAGGCTGCCGCCGAGAAGATCGTCGCCGAGCTGGGCTGGACCCAGCCGTGGTACCTGGTCTCGGCCCTGGGCCGTGAAGGCACCTGGCCGATCATGAACAACGTGATGGCCTTCTTCGATCGCCAGAAGGAAGACGAGGCGCAAGCGCGCGATGCGTACTGAGCGCACCCGCGCGCCCCTGAGAAACCCGGCTGCGGCCGGGTTTTTCTGTGGTGCCGTCGTCACCGCCGACCGGGCCGACCGGGCCGGCCGTCGCAGATCGCAGGCAACAAAAAACCCGGCCGGGGCCGGGTTTTTCTCTGCGGCTGGGTCGAAGCCACGCAGTGCGTGGCTCTACGACACCCGCAGCGCCGTATCAGGCGGCCTTGATGGCCTTGATGCGCGCGGTCAGGCGGCTCTTATGGCGAGCAGCCTTGTTCTTGTGGATCAGACCACGCGAGCTGAAACGGTCGAGGATCGGCTGGGCAACAGCGAAGGCTGCCTCGGCGCCGGCGGCGTCATTGGCATCCAGAGCCTTGATCACCTTCTTGACAGCGGTGCGCAGCATCGAACGCTGAGCCGTATTGCGCGCGTTGCGCACGACGGTCTGCTTGGCGCGCTTCTTGGCGGACTTGATATTGGCCACAGTGGTGGTTTCCTGAAAAATCGGTGTAATGGGAACAGCAAGCTGGAAAGTATGATGGCTCGAAAAATGTACGTCAAGTCAATTGTCAAGAGGGAACACGGGTGAGTTCACCAAGGATGTTGCGGGGCCTGCTGTCTTTCAGCAGCATGACCATGATTTCGCGGGTGTTGGGGCTGGTTCGCGACCTGGTCATCACCACCACGTTCGGCACCAATGCGGTGACCGATGCCTTCTGGGTCGCCTTCCGGGTGCCCAATTTCCTGCGCCGGCTGTTCGCCGAAGGCTCGTTCGCCACCGCGTTCGTCCCGGTGTTCACGGAGGTGAAGGAAACCCGCTCGCATGCCGAACTGCGCGAACTGATGTCGCGCGTGGCGGGCACCCTGGGCGGCGTCCTGCTGCTGGTCACCGCGCTGGCGTTGATCTTCGCGCCACAGCTGGCGACCCTGTTCTCCAGCGGGGTGGATACCGACCCGGCCAAGCACGGCCTGCTGGTGGACCTGTTCCGGCTGACCTTCCCGTTCCTGCTGTTCGTCTCGCTGACCGCGCTGGCCGGCGGAGCGCTCAACAGTTTCCAGAAGTTCGCGATGCCGGCGCTGACCCCGGTGATCCTCAACCTGTGCATGATCGCCGGTGCGCTGTGGCTGGCCCCGCGGCTGGGTGGCACCCCGGAGAAGCAGATCCTGGCGCTGGGCTGGGCGGTGCTGGCCGCCGGCCTGCTGCAGCTGCTGTTCCAGCTGCCGTCGCTGAAGGGCATCAACCTGCTGACCCTGCCGCGCTGGGGCTGGCAGCATCCCGGGGTGCGCAAGGTGCTGACCCTGATGGTGCCGACCCTGTTCGGTTCCTCTATCGCGCAGATCAACCTGCTGCTGGATACGGTGATCGCCGCCAAGCTGACCGATGGCTCGCAGTCCTGGCTGTCGCTGGCCGACCGCTTCCTGGAACTGCCGCTGGGCGTGTTCGGCGTGGCGCTGGGCACGGTGATCCTGCCGGCGCTGGCCCGCCACCATGTCAGTACCGACAAGGCCGGCTTCTCCAGTGCGCTGGACTGGGGCCTGCGCACGACGCTGCTGATCGCCATCCCGGCCATGCTGGGCCTGCTGCTGCTGGCCGAGCCGCTGATTGCCACCGTGTTCCAGTACGGCCGCTTCACCGCGTTCGATACCCGCATGACCGCGCTGTCGGTGTACGGCCTGAGCTTCGCCCTGCCGGCCTTCGCGCTGCTCAAGGTGGTGCTGCCGGCCTTCTACGCCCGTCAGGACACCCGCACCCCGGTCCGCGCCGGTGTGGTCGCGCTGGTGGCCAACATGGTCTTCAACGTCATCCTGCTGGCCGTGCTGTACCACGTGATGGTGCCGGAGGCGCTGAAAGCGCAGGGCGTCTGGGTCGCGTTGGGCAAGCAGCCTGGCCTGCATCTGGCGCTGGGTATCGCCAGTGCGCTGTCCAGTTATCTGAACCTTGGCCTGCTCTGGTACTGGCTGGGCAAGACCGATGTCTACCAGCCCAAGGCGGGCTGGGGCGGCTATGCGACCAAGCTGGGGCTGGCCTGCCTGGCCATGGTGGCGGTGCTGCTGGGCCTGCGCTACGGGATGGCGGACTTCACCGGCATGGACAAATGGCACCGGATCGGCAACCTCGCGCTGCTGGTCGGCGGCGGTGGCCTGACCTATCTGGTGGCCCTGGTTGCCATGGGCTTCCGCCCGCGCCATCTGCGGGAGCATTGATCCGGGGGCAGCCCGGCTATACTTCATGGCTATCTCTTGCAAAGCATCGGCCCCGGTGGGCCGTATTCCACGTAGATGAGCAGGCTGTTTAGAAGCGTCGAAGGCGGGCAGTTGTTCCCGCACGGAAGCGTGGTCTGCATCGGCGCATTCGACGGCCTGCACCTGGGTCATCGTGCGTTGGTGCGCCACGCCGTTTCGCGCGCGCGCGCGCTGGGCGTGGCTGCCGTGGCGGTGGCTTTCGAGCCACTGCCGCGCGAGTACTTCGCCCAGGGCGAGCCGCCGCCGCGGTTGACCCTGGCCCGTGACAAGGTCGCCATGCTGCGCGAACTCGGCGTGGATGCGATCGGCCTGCTGCGCTTCGATGCGCGCATGGCCGCGATGCAGGCCGAGGCGTTCGTCGAGCAGCTGCTGGTGCACCGGCTGAGCGCGCGCGAGGTGTGGATCGGGCCGGAGTTCTGCTTCGGCAACCGCCGCAAGGGCGATCTGGCCCTGTTGCAGGCGATGGGCCGCGAGCGTGGTTTCAGTGCGGGCGAGATCGAGCCGGTCGACCTGCACGGCGAGCGCATTTCCAGCACCCGCATCCGCCAGTTGCTGCGCGCCGGTGATTTCCGTCATGCCGGCGATCTGCTGGGCAGGCCGTATACGATTGGGGGCAGGGTAGTGCGCGGCCGCCAGTTGGGCCGTACGCTGGGGTTCCCGACCGCCAACCTGCGCTTTCCGAAGACGCCGGCGCTGTCGGGGATCTACGCGACCTGGGTCCATGGTGTGTTCGACCAGCCGTGGCCGTCGGTCTCCAGCTTCGGTACGCGTCCCACCGTGGATGGCGTGGAGCCGCTGCTGGAAGCGCACCTGTTTGATTTCCAGGGCGACCTGTACGGCCGCCACATCGATGTCGAGTTCGTCGCCAAGCTGCGCGACGAAGAAAAGTTCCACGATCTGGCTGCGTTGACCGACCAGATGCACCGTGACGCCGAACAGGCCCGTCACATCCTTTCCGAACACAGATTGCGAGCCACTGCGTGAGCCAGGACTACAAAGCCACCCTTCATCTGCCGGCAACCGAATTCCCGATGCGCGGCGACCTGCCCAAGCGCGAGCCGGGCATTCTGTCGCGCTGGGAGGACGAGGGCCTTTACGCCCGCCTGCGCGACAACGCGCAGGGCCGCCCGCTGTTCGTGCTGCACGACGGCCCGCCTTACGCCAATGGCCAGATCCACCTGGGCCACGCGGTCAACAAGATCCTCAAGGACATCATCGTCAAGTCGCGTTACCTGGCCGGCTTCGATGCGCCCTACGTACCGGGCTGGGATTGCCACGGTCTGCCCATCGAGATCGCGGTCGAGAAGAAGTGGGGCAAGGTCGGCGTCAAGCTCGATGCGGTCGCGTTCCGCCAGAAGTGCCGCGAGTTCGCCGAAGAGCAGATCGAACTGCAGCGCCGCGACTTCAAGCGCCTGGGCGTGATCGGCGATTGGGACAACCCGTACAAGACGCTGAGTTTCGATTTCGAAGCCAACGAGATCCGTGCGCTCTCCAAGGTGTTCGCCAACGGTCACATCGTGCGCGGCGCCAAGCCGGTGCACTGGTGCTTCGACTGTGGCTCGGCGCTGGCCGAAGCGGAAATCGAATACCAGGACAAGACCTCCCCGGCGATCGACGTGGCCTACGTGTCGCGTGATTCGCAGCAGCTGGCCGAGCGCTTCGGCGTGACGCTGCCGGCCGATGTCGAGGTGGCGGTGCCGATCTGGACCACCACCCCGTGGACGCTGCCGGCCTCGCTGGCGGTGTCGCTCGGTGCGGAGATCGAATACGTGCTGGCCGAAGGCCCGGCCCACCACGGCAAGCGCCGTTGGCTGGTGCTGGCCGCCGCGCTGGCCGAACGTTCGCTGCAGCGCTACGGCGTGGACGGCCTGGTCGTGCACGGTCGTGCCACCGGCGCCGCGCTGGAAAATCTGCTGCTGGCCCATCCGTTCTACCCGCAGCGCGACATCCCGCTGCTCAATGGCGACCACGTCTCCGACGAAGACGGTACCGGTGCGGTGCATACCGCCCCGGGCCATGGCCAGGAAGACTTCGTGGTCAGCCAGCAGTACGGGCTGATGGACAAGTACAACGCCGGCCAGATCAACCCGGTCGACGGCCGTGGCGTGTACCTGTCCTCGACCCCACCGGCCGGCGATGTCGAGCTGGCGGGCCTGCACCTGTGGAAGGCGCAGCCGTTGATCGTCGATGTGCTGCGTGCCTCCGGTGCGCTGCTGGCGTATGTCGAGATCGTGCACAGCTACCCGCACTGCTGGCGCCACAAGACGCCGGTCGTGTTCCGCGCCACCCCGCAGTGGTTCATCTCGATGGACAAGGCCAACCTGCGCCGCGATGCGATGGCCGCGATCGACAACGTCGGCTGGTTCCCGAGCTGGGGCAAGGCGCGCATCGGCTCGATGGTCGATGGCCGCCCGGACTGGTGCATCAGCCGCCAGCGCACCTGGGGCGTGCCGATCGCGCTGTTCACCCACCGCGAAACCGGTGAGCCGCACCCGCGCACCGTCGCGCTGATGCAGCAGGTCGCCGACCGCGTGCAGGCCGAAGGCATCGACGTGTGGTACTCGCTGGACAGCGCCGAGCTGCTGGGCGAGGAAGCGTCGCAGTACGAGAAGGTCACTGACATCCTCGATGTCTGGTTCGACTCGGGCGTGACCCACGAAGGCGTGCTGCTGGCGCGTGGCTTCGGCAAGCCCGCCGATCTGTACCTGGAAGGCTCGGATCAGCACCGCGGCTGGTTCCAGTCCTCGCTGCTGACCGGCGTGGCCATCGACAAGCAGGCCCCGTACAAGCAGTGCCTCACCCACGGCTTCACTGTGGATGAGAAGGGCCGCAAGATGTCCAAGTCGCTGGGCAACGGCATCGAGCCGCAGGACATCATGAAGACCCTGGGCGCGGACATCCTGCGCCTGTGGATCGCCTCGGCCGATTACAGTAATGAAATGTCGCTGTCGCAGGAAATCCTCAAGCGCAACGCGGATGCCTACCGGCGCCTGCGCAACACCGCGCGCTTCCTGCTCGGCAACCTGGACGGCTTCGACCCGGCCCAGCATCTGGTGGCCCCGGCCGACATGGTCGCGCTGGACCGCTGGATCGTGCATCGCGCCTTCGAGGTGCAGGAGAAGATCAAGGCCGCGTACACCGGCTACAACATGGCCGAGATCGTGCAGCTGCTGCTGAACTTCTGCAGCGTGGATCTGGGCTCGGTGTATCTGGATGTCACCAAGGACCGCCTGTACACCATGCCGGTGGACTCGCGCGGCCGCCGCTCGGCGCAGACCGCGATGTACCACATCGCCGAAGCGTTCACGCGCTGGATCGCGCCGATCCTGAGCTTCACCGCCGATGAGCTGTGGGGGTACCTGCCGGGCGAGCGCAAGGAGAACGTGCTGTTCGCCACGTGGTACGACGGTCTGGTTCCCTTGCCGGCCGATGCACCGCTCAACGCAGCCGACTTCGACCAGCTGCTGGCCCTGCGCGAGCAGGTCGCCAAGGTGCTTGAGCCGATGCGCGCCAACGGTGCGATCGGTGCGGCGCTGGAAGCGGAGATCACCGTCGCCGCCGATGCCGAGACCGCCGCGCGCTGGCAGCCGCTGGCCGAGGAGCTGCGCTTCCTGCTGATCAGCGGTGACGTGCAGGTGCGCCCGGCGACCACCGACGAGGTGTTCGTCAGCGCCCAGCCGACCGGCAAGCAGAAGTGCGTGCGCTGCTGGCATTACCGCGCCGATGTCGGCTCGGTCGCTGCGCATCCGGAACTGTGCGGCCGCTGCGTGACCAACATCGACGGTGCCGGCGAAGACCGGCGGTGGTTCTGATGACCGCCGCCCGTCCGCGTCCGAACGCGCTGATCTGGCTGCTGCTGTCGGCAGCGATCATCATCGCCGACCAGTGGAGCAAGGCCTGGGTGCTGTCCAGCCTGCCCGAGTACGAGCCGGTGGTGGTCATCGAGGGCTTCTGGAACTGGTACCGCACCTACAACACCGGCGCAGCATTCAGCTTCCTGAGCGATGCCGGTGGCTGGCAGCTGTGGTTCTTCACCGCGCTGGCGGTGGGCATCAGCGGCCTGATGGCCTACTGGATGTGGGGCACCGCGCGCGGTGCCTGGCGCAGCGCCGTGCCTTACGCGCTGGTGATCGGCGGGGCGATCGGCAACGTGATCGACCGCCTCATGCACGGTCACGTCGTCGACTTCATCCAGTGGCATATCGGGGACCATTACTGGCCCTCGTTCAACATCGCCGACTCGGCGATCGTGGTCGGCGCGGTGGGTATCGCCCTGTTCGGCCTGTTCGACGGCAAGGCTGCCAAAAAAGCGGGATAATTCCCTCCTGTATCCGTAACAACCCGGCTCACGCCGGCCGGAGTATCTGACCGATGGATGTGTTGCTCGCCAATCCGCGTGGTTTCTGTGCCGGTGTCGATCGTGCGATCGAGATCGTCAAGCGCGCGATCGAGACCCTGGGTGCGCCGATCTACGTGCGCCACGAGGTCGTGCACAACCGGTTCGTGGTGGATGACCTCAAGGCCCGCGGCGCGATCTTCGTCGAAGAACTCGACGAAGTGCCGGACGACAACACGGTGATCTTCAGCGCGCACGGCGTGTCCCAGGCCGTGCGCCAGGAAGCCGACCGCCGTGGTCTGAAGGTGTTCGACGCGACCTGCCCGCTGGTCACCAAGGTGCACCTGGAAGTGGCCCGCCACTGCCGCGCCGGCCGCGACGTGGTGCTGATCGGGCACGCCGGGCACCCGGAAGTGGAAGGCACGATGGGCCAGTGGAACCGCGAGCGCGGCACCGGCCAGATCTACCTGGTGGAGGGTGTGGAAGACGTCGCCACGCTGGTCATCGACCAGCCGGAGAACTTCGCCTACACCACCCAGACCACCCTCTCGGTGGATGACACGCGCAGCATCATCGACGCGCTGCGCACCCGCTTCCCGGCGATGCAGGGCCCGAAGAACGACGACATCTGCTACGCCACGCAGAACCGCCAGGACGCCGTGCGTGACCTGGCCAAGCGCTGTGACCTGGTGCTGGTGGTCGGCTCGCCGAACAGCTCCAACTCCAACCGCCTGAGTGAACTGGCGCGCCGTGATGGCGTGGAGTCCTACCTGATCGACGGTGCCGACGAGATCGACCCGGCGTGGGTGGCCGGCAAGAAGCACATCGGCTTGACCGCCGGTGCCTCGGCACCGCAGGTCCTGGTGGATGGTGTGATCGCGCGTCTGAAGGAGCTCGGTGCCACCGGTGTGGGCGAACTGGAGGGCGAGCCGGAATCGATGGTGTTCGCGCTGCCGAAGGAACTGCGGCTGCGGTTGGTCGACTGACCGCGCAGCATTCCGCCACGCATGCCATGGCGCTGCCCCGGTAGTGCCGGCCGCTGGCCGGCAGCGCATCCCGGTTGGCCCTGATCGCGACCGGCAGACAGAACGTCACTGCGCGCCGCTGTGCCAATCATGGCCGCAACGCGACGTATGACCTTTGGCCATGGGGCAGGGCGGCAACACGCGGCTAGGATCAAGGGCTTCCCCCGCTGGAGCCTGCCTGATGAAGATGCGTGCCATTGCCCTGTCCGTGTTGCTGGCCGTGTCCGCCACCGGCGTGCAGGCGCAGACACCGCCGCCGCAGGACGTGGCCTTCCCGGGCCTGCTGCGCATCGACGTGGACGCGCGCGACATCGGGCGACGCATCTTCAAGGTCAAGGCCACGGTGCCGGCCAAGCCCGGCCCGCTGACCCTGCTGTACCCGCAGTGGCTGCCCGGGGCGCATTCACCGAGTGGCCCGATCGACAAGCTCGCCGGCCTGGTCGTCACCGCCAACGGCACGCCGCTGCAGTGGACGCGCGATCCGTACGACGTCTATGCCTTCACCGTGCAGGTGCCGCAGGGCGCCAGCGAAGTGGTGGCCGAGTTCAAGTTCCTCTCTTCGCAGGGCACCCAGGGCCGCGTGGTGGTGACCCCGGACATGCTCAACCTGCAGTGGAATGCCAATTCGCTGTACCCGGCCGGGGTGATCACCCGCAACATCCAGGCGCAGGCCACCGTCACGCTGCCGCCGGGCTGGTCGTACGCCACCGCGCTGGATACCGAGCGCCGCGAGGGTGACACGGTGGTGTTCAAGCCGATCAGCTATGACCACCTGGTCGACTCGCCGCTGTTCGCCGGCCGCCACTTCCAGCGCTTCGATCTGGACCCCGGTGCGAAGGTGCCGGTGCACCTGAATGTCTTCGCCGATGAGGCCAAATCGCTGGCCGCCAAGCCCGAGCAGATCCAGGCGCATCGCGCGCTCGTGCAGCAGATGTACAAGCTCTACGGCGCACGCCACTTCGACCGCTACGAGTTCCTGCTGGCGCTGACCGACAAGCTCGGCGGCATCGGCCTGGAGCACCAGCGCTCCAGCGAGAACAGTGGCGAGACCGGCTACTTCACCGAGTGGGACAAGACCTGGCTGGGCCGTGATCTGCTGCCGCACGAGTTCAACCACTCCTGGAACGGCAAGTACCGGCGTGGCGCCGATCTGACCACGGCCAACTTCAACGTGCCGATGGGCGACAGCCTGCTGTGGCTGTACGAAGGCCAGACCCAGTTCTGGGGCCAGGTGCTGGCCGCGCGCTCCGGCCTGTGGAGCCCGCAGCAGACCCGCGACGTGCTGGCCAATGTGGCGGGCACCTATGATCGCGGTCGCCCCGGCCTGGCCTGGCGCAACCTGCAGGACACCACCAACGACCCGACCATCGCCCAGCGCCGCGCATTGGCCTTCCGCAACTACCAGATGAGCGAGGACTACTACTCCGGCGGCCAGATGGTCTGGCTGGAGGTGGAGGGCAAGCTGCGCGCGCTGACGGGTAACAAGCGCGGCCTGGACGACTTCGCCAAGGCGTTCTTCGGCATGAACGACGGCGACTGGAATGTCCATCCGTATACCTTCGAAGAGGTGGTGAGCACGCTCAACGGCGTGGCGCCGTTCGACTGGGCCAGCTTCCTGCGCGAGCGCCTGGACGGGCACGGGCCGCTGACCGGTGGCCTGGAAGCGGCCGGCTGGAAGCTGGTCTATACCGATACGCCGAACGAGGCGTTCAAGGCGCAGGAAACCCGCGGCAAGAACAGCAACCTGCTGTACTCCATCGGCCTGTCGGTCAGCGAGTCCGGCTACATCGGCGATGTGCTGTGGGACAGCCCGGCCTTCAACGCCGGTCTCATTCCCGGCATGAGCGTGGTCGCACTCAATGGCCGCGTGTTCAAGGCCGAGCAGTTGAAGGAGGCGATCACCGCCGCCAAGACCGACAAGGCGCCGCTGACGCTGCTGGTGAAGAGCTTCGATCGAATCGATACGGTGACGCTGGATTACCACGATGGGCTGAAGTACCCGTCGCTGGAGCGCATCGCGGGCAAGCCGGACCGGTTGGCGGACTTGTGGAAGGCGCGGTGAGTGCGCTGCGTGGAGGCCGCTGGATCAGTCCGCGGCGTCCACATCCTGGGCGCTCTCGCACGCACGCTTCGGCGCACACAGGCGATCCAGCAGCGCCAGCGTGACCCCGTTGCTCCAGCCGAAGCCATCCTGCAGCGGGTACTCGCCACCGCCGCCGCCGGTGGCCGAACCGTCGACCACGTACTTCTCCACCAGCTTGCCCTCGCGGTCATACACGGTCTGCACGGTGCGCAGGAAGCGCGTGCCGATCCGGCGGGCGAGGGTGTCCTGTCCATAGCGCTGCAGCCCGTCCACCGCGACCCACTGCAACGGTGCCCAGCCATTCGGGGCATCCCATTGCTGCCCGGTTGTCACGGTGGTGGTCAGCAGCCCGCCATCGCGGAGCAGCTGCGAATCGACTGCCTGGGCGGTACGGCGTGCCTGCGTGCGCCCGGCGACGTCCAGCCACAAGGGGAACAGAGCGGCTGCGGTCAGGGCGGGGCGGGTCTGGCCACGCTCCAGATCGCGGTCCACGTACCAGCCTTGCTGGTCATCCCAGAGCAGTTGGTTGATGGCGTGCTGACGCGCCTTCGCCAGTTGGGTGAAGGTGCGTGCGCCGCTGCGATCACCGGCCGCCTTGCTGGCGCGGGCCACGGTCGTTTCCAGATGGAACAGCAGGCTGTTCAGATCGACCGGCACGATCGCCGTGGTATGGATGCTCGCCAACGCAGACGGCTCGGCGAGCCAGCGTGAGCTGAAATCCCAGCCCGATTCCGCACCGGCGCGCAGGTCGCGATACACCTGCGAAGGGGCGCGCTGCGGCGCCAGGGCGGCCGTGGCCACATCGTCCATCCAGGACTCTGTGCGTGGCACCGCGCGGTCGTCCCAGTAACGGTTGAGCAGTTGCCCGCCCGCCAGCCTGACCACCCGTTCGCGTGCCTCGCCCGGCGCCAGCGTTTCCGCGCCGCGCATCCAGAATGCATGCTCGATGCGCAGCTGCGGCAGGTAACGGCGGTAGGCGTCATCGCCTTCGTGGGTGGCGAGTAGATCCACCATCAGGCTGAAGAACGGCGGCTGCGAGCGGCTCAGGTAGTAGCTGCGGTTGCCGTTGGGAACATGGCCGTAGCTGTCGAGCTGGAACGCGAAGTTGTCCACCATGTCGCGCACCTGCTGCCAGCGACCACTGGAGGCCAGCCCGAGCAGGGTGAAATAGCTGTCCCAGTAGTACACCTCGCGGAAGCGCCCGCCGGGCACGACGTAGGGCTTGGGCAGCGGCAGCAGCGAGCCGTTCGGATCCACCGTGTCGGTGGTGCGGGTCAGCACGGGCCACAGCCCCTCGATGTGCGCGCGCAGCGTCTCGCCCGCTGGTGGCACGTAGGGCTGGGTGTCACCGGGCACCGCGAAGTGCTCGGCCACGAAGGTTGCCAGATCGAATCCAGGTTGGGTCCTGGCGCGCTGCCACTCGGCGAGGAGGGGTGCGCTGGGCTGGCGGGGCACTGCATCCGCGAAGGTCTTCTGATCCTTGAACAGGTGTGCGCCCTGGACCTGCTGGAACAGGGGCTGCCACTGCTGGTCCGGTGTCTGCGGCGTCGGTGCCGTGTCGCGTGCCAGCGCAGTGGCACTCAGCAGCAGGGATGACAGCAGCAGACCGGCCAAGCGGGGACAGGGGCGCATGGGATGCCTCCGGAGGTGGGAAATCCACTGTACGGGGCGGCGCGTCAAGGGCTGGTACTTCCGGGGCAGCGCGCACGCGGTCATTGGGGTGCGGGCCGTTTGACGGTGCGGCCGCTTCCCTGATTGACCAAAGTGGTCCGCACCCCCTAGAATTCACGACCTCGCCGGAATAGCTCAGTTGGTAGAGCGGCGCATTCGTAATGCGTAGGTCGTAGGTTCGATTCCTATTTCCGGCACCAGATACAGCAAAAAGCCCCGGCCTTGGCCGGGGCTTTTTGTTTGGGGCGTTCGAGGCGATCAGCCTGCTGGGTGCACCGGATGCGAAGACCGCCGCCGGAACTTCCGCGACAGCCAATTCCCCGCATCATCCACCACGGTGAAGGCCGCGGGAATCACGATCAGGCTCAGCAGCGTGGAGGTGATCAAGCCCCCGATCACGGCGATCGCCATGGGCGCACGGAAGCTGGAATCCCCGGCAAAGCCCAGCGCGATCGGCATCATGCCCGCGCCCATTGCCAGGGTGGTCATGATGATCGGCTGTGCACGCTTGCGGCAGGCATCGATCAGCGCGTCGTGCTGGCTCATGCCGTGCTCGTCTTCGGCCATCACCGCGTAATCCACCAGCAGGATGGAGTTCTTGG
Source organism: Stenotrophomonas sp. Steno-Z10-BAI (assembly GCF_056393115.1). Lineage (NCBI taxonomy): Bacteria > Pseudomonadati > Pseudomonadota > Gammaproteobacteria > Lysobacterales > Lysobacteraceae > Stenotrophomonas > Stenotrophomonas sp. Steno-Z10-BAI. The sequence continues at coordinate 188,136 of NZ_JBWJOZ010000006.1, read as the reverse complement.
TGGCGATGCCGATCAGCATCAGCAGGCCAATCAGCGCCGGCAGCGAGAGCATGTTCTGGGTGATCAGCAGCGCGCCGAACGCGCCGCCGGCAGACAGCGGCACCGCAGCCAGAATGGTGACCGGCATCAGCGCGTGGTTGAACAGCAGCAACAGCACCATGTAGATGCAGATCAACCCGGCGGCCATCGCAAGCATGAAGCCGATGAACAACTCGACGAACACCTCCGCATCGCCGGTGTTGAGGAAGGTCACGCCCGGCGGCAGCTGCTTGACGCCCGGCAGGGCCTGCACCTCGGTCATCACATCGCCCAGCGGACGACCGTTGAGTTCGGCGGTGAGGGTCACGTTGCGCTGGCGCTGGTAGCGCGAGATCTGCGAGGGGCCGCTGCCTTGCTGGATATCGGCGACCGCCGCCAGCGGCACCGGGCCATTGCGGCCGGGCACGCGCAACTGGCTGATCAAGCCTGGGTTGGCCAGGGTGGCTTCGGCAAAGCCGACCCGGATCGGTACCTGGCGGTCGGGCAGGTTGAGCTTGGCCAGGCGCTGTTCGTAGTCGCCAGCGGTGGCGATGCGGGCGGCTTCGGCGATGTCGGCGGTTGCGACGCCCAGGTCCGCGGCGCGGGCGGGATTCGGCACGATCTGCAGTTCCGGGCGCAGCAGCGAGGCGGTGGAGGTGACGCTGCCCAGGCCCTGGATACCGCGCAGGTCGCGTTCCAGTGCGGTGGCGGCATCCTGCAGGCGTTGCGGGTCGTCACCGGAGAGCACCAACTGCAGCAGGTTGCCGGGCTCGGAGCTGACATAGCTGACGCGCACGCCGGGCAGATCGGCCAGGCGCTCGCGCGCCTCACGTTCCAGCACGCGCTGGTCGCGGTCGCGTCCGTCGGCGCTGCCCCAGTCGAGCACCAGGGTCGCCTTGCGCGGCTCCCCGACGCCGGTCGCACCCGGATCGCCCAGGTCGAGCACGCTGCCGACCGCGGTATAGACCTGTTTGAGTTCGGGCATGTCCTTGAGCAGCCCGCGCGCGTGTTCGGCGACGGCCACGGTTTCCTGCAGGCGCGTGCCCGGCGGCAGTTCGAGATTGAGGTTGCTGCGGCCCAGATCGGACTGCGGGATGAAGGTGGCCGGGATGAACGGCACCAGCGCCAGTGACGCGACGAACAACCCGGTGGCCAGCCACAGGGTGCGGCCGCGATAGCGCAGGGCGGCGTCCACCCAGCCCAGGTACCACGTCATCAGTTTGGATTCCGGCTTCTCCTCGCCGTGCGGCTTGAGCAGGTAGGCGGCCATCATCGGGGTGAGCAGGCGGGCCACCAGCAGCGAGAACAGCACGGCGGTGGCAGCGGTCCAGCCGAATTCGCGGAAGAACTTGCCGGCGATGCCGGGCATGAAGGCCACCGGCACGAATACGGCGGCCAGCGTCAGCGAGGTGGCGATCACCGCGTTGCCGATCTCGCCGGCGGCCTCGCGTGCGGCTTCCAGCGGTGGCTTGCCCATGCGCAGGTGGCGCACGATGTTCTCGATCTCCACGATCGCATCGTCCACCAGGATGCCGACCACCACGGACAGCGCCAGCAGCGTGATGATGTTGAGGGTGAAGCCGAAGAAGTACATCACCGCGAACGTCGGGATGATCGACAGCGGCAGCGCCAACGCGGACACCCACGTTGCGCGCCAGTCACGCAGGAACAGCCACACCACCAGCAGCGCCAGCAGCGCGCCTTCCCAGAGCATGGTCATCGAGGAATCGTAGGAGCGGTGCGTCTCATCGATCGCCGTGGTGACCAGGCGGAAGTCGATGCCGGGATGCTCGGCCTTGATCTTGTCCAGCGCGTCATGCACGCCGGCCTCCACCTTGACCTCGCTGGAGCCGCGGGTGCGCGACATTGAGAACGCCACCACGCCCTTGCCGTCCAGCAGGGCGGCCTCGGTGGGATCGGCAGCGCCATCAGTGACCGTGGCCAGCGTGGACAGCCGCACGGCGCGCCCGTCCGGCAGGGCGATGGAGTAGTCGCGCAGCGCCTGTGCGTCACCGACGGTGCCCAGCGTGCGGATGGTCTGCTGCGCGCCCTCGACCTCGGTCTTGCCGCCGGCACGCTCCACCTGGATGCGGGCCAGCTGCTGCGATACATCGCCGGCGGTGATGCCCATCGCGATCAGGGCATTGGGATCCAGATCCACGCGTACCTGGCGCTGCACGCCGCCCACGCGGGTGACGCGCGCCACACCGGGCACGCCGTACATCGCACGTGAGATGTCACGGTCGACGAACCAGCTGGCTTCATCGGTGGTCATGTGCGGGGCGACCAGCGCGTAGGTCATCAGCGAGCCGCCGATATCGACCTTGGAGATCACCGGTTCCTGGATGTCCTGCGGCAGGTCGGTGCGGATGCGGGTGACTGCGTCGCGGGTGTCATCCAGCGCGGTGGCAAGATCGGCTTCCAACTGGAATTCGATGGTGGTGGTGCTGACGCCTTCGCTGACCGAGGACATCACGCGCTTGACGTTGTTGACCGTCGCAACCGAGTCCTCGACCTTGCGGGTCACTTCCGCTTCCAGCTGGCTCGGCGATGCGCCCGGCTGGGTGACGGTGACGGTGGTTATCGGGAAGGCGATGTCCGGGAAGCGGGCTACCGGCAGCTGATGGAAACCCCACAGGCCGGCCACGCACAGCGCGAAGAAGATCAGCAGCGCAGGCAACGGGCGGTTGATCGCCCAGGCAGAGATGTTCATCGGGCGGCGGCCTTGGCATCGGCCACCACGCGCACGCGGTCGCCCTCACCGAGGAAGCCGGCGCCATCCACCACCACCTGATCGCCCGCCTTCAATCCTTCAAGGATCGCGGTACGGCCCTTGACGGCCTGGCCGGTGCTGACGCGGTGGCGGGTGGCCTGCTGTGTGTCGTTCACGGTGAACACGTAGTTGTGGCCATCGCGCTGCACGATTGCTGCGGTCGGGATGGTCAGCACCTGGCCGTCGCCGGTGACGATGCGGCCATCCACATAGATGCCCTGTTTGAGCGGGCCGGGCGTGGGCAGGTCGGCGTAGATCGTGCCGGTGCGGGTCTGCCCATCGACACCCGGGGTGACCGCGCGGATGCGGCCGCTGACCACCTGGCCGCCGTACGGCAGCTCCACGGTGTTGCCGACGGCGACATCAGCCAGCTGGTTTTCCGGCAGCTCCGCGCGCCATTCCAGGCGGCCATCGCGGATCAGGCGCAGCAGCTCGGTACCGGCGGAGACCACCTGGCCTGGCTGCACCAGGCGCTTGGAAATCAGGCCGTCGGCCGGCGCGCGCAGGTCGGCGAAATCGCGGCGCAGCTTGGCGGCGTCGCGCGCGGCACGGGCGGTGGCGGTCTGCGCTTCGGCATTGATGCGCGAGGCACGCAGCTCATCCAGGCTGCTTTCGCTGATCAGCTGCTGGGCGGCCAGCTTGGCGCTGCGTTCGTAGTTCATGCGGGCCAGCTCCTGCGAGGCCTGCGCCTGCCGCAACGAGGCATCGGCCTGCGCCAGCTCGCTGTCCAGGGTGCGATGGTCCACCTGCAGCAGCACCTGGCCCTGCGTGACCCATTGCCCCACGTCCACCAGCAACGCGGTCACGCGCTGGCCGCTGATCTCCACGCCCAGCTGCATTTCCTCGTAGGCGGTGACCGGCCCGGAAACCAGCACCGTGCGCGCCATGGTCTGCTGCTGCGCGGGCGCCAGCGAGACCGGCAGCGCCGAGCTGGCAGCGGCGGCGTCGGCCGAGGCCTTGTCGTCCTTGCCGCCACACGCGGACAGCAGCGCAGCGACCAGGATCAGGGAGAAACTGCGGAAGGAGGGTGCACGCATGGAGTGGCTTTCCGGGTCGGAACAGCGGGAAAAGAAAGGAAGGGGGCAATCAGGATTCGCGGGACAGGCGCAGTGCGATGCCATCCAGCATCAGGCCCAGCCCCTGCTCGAAGCGGGCGTCGAAATCGACCTCGCTCCACACGTCACGGGCCTGCCAGCAATGGGGAAAGCGGGCCTCGGCCAGCGCCATGAACGCCTCACCCAGCGCCTCCATGCTGCCGTCGCCGGGCCAGGACTGCTCCTCGATGACAAAGCCCATCGTGTAGTACACCAGGTCCATCGAGGTGGTCGCGGCAAAGCGTGCCGGCGCGCCGGCGCCCATCAGCGCGGCGATGCTGGCCTCACCCACCCGCAGCACGTTCTCGGTCGCCAGGAAGGTGCCGGCATACACCCGCGCACCGTCACGGCGGGCCTTGAAGGCCAGGCGGAACTCGCGCCCGATCTGCAGCAGGGTCTGCCGCCATGGCTGCCCGGCGGGGATCGTACGGGCGACGTCGCCGATCATGGCGTCGGCCATGGCGTCGATCAGCGCCTGCTTGCTCTTGAAGTGCCAGTACAGAGAGGGCGCCCGGATGCCCAGCGAGCAGGCCACCTTGCGCAGGGTAATACCCTCCAGGCCGGCCTCGTCGAGGATCCGGAAGGCCGCCTCGACGATGTTTTCCCGCGCGATGGGTTGGCGCACTGTGCTCTGGCCTAACGTTGTTAGGGGGCGAATCTAACAGTGTTAGGCTGGCGCGGGCAAGTGCCGCCCGCGTGCCTCAGAGGTCGATCAGGTCGGCCTGCAGCGCCGCCATCCGGACCCGGTTCCGGCCACTCGTCTTGGCGTCGTACAGCGCCTCATCCGCCCGGGCGATCAGCGCCTCCAGCAGCCGCTGGTCGCCGCCCGGCAGCGCCTCGCCGATCGCGCCACCGACGCTGACGGAGACGGCAATGCGCTCGCCGCCCACGAGGATGGGTTCGGACGCCACCGCACTGCGCAGCCGTTCGGCGGCGGCGGGGATCTCGTCCACCGCGGACGCCGCCAGCAGGGCAATGAACTCCTCGCCGCCGAAGCGGGCGAACAGATCGCGCTCCCGCAGGGCGTCCCGGCAGCGCTTGGCGACCACCTTGAGGACTTCATCGCCGACCGGATGGCCGTAGGTATCGTTGATCTTCTTGAAGTGATCCACGTCCACCATCAGTACCGCGACGGCGCGGCCGTTGGCTTCGCGCGCGGCGATGATCTGGGCCGAGCATTCTTCGAAATGACGGCGGTTGGGCACGCCGGTCAAGGGATCGGAGGAGGCGAGGCGGCGCAGCTCGGCGGCCATCAGCAGATCGGCGGTGACATCGGTGAACAGCCAGATGCGCCCATGTGCGCCGTCGCCGCGCACCGGGTGGGTATCCACCTCGAAGGTGCGTTCGCCCAGTGTCCAGTTCTGCTTGGCCGCGAACTGGTCGTTGTTGATCTGGGCGCTGTAGGCCAGCTCCAGTTCGCCATGGTTGTCGCACCGTTGGCGCAGGGCGCGCATCGGGCCGGCGAGATCCGCGGCGCGGTGATCACCTGCCGTGCAACCCAGCAGTTCCGCTGCGTGCTCGTTGACCGCAGCACCTACGCCATCGCCATCGATCAGGACGATGCCCGCGGGCACACTTTCAAACAGATCGAGGAACTGATTGCGGACGATGGCGCCGCGTGCGGCTTCCCGCCGCGCGGACAACAGCCGCGCCACGCTCGTTGCCAACAGCGGCACCTGCGCCGTCAACGCTGCGGGCGCAGGGGCGCTTCGCCAAACCAGCAGCAGGCCGCTCAGCGGCGCCCCGTGCGAAGGCGCCGGGACGTACAGCAGGTGGGCGGGGAGGCCTTCCAGGGCATGGATGATCGCCGTCGGCAGCCTGAACCCCGCCGCGTCCATGGCTTCGCCGTTCCAGCGGCACTCGAGGATGCCGCTGCGTGCCAGGTTGAAGCTCGGCGAGGGCAGTGCCGGGGCCGAGACCGCCCAGGTCGCCCGGCCGCCGGCGTCCACTTCCACCGCCATCACCAGGTCGGCGTGGGAGGCGAGGCGGGCGAACTGGCACAGGGCGGCCAGCGCGTCACTGTCGGACGTGGTCACAACGCGGTGCCTGCCAGTCGCTGTTCGAGGATGCGCATGACGTCATCCGGCGCGGTCATGTGCGGAAGATGCCCTGAGGCATCGATCACATCCAGGGTGGCGCCCTCGATCGCGTTGGCCAGCCAGTGGCCGACGGCAACCGGTACCGCCACGTCGTGTGCGGTCTGGATGAGGTGGACCGGGCGTGAAACCCGCGCGGCCAGGCTGCGCAGATCGGAGGTGAAAATCGTGCGCGACGTGTTGAGTGCGATGTCCGGGCGCATCTGGAACAGGGTATTGGAGAAATCGGCGACAACCGCGCTGTCCTCCACGCCGACGACCATCGGGGCGAAACCGGCGATCCAGGCCTGGTAGTTCGCACGCATGCTCTCGAACAGCTGCTCCAGGTCCTGCGGCTTGAAACCGCCGGTGTAGCCGGCGTCGTCGAGATAGCGCGGCGACGCACCGATGATGACCAGGCGCTCGAACAGCTCCGGCCGTGCAACGGCGGCGGCCGCGCCGATCATGCCGCTCATCGAGTGGCCGATGTAGGTGCAGTCACGCACGTCCAGTTCGTCCAGGATGTCGATCAGATCGTCGGCATAGCCGAACAGCGAGCCGTGCCGTTCGAAATCGTAGGTCTGCGCACCGTGCGGACCGCAGCCGGCGAGATCGAAGGAGATCACATCAAAGCGTGCTTCAAACCAGGGGCGCAGGGCGTTCCATGCGGTCTGATCGGTACCAAAGCCGTGTGACAGGATCGCGACTGATTTGCCCGCACCGGTACGGCGCCCGTTGAACCGCTCGAAACTTTCCACGCACATCCACCCATGGCGTCCTGCAAGGGCCGAATACTAGGTCACGGGCGCGCGCGGGTCCAACGCGCGCCCGTGCCGAAGACCAGTTGCCGCAGATAGCCGCCGATGAAACCTGCGATGGCCCCTGTGAGCGCACCGAGCAGCAAACGGGCGGCGACGCGGGCGATACGGCCGCCATGCAGCCGCACCCACGGCAACAATGTCATTGCCTGGGCACCGATCAGCAGGACCAGCACATCCAGCCCCAGCGCATCCACCACGGGCAGCAGTGGTGCAAGCAGTGGATTGCAGGCCATCAGGGTCACGATCGCGGCAGTGAGCGCGAACAGGGTGCGCCGGCCCATCGGCGTGGCGGTCCAGCGGAGAAGGCGGGCAGTCAGGGACACGGCAGGCTCCAGGCAGTTGGCCGGAGTGTACTGCGGTATCGTCATGCTCGAACTCCCGGGGATCACCCTCATGAAGATCGCAGTATTCAGCGCCCGCCCGTACGACCAGCAGTTTCTCGATGAGGCCAACCAGCGCCGCGGGGCAGGGCAGCCGTTCGAATGTCTGTACTTCGATGCCGCGCTGGATTTGCATACCGCGCCGCTGGCGCAGGATTGCGAGGCGGTCTGCGTGTTCGTGAATGACCGGCTGGATGCCCCGGTACTGCAGGCGCTGCACGCGATGGGCGTGCGTGCGGTCCTGCTGCGCTGCGCCGGCTTCAACAATGTCGACCTGGCGGCGGCGGGGCAGCTGGGCCTGTTCGTGGCCCGCGTGCCCGCGTATTCGCCGGAGGCCGTGGCCGAACACGCGCTGGCGCTGGTGATGACGCTCAACCGCCGGACCCACCGTGCCTACAACCGCGTGCGCGAGGGCAACTTCATGCTCGATGGCCTGCTGGGCCGCACGCTGCATGGCAAGACGGTGGGCATCGTCGGCACCGGGCAGATCGGCCTGGCCACGGCCCGCATCTTCAAGGGCATGGGCTGCACCGTGCTGGGCCACGATCCGTATCCGTCGGCGGCCTTCGCCGCGATCGGCACGTCGGTGGCGCTGGATGAGCTGCTCGCCCGCTCGGATGTCGTCTCGCTGCACTGCCCGCTGACGCCGGACACCCATCACCTGATCGACGATGCGTCACTTGCCGGGATGAAGCCCGGGGCGATGCTGGTCAATACCTCGCGCGGCGGGCTGGTGGATACCCATGCGGTGATCCGCGCGCTGAAGTCGCGCCGCCTGGGGCATCTGGCCATCGATGTGTACGAGCAGGAGAGCGGGCTGTTCTTCCAGGACCGGTCTGGCGAGATCATCGACGATGACGCGTTCCAGCGCCTGATGACCTTCCCCAATGTGCTGGTGACCGGGCACCAGGGCTTCTTCACGGTGGAGGCGCTGCAGGAGATCTCGGCGATCACGCTGCGCAACCTGGGGCAATACGCCACTGGTACGCGGTGCCCGAATCTCGTACCACCGCCCGGCGGGTAACCCCCAAACGCACGCGGCCACCCCAGTGACGGGGCGGCCGCGTGCGTTCTGACACCTGTCGCGTTCGCAGCTGCGGTCAGGGCGAGCCCTGCAGCAGCTGCTTTTCAATCAGCTCCAAGGTGAAATGGGAGCCTGCCGGCGTAAGGTGGACGATATCCAGATAGAACGTTTCACCGCTCTTTGAATCCGAGCGCGTGAGGCAGCCATCGTCGTTGCACAGTACCTCGGTCAGCGAGATATATTCCACGCCGGTCTGCTTGGCAATTTGGCGCATAAGCTCCTCGGCCGTGGCGGTCCGGTAGTCGGCAGCTCCGGTCGCGTGGTCGCCCTGGCCCATGCCGTACTTGCTGTAGTCCAGACGCGACGAAGGTGTGGCATGCAACGGATCATCGCGCCAGATGTTGAACACGATCCGCGACGGAGTGTCCTTCCACGACGGCGGCGGGCCCAGCATGACCACGCGACGAACACCCAAAGCCTTGAGGCGAGTGAGCGTCGCAGGCAGATTCGCCTTGTCGTAGTAGTGCCACATGGCGGCCATCAGCACGGTATCCGGCTTGAGTCGAGCGATGGAGGCCAGGGCCCAGTCGTTGTTATAGGTACACGCCGGATTGGTGCCCGCGAAGTCGGCCATCGGCGGGCAGGCTGAAGACGTGAACTGCGCCAGACGCATCTGGTCGCTACGCTGCTGCAGGCCGCGGATGCCGGTGTACAACGAAGCAGCAGACGAGTCACCCCACAGCACCCAAAGCGGCTTGGTACCCTGATCCACGCATTCCGCAGCGTACTTGTCGGCGTTGTCGCCCAGCTCCATGAAGCAGACATGGTTACGCAGGCCAGCACGATAGGCCTCCAGGTCGTACTCGGTGGCGCGCTGGATGATCTCGGGATAGCGGGACGGATAACCAGCGTTATTCCAAGCCCTGTAACCGAGGACGCCGATGATGGCCATGCCCACCAGCAGCGCGGCGACCTTGATGCCGCCGTGCCGCGACGACCGCAGCGGCCGCTCGACCAGACGCCAGGTGAGCCAAGCAAGAGCAACGCTGGCCAGTAGCAGGCCGGCGCGGTCCAGGCTGCTCAGATCGCCGTAGGCATTGCGGGTCAGCGTCAGCAGCGGCCAATGCCAGAGATACAACGGGTAGCTGATCAGACCAACCCATACGAACGGGCGGCTGGAGAGGATCCACCGTGCAACCGGCGTGGACGGGCCCGCGCCGATTAGCAGGGCGGTGCCCAGCGTCGGCAGAAGGGCGCGTACACCGGGGAAGGGCATGGTGGAACGGATGCTCAGCATGGCGATCACGAGCAGCGCCACGCCCACCCATGCAGCGCAGGCGCGTACCAGTGCCGCTGTTCCGGCAGGTATCACCACGCCGGAATGGCTCAACCTGGCCGCCCACCAAGTACGCTCGCGAGCGCCTTGGGCCGAGCTCCAATGCGCGAGCATGCCACCGATCATCAGCTCCCAGGCTCGGGAGAGGGGGGAATAGAACGAAGCGGTTGGATTACCGCCCTGATGGTGCAGGTTCACCACGAAGGAGGCGGCGGCGGTGGCGATGATGACCGGCATCAGAGGCAGGCGCATCCGCCACGCCGACCACAGCAGCAACGGCCAGGCGAGGTAAAACTGCTCTTCGATGCCCAGCGACCACAGATGCAGCAGCGGCTTGCTGGCCGAGGCAGCGTCGAAGTAGCCCGCTTCGCTCCAGAGCACCAGATTGGCGACGAACCCGGCGCCACCGGCGGTATGTTTGCCCAGATGGGCGAGATCTTCGGCCAGCATCGTCTTCCAGCCGAACGCGAAGCAGGCCGCCAGGACCAGCAGCAGGGCGGGGAAGATCCGTCGCACGCGGCGCGCGTAGAAGTCCCCGATGCTGAAGCGGGACTGATCCAGGCCATCCAGGATGACCCGGGTGATCAGGAAGCCGGAAATGACGAAGAACACATCCACGCCGACGAAGCCGCCGGGCAGGAGTTTCGGAAATGCGTGATAAAGCAGAACGCCTATGACCGCGATGGCTCGCAGCCCGTCAATGTCTGCGCGATACGGTCCATGCGCCTTGACGGCAACCGCAGTTGCCGCATCCTGATGTTGCATCGTGGTCCCCTGTTAAAAAAGCGTCAAGATTGTAGCTTGGAGTTGTGAAAATAATCGACTTGAGCTACCAGCAAGGGTATGCAGGCACGGGACGGATGAGCTGAACGCCCCAATTGTCTATACCTGAACGACGGAAACTGTGCCGATTCGGGCGCCCTGCGCGCACTGCGACAACGTGTCGCAGCCTAAAACAGGCCTTTTCTGCGCCGGATCATTGTCAATGCCTTTCTTAAATGATGCGTGACGGCCTAAAATTGGAAGGCTGACATGATCGTCCTTCGTGCCTGTCCCCTTGGACCGGCACCACCGGCTTTGGCTGGGACGGAGGCGGGCTTGAACTGGCATTCCCTACGCAATTGGATCGACCGATGATTCCGTTGAAACCCCTTGGACGCTTCCTGCGTCCGGGCCTGCTGTTTGCGTTGTCCGTGTTCCTGACGGGCTGCAACTCGGCCATCCTCAACCCCAAGGGCCAGATCGGCCACGACGAGAAGACCCTGCTCATCACGGCGACCGTGCTGATGCTGCTGGTTGTCGTGCCGGTCATCATCATGACCCTCACCTTCGCGTGGAAGTACCGTGCGACCAACACCAAGGCCCGCTATGAGCCGAAGTGGTCACACTCCACGGCCATCGAAGTGGTGGTCTGGTCGATCCCGTGCATGATCGTGCTGGTGCTGGCCGTGCTGACCTGGCGTTCCTCGCACGCGCTGGATCCGTACCGTCCGCTGGACTCGGACAAGAAGCCGGTGGTGATCGAAGCCATCTCGCTGGACTGGAAGTGGCTCTTCATCTATCCCGAAGAGAACATCGCCACCGTCAACGAGATCACCTTCCCGGTGGATACCCCGCTGAACTTCAAGATCACGTCCGATTCGGTGATGAATGCGTTCTTCATCCCGCACCTGGGCAGCATGATCTATTCGATGACGGCCATGGAGACCAAACTCCACCTGATCGCCAACGAGACCGGTGAGTTCCCGGGCATGTCCTCGCACTACAGTGGCGCGGGCTTCAGCAAGATGCATTTCTCCGCGCACTCGGTGACCGAGGCGGAGTACCAGCAGTGGCTGACCAAGGTGCGTGCCGAAAGCGCGACCCTGGACAAGACGGCCTTCGCTGCGCTGGTGGCCGAAAAGAACCACGACTGGCACCCGGTGACCTATTACGGCACCACCGAGGCCGGCCTGTTCGACTGGGTCATCGCCAAGCACATGGGCGACAACCAGCACTACGGCATGAAGCACGACCACAAGGCCATGAAGCATGACGGCGCCGAGGGCGAAAGCCATGAAGGCCACGACATGCAGGCCATGAGCGGAGCCCACGACGAAGCGGCCAAGCTGCCGGTCCATGCCGACCAGCCCGCTGCCGCGGACGCCGCACACACTGCAGACGAGCACGCCGCAGCCGGCCACGCCGGTCACGACGGCTCGGGAGAATGACCATGAATCTGTTGGGTAAACTGACCTTTGCCGACATTCCGCATGACCCGATCATCATCACCACGTTGATCGGTGCTGGTATCGGCGGCCTGCTGGTGTTGGCCCTGATCACCAAGTTCAAGCTGTGGGGCTATCTCTGGAAAGAGTGGTTCACCTCGGTCGACCACAAGAAGATCGGCGTGATGTACCTCATCGTCGCCTTCGTCATGCTGCTGCGCGGCTTCGCCGACGCCATCATGATGCGTGTCCAGCAGGCGATGGCCGCTGGCGGCAACGAGGGCATCCTGCCTCCGCACCACTACGACCAGATCTTCACCGCCCACGGCGTGATCATGATCTTCTTCGTGGCGATGCCGCTGATCACCGGCCTGATGAACGTTGTCGTGCCGCTTCAGATCGGCGCACGCGACGTCGCCTTCCCGTTCGTCAACTCGCTCAGCTTCTGGCTGTTCGTAGCGGGCGCGGGCCTGGTGATGATCTCGCTGGGTGTCGGTGAGTTCGCGCAGACCGGCTGGCTGGCCTTCCCGCCGTTGTCAGGCAAGGAATACAGTCCAGGGGTAGGTGTCGATTACTACATCTGGGGCCTGCAGGTCGCCGGCCTGGGTACCACGCTGAGCGGCATCAACTTCTTCATCACCATCTTGAAGATGCGCACCCCCGGCATGAAGCTGATGCAGATGCCGATCTTCACCTGGACCGCGCTGGTCACCAACGTGCTGATCATCGCCGCCTTCCCGGTGCTGACGATCACCCTGGTGCTGCTGACCCTGGATCGTTACCTGGGCACGCATTTCTTCACCAATGACGGTGGCGGCAACGCCATGCTGTACATCAACCTGATCTGGATCTGGGGTCACCCGGAAGTCTATATCCTGGTCCTGCCGGCCTTCGGCGTGTTCTCCGAGGTCATCGCCACGTTCTCGCGCAAGGCGCTGTTCGGCTACAAGGGCATGGTCTACGCCACCGCCTGCATCGGCGTGCTGTCGTTCCTGGTCTGGCTGCACCACTTCTTCACCATGGGCTCGGGTGCCAACGTCAATGCCTTCTTCGGCATCACGACGATGATCATCTCGATCCCGACCGGTGTGAAGATCTTCAACTGGCTGTTCACCATGTTCCGCGGTCGCGTGCAGTTCACGACCCCGGTGCTGTGGACGATCGGCTTCATGGTCACCTTCACCATCGGCGGCATGACCGGCGTGATGCTGGCGATCCCGGCCATCGATTTCGTGCTGCACAACAGCCTGTTCCTGATCGCCCACTTCCACAACGTCATCATCGGCGGCGTGGTGTTCGGCATGTTCGCCGGCATCACCTACTGGTGGCCGAAGATGTTCGGCTTCCGCCTCAATGAAACCTGGGGCAAGCGCGCGTTCTGGTGCTGGTTCATCGGCTTCTATGTGGCTTTCATGCCGCTGTACATCCTGGGCTTCATGGGCATGACCCGCCGCATGCAGAGCTACCCGAACATGGAGTACCAGCCGCTGCTGATCGTCGCCATGTGCGGTGCCTTCATCATCGGCGCCGGCATCCTGTGCCAGGTGATCCAGATCGCCGTGTCGATCCGCGACCGCAAGAAGACCGCCGACCTGACCGGCGATCCGTGGGACGCCCGTACGCTGGAGTGGGAAACCTCTTCGCCGCCGTCGTTCTACAACTTCGGCTCGCTGCCGCGCGTCAACGAACTGGACGAGTTCTGGGAGCGCAAGCAGCGCGGTGAGGCGTGGGAGCGCCCGGCCAAGTACACCGACATCCACATGCCGCGCAACACCGGCACCGGTGTGGTGATCGGCGCCTTCAGCCTGGTGTTCGGCTTTGCGATGATCTGGCACATCTGGTGGCTGGCCATCGTGGGTCTGGTCGGCATGATCGGCACCTTCATCTGGCGCACCTTCGACAAGGACGTGGATTACTACGTGCCGGCCGCGGAAGTGGAGCGGATCGAAAATGAGCACCGTCGCCACCTGGTGGCGCAGGGCCTGGTGAAATCGGAGCTGAAGGCATGAGCACCACTATCCCCAACACCATGAACCCTGGGCACGCCGCGCACGCGGCGGCCCACGGCCATGACGACCACGAGCACCACGACACCGGCGGCAATACCGTCTTCGGTTTCTGGGTGTACCTGATGAGCGATTGCCTCATCTTCGCCACCCTGTTCGCGACCTACATCGTGCTGTCCGGCGGCACCGACGGCGGCCCCGGCCCGAAGGACCTGTTCGAACTGTCCTTCGTCGCCTGGGAAACCACGCTGCTGCTGGTCTCCTCGCTGACCTTCGGCCTCGGCATGATCGCCATGCACAAGCAGAAGGTGGGCCAGATGTACGCATGGCTGGCCCTGACCTGGCTGCTGGGCTTCGGCTTCATGTGCATGGAAGTGTGGGAGTTCAACCACCTGATCCACCAGGGCTACGGTCCGGACCACAGTGCGTTCCTGTCGGCGTTCTTCGCGCTGGTCGGTACCCACGGTCTGCACGTGAGCGCGGGTCTGCTGTGGCTGCTGATCATGTTCATCCAGATCAAGCAGAACGGCCTGACCCAGACCAACAAGACCCGCATGGCGTGCCTGAGCCTGTTCTGGCACTTCCTGGATCTGATCTGGATCGGCGTGTTCTCCGTCGTCTATCTGAATGGAGCGCTGTAATGGCCGCACATGACAATCACGCACACGATCATGGCCACAGCGCTGCCGGCGAAAGCCATGGCAGCGTCAAGTCCTACCTGATCGGCTTCGTCCTGGCCGCCGTGCTGACCATCATCCCGTTCTGGGCGGTCATGCATGGCGACCTGCCGCGCTTCACCACCGGCGTCATCATCGTCGTTGCCGCGGTGCTGCAGATCCTGGTGCACCTGGTGTTCTTCCTGCACCTGGACCGCTCCTCGGAACAGCGCTGGAACGTCAGCGCGGCGGCCTTCACCGTCGTGGTGATCGGCATCATCGTCGCCGGCTCGCTGTGGGTCATGCACAACATGAACGTGCACATGATGCACTGACGTCTTCGCGACGTTGCCACACGCAGAAAGGCCGCCCTCGGGCGGCCTTTCTGTTTGGTTCGCCCTCGCATCCGTATGAGAAGCCGCGGCGGGGCTCGGCTACCGGAACCGAGGCGCCGAGCCGCGCGCTACGCTGCTTTCGCCAGCCGCATGAACTCCGCCGCATCCACCGGCCGCCCGAGGTGGTACCCCTGCAGCTGATCGCAGCCCATGTCGCTCAGGTACTGGCGTTGGCCGGCGGTCTCCACGCCCTCGGCGACGATCTGCAGCTGCAGCGAGCGGCCCAGCGCGATGATCGAGGAGACGATCGCCGCATCTTCAGCGTTGTCTTCCAGGTCGTGCACGAAGGCGCGATCGATCTTCAGCTCGGTGGCCGGCATGCGCTTGAGGTAGAGCAGGCTGGAGTAGCCGGTGCCGAAGTCATCGATGGAGATGTTCACGCCCATCGCGGTCAGTCCATGCAGGATCAGCAGGCTCGCTTCCACATCGCGCATCGCAGTGGTTTCGGTCACCTCCAGCGTCAGCCGCTTCGGGTCCAGCCCGTGTTTCTCCAGCGTGCGGCGCACGGTCTCCAGCAGCGTGCTCGAGCCGAACTGCAGCGGCGACAGGTTCACCGCCATCGTCCAGTCCGGATGCCCGGCATCGTGCCAGTGGCGCAGCTGCGCGCAGGCCCGGTCGAGCACCCAGTCGCCGATGGACAGGATCAGCCCGCTGCGCTCGGCGATCGGGATGAACGCATCCGGCGACAGCAGGCCCAGTTCGGGGTGCTGCCAGCGCACCAGCGCCTCGGCCCCGATCAGCGCGTTGCCGTTGGCCTGGAACTTGGGCTGGTAGTGCAGCACCAGCTCGCTGCGGCTGACCGCCTTGCGCAGCTCCTGCAGCAGCTTCAGCTGGCGGTTGGCGCTGACGTTGAGTGACTGGGTAAAGAAGGTATAACCGTTCCGGCCCGAATCCTTGGTGTGGTACATGGCCGCATCGGCGTGGGCCATCAGATCGCGCTCGGTGGTGGCATCGGCCGGGTACAGCGCGATGCCCAGGCTGGCGCTGACCTGCAGTTCCAGCGCATCGATCTCGAACGGTTCGGCCACGCTGGCGATGATCCGTTCGGCGACCACCGCTGCGTCTTCCGGATCTTCCACCTGGAACACGATGACGAATTCGTCTCCGCCCAGCCGCGCGAACGTGTCCTGCGCACGCAGCAGCGCGGTGATCCGCTCACTGACCTGGATCAGCAGTTTGTCGCCGAGCTGGTGGCCGTAGGCATCGTTGATCGCCTTGAAACCATCGAGGTCGCAGAACATCACCGCGAAGCTGAACTGCCGGCGTTGTGCCTTCTCGATGGCCTGCTCGATCCGGTCCTGCAGCAGCATGCGGTTGGGCAGCTGGGTCAGCGGGTCGTGCAGGGCGGCCTGCATCAGCTTCTCGTTGGCCTGCGCCAGCGAATCGGCGAGCAGGCCGGTACGGGTACGCATCTGGCGATCGAACACCGAGGCGATCAGCGCGATGCCCAGCGTGGCCAGTGTCGTCACGATCACCAGTACGGCCAGCCATTTGGTATCGATGCCCTGGCCGTAGGCCGCGCCGCACAGCGCGCCCTCGGGGAAGTTGGCTGCGGCCATGCCGGTGTAGTGCATGCCGACGATGGCCAGGCCCATCACCAGCGAGGCCAGCCCGCGCAGCAGGAACGGCCGGCGCTGCTCCAGGCGCAGCCGGAAGGCGATCCACAGCGCCGCACCGGCCGCGCCGATCGCGATCAGGATCGAGGCGGCAAACCACACTGGGTCGTAGTCGATGCCCGGCTGCATCTCCAGCGCGGCCATGCCCAGGTAGTGCATGGCCGCGATGCCCAGCCCCATCAGCACCGCGCCCGCGCACAGTCGCGACCACGGCAGCTGCGCACGCGAGACCAGCCACAGCGCATACGCCGAGGCGCCGACCGACACCGCCAGCGAGTACAGGGTGATGGCCAGGTCATAGCCGACCGGGATCGGCAGGTGGAAGGCGAGCATGCCGATGAAGTGCATCGACCAGATGCCCAGGCCCATCGCACCGGCGCCACCGGCCAGCCACCAGCGGGCGACCCGGCCGCGGGTACTGGCCAGGCGACCGGCCATGTCCAGCGCGGTGTACGAGGCGAGGATGGCGACCAGCAGCGAGAACACGACAAGACTCTGGCTGTAGGTGCCGGTCATGGAGAAGCCTGGAAAAGGTTGAAGGAGGGCAGTGGCCCGCCGGAGTATCGGCATCGCGGCCGGAATCTTGAGCAGGGGCGCTCGGCGTCTCGGTTGCTGCGACGCGGCTCGGCTATCCTGCCCCATCGATTCTGAAGCGGAAGTGGACATGGCCAAGCGACTCACCGCTTACGTCTGCAGTGAATGCGGCGCCGAATACAGCAAGTGGCAGGGCCAGTGCACCGAGTGCGGGGTCTGGAACACGCTCAGCGAAATCACACTGGAAAGCGCGACGCCCACCAAGTCCTCGCCGGCGTCGCGCCGTTCCGGCTGGGCCGGCAAGGTCGATGCGCCCAAGATCATGGCGCTCAAGGACGTGCAGCAGACCGAGCACCTGCGGGTGAGCACGGGCATCGGCGAGTTCGACCGCGTGCTCGGCGGTGGCCTGGTCGAAGGTGCGGTGGTGCTGGTCGGTGGCGATCCGGGTATCGGCAAATCCACCCTGCTGCTGCAGGCGGTGGCGAAGATGGCGGCCAGCTTGCCGGTGCTGTACATCACCGGTGAGGAATCGCTCTCGCAGGTCGCTGGCCGCGCGGTGCGGCTGGATCTGCCGCTGGACAACGTCAACGCGCTGGCCGAAACCCAGGTCGAGGCGATCCTGCAGCATGCCAGCGTGGCCAAGCCGCGGCTGATCGTGGCCGATTCGGTGCAGACCCTGTGGACCGAATCGCTGACCGCCGCGCCCGGCTCGGTCAGCCAGGTGCGTGAGAGCGCCGCGCGGCTGGTGCGCTTTGCCAAGGAAACCGGCACCGCGGTGTTCCTGGTCGGCCACGTCACCAAGGAGGGCGGCATTGCTGGCCCGCGCGTGCTCGAGCACATGGTCGACGCGGTGCTGTACTTCGAAGGTGAGAGCGGCAGCCGATTCCGCCTGCTGCGGGCGTTCAAGAACCGCTTCGGCGCGGTCAACGAGCTGGGCGTGTTCGCCATGGGCGAGAAGGGCCTGAAAGAGGTCTCCAATCCCTCGGCGATCTTCCTCTCCGGCGGCAGCACCCAGCAGCCGGGCAGCTGCGTGATGGTCACCCGCGAAGGCACGCGCCCGTTGCTGGTGGAAGTGCAGGCACTGGTGGATGCCTCACCGCTGTCCAACCCGCGCCGGGTGGCGGTGGGGCTGGAGCAGAACCGCCTGGCGATGCTGCTGGCGGTGCTGCACCGCCATGGCGGCGTGCTGGTGGGTGACCAGGACGTGTTCGTCAACGTGGTGGGCGGCATCCGCGTGCAGGAGACCGCCGCCGATCTGCCGGTGCTGCTGGCGGTGCTGTCCTCGCTGCAGGACCGGCCGCTGGCCGAGAAGACGATCGCCTTCGGCGAAGTGGGCCTCTCCGGCGAGATCCGCCCCGTGCCCAACGGTGAGGACCGCCTGCGCGAGGCGGCTACGCATGGCTTCAAGCGCGCGATCGTGCCCAAGGCGAACGCGCCGAAGACCGGCAGCGTGAAGGGCATGGAGGTGATCGCGGTGGAGCGGTTGTCGGAGGCGATCGACGCGCTGTGACCGGGGCCGGGCCGAGGCTCGGTTGTCGCGCCCCTGTGAGCTGAGCCCATGCTCGGCTCACCCATGACGAATGGGTCTGCGGTCAGCCAGCCTGTGCTAGTTTTCCGGGCTCGACGAAGGCGCCCTCCGGCGCTTTTCCGTGGCAAGGAGTAATCGATTACATGCAGGACCCGATGTTCAGCACCCCCGCTGCCGAAATCCGCCGCGCCGGGGTCGATCTCAATGGACTGATGACGGTGCTGGGCAAGCACCTGTATTCCACCCCGATGGTGGCGCTGCGCGAACTGGTGCAGAACGCGCACGATTCGATCATCCGTCGCCGTATCGAGCAGCCGGGCATCCCGTGTGTGTCGCGCATCGACGTGCAGGTCGATGCCGCCGCCGGCGTGCTGCGCATCACCGACACCGGTGCCGGCCTGACCCGGCAGGAAATCCACGATTACCTGGCCACGGTCGGCGTGGGTTACACCCGGGGCCTGCGCCAGGAGGGCGAGGACAATGACGGCTTGATCGGCATGTTCGGCCTGGGGTTCCTGTCGGCCTTCGTGCTGGCGCGCCGTGTCAGCGTGCGCACCACCTCCTACCAGGCGCCGGAGCTGGGCCACCTGTACGTGTCCAGCAACGCCGAGCAGTACACCGTCAGCGACGTGCCGGCACGGGTGATCGGCACCGAGGTCGAGCTGGAGCTGCATCCGGACTTCCTGCCGCTGGCCAACGAAGCGCGCCTGCACGAGGTGCTTGGCCGCTACTGCGCGCTGCTGTCCGAACCGATTTTCATCGGCGCTGCCGCCGAGGCCATCAACCCTGAACCGCCGCCGTGGCGCGGGCAGGGTGATGTCGCGCTGCATCCCGTGCAGGCGCGTCGCCAGGCGCTGCAGTTCGCTGCCCGTTTCGAACACGATTTCGAGCCCATCGTGACGATGCCGCTGCAGTCCGATGGCAGCAGCGATGCCATCGGCATGCTCTGGGTGCAGGATGGTGCCACCTACGGCACCAGCGACAACCGCAACCTGTCGGTGTTCGTGCGCGGCATGCTGCTGGACGACGATGCACGCGACCTTTTGCCGCCGTGGGCCGGTTTCATCGGCGGGGTGATCGAGTCGTCGAAGCTGACCCCGACGGCCAGCCGCGAGGATCTGCAGCGCGATGATCACTATCGCGCCGTGCAGCACGCCCTGCTGGAAGCGCTGATCGATGGCCTGGCCGACGTCGCACGCCAGCAGCCCGAGGCCTGGCGGCGTGTGCTCAGCCGGCACAATGAAGCCCTGCTGGGCGCAGCCCTGTGCGATGAGCGCCTGTTCGACCTGCTGCTGGAACACGTGCGCGTGCCGACCTCGCAGGGTGACCTGCCGGCCAGCGCGTTGCCGGCGCGTGGCGCGGTGCATGTGATCCTCGACAACGGTGGCGGCTTCGAGGAAATGCTGTTCCGTGCGATGGGCGTGCCGGTCGCGCATGGCCATCGCTATGCAGTGGTGCCCTTCCTGCGCCGCTGGGCCCAGGCCAAGGGCCTGCGCCTGGTTGAGCTCGGTACCGAGCAGGGCAATCGCGCACTGTTCCGCACTGACCACAGCCTTGACGATGCGCAACTGGCCTGGCTGCGTGAACACCTGGGCGATGGCGAACAGCTGCTGCCGGCGCGCTTCAGCCCCGAGGCGCTGCCGGTGGTGGTGGTGCCCGACCGCGAAGCCGAGCTGAAGCAGCGCCTGGAAGACGACGAGAACGACAAGCGCGTCTCGATGGCCGCCTTGCGCCTGGCGCGCCAGTTCACCGCGCGAATCGAGGCGCGTGCGCCGTCACGGCTCTACCTCAACCTGGACAATCCAGCGGTGCAGGCATTGCTGCAGGCCCAGCGCGATGGCCACCCGCAGGCCGCCTCGGCCGCACGCCTGCTGCGCTCGCTGAAGATCATCGTGTCCGCACAGGGCCGGCCGTTGCAGCGGGCTGCGGCAACGCCGGGCCCCGATCTCAATGGTGCATTTACCGATATTGCCGGTGCCCTGCAGCAGATGCTGCGCTGAGCACCGCCCCCTCTCATCCAGCCTTCGCTAGACAGGAGCATTCCCCCCATGGATATCTGGAACTGGGTTGAAAAACTGCAGGAAGACCTGCGTCAGGCCGGGCAGGCACAGAACGCCCACCTGCTGACCCGCCTTGCCGATGACGTCAGTGAACTGCAGGTCGACCGCGTCGATGCACTGCTGCCCGAAGCGCGCGCGCTGGGCAAGGCACTCGACAATCCCTGGGTCGACGTCTATGTCGGCCATTGGGCGCTGCGCAACCGCGTCGGCAACCGCATGGAAGGTGAAAGCGCACTGGGCGAGTCGGTGGCGCTGTTCGAGCGCGCACACCGTGCCGATACCCTGGACTGCCCACAGTCGATCTGCGTCACCCAGGATCTTGCCGCCTGTTACGGCAACATCGATGGTCCGGGCTGGGTGCCCGAGCGCATCGAGGTCTGCGACGAGACGCTGGGCCGCATCGACCCAAGCTGGGCCTGCTTCCAGTGCCTGAGCTGCGAGAAGGCGGACGCGCTGCTGGACGACGGCCGCGGCCAGGACGCGCTGGAGTACCTGCAGGTGCAGGCGGCGGCGATCCAGGCGCGTGGCAAGGAGGTGTTCGACAGCTTCCCGGAAATGCAGATCAAGATCCTGCTGGCCAGCGGCCGTGCGGAGGAGGCGCTGGCACTGATCGAGCAGCGCGAGGCCGAAGTGGCTGCTGCAGGCGACTACGAGCCGGCCAACTGCACAGTGCCGCGCCGTCTGTCCAAGGCCTGGGCGCTGGCGCAGCTGGGACGTGATGAAGACGCACTGCAGCAGCTGGTGGCATGGAACGAGCTGACGCCGAACCACTGGCGGTTGTGGGCCAATACCGCCTCGACACTGTGCAGCCGGGATGGTGCACGCAATACCTGGGATCTGGGGACGCGGTTCAACACGATCATCGAGCACTTCGCCGCGGTCGGCGCGCATCGCTTGGTGATCGAGATCGCTGCATTGAGCCTGGAACTGGCCCTGCAGCGTGGTGCGCGCTGGGTGGCGCAGCGCCAGCTCGGTCTGGCCCGGACCCATCTGGCGCAGCTGCGGCAGGATCGTGGCGCTGCCGCGCTGGTGGCCGGCTTGGCCGCACGGATCGAGGCACTGCCGGAGATGGCACCGCTGCCGGTGCCCGCCGATGAACTGCTGGCATGGCTGCAAGCGCAGGGCGAACAGCACCAGTCGCGCGATCCCGAGCGTGAAGCGCAGTGGCTGCTGCAGGCGCACGCCGAGCAGCCCGACGACGACGCACTGGCCGAGGTCGCAGCCTCGGCGCTGCACGCCTGCGGCGCTACCACCGAAGCCATGGCGCTGCTGTGGGACTTCGTGCGCGGCCACGCGCAGGAAGATGGCGCGGCGGCCTACACCCTGATGCGTTGGCTGGCCGAGCAGGGCGATGATGATGGCCTGCGCCGGCTGGCCGCGACCTATCGCGACAGCGTGCCGGTGTTCGCGCACTGGTGCGAAGTACAGCGTGCACGGCGCGCGTCCGACTGGCCGGCGATGGAACAGGCCGCGCAGGCGTTGTTGGCGTTGTCGCCGGGCTCGAACGGCGCACGCCGGACGCTTGCCAGCATGTACATGGAGACCGGCCGTTTCAGCGATGCGCAGGCCTGCTACGCGCAGTTGGTGGAGACGCTGGAGGAGCCGAATGCCGCGCACTGGGACCACATGAGTGCCGCCAGCGCGGCGCGCGACTGGGATGCAGTGCGCCGCTCGGCGGCCGCGATCGGCATGGAATTGTCCAGCCAGCAGGGCGTGGTCGAAGAGCCCTGGGGCTGGGTGATCATCCGCAGCGAAGACGGCGGCGAGCCGGTGGAGTACTACGCCCGCCGCAGCGGGCCGGTGACCGCGCGCATCGTCGAGAACGCACCGGCCAACCGCGCGCAGCAGGTGGGTGACTGGGTGGTGTTCGACGCCGGCCTGGTGCACCCCGCACCAGAAGATGAAGCCGAGCGCGAGCACTTCATTCCGACCTATGCGCAGGTGCACGTGCTGGAGCGGGGTGGATTCGCCCGCAGCTGGCTGGTCGACGGCGCGCATCCGGGCGAGGCGGCATGGAACGCGCTGGTGGAAGCGGCCGAGGCGCAGGGCTGGAAGGTGTGGTCGCACAGCCGTGCGGACTACACCGTGACCGATCCGGATGCCGAAGACGGGGCGCTGCCGGGGCTGCTGTTCACGGTCGCCCAGCCGCAGGATCACGCGCCGCTGGCACTGCATCGCTTCCTGCAGCAGGCGACGGCGGAGTGGGCGCACCCACACTGCTGGCTGCGCCTGGCCGAGGCCTGCGACCAGGACCGGCAGCCGCATCTGGATGCGATCGAACGGTACGGGTTGTAGTCAGAGGATAGCGGGTGGGTGCCGACCGTTGGTCGGCACGCCGCTATCGCGTGCGTCCGAACACCAGTTCGATCACGAACTGGCTGCCGAAGAAGGCCAGCAGCAGCAGCGCCATCGCGGTGAGGGTCCAATGCACCGCCTTCGCACCGCGCCAGCCATAGCGGCGGCGGCCGATCAGCAGCGTGCCGAACACGATCCAGGACAGGATGCTGAGCACGGTCTTGTGCACCAGCTTCTGGGCCAGCAGGTCATCGACGAACAGCACGCCGGTGACCAGGGTCAGCGTAAGCAGCGCAAAGCCGACCGCGATCACCCGGAACAGCAGCGCTTCCAGGTCCGCCAGCGGGGGCAGGGCGCGCAGCCACGGGCGGAAATCACGGCGGCGCAGGGCGCGTTCCTGCAGCCACAACATGATCGCCAGCAACGCGGCGACGCTCAGGGTGGCGTAGGCGAGCAGCGCCATCCACGCGTGCGTGGCCAATTGCCAGCCCAGCGGCTTGCTCGGCTCGTGGCCGTAGGCGTGATAGATCCACAGCACCACGGCGGCCATCGGGAACACCAGCACGCCAAGCGCCGCCATGCGCCCGCGCGCGGCGACCAGCGAGGTCAGCCACGCCATGCCCAGCCCGACCAGCGACAGGGCGGCGAAGAAGTGCATGTCCGGGCCGCCGCTGGTACGCATCGCCACCAGCACGTGATAGCCGCCGTGCAGCAGCATCGCCGGCAGCGCCGGCCACAGCCAGGCCGGGGAGGTCACCGCATCATCGCGGACGACCGCGCGCACCAGCAGGCCGGTGGCGGTCAGGTACAGCAGGGTCGCGATGAGAACGATTGTCATCGTGTCAGTTTCGCATACCCCCGGGGTGCTGGCGATGCCCGCAGCGCCGCCGCCGGGGCCGGTCCGGGAGCCGGGGCGGAACCGTTATACTGGCGGTCTCATTGTCTTTTGTTCTGAACAGGTCGCTTCCATGTTCGAGTCCCTGACCCAGCGCCTCTCCGGCACCATCGAGCGGCTGCGTGGCCGCGGTCGCCTGACCGAGGAAAACATCCGCGAGGCCACCCGCGAAGTCCGCATCGCGCTGCTTGAAGCCGACGTGGCGCTGCCGGTGGTGCAGGCGCTGGTCGAACGCATCAAGGTGCGTGCGGTGGGCCAGGAAGTGCTCAAGTCGCTGACGCCCGGCCAGGCGCTGATCAAGGTCGTGCGCGACGAGCTGACCGCGGTCATGGGCTCGGCCGCCTCGGACCTGAACCTCAACGTGCCGGCGCCGGCGATCATCCTGATGGCCGGCCTGCAGGGTGCGGGCAAGACCACCACGGTGGGCAAGCTGGCCAAGCACCTCAAGGAAAAGCGCAAGAAGAAGGTGATGGTGGTCTCGGCCGACGTCTATCGTCCGGCCGCGATCGAGCAGCTCAAGACCCTGGCCGACCAGGTCGGCGTGCTGTTCTTCCCGTCCACCGCCGACCAGAAGCCGGAAGCCATCGTCCGCGCTGCAATCGATGACGCGCGCAAGTCGTTCGTGGATGTGCTGATCGTCGATACCGCCGGTCGCCTGGCCATCGACGAAGCGATGATGGCCGAGATCAAGGCGCTGCACGCCGCGGTCAACCCGGCCGAAACGCTGTTCGTGGTCGATGCCATGACCGGCCAGGATGCCGCCAATACCGCCAAGGCCTTCGGCGATGCGTTGCCGCTGACCGGCGTGGTGCTGACCAAGACCGACGGTGACGCCCGTGGCGGTGCCGCGCTGAGCGTGCGCTACATCACCGGCAAGCCGATCAAGTTCGTTGGTGTGAGCGAGAAGCCGGACGGCCTGGATGTGTTCCATCCGGACCGTATCGCCAGCCGCATCCTGGACATGGGCGACGTGCTGTCGCTGGTGGAGCAGGTCGAGCAGCAGGTCGACAAGGACAAGGCCCAGAAGCTGGCCGAGAAGGTCGCCAAGGGCAAGAAGTTCGATCTGAACGACATGCGCGACCAGCTGGAGCAGATGCAGAACATGGGCGGCATCGGCGGCCTGATGGACAAGCTGCCGGGCCTGGGCCAGATCCCGGAGCACCTCAAGCAGCAGGTCAGCCAGGGCAAGGAAGTGCCGCGCATGATCGCGATCATCAACTCGATGACCAAGAAAGAGCGCCGCAACCCGGGCCTGCTCAACGGCTCGCGCCGTGCCCGTATCGCGCGCGGTTCCGGCCTGACCCCGGCCGACGTCAACAAGCTCATGAAGCAGTTCCAGCAGATGGAAAAGATGATGAGCAAGATGGCCGGCGGCGGCATGAAGGGCATGATGCGCAGCATGAAGGGGATGATGGGCGCCATGGGCGGCCGCGGCGGCATGCCGTTCCGCTGAGTCCTGCGCACGTGCATTCCGGGCAGGGGCGGTGCGGCGTATGCTGGCACCGTCTCCTTCCACAGGTGCGCCGCGCGTGAATGGTTCCCCGCTTCTCGAACGCGCCGACAACTTCTGTCGGCGTTTTGCATTGCAGGCCCCGATCCTGCTCGCACCGATGGCTGGGGCCTGCCCCGTGCCGCTCTCGGCCGCGCTGGCCAACGCGGGCAGCATGGGCGCGATGGGCGCGGTGCTGTCCCAGCCGCAGGACATCGTGGCGTGGATGACCGATTTTCGCGCGCAGTCCGCCGGGCCGGCGCAGGTCAACGTCTGGATACCCGACCCGCTGCCGTCGCGCGATGCCGATGCTGAAGCGGCGACACGCCGCTTCCTGGCGCAGTGGGGCCCGGAAGTGCCGGCCAGCGCTGCCGATGCCGGGCCGGCCGATGTCGACGCGCAGTTCGATGCCTTGATCGAGGCGCGCCCGGCGGTGGCCTCCACCATCATGGGCGTGTTTTCTCCGGCACAGGTGCAGCGCCTCAAAGACGTGGGCATTGCCTGGATCGCCTGTGCGACCACCTTGGCCGAAGCGCGGGCCGCGCAGGCGGCCGGTGCCGATGCGGTGGTCGCGCAGGGGTTCGAGGCGGGCGGCCATCGTGGTGCGTTCGATCCGGACGCGGCCGAGCGGCAGCTGGTCGGATTGTTCGCGCTGCTGCCGCGGCTGGCCGATCATCTGGATATCCCGGTCATCGCGGCCGGTGGCATCGCCGATGGGCGCGGCATCGCAGCAGCCCTGACGCTGGGGGCGAGTGCGGTGCAGGTGGGCACCGCGTTCCTGCGCACCCCGGAGTGCCATCTGAATCCGGCATGGTCACAGGCCTTGGCCAGTGCCGAACCGGAAGACACCTGGCCGACGCGCGCCTTCAGTGGTCGCCTCGGCCGTGGCCTGGCCACCGCGTATGTGCGCGCCGCGGCGTCTGCTGATGCACCACCGCCGCGGCCGTATCCGGTGCAGCGTGGACTGACCGCGCCGATGCGCGCGCAGGCGGGCCGCGACAACGCGCTGGATGCGATGCAGGCCTGGGCGGGGCAGTCCGCGTGGATGGCCCCGGCGCGCCCGGCGGCCGAGGTGCTGCAGCAGATGTGGGCCGATGCGAAGGCGTTGCTCGGATGAGGCTGTACTGCAATGGCCGCGTTGCCAGCGCCGATGATCTGGCCGGCGCACTGACCAACTACGGTCATTTCACCTCGCTGCAGGTGCGCAATGGCGCGGTGCAGGGGCTGGATCTGCATCTGCAGCGTCTGCAGGAGGGCACGGTGGAGCTGTTCGGCACCGCACTGGATCCGCTGCAGGTGCGCGCCTGGATGCACGCCGCGCTGCAGGCCGAAGGTGGGCTCGATGCCTCGCTGCGGGTGACCGTGTTTTCACGGCAGTTCGATTTCCGGCAGCCGCTGCAGCCGGTCGCCGTCGATGTGCTGGTCGCCGCCGCGCCACCGGTCGATCTGCCGGTGATAGCGCGGCGGCTGCGGACGGTGCGCTACCAGCGTGAGCTGCCGCACGTGAAGCACGTCGGCACGTTCGCGCTGTTCCAGCAGCGCCGCGAGGCCTTGCTGGCCGGGGTGGATGACGCGCTGTTCGTCGGCGACGACGGCCTGGTCAGCGAAGGCACCACCTGGAACATCGCCTTCGCCTCGGGTGACACGTTGATCTGGCCGCACGCGCCGGCGCTGCGCGGTACCCAGGAGCGCCTGCTGCAGGCCGGGTGGGGCAGTGATCAGCAGGCGCGGCCGGTCGCGCTGGCGGACCTGGCCGGGTTCGATGCGGCCATCGCCTGCAACGCAGCCGGCATCTGGCCGATCGCGGTGATCGATGGGGGCGTACTGACCAACTCGGCGGCGTTGTGCGCCAAGGCCCGGCAGGTGCTGGCGGCCGCGCCCTGGCAGCCGTTGGTGGCCTGAACCGCCTGATCTGCAGGCCCTGTTCAGCTTTCCCGGTCTTCACAGGCTTGGAATGACCGGAGGCCGCCGCTATAATCGCCGGCTTACCGCGCCATCCTGGCGACTGGGCAATTGAGGAAACAACACCATGGTCAAGATTCGACTGACCCGCGGCGGCGCCAAGAAGCGTCCGTTCTACCACATCATCGTGACCGATTCGCGCAGCGC
Organism: Stenotrophomonas sp. Steno-Z10-BAI; assembly: GCF_056393115.1. Classification (NCBI taxonomy): domain Bacteria; kingdom Pseudomonadati; phylum Pseudomonadota; class Gammaproteobacteria; order Lysobacterales; family Lysobacteraceae; genus Stenotrophomonas; species Stenotrophomonas sp. Steno-Z10-BAI. The sequence continues at coordinate 160,825 of NZ_JBWJOZ010000006.1, read as the reverse complement.
CCGTGATGGCCGCAACATCGAGCGCGTCGGTTACTACAACCCGGTTGCCCAGGGTGCCGAGTCCCGCATCGTGCTGGACCTGCCGCTGGTCGACAAGTGGGTCGCCAACGGCGCCCAGATGACCGACAAGGTTCGCAACCTGTACAAGGAAGCGACCAAGGCCCAGGCCTCCGCGGCCTGATCCTGAAGGGCCGCGCCTGCCGCGGCCCATCGGTCTATACAGATGAAAGATACCGAGCGCCGCATCCTGCTGGGCAGGATTGTCGGCGCTTTTGGTGTGCGAGGCGAGATCAAGCTCGAGTCCTGGACCGAGCCGCGTACCGCCATTTTCCACTATCAGCCCTGGATCCTGCGGACCCCCGCCGGCCAGGAGAGCACGCTCACCGGTGCACGCGGACGTCAGTCCGGCAAGCATCTGGTCGCCGTGTTTCCCGATATCACCGACCGCGATGTGGTCGAGGCGATGTACGGGACCGAAGTCTATGTCGCGCGCAGCGCGCTGCCGCCCCCGAAGCCCGATGAGTATTACTGGGTCGATCTGGAGGGCTTGCAGGTGCGTACCGTTGAAGGTGTCGAACTTGGGCGGGCGTCACACCTGTTCTCGACCGGCTCCAACGACGTGCTCGTGGTGCAGGGGGATCGTGAGCGGATGATTCCGTTCGTGCAGCCCGAATTCGTCGTCTCGGTGGATTTCGAGGCCAACCTGATCGTGGTCGACTGGGATCCGGAGTTCTAGGCCGGATGCGTATCGACGTCGTCACGTTGTTCCCCGAGTTCATGGCGCAGTCGGCCGCGCTGGGCGTGGTCGGCCGTGCTGCCGAGCGCGGTCTGCTGGACCTGCACGGCTGGAATCCGCGTGACTATGCCGAAGGCAATTACCGACGGGTGGACGACCGTCCATTCGGGGGTGGGCCGGGCATGGTCATGCTGATCGAGCCGCTGCGGGCCTGTCTGGCGGCCGCGAAAGCTGCCGATCCGGCGCCCGCGCCGGTGATCTACCTCAGCCCGCAGGGCAGGCCGCTGACCCAGGCCAAGGTCCGGGAGCTGGCGGCACTGCCGCGCATGATCCTGCTCTGCGGCCGCTATGAGGGCATTGACGAGCGCTTCCTCGATGCCGAGGTCACCGAGGAAATTTCCCTCGGCGATTACGTCCTGTCCGGCGGTGAGCTGGGCGCGGCGGTGATCGTCGATGCGGTGACCCGCCTGCAGGACGGGGCCCTCGGCGATGCCGAATCGGCCGCGCAGGACAGTTTCGAAGGCCCGCAGGGGCTGCTGGACTGCCCGCATTACAGCCATCCGGCCCAGCATGAATGGGGCACTGTCCCGGATGTGCTGCGCTCGGGCAACCATGCCGCCATCGCCCGCTGGCGCCGGCAGCAGTCGTTGCTGCGCACGGCGCTGCGGCGGCCGGATCTGCTCGACGAAGGCCAGTTGTCCAAGGCCGACCGCGTCCTGCTGGAGCAGGCACGGCAGGCCGTTGCCAAGGATCCAACCCCCTAGCGCGGGGGCGGGATCTTGTTTACAATTCGGGATTGCCATCGGCCTTTTGGGGCTCGTTGGCAGGAACCCCTACAAAAAACGTGCAGCACAGTCCGGTGACTGCATGAGCCCACGTTGTCGAACGACACGATCACCCGAACATTATCGGTGCACCCATGAGCAAGCTGAACAAATCCATCCTCTCGGACTTCGAATCCGCCCAGATCACCCGCGAGCTGCCGAAGTTCAGCCAGGGTGACACCGTCGTCGTCAACGTGAAGGTGAAGGAAGGCAACCGTGAGCGCGTGCAGGCTTACGAAGGCGTCGTCATCGGCACCAAGAACGCCGGCCTGAACTCCGCGTTCACCGTGCGCAAGATCTCGCACGGCTACGGCGTCGAGCGCGTCTTCCAGACCCACAGCGCCATCATCGACTCGGTCGAAGTGAAGCGTCGTGGTAAGGTCCGCGCCGGCAAGCTGTACTACCTGCGTGGCCTGGAAGGCAAGGCTGCCCGCATCAAGGAAGATCTGGCTGCTGCTGCACAGGCCAAGGCCGCGCGCCTGGCTGCCAAGGCTGCCCAGTAATTCCCGGCCGACAACGTTGGTTGTCGCCTCAAACGGCCACCTTCGGGTGGCCGTTTGCGTTTGTGGCCTGCATCGCGGGCTGACGCTGTTTTTTTTGCTGGCTTTCCCTTCCTGCTGAGGAGACCGAGATGGACCGTTATCCCGCCGATGTTCGTCACGCGTTGCAGGCCATGGCCGACGCCAACGTGCCCGCCGGCATGCGCGCACCGCCGATGCATCGGCTGTTGTGGCGCATGGGGCTGCGCGTGCCGCCACCGCTGCTCGCCAGCTTCAGTGCCAACCTGTTCGTGATGGGTGGGCTGTTTGGCGTGTTGTGGGGCGTGTTGTGGCGCGCCTTGATGTGGCTGGTTCTGGACCTTGGCTCGCTCACGCTCGGCATCACCGTTGGCAGTGCTGTCATGGCCGGGCTGTTGTTCGGCGTGATGATGGCGCTGCTGATGCGCTACCAGCGCCGGCGCTTCGGACTGCCGGCCTGGAAGACCCTGCTGCAGGGGCGCGTGGCTTAATCCGGGCGGGCAGTGCCGGGCCGGGCCGGTTGCAGCGGGGTGGTCGGGTTCGGATCCGCCACCGGGGAGGGCGGCGAGGCGGGCACCTCGGCCGGGGCGGCCAGTTCCTCGCGATGACTGGGCAACATCCGCGCCTTGCGCCAGCCGCCCCAGCGGTAATACGCCAGCGACATCAGCATCGCGCAGAACGAGCTGACCGGGAAACTCCACCACACCGCGTCGGCCCCCCAGCGGTCCTGCAGCAGCTCGGCGAACGGCACGCGGATGCCCCACAGCGAGGCCGCCAGGATCAGCAGCGGGGGAATCACCGCGCCGGTCGAGCGCACCACGCCGGAGATCACGAAGTTCACGCCGAAGAACAGGAACGACCACACCGCGATGTGGTTGAGGTGGCGCGCTACCTCCAGCGCCTGGCTGCCCTCGGGCAGGAACAGGGCGAGCGTGTAGCGGTCGAGCAGGATCAGCGGCAGGATCAGCACGCCGGTCAGCAGGAAGTTGTAGAGCACGCCGCTGCGGGCGGTGCCGCGCACGCGATCCCAGCGCTGCGCGCCGACGTTCTGCGCGGCCATGGTCGAGCACGCCGCACCGATCGCCATCGCCGGCATCTGTACGTACGTCCACAGCTGCAGCGAGGCGCCATACGCGGCGGCGGTGTCGGTACCGTAGCTGTTGACCATGGTCATCATCAGGATCATCGACAGCGAGATCAGCACCATCTGCAGACCCATCGGTACGCCCTTGACCACCAAGGCGCGCAGGATCTCGCCATCGATCTTGAACAGCGCCATGTCCTTGCGGCCCAGCCACAGCACATGGCGCTTGTTGCGCATGTACCAGAGCAGGCCGAGCAGCGAGAGGGTCTGCGCGATCAACGTGGCCCAGGCCGCGCCGGCGATGCCCAGCTGCGGGAACGGGCCGATGCCGAAGATCAGCAGCGGGTTGAAGCCGATATCCAGCACCACCGAGAGCAGCAGGAAGCGGAACGGCGTGCGTGAGTCACCGACGCCGCGCAGTGCCGAACTGAGGAACGCGAAGGCATACAGCGTGGGCATCGCCAGGAAGATGATGCGCAGGTAGGCCTCGGCCAGCGGCAGCGATTCGGCCGGTGTGCCCATCGCCGCCAGCAGCGGATGCGACAGCCACCAGCCGGCGATCGCGATCACCACCGACAGGCCGATGAAGAAGGTCGCACTGGTGCCCATCACGCGGCGGGCCTGGGGCAGGTCGCGCGCGCCCATCGACTGGCCGATCAGGATCGAGGCGGCCATGCCGATCCCGAACACCGAGCCGATCAGGAAGAACATGATGTTGTTGGCGTTCGCGGTGGCGGTCAGCGCCGCCTCGCCGAGGAAGCGGCCGACCCAGATCGCGTTCACCGAGCCGTTCATCGACTGGGCGATGTTGCCGGCCAGGATCGGCAGGGCGAACAGGAACAGATTGCGCCCGATCGGGCCCGTGGTCAGGTCAAGCGGCGCTTTGGCCATGTGCGCTGGAGATCAAGCTCAGAGAGCGGCACACTAGCACCAAGCCCATCAAGGGGATATCGCGATGCGCACTTCATCGTCTCACCGCACGTCAGCCACTCCCCCGGTAGTGCCGGCCGCTGGCCGGCTGCAGATGCTCCCGGCTGACCGGTTCATCCCCGCCGCGATGGCCCTCTTGATTGGCGCCGCGCTGACCGCATGTTCGAGTACGGACGACCGCCTGCGCGATGCGCAGGTGCGGCCGATGGACCGACCGGAATGCCAGGTCGGCAGCCAGCGCCGCGATCTGGATGCCGGGGTACCGGCACTGATCGGTGGCACCGGGTGCCGCGGTAATCCGGACGCGACGCACCCCCTGAACCGACAACCGGCCAACGCCGTGGAGCTGGGTAGAAAGCATGACTGATGCAACACCGGTGGCCGCCGTGCGGCTGGATGTGTGGCTGTGGGCCGCACGGTTCTATCGAACCCGCAGCCTGGCCAAACAGGCGGTGGAAACCGGCAAGGTGGATGTCGCCGGGCAGCGCCCGAAATCCTCGCGCGCGGTGCGCGTGGGCGAAGCGCTGCAGATCAGCCGTGGCGATGAAGTGTTCGATATCGAGGTGCGTGGCCTGAGCGAGATGCGCGGCCCGGCGCCGGTGGCGCAGCAGTTGTATGCCGAGAGCGAGGCCTCGCTTGCACGCCGGGCGGAACTGCGCCTGCAGCGTGCGGCAGCGAAGAACGGTTACCAGCCGCCGGAGCACAAGCCGGACAAGCGTGCGCGTCGGTTGATCCGCGCGCTGGGGGATCTGGACGCGCTGTGATCTGCGTGCTGCACGCATGAAAAAAAGACCGGGCCATGTGGCCCGGTCTTTGTCTGTGCCTAGGGTGTTGAATCAACGCAGGTCGTAACGGTCCAGCTCCATCACCCGCGCCCAGGCCGCGACGAAATCGCGGACGAACTTTTTCTCGCCGTCCGCGCTGGCGTAGACCTCGGCCAGGGCGCGCAGTACCGAGTTCGAGCCGAACACCAGATCCACGCGGCTGCCGCTCCAGCGCTGCGCGCCGGTACTGCGGTCGCGGCCGCTGTAGCCATCGCCGTGGGCGACCCACTGCGTGCGCATGTCGAGCAGGTTGACGAAGAAGTCATTGCTCAACGTGCCGACGCGATCGGTGAACACGCCCTCCTTGCTGCCACCGAGGTTGGTGCCGATCACCCGCAGGCCGCCGACCAGCGCGGTCATCTCCGGTGCGGTCAGTGTGAGCAGCTGCGCACGGTCGATCAGCAGCGCCTCGGTGGGCACGCTGTAGCGACCTTTGACGTAATTGCGGAAGCCATCGGCATACGGCTCCAGCACGGCGAAGGACGCCACATCGGTCTGCTCCTGGCTGGCATCGGTGCGGCCCGGGTTGAACGGCACGCTGACCTCATGGCCACCGGCCTTGGCCGCCTGCTCGACGCCGACATTGCCGGCCAGCACGATCAGATCGGCCAACGAGACCTGCCCGCCGCCATTACCCTGGAAGCCGGCCTGGATCTTTTCCAGCGCGGCAAGCACCTTGCCCAGCTGCTGCGGCTGGTTGACCGCCCAGTCCTTCTGCGGGGCCAGGCGCACACGCGCCCCGTTGGCGCCGCCACGCTTGTCCGAGCCGCGGAAGGTCGAGGCCGAGGCCCACGCGGTGGAAACCAGCTCGCCCGCGCTCAGGCCGGCCGCGCCGATCTGCTGCTTCAGCGCGGCGATGTCCTGCGCGCTGAGCGGTGTCTGCGGGGCCGCCGGCACCGGGTCCTGCCAGACGAATTCTTCGGCCGGAATTTCCGGGCCGAGGTAGCGTGCACGTGGGCCCATGTCGCGATGGGTCAGCTTGAACCACGCACGGGCAAAGGCATCGGCGAAGGCCTGCGGATCGGCCAGGAAGCGGCGCGAGATCTTTTCGTAGGCCGGGTCCACACGCAGCGACAGATCGGTGGTGAGCATGGTCGGGCGGTGCTTCTTCGAGGGATCGTGCGCGTCGGGAATGATCGCCTCGCTGTCCTTGGCCACCCACTGGTGCGCACCGGCCGGGCTCTTGGTCAGCTCCCACTCGTGGCCGAACAGGATCTCGAAGAAGTCATGGCTCCACTGCGCCGGGGTGCGCGTCCAGGTCACTTCCAGGCCACTGGTGATGGTATCGCCGCCCTTGCCGGTGCCGAATCGGTTGGCCCAGCCCAGGCCCTGGCTTTCCAGGCCCGCCGCTTCCGGTTCCACATCGACGTTGTCGGCCGGGCCGGCGCCGTGGGTCTTGCCGAAGCTGTGGCCACCGGCGATCAGCGCGACGGTTTCCTCATCGTCCATGGCCATCCGGCCGAACGTATCGCGGATGTCGAAGGCCGCCTTGAGCGGATCGGGATTGCCATCCGGGCCTTCCGGATTGACGTAGATCAGGCCCATCTGCACGGCGGCCAGCGGGTTCTCCAGATCGCGCGAGTGGATGTCGCCGTCGGCGTCATCATCGGAGACCAGCACGCCGTGGTCTTCCTGCACGCCTTCGGAGCCATGCGTATAGCGCACGTCGCCGCCGAGCCAGGTGGTCTCGCGGCCCCAGTACACATCCTGGTCGGGTTCCCAGGTATCCGGGCGGCCGCCGGCGAAGCCGAGTGTCTTGAAGCCCATCGATTCGAGCGCGACGTTGCCGGTGAGCACCAGCAGGTCAGCCCAGGAGATCGCCTGGCCGTACTTCTGCTTGATCGGCCACAGCAGGCGGCGTGCCTTGTCCAGGCTGACGTTGTCCGGCCAGCTGTTGAGCGGGGCGAAGCGCTGCTGGCCGCGGCCGGCGCCACCACGGCCATCGCCGATACGGTAGGTGCCGGCGCTGTGCCAAGCCATGCGCACGAACAGTCCGCCGTAGTGCCCGAAGTCGGCCGGCCACCAGTCCTGGGAATCGGTCATCAAGGCCTTCAGGTCGGCCTTGAGTGCGGCGTAATCCAGGCCGTTGAAAGCCTCGGCGTAATCGAATGCCTCATCCAGCGGATGCGAGCGGGTCGAGTGCTGGTTGAGCAGGTCCACCCGAAGCTGCTTGGGCCACCAGTCGCGATTGGTGGTGGCATCGCCGACGAGGGCGTGGTTGAACGGGCACTTGGCTTCGCTTTTCATGGGTATCTACCTGTGTACTGGCGAACGTGGCCGCCATCGGCGTGGGGGAGGCGATGGCGACGTCGGGAAGGTTGCCTGCACATCGGGCCGTGAGGCACCGGGATGAAGGCGTGCCCACACGTTAATCACTGCTGTTCATTCGGTACATTCGAATGAATCAACCAATGCGATAGGCGCAGGCTATTTCGAGCAATGGCCTTCAGCGCTTGCCGAACAGCCCGCCACCGAGCTTGAGCAGGTCGCCGACGCCCAGCTGCCCATCCCCGTCCTGGTCCAGCACGGAGGTCAGCAGGCCACCGCTGTTGGCGCTCTGCGCTTCCTGGCCGAGGGCCTGGCTGAGCTGGTTGGGATTGGCGTTGCCGCCGCTGGCGAAGCGCTGGGCGAGATAGGACATGACAATCGGGGCGAGGATGGCCAGCAGCTGGCTGGTCTTGCTACTGTCCAGCCCGGTGGCTTGGCTCAGCCCCTGGGTGGCGCGGTCGGTGTTGCCGCCGAAGACATGGCCGAGGATGCCGGCGCCATTGCTCGCATTGCCGCCCCCGCCGCTTAGCACGCTGCCCAGCAGCCCGCCCAGATCGAAGCCGCCCCCGGCACTGGCCGGTGCATGGTCACGCTGCAAGGCGCCCAGCAGTGCCTGTGCGCCTTGAGGTTCCTGCGCATTGCGGCCCATCGCGCCGAGCAGCAGCGGCAGGGCAGCGCCCACTGCGGTGCTGGCCTGGTTGGGGTCGATGCCCAGCTGCTGGGACACCTGCTGCAGGCCTTGGCCCTGCTGCAGTTGCTGGAAGAGGGACGCGGCAAGTGATTCGGTATTCACGGCGGACTCCAGGGCAGGGATGGGAACCGCCCGAGCATAGCGCCGTGTTCACTATGGGAATGCGAAGAATTCACGCGGGTCCGCGCGGACACCCGACCGACGGTCGGGTGCTACCGGCTCCGTGGGGAGCCGGCCAGCGGCCGGCACGACCGGCATGGTTAGAGCAGCGTCTTCAACCGGTACAGCGCTTCCAGTGCCTGCTTCGGGGTGAGCTCGTCCGGATCGATCGCGGCCAGCGCATCCTGCGCGGCGGTATTGGGCGCGTTGAACAGGCCGAACTGCTGCGGTGCATCCAGCGCCTGCGCGGCCACCACGGCGGATTGTGTCTCGTGGCTGCGCTGCTCCAGCTCGGCCAGGCGACGCCGCGCCTGGGCGACGGTCGACTTCGGCAGGCCGGCCAATGCGGCCACCTGCAGGCCGAAGCTGCGGTTGGCCGGGCCATCCTTCACGGCGTGCATGAACACCAGCGCGTCGCCGTGTTCCACCGCATCCAGGTGCACGTTGGCGATGCCGCTGGCGCCGCCTTCGTGCTGTTCGTCGGCCAGCGCGGTCAGTTCGAAGTAATGCGTGGCGAACAGCGTGTAGCAGCGATTCTGGTAGGCGAGATGCCGTGCGACCGCATCGGCAAGTGCCAAGCCGTCATAGGTGGACGTACCGCGGCCGATCTCGTCCATCAGCACCAGCGACTGTGCGCTGGCGTGATGCAGGATGTAGCTGGTCTCGGCCATTTCAACCATGAAGGTCGACTGCCCACGGGCCAGATCGTCGCCGGCGCCGATGCGGGTCAGGATGCGGTCGATCGGGCCGATCACCGCGCGGGTGGCGGGCACGAAGCTGCCGATGTGGGCCAGCAGCACGATCAGTGCGTTCTGGCGCATGTAGGTGGATTTACCGCCCATGTTCGGGCCGGTGATGACCAGCATGCGGCGGTCCGGATGCAGGTCCAGATCGTTCGGCTCGAACGGCTGCTCGCGTACCGCTTCCACCACCGGATGACGCCCGCGCTCGATCTTCAGGCACGGCCCGGTTTCCAGTTTCGGGCGCGCCCAGTCCAGCGCCTGCGCGCGTTCGGCGAAACCGGCCAGCACGTCCAGTTCGCTCAGCGCGGCGGCGCACTGCTTGAGCGGCTCCAGCCCGCTGGCGAGGATGTCCAGCAGTTGTTCGTACAGGAACTTCTCGCGGGTCAGCGAGCGTTCCCGCGCGGACAGCACCTTGTCTTCGAACGACTTCAGTTCTTCGGTGATGTAGCGCTCGGCATTGGTCAGCGTCTGGCGGCGCGTGTAATGCACCGGCGCCTTCTCGGACTGGCCCTTGCTGATCTCGATGTAGTAGCCGTGCACACGGTTGTAACCGACCTTCAGCGTGGCGATGCCGCTGGTGATGCGCTCGCGCTGTTCCAGATCGATCAGGAACTGGTCCGCATGCGTGGAGAGGCGACGCAGCTCGTCGAGCTCGGCGTCGTAGCCTTCGGCGATCACACCGCCATCGCTGAGTTTCAGCGGCGGGGTCGGGGCGATCGCGCTGGCCAGCAGATGCGCGCATTCGTCATGCGAGCCCAGTGCATCGTGCAGCGCGATCAGCCGTGGCGAATCCAGCGGTGCGAGCACCGCGCGCACCTCGGGCAGCAGGCCCAGGCCATCGCGCAGCGTGGAGAAATCGCGCGGGCGCGCCGAACGCAGCGCCACGCGGGTGAGGATGCGTTCCAGATCACCCAGTGCACGGAAGGCATCGCGTACGTCGCCCTCGGCGCCGCGATCGATCAGCGTGGCGACCGCATCGTGGCGGTGCACCAGCACCTCGCGCAGGCGCAGCGGGCGGTGCAGCCAGCGCCGCAACAGGCGACCGCCCATCGGCGTCACCGTGGTATCGAGCACGCCGAGCAGGGTATTGCGGGTATCGCCATCGACGCGCGTATCCAACTCCAGATGGCGGCGCGTGGCCGCGTTCATGGCGATGGCCTCGCTCGCGGTTTCGGTGGAGATCGCGGTGAGGTGCGGCAGGCGTTGCTTCTGGGTTTCTTCGACATAGCCGAGCAGGGCGCCGGCCGCCGCGGTGGCGCGCGGCTTGTCGTCGATGCCGAAGCCGGTCAGGTCATGCAGCTTGAAGAAATTCAGCAGCTGGCGGCGGCCGCTGTCGGCATCGAACAGCCAGGGCGCGCGACGGCGGATGCCATTGCGGTACTGCAGGAAGGCCGGCCAGTTTTCTTCATCAGGCACCAGCAGTTCGGCCGGCTCCAGGCGGGCCAGCTCGGCTTCCAGCGCATCGTCCGAATCGACCTCGTTGACCAGGAAACGGCCGCCGGCCAGATCGGCCCACGCCAGGCCATAGCCGTTCTTCCCCCGCGAGAGGGCCATCAGAAGCGTGTCGCGGCGCTCGTCCAGCAGCGCCTCGTCGGTGACGGTGCCGGGGGTGACGATGCGCACCACCTTGCGTTCCACCAGGCCCTTGGCCAGCGCGGGGTCGCCGATCTGCTCGCAGATCGCCACCGACTCGCCCAGCGCCACCAGCCGCGCCAGGTAGCCCTCGTAGGCGTGCACCGGCACACCGGCCATCGGAATCGGCGCGCCGCCGGAGCTGCCGCGCTGGGTCAGGGTGATGTCCAGCAGCCGCGCCGCCTTGCGGGCGTCGTCGTAGAACAGCTCGTAGAAGTCGCCCATCCGGAAGAAGAGCAGCAGGTCCGGGTAGTCGGACTTGGCGGCGAAGAACTGCTTCATCAGCGGGGTGTGTTCGGGCTGCTTCTCTGTCACGCGGGGTCCATCACAGTCGGGGGCAGCCCGGAAGGCCGCCTGGTCGGCCATTGTAGGGGAGGGGGCGGGCAGGGCGAAGGGCGCGCCGCGCAGCCGTGCCCTGGTGCCTGAGGCGTGCACAGGCCTCCCGTCATTCAATCGCGAACCCGGCAACATGGCCTGTCTCGTCAAGCCGGACCGTGTAGCCGACGAACGCGCCCGGACCAAACTCGGCCACATAGCTGTAAAGCGTGCCCTTTTCGCCTTGGCTCGTGCCCTTGAACACCATGTCGGTCGGTTCGCCGTAAGGCCCCACGGAACTCATCAGGCCGGCACCGATGCCAGCGGCCAGCTTGCCACGCAGGTCGTCGCTGAAGGCGCTGTAGTCGGTGCCGTTCTGCAACTGGCGGAACGATGCCTTTGCGCTGTCGCGGACGGCGGCAACCTCGCCGGCAACCGGACGTTCCCACGCCGCGACGATGTCCGGGTGCAGGGCGGCGAACACCAGATTGGTCATGGTGACGCCGGCCTCGGGCTTCTTGTCGCCCAGGTTGGTAAAGGCCAGGATGCGCAGGCCATGATCAGGGTAGTACTCATCGGCGGTGGTGAAGCCCTGCGCGCCGCCGGTGTGACCGACGCGCGCCTGCCCGTACACGGCATCCACGAACAGGCCGAGGCCGTAGCCCACGGGCTTGCCATCGGCCGTAGCGAAGGAGGTCTTCATCTGCGCATAGCCGGCTGCGGATACCACCTTGCCACCGCTCAGAGCGGCGTCCCACCGAGCCAGATCATCTAGTGTGCTGACCAGGAAACCGGCCGCACCGCTCCAGTCGGGGTGGAAGTACGGCGAGCGCTGCAACGCGCCCTGCTCATGCCGGTAACCAACGGCCATGCCGGCCAAGCGGTCGCTATCAGCCAGGGTAAAGGTGTGGGTCATGCCCAGCGGCGCCAGCATGTGCTGCTGCAGGTAGTCGCGGTAGTGCTCGCCGGAGACGGTTTCGATCACCTTGCCGAGCAGCGCGTAGCCGGTGTTGGAATACGACCAGCGCGTGCCTGGCGGGAAATCCAGCGGCTGGCCGGCAATGCGCGCGATCAGGTCATCGAAATCGATGGGGCGTGTCACCAGGTCATCGACCTCCGCTTCGGGCCCATCGAAGTACTCGTGCAGGCCGCTGGTATGGGTCAGCAGGTGGCGCAGGGTCACCTCGCTGGCGTGAGGCGCGTGCGGCAGGTAGCGCGCCAATGGGTCGTCCAGTTGCACCTTGCCCGCTTCCTGCAGCTGCACGATGGCGGCGGCGGTGAATTGCTTGGTGATCGAACCGATCTCGAACGGCGTATCGGTGCGCACCGGCAGCGCGCGCTCACGGTCTCGCAGGCCGTAAGCACGGGAATAGAGAGGCTTGCCATCAACGATCACCGCGATGGCTGCGCCGGGCACCTGGAAGCGTTGCATGACCTGCTGCACATCGGCATCGATGCGCCGCGTCACAGCGGGGTCGAGGTCGGCGGCATTGCCGCCACCGCCGCCGCTCTGCAGGGCCGGCAGCGTGGATGAGGCCGACGCGCCGCCGCAGATGGCAATGGCAGCGACCAGGCCGCCGGCAACGATCCGCAGGTATCGAGTACGCATGTACGAATCACCTATTATTCAATTTTAATCTATAGTTTGAATTATGAGCCAACCCCTAGCAAGCCCTCATGCACCGCGAGCCCTGGAACTGACCCCCGACCAGCTGGGCGCCATGGCGTCCTCACCGCGGCTGGCGATCCTGCAGCGGCTGGATATTGACGGCCACGCCACCGTGCGCGAGCTGGGCGAGCGTCTGGGGCGCCCGGTTACCGCGCTCTACCACCACCTCGAGCGGCTGGAAGAGGCGGGCCTGGTGCAGGTGGTGGAACGGCGCAGCACCGGTCGCCGGCCCGAAGCGGTCTATGCCGTGGTATCGCGGCAGCTGTCCTCGGCCGCCGCACTGCGCACGCCGGGCGGGCGCAGGAACCTGATCAAAGTGGCCAGCAGTGCGGTGGGTGCCAGTTTGCGCGCGTTCTCGGCCGCCGCCACGCAGGCGGCGGCGCGCTTCGACGGCAGCCAGCGCAACTGTGCCGTGCGCCATCTGTCGTTCCGTGCCGACGCTGCCCAGTTGGCGCGCATCAACGCGCTGATAGGCGAGCTCGAACAGGCCAGCCTGCAAGCCGGTGACGAGGCCGAGGATGGCCAGCCCCTGCTGCTGACAGTGGTGCTGGCCAGCGTGACGGACAAACGCAAGGACTGACGGCGGCTCGGCACGATCGTCGGGCGTGCCGCGGCGAGAGCGCGCGTGCGCGATGCACAGCCGGTCAGTCCGTGCGCAGGTGCAGGGTAGGGTGGGCCGCGAACACGTCCATGATGAGGTCGAAATAGGTCTGGCCGGCGCCGCGTTCCAGCGCATCCAGCTGGGTGGCGATTCTCGCGGCACTGAACACGCCGGGCCGCGCCTGTTTTTCCTGCAGCCAGGCGCGGGTGGCCGCCACCCCGAGCGCGGCGCGGCTGTGTGCGATGTGCGTCCAGCGCACCGTGGCGGATGCGTGCCCGGCCAGTGCGCCGTAGCCGCCATAGAGAAGGTCATCCAGTGCATCCAGGCTTGGGGCCAGCTGCCAGTCCTCGCTGGTCATGAACACGCGGTTGATCTCAGCGTAGAAGCCGGCGATGTCGTGGATGGCGCTTCCGTCCAGCACCAGGGTGGGACCGGTCATCCCCAGGGCCGCGCGTCCAGGTGCGGTGCGCACCGGGCGGTGGTTGTCGGCGGCAGAGTGGGTTCATGCATCGGCAGCAGTCCTCGTGACGCGTTGGTTGGGTGACTGCCCGAGGCGCGACGTGGGCGGTCACCCCGGCAGGTTGCAGCGATCGATTGTGCGTGCAACACGGTGATGTCCGACGCTTTTCTTCTCGTGGTGCACTGCAGCGCATTCGGCGGTCGAAACAAATGCTATCCAATGAATGTCCGGGACCGCACTTTTAAAGGGCTTCCAATTCTGCAGACTGCGCGGGTTGATGAGGGAAAACCATGCGTAGCAAGCTGTTCGTCCCCGGCGCCCGGCCGGAATTGTTCGACAAGGCCATGGCCGGCGAGGCCGATGCGCTCTCTTTCGACCTGGAAGATTCGGTGCCCGAGGCCGGCAAGGCCCAGGCCCGCGACCAGGTCGCCGGCTTCCTGCGCCGCGTGCAGGGCGGCGCCGGTGACAAGCAGTTGATCGTGCGCAGCAACGGGACGGACAGCGCCCATTTCGGCGCGGACCTGGATGCGGTGGCGCTCCCCGGTGTGGACTTGCTCAACCTGCCCAAGATTGAATCGGTGGCTCAGCTGCTGGCGGCCATCGCCCGGCTGGAACGGGCTGAGCAGCGCAACGGCGTGACGCGCCCGATCGGGCTGCTGATCAACATCGAAACCCCCAAGGCCCTGCGCATCGCCGCCGAACTGGCCGGCGCGCACCCGCGCGTGGCCGGAGTGCAGTTGGGGCTGGGTGACCTGTTTTCGCCCAATGGCATCGACCGTGAGCCGAGCAACGTGCATGCCACGCTGTTCGCGCTGCGGTTGGCGGCCGCTGAAGCCCAGGTGTTCGCCTGCGACGGTGCGTTTCCGGACGTGGCCGACAGCGACGGTTTCCTGGCCGAGGCGCAGATGGCCCGGCAGTTGGGCTTCATCGGCAAAAGCTGCATCCACCCGCGCCAGGTTGCCCTGGCCAACGCCACCTTCAGCGTGCCGCCGGCGATGTTCGCGGAGGCGCAGCGGATTGTTGCCGCCGCCGCCGGTGCCGAAGGGCAGGGGCACGGCGCGTTCCTGTTTGAAGGCCGGATGATCGACCTGCCGTACCTGCGCCGTGCTCAAGCCCTGCTTGCCGCATCTTCTCCCCCGCTTGCCTGATTGCGGTATCGGGATGCATCGACCACTGTCTCTTACCTGCGCTCTTGCCGGCTTCGGCGTTGCCGCACTTCTTCCGGGTAATTTCATGCACAAGCCTGCACCGTCCGCGTTCCTTTCCACTGTGCTCCGGCGCTGCGCGCGCAGCGTGCAGCTGGTTGCCGCCGCTGTCCTGCTTGCCGGCAGTGGCGCCGTGGCCGCCGAGAGCCTGACCACGGTGGCGGCCGGCAACCTGCCGGCACTGCCGGCGCAGATTGCGCCGGGCGGGCTGGTACATGTGGACGGGCGCCTGGTGGCACTCAGCCATGACGGTGCCTGGGAGCTGCGCGCCGACAACAAGGCGTGGGAGGCGTTGGCGGCGCCGGCCGCAGGGCAGCTTGGCGGGCTTGAGGGCAGCGTCAGCGCGGCCGGGCGCACCTATCTGTTGCAGGGCCGGGATGCGCTCGGCGACCGCCTGCAGCCGGTGGTACTGAACAACGGCGCGCTGGTGTTCGGCGCGGCCATTGCGCTGCCCGCGCGGCTGCGCAACGCGCGGGCGGCCACCTTCGGTGACGCGCTGTATCTGGTGGGCAACGATGCGGCTGGCAGCGCCCAGCTCTACCGCCGCACCGCGGCGGCAGGCAACGCCGCCTGGCAGCCTCTGGAGGATCTGCCCCAGCAGGGGGTTGCCAGCGCATTGCAGGCGCAGAAAGGCGCGCTGTACCTGGGCCTGGGCACCGGCACGGGCAGCGACCAGCTGTGGCGCCGCAATGCCGACGCCAGCTGGCAGCAGGTCGCGTCGCCGGACGGCACGATCATCGCCGGCTCGATGCGCGCGCTGGGCCAGGCGCATCTGCTGATGCTGGTGAACGACGGCAGCGGCGTGACCCAGGCGCGCACCTTCCACACCATCACCGACGCATGGACGACACTGGACACGCCGATTGCCGCAGCACCGCAGGCCGTCACGGCGTGGGGCAACGGACTGGCCTGGGCCACCGCGGGCGCCACCGGCAGCCAGCTCCAGTACGCCGAACTGCAGGGCGGCAAGCACCTGCTGCGCTGGCTGGACTGGACGGTGATCGGCGTCTATCTGCTGGCCATGCTTGGGATGGGCTTCTACTTCTATCTCAAGGACCAGAACGCCTCCACGGCGGACTTCTTCGTCGGTGGGCGCTCGATTCCGTTCTGGGCGGCCGGCATCAGCCTGTATGCCACCAACACCAGTTCGATCAGCTTCATCGCCATCCCGGCCAAAGCCTTCGATACCAACTGGCAGTACCTGACCAACAACCTGATCGCGGTCGTGGGCCTGATGTTCGTGGCGGTCTGGATCGTGCCGCTGCTGCGCCGGCTGGACCTGATGAGCGTGTTCTCCTACCTCGAAACGCGCTTCCATCCGGCGATCCGCATGCTGTCCAGCGCACTGTGCATCGTGATGCAGATCGGCAGCCGCATGAGCGTGATCCTGTTCCTGCCGGCGCTGGCGATCTCCACCATCACCGGCGTGGACGTGGTCTGGTCGATCATGCTGATGGGCGTGTTCACGATCATCTACTCCACTGTGGGCGGCTCCAAGGCGGTGATCTGGACCGACGTGGTGCAGGTGATCGTGATGTTCGGCGGCGCGCTGTTCGCGATCGGCTTCATCTTCCTGCAGACCGGCGGCGACATGCCGCAGCTGCTGAGTGCGGCCGCGGCGGAGGACAAGACCAAGCTGTTCGATTTCAGCTTCGACCTCACCAAGGCCACGGTGTGGGGCTTCATCTTCCTGGTGGTGTTCGATGTGGTGCTGACCTTCCCGAAGGACCAGGTGCTGATGCAGCGCACCTTGTCCACGCGCTCGGACAAGGAAGCCGGGCGATCGATCTGGGCATTTGCCGCCATCATGATTCCCGGCGGCTTCGTGTTCTACGGCATCGGTACGGCCCTGTGGATGTACTACCGCAACAACCCCGAACGCCTGAATCCCCTGCTGCCGATCGATGCGACCTTCCCGCTGTTCATCGCCGCCGAGCTGCCGGCCGGTGTCACCGGGCTGATCATCGCCGGCATCTTCGCCGCGGCGATGTCGACCCTGTCGAGCATCATCAACTCGATCTCGACCCTGGTTTCGGTGGATTTCTACCAGAAACTGGTCAAGGACCCGAACGAGAAAACCGCCGTGCGCGTGGCCGAATGGTCCGGCGTGGGCGTGGGCCTGATCGGCATCGGCATCGCGCTGGTGATGAGCCGCTATGACATCCATTCGCTGTTTGATGTCTCCATCGAACTGGCCGGCCTGCTCGGCGGTGGTTTTGCCGGTGCCTACACGCTGGGCATGTTCACCCGCCGCGCCAACGCGCCGGGCGTGGCGATCGGTGTGGCCGGCTCGATCCTGATCACGCTGGTCTGCTGGAGCATGAACCTGGTGCACCCGTACTTCTATCTGGCGATCTCGATCCTGCTGTGCATCGTGATCGGCTATGTGGCCAGCCTGTTCTTCCCGGCACCCACCCGCTCGCTGAAGGGGCTGACCATCTACCGCGATACCCCGGCCGAAGCGGCAGCTCCATGACCAGCACCGTTGAGGCGCCGGCGCACGGGCCATTGGTCCAATCGCATTGCGCCAGTGGCTCGTGTAGGTTGCTCACGCGCTGAGAGGTAATCCGTGGAAACCCAGTTCCTGAGTACGTTCGTAACGGTGGTGGACCGCGGCTCGATGGCTGCCGCGGCCCGCTCGCTGCATATCACACCGGCCGCGGTCGCCCAGCAGATCCGCACGCTGGAACGTGAACTCGGCGCGCCGCTGATCGCCCGCGCCGGGCGCACCGTCAGCGTCACCGAGGACGGCGCGCGCATCCTGCAGCGGGCGCGCGACCTGCTACGCCAGGTGGCCGACCTGCGCAGCGTGGCCAACGAAAACGACCTGGCCGGCGAGCTGCGGCTGGGCGCGTGCCCGACCGCGCTGGCCGGCCTGCTGCCGGACATCCTGTCGCGGATGGTGGCGACGTTCCCGCAGATCAACGTCTTCATCAAGCCGGGTTACTCGGCCGATCTGTACCGGGCGGTGGAGGCTGGCGATCTGGATGCGGCGATGGTGCTGCAGGCCCCCTTCGCGCTGCCCAAGACCTGCAAGTGGCAGCAGCTGCGCGAGGAGCCGCTGGTGGTGCTGGCGCCGGCCCATCTGGGCAGCCGTGACCCGCACGAGCTGCTGCGCGAGCAGCCGTTGATCCGCTACGACCGCCACGAATGGGGCGGTCGCCTCGCCGATGACTACCTGCGACAGGCCGGGATCGTGCCGCGCGAGCGGTTCGAGCTCAATGCACTCAACGCCATCGCGGTCATGGTCGACCGCGGGCTCGGCGTGTCACTGGTGCCGGATTGGGCCAAGCCATGGCCGGAAGGATTGAATGTCGTGCGCATTCCCTTGCCGCAGTGCAGCGAACCGCGCCGGATTGGCGTGGTCTGGTCGCGTTCGTCGGTGCGCATCCGCCTGGTGAACGTGCTGCTGGAGGAAGCGCGTGTCGCATTGACCGAGCCGCAACGCTGACACCACGGGTTTTCGCGCGGTGCGCCGTGCGAAGCGAAACAAATCCTAGGCTTTGAACATACCTGAGCACAGTTCTATCGCCATGACGCCGCGCCTAGGCTCTCGCCTCGTTGCCGGACAGGACGTGGAGACCCGCAAGGGAACCGCATCGACCGGCGGAAGGGCGAAAGCCCACGCGCGTCATCGGTGGCGACGGCTCCCCGGCCGGCTGTCCCGCATTTCCTTTTTTGGGGGGGAGAAACGAATGATCAAGCCACTTTCCGCGGCCATCAGCACTGCACTGTTCGCCTGTGTCATCAACCCTGCCATGGCGCAGAGCACGACGCCCACCGATCTGGACCAGGTGATCGTGACCGGAAGCCGGACCCCGATCTCGATCGAGAAGGTCCCCGGTGCAGTGACCGTCGTGAACCAGGAACAGGTGCAGCGCACCCTCAACCTGACCGAAGACGCCACGGCCGTGCTGGCACGCATGGTGCCGGGCTACTCCGAATCCTCCCAGGCGATGAGCAACAGTGGCGAGACCCTGCGCGGCCGTGTCGCGCTGCGCCTGTTCGACGGTGTGCCGCAGGGCTCCCCGCTGCGCGAAGGCAGCCGCAACGGCACGTTCACCGATATGGGCGTGATCGGCCGCATCGAAGTGATCAACGGCCCGTCGGCTGCCGAGGGCATCGGCGGTGCCGGTGGCGTCATCAACTATCTTTCCAAGAATCCGGAAGTGGACGGCCACCAGACCACGGTGAGCACGCGCTACGGCACCCAGTTCAAGGATGACAGCGGGCAGTCCAAGATCGGCATCACCCACACCTTCAAGGGCGATGCGGCGGACTTCCTGATCAGCGGCGCCTACATCGACCGCGGCATCGCCTACGACGGCGACGGTCGCCGGGTGGGGTTGAACACCTCCGGTTCGCTGTCCGATTCCTACAGCAAGAACCTGTTCCTGAAGGGCGGCTACAACTTTGGTGAGGGCCAGATGCAGCGCATCCAGGCCAGTTACAGCAACTTCCATATCGGTGGGAAGCACAACTACATTCCGGTCGAAGGCTGCCGCTACGACGCCGTGGAGTGCCCGATTCCGAGCACCAATACCGCGGAGAAGGGCTCGATCAAGGATTCGCTGGCCGAGTTCAACGATTTCGAACAGTTCGCTGCCAAGTACACCCATGCCGACTTCTTCGGCGGTGACCTGAGCGTGGACCTGTACTGGGCCAAGCAGGCGATGCGCTATGTGCCGGAGAACGGCGCCGACCGCCAGCTGGTCAAGCCGGCCCCGCCGGAAGCCGACCGCATCTGGGACCAGTCGGAGATCAACTCCGAGAAGAAGGGGCTGCGTGTGGCTTACGCCTACAGCGGCCTGTTCGCGGTGGAGGGCCTGCGCCTGCGTACCGGTCTGGACCTGGTGGAAGACACGGCTGAACAGCGCCTGGCGTTGACCGACCGGGTCTGGGTGCCGCCGATGAAATACACCAGCCTGGCGCCGTACGCGCAGCTGAGCTGGGACATCGGCCCGGTGACGCTGGATGCCGGCATCCGCCGCGAAGACGGTGAGCTGGAAATCGACGGTTACACCACCACCGCCTACCGCGACTTCACCCCGGTGCAGGGCGGCAAGCTCGACTACAAGGCCAACCTGCCCAACTTCGGTGCGATCTGGCGCATCACCGATGCGTGGTCGGTGTTCGCCTCGTACTCGGAAGGCTTCGGTATCGCCAACGTGGGTATCCCGCTGCGCAATATCCAGGCCAACAGCCCGTGCAAGGCAGTGGCATGCATCGCCGATCTGCAGCCGCTGATCACCAAGAACAAGGAAGTGGGCTTCAACTGGCGCGGCGAGCAGGCACAGGTCGGCATCTCAGGCTACCGCTCGACCTCCGAGTTCGGCTCATCGCTGACCGTGGACAAGGTGACCGAGGACTTCATCCTCACCCGCGCGCCGACCCGGATCGAAGGCGTTGAACTGAACAGCGCCTGGACCTTCAACGACCAGTGGAAGGCGACGCTGCTGTACTCGCGGATCCGCGGCCAGACCCAGTACTACGACGGCTCGGGCCTGAACAAGGAGATGGGCATCCTCGATATCTCGCCGGACAAGGTCAATGCCTCGCTGACCTGGACACCGAATGATCGTTTCGATGCGACGCTGGGCGTGAGCCGTACCTTCAGCCGCGACCTGCGCGAAACCTTCGTCAATCCGTCCAACGGCGCGGTGTACCGCAATGACGAGGATACCTACGGCTACGCGTTGTGGGATCTCAGCATGAACTACGACATCGGCACCTACGGCAAGCTGTCGCTGGGCATCGAGAACCTGCTGGACAAGCAGTACGTGCTGACCTGGTCGCAGTTGCCGGGTTGGCAGAACTTCTTCTCCGGCCGTGGCCGCATGGTGTCGCTGACCCATACCTTCACGTTCTGACCGTCACCGCGGACCGGTGCTGCGAACCACTGCAGCGCCGGTCCGTTTTTATTGCCTTACCCTGTCATGACGTTACCGCCACTGACAGCAGGAGAGCGGATGTACTGGCCATCGCACGGACCGGCCCACGCCCGTCATTGCCGCCCCCGGGCACGCCTGGCCGTGCTCGCGTGGCTGATGCTGGCGGTGGGACAGGCCGCGGCGTCGTCGCCGGAACGTCCCGCCTCACCGCCACGGCTGCCGGCGGTCGATGCTCTCCTCCGCGAATCGACCGGCCGCCAGGGCTACACCGGCGCGGTCGCGCTGGTAATTCACGACGGCCGCATCGTGCATGACGCCGGCTACGGTTGGCAGGATCTGGCGCATGCCACGCCCATGCAGCGTGACAGCATTTTCCGCATCTACTCGATGACCAAAACGGTGGCCTCGGTGGCCGCCTTGATGCTGGTGGAAGAGGGTCGGCTGGATCTGGATGATCCGGTGGCGCGCCATCTCCCTGAGTTCTCAGGCCTGCAGGTCTTCACCGGGGGCACCGCCGCGGCGCCACAGCTGCGGCCGGCGAGGCAGACGCTGACCGTGCGGCACCTGCTTACCCATACCGCCGGTTTCGCAGCGGGTGGGGACGGATTCGAAGCCGTCACCGAGCTGCTGGAACACCAGCAGGTGCAGGCCGCGGACAGCCTGGCCGACTACACCGCACGGCTGGCACGCGTGCCGCTGGCGAGCGAGCCGGGTACGCGCTTCCGTTACGACAGCACGTCCATCGAGGTGCTCTCGCGGTTGGTGGAAGTGGTGGGGAAGCTGCCATTCGAGCAGTTCCTGCAACAGCGTATCTTCGGCCCGCTGGACATGCGCGATACCGGGTTCGTGGTGCCGGCGCGCGACCGCGCCCGGGTGGTCGAACTGACCACCATGGGTGAGCGCGGTGATCTGGTACTCGCCGATGAGGCGCACGCGCGGGCGCCTGGCAGTGCGCTGCGCCCGTATCCCAGTGGTGCCGGCGGCCTGTACTCCACCGCCGGCGACTACGGCCGGTTCGCGCAGATGCTGCTGGACGGCGGCCGCCATGGCGACGTGCAGTTGCTTCGAGCTTCCTCCGTGGCCCTGATGATGCAGAACCAGCTGGTGCATACCGCCTTGCCGCGGCCGGTGACCGAGTTCAGTGATGCCGAAGGCTTCGGGCTGGGCGGTTCGGTGTTGCTGGATCCGGCCCTGAAAGGACGCACTGCCTCGGTGGGGGCGTTCGGCTGGTCGGGCGCTGCCTCGACCTACTACACGATCGACCCGGCACGCCGCCTGGTCGCGATCCTGATGCTGCAGCATCTGCCCGGTGGCAATGACGATCTGCCGCGCATCAGTACGACGTTCTACAACCGCGTTGATGAGGCGATAGACCCATGAGTAATGCGGCACGTTCCACCGTCCTCGTTGCCGGCTCGGCCAATCTCGATTTCGTGGTACGCGCCACGCACGTGCCGGCGCCCGGAGAGACCGTGCTGGGCCGTGGTTTCAGCACCTTCCCCGGTGGCAAGGGCGCCAATCAGGCCGTGGCCTGCGCGCGGGCCGGTGGTGTGCCGACGCGGATGCTGCTGGCCCTGGGCGAGGATGACTTCGCCACGCCGATCGAGGCGTCCCTGCGCGAGGCCGGTGTGGCGCTGTCGGCCGTGCGCGATCCTGCGCTGCCTACGGGCACCGCCTTCATCTGCCTGGCCGACAACGCCGAGAACGCGATTACCGTTGCACCCGGCGCCAACCTGGGCCTGCGCGAGGAACACCTGCCTGCGCTGGACGGGGTCGGCTGGCTCTTGCTGCAGCTCGAGACCCCGTTGCCCACCATCACTGCCTATGCCCGCCGCGCCCGCGCGGCAGGGCTCAAGGTCGCGCTCAACGCCGCGCCGGCGCAGGTGCTGCCCGACGCGTTGCTCGCCCTGCTGGACGTGCTGATCGTCAACGAAGGGGAACTCGAGGTGGTGGCCGGTCATCCCCCGGACCTGGCCACCGGGCTGGCACGCGTGCCGGTGCCCTGTGTGATCGTGACCCTGGGGGCGCGGGGCAGTCTGGCCCGCGTGGACGGGCAGATCCTGTTGCAGCCCGGGTTCCGTATCGAGCCCACCGACACCACCGCGGCCGGCGATACGTTCTGCGGTGCCCTGATCGCCGCGCTGGCGGAGCAGCAACCGATGGCCCAGGCATTGCTGACCGCCACCGCTGCCTCCGCGTTGACCTGTACGCGCCTGGGCGCGCAGTCGAGCATTCCCTGCCGCGCCGAGGTGCTGGCGCTGCTGGCAGACCCCGCGCGTGTTCCCGATGCCGCCGCCCATGCTGCGCTGGCAGCGGTGTGCGCGCGCTGATGTCCCCCTTTTTCGTTTCCTGCTGGATGCCTTGCCCATGACCACGCCGTACCAGAGCCCCGACTACGACACCGACGCAGCCGACTACGGGCGTGACGCCATCCGTACCGAGTACAAGTTCTCGCACGTGACCACCGGGCGCTACCTGCCGACGCCGGGCAGGGCGCCGGCATGGCCGTTCGCCGACATCGGCAGCTGGATGATCGACGCCAATGCCAGCGCCGGCGACTGGCTGGAAGAGCTCAAGGACTGGCGCCGCGAGCATCTGGTCCGGATCGGCTATACCGACGTGAATTACCGCCGCCCGGAGCTGCAGTGGGCGCAGCGCAACTTCGTGCATGCACAGATGATGGTCGAGGACCGTTACTTCTTCGACGCGGCCACCGGGCAGTACACCGTCGATCGCTATCTGGACGATGTGACCGCGCGGTTCGGCGGGCTGGATTCGGTGCTGATCTGGTACATCTACCCCAACATCGGCATCGACGACCGCAACCAGTTCGACCTGGCGCACGACATGCCCGGCGGCCTGGCGGGATTGAAAACCGCCGTACAGGCCTTCCAGAAGCGCGGCGTCAAGGTGTTCCTGCCAGCCAAGCCGTGGGACCACGGCACCCGCGACCCCGGCGTGACGCATTGGGACGGGCTGGCCGAGATCGTCAAGGCGGTCGGTGCCGATGGCATCAACGGCGACACCTTCAATGGTGTGCCGAGAGCGTTCTTCGATGCCTGCGATGCACGTGGCAATCCGGTGGTGGTGCAGCCCGAGTCCACCATCAGCTCCGAAGAACAGCTGATCTGGAACGTGCAGAGCTGGGGCAAGAAAGCGCCCGATGGCCCGGTGCCGCCGGTCTCCAAGTGGAAGTGGCTGGAGCCGCGCCACATGGTCAACTACGAGAACCGCTGGGGCCGCAACCGCAATCACGATCTGCAGTATTGCTTCTTCAATGGCATCGGCTACAACGCCTGGGAAAACATCTGGGGCGTCTGGAACCAGTTCACCCCACGCGATGGCGAAACCCTGCGCCGGATCGCCACGCTATACCGCCGGTTCCCGGCGCTGGTGGTGTCCATGGACTGGGAGCCGTACCAGGTGTGCCTGCAGGGCGGCATCTTCGCCAGTCGGTTCCCGGGCGAGGGGGTGACGCTGCATACGATGATCAACCGCAACGAGTACGCGGTGGACGGTGAGCAGATCGCACTGCCGCACGCGGAAGGGATGCGGTACTACGATGCGTGGCACGGCCGCGCGCTGGCGCCGCGGATCATCGACGGCGCGGCTTACATCGAACTGCCGATGGAAGCGCGCGGCTTCGGCGCGATTCTGAGTGTGGCCGCCGGCACCGTGATCGAGGGCCTGGATGACTTCCTGGCCGCGACCGCCGAGCGTGCCAAGCAGCCGCTGAGCAGTTACTCCGCGGCGTGGACGGCCGCCCCGCAGGAACTGCTGGCCATCGCGGCCACGCCCGCGCAGGCCGAGGCACCCGCCGGCATGGTCACGATTCCCGCCGGCGAGTTCCTGTTCCAGGTGGGCGGTATCGAAATCGAAGGCTTCACCTGGGCCGGGCTGGATGTGCAGTTCCCGTGGGAAGACTGCGCGCGTCGCCACCATCGCCGGCGCATGACACTGGCGTCGTTCCATATCGACCGCCACCCGGTCACCCATGCCGCGTTCAAGCGCTTCCTCGATGCCAGCGGTTACCGCCCGGCCGATGACCACAACTTCCTGGCCGACTGGAAGGACGGCGCGCCGCGTGCGGGCTGGGACAACAAGCCGGTTACCTGGGTCTCGATCGAAGACGCCCGTGCCTATGCGGCGTGGGCCGGCAAGCGGCTGCCGCATGCGTGGGAATGGCAGTACGCCGCGCAGGGGACCGACGAGCGCCTGTACCCGTGGGGCAACGCGTGGGATGCCAGCTGCGTGCCGCGGGTCAATCGCGGCCGTCGGCTGACGCCGCCGGCCGATGTCGATGCGCATCCGCAGGGGGCCAGCCCGTTCGGCGTGGAGGACATGGTCGGCAATGTGTGGCAGTGGACCGATGAATTCAGCGATGCGCACACCCGCGCAGCGGTACTCCGGGGGGGCAGCAGTTATCAGCCGCAGACCTCGCACTGGTACTTCCCGCAGGCCTACCGCCTGGACCAGCACGGCAAGTACCTGTTGATGGGGCCGTCCAAGGACCGCTCGGGCACGGTCGGCTTCCGTTGCGTGGTGGACGCGGCATGAACCGTCTGCATCCCGCCGCCCGCGGCATGACGTTGGTCCCGCCACAGCAGGTCACGTTGCAGGGTCTGCTGGGCGACGCCCTGGCGGCGAACCGCAACGGGCGCCTGAGCACGTTCATCGTTGATGAGCACAGTGCGCCGATCAGCATCTTCGGCCAAGCGCACAAACACCAGAATCATGAGGGCGACTGGTACGGCGAGCACGCCGGCAAGTGGCTGTCGGCCACGGCACGCGCCGTGGCCCAGGGCGGACAACCACCGCTGGAGGCCGCGTTGCGCCGCGTTGCGGATTGGTTGATCAGCCAGCAGGACGATGACGGGTATCTTGGCAACTATGCGCCCGAGCGCCGCTTCACCGTGCCGCAACCGCCCAAGCCGGAGAGCTGGAACGGTGAGCCGGCGCTGCGCACCTGGGACATCTGGACGCACAGCTATCTGATCCTGGGCTTCCTGGAAACGTGGCGCGCGCTGGGCAATGCGGCCTATCTGCAGGCCGCGTGCCGGATCGCCGATCTGTGTTGGCAGGCGCTGGAATCGGGAATCGACATCACCACACTGGGCAACCACCACGGCATGTCCGCCACGGTGCTGCTCGATCCAGCGGCGGATCTTTATCTGGTCACCGGCGAGCCGCGCTACCTGGCGCTGGCCGAACGCATCCTGGCACAGGCCAACGCCAACCCGCGGCTGGCGCTGCTGGACAAGGCGCTGGCCGGTGAGGATGCGGCCTTCATCGCAACCGGCAAGGCCTATCAGCTCAGCTGGAACCTGGTCGGGCTGGCCAAGTTGTACAAGGCCACCGGGCATGACGACCATCGCCGGGCGCTGGATCAGCTCTGGCACAACATCCGCGAGCAGCACCTCACGCTGGGCGGCGGGCCGTGGGGTGGGGTAGCGCACCGGTCGCGCGAGGTATTCAACGCGCCGCGCACCTTCTTCCCGCAGGCCTACGTGGAAACCTGCTCGGTACTGGCGTGGATGCAGCTCAACCGTGAGCTGCTGGCCATCACCGGCCACGCACGCTACGCCGACGAACTGGAGCGCACCGCCTACAACGACCTGCTGGCGGCGATGGCCGCCAATGGCGAGGACTGGTGCTACTACACCTATCCCAACGGCCGGCGCGTGCACACCACGTACTGGCGCTGCTGCAAATCCAGCGGCGCGATGGCCGTGGAAGAACTGCCACAGGTGGCCTATGGCATCGCAGCCGATGGTGGGCTGCGGGTCAATCTGTACGGGCCGGGCGAGGCCACGCTGCTGCACGCGCAGGCCGGTGCGGTCACCCTGCTGCAGGCGACCCGATTCCCCTTCGAGGGTACGGTGACGATCACCGTGCTGCCCGAGTGCGTCGCCGAGTTCAGCATCGGCGTGCGGCTGCCGGGCTGGGCGACAGGTGCACGGATCGAGGTCAACGGACAGCCCGAGGCGGCCGAGGCGGGCGCGGATGGGTTCGTGCACGTGCAGCGCACCTGGCAGTCCGGCGACACGCTCTGCGTGCAGCTGCCGATGCAGCCACGCCTGCACCGGGCGGCCAACATCAACGTGCAGGAATCGCGCGCGCCGGATGGCTCGCCGGTCGCGCAGGAGGTCCTGCGCTGGGAGTACGTGGGGCTGAGCTACGGCCCGCTGGTGTATGCCACCGGCCTGATCGACGGGTACAAAACCGATGAGACGGTGCGCTTGCCGGACCGGCCACCCTCGCAGTGGCTGCAGGTGGGCGACGACACGGGCGAGGGCGCGCCGATCACCGTGCAGTTGGAGTGCCGCGGCCCGCTGACGTTCGAACCCTACTACCGGTGTGGTGGGCGCGATCACGGCAGCTGGCGGTTGAGCTGGCTGTCGCTGGCGCCTTCGGGCTGACGTCTCGGCGGGGTTCGGCGGCGGTGGTGCCGCCGACGCCGCAGCGTGCTTTTTGTCCACCCAGAACATACCCACGCGATCTGTTTCTTCCCGTTGGCCAGGAGGAAACTTCCCTCAAGGTATCGAGTGTATTGACCATGACCGGAAGCAACCCCAGTTCTCCATTCGCCATCGCCCAGCGGGAAGGTGCCACCGGACCGTTGAGCGGCATTCGTGTGCTGGACCTGAGCGCGTACATCGCCGGTCCCTACGGCTGCACGCTGCTGGCCGACCAGGGCGCGGAGGTGATCAAGGTGGAGCCGCCGGTCGGCGACAACCTGCGGCGCTATCCCTCCACGCTGGAGGCCGAGAGCCGCGCATTCCTCGGTGTGAACCGCTCCAAGCGCGGCGTGGTGCTGGACCTGAAGCAGCCTGACCAGCGTGCGGTGCTGATGCGCCTGGTGCGCGAGGCGGACGTGCTGGTGCACAACTTCCGGCCGAGCGTGCCGGTACGCCTGGGCATCGATTTCGAGAGTCTGCACAAGCTCAACCCGCGCCTGGTGTATTGCTCGGTCACCGGCTACGGCGAGCAGGGGCCGCTGAAGGAGAAGGCAGGGTACGACCAGGTGCTGCAGACCATGACCGGCATGTGCACGATGCAGGGCAAGACGGGCGGCGCCCCGGAGATCCTGTACGGCTCGGTGGTCGATTACTACGCTGCCGCGCTGGTGGCGGCCGGTGTGTCATCGGCGCTTTACGAGCGCGAACGCAGCGGCGAGGGCCAGTTCGTGGGCGTGTCGCTGCTGCGCAGTGCGCTGACGATGCAGTCGGCGCGGATGGTCTGGGCCGAGGGCGAGCCGGCGGCGGTGGGCCGCGATATGCGCTCGGGCGGTGTCACCGGCATCCATCCCACCGCGGACGGATATCTGTACATCTCGGCCAATACCCCGCGCTTCTGGCAGGCATTGTGCGAGCGGATCGGGCGACCAGAATTGGCGGCCGACGCGCGGTACGACACCGTGCGCAAGCGCGCCGCGCAGGCCGAGGTGCTGCTGCCGCAGTTGCACGCCGCACTGGCCACGCGCAGCGCGCTGGCGTGGGAAGCGTTGTTCGGCGAAGAAGTGCCGTGCGCAGCGGCACGCCAGGTCGAGGACATGTTCGAGCATCCACAGGTGCAGGCAGAGCAGATGATCACGTCGCTGCCGCACCCGCTGCTGGGCAGCTACCGCGGCATCACCCGGCCGATCGTATTCGGCCGCACGCCCGGCCCGGAGCCGTTCGCCGCGCCGGTGTTCGACCAGGACACGGCGGCGGTCAGCGCACTGCTTGACGCTTCCTCTGATGATTGATGCCAAGGACCTCTCCATGTCTTCGCTGTCCAGACTCTCCCAGTTGCGTGATCTGTCCGTCGTAGTTGCCGATACCGGCGATGTCGAGGCGATCAAGCGCTTGAAGCCGGTCGACTGCACGACCAACCCCACCCTGGTGAAGAAAGCGCTGGACCTGCCGGTATACGCCGATCTGATCGAGAACGCGCTGGCCTGGGGCCGCGGGCAGGCGGGCGAACGCGAGACCATCGTGCACGCGGTGGCCGATCGGCTGACCGTGGGCGTGGGCAACCTGCTCAGCACGCTGGTGCCGGGCCGGGTCTCGACCGAGGTCGATGCCGACCAGGCGCATGACACCGCGGCCACGGTGGCCAAGGCGCGCCAGTTCATCGCGATGTACGAGGCGGCCGGCGTGCCGCGCAGCAAGGTGCTGATCAAGATCGCGGCAACCTGGGAAGGCGTGGAAGCGGCGCGCCAGCTGCAGGCCGAAGGGATCGACTGCAACCTGACGCTGATCTTCAATCCGACCCAGGCGCTGGCCTGCAGCGAGGCCGGGGCGTTCCTGATCTCGCCGTTCGTGGGCCGCATCCTGGATTGGTACGTGGCCAACGGGCAGGCGCCGGCGACCATCGATGAAGACCCGGGCGTGGTGTTCGTGCGCGGCGTGTATGCCGAGTTCAAGCGTCGTGGTTCGCCGACGGTGGTGATGGGCGCGTCGTTCCGTTCGACGGCGCAGATCGAGGCGCTGGCAGGCTGCGATCGCCTGACGATTTCACCGGATCTGCTGGAAAAGCTGGACGCCGATCACGGTGAGTTGCCGCGCAGGCTGGTGGCCGGTGCGGCCGAGTCTGTGCAGGTGACGCCGATCGATGGTGCGCGGTTTGCGGCGGATCTGGCGGCCGATCCGATGGCGACGGAGAAGCTGGCGAGCGGTATCGATGCGTTCGCCAAGGATCTGGAGGCGTTGCGGCAGACGATCCGCGAGCGGTTGTAAGCGCGGGCGGTTGGATGGCTGCGGCCTGAACGCCGCCGCTGGCGTTGACCTGGCGTGGACGCAACTTCACTCGGGCTTGCCGCCGGCAGGCAGACACTTAGGCCATGTTCCATAAACAGGGATCGACCATGAAGACGAGCTTCCGCGTGTTGTGCCTGGGCAGTCTGCTCGCCGTATCGGCCGTCGCC
This sequence comes from Stenotrophomonas sp. Steno-Z10-BAI, assembly GCF_056393115.1. Taxonomy (NCBI): domain Bacteria; kingdom Pseudomonadati; phylum Pseudomonadota; class Gammaproteobacteria; order Lysobacterales; family Lysobacteraceae; genus Stenotrophomonas; species Stenotrophomonas sp. Steno-Z10-BAI. Next base: position 131,367 of record NZ_JBWJOZ010000006.1, on the reverse strand, counting down.
GGCGCCCAGACCTATGGCCCCAAGGACGAGGGACGCCGCTTCAACGACGGCAGCAAGGTGGTGTGCCACAACGTCGAGGTCCAGCGTAATTCCAAGGACCCCAACCGCATCACCGGCACCGCGACCGGCGCCGTGGTCGGGGGGCTGCTCGGCAACCAGGTCGGCGGCGGCAACGGCAAGAAGCTGGCCACGGTCGCCGGTGCGGTGGCCGGTGGCGCCGCAGGTCGCCAGATCCAGGGCAACCAGCAGTCCAAAAACGGTGATCGCGTGGTTGAGCGTCGCTGCGAGCGTCAGTACCGCTGATCAAGCGCCGCACACTGCGTTGCCGTTGATGTGGGCAACAGGATCACGAAATGACGGCCCGGTGGGTCGTCATTTTTTTGTGCGCGGCCGGATGGCCGGATCAGCGCAGCGGCGGACTGCCCGCCAACGTGCGCGCCCCGGTGATGATCATCCGCAGCATCTGGGTCAGCTGCTCGATCAGTTCCGGATCCTTCTCCGGTGGCAGATCCACTGCAGTGGCGCCCATCGCGAACACCAGCCGGGTAATCGCCTTGGAGGCCAACGCCGGTTCGTGCAGGCGCGCGCCGTCGGCGGCCGCCAGGCGGATCAGGTCGACCCGCAGTTCGTCTTCGAAGTAATTCAGTTCGCGATCCACCGCATGCTTGAACGCGTCCGAGCCGGCGGTGCCTTCGCGCAGCAGGACATGGAGCAGGCGGTCGTCGGCGCGCAGCTGCTCCATGAAGGTCTCCACCGAGAGGCGGATCACGCTGCGGTCGGAGGAGGCGGCGCGCTGGCGCGCCTCGCCGATGATGGTGCGCAGCGAGCGCCCGGCCAGGTCGATCAGGGCCACGGTCAGCTCGTCCATGTCGCGGAACTGCCGGTAGAACGAGTTCGGGGCGATCCCGGCTTCACGCGCGACCTCGCGCAGGCTCAGCGTGGAGACGCTGCGGTGCGGGCCGATCAGGGCCAATGCCGCGGCCAGCAGATCCTCACGTGAGATCGAGGCTTTGCGCGCGGGATGGGCGTCGTCGGAGGCGGGCAGGGGCAGGTCTGGGGAGGTCATCAGGGGCAGCGCGGTCAAGTCCCTGAATCATAGCCCGTCCCGGCCATATACAACTGTATACACAGTCGTATGCTCGGCCGTATAGTGCGCAGCATGAGCACCGTCCCGCGCATTTCCGCCCGCCGTCACGTCGCCAGCCCCCGCCGCTGGGTCCCCGAAGCGCTGTTCGACTTCTGGGGCACCCGTCTGCACCCGCTGTGGACGCTGCGCCGCCCCTTGGCCCGGCTGCTGTCGCGCACCGCCGAGAGCGCGGATGCGGTCACCCTGGTGCTCACGCCCAACCGCCATTTCCGTGGCCTGCTGCCGGGCCAGCACGTCACCCTCGGCGTCGAAGTCGATGGCCGCCGCCTGTCGCGCAGTTACAGCCCGACCGTGCTGGCCGACGGCCGCTTGGCGATCACCGTCAAGGCCATCGCCGGCGGTGCCGTCAGCCAGCATCTGGCCCATGCCGCGGCGATCGGTGACGTCTTTGAGCTGGGCCAGGCGTTCGGTGACATGACCTTGCCGCAGGCCTCCGGCGAGCGGCTGTTGCTGCTGGCCGCTGGCAGCGGCATCACCCCGATGCGCGCGCTGCTGCGCCAGCTCGATGCTGTCGGCATGCCGGGCCAGGTGGACCTGGTGTACTGGGCACGCCGGCGTGAGGAAGTGTGTTTCGCCGACGAGCTGGCCGCGCTGGCGGCGCGCCATCCCTCGTTCACGCTGCACATCGCGCTGACCCGCGACCCGACCGCACCGGCGTCGCGCGTGGATGCATTCGCCTTCGCGGCGCTGGGCGATCTGAGCACCGCCCGCACCCTGGTGTGCGGCCCGGGTGGCTTCGTCGATGCAGCGCAGGCGCGCCTGCACGGCCAGGTCGCGTCGCTGCAGTCCGAGGCGTTCACGCCGCCGGTGCTGCCGGATGCCGAAGAGGGCACGGTGCAGGTCGAACTGCGCCGCAGCGGCCGCACGCTTGCCCTGCCACGCGGCACTTCGCTGCTGCAGGCGCTGGAAGCCGAAGGGCTGCGCCCGGCCAGCGGCTGCCGCATGGGCATCTGCAATACCTGTGTCTGCGGCAAGGTGTCCGGCGTCACCCGCCACACCCTGACCGGCGAGCATGCGGCCGAACCGGCCACGCAAGTAAAGCTGTGCGTGAACAGCGCCAGCACCGACCTGATCCTGGAGCTGTGACCATGTCTTCCGTGCACAACCGCGCGCTCTCCCCGGCCGAACTGCAGGCCTTCGGCGCTGAACTCGATGCACTGCGCGCGCGCCAGCTGGCCACGCTCGGTGCGCGCGATGCGCGTTACATCCGCCGCGTCGTGGCCGCCGTACGCTGGACCGGCGTGGCCGGCCGCGCGTTGCTGTTCCTCGGTGCCTTCGTGCACAGCGTGCTGATCCCGGCGTGGATCGCCGGCGTGGTGATGCTGGCGCTGTCCAAGATCCTGGAAAACATGGAGCTGGCGCACAACGTCATCCATGGCCAGTACGACTGGATGGGCGATCCGCAGCTGCAGGGCAGCACCTATGAGTGGGACATCGTCGGCACCGCCGACGCCTGGCGCAAGACCCACAACTTCCGCCACCACACCTACACCAACGTGCGCGGGCTGGACGACGATATCGGCTACGGCCTGCTGCGCATTTTCCCCGAGCAGCGCTGGCGCCCGTTCTACCTGATGCAGCCCGTGGTCGCGGTGGTGTTCGCGCTGCTGTTCGAATGGGGCATCGCGATCCAGGACCTGCGCCTGGGCCGCGTGTTTGCCGGCAAGATGACGCTCAAGCAACTGGGCAGGCAGTTCCGCCCGGTCGGCCGCAAGATGGGCAAGCAGATGTTCAAGGACTACCTGCTGTTCCCGGCACTGGCCGGTCCGTTCTTCCTGCCGGTGCTGCTGGGCAATGTGGCGGCCAACCTGATCCGCAACGTGTGGACCTACGTGATCATCTTCTGCGGCCACTTCACCGCCGAGGCCGAAACCTTCCCGAAGGAATGCGTGCGTGATGAGACCCGTGGCCATTGGTATCTGCGCCAGCTGCGCGGCTCATCCAACCTGACCGGTGGCAAGCTGATGAACGTCATGTCCGGCAACCTCAGCCACCAGATCGAGCACCACTTCTATCCGGATATCCCGGCCAACCGCTATGCCGCGATCGCGGTCGAGGTGAAGGAGATCTGCGCGCGCTACGGCCAGCACTACAACACCGGTTCGTTGCCGCGGCAGTTCGGCCAGGTGATGTGGCGCATCGTCCGCCATGCGTTCCCGAGCAAGCCAGGCCGCGTGCGTGCGCTGCCGGCGGTGGGCGAGGCCAGCCGCCAGCCGGGCTGATCACAGCGGGAGTTCAAGCTGCAGGCGCAGCAGCGGTGATGCGTTGCGTTGCCGCTGCAGCTGCTCGATGCCGTCCTCGCTGATCCGCCGCTGCCCGGTGCGCAACGTCCGGTGCAGCGCGTTGTTGATGCTCAGCCGCAGTTTGCTGCGGGCGCCGATCGACCACAGCGAATACAGATCCAGCTCGCGCCCATACGCGCTGATCTCGAACTGGCCGGGGCTGACCTGCACGGTGCCGCCGGTGCGGTAGGTATAACTGCCGCCCACCGTCCAGCCGGTGCGGAGCGGGTAGTCCGCGCCCAGGGTGCCGCTGAAACGCACTTGTTCATCCAGCCGGTTGTCCGGGCCGGGGACATCCTCCACACGCGAATCGTTGGCGGTTGCATTGAAGCGGACCGACACATCCGGCGCGCCCGTGATCAGCTGCGGAAGCCGCAACGCGGTATCCAGCTCTACTCCCCAGGTCGTCGCGGAGCCACCGTTCACCGGTGACGCAACCCAGCGCCCCTCCTGCAGGTGCGTCTCGGTGCGGATCACATCGCTGATCCGACGCACGTAACCGCCGACGCTGAGCTGCGCGCCCCCCTTGCCGGCGGTTTCGTAGGACAGGTCCACCCCGGTCGCCAACTCCGGACGCAGGGCCGGGTTGCCACGTTCGTCAGGGTTGAGCGGGCGGTTGTTGGTGGAGGTGTACGGGCGGGGGATGAGCGCGGCCAGGGTGGGCGAGCGATAGGTACGGGTGAGTGCAACGCGCAGCTGATCGCGCCGGGTGCCGGGAATCTTCCAGAGCGACTGCAGCACCGGCGACAGCACCTGGTCACGCCGATGGATGCCGCTGAAACCGCTGCCGTCACTGCGCGTCTCGATCTGCTCCCAGCGTGCGCCGGCATACAGCGACCAGCGCTCGCTGAGGGTGAGGTCGTCCTGGGCGTACACGGCCAGCCGCCGGATGCGTGCGTCGAACGCCAGATCGCTGATCCAGCCAGCGTCGTCGCCGACCGGCAGCAGGTGCTGTACCCGCGCCTCGTCGCGACGATCCTCGCTGGCCTCCCAGCCGAGCTGCAGCGCATGCCGCCCGCGGCCGGGAAGCGTGTATTTGCCGGTGCTGTTGAGCTCGCGCACGGTCAATCGTGCATCGGTGTGGTCCTCCAGGTTCTGCTGCCCTTGCTGCGCGTAGCCCTGTTCGCGATAGATGTAACGCTCGCGGTTGCCGCCCAGACGCAGTTTGGTGGTGAACGCGCTGCCCTGCTCGAAGGTGCGGGTCCAGGTGGCACTGCCGGTGGCCTGCGCGACCTCGATACGGGTGCGCTGCTGGTAGCGGGCGCGCCGCAGCGGCTCGCCCAGTGGGATGGTCCAGTCGATAGCGGTGGTGCGGTTGAAGCGGCTGGCATCGGCGACGCCCTGCAGGGCAAGGATGTCGCCGTTCTCCAGAGTGGTTTCCAGGCTGGGTGCAAGCGAGAGCACATCGCGGTTCCCGCCCGCACGCAGGGTGGTGTCGCGCAGCGCGATGGGGGTTCCCTGCCGATCCCACACACGTTCGGTGCCGGTTTCCTCGACCAGGAACTCGCGGCGCGATGCGGTGGCGGTGACCGAACTGCTGCGGTGGCCGGCGCGCCGGTTGCGCTGCCAGCTGACCGACGGCGTGTTCTGGCCGTTGCTGCGGCCCCAGGCCAGCGACAGCTGTTCGGTATCTTTGCGCGCGCCGGCGGCCAGGACGATGTTGATCGAGCCGGCAATGGCCTCGGCGCGCTGGTCGGCCGTCGGTGCGCGGAGGATCTCCACGCGTTCGACCATCTCCGGCGTGAGCGAATCCAGATCGAACCCGGCCGGTGCCTTCTGGCCGTTGAGCAGGATCTGGGTATAGCCCGCGCCGAGGCCGCGCAGTGACACCGCACCGCTGCGACCGGGCGCGCCGGTGCCCACGGTGATGCCGGGCAGGCGCTTGAGCGCATCGACCAGGCCGATATCACCAAACTGGCGCAACGTGTCCGTGCCGAACACGATCCGGGTGGCCGTGTCATCGCGGCGCGGGTCGTACGCCGGTCCTTGCACCTGCACGGCCTCCAGCTCGGTGGGGGGCGGTGCTGATGACGGTGCGGGCAGCGACTGCGCAGCGCTGGAGAACGCGGCGCACAGCGGGGACAAGGCGAGGACGATGCGGAACGTGGATGACATGGGCAGTCCGTGCAGAAAGGTGGCGTGGACATTTCGCCGGGCAACACGCGCCCCTCCTGTGGCCAGGAAAACGAAATGCAGCAGTGGGGCTGGGATGTGGAGCGGGTCAGCCGGTCATGGCAGGTGCGCCTGCGGATCGACGCGCTCACCGTGGCGGAGCATCTCCAGATGCAGGTGCGGTCCGGTCACGCGCCCGGTGCTGCCGACCCGCGCGATCTGCTCGCCGGCGTGCATCTGCTGGCCGACCACCACATCGGCGCCCTGCAGGTGCGCGTACAAGGTCTGCCAGCCCTGACCGTGGTCGATGACCACCACCGTGCCGTACTGCGGACCGTCCGGGTAGGCGGTGGTTGCCGCCACGATGCGGCCGTCCGCCGGCGCGAGGACCGGCGTGCCCGGGCGGGCGCCGAAATCGGTGCCGCGATGCGGTCGCTGCCGGATGCTGCCGGTATCGCCGAAATGTCCGGTGATCCTCGGTGTGGCCAGCGGTGACTGGAACTGCACCTCGATGGGGGTATCGCTCAACGGCGGCAGCGGCAGTGCGGCCTCCGTCGCCGAGACCTCTTTTGGCGTGCTACTGACGGCGGTGCCTGGCAAGGGACGCGCTGCACTGGCCTGCATGACCACCAACAAGGCGCCGATCAGCAATGCGCTGCCCAGCAGGAGTGCGCGTCCCGATCCCGACAGCGGCCGCGCAGCATCGCCATGCAGCATGTGCCGGATGCGGATTTCATGCCCGGCCAGATCGCGGTGGGTCAGGGCGGTGGTGGGCGCGTGGGCCGCTGCGGAAAGGCGCAACGTGCGCACATACGCCGTGGCGAAGTCACGCCCGCCATGTGCATCCCCCGCGAGGGCCTGCGCATCACATCGCAGCTCGGCCGCCAGCTGCACGCGCGCGGTGAGGCGGCGCAGGAACGGGTTGAACCACAGCAGGGCGTTGAGTATCGCCATCAGGCCGGCGCGCTGCGGATCGCGGCGCGTCAGGTGCGCCGCCTCATGGCCCAGGATCAGGCTGAGGGCGCGATCGTCCAGCTGCTCCACGGCCGAGAGGGGCAGCACGATCAACGGCCGCGGCCAGCGCACCGCGAACGGACTCACCGGCAGCGCGCTGACCCGGCAGACGATGCCGGCCGACCGCAGTCGCTGCGCCGACGCACGGCTGCGCGGGCCCGGCCAGGCCCCCGGTGCGATCGGCAGGGTCGCCCGGCACAGCCGGCCGGTCGCCCACGTGCCGACCAGCACGCGCAGCAATGCGATACCCAGGCCGGTGACATACAGCGCGGCCAGCCACGTGCTGGTGGCCGGCCCCGCCCACGGGGAGCTCACCAGGCCCCCTTCCGCCGCACCGGCAGCCCCGAGGTCCAGCGCGGCAGGCAGCGGCAGCATCAGTGCCGGGGGCAACGAGACGAGCGGTGCGGGGGCCCACAGCGCCACACCCACCGACAGCAGGACCGGCATCACCGCCAGCAACCACACCCCCATCCAATAGCCATACGCGGCGTGGGAGAGACCCAGACGGCGGTGGACACGTTGCCCGGCAGACCACGCCACCCAGCCGCCCGCCAGGGCGCCAACGGCATGCGCGCCCCAGAAGCCCAGCGTCAGGACACTCATGCCGGATCGTCCTTGGCGGGGGCACGCAGCAGCGCATCGAGCTGCTGCAGTTCCTGTTCGCTGAGCAGGCGGCTGTCGGCGAAGGCCTGCGCCGGCAATGCGCCATCGATCTCGAGCACCCGGCGCGCGAAGTCCGTGCTGAGTGCGGCCAGTGTGGCCACCTTGCCGACCTTGGCGCGGTACATGTTCAGCCCGTGCTCGACGGTTTCTTCCACCAGCCCTTTGTCGACCATGCGTTCGAGCGTCTTGCGGGTGGACGAGTAGGACCAGTCCAGCGCCGCGGCGGCGCCGTTGTGGACTTCGCGCGCACTGCAGGCGCCTTGGCGCCACAGCGCTTTGAGCAGTTCCAGTTCGGCATTGGAAGGGGTAGGCGGCACAGACATGGCAATCCCGATGTGGCGAGGTGTCGCAAGTGTGCGACATGTGTCGCACTGGATGCAACAGCGGTGTCATTGATGCGGATCAATGCCGTCACAGGTGGGGTGCGTACCATCCGAATGTGCAGCGCGGTGCCAGGAGGGGGCCGTGCGGTAAGGAATCCGTGCTGCCAGGCACCGGGCCACCGGTGCCTCCTGTGGGTCCGTCGAAAAAGGAGTGGTGATATGGCTGTCGAGCAACAGGGCGTGCACCGGGCACCGGTGATCGATAAAGAACCCGATGCCACGGGGGCCTACTGGTCCAACCGGCCCGAGAACACACTGCCGCCGCCGGACATGATGGGCGCCTACATGCGTAATCGCCCGGTCGCACCGGCCGGCGTGGCAAACCGCAAGGCGTGGATCATCGGCACCGGTATTGCCGGCCTGGCCGCGGCGTTCTATCTGATCCGCGATGGCGGCATGCCGGCGGCGAACATCACCCTGATCGACAGCCTGGACATCGAAGGCGGTTCGCTCGATGGGGCCGGCGACCCCGAGCAGGGCTACCTGGTTCGCGGCGGCCGCGAGATGAACTGGAACTACGACAATTTCTGGGACATGTTCCAGGACGTGCCGGCGCTGGAACTGCCTGCCGGCTACAGCGTGCTGGACGAGTACCGGGTGGTGAACGACGACGACCCGAACTACTCCAAGGCCCGGCTGATGCACCAGCAGGGGAAGATCCAGGACTTCTCCACGTTCGGGCTGAGCAAGCCGCAGCAGTGGGAACTGGTCAAGCTGCTGCTCAAGCGCAAGGAAGACCTCGACGATGTGACCATCGAGGACTACTTCAGCGAGGGCTTCCTGCAGAGTAATTTCTGGTTCTTCTGGCGTTCGATGTTCGCCTTCGAGAACTGGCAGAGCCTGCTGGAAATGAAGCTGTACATGCACCGCTTCCTGGACGCCATCGACGGCTTGAACGACATGTCCGCGCTGGTGTTCCCGAAATACAACCAGTACGAGAGTTTCGTCAAACCGCTGGTGAAGATGCTGCGCGAGCAGGGGGTGCAGGTCACCTTCGGTACCCGCGTGTACGATCTGGACATGCGCGTGGCAGGCGATACCCGCACCGTCACCGGCTTGCGCTGCCGTGTGGCGGGCAACGATACGCTGCTGCCGGTGGCCGAGGGCGACCTGGTGTTCGCGCTGACCGGCTCGATGACCGAGGGCACCGCCTATGGCGACATGGACACGGTGCCGGTACTGCAGCGTCCGCGCGAAACACCGGGGCAGGACAGTGACTGGGCACTGTGGCGCAACCTCGCCGCACAGTCGCCGATCTTCGGCAAACCGGAGAAATTCCACGGTGACATCGACCGCTCGATGTGGGAGTCGGCCACGCTGACCTGCCGCCCCTCGCCACTGGTGGACAAGATCAAGGAACTCTCGGTCAACGACCCGTATTCGGGCAGGACCGTGACCGGTGGCGTGATCACCTTCACCGACTCCGCCTGGGTGCTGAGCTTCACCGTCAACCGCCAGCCGCACTTCCTCGACCAGCCCAAGGATGTGCTGGTGGTGTGGGTGTATGCGCTGCTGATGGACCAGAACGGCAACCACGTGGCCAAGCCGATGCCAGCCTGTACCGGCCGCGAGATCCTGGCCGAGCTGAGCTACCACCTGGGCATCGTCGATCAGCTGGATGAGATCGCCGCCAACACCAAGGTGCGCACCGCGCTGATGCCGTACATCACGGCGCAGTTCATGCCACGCGCGGCCGGCGACCGCCCGCACGTCGTGCCCAGGGGATGCACCAACCTGGGCCTGCTGGGGCAGTTCGTGGAGACCCACAACGATGTGGTGTTCACCATGGAAAGTTCGGTGCGCACCGCCCGCGTGGCGGTGTATACGCTGCTGGACCTGCCCAAGCAGGTGCCGGACCTGAGCCCGACCCAGTACGACATCCGCAACCTGATCAAGGCGGCGCGTGCGCTCAACAACAACGCACCCTTCCCGGGCGAGCGACTGCTGCGGCGGGTGCTCGACAAGACCTACTTCGCGCACATCCTGCCGCCGTTGCCGGACACCGAGCACAGCCGTACCGGCTTCCTGGAAGAGGAGGTGTCCTGGCTGGTCGGCAAGGGCGGCAGCGCGTTGAAGGATCTCTCCACGCGGCTGGAAACGCTGCGCGAGAACCTGGCCAAGCGCGGGACGTAGCCCGGCACCGCCGCCCCATGCGGATGGGGATCGGCGATACTGCAGGCTGATCGCCTGCTGAGATGCACGGACCCGCCCCACATGTCTTTTGACGCGACACCTCCAGCGGCCGAGCGCCAGGATGTCACCCGCCTGCTGCGCCGCTGGAGCGAGCAGCAGGACATCGCCGCCCGCGATCAACTGCTCGCGCTGCTGTATGCGCAGCTGCGTGGCATGGCCGTGGCGCGGCTGGGCACTGCCCGGGATGGCGTGCTGCAGCCGACCGTGCTCGTGCACGAGGCGCTGATGCGGATGATCGGTGGGGAGATCGGCTACCGCGATCGCGTGCATTTCCTATCGTTGGCGGCACTGAAGATGCGCAGCGTGCTGGTGGATCACGCACGCGCGATGACCGCTTCCAAGCGGGGCGGAGGTGCGATCAACCTGACCCTGTCGTATGCCGACCAGGAAGCCAGCCCCGATCACGATGCCTTCGAAGTATTGGCCCTGAACCGCGCGCTGGAGCAACTGGCCACCTTGGATGAGCGCGCCGCACGCACGGTGGAATGGATGTACTTCGGGGGAATGAGCCGCGAAGAGATCGCCCAGGCGCTGGATGTGTCGGTGCCCACGGTCGATCGCGATCTGCGGTTTGCCAAGGCGTGGTTGAACCGGCACCTGGCCGGGCCGGCCACGCGCGCATGACCGGCCCAGACCGCTGGCGGACGGTGCGCGGGCTGTTCGACGCGGTCTGCGACCTCCCCGAGGCGCGCTGGCGCCCGGTGCTGGGTGAGCTGTGCGATGACCCGGCCGCGATCGACGAAACGCTGCAACTGCTGCGCGCGCAGACCGCCGACCTGGGCCGGGTCGAGCATGCACTTGCCGCCGTGATGGCCGCGATGGATGATCCGGCCACGCTGGTCGGGCAACGGCTTGGCCCGTGGCGCCTGAGCCGGTTGCTGGCCGTCGGCGGCATGGGGGTGGTGTTGCTGGCCGAACGTGCCGATGCGCTGTACCGGCGCGAGGTGGCGATCAAGCTGATCCGCCGCGCCTACGACCCAGTACTGGCCACGCGGCTGGCCAGTGAAAGCCAGATCCTGGCCGACCTGCAGCACCCCCATATCGCCCGGCTGTATGACGTGGGCGTGGCCGAGGGCGGCCAGCCCTACCTGGTGATGGAATACGTGCAGGGTGAACCGCTGGACGACGCCTGTCGCACCCTGGCGCTGGATCTGGCCGCACGCCTGCGCCTGTTCGTGCAGATCTGCGGCGCGGTACAGGCCGCACATTCCCAATCCGTGGTGCACTGCGACCTCAAGCCCGGCAACGTACTGGTACGCCCCGACGGCCAGCCGGTCCTGCTGGATTTCGGCATCGCGCATCTGCTCGGTGACGCCAACGATGCCGCGGCCTTCCTCACCCCGGCCTATGCCAGTCCCGAGCGCCTGGCAGGGCGCCCGGCCAGTGTGGTGGGCGATGTCTACAGTCTGGGCGTGATGCTGGAGGCACTGCTGCAGGCCACGCCGCCGCCGGCGCGCGGCGTGCCCCCCGACCTGCTGGCGGTCGCGACCAAGGCCGCTGCTGCGGATCCGGCCGAACGTTATGCTTCTGCCGACGCACTGGCCGAGGATATTGAACGGTATCTGGCACGCCGCCCGGTGCGTGCGCGTCGGCCCAGCCGCTGGCATCGTGCGCGCCTGCTGCTGCGGCGGCAATGGCGCGCCAGTGTGATCGTCACGATGGTGGCGGTGATGGTGCTGGCCTTCGTGCTGCGCTTGAGCGAGGCGCGTCGGCAGGCCGAGCAGAATGCGGTGGCTGCCGCCGGCATCGCCGACGTGCTGGTGGCCGCCTTCGATGCGGCCGATCCCGGGCTGCGCCACGGCACGCCGATGACCGCGCGTGAGGTGCTCGATCTGGGCGCACGCCGGCTCGAGCAGGACCGCACCGTGTCGCCCGCGCTGCGCGCGCGGATGCAGGCTGCATTGGGGCGCGCCTACCAGAACCTTGGCCAACCGCAGGATGCGCAGGCCCTGCTGCGGGACAGCGTGGCGGGGCTGGTGCACACGCGCGCCGCGCCGCATGAGATCGCCGACGCCCGCGCCAGCCTGGCGGTGCAGCTGCTCAGCGCTGGGCGTGAGAAGGAGGCGCTGGGCAGTGCAGAGGACGCGTTGGGCCTGCTTGAGCAGGATGATGCCCCGGCGGTGCGGGTGAAGGCCTTGAACGCCCGGGGCCTGGCCCAGGCGCAGCTGGAGCAGCCGGCGGCGGCAGAACAATCCTTCCGCTCCGCGCTGGCGTTGAGCCGGCGTGGAAACGGTGCGCCGCTTCAGCGCGGCGGCCTGGCGGCGATGGCCAACCTCGGCGATCTGTACCGGAGCCAGGGTGAGCTGGACAAGGCCGAAGCGATCCTGCGCGAGGGTTTGGCCGAGGCATCGCGCGAGCAGGGTGTGCAGGGGGCCGAGTACCAGCGGGTCCTGCGCGCGCTGTCCTCGACGCTGCTCAACCAGGGCCGTATCGATGAAGCGCTGGCGCTGGCCGAGCGCGGCTTCGCGCTGACCCGGCAGATGTTCGGCGCAGGCAGCAGCTACACCGCCGCGGCCGAAGCCGCGCTGGCCGGACAGTATCTCGATCTTGGCCGCTACCAGGCGGCCGACCAGCACTTCCGCAACAGCCTGCAGACCAGCGCCGCGGTGGATGGCGTGGACAGCCGCGCCTACGCGGTCAAACAGTATGCCCACGGCCTGATGGAGGAAGCCCGCGGCGACTACGTGCAGGCCGAACAGAACTACCGCGCTGCGCTGGCGCGCTATCGGGCGCTGCTCGGGCCCGAGCACGCCGACACACTCGACGTGGACATGGTGCTGGCGCGGTTGCTGCTGCGGACCGACCGCACGGCCGAGGCGCAGGCACCGCTGCAGCAGGTGGCCGCCCTGTGGCGGCGCGAACTCCCGCCCGAGTCGCCGCAGCTGCTGGTGCTGCGCCTGGTCGAGATTGAATGGCTGACCCGGGCCGGACAGCATGCCGAGGCCGCCCGGGCCCTCGCCGCGTTCGGCCAGGCCCATCCGAGCCTGCCCCCGTGGCTGGGGCTGCGCCTGCAGATGCAGCAGGCACTGCTTGCCCAGCGCCGTGACGATCCCGCGGCAGTGCCGCTGTCAGCCCAGCTGGTGGACACATTCGCTGGTTTCTACGGGGCCGATTCCACGGCCACCGCCAAGTGGCGTATCCCGCTGGCCGAGGCAATGTTCGCCAACGGCGATGGGGCTGGCGCCCGCGCCCAGATCGCGCGGGCCCGGCCGCACCTGAAGGAGCTGGCGCCGACGTCGGAATTCTTGAGTCGTATCAAGGGGTTGGAACAGCGCATGGCGGATCACGAAGCGGGTCTGTCCGGGGGGCGATAGTTTTGTGATGGTCTTCACGGTTTATCGATCAGGAGGCCGATTCCGGGCCTCGTTGATCGAAGGGACACCATGTCGAACCCTCTCCATCCGGACGCCACCCGCGCTGCAGCGCATCCGCCAACAGCCTCCACCGATGCCCTGAACCCGGCTGACGCCGAACGGGACGCCACGCAGGCACGCGGCCCGTTCCGTGCCTTCCGCAAGGCCTATCGCAACGCGCGCGACTGGCATTGCTCCCGCGGGCGCGCCGCGGTCATTGCAGTGCGTTTCGCCTTGACCGGCGACAGCGGCCGCTTCCGCAGTCACGGCGGCTGGATGGTCTCGCGCATCTACACGCCACGGTGAGCTGCGGCGGACTGACCGGCCAGAACGGCCGGGTCAGTCGCTTTCGCCGAGCCGGCCTTCGGCCAGCGGTACTCGCGAGCCATCCAGCAGGCCGCGGCTGAGCGCGCCGTTCTCGATGAACAGCAGCTCGCCGTTCTCACCGTTCTTGATGCTGCTGTCGATGGCGATGATGCGGTCGCCATGGAAGCTGCTGACATGCGGCATCGAGGTGTGGCCGACCACGATGCGGGCGAGGTCGAGCTGTTTGAGCAGCGTCTCGACCTGGGCGGTATCCATGCGGCCATCGAAGTAGCCGCGGTACCAGATCGGGCTGGTCTTGCCATCGAACAGCCGGGTAGTGTCCGGTGCAGCCTTGACCTGCTCCTTGGGCAGCCCGACTGCGGCCTGGTAGCCGGCGTTGGTGGTATCCATGTTGCGCACCAGGTCCAGGTTTTCCGGTGCGATGCCGCCGTGCAGGAACAGGGTGTCCCCGATGCGCAGCAGCACCGGACGGGTGCGCAGCCACTGGCCGATCGTCGAATCCGGACCGTACAGCGCGGGGTAGGAACGGCCGAGCAGCTGCGCGGTCTTGAGGTACTTCGGGTTGACGTAGCGCAGGTCGTTGTAGAGCACCATCGTCTCGTGATTGCCGAGCACGAAGTGCACCGCACCACCGGCTGCCGCGGCCTGCTGCTGCAGGCTGTACAGCAGCCAGAATGCTTCGGTGACCTGCGGGCCGCGGTCGAATACATCGCCGGCCACCACCAGCGTGGCGTCGCCCAGCGACCAGCGGTCTTCGCTGTCGATCACGTGGTGGGCGCGCAGCAGCGTCACGAGCAGGCCGTACTGGCCGTGGATGTCCGACAGCGCGACGATCCGCGGCGTGGCCGGGAATCTGGCGATCTCCGCCGTGCGCGGCGGCAGCACGGTCAGGGGGTGTGGATAGCCGCACTCGGGGGCGACCTCGGTGGCCTCGCCGCGTGCCGGCAGCTCGCGGCGGATCACGTGGTCCTTGCACACCCAGGCCGCTTCCAGCCCCTTGGCGGTACGAAACACGTACGGTCCATCGGCATCCACATGCTCGGCCGGCGCCGCCACCTCGCGTGCCGTGGCCAGCAGCGGTGTCATCAGCAGCGCTGACTGGAGCAGCAACAGGCCAGGGCGGGTCAGGGCGCGGAGGATCGACATCGGGGGAATTCCTGTGGCGGACGGCAATGCCGCGATGCTACGCCGCACGGAGCGCGCCGGGCATGCGCCATTGGTCAGCCATGCATGCCGCAACGGGCGGATGGGCCGGCGCTGCCGTCGGCCACACAGGGTCACCCGCGCTGCAGCGCCTTTCGCCCGGGGGCATCGGGCAGGTCATCGCTGGCCAGCACTACCCGGTCCCGGCCCCGCTTCTTGGCCTGGTACATCGCCGCATCGGCGCGCGCCATCAGCCGCTCGTAGTCGGGATGACCATCATGCGCGGCCACGCCGATGCTGGTGGTCAGCGACAGGCGCTGGCCACTGGCCAGTTGCACCGGGCTCTGCGCGATGTGCTTGCGCAGGTTCTCGGCGATCACCTCGGCCTGGGCGGCGGTGGCGGCCACCAGCACCACCACGAATTCCTCACCGCCATAACGGAACAGGTAGTCGCTGCCGCGGGTAAGCTGGCCGAGCAGGGCGGCCACGTGCTGCAGGGCGCGGTCGCCGCCGTCATGGCCGTGCGCATCGTTGATCGCCTTGAAATGGTCCAGATCCAGCAGCAGCACCGAGAACGGCGTCTGCGTGGAATTGGCCAGTTCGATTTCCCGGCGCAGCACGGTCGGCAGGAAGCGACGGTTGAGCAGGTTGGTCAGTGCATCGCTGCCCGCATCGAGCTCGCCGATCCGTTCGAACAACATGCCCATCAATGTGCGGATCTGCGCCAGCCGCTCGCGGATACCCTGCAATGCCCCGAAGCGCGCCGCGAAATCGGCATGCGCAAGCGCTTCCTGCAACTGCGTATCGACCGCGGCGACCAGTGCACCGACCTGGCCGGTCTCGCTGCTCTCGCCGAAACTCGGAATGCCCTTGTGGGTGAACCACAGGCCGAACTCCGATTGCGCCAGCCCGGTGAGCTCGGCCTCGGCATTCTGGCTGGCCATCGCGTAGAGCAGCGCGTTCTCCCAGTCCAGCAGCAGGGCGCGTTGCCGTTCGCGCTCGGTGCTGACGTTCTGCACCAGCGAGAACAGGCGATACGCCGCATCGGTCCGTGAAGAGCGCTCGCGTGCATGCGTGTAGGCCAGCGTCATGCCTTCCAGGGCGATATCCATCGAGGCGCTGAGGCAGTGGATCGCCGCGAACGCGGTCGCACTGTCGTCGGCCTGCGCGATGATGCGGTCGAACAGGCGATGCTTGAGTACACGCGCGCCGCGGGCCACCAGATCCACCGGAATGCCCACACGGGCATGCACGTCACCGATCACGCGCTGTGCGGCGACCAGCGCGTTGATGCTGTCCGGCGTGGCGGTAAGGATCTGCTGCAGCCACCGCTGCATCGCCGGTTTCAGGCGCAGCCGCACCTGGTCGTGCGAGAGGAACCGGCTCGCGCGCGGGTCTTCGAGCAGCACGTCGTAGAAGTGGTGGGCCAGCCCGGGCGGGCTCTCCGTCGACAGGCTCGCCAGCAGTGTCGCCGCAGCGGCCGGCGTCTGCGCCAGTGTCTGTGCCCAGGCCAGCGCCAGCGGTTGGCTGGCCTCATCAAGATTTGGAACGTTATGCACGATTGTCTTCCCGCCACACAGGCCGTCGAGAGGTAGCGGCCGGGCGCTGGTGTTATTGAGTTGCAAACTGAACGCTGCGGTAAGTGTAATAGTCTCCGCGCGAGGCGCTGCTTACCCTGCCGGCATTGTCCAGGAGAGCTTTCATGGGTCACGACCACGACCATCTGCCCAGCGAGATCCGCCACGAAAAGCCGCTGTGGTGGGCGCTGGGGCTGACCACCACCTTCCTGCTGGTGGAGGTGGCCGGCGCGTTCTGGACCAACAGCCTGGCACTGTTGTCCGATGCCGCGCACATGGCCACCGATACGCTCGCGCTGATGGTCGCGCTGGTCGCGGTCCGGCTCAGCCGGCGCCCGCCCGATGCCAAGCGCACCTACGGCTATGCGCGGCTGGAAGCCATCGGCGCGATGATCAACGGCGGCATGCTGTTCGTGGTCGCCGGCTACATTCTGTGGGAGGCGGTGCAGCGCTTCCGCGCGCCGCAGGAGATCGCCTCCACCGGCATGCTGGTGATCGCGGTGTTCGGGCTGGTGATCAATCTCATCTCGATGCGCCTGCTGCGCGCCGGCAGCGGCGAGAGCCTCAACGTCAAAGGCGCGTACCTGGAAGTCTGGGCGGACATGCTCGGCTCGGTCGCGGTGATCCTCGGCGCGTTGCTGATCCGCTGGACCGGCTGGAAGCCGATCGATCCGATCCTGGCCGTGCTGATCGGCCTGTGGGTACTGCCGCGCACCTGGGTGTTGATGCGCGAGGCGATCAACGTGCTGCTGGAAGGCGTGCCCAAGGGCATGGATGTCGCGGCGGTACGCGGCACCCTGTGTGCCCACGATGGGGTGGTGGACGTGCACGACCTGCACGTCTGGGCGCTGGCGTCCAGCACCCCGGCACTGACCGCGCACGTGGTGATGGGCACCGGTGTGAATGCGGACCGCCTACGTCGCGAGCTGGGCACCCGGTTGCACGAGCAGTACGGCATCGACCATGTGACCCTGCAGATCGAGGCCGACCACTGCGGCGATCCCTGCAGCGTCGGCAGCCCCCGCGACCGGCACGCCGATGACCATGCGGGGCACGACCACGCGGCCCATGCGCACGACAGCCACGACAGCCACCGCGCTGCACCGGACGCGCAGGGCCATCACGGGCATCCGCATCCCTGAGGTCTACCGGCGGCCCCACGGCGGACGGGCAGGGCAGGGTTGCCGCTACAATGCGGGTCTGCCTTGCCATCTGTCGGAGATACTGCAGTGACCCGGAAACTCGTACTGTTGCGCCACGGCCAGAGCCAGTGGAACCTGGACAACCGCTTCACCGGCTGGGTGGACGTGGAACTGACCGAACAGGGCCGCCGCGAGGCTGCCGCCGCCGGCCGCCTGATGCGTGAAGAAGGGCTGCAGTTCGATGTCGCGCATACCTCGGTGCTCAAGCGCGCCATCCACACCCTGCAGGGTGCCCTGGCCGAGCTGGACCAGGACTGGCTGCCGGTCAGCAAGAGCTGGCGCTTGAACGAGCGCCATTACGGCGGGTTGCAGGGCCTGGACAAGGCCGAGACCGCCGCCAAGCACGGCGAGGACCAGGTCAAGATCTGGCGCCGCTCCTACGACATCCCGCCGCCGGCGATGGACATCGAGGACCCGGGCCACCCGATCCACGACCGCCGCTATGCGGGCCTGGACCGCAACGCGCTGCCGGGCACCGAATCGCTGGCCACCACGCTGGACCGCGTGTTGCCGTACTGGTTCGATGCGATCGCCCCCCAGCTCAAGGACGGCAAGACCGTACTGGTCACCGCGCACGGCAATTCGCTGCGCGCGCTGTACAAGTACCTCAACAATGTTTCGCAGGAAGCGATCCTGGAGCTCAACATCCCGACCGGCATCCCGCTGCTGTTCGAACTCAACGACGACCTGACGGTGCAGTCGTTCCGCTACCTGGGCGACCCGGAAGCGGCACGCAAGGCCGCCGAGGCCGTGGCGAACCAGGGTAAAGCGAAGTAAGAGCGAAAGGCCGGCAAATGCCGGCCTTTCGTTTTGTTCGCCCTTTGATATCGGGCGCTCCACCACAGGTTCGCTCCCTGTGTTCCGGTGGGGCTTCACGGTTCTCGTGGCATCAGTGCAACAATAAACTCTGTGCCAATGGGGAGGGCATCCCGATAATCAGCTTTGATTGCGGAGACGTTCTTGCTGGTGTTGTGCCATGGGTCCATCCAGCCTTGGGGCGTCATCAGCAAATAGTGATCAGATTGGTAGGGCGCTTCGCCTCGGATGCAGACGATCGATCCTACTGGGAACTGCGCAGGTCTACGCCAATCTGCGATGTACCAGAGATCGTGGTCTGCAAGGGACCAGATGATTTCATGAACATCTAGTCCAAGCGGCGCTTCGTCCAGTTTCCCGTCCTTATGGTGCTCAAGCCGTTTGAGGGCTGCGTCGTACTCAATTCCAAGAAGAGAAGCCACGCAAGCGACGCCGCATCCCCACTCATTCTCTTGTTTTACAAGCCTGTATTTATTCATTGCACCTCACATTTTTCACGATTTCTCACCATAGAGCTCCTGCTGCTCTACGAGCAAGGCGTCTCGTCGCTCCCGGTGTGTGACCTTTGGCCGGTCCGCACCGGCCCCTCCCGCGCTACGCTGCCCGATTGCCCGTGGTCCGGGTGATGCATCCATCTGTAGCCGGAGAGTCGAATGAAGTTTTCCAAGCTGGTCCCGCTGGGTCTGACCGCCGCCATCGCCGTGTCGCTGGCCTCCTGTGGCAAGACCGATACCGCGCCTGCCGCCACCGCCGATGCCACGCCGGCGTTTGATCAGTCGCAGATCAAGACCGCGCTGATCTCGCTCAACACTGCCGATCTGGACACCGCCATCGCCGCCTGTACCGACCTCAACGGGTTCGTGAACAGCAAGTGGCTCAAGGCCAACCCGGTCCCGAACGACCAGACCACCTGGGGCAGCTTCGAAATCCTGCGCGAGCGCTCGCTGGAAGTGCAGCACGCGCTGGTCCAGCAGGCCGCCGCCAGCCAGGCCAAGGCCGGCACGGTGGAAGCCAAGATCGGCGATATCTGGAAGACCGGCTCGGATGAAGCCAAGATCGAGGCGGCTGGCATCACCCCGCTGCAGCCGCAGCTGGACAAGATCGCCGCGCTGAACGACACCGCCGCGATCACCCAGTACCTGCGCGACAGCCAGGCGGTGGGCCAGGGCGTGCTGTTCTCGCTGTTCGCCAATGCCGATTACAAAGATTCGGCCAACGTCATCGCCTATGTCGGCCAGGGCGGCCTCGGCCTGCCGGAGAAGGGCTACTACTTCGACGATTCGCAGGCCAAGATCCGCGACGCGTACGTTGCCTACATCGCCCAGGTGCTGACCCTGTCCGGCGTCGATGCCGAGCAGGCCAAGTCCCAGGCCAAGGCCGTGATGGAGTTCGAAACGCGGCTGGCCCAGGCCTCGATGTCGCGCATCGAAATGCGTGACCCGGCCAAGCGTTACAACCCGGTCAGCGCTGCTGATGCGGACAAGCTGACCCCGAACTTCAGCTGGACGGCCCTGTTCGATACCCTGAAGGTGCCGGCCGCGCAGAAGTTCTCGATGGCCCAGCCGGGCTTCTTCGGCGAAGTGGACAAGATGCTGGCCGACGTGCCGGCCGCCACCTGGCAGGCCTACCTGCGCTTCCACACCATCGATGACGCTTCGCCGTACCTGAGCAGCGCCTTCGAAAAGGCCAACTTCGATTTCTACAGCACCACCCTGCGTGGCCAGAAGGAAATGCAGCCGCGCTGGAAGCGCGTGCTGGAGTCGGTCAACGGCGCCATCGGTGAAGGCCTGGGCCAGATGTATGTCGACGCCGTGTTCCCGGCCGACTCCAAGGTGCAGATGCAGCACCTGGTGGAGAACCTCTCGGTGGCGCTGAAGGCGCGCCTGGAGAAGCTGGAGTGGATGAGCGAAGACACCCGCAAGAAGGCACTGGAGAAGTGGGCCAGCTTCACCCCGAAGATCGGCTACCCGGACAAGTGGCGTGACTGGTCGGGCCTGGAAACCAACGGCGACAGCTACCTGGGCAACATGCAGGCCGCGCGCACGTTCAACTACCGCTTCATGCTCAACAAGATCGGCAAGCCGGTCGACAAGACCGAGTGGGGCATGACCCCGCAGACCGTCAACGCCTACTACAACGCCACCAAGAACGAGATCGTCTTCCCGGCGGCGATCCTGCAAGCGCCGTTCTTCGACGCCAAGGCCGATCCGGCGCTGAACTACGGCGGCATCGGCGCGGTCATCGGCCACGAAATGATGCACGGCTATGACGACTCGGGCAGCCAGTTCGCCGCCAACGGCAACTTCGACAACTGGTGGACCGACAGCGACCGTGCGGCCTTCACCCAGCGGACCGACCAGCTGGTCGCGCAGTTCGACGGCTATGAGTCGCTGCCGGGCGTGAACGTGAAGGGCAAGCTGACCTTGGGCGAGAACATCGGCGACCTCGGTGGCCTGACCGTGGCCTACGACGCGCTGCAGATGGCGCTGAAGGAAGACCCGAAGGCCAACGTAGCGGTGGACGGCCACACGCAGGACCAGCGCTTCTTCATGAACTGGGCCACCGTGTGGCGCCGCAACTTCAACGAAGGCGAGTTGCGCGTGCGCCTGAACACCGATCCGCACGCTCCGGCCAACTTCCGTGCCAATGGCGCGCCCTCGAACATGCCCGCGTACGCGCAGGCGTTCGAGTGCAAGGCCGGCGATGCGATGGTGCGGGCCGACGACAAGCGCGTTGTGATCTGGTGATCGCACGCGGTTGAGTGACATGAAAAACCCGGCGAACGCCGGGTTTTTCTTTTCCAGCACGCTCGCGGCAAACCCAAGCGGAGACTACGTAGCGGAGGCCATCATCCGGGTGAACAGGCCGAACACCTCCGGGTCGACCAGGCCACCCTGCTGCTCGGCGAGGATGCCCATCGCCTTGGCATGCGGCATCGGGCCGCGGTACGGGCGGGTGGTGGTCATGGCGTCGTACCCATCGACGATGGTGAGCACGCGTGCGCCCAGCGGAATGTCGCTGCCTTTCAGGCCATCCGGATAACCACTGCCATCGAAGGCCTCGTGATGGCTGCGGATCAACCGCGCCACCTCGGCGGCATCACTGCGCCCGGTGGTGGCGAAGATACGCTCACCACGTTCGGGGTGGGTGCGCATGATCGCGCGCTGAGCGTCGTCCAGGCGCGCGGGATACAACAGCACGTTGTCCGGAATGCCGATCTTGCCGATGTCATGGAAGCGCGCGGCCAGCGCCAGATGCGCGCGCTGCGTGTCGTCCAGATCGCACAGGCGCCCCAGCTGATCGCCGAGCAGGCCGACCCGGTCGCAGTGGAAACGGGTGTACTGGTCGCGCATCTGCAACGACATCGACAGCGCATCGATGGAGCAGACCTGCGAAGGGGCATCGTCGAACATGGGGGCGGTCACGTGGGGTCGGATGGCCGGCCGTCAGTGCCGGGGTCGGGCAGGCCGCCACGTGGCGCCTGCCCCTTGAACGATAGCGCCTGGCGACCGACGCCAGGCGTGAAATCAGCGCGGGGAGAGGGTCAGCAACAGGGCCTTGGCGGCGCTGAAGCGGTCTTCCGGCAGCGGCAACGGGTGCTTGATGCGCAGCTTGTCCGGCCCGTCCATCGCGTACAGCTTGGGCTGCTTCTGGATCAGCTGGATCACCGCCATGGGGTCGATCTCCGGCTTGGGATTGAACACGATGCGGCCGCCGTTCTCGCCCAGCTCCAGCTTGCGGATGCCCAGCACATTGGCCTGCAGCTTGAGCTCGGCGATCGCGAACAGATGCTTGGCCGGGTCCGGCAGCAGGCCGAAGCGGTCGATCATCTCCACCTGCAGTTCGCGCAGCTCAGCGCTGTCACGCGCGCTGCTGATGCGCTTGTACAGGGTCAGGCGGGTATGCACGTCGGGCAGGTAGTCGTCCGGGATCAAGGCCGGCACATGCAGTTCGACCTCGGCACCGCGCGCCTCTTCGCCCGCATCCAGGTCCGGCAGTTTGCCCAGGCGGATGCTGCGCACCGCGCGTTCGAGCAGCTCGGTGTACAGGCTGAAGCCGACCTCGGCCATCTGGCCGCTCTGGTCCTCGCCAAGCAGCTCGCCGGCACCGCGGATTTCCAGATCGTGGGTGGCCAGGGTGAAGCCGGCCCCGAGTTCGTCCATCGAGGCGATGGCCTCCAGACGCTTCTCGGCATCGGGCGTCATCGCGCGCTTGTCCGGCACCACCAGGTAGGCGTACGCCCGGTGGTGCGAGCGACCCACGCGGCCACGCAGCTGGTGCAGCTGGGCCAGGCCGAAGCGGTCGGCGCGGTTGATAATGATGGTATTGGCGTTGGGGATGTCGATGCCCGATTCGATGATCGTGGTCGACAGCAGCACGTTGAAGCGCTGCTTCTGGAAGTCCAGCATCACCCGCTCCAGCTCGCGCTCGGGCATCTGCCCATGGGCGATGCCGATACGTGCTTCGGGTACCAGCTCGGCCAGCTCGCGCTGCATGCGGCCGATGCTCTCCACGTCGTTGTGCAGGAAGTACAGCTGGCCACCACGCGCCAGTTCGCGCTGGAAGGCTTCGCGCAGCAGCGCGTTGTCCCAGGCGGTGATGAAGGTCTTGACCGCCAGCCGGTTCGGCGGCGGGGTGGCGATGATCGACAGATCACGCAGCCCGGCCATGGCCATGTTGAGCGTGCGGGGAATCGGCGTGGCGGTCAGGGTCAACAGGTGCACGTTGGCGCGCATCGCCTTGAGCGCTTCCTTCTGGCGCACACCGAAGCGCTGTTCCTCATCGACCACGACTAGACCGAGGTCCTTGAACTTCACGTCCGGCTGCAGCAGGCGATGGGTACCGATGATGACGTCGATGGTGCCGGCGGCGACCTTCTCCAGTTCGGCCTTGATCTCCTTGGTGGATTTGAAGCGCGACAGCACCTCCACCCTGAGCGGCCAATCGGCGAAGCGATCGCGGAAATTGCGGTAATGCTGTTCGGCCAGCAGGGTGGTCGGCACCAGCACGGCGACCTGCTTGCCGGCGCTGGCGGCGGCGAACGCGGCGCGCACGGCGACCTCGGTCTTGCCGAAGCCGACGTCACCGCAGACCACACGGTCCATCGGCTGGCTGCTGGCCAGATCACGCAGGGTCGCGTCGATCGCGGCCAGCTGATCAGGGGTTTCCTCGAACGGGAACCCGGCCGCGAACGGCTCGTACATCGCGCGGTCCACGTGCAGCGCCAGGCCGGCACGGGCACGGCGACGCGCCTGGATTTCCAGCAGCTCGGCGGCGACGTCGCGGACCTTTTCGGCCGCCTTGCGCTTGGCCTTGGTCCACTGCTCGCCACCGAGCGAATGCAGCGGCGCGGTTTCCGGCGAGGCGCCCGAATAGCGGCTGATCAGGTGCAGCTGGGCAACCGGCACATACAGGCGGTCGCCCTTGGCGTATTCGATTTCCAGGAACTCGCCGGGCATGCCGCCGGCATCGAGCACGATCAGGCCGCGGTAGCGACCGACACCGTGGTCTTCATGCACGATCGGCGAACCTTCGCTGAGCTCGCCGAGGTCGCGGATGATCGCTTCCGGCTCGCGCCCGGCCCGGCGGCTGCGGCGCTGCTGGCCGGCGCGTTCGGGGAACAGCTGACGTTCGGTCAGCACCGCGATCGGCGGGCTTTCCAGCGCGAAACCGTCTTCCAACGGCGCCACGGTGATGCCGAAGCGCACGCTGTCGTCGGCCAGGAAGCCAGGCAGATCGGCGACCACCGGCGGCTTCAGCTCAGCGGCGAGCAGCACTTCCAGCAGGGCTTCGCGGCGGCCGGCGGAATCGGCGGCGATCAGCACCCGGCCCGGGTAATGACCGATGAAGGATTTCAGTGCCTCGGCAGCCGGCGCATCGCGGGCGGCCACCGGCAGTGGCGGCAGTGGCTGGTCGCCCAGCGGCTGTGCATCGCCGATGCGGTCGTGATCCAGCGGCCAGACTTCGACGCGGGCCAGGCCGTTGAGCGTGGCGCGCAGTTGTTCGGGGCTGGCGTACAGCTCTTCCGGCGCCAGCAGCGGGCGCTCGACATCATGACGGCGCTGCTCGTAGCGGTTCTGCGTCTGCGCCCAGAAGGCGGCTGCAGCATCGAACACGTTCGGCGCCAGCACCGGCAGCACGTTGGGCTGCAGGTAATCGAGCAGGGTCGCGGTCTTGTCGAAGAACAGCGGCAGGTAGTACTCGATGCCGGCCGGCGCGATACCGGCCTTGAGATCCTGGTAAAGCGCGCTGCGCCGGGTATCCACATCGAAGCGCTCGCGCAGCGTGTTGAGCACGCGCGAGACGCTGAGATCATCCAGCGGCACTTCACGGCCGGGCAGCATGTGCACCGCCTCGACCTTGTCCAGCGAGCGCTGGGACTCCGGATCGAAGGCGCGGATCGAATCGATATCCTCGTCGAGCAGTTCTACCCGCAGCGGCGCCTCGGCTCCCATCGGGTAGACGTCGAGCAGGCCGCCACGCACGGCGAAATCACCCGGGTCCATCACCTGCGGCACGTTGCGGTAGCCGGCCGATTCCAGGCGGCGCTTTTCCGCGTCCAGATCCAGGCGCTGGCCGACCGTCAGGTCGAAGCTGCCGCCGATGACGTATTTGAGTGGTGCCAACTGCTGCAGCAGCGTCTGCACCGGCACCACCACGATGCCGCGCTTGAGCGCAGGCAGGGCATGCAGCGCGGCCAGCCGCTGGGAAATGATGTCCGGGTGCGGGCTGAAGGCGTCGTAGGGCAGGGTTTCCCAGTCCGGGAAGGCCACGATCGGCACGTCGCCGGCACTGCCGAGCAGGGTGTGCAGATCGGCTTCGATCTGGTTCGCGCCATGGTTGTCGCGCGCGACCACCAGCAACGGCCCGTCGTGCGACTGCGCCGCGCGGGCGATGTACCACGCCAGCGCTGTGGCCGAAGCGGGAGCGCGCCACCAGGCGCGGAGCTGTCCAGGACGTGGCAGCGGCGGAACGGGATAGGAAGTGCGTGACATGAACCGTCGATTTTAGCAGACCGCAGCCTGGCGGCCGCGTCATCCGGCGGCGGCCGGGCAGCGCCCGGCCGCCCGTCATCAGCTGTCGAGTTCAAGCACCATGCGCACCAGGCCCGGCGTACCGTTCGGGTGCGGGATCGGCTGGAAGCCCAGCGAGGCGGCCAGCTGCTTCATCGGCTCGTTCTCTTCGGCAACATCGCCGTACAGACGATCCAGGTACTTGCCGCGCGCCCACTTGACCAGCTTGCGCATCAATTGCCGGCCCAGGCCCTGGCCGACCAGGAAGCGGCTGACCAGGATCGCGTACTCGGCCTCGCGGGTGCCGGGGATGATCGAGGCACGCGCGACCGCACCCACCACGGCTTCACCGGCAGGCAGCGACTCGGCTGCGACCAGGGTGATTTCGCTCTTGGGATTGGGATGGGTCAGGCGCTGCGTCGTTTCCGGCGACAGTTCGGTCACCGACTGCAGGAAGCGGTCGCGGATTTCTTCGGGACCGAACAGACTGAAGGCGGCATGCAGCGGCGGGCCGTCTTCCGGCCGGATGGGGCGGATCAGCAGCTCGTGGCCACTGGGTGCCTTGAAAATCTCGTGCCAGGGCGGCATGCGGTTACGGGTAGCCATACCGGTGATTCCTTGGTGGTCTTCGGATTCTCGCATCCCGGGGGCAGCGTTCCGTGAACGGATCACTCACGCCGCGCCGGACGGGAGGCGCCGGCCAGGCCGGGGTTCCGGCCTGGATTCAGGGGGTCATTCGGCCTGCTTGAGCCACTGCAGGCGGGTCGAGGCGCCGGCCTCGCCCAGGTGCTGCTTGAGCGCCGGCATGGCCGGGGCCAGGACCTGGTCGAACTGCCACGGCGGGTTCAGCAGCAGCATGCCGCTGCCGTTGAGCCGCAGCGGGGAGTCGTCCGGGCGGATCAGCAGCTCGGCCGTCAGTACCGATTTCACCGGCAGGGCACACGCCTTGCGCAGGAAGTGCAGGATGGTCCGGCGCTGCTTGATCGGGAACCAGATCGCAAAGCTGGCCTGCGGCCAACGGCCCAGGATCTCGGTCACCGAGGCCAGGATGGCCTGGTATTCGGCGTCCTGCCCCTCGTAGGGCGGGTCGATCAGGACCAGCCCACGGCCGATCTTCACGCCGTTGGCCTTGGGCGGCAGCAGCTTCCTGTTCTGGGCATAGCCATCGGCGTGATACACGGCCACCCGGCTGTCATGGGCGAACAGTGCCTTCAGCGCCGTGGCTTCGGCATCCTGCACTTCGCACACGGCCATGCGGTCCTGCTCGCGCAGGGTCTGGGCGGTCAGCAGCGGCGAGCCGGGGTAGCTGATCATCGCCCCGACCGGGTTGTCGGCCTGGACCGCCTTGAGGTAGCGCTCCACCACCGCGGGCAGCTGCGGCTGGGCCATCAGGCGCATCACGCCGTCTTCGGCCTCCAGCGTCTTGCGGCTTTCCTCGCTGGCCAGCAGGTAGCGGCCAGCGCCGCCGTGGGTGTCCAGCACGAAGAACGGGCTGTCCTTGCGCTTGAAGGTGTCGAGCAGGGCAAGCTGCACGATGTGCTTGAGCACGTCGGCATGGTTGCCGGCATGGAAGGCGTGGCGGTAATTCATCGGCGCAGTGTACGGGGCGGCGGGCCCAGCGGCTATGCTGCGCGCATGAGCCACCCCCTGCACAACGTCCTGGTGGTCGAGGACGAAACCGCCATCGCCGATACCGTTCTGTATGCACTGCGCAGTGAAGGCTACGGCGCCCAGCATTGCCTGCTCGGCGGTGAGGCGCTGGCCCGGCTGCGCCAGCACGCCTTCGATGTGGTGGTGCTGGATGTGGGCCTGCCGGACATGAGCGGCTTCGAGGTCTGTCGCACGCTGCGCACCTTCAGCGAGGTGCCGGTGATCTTCCTGACCGCCCGCAATGACGAGTTCGACCGGGTGCTCGGCCTGGAGCTGGGGGCGGACGACTATATGGCCAAACCCTTCTCGCCGCGCGAGCTGGTGGCGCGGGTGCGCGCGCGCCTGCGCCGGTCCGCGGCCCCTGCCGACACCACCGGCTGGCAGCAGCTCGGGCGCTTCTCGATCGACCGCGAGGGCAGCCGGATCCGCTTCGGTGACCAGCCGCTGGACCTGACCCGCTACGAATACGCGCTGATGGCGGCCCTGCTGCAGCGCCCCGGCGCGATCCTCAGCCGCGCCCAGCTGATGGACCGCGGCTGGGACAGTGACGCCGACAGCGCCGACCGCACCGTCGATACCCACGTCAAAACCCTGCGCGCCAAGCTGCGTGCCGCCGGTGCCGAGACCGACCCGATCCGTACCCACCGTGGCCTGGGCTACGCACTGGAGGTGTAGGCATGCGGCTGGGCCTGAAACTGTTCCTGGGCTTCTTCCTGATCGTGGGTATCGCCGCGTTCTTCGTGATGCGCATTTTCGTCAACGAAGTGAAGCCCGGCGTGCGCCAGGCGATGGAGTCCACGCTGGTCGATGCAGCCAACGTGCTGGCGGAAATGGCCGCGGCCGACCTCAAGGCCGGGCACATCCGCGACGGCCGCTTCGTCGCCGATCTGGCGCGTGCCAAGCGCCGCGACCCGAAAGCGATGGTGTGGCGTTTTCCCAAGCGCACGCTGGATTACCAGGTCACCATCACCGATGCCAAGGGCATCGTGGTGTACGACTCGACCGGCCGCGATGTGGGGCGCGACAACTCACGCTGGAACGATGTCTACCGGACGCTGCGCGGCGAGTACGGCGCGCGCTCCAGTCCGGAAACCCCCGGTGACGACACCCACTCGGTGATGCACGTGGCCGCGCCGATCTTCGATCCGGCCGATGGGCGCCGCTTGATCGGTGTGCTCAGCCTGGCCCAACCCAACCGCAGCATCGATCCCTTCATCGCCGCCAGCCAGCGCGCCATCATGAAGCGCGGTGCCTGGCTGATCGGTCTCTCGGCGCTGATCGGCCTGCTGATGACCGCGTGGCTGATGCACGGCGTGAACCGGCTCAATCGCTATGCCAAGGCGGTCAGCGCCGGTGAGCCGGTGCCGCCGCCGAAGCCGCGCCGCGATGAGATCGGCGATCTGGGCCAGGCGCTGGAAACCATGCGTCGCAAGCTGGAAGGCAAGGCCTACGTCGAGCAGTATGTGCAGTCGTTGACCCATGAAATGAAGAGCCCGCTGGCCGCGATCCGCGGCGCGGCCGAACTGCTGCAGGAACCGTTGCCGGACGCGGATCGGGCGCATTTCGCCCGCAGTATCGAAGGCCAGGCGCAGCGCCTCACCGAAACCATCGACAAGCTGTTGGCGCTGGCCGAGGTGGAGCAGTACGGCTGGCTGCAGAAGCACGAGCGGCTTGCACTGGCGGCGTTGCTGGAGTCCGCCGCCGACGCGGTGGCGGTGCGTGCGCAGGCCGCCGGGGTCACGATCGCGGTGGAGGCGCAGGCCGAGAGCGTGCAGGGCGATGGCTATCTGCTGCGCCAGGCACTCAACAATCTGCTGGAGAATGCCGTGGCCTTCTCACCGGCCGGCAGCACTATCACGCTCGGTGCTGGTGCGGAAGGTGAGGGCATCGCACTGACCGTGGCCGACCGCGGCAGTGGCGTGCCGGACTACGCGCTTGATCGCGTGTTCGAGCGCTTCTATTCGCTGGCACGGCCCGGCACCGGCCAGCGCAGCTCCGGCCTGGGCCTGTCGTTCGTGCAGGAAGTGGCCCGCCTGCACGGCGGCCGTGTGAGCCTGCGCAACCGCGATGGCGGCGGTGCGCAGGCGGTGTTGTGGCTGCCGTTGCGGCTGCCTTCGGTACCGCCGCGGCGCTGACCGCCGCCGCACTTCACACAGACTTCAAACTCGGCACAAACCCCGCACACCGGCGCGCGGGAAGCTGGCCCCCTCCCAACCGAGGACGGGTCATGAAATCCCTGAAGATGCTGTTGCGGTTCGCCATTGTCGGCGGGCTGATCCTGTTGCTGCTGATTCCGCTGAGCCTGATCAAGGGCGTGATCCGCGAGCGTGAGGCGTACCGCGACGAGGCTTACCAGCGCGTGGCGCAGAGCCGCGCCGGCGCGCAGATTCTGACCGGCCCGATCCGGGTGGTGCCGTGGACCGAGACCCGCGAGGTCGAGGTGGTGGATGCGGCCGGCACCAAGAAGAAGGAAAAGCAGGTCGAGCAGGGCCAGTGGCTGCAGATGCCGGCCACGCTCACGGTGGACGGCGTGATGCAGCCGGACGAGCGCCGTGTCGGCCTGTTCCGCGTGCCGGTCTATAGCTGGAAGGCCACGATCAGCGCCGCGTTCGCCGATGACGACTACCCGGTGAAAGCAGGCCGCGTGTATGGCACGCCCTTCCTGACCGTGGGCATCGCCGATGTGCGCGGCCTGGTCGGTTCGCCGAACCTGCGCGTGGATGGCAACGCGGTGACGCTGTTGCCCGATGCCGGCGGCGTCAGTGGCATCGGCACCGGCCTGCATGTCGGCTTGCCGGGCCTGGCGGATGAACGGGGTGGCGTGCTCAATGGCAGCAAGGTCGAACTGGAGCTGGTGCTGGATGGCACCCGGTCGCTGTCGGTGGTGCCGGTGGGCGATGACAGCCGCATCGCGCTGCGCTCGCCGTGGCCGCACCCGCTGTTCGGTGGCAGCTTCCTGCCCAACGAACGCAAGGTGGACGCGCAGGGTTTCGACGCCCAGTGGGCGGTGTCTTCGCTGGCCTCGCGTGCCCAGCACCAGCTGCGCAACCGCCCGGACATCGACGCTGAAGCGGTGAGCGTGGAGCTGGTCAATCCGGTCGATGTGTATACCCAGGCCGACCGCGCCAGCAAGTACGGCATCCTCTTCATCCTGCTCACCTTCGTCGGCTTCATCCTGTTCGAGCTGATCAAGCAGCTGCGCATCCACCCGCTGCAGTACCTGATGGTCGGCCTGGCGCTGGCGATCTTCTTCCTGCTGCTGCTCAGCCTCTCCGAGCACATCGCGTTCTGGCAGGCCTATGCGCTCTCGGCACTGGCGTGCATCGGCATCCAGACCGTGTATCTGTCCGGCGTATTGAAGAGCTGGAAACGCGGGCTGGGCTTCGCGGTGATGCTCAGTGCCCTGTATGGCGCGCTGTATGGGCTGCTGATCTCGGAGAACAACGCGCTGCTGATGGGCTCGCTGCTGCTGTTCGGCGTGCTGGCCGCGGTGATGTGGGTGACCCGCCGGGTCGATTGGTATGAACTCGGCGCGCGGCTGAGCTGAGGAACGGACATGAGCTTGCACCGCTGTCTGCACGAACGTGTGCGCCGGGCGCTGCCCGCCCGGCTGGAGGTGGCCTCGCTGCTGGAGGGCGAGGCCTCGGGATGGCCGTCACCGCTGAGGGCACTGCCTGGGGTGCCGGCAGCGCCGGGGCTGCTGCGTTTCGGCTTGGCACCGGCCACCTGCGAGGCGATCACCGTGCACGGGCTGCGCTTTCTGGAACAGGCACGGCAGGCGCGCGGACGCCTGCCGCTGCCGCACTGGTGTGGCGACTATCGGCCGTGGCGTGAGGGTGCACAGGCGTTGCGTGAGGTCGGCATCCGCGGGTTGCCTGCGGGCTGGCCGGCGCATGCAGCGGTCTACGCCAGCGCCTCGGAAGACCGCAGCCGCTGGTTGCTGATCCTGCCTGGCCGTGGCCAGCTCTGGTACGGCTGGATGGCGTGACCATGACTCTTGGCCCGGGGGCACCGGGACAACGCCCGATAGACTCGGGGATTGTTCGTGGTCTGGCCGAGAGGCAGGGGTAATCGTGTTCAAGTGGGGCATGTTGAGCGTGGCATTGGCATTGAGCGGCGTCGCCGATGCACAGACGAAGGAAACGGTGGACCTGGACATGGTCAGCCGCATCCGCCAGGAAGCCTTCCACCGGTCGCAGGTGATGGCGACCTTCAGCCACCTGACCGAGCAGATCGGCCCGCGCCTGACCAATTCGCCCGCGATGGGCGAGGCCAACGCCTGGACCCGCAGCAAGTTCAATGAGTGGGGCCTGGTCAACGTCCATGACGAAGCCTTCGATGCGTTCGGCCGCGGCTGGGAGTTCAGCAACGCCAGCGTGGAACTGCTGAGCCCGCGCGTGGCGCCGCTGTATGCGCTGCCGAAGGCCTGGACCCCGGGCACCAACGGCCCGGTCGAGGGCGAGGTGATCAAGGTCGAGATCAAGAAGCTCGCCGACCTGGATCAGTACAAGGGCAAGCTCGCCGGCAGGATCCTGCTGCTCAACGATGCACGCGATTACGAACGGGCCACCAAGTCCGATTCGCATCGCCACGATGATGCCGGCCTGGCCGAGCTGCAGGTGTTCGCGGTGCCCAAGGACGTCGCCGATGCCAAGGCCGACCGTGCCAAGAAGGCCAAGGAATACCTGGAGAAGCAGGAACTGACCCGCGCCACCAACGCCTTCTTCGCCGAGCAGGGCGTGCTGGCCACGATCAGCATCAGCGGCTGGGACAACGGCATCATCCGTGTCGGTGGCGGTGGCTCGCGCAAGGCCGGTGAACCGGTCGGCGTGCCCGAGCTGGCGATGATGGCCGAGCACTACAACCAGCTGGTGCGGGCGGTCGACCAGAAGCAGGCGGTCAAGCTGCGCGTGAATGTCGAAGCCCGCTTCACCGATACGCAGGACCAGCCCGGCTACAACACGCTGGCCGAGATCCGCGGCAGTGGCAAGGCCGATGAGATCGTGATGCTCGGCGCGCACATGGATTCCTGGCACACCGGCACCGGTGCGGCCGACAACGCTGCCGGCGTGGCGGTGATGATGGAAGCCATGCGCATCCTCAAGGCGGTGGGTGCCAAGCCCAAGCGCACCATCCGCGTGGCGCTGTGGAGTGGCGAGGAGCAGGGGCTGATCGGCTCGCAGGACTACGTGTCCAAGCACTTTGCGCGCTACCCCGAGCCGACCGACCCGGCGCAGCTCACGTTGCCGGCCTCGATGCGTGAACCCACCGGCGCTTTGCAGCGCCAGCGTGATTACGACAAGTTCTCGGCGTACTTCAACATGGACAACGGCTCGGGCCGCTTCCGCGGCATCTACGCGCAGGAGAACCTGGCCGTGGTGCCGATCTTCGAAGCGTGGCTGGCCCCATTCCACGATGTGGGCGCCACCACCGTGGCCACCCGCAACACCGGCAGCACCGACCATATCGCATTCGATCGCGTCGGCCTGCCCGGGTTCCAGTTCATCCAGGACCGCCTGGACTACTTCACCAACGTCCACCACAGCAACCTGGACACCTGGGACCACGCCGAGCCGGAAGACCTGAAGCAGGCCGCCGCCATCGTGGCCTCGTTCGTCTACAACGCGGCCATGCGCGATGAAAAGCTGCCGCGCAAGCCGTTGCTGACGCCCTGAGGGCTACCGCGTGGGCGGCCTGGAAAGGGCTGCCCACGCCATGCCGGGCAGGGAGTGCCCGGTTTGCGGCCGGGGCGGGGTAAAATTGCCGGGATTCCGTTTCCCGCCCTGAGCCCTCCATGACCTGCCGCACCCGTTTTGCCCCCAGTCCCACCGGCTACCTGCACATTGGTGGCGCCCGCACGGCGCTGTACTGCTGGCTGGAGGCCCGTCACCGTGGCGGCGAATTCGTGCTGCGCATCGAAGACACCGACCGCGAGCGCAGCACCCAGGGCGCGATCGACGCGATCCTGGAGGCGATGGAGTGGCTGGGCCTGGGCTACGACGAAGGCCCGATCTACCAGACCCAGCGCGTGGCCCGTTACCTGGAAGTGGCCGAGCAGCTGGTCGCCGATGGCAAGGCCTACTACGCCTACGAGACCCGCGAAGAACTGGATGCGATGCGCGAGGCCGCCATGGCCAAGCAGGAAAAGCCGCGTTACAACGGTGCCGCGCGCGATCTGGGCCTGCCGTACAAGGATGACCCGAACCGCGTGATCCGCTTCAAGAACCCGCTGGAGGGCACGGTCGTGTTCGACGACCTGATCAAGGGCCGTATCGAGATCGCCAACAGCGAACTGGACGATATGGTCATCTTCCGCCCGGACGGGTTCCCCACCTACAACTTCGCGGTGGTGGTGGACGATTGGGACATGCGCATCAGCGAGGTCATCCGCGGCGACGACCACATCAACAACACCCCGCGCCAGATCAATCTGTATGAGGGCATCGGCGCCCCCGTGCCGAAGTTCGGCCATATGCCGATGATCCTGGACGAGCAGGGCGCGAAGCTGTCCAAGCGCACCGGCGCGGCCGACGTGATGCAGTACAAGGACGCCGGCTACCTGCCTGACGCACTGCTCAGCTATCTGGCCCGCCTGGGCTGGTCGCATGGCGACCAGGAGCTGTTCAGCCGCCAGGAGCTGATCGATCTGTTCGATGTGACCCACTGCAACTCCAAGGCCGCGCGCCTGGACATGGCCAAGCTGGGCTGGGTCAACCAGCACTTCCTGAAGACGGAAGCGCCGGCCGACATCGCCCCGCACCTGGTCTACCAGCTGAACAAGCTGGGCCTGGACCTGAACGCTGGTCCTGCGCCGGCGGACGTGGTGGTGGCGCTGCGCGACCGCGTGCAGACGCTGAAGGAAATGGCCGAGAAGGCGGTGGTCTGGTACCAGCCGCTGACCGAGTACGACGAAGCCGCGGTGGCCAAGCACTTCAAGCCCGGCGCGGAACTGGCGCTGGGCAAGGCCCGCGAGCTGTTGGGCGCGGCCGGCGAGTGGACGGTGGAGAGCGTGTCGGCGGCGCTGCATGACGTGGCCACGGCGCTGGAGATCGGCATGGGCAAGGTGGCGCAGCCGCTGCGCGTGGCCATCACCGGCACCCAGGTCAGCCCGGACATCTCGCAGACGGTCTTCCTGGCCGGGCGTGAAGAGGCCTTGAAACGCATCGAGGTCGCACTCACTAAAGTACCGACGGCCTGACCACAGGAGACCGCGCATGTCCGCAAAAACCGCTTGTACCGCTCCGCACCATCACGTTCACGACGCTTCAGACTTCGTGAAGGTGGTCGAGCGCGTGTGCTCGGAACGCGGGCTGCGGCTGACCCCGATCCGCGCGAACGTACTGCGCCTGATTGCCGAGGCCGGCAAGCCGGTGAAGGCGTATGAATTGCTGGAGTGGGTGCGCAACGGCAAGGGCGTCGGTGCCGACGCCCCGCCGACGGTGTACCGCGCGCTGGATTTCCTGATGGCCAATGGCTTCGTGCACAAGCTGGAATCGGTGAATGCGTTCGTGGCGTGCCACCATCCGAGCAGTGCGCAGCATTCGGTGCCATTCCTGATCTGCAACAGTTGCCACAGTGCGGTGGAGCTGGAGGACAAGGAGATTGTCAGCCAGCTGGAGAAGCGGGCGAAGGAGCTCGGTTTCCAGCCGCAGGCGCAGACGCTGGAAGTGCATGGGTTGTGCGCGCGGTGTGCGGGGTAGGTACCGACCGTTGGTCGGTACGCTGTTGATGTTGAAAAGCCGCGCATCTGCGCGGCTTTTTCGTTTCTGCTGCGAAAGCAGCCACTCTGTTTCCCGCTGCGGAAGCGAGCCGGGCAACCTGGAGCGGGACGCGCCGTAAACCCATCCTTGGGGGCTCGTGAGCGGCATCCATGCCGCTCCAACGGTCCCGTTCCAGGCTGCCCAACTCGCTTCCCGACGGTTCCGGACTGGGGTGGGGAAAGGCGTTGGCGTTCTGCGCGCAGACGCATCACGGCTTCGCATCGGCCGGCTCGTGCCCTTCGGCGGCGGTATCCACTTTGACGATCACCGACATGCCTGGACGCAGACGCGGTGCCAGCGGCTGATCGGGGTCTATGGAAATGCGGATCGGCAGGCGCTGGACGACCTTGGTGAAGTTGCCACTGGCGTTGTCCGGACGCAGGACACCGAACTCCGAGCCGGTCGCTGGGGCGATCTGTTCGATGTGGCCGTGCAGCTTCTGGCCATCGAAGGCATCCACGGAGAAGGTGGCCGGTTGCCCGATGCGCATCTTCCACGTCTGGCCTTCCTTGAAGTTGGCGACCACCCACAAGGCATCGGGCACCAGGAACAGCAGTTGCGAACCGGCGGTGACGTATTGGCCCAGGCGCACCGAGGCTTCGCTGACCTGACCGTCGCGCGGCGCCTGGATCACGGTGTTGGCGAGGTCGATCTTCGCCAGTTCCAGCTGCGCCTGGGCGGTCTCGACGCGGGCTTCCAGGCCTTTGCGGGCGACCTGGGTAGAGGTCAGGGTTTCTTCGGCGATGCGGATCTGGGCCTGCGACTGCAGCACGCTGGCCTGCGCCGATTGCGTGGTGGTGCGGAACTTGTCGCGGTCGTTGAGGGCGACCAGTTGCTGGTCGGCGAGTTCTTCGTAGCGCTTGAGTTCGGTCCGCGAGCGCGAGAGCTCGGCCTGGCCAGCAGACAGGTTGGCCTGCGCGGCCTGGATCTGCGCGCGGTTCTGCGCCTGGGATTGGTCGGAGTTGGCCAGCGCGGCCTTGGCGCTGTCCAGGTCGGCTTCGGCCTGGACGACCTTCTCGCGGTAGATGCGGTCGTCGATGCGCAGCAGCGGTTCGCCTTGTTTGACGTGCTGGAAGTCCTTGACCAGCACCTCGGTGACATAGCCGTTGACCTGCGGCGCGAGCACGGTGATCTGGCCGCGCACGTAGGCGTTGTCCGTGGTCACCCGGGAGGTCTCGAACGGCCACAGTGACCAGGCACGCAGGATCAGCGCGATGCCGATCAGGGCGATCACAATCATGATGATCACCGCACGCAGGCTCGGCTTGAGGTACTTGGGCACGCCAGAGGGGGCCGCCGCGGGTGGTGGCGCAGGGGCGGGCGCAGCGTCGGTCGGCGGCGGTGGGTTGACGTTTTCCGGGGCGGTATCGTCGTGCGGGGGTTGGGTCGACATGGGCGGGCTCATCGGGGCGCGACGCTGGCGGGCGTCGGCGCGGAATGGGGAGGTGTCGGCGCGTGGCGTTTGCGCCACTGCTTGAGCACGGCGGTGCGCACCGCCAGCAGCAGCAACCAGCCAAGGAAGACCAGCGCCACGCGGCCGCTGAGCGCGAACACGTCATTGAACGCGCGCACGTTGGCTTCGCGACGGGTGATCTGCGCCAGCTGCGCGGTGCCCTGCGCGCTGCGCTGCACCGGGTCGGTGATCAGCCTGGCGTAAAGCTGCTGTTGCTGTTTCAAGCGCTGGGCAACCACGTTGTCAGCCGGATCCAGCTGGCCGACCAGCGCACCGGAGTACACCTGCTCGCGGTGCAGCTGGTAGGTGCCCAGCACGGCCGAGCCGGCCAGGCCACCCAGGGTCTGGGTGATGGAGAGCGTGACCAGGAAGGTGATCATGTGGTCCACGCCCTGCTTCAGCGCCTGGGTGATGCCGAGCATGATCAGCGGCCCCATGAACATGCCGGCGCCGACGGACGCCAGGAACTGGCTGGCGAAGAAGTCGTGCGGGCGATCCAGGCTGGTGCGGCTCTGGTCGAGCAGGGCCGCGCTGCCCAGCAGCAGGATGGCCATCAACAACTGCGGAATGAGTCGCTTCGGGCCGAAGGTGAGCGAGCTGGCGGCCATGCCGGTGATCACGCCGGCCAGGATCACCGCGAACAACGGGCGCATCTGGTCCGGGCCCATCCCGAGCGTACGCATCAGGCCGACCACGCCATAGGACTGCTCGGTGGTCAGGAAGCGGATCAGGAACGCACCGATGATGAAGTGGATCACCGGCAGGCTGGCCAGCCAGCGCGTCTGCAGCAACGGGTTGCGGCGGTAGTGCTCGATGATGAAGCCGGTGGTGGACAGCGCGATCGAGGCGACCAGCGCCCAGCCCAGCCACGGCGTATCCAGCCACCAGCGGGTGTAGCCCTGCGCCAGCACGACCACCAGCAGGCCGACGGCAGGGGCGAGCAGCGCGAAGGTGAGGAAGTCGAGCGGTTCGAACGCCTTGATCTGCGCCCCCGGCGGCAGCTTGAGCACCACCACGGCGGCGAACGCGCACAGCGCCAGCCCGGCCTCGAACAGATACAGGTTGTGCCACTGCCCGGTGTCGACCAGGCCCGGCGAGACCAGCCACGCGATCGGTACCGCAAGTTGGGAGATGCCCACGCCGATCACCAGCAGGTTGCCGGTGTATTTGCGCGGCAGCGACTGCAGCATGTACAGCGTGCCCAGGGTGCTGCAGGCGGCACCGGCGAAGCCGCTGGCCGCGCGCATCAGCACGGTGGTTTCGAAGGTGCCGACGAACAGATGCAGCACCGCCAGCGCGGCGTACAGGCCCAGCCCGATCTCGGCGAACAGGCGGATGCCGTATTGCTGGCGGAACTTGAAGGCGAGCAGGTTGGCGGTCACGTTGACCATCGCATAGGCGGCCACCAGCCAGCTGCCCTGCGCCGGAGTGAGCCCGAGCTGGCCCTGCAGGAACGGCAGGTTGGCGCTGACCAGGGCATTGCCCAGGCCGCCGGTGATGCCGACCAGCAGCGCGACCAGGGCGTAGGCGAGGCGGCGGTGCGGCGGATGCCACGGCATCGACGCCGAGCCCGGCAGCGTCGGTTTTTCGTGCTCCTCCCAGTCCGGAACCGGCTTGAGGTACTGCGGCATCATCCCTCCCCGTCGGCAGGCCCCCGCAATCCGCCACGCAGCAATTGCAGGGCGCGCGTGGCCAGCCGGGCGCGTTCGTCACGCGTCTTGCCACGCAGCGCGGCTCCCAGCATGCCTGAGATGAGTGAAATGTCCGTCGTTTCCAGATCGGGGCGGCACAGGCCGGCGGCGATCGCGCGGGCGATCGGTTCGCGCAGCAGTTCGACGATCGTTTCGCGGGCGGCGCGGATCGGGATCTGATCAGGATCGACCGCGCGCCAGTAATCGGAGAGGGCAGGCGATTGGACGATGCGGTTGGCCATACCTTCGAGGACGTCGAACAATGCGTCGTCGCGGTCGCCGAGGGTCTGCACCTGCCGCGCAATGCGGTTGACCGTGCGCTGGAGCAACGCCTCGACCAGTGCGGCGCGGTCAGGGAAGTTGCGGTACAGCGTGGCCCGGCCGACCTGGGCACGCTCGACCACCAGGTCCAGCGGGGCGGTTACGCCATGCTGACCGAACACGGCATCGGCAGCGTCGAGGATCTGGGCGCGGCGGGCGGCCGCGTCGGCACGTTGGGTAGGCATACGCGCATCATCGGACAGAACTGTCCGGCGGGAAAGGGCCTGCGTCGCTTTCAGCGCACCGCGGTTGGCGCGCGCTGGGCAATGTCGAGGGCGGGTGAGCTCAGCGCGGCGCGGGCACGCCGTGACAGCCGCCCATCCGGGCTTCGCGGATGGGCAGATTGATCAACGCGGCGAGCACGGCCAGGCCCATGTCGGCGTACCACATCCACAGGTAGTTGCCGGTGTGCGCCAGCGCCAGGCGGCCGAGCCATGCACCAAAGAAACCGCCCAACTGGTGCGAGAGCAGGGTCAGGCCGAACAGGGTGCCGAGGTAGCGCGGGCCGAACAGCTTGCCGACCAGCCCGGCGGTGGGCGGAACGGTCGCCAGCCAGGTAAAGCCGAGCGCGGCGGAGAACACGTAGAAGGTGAGCGGGGTAGGCGGCGCAACGAGGTAGACCCCGATCATCACGGCGCGGCTGGCGTACATCCAGAACAGCAGGTACTTCATGCGGTAGCGCTGGCCGAGGGCGCCCACGATCAGGCTGCCGGCGACGTTGAACAGGCCAATCAGCGCGATGGAGGACGAGGCGACGGTGGGCGAGAGCCCGCACAGCGCGATTTCGCCGGGGAGATGGGTGACCAGGAAGGCGATGTGCAGGCCACAGGTGAAGAAGCCCAGATGCAGGTACCAATAGCTGCGATCGCGCACCGCGACGCGCAACTGTGCGCGCAGCCCGCCTTCATCGGTGGCGCCGGCGGTGGGCGCATGGTCGCCCGCGCGACGTCGCAGCGGCCAGGCCAGCGGCACCGAGAGCAGGGTGATGACGGCCATCGTGATCATGGCGCGGGCCCAGCCGGCGGTGCCGATGATCCATTGGACCAGTGGCGCGAACACGAACTGGCCCAGCGAGCCGCCGGCATTGATGAGGCCGGCGGCGAACGAGCGCTTTTCGGCCGGCAGGCGGTGGGCGGTCGCGCCGATCAGCACGGAGAAACTGCCGGCGCCGGCACCGGCGGCCATCAGCAGGCCGAGGGTGAAGGTCATGCCCAGCGGGCTGGTCAGCAGCGGTGCGAGCAGCAGCCCGGCCGCCAGCAGCAGGGCACCGAAGATGAGCACGGGCAACGCGCCGCGCTGGTCGGCGATGGCCCCGAACACGGGTTGCACCGCGCCCCAGACGAATTGGCCGATGGCCAGTGCGAAGCTGATCTCGACGATGCTCACGCCGGTGCCGCGGTGGATCGGGTCCACGTAGAGGCCGGAGGTCTGGCGCACGCCCATGGTGACCATGAGGATGGCGGAGGCTGCGACCAGCAGGCCCCAGTGCATTGAGGGTGCGCGGGTGGCAGTGGTTGACGTGCTCATGCGTCGGCTCCGGTGGGCAGGGCGTGGTCGAGTTGGTCGAGCAGGGCGTTGAGCCGGGCGGTCGGCGTGGGCCCGAAGGTGGTTTCCACTTCGTGTTGCGCCCGTTGCCACAGGGGGCGCGCGCGACGAAGGCAGGCCTTGCCGGCAGCGGTGATGACGATCAGGCGTTGCCGGGCATCGTCGCCGCGGCGTTGTTCAAGCCAGCCGGCGGTGAGCAGCGGTTTGAGGTTGCGGGTGAGCGTGGTGCGGTCCATGCCAAGCGCCTCGGCCAGATCGCCCAGTTGCCGCGGTGCGGGGGCGCGACGCAGGATGGAGTAGGCGTTGAGGCTGAGCCCGGCGGGGGCGAGGTGGGCGTCATAGATCTGCGAGAGCCGGCGTGCCGCGCGACGCAGGCGGAAGCAGGTGCAGGGGCTCTGGGTCAGCGGGTCCATGGGCGTGTGCCGGGGTGGGTGGCTGGATGATACGTGCATATGCACGTAGTGCGTCAAGCTCAAAAAAAGGGGGCCTTTCGGCCCCCTCGGGTCAAGCAACCACCCAGTGAATCGATCAGAAGTACGCGCGGATCCCGAATGCCACGCCGCGGCCCGGCAGCGGGGAGTAGTCGCGCAGCAGGGAGGTGTGCGGGCGGACCTCGCGGTTGGTCAGGTTGCTGCCGTCAAGGAAGACTTCGTAGCTGTTGCTGTCGGTCCGGTCCCAGCGGTAGGCGACGTGGGCATCGACCAGGGTGTAGCCGTTGCTCGGCTCTTCATTCTGGGCGACGTCCTTCTGGCTGCTGTAGCGCACGGCACCGACCGAGGCGCGCCAGCCATCCTTGGCCCAGCGCAGGTCCGCGCCGACCCGGCCCGGGGCGATGCGTGGGAGGTAGCCGGTGTTGGCCAGATCCACCGTGTAGTTGTGGTTGTGGTCGCCGTGCGGGACGGCGATGTCGACGCTGCGGCTGCCGCTGCCATCCAGTTCGGCTTTGACGTAATCGCCGAACACGCGCAGGTCCCAGTCGCCGGCGTTGCCTTCGAAGAGATGGAACAGGGCTTCGGCTTCGGCCCCCTTGAAGGTGGCGTCCTGCTGGGTCCACAGCCGGACCGGCAGCGATTCGACCACGCCGGTGTCGGCCAGGTAGATGAAGTCCTTGAACCTGGTCTGGTAGATGGAGGCGGAGAAATCGACGCGCTCGCTGTGGGTGTGGATGCCCAGCTCGACGCGCTGGCCGCGTTCGGTCTTCAGGTTCGCATCGCCGATCTCCAGCGAGCGGGTGGCGATGTGCGCGCCGGCGGCGTAGAGCTCTTCGTTGGTCGGGGCGCGCTCGGAGCTGTCGATGCCGAAGCGCAGGTCGACGGCGTCGTTGAGCGTCCAGATACCGGCGGCGGAGAGATTGGTGGCGTCGAACGTGCGGGCGCGGTAATCACCGGTCGGGTCCAGCTTGACCTGGTCATGGCGGCCGCCGAGCTCCAGCTTGAACGGGCCGAACTGCTTTTCCTGCAATACGAACAGGCCGATGTTCTTGGTCGCGGTATCCGGCACGAAGGCTTCTTCGCCCTTGGCGCCGAAGTCGCTGTTGCCGAACTGCAGGCCGAAGGCGCCATCCCAGCCGCCGATTTGTTCCTGCACGGCTTCCAGGCGGCCTTCGATGCCCCGGTTGGTGAAGCGCGTGGCGGGCGTGCCGGCTTCGAGTTCGGTGTGCTCGTAATCGGTGTAGGCGGTGCGCAGGCTGATGTTCTTCAGGAACGAGGTGGGCTGGTAGATGCCGCCCTTGGCTTCGAAGCGGTTCTGCACCATGTCGATGCGGACGTCATGCTCCTCGCCCTCTTCCTCATCGCCATGGTCGTGATCGTGGTCATGACCATGGTCGTCGTCGGCATGCACGTGCGCGCCGTTGGGAATGCCGTAGTTGGTGCGGTAGGTGCTGGCGGATACACCGAAGTAGCCTTCGTCGCCCAGCCATGTGGCACCGACGCCGCCGGCGCGGGTGCGGATCGAACTGTTGTCCAGACGGCCGCGGCGCGGTTCGTCGGTGTCGCCTTCCTCGTAATCGTGGCCGCTGTGATCTTCCAGGCCATCGATCACCGCGTAACCGGGAATGCGGTAGTCATCGCCGTTGCGGACCAGGCCGTCCACATGCAGCACCACGTTGCCGCTGACACCATCCAGGCGGAACATGCCGCTGCGCTCGTCGTTGACCGAGTTGCCGCGCAGTTCGGCGCGGCCGCTGAGCGGACGGTCCGGCAGTTCGCGGGCGATGCGGCCGTCGACCACGTTGACCGCGCCGCCGATCGCACCGCTGCCGAACAGCAGGGTGGCCGGGCCCTTCAGGACCTCGATCTGATCGGCCAGGAACGGCTCGATGCTGGTGGCATGGTCGGCGCTGACGGTGGAGGCATCCATGTTGCCCATGCCGTTGGACAGCACTGCCACGCGTGGCCCTTCCTGGCCGCGGATGATCGGGCGGCCGACGCCGGGGCCGAAGAAGGTGCTCTGCACGCCGGGCAGCTTGGCCACGGTGTCGCCGAGGGTGCCGGCCTTCTGCTCGTCCAGGCGCTCACCGGCCAGCACATCCACCGGGCGGGCCAGCGATTCGGCATCGCCCTGCAGCGGCGAGGCGGTGACCTTCACGGTGGAGAGCTCGGTCAGGTGGCGGTCGCGGTGGTTGCCGGCATCATCGGCGGCCATGGCCAGCGAGGGCAGCATCGCGGCGGCAAGGGCCAGGGACAGGGCGTGGGGTTTGAGCAGGAGGGAGCTGGAGCGCATAGGGCAAGGGCCTTCGGTCAATTGTTACAATGTATCAATGGTGGGGCGCGCGAATCCCGTAACGGGACGGGGGGAAGGGAAGTCAGGGGGGGAGGCAAGGGTGCGCGTCAGGATTGATGTTATATTATTCCATAACGCTTCGCCGACCCTGCTGGAAGTCATGCCCCTGTTCGCTCGTGTTCGCCATCTGCTGGATCGTTTCGGTGCCACCGGCTCGCTGCTGTGCGCCGTGCATTGCGCTGTGCTCCCGGTGCTGCTGGCGGCTGCGCCGTCGCTGGGTCTGTCGGTCTGGATGAGTGACGGCGTGGAGCTGGCGCT
This sequence comes from Stenotrophomonas sp. Steno-Z10-BAI, assembly GCF_056393115.1. NCBI lineage: Bacteria > Pseudomonadati > Pseudomonadota > Gammaproteobacteria > Lysobacterales > Lysobacteraceae > Stenotrophomonas > Stenotrophomonas sp. Steno-Z10-BAI. The sequence goes on along the minus strand of NZ_JBWJOZ010000006.1, from coordinate 88,680 downwards.
GGTGAGTTTCGTCACCCTGCTGGGCCTGTTCAGCCTGGTCTGGGGCTGGCGCCGCCATGGCGCGCTGCGCGCGCTGGGCTTCCTGATCCCGGGCCTGACCGCGTTGTGGGCGGGCCTGTTGTACGGCCCGCTGCACCACTCGGCGGTGCCGCATGCGGTGGTGATGACCTTGGGCGGCGTCCTGGTTGGCGTGGCCCATCTGGTGAATCTGCGCCTGAACCATGGCCACGTCCATGACGCCAGCTGTGCTCATTGAGAGCGCGCATGGTAGGCTTTCCGATCGTGCGCGGGGGCGCCTGAGAGGGCGGCCCCGCCGAACCCGTGTCAGTACGGGGTAATCAGATTTCGCAGCATTCAGACTAAGGAGTTACGACATGGGTAAGGGTGACCGCAAGACCGCCAAGGGCAAGCGCTTCAATGCCAGCTACGGCAATTCGCGTTCGCACGTCGTGAGCAAGGCGGCCGTGGGCGCAGCTGCGCCGGTTGCCAAGAAGACCGTGACGAAGGCGCCGGCCAAGAAGGCCGTTGCCAAGAAAGCGGTGGCCAAGGCCGGCTGATCCAGCCAGGCAGGTCATGAAAACGCGGCGCTTGCGCCGCGTTTTTTTTGCCTGCGCGACGGGATCGCCTCAGCGCAATGCGGGGAGCAGGCGGTCCGGATCGCCATCGTTGGGGGCGGCCGGGACACCCAGCAGACGGGTCAGCAGGGGATAGACATCCACGTTGTCGAACCCAGGCAGGGTCTTGCCCTGCTGGAACGACGGCCCACGGGCAATGAACACCGCGCGCATCGAGGGCAGTGCGTTGTCGTAACCGTGCGAACCGCGGTTGCCGGGTTTGCGTGTGGCGATGCGGTCGCGGGTCAACGCATCCCAGCCTTCGTGCATCTGGCACAGGATCGGCGGAATGCGCGGATGGCGGCCGTATGCCCAGCGCGCCGGCAGGGCCTCGCGGCGCCAGCAGTCGTAGTGTGCGTGCGCACCGAGCAGGATCTTCTCGGCCTGGCGCTGCTTGCCCGGCAACGGCGCGAAGCCGACTGACTGGCCGACCGATACGTCCTTGGCGATCGACGGATCGACCATGTCTTCGGTGGCGATGACCTGGCCCTCGGGCACGCTGGCCATGCCGTGGTCGGACACCACGATGAGATTGGTGCTGTCGGCCAGACCGCGTGCCTGCAGCCCGTCCAACAGGCGGCCGATCGCGGTGTCGACCTCGCCGATGGCGGCGGCGTATTCGGACGACTCCGGGCCGTGGTCATGCCCGGCGTGATCCACCTGTTCCATGTACAGGGTGACCAGGCGTGGTGCCTGCGCGTCGGTCTGGCCGAGCCAGCTCAACACCTGATCGACACGGTCAGGCAGAGTCACCGTGCTGTCGTACACCCGCCATTGGCTGGGCCGCACGCCCTGGATGGCCGCTTCGCTGCCGGGCCAGGACAGGGTCGCGGTATGCACGCCGGCTTTTTCAGCGCCCACCCAGATCGGTTCGCCCCCCCACCAACGGGCATCGGTGACGGCCTCGCGCAGATGCAGGCGGAAGCTGCCCAGTTCGGCTTCTTCCATGCTGTTGTGGATGATGCCGTGGTGGTCCGGACGCAGCCCGGTCACGATCGTGTAGTGGTTGGGGAAGGTCAGCGCCGGGTATGAGGGCGTCATCCAGTCCGCACGCACGCCGCCGGCGATGATCCGCGACAGGTTGGGGCTGAGGCCGCGGTCGAGCATGTCCGCACGCAGGCCGTCGATGGAAACCAGCAACAGTTTGGGCGTAGTGGCTGGCGCCGTCGGGACAGCAGTCGCCGCGACGGCGTCAGGTGGAGTGGAGGGTGCGGTCGCGCACGCGGCCAGCGAAAGAGCGGCGGCAAGCGCCAGTGGAAGGCGGACGGAAATCATCACGACATGATAGTGCGTGGCGGTGACGCGTCGAAGACAACCGATGGCATACGCCACCCCACGGCGTATGCCCGGTTACGCGAACAGCGAATCGTGCCGTGCTTCCAGTTGCAGCAGCGCAGCCTTGGCTTCCAGGCCACCACCGAAGCCGGTGAGCGCACCACTGCTGCCGATCACGCGGTGGCAGGGCAGCACGATCGGCAGTGGATTGCGGCCATTGGCGGCACCGACCGCGCGGCTGGCGGTGGGGTGGTTGATGTGCCGCGCCAGTGCCACGTAACTCCAGGTCTGGCCGAACGGAATATCGGCCAGCGCCTTCCACACCCGCAGCTGGAACGGCGTGCCGTATGGGGCAAGCGGGAGATCGAAGCGCACGCGCTCACCGCGCAGGTACTCCAGCAGTTGTCCGCGTGCGTCCCGCAGTGCATGGGCGTCGCGTTGCCAGTGTTCGCGCCCTTTGGCGTCGTAACGGTTGTTCTCGAACAGGATGTGGTGGATGCCCTGGCTGTCACCGGCCACGGTGAGCGCGCCGATCGGGCTGTCGAAGGTGTCGTAGAGCAGGGTCATGAGGTAACTCCCGAAGACGGTGTGGCCAGATGCCACAGATGCAGAACGGCGTAGGCACGCCACGGTCGCCACGGCTGCGAGCGGGCCTCGGTGGCGCGTTCGCTCAGTCGCGTATCACCACCGAGCACCTGCTGCAGCACCAGATCGCCGGCCGGGAACGCATCGGGCAGCGCCAGCGCACGCAGTGCCATGTAATGCGCGGTCCATGGGCCGATGCCGGGCAAGGCGACGCAGCGCGCCACGAAACCAGCCAGCGACTGGCCGGCGCGGAAATCGAGCCGCCCATCGACCACCGCCTGCGCAACCGCACGCACGGTGGCCGCGCGGGTGCGCGGCAGCCCGATGGTTTCCAGCGGTGCCTGTGCCAGCACCTCCGGCAAGGGGAACTGACGGTCCAGTCCCTCCGGCATGCCCTCCAGGGTGGCGCCGAAGCGGTCCACCACCCGGCGTGCCAGCGTGGCGGCGGCCGCCACGCTGACCTGTTGGCCAAGCACCGCGCGCACGGCCACTTCAAAGCCATCCCAGCCGCCGGGTACGCGCAGCCCGGGGCGTTGTGCGATACCCGTCGCCAGCAGTGGTTCCTGCGCCAGCGTCGCGTGCACCATGCGCAGGTCGGCATCGAGATCGAAGATGCGGCGTACGCGGCGCACGATGCCCGGAATCGCACGCGGATCGACCTGGCCCAGGTGCAGCAACAGCTCCGGGCGCCGTGGATCGGCGGTCACGCGCAGCAGTGAGGGGCGCTCGGGCGGCCCGATCACGCGCTGGTAGCTGTCCGTGTCGATCTGCTCGATGACGGGAATGGCGCGGCGGCGCAGGAAGCCGAGCATCGCGGTGAAATCCAGCGGCGGCCGGTAGCCCAGGCGCAGGGTCAGTGCGCCCTCGGTCAGCGTGCCGCGCTGGCGGCGGATCGCGGTCGGGGGCATCCCGCAGCCATCCAGAAAGGCCGCGTTGAAACGGCGCAGGCTGTTGTACCCCGAGGCCATCGCGACATCGGTGACCGGCAAGGCGGTTTCGGTGAGCAGTTGCTTGGCCAACAACAGCCGGCGGGTGGCGTGGATCTGCGCCGGCGCCGCACCGAGCCGGGCCACGAACAGGCGCTGCAGCTGGCGGGCGCTCAAGCCGACGTGGGTGGCCAGATCGGCGACCGGCTGGTCCTGCAGATAGCCATCGTGGATCAGGGCGAGCGCGCGCTGCAGCGTTTCATTGTTGAGTGCGTCCTGCGCCTCGGGGGCCAACTCGGGGCGGCAGCGCAGGCAGGGACGAAAACCCGCGGCCGCGGCTGCGGCAGCCGTGGGGTAGTAAGTGACGTTGGACGGCTTCGGCGCCGGTGCCGGGCAGACCGGTCGGCAGTAGATGCCGGTACTGCGCACGGCAGTGAAGAACACCCCATCAAAGCGCGCATCGCGGGCAAGGCGGGCGCTTTCGCAGGCGGCGTGGTCCAGGGGCAGGGCGGTCTCCATGGGGGCCAGTCTATGCCCGGTGAGCAGGGCTGGCTCGCCATTTTCGGACGCCAATGCCAGCCCCGGGTCGCCCGGTTCAGGACAGGTTGCCGCGCCGCGGCGGTCGCGCACTAGACTGTGCCTCTGCGCTGGTTTTGCCGCGCATTCCCCCTCGCAAGGATTCCGGGTTGTCCATGTTGCTCAAGTCGTGGTGGTTGCCGTTGTTGTGTCTGGGTCTGGCCGGTTGCAGCCAGCTGGAAAACCCGGGCAATGTCACCGCCGCCGACAAGGCCGTGCGGGCACAGACCGCCGATGGCGACCACATGGTCTCGATCAACGCGGCCGATGCGCCGCCACCGCCACCGCCCGCGCCCAAGCGCGGTGACCTGCGCTGGCCGGACGCGGCCCTGGAAAACGGCAAGGCGTGGATCAGCTGCGATACCGACTATGCCGGCGACGCGGGCGATGGTGCGCCGCTGGAGGCGCTTGATCGGGCCAGCATCGATGCCGCGCTGCAGCCGTGCGCCGAACGTGGCCTGCTGCGCGTGCGCTATGTGGGCAAGATCAATCCCGGTTTCTCCGAGCTGGTCGCGCGGCTGGCCGTGGTCGCCGATGCGCAGCGTATTTCCCGGCGCATCCTTGATCTGGATTCCAGTGGTGGCCAGGTCGAAGCCGCCATCGTGGCGGGGGATCGCATCGGCGAATCCAACTGGACCATCTGGGTGCGCGAAGGCTCGGTCTGCCACAGCGCCTGCGTGTTCGTGCTGGCTGCCGGCGACAACCGGCTGGTATCGGGCAAGGTCGGCATCCACCGCATGATGCGGATCAGCTCCAAGGCCACCTCGCGTGCCGAGCTCAACCGCGAACTCCATGAGGTGTACGACAACGTCAAGGATTACCTGCAGCGCAACGGCGTGGCCGTGGGCGTAGCCGATCTGATGATGACCGTGCCCAACCGCAGCCTGCGCCTGCTCACCGCCGAGGAGCTGCGTCAGTTCGGGCTGGATGGCACCAACGCGGTGCAGGATGACCTGGAACGGATCAAGCAGATGCGCAAATGCGGCGATGCGTTCGTCCGCCGCAAGGACGCGTTCCTGGTCGCTTTCGATCAGGAGTGCAAGCGCGAAGGCAGTGAATTGGAGGCCGTCAACAGCTGTGGGCAGGCTCTGAAGCAGCGCTTCGGTTTCCCGGATGAAACCTGTCCGGACGAGAGTCCGCTGTCGGAGATCGATGTCTCCACGCTGCTGCCGGCCACCACCGCGCCCGGTCAGCCGGATGCCGTGGAGCAGACGCTGGGCGATGCCCGGCCGGCGCCGGCCGAGGCGGCCGAGCGCAACTGACGGAGGACTCACGCCCTTCCCGTAGACTGGAGCGCAGTTCCTTCCAGCCAACGGTGTCCTGATGCGTGTTCCGCTGCTGCTGTTGTCCGCTCTGCTGCCTTTCGCCGCGCTGGCCCAGACGCCACCGCCGCCGGCCACGCCTGCACCGGCCCCGGCGCGCCCCGCGCCTGCCGCCCGCCCGGCACTCAGCCCGGCGCAGCAGGCGCAGGTGCAGAAGCAGGATGCGGAAATGACCGCTGCTGCATTGCAGGTCGCGAAGCTGGTCGATGCCAACCGTGCCGGCGAGGCATGGAAAGGCGCTTCGGCCGTGGCGAAGAAGTCAGTGACCGAGCAGGCCTTTGTCAGCCAGCTCACCGCCGATCGTCAGCGCCTTGGCGCGCTGGCCTCGCGTGGCCAGCCGGTGGTGACCCGGGTCAAGTACGCCGCCGGGGCGACCGTCCCGGAAGGCCTGTACATCAACGTCAGTTTCCCCACGCGCTTTGCCAACAGTGCCCAGCCGGTGCGCGAACTGGTGTCCTTCCGGTTCGACGAAGACCGCGTCTGGCGCCTGGCCGGTTACAGCGTGCGCGCCGCCACCCCCTGATCGCCGGAGACTGCGCAGATGAGTATCGAGATCCAGATGCTGGTGTGGTCGATGGTGCTCGGCCTCGTGCACGTGTTTGCACCTTCCACGTTGATCACCCGCGAGCGCGGGATCGGCTGGAATGCCTCCGCGCGCGATCAGCCGATGCCGGCGCCGAGTCCGCTGGCTGGCCGCCTGCAGCGGGCGCAGAGCAACTTCATGGAAACCTTCCCCTTCTTCGCCGCCGCGGTGCTGGCGGTGGTGCTGACCCAGCGCCAGGACGGGATGACGGCCGTGGCCGTGCAGCTGTACTTCTGGGCGCGGCTGATCTATCTGCCGCTGTACGCCGCCGGCGTGCCGTATGTGCGCAGCCTGGTGTGGCTGGTGTCGCTGCTGGGCATCGTGATGCTGCTGTGGGCGTTGCTGTGAACCCGCGCTGGCGCACCTGATCCAGATCAAGGACGGCGCCGGCGCTGCGGCGTTAAGCTGCGCTGGACACGCAACGGCAGGATGGGATCATGCAGTCAGTGGATGTGGTGGTGGTGGGCGCCGGCCCGACCGGGCTGTGCTTCGCGCGCGCGCTGGCCGATACCGGCCTGAGCGTCACCCTGATCGAACAGCAGCCGCGTGCCGCGTTGGCGCAGGCCGCCTTCGACGGCCGTGAGATGGCGCTGACCCATGCCTCCCGCCAGATCCTGGCATCGCTGGGGCTGTGGGCGCAGCTGGATCCCGCCGAGATTTCCCCGTTGCGCGATGCCAAGGTGATGGATGGCGGCTCGCCGTTCGCGCTGACCTTCGCCGCGCACCAGCGCACCGGGGACGACCTCGGCTGGCTGGTGCCCAACCATCTGATCCGTCGCGCCGCCTGGCAGAGCGTGCAGGGCCAGGCCGGTCTGGAAATCCTGGACCAGGCCAGCGTCACGGCCGTGAGCCCGGGCCCGGCCCACAGCGTGGTGACCCTGGCCGATGGCCGCCAGCTGGCCGCGCGGCTGGTGGTCGCTGCCGACAGCCGCTTCTCCTCCACCCGCCGCCTGCTGGGGATTGGCGCGCAGCTGCGTGATTTCGGCAAATCCATGCTGGTCTGCCGCATGCAGATCGAGGTGCCGCACCAGCACACCGCCTGGGAGTGGTTCGGGTATGGGCGCACGATGGCCCTGCTGCCCCTCAATGGCGACCAGGCCTCGGCCGTCATCACGCTGCCGCCGCGTCAGATCGCGGCCTTGATGGGCCAGGACGAGGCCGACTTCGGCCGCAGCATCAGTGGCTTTTTCGAGCATCGGCTGGGCGCGATGCGGCCGGTGGCCACGCCGGTGGCGTATCCCCTCGTGGGGGTGTATGCCAACGCGTTCGCCGGCGATCGCTGTGCGTTGATCGGCGATGCCGCCGTCGGCATGCATCCGGTCACCGCGCATGGCTTCAATCTGGGGTTGCAGAGCCAGCATCGACTGGCCGGGCTCCTGCGCAAGGCCGCAGGGCAGGGACGCGACATCGCCGCACCCGCCGGGCTGGCCGCTTACGAGCGCGGTCACCGGCTGGCCTCGCGGCCGCTTTATGAGGCAACCAATGCGATCGCTTCGCTGTACACCGATGACCGCCTGCCGGCGCGGCTGCTGCGCCGGGCCGGACTGCGGCTGGCGCACGGGGTGGCCCCGTTCCGCCAGCTGATCACCGCCCATCTGACCCAGCGCGATACACTGCGCTGAGTCCGGCCGGGAAGATCAGGGCGCGTCGCTGTCGGCGATCACGTGAATGACCGTGTCGGCGAACTGAACCTGCTGGCCCGCGCGGATCTTGCATGCCTTGCGCAGTTCCACTTCACCATCGACCAGCACCTGGCCGTCGCCGATCACGGTCTTGGCCTCGCCGCCGCTGGTGACCAGGTCGGCCAGCTTGAGCAGCTGCTTGAGCTCGACGTAGTCGCGGTCCAGTTCAAATTCGAGGGTCTGCATGGAGCGGGTATCCTGGGAAGAGGCGCGGACGTGGGGCCGGGCCGGGAAAGGGCGCGTATTGTGCGCCAGCCGGCGGCGCAACGGCATCCATCCGGGAATCTGTATGCGTTGTTCAGGAACGATGCGGTATCATCGCCCCCTGAGTGAGTGAATTCTCCTCCGACCGAGCAGCGCCAGGGCACGCGATAAGAAAGGGCGCCCAAAGCGCGGACCATCCCCCTTTTTTATCTCACTGCCCTCTAGAACGGCGGTGTTTCGGAGTTTCCCATGTCCCAAGAATCCCCCGCGCCGCTGCTGTTTGCAGATCTCGGCCTGTCCGACGCTGTGATGCAGGCCGTCGCCACCGTCGGTTACGAAACCCCGTCGCCGATCCAGGCCGCCACCATTCCGGCGATGCTGGAAGGCCGTGACGTGCTCGGCCAGGCCCAGACCGGTACCGGCAAGACCGCCGCCTTCGCGCTGCCGGTGCTGTCCAACCTCGATTTCAACCAGACCAAGCCGCAGGTGCTGGTGCTGGCCCCCACCCGCGAACTGGCCATCCAGGTCGCCGAGGCGTTCCAGACCTATTCCTCCGGCATCCCCGGCTTCCGCGTCCTGCCGGTGTACGGCGGCCAGCCCTATGGCCAGCAGTTGTCGGCCCTGCGTCGTGGCGTGCACGTCATCGTCGGCACCCCGGGCCGCGTGATCGATCACCTCGAGCGCGGCACCCTGGATCTGTCCGAGCTGAAGACGCTGGTGCTCGACGAAGCCGACGAAATGCTGCGCATGGGCTTCATCGACGACGTCGAAGCCGTGCTGAAGAAGCTGCCGGAGACCCGCCAGGTCGCCCTGTTCTCGGCCACCATGCCCTCGCAGATCCGCCGCATCGCGCAGACCTACCTGAAGAACCCGGCCGAAGTCACCATCGTCAGCAAGACGACGACCTCGGCCAACATCCGCCAGCGTTACTGGTGGGTGAGCGGCATGCACAAGCTGGACGCGCTGACCCGTATCCTGGAAGTGGAACCGTTCGACGCGATGATCATCTTCTCGCGTACCAAGGCAGCCACTGAAGAGTTGGCCGAGAAGCTGCAGGCGCGCGGCCTGGCCGCCGCCGCCATCAACGGCGACATGCAGCAGGCCCAGCGCGAGCGCACCATCGGCATGCTCAAGGAAGGCAAGCTGGACATCCTGGTCGCCACCGACGTGGCCGCCCGTGGTCTGGACGTGGAGCGCATCAGCCACGTGCTGAACTACGACATCCCGTACGACACCGAAAGCTATGTGCACCGCATCGGCCGTACCGGCCGTGCCGGCCGCACCGGTGACGCGATCCTGTTCGCTACCCCGCGCGAAAAGGGCATGCTGCGTGCCATCGAGCGCGCCACCCGCCAGCCCATCGAAGAGATGCAGCTGCCGAGCGTGGACGCGGTCAACGACACCCGCATCACCAAGTTCATGAGCCGCATCAGCGATGTGCTCGATGCCGGTGGCACCGAGTTCTACCGCGACCTGCTGCAGCGCCTGGAAGGCGAGAAGAACGTGCCGGCGATCGAGATCGCCGCCGCGCTGGCCAAGCTGTTGCAGGGCGATTCGCCGTTCCTGCTGACCCCGCCGGTCCGTGGTGCCCGTGAAGAGCGTGCCCCGCATCAGCGCAACGAGCGCAGCAACGACCGTGGCGAGCGCCCGGCCCGTTTCGAGCCGCGCTTCGAGCGGGGTCCGCGCCGTGAAGACGACCGTGGCCCGCGCCCGCCGCGTCCGGAAGGCGACTTCGGCAACAGCGAAGGCGGCGCCGAGCGCGCCCCGCGCCGTGACATCGCCCCGCGCGGTGCCGCCGAGCCGGGCATGGAAACCTTCCGCATCGAAGTGGGCCACGTCCACGGCGTGAAGCCGGGCAACATCGTCGGCGCGATCGCCAACGAAGCTGGCCTGGAAAGCCGTTTCATCGGCCGCATCGACATCCATGACGACTTCTCGGTGCTGGACCTGCCGGCCGAAATGCCGCAGGACCTGCTGACCCACCTGAAGAAGGTGTGGGTCTCGGGCCAGCAGCTTCAGATGCGCAAGGTCGAGCCGGGTGAAGACCTGACCCCGTCCGCGCGTCCGCCGTTCAAGCCGAAGTTCGGCCAGGGCAAGCCGCGTGGTCCGGGCGGTCCGGGTGGCCCGCGCAGCGGCCCGGGCGGCAACGACCGCCCGCCGCGTCGTGACGGCTTCAAGCCGCGCGGTCCGCGCAACTTCTGATCGCCCCAGGGTGATCAACGCGACGCCAGCCTCCGGGCTGGCGTCGTCGTATCCGGCCTGCGCGTCCCGGTCCGCCGGTTTCGCACCGTCTCAACAGTGCTGGCCCTAGCCTGCGGATTGGACCATGCTCCAATGGAATGAGTTTCCACATCCGCAGCCCCGGGGGGATCGGCGATGTCTGGAGGTCGCAGGGAGAGTGGCGGCACCGCGATACCGTATTCGATGCGGGGGCTGACCCTGCGCTTTGTGTTGTTGACCGGCATGGCCATCGGCCTGGTCGGGATTTCCGCGGTGATCCAGGAGCTGCAGGCCGCCTCCACGGCATGGATCATGGGCCAGAGCCACTGGTCGCGCGGCCAGCAGCAGGCCACTCACGCGCTGTCGCGGTACATCGCCTCGGGTGATGCCGTTGACCTGGGCGCGACCCGGCAGGCGCTGCGGGTGCCACTGGGCGACCTCACCGCCCGCCGTGCCCTCGAGCAGGCCGACCCGGACATCGCCGCAGCACGCCAGGGCTTCATTGAAGGCGGCAACGCCCGTGGCGACATCAACCGTTTGATTCTCTCGTATCGCTACCTGCGCGATCAGCCGTATTTCCGCGATGCGGTACGCCTGTGGCGCGACACCGATGACGATCTGCTGCAACTGGTGGCCATCACCGACCGGGTCCAGGCCGGGCATGCCGCCGGCACACTGACACCGGCGGTGCAGCAGGCCCTGCTGCGCCGGGTGCAGGCGCTGGATGTGGGCATGCAGAACCAGGCGCGTGCGTTCTCCAGCGCGTTGCTGCACACCGCGGCGATGGTGCGCATGACGACCTTCATCGTCGGTGGCCTGTCGGTGCTGGCGATCACCCTGGTCGCGGTGCTGCTGGCGCGCCGCGTGCGCAACGACCTGACCGAACAGGAGAGCCGCTTCCGCGCCGCGTTCTACCAGGCCACGGTGGGCATGCTCAAGCTGGATGAGGACGGCGGCATCATGGAGGCCAACCAGGCCATGGCCGATATCCTGGGCCAGCGCCGCGAGGCCCTGCTCAGTCTGTCGCTGGCCGATCTGCTGGTGGAGGGCGAGCTGATCCTGGACGAGCGCGGCCGGATCGACTGGCCGCGCCAGTTGCGCCCGGGCGAGCTGCGCTTCCTGCGCGCTGACGGCAGCCTGATGTGGGGGCGCTGGAGCGGTACCGTGGTGCACACCCGGGCGCGGGCGCCGGCGGTGTTCGCGCTGGTGGAAGATGTTTCGCAGAACCATGCCCTGGCACGCGAGGTGGAGCACCACGCCAGTCACGACCCGCTGACCGGGCTGATCAACCGCCGCGAGATCGAGCGGCTGCTCGAACAGGCGCTGGTGGCGGTACGGGCCGAGGGCGGCACCCACTCGCTGTGCTACATCGATCTGGACTACTTCAAGCTGGTCAACGACGGGTTCGGCCACGCTGCCGGCGATCAGCTGCTGCGCAGCTTCGCCGATTACCTGGTGGGGGCGGTGCGTGATGGCGACTGGGTCGGCCGCCTGGGGGGCGACGAGTTCGCCTTGTTCCTGGCCAATGCCGGGCAGGATGAAGCCAAGCAGGTGCTGCAGCGGGTGGTGCGCACGCTTGGCCAGGTCAGCATCCAGCAGGGCGACGGCGCACCCCGGGTGAGCTGCAGCATCGGGGTGGTTGAGATCAGCCCGGATGCGCCGGATGTCAACTGGTTGATGAGCGCCGCCGATAGTGCCTGCTACGCGGCCAAGGAGGCCGGCCGCAACCGGGTGCACTGCTACAACGAGAGCCGCATGGCACTGGATGAGCGGCGGCGCGAAGCGGAGCGGTTGGCCAATGTCTCCAGCGCGATGGCCGAGAACCGCATGCTGTTGTATGCACAGCGCATCGAGCGGGTCGGCGATCCGGAGTTCCTGCATTACGAAGTGCTGGTGCGCATGCGCAGCCCGGAAGGCGCGCTGCAGGGGCCGGCCGAGTTCATGGGCGCGGTGGAGCGATACGGCATGGGCATGGCACTGGACCGGCATGTGCTGTCCCTGCTGTTCCGGCACCTGCAGGTGTGCCCGAGCCATGTGCAGCAGCTGGGCCTGTGCAACGTCAACGTGTCCGCGCAGTCGATCGCCGAGCCGAGCTTCCTGGCCTTCGTCACCGATCTGCTCGAACGCAACCGCGGCCTGGCGCGCAAGCTGTGCTTTGAAATCACCGAGACCGCGGCGGTCAGCAACCTGGATCAGGCACGCGCCTTCATCGACGCGGTGAAAGCGCGTGGCTGCCGCATGGCGCTGGACGATTTCGGCTCGGGGCTGTCCTCGTTCGGCTACCTGCGGCAACTGCCGGCGGACATGCTCAAGATCGACGGCGTATTCGTGCGCGACATGAACCTGGATCCGGTCAACCGTGCCGCCGTGCGGGCGATCACCGAGGTCGGCCGCGAGCTTCACATGATGGTGGTGGCCGAATGGGTGGAATCGGCGGTGGTCGCCGATCAGCTGGCCCAGATGGGCGTGGAGGGCCTGCAGGGGTATGCGATCGAACGGCCGATTCCGCTGGAGCGGATGACCCAGCTGGCGATCCGGCCGGTGGGCGCGGGCCGGCCCTCCGAGGCCTGGCGGGGCGTGCCATGATGCGATAATCGCCGCCGACGGTTGCGGACACGGTGTGCGCGGACGAACACGGGCGGGCAGGGCGCAGGTGTGAGCAACGGGGGCGGGTATTCAATCGGGTGGATGGCGCTTGCGCTGGTGCTGCTGTGGCTGTTGCCCTGGAGCCTGCAGGCCGCGCCGCGCGTGGGGCAGGACTTCCTGTTGCTGGGTGGGGCCACCGATGAGGTGACGCCGCAGCGCGCCTGTACGCCGGATGTGCTGGCACGCCACCAGGAAGTGCTGTCGATTCCGGCGCCGGCCGCCGGCTGGTCGGGCAAGCCCCAGGCCGTGGATGTGTTCGGCGTGCTCACCGGCGAGGTCCGCATCAGCCACGGCGACCGCGAGATCTGCGGCAGCATGCACGATGCGCGGACCCGTGATTCGCGCTTCCGTGCGGGGGTCGGGCTGGTGGTGGTGCCCGAGGCCGGCGATCACGAACCGATCGTGGTGTCCTGGACCCGCCCGCTGAAGGACCGCTGGGTGCCGACCATCCAGCTCGGCGCCCCCAGCCCGGTGCAGCAGAACGACACCGCCCGGCTGCTGATGCGCGCGGCGTGCATCGCGGTGGCGATCGCGCTGGCGCTGTCGGCGCTGATGGGCTGGGCCACCACCCGCGACCGCTCGTTCCTGGTGTATGTGGGTGCCTGTCTGGTGTTCGTGCTCTGGCAGGCGGTCCTTGGTGGGCTGAGTGGCTATCCCGAGCCGTGGTTGCCGGTGCAGGACCGTGCCTCCTGGTGGCTGATCGCACTCACTGCGTTCAGCCAGGCGCTGCTGCTGCCGATCCTGTGGCGGCTCAATGGCGGCGACCGGCGGTGGCCACGCTCGCGCCCGGCGCAGCACCTCGTGCTCTGGGGGCTGATCGCGCTCGGCCTGAGTGTGCCGCTGTGGGGGCTGACCGGGCTGGGCATCGTGGCGCTCGTACTGGAGTGGAGTTTCCTGGGGGCCTGCACGCTGTGCCTCGGCGCAGGCCTGTGGGGGCTGTGGCAGCGCGATGCGCATGCACTGCCGGGGCTGGCCGCGCTGGCCCCCTGGTGGATCATGATCGGGGCCGATGCGCTGGATGCGCAGTGGCTGGTGGCCTATCGGATCGAAGCGTTGCAGCTGTCGGCGACCTGGTTCCTGATGATGGCCGCCTATGCCCTGAACCTGCGGCTGGGCCGGCTGCGCCGCCAGCGCGATGAAATGCGCCAGCTCGCCGATACCGACATGCTGACCGGCCTGCCCAATCGCCGCGCCGGCCTGCGCCTGCTCGCCGAATACCTGGAACGGGCGCGCCAGGAACCGCACGCACTGGCGATCGGCTTCCTGGATATCGATCTGTTCAAGGACATCAACGATCAGTTCGGCCACGACGTCGGCGATCAGGTGCTGGTCGCGGTGGCGCGCGCGCTGCGCGGTTCGGTGCGCAATCACGACGATGTGATCCGGATGGGCGGTGAAGAATTCCTGGTGCTGCTGCCCGGCGCCGGCCATGCCGCCGCGGTGGCGCGGCTGGAGACGGTGCGCCAGCAGGTGGCGGCCGTCACCCAGGCACTCGGCATTGCCGGCCTGACGGTCTCGGCCAGCATCGGCCTGGCCGTGCTCAAGCCGGGCAGCGACGACCTGGCCGGGCTGCTGCGCCGGGCCGACCACGCCATGTATTGCGCCAAGCGCAACGGTCGCAACCAGATCCATGACGGCGAGCGCACCACGACCGCCGGCGATCCGCTGCCGGCCTGAACCGCCGGCACGCGGAAAAACGCAGCAGCGGCCGCCTTTTGCCCGATAATGGGCCGATGACAACCCGACTCAACAAGCATATCGCCGACACCGGCTTCTGTTCCCGGCGCGAAGCCGACCGCCTGATCGGCGAACGCCGCGTCACCGTCAATGGCCATCCGGCCGGTACCGGTGCGGTGGTGGGCGAACAGGACGTGGTGCTGGTCGACGGCCAGCCGCTGCGCGCGCGCGAAGCGAAGAAGGCCGGCGGCCGCAAGCATGTCTATATCGCGCTGAACAAGCCGGTGGGCATCACCTGCACCACCGAAAGTTCGGTCAAGGGCAACATCGTGGAGTTCGTCGGCCACGAACAGCGCATCTTCCCGATCGGCCGCCTGGACAAGGATTCCGAAGGCCTGATCCTGCTGACCAGCAACGGCAACATCGTCAACCAGATCCTGCGCGCCGAGAACGGGCACCAGAAGGAATACATGGTGGCGGTCAACAAGGCCGTCACCGACGAGTTCCTGCGTGGCATGGCCCGCGGCGTGCGCATCCGCGATGAGGTCACGCTGCCGTGCCGGACCAGCAAGCTGGCCAAGTTCGGGTTCCGGATCACGCTGCAGCAGGGCTTGAACCGGCAGATCCGCCTGATGGCGGCCGCGTTCGGCTTCCGGGTCACCCAGCTGCGCCGCGTGCGCATCGACAACATCAAACTCGGTGCGCTCAAGCCGGGGCAGTGGCGCAATCTCACCGATGCCGAGCTCAACGGCCTGCTGCCCAAACAGCTGGACTGGTGATGCTGTGCGTCACGCCGTGACGCCGTACCCGGGCTAGACTGATCCGGCACACGCCACCGCCTGCCACGATGATCAAGCCGTCCAAGCCGGACAACGAAGCACAGCGCCTGCTGGCGCTGCAGCGGTATCAGATCCTGGATACGCCGCGCGAGCGGTCCTTTGATGATCTGGTCACGATCGCCACCGCGCTGTGCGGCACCCACATGGGCGCGGTGACCCTGGTCGACCAGGACCGCCAGTGGTTCAAGGCGCGGCAGCTGCTGGACGCACCCGAAACCACCCGGGACATCTCCTTCTGCGGTCACGCCATCCTGCAGCCGGACCAGGTGATGGTGGTCGAGGATGCGCGAACCGACCCACGCTTTGTCGACAACCCGATCGTGGTCGATGAGCCGCATATCCGTTTTTATGCGGGCGCGCCGCTGCTGAGCAGTGACGGCCTGCCCTTGGGCACGCTGTGCGTGTTCGATGCCGCCCCCGGGCAGCTCAGCCCCGGCCAGCGCGATGCCCTGTCGGCGCTGTCGCGGCAGGTTTCGCTGGTGATGGAGCTGCGCCGGTACGCGCATGAAATACAGCAGCACATGACCGATCGCGCCTGGTACGAGCAGCGTCTGGCCGAGTACAACGAACTGCTGGAACAGCAGAACGCCGATCTGGCCGAACAGAGCCGCACCGATCCGCTCACCGGCCTGCCCAACCGCCGCGCGATGAGCACCGCGCTGGAGGCGGCGGTGGTGGATGCCGAGGGTCACCCGCGCGCGACCGCGGTGGCGCTGCTCGACATCGACCACTTCAAGACCGTCAACGATCTGTACGGTCATGCCACCGGCGATCACGTGCTGGCCGAACTGGCCCGCCTGCTGCGCGCGCATTTCGCCGGGCATGGCCTGGCCGCGCGCTATGGCGGCGAAGAGTTCGTGGTGCTGATGCCCGACACGCCGTTGGCCACGGCAGAGCTGCAGTGCGATTTCCTGCGCATGGCGGTAGCCGATCTGCCGCTGGGCCTGCCGTTGACGATCAGCATCGGGGTGGCCGCGCACCGTCACGGTGATGCGATCGAGCAGACCCTGGCCCGCGCCGATGCGGCGCTGTACCGGGCAAAGGGCGAGGGGCGCAACCGGGTCATCCGCGCCGACTGATGTGCACGGGTCGTATCCGCGGCAGGGACCGGGTGTTGGCGGGTACGCCCGCTCAATCGGCGATGTTGCGTGCCTCGGACGTCGCCATCAGTTCCGGGTGCTGCACCTTCCGGCGGCGGTTGAGCAGCGGGTGCAGGAACACCGCCCCGACGATGATCGCCACGCCGGCATAGAACAGCGGGGTCAGCTCCCGTTGCTCGCTGAGCAGGACCATCGCCAGCAGGATGGCGTAGACCGGCTCAAGATTGGTCACCAGCTGCGACGTGTAGGCGCTGATGTGGCGCAGCGCGACCAGCGCGAGCGCGAACGGCAGCAGCGTGCACAGCCCGGCCAGGGTCAACAGCAGCAGGCCGTCGTGCAGGTCCGGGATCACCCACAGGTCGCTGGCCAGGGCGGGCAGCAGGAAGGGCAGTACCGGCGCCAGCAGGGTCAGGGTGAGCGTGCCCGCACCGAGTTCCAGCGCGGTCACGGTGAGTGGGTCGGCATGGCTGACCAGGCGCTTGTTGAGTGAGCCGAAGATCGCCACCAGCAGCGCCGACAGCGCGCCGATCAGCACGCCCAGGCGCATGCCATCGGGCACGCCGCCCACCACCAGCGCGACGCCCGGCAGGACCAGGATCCCGAAGGCCAGCTCACGGAACTGGAAGGGGCGCTTGGCCACCCAGGGCTCGATCACCGCGGTGAACACCGGCGCCAGCGCGATGCAGGTGGCCGCCACCGAGGCATTGGCCAGCTTGACCGCGCCATAGAACGTGAGCCAGTGCAGCGCGACCAGCGCGCCCACACCGCAGTAGCCGGCCACCAGCCGCGGCGACAGCTGGCGCAGCCCGCGCCACACGCGCGGCACCAGGGCCAGCATCGCCACCACCAGCAACATGCGCCACCACACCAGCGGCAGCGCGGGCAGGGTGATCAGCTTGCCAAGGATGGCGGTGACGCCCCACAGCAGCACACAGAAATGGATTTGCAGCAGGGCTCTGCGGGTATCGGTCATCGGCATCCGCCTATTGTGCGACACGCCGCGCCGCGAAGGATGCTTTCCACGCGATCCAGCGCGGGGGCGTGGCATTCTGCAGCGATGACACGCCTGCCTATCGCCCCTGTCCCCGCCGGACTGCCCCGCACCCTTCGCACCTTGGCCGGCCTCACTGCGGTGATCGCCGTGGCGGCACTGCTGCTGCAGTACACGTTGCTGCTCGACACACCGGGCCTGGGTGCTGCGGACGCGACGCTGCGCTACCTGGGCTACTTCACCATCCTGAGCAACATCGGCGTTGCCGCCGTCTGCCTGGCACTGGCCCGCGGCGGCCGTGACGGGCTGGCCGGCCCGGTCCCACGCGCGGCGGTGGCGCTGTTCATCGGCATCACCGGGTTGATCTACGTGACCCTCCTGGCTCCGTTGTGGGACCCGCAGGGCGCACAGTGGTGGGCCGATACGGGTCTGCATTACGCGGTGCCGGTGCTGTATCTGCTTGGCTGGCTGGCCGGGCCGCATGGCAGCCTGCATAGGCGTGGGTTGCTCAGCGCACTGGCGTTCCCGACGGTCTACCTCGGCTGGGCCCTGCTGGTCGGGTGGCTCAGTGGGCAGTACCCGTATCCCTTCCTGGACCTGGGCGCGCTGGGCATCGCGCTGGTCGCGCGCAATGCGCTGTCCGTGGGGGTGGTATTCGTCGTGGGCGGTGCGCTGCTGTGGTGGCTGGATGGAGCCTTGGCCGCGCGCCGCCGGAACCGGTAGCGCATCAGCTGCCGCCGAGCAGCTCCAGCTGATCGCGCAGCGCCATCGCCGCGCCGGGATTGCGCTGTTTGGCCGCACCGATGAACAGCACATACACCTCGCGCGGTGGCTGCGCGGGGAGTTCGGCAGCCAGGTGGGGAAGGTCCGGATTGTCTTCGCCGCGGGCCCAGCGCATCGCGCGCAGGCACCATTGCTCCATGGCCCTGGCCGGGTAGCCGGCGCGCAGGTTCGCGCGTGAGTGCATCAATCGCGCATAGATGAAGTCGGCGGTGGGGTCGGCGAAACTGGGGTACTCATCCGAGCCGCTGAACACCAGCGCGGCACCGTGGGCGCGGGCAGCGGTCAGCAGCGCCGGCGTCCACGCCGCGGGGTTGCGCACCTCCAGTGCGTGCTGCAGGCGGTGGCCGTCGACCTTGCGCGGCAGCATGCCCAGGAACCGATCGAATTCGGCCGCACCGGCGGGATGGCTGTCGCTGAACTGCCAGATCAGTGGCCCCAGCCGGTCCTCCAGAACGCGGATGCCCTCGATGAAACGTTCGGCACGTTCGCCCACCGTGGTCAGGTCATGGGTCTGGGTGATCGTGCGTGGCGCCTTGGCCGAGAAACGGAAGCCCTCGGGCGTCTGCGCGCGCCACTGGGCATAGATGGCCGGCTTCTGCGCGCGGTAGAACGTGCTGTTGATCTCGATGCAGCCCAACTGCTGGCTGGCGTAGGCCAGTTCTTCGCGCTGCGGCAATCCAGCCGGATAGAACGTGCCGCCGCGCCACGCCGGGAAGACCCAGCCACCGATACCCGTGCGGATGGAGCCGGCCGCAGCGCTCATGCGCCGTCCGCGCGGTCGACCCATGGGTCGTAGCTGCCGAACCACCACAGGTAGCCTTCCAGATCGCGGCAGGCATAGCCGCGGCCGCCATAGGGCTGGTCGGCGATGTCCATGACGATCTGCGCGCCGGCGGCAACCGCGCGCGCATGATGCGCATCGGGATCGGCGACGATCACGCAGGCGCTCTGGGTCTGGCGACCGCCGAGCTCGTCCGGATGGACGCTGTAGCGGCCCCACTCACTGCCGTTGTCGACCGAGCCGAGCATGATCATGCCGTGGCCGTAGACAAGCTGGGCGTGGTGAACGGTATCGCCATCGGCATACACCGCCTGTTGCTGGAAGCCGAATGCGCGCTGCAGCCACGCAATCGCGGCGTGCGCATCGCGGTAGCGCAGGCAGGGAATGATCGTGGCGGTGGTCTCGGCGGGCGCGGTCATGGCGGGCCTCCTTCTGGCACAGGCGAGCCTGATCCGGGCCGCGTTACCATCGTGCGAAACCGGGGCATCGGCACGCTCGACGCCCCCGCCACACGCAACCGGAGACACTGCTTGAAGACATCCTGGATCGGAGGCGCCGTGCTGCTGGCATGCGCACCCTTGGCATCGGCCGCCGTGCCGGCCGAACTGCAGCGGCTGGACGCCACCATCGAACGCGCCCGCAGCGAGTTCGACATCCCCGGCATCGCCGTGGCGGTGGTCAAGGATGGCAAGGTGGTGATGGAGCGCGGCTACGGGGTGCGCGAGCTGGGCAAGCCGGACCCGGTGCAGGCCGATACGCTGTTTGCGATCGCCTCCAATACCAAGGCGTTCACCGCCACCTCGCTGAATCTGCTGGCCGAGCAGGGCAAGCTGAAGATGGACGATCGCGTGATCGATCATCTGCCCGGCTTCCGCATGTCCGATCCGTACGTGACCGGCGAAATGCGCATCCGCGATCTGCTGTCGCACCGCAGTGGCCTCAGCCTGGGCGCGGGCGACCTGCTGTTCTGGCCGACCACCTCCTACAGCAACAAAGAGGTGGTGCAGCGGCTGGGCAAGGTGCCGTTGAAGGCCGGCTTCCGTGATCGCTATGCCTACGACAACATTCTCTACGCGGTCGCCCAGCAGGTGATCGAACAGGTGTCCGGGCAGACCTATGCGGACTTCCTGCAGCAGCACATCTTCACCCCGGTGGGCATGCAAGGCACCCGCTACAACGCCGATCATCTGCAGCCCGGCGACAACGCTGCAGTGGGGCACGCCAAGTATGATTTCAGCCAGCTGCGCACCGTCGCGCCGCTGACCTGGTCCAACAACGCCGGCGCCGGCGGCATCTATTCCAGCGTGCACGACATGGCGCGCTGGATGAACGTGCAGCTGGCCCAGGGCACGCTGGAGAACGGGAAGCCGCTGTTCACCGCCAAGACCCAGCAGGCGATGTGGCAGATGATCACCCCGCAGGTGGTGCCCGAGCCGAGCGTGCCGCAGCTGGCGGCGGCACGGCCGAACTTCGCCGGCTATGGCGAGGGCTGGAGCCTGAGCGATTACCGGGGCCAGAAACTGGTCTGGCATACCGGCGGCTGGCCGGGCATGGTCTCGCGCGTGACCCTGGTGCCGGCGCAGAAGCTGGGCATCGTGGTGTTGACCAACCAGGAAGTGGGCGCGGCCTTCAACGCGATCACGATGGAAGCGCTGGATGCCTATCTGCAGGCACCGGCCACCGACTGGGTCGCCGCGTACGCAGCCGCCGTGGCCAAGTCGCAGGAGAAGGCGGACGAGGGCTGGGCCAAGCACCTGGCCGCACGCGATGCGACATCCAAGCCGTCGCTGCCGCTGGCACGCTATGCAGGCGGCTACCGCGACGCATGGTACGGCGAGGTATTCGTTGAGCAGCAGCGCGGCAAACTGCGCCTGCGCTTCGGCAAGACCGCGCAGTTGATCGGCACGCTGGAACATTGGCAGCACGATACTTTCCTGGTGCGCTGGGACGACCGGTCACTCAACGCCGATGCGTTCGTGAACTTCAGTCTCGATCCGGACGGCAAGGTCCGCGAGGTGCGCATGCAGGCGGCATCTTCGCTGACCGATTTCAGCTTCGATTTCCAGGACCTGCTGCTGACGCCGATCGCGCCGGAGGCCAAGGGCTGAACCCCGTCGCCGGCGTGTGAGGGAGGTGAGAGTAAAACAGCAGGCCGCGGTGGGATAATCGCGGCCTGTTTTGTTTTCGGTGCACTGCGATGTTCCGCTGGTTCGAATCGCTGATTCCGGTTTTCCCGCCGATCGATGCGCGCATGCCACCGCGCAAGGTGGTGCCGTTCTATATCCACTATCTACGCCCGGTGTGGCCGGTGCTGCTGGCCACGCTGATCGCCGGCCTGCTGTTGGCGCTGGTCGAAGTGGCGATGTTCGATTTCCTTGGCCGCATCGTGGACATGGTCGCCGAGCAGCCCGGCAGCGATTTCTTCGCCCGGCATGCGAATACATTGATGTGGATGGCCGGCATCACCCTGATCGCGCGGCCGCTGCTGGTCTCGCTGCACAGCCTGCTGGTGAACCAGGCGATCGTACCGGGCCTGAGCAACCGCTCGCGCTGGTTGATGCACAACTATGTGGTGCGGCAGAGCCTGAGCTTCTTCCAGAACGATTTCGCCGGCAGCATGGCCAACCGGGTGATGCAGACCGGCACCTCGCTGCGCGAATCGGCCGTGCAGATGGTCGATTCGCTCTGGTACATCATCGTCTACACCGGTACTGCGCTGTACCTGTTCGCGCAGGCGGACTGGCGGCTGATGATCCCGCTGGGGCTGTGGATGGCCGGGTACGCGGTGATCATGTGGTACTTCGTGCCGCGGGCGAAAGAGCGTGCGTGGATCGCCTCCGAAGCGCGCTCCAAAGCGATGGGCCGCATCGTGGATGGTTACACCAACGTGCCCACGCTGAAGCTGTTCGCCCATGGCGGGCGCGAGCAGGCCTACGTGGCCGAGGCGATCGACGAACTGGCCACCAAGCACCGCGGCCAGACCCGGGTCACCACCGGGCTGGAAGTCACCATCGCCATCGTCAACGGCTTCCTGATCGTGGGCACCTGCGGCCTGGCGCTGTGGTTGTGGAACGGCGGCCACATCAGCGTCGGTGCGATCACCCTGGCCACCGGCCTGGTGATCCGCATCCACAACATGTCCGGCTGGATCATGTGGACGATCAACGGCATCTTCGAAGATATCGGCACGGTGCAGGACGGCATCACCACCATCTCCCAGCCGCTGACGGTGCAGGACCGCGCCGATGCCGTGCCGTTGGTGGTCAGCCAGGGCGGCGTGCATTTCGATCACATCCATTTCCATTACGGCAAACGCGGAGGCGTGATCGCCGGCTTGGACCTGCAGGTGAAGCCCGGTGAGAAGATCGGTCTGGTGGGTCCCTCGGGTGCCGGCAAGTCGACCCTGGTCAATGTGCTGCTGCGGCTGTACGACCTGGAAAGCGGGCAGATCCGCATCGATGGGCAGGACATCGCCGGGGTCACCCAGGAAAGCCTGCGCCGGCAGATCGGCGTGGTCACCCAGGACACCTCGCTGCTGCACCGCTCGATCCGCGACAACCTGCTGTACGGGCGTCCGGATGCAACTGAGGAGCAGCTGCATGCCGCGGTGGCCAAGGCACGCGCCTCGGCCTTCATCGATACGCTGGTCGATGGGGAAGGGCGCCGTGGTTACGACGCGCATGTCGGCGAGCGCGGGGTAAAGCTGTCCGGTGGCCAGCGCCAGCGCATCGCGATCGCGCGGGTGCTGCTCAAGGACGCTCCGATCCTGGTACTGGACGAGGCAACCTCTGCACTGGATTCGGAAGTGGAAGCGGCGATCCAGGACAACCTGGATGAATTGATGACCGGCAAGACGGTGATCGCGATCGCGCACCGCTTGTCCACGATCGCGCGCATGGACCGGCTGGTGGTGATGGATCAGGGCCGCATCGTGGAAACCGGCACGCACGCCGAGCTGATCACGGCCGGCGGGTTGTATGCGCGGCTGTGGGCACGGCAGACCGGGGGCTTCGTGGCTGCCGACGCGTAAGTCGCGTCATGCCCGTCCCGCAGAAAAGAAACGGCCCGGGTCACCCCGGGCCGTTTGCCTGTCTGACGAGGAACGAGGCAGTGCTTACTCGATCGGCTGGTCCAGCATCAGCTGGCGCGCGAAGCGCACCGGCGGGGCGCCGTAGGACAGCATCTGGTCGTGGTAGGCCTTCAGGTTGAACTTGGCCCCCTGCTTGTCCTGCACGGCCTTGCGGGTATCGAAGTGTTCCTGCGCGCCGACGAAGTAGGTCGGCAGCTGCGCGGAGGTCAGCTGCGCACGTACCCACTTGCCCGAGGCTTCGCTCTCCTGCTGGAAGGCGTCGTGGGTCATCAGGTGCATCGCCTGCTCACGCGTCCAGTTGTCCACGTGCACGCCCTGGTCCAGGATCGCGTTGGAGATGGTGCGCAGGTAGAACTTCAGCTGCACCAGGTGGAACAGCGGATCGTTGTCCAGATAACCCTGCTCCTGCATCATCCGCTCGGTGTAGACCGCCCAGCCTTCGGCGAACAGGCCCGAACGCAGCACCGCGCGCAGCGTGGAGGGGAACTTGCCCGAGTGCCAGCCTTCCAGGTAATGGCCCGGAGTGCCTTCGTGGATGCTCAGCAGGTGGATCATGCGGCTGTTGTATTCGCGCAGGAACGAATCGACCTGCTTGTCCGTCCAGTCGTCCGGAATCGGCGAGACCGCATAGAAGGTCTTCAGGTTCTTGTCGAGCGGGCCCGGCGAATCGCAGTAGGCCACGGCCACGCCACGCTGGAATTCCGGCATCAGGATGATGTCGACCGGAGAATCGGGCAGGGTCATCAGGTCATGCTTGCGCACGAATTCGGTGGACTGCTCCAGCGCGGCCTTGGCGTCTTCAACGACCTTGTCGCGTGCCGGCTTGTCGGCATAGGCCAGCTCCAGCGCGGCTTCGATCGCGGCCTGCTGCTGCTCGTCGCTCGGGTTGGCCGGCAGCGCCGGGGCGCCGGGCTTGTCCTTGAGCACGGTCTGCGCGATGCCATACATGTCCTGGCGCACTCGCTTGAGCTCGGCACGCGCGCGCTCGCCGATCTCGGCGCGCGAGAGCGAGGAGTTCAGCGCGAACTTCAGCTTCTGGTCGTACAGCTCCGCACCGATGCGGAAGTCCCCCTTGGCGTTGGGCACCAGGGTCTTGTCCAGCCAGGTCTGCTGTTCGTCGACGGCCTTCTTCAGGCCCTCGATCGCAGCCTGCAGGCGCTTCTGGTCTTCGGCCGGCAACTCACCGATGTGCGGGGTGATGAAGGTATCGACGATGCTCAGGATGCCGCGGTTCTGCTTGGCCACGGTTTCGGCATGGATCTTCGGCACGCGGGCCGGGTCCAGGTTCTCGCGGGCCTGGGCGAAGATCTGCGGCAGCTTCTCCATGCGCGCGGTCGCCGACTTCAGGCGGTCGGGCAGCGGCGCGAACTCACGCGCCATCAGGCCGTAGAGCGCGCTGCCGGCCATGCCGTTGTACATCTGCGGGTCCCACTTGGGCGACTGCAGCACTTCCGCAGTCCAGACCTCGGACTGCAGCTGGTTGCGCAGGATCGCCGCGTCCACCTGGTTCTCGCGCGAGAGCTTGCTGACGTCGATCTTGTCCAGATCGCCCAGCAGTGCCTTGTACGCGGTGAGCACCTTCTGCTGGCCGGCCGCGCTCAGGTCGTCGATCTCGCTGTCGTAGCGGTGGTCGCCGATCTGCGTGGCGCTGATCGGGGAGAGCTGCATCCAGGTGTCCAGGGCGCGCTTGGACAGGTCGGCGAAGGCCGCATCGACCGCGGCATCGCCAGCCGGGGTGGCCGCTTCGGTGCCGGTGGTGGGCGTCGGGGAGTCGGCCTGCTGGCAGCCACCAAGGGCGGCGATCAGGGCGAGGGCAAGCAGATGCTGGCGCATCGGTGTTCCTGTACTGGGGACAATCCCCGAGCATAGGGCCGATGGCCCCCGTTGTCCCCGTGCCATTGGATTACCATGCGCCGTGAAGATCGCCGTATTGACTGGAGTTGCACTGTGACTGGATGGACAGGACGGGCCCGCGCCGGGCTGGCAGGGATGCTGTTGTTGGGCCTGGTGGCCTGTGGCCGCAGCGGGCCGAACTACGCCGCCGACGCGGCCGCCGGGGCCGTGGCATCTCCCGAGGGCGCGTTCCTGGCGTATGAACACGACATCCGCATCCAGCTGGATGCCAAGCGCATCAGTGAGCGGGTCAAGGCCGTGTCCGCGGCCTGCCAGAGCAACCGGTTCGGTGATTGCGCGGTGCTGCAGGTGGGCGAGGAAGGCGGTGAAACCCGCTCCGGCTCCATCCGCGTGCGCATCGCGCCCAAGGGCGTCGAGCCGATCATCGCGCTGGCCGGTGAAGGCGGCGATGTGGCCTCGCGCAATACCCATGCCGAAGATCTGGCCCAGCAGGTGGCCGACACCGCACTGACCCAGACCCGGCTGCAGAAAGAGCATGCGCAGCTGCAGGCCTATCAGCAGCGCAGTGACATGAAGGTGGCCGACCTGTTGGCGGTCTCGCAGCGCATGGCGGAGATCGAGGCCGGGCTGGAGCAGGCCAACAAGGAGGCTGCGCAGCAGCGTCGCCGGATCGATACACAGCTGGTCACCCTGCACTTCGAAGGTCCGGCGGGGCAGCGCAGCCGCAGCGACATCGGCAGGGCGTTCAGTGAGTTCGGATCGATCTTCACCACCAGCATCGCGTTCGTGATCCGCGCGGTGGCGGCACTGCTGCCGGTCGGCGTGGTGGCGTGGGCGGTCGGTGCCGTGGGCCTGGCGCTGTGGCGCCGCCGCAAACGTCGCAAGGCCGCGGCGGCCGCGCGCTGACCATGCCGGTCGTGCCGCGCGCTAAAGCGCGGCACGACGGTTGACTCAGCCTTCGTCCTGCTCGTATTCCACGAAGACATCCAGCTCCAGCGCCAGTTCCTGCACCGCGTCACGCACGCGCTGGGCGCCGAGTGCGTTGCCTACTTCCACTTCCAGTTCGTGCGTGCCCGGGCCGATGTCATCGGACAGGCCGGCCGAGCTGGAATCGTCGTCGTCCATGTGCGGCATCAGGTCGTCGGTTTCCTCGACGTGTTCGATCCCCTCGATGCTCTGCAGCAGGTCGGTGATGGCACGTGCATCGTCTTCGGTGCCGGTGATTCGCAGTCGCAACAGGGCCATGGGTCGAGCCTCGGGGGAAAGGGACTCCAGCCTAGCCAGCACGCGGAAAAGGTCGGGTGAGGATGCGCGCCGGGTCGTGGCGCCCGGTTCAGTCGTGCGTGCGGTCCGCAGGCGGCAGGCCCAGCAGTTCATCGGGCAGGGCGGGCAGCGGGGTGCGCTCATCCAGTGCTTCGCGCTTGAGCCAGTCCATGAACGCCTGCGCGGTCGGGCTGAGCGGCCGGTGTTCGGCGTGGACCACATAGTAGGCGTAGCGCGCCTTGAGTGCGGGGCCGGGCAGGCGCACCAGCTCATAGCGCTGCAGGTAGGGCTGGGCGATGTGCTTGCGCGCCAGCACTGCGCCGATGCCGTAGACCGCGGCGCGCATCGCATCGGTGCTGTCGCTGAAGGTGTGCAGCGAGGGCAGGTCGAGCCCGCGCACACCCGCCGCCCGGAACCAGTCGCGCCAACCCTGCGGCGACATGTCGCTGAGCAGCGGCAAGGTGGCGATCTGTGCCGGTTCGCGCAGCGTCGAGACGCCCGCCAGGGAAGGTGAGGCCACCGGGCAGAGTTCATCGTCCATCAGGTGATGCGCGGTCATGCCTGGCCACTGGCCAAGACCGTAACGGATGCCCAGTTCCGGACCCGTCTCGTCGAAGCGCACCAGCTCGGTGCTGGTCTGCAGCTCGATACGCATGCGCGGATGCTGTTGGGTGAAGCGCGGCAACCGCGGGATCAGCCAGCAGTACGACAGCGAGCGGATGGTGGTGACCCGCAGCGGCACGATGTCCGCCTGGGGATGCAGGTTGCCGGCCACTGCGTTGAGATCACTGAGCGCGGCCGCCGCCGCGTCGGCCAACTGGCGGCCTTCGGCGGTCAGCCGCACGCCGCGCGCATGGCGCTGGAAGAGGATGGTTCCAAGCAGGTCTTCCAGCCGTCGCACGTGGTGGCTGACCGCGCTGGCGGTGAGGTGCAGCTCCTGGGCGGCGTGGGCGAAATTCTGGTGGCGTGCGGCAACCGCGAACACCCCCAGCGCGGGCAGCAGGGCAGGGCGAAGGATCATGGTCGAGACCCAAATCATATTTGTGGCTTGCACGGATACTACGCGCTTGTGGGCGCGTGACGGCAGGCGGATGCTGTTGCCCTTCCTCCCCCGGATTCACGCGCATGTTGCCGTCCCTTACCGCTCGCCCTGCGTGTCAGCTTCCCTGCGGAGGCCCACCGTGAGCGGGGCGCCGCTGGCCGCAGGTACGGTGGAGCGCGATTGGCGTACCCCGCTGGAACTGACCGTACTCGGCGCGATCTGGGGCTGCTCATTCCTGTTCATGCGGGTGGCCGTGCCGGCCTTCGGACCGTACGCACTGGTGGAGGTGCGGTTGCTGCTCGGCGCGCTCGTGCTGCTGCCGTTCCTGTGGCAGGCGCGCGCCCAGTTCCCGGCGCGTCGCTGGCTGTGGCTGGCACCGATCGGCCTGATCAATTCGGCCATCCCGTTCGTCCTGTTCGCCTGGGCCGCACAACGCGCCCCGGCCGCGATCGGGGCGATCTGCAATGCGATGACCGTGCTGTTCGCCGCGCTGATCGCGTTCCTGTTCTTCGGCGAAAAGATCGGCATGCGCCGCGCGATCGCCCTGCTGGTCGGCTTCGCCGGCGTGGTGGTGCTGGCCACGGCCAAAGTGTCCGGTCTGAGCATCGGTGCGGCGGTGATGGCCGGTGCCCTGGCCGCGCTGTTGTATGGCCTGGGCGTCAATCTGGTGAAGCGCCACATGACCGGCCTGCCGCCGGCGGCCTCTGCCGGTGCCACGCTCGGCTGCGCGGCGATCCTGCTGCTGCCGATGGCGCTGACCCATTGGCCGACCGCCCCGATCCCGATGCTGTCCTGGGCCTGCGCGATCGCCTTGGGCGTGGTCTGCACCGGCCTGGCGTTCCTGATGTTCTACCGCCTGATCGCCCGCATCGGCCCGGCTCGTGCCTCGACCGTGACCTATCTGGTGCCGATGTTCGGTGCGCTGTTCGCGTGGCTGTTCCTGGGCGAACCGGTGACCGGGGCGATGGTCGTGGCGGGCGTGCTCATTCTCGGGAGTGTGGCGGTGTCCCAGAAGCGATAGAGATCGCTTCTGCGAAGGCGATCAGCCGGCCAGCGGCCGGCACGACCGAGACGTGCATATCCAATCCCATGCACGTTCAACGCGCCAGTGGCTCGGCCTTATCGCACCGGCACCGGGATGTTGCACAGGTCGATGTGGCCGGCCGGCCGCTTGTAGAAATCATCGACGCGGTTGCGGCGCGCTTCGGTCGCATCGGCAAAGGTCCTGGAGTCGGTGCGCAGCACCTGCAGCTTGGGGCGCTGCGCAGCCGGTACATCGCTGGCCCGCTGGATCGACTGGATCGCGGTGCGCTGCGCCGGATCGGCGTAGAAGCCCATCGGGGCCGGTCCACGCGGCAGCGCGCTGAGCAGCTCCATGCCCTGCAGCACGCGGCCGACCACGGTGATGTTGCGGTCCAGCTGACGCGGTGACTGCCCGGTCACCACGTACAGCTCCGCGCCGATGCTGCTGTCTTCCTCGTTGCTGCGGCCGGCGCCCAGTGCACCGTAGCAATGCGCCAGCCAGGTCTTGCCGTCCTCGCGGTCCTGGCCCACCGGGAAGCCGTCGACGAAACCGGTCTGGTCGGCCCAGCCGTCACGGTCGGGCAGGGGGCTGACCTTGAGCCCCTTGCTGTCGCGCTGGAACTCCGCCGGGAGCTTGCGCGTGGCGCTGCCGAGCGGCTTCGCCTTGGCGGCATCATCGGCGTCGGCATCGCCGAACTGCACCACGAAATTGTCCTGCGCGCGGTAGATGCTCTGGCCATCCCAGAAATGCTCGTGGGCAAGCGTCTGGATGTTGGCCACGTGCTGCGGCGCGAACGCCGGGGCCAGCTCGATGATGACGCGGCCGGCGGGCAGGTTCATGTACAGCAGGTTGGCCGGGTCGGGCGTGCGCCAGTCACTGTCCGGCGAGGCGTCCAGAATCTGCTGCGGGCTGCGGTAAGGCGTGGCCGCGCTGGCAAGGCTGGGCAGCAGGCAGGCCAGGGCGAGGGTGAGCAGGGCAGGACGACGTGGCGACATGGCAGACCCGTTCAGGAAGGGAGTGCCCGATTGTGCGCGAAGCGCACCGGCTACGGCCAGCCAGGGGATGTCCTGCGACAGGGTGACTAACGACACATCCGCTATAGCGAAGTTCGGACTAGTGTGGACTCCACGCTAGCGGAGACCGCCATGAGCGACCACGAGGTCCACCTCAAGAAGTTCCAGAAAGAGCTCAGCTCCGGCACGGTCTCCCTGGCCTTGCTGGCGGTGCTGGCAAAGGCCGGCGAGCCGCTGTATGGCTACCTGATCGCCAAGGAGCTGGAGCGGGTCGGCGAGGGCGTGCTGAGCGGCAAGCAGAGCGCGCTGTACCCGGTGCTGCGCAACCTGGAAGGGGCCGGGTTGCTGGAAAGCCATGTTGAACCGTCGGTGGCCGGGCCACCGCGCCGCTATTACCGCATCAATGACACGGGGCGTGAAGTGCTCAGCCAATGGACCGCCGCGTGGCGTGCCACCCGTGATTCCGTCGATTCCGTCCTGGAAGGGGTAACCGCATGAACATCGAATCCGTGGCCGGTCGGGCCTTGCCGACCACCATTCCCGCGTATCTGGCACAGCTGCGCGCGGCGCTGCACGACGCCGATCCGGCGATGGTGCAGGACGCCCTGTATGACGCCGAGGAATACCTGCGCTCGGAGCTGGCCGCCCAACCGGGGCGCAGCGAGGCCGAGGTGATCGCCGATGTGGCCGGCAGCTACGGTGCGCCGGAAGAAGTGGCCGAGATCTACCGCGAAACGGAAATCACCGTGAACCGTGCGCTGCGCACGCCGAGCGCGGGTGCTGCACCGATCCGACGTGCAGCGGCCAGCAGCCCCGGCATCGCCTCGGTACCACCGCCGCAGGCGCCGCCCAAGCCACGCTCGGCCGTGGCCCGCTTCTTCGGTGTCGCCCTGGAGGCACGCACCTATGGCGCGCTGTTCTACATGCTCCTGTCGCTGGCCACCGGTACGTTCTTCTTCACCTGGGTGGTTACCGGCCTGTCGCTGTCGCTGGGCCTGATGGTGCTGATCATCGGCATTCCGGTGGCAGTGTTGTTCTTCGGCTCGGTGCGCGGTCTGTCGCTGCTGGAAGGGCGGTTGGTCGAAGCCCTGCTCGGCGAGCGCATGCCGCGCCGGCCGACGTATTCCGACCGCAGCCGCAGCTGGCTGCAGCGCATCGGCGACATGTTCACCGATGGCCGCACCTGGCTGACGCTGCTGTACTTCGTGCTGATGCTGCCGCTGGGCATCGTCTACTTCACGATCGCCACCACGTTGTTGTCGACCTCGATCGGCTTCATCTGGGCACCGGTGGCGGCGCTGTTCTCCAGTGACTACGTGGGCATCCACATCGACGGCATCCAGATGCTGCCGCTCTGGGTCACACCGCTGCTGGCGATCATCGGTGTGCTGCTGCTGTTCGCCACGCTGCACCTGGCGC
Source organism: Stenotrophomonas sp. Steno-Z10-BAI (assembly GCF_056393115.1). Classification (NCBI taxonomy): domain Bacteria; kingdom Pseudomonadati; phylum Pseudomonadota; class Gammaproteobacteria; order Lysobacterales; family Lysobacteraceae; genus Stenotrophomonas; species Stenotrophomonas sp. Steno-Z10-BAI. The sequence goes on along the minus strand of NZ_JBWJOZ010000006.1, from coordinate 58,171 downwards.
GTGGCATCGGCCACCTGCACGGGATGATGGCCAAGCATCTGCTGGTGCGGCTGTAACCCACGGCCACAGGTTGGAACCCGAGGATCCGGTAGTGCCGGCCGCTGGCCGGCTCCCCAAGCTGCTGGATGAAAGCGCAGCCGGCCAGCGGCCGGCACTACCCACAGCGTAAGCCCCCTGGTCGGGGGGCAGTCGCCAAGCGGGCGTCAGCCCGCTTTACGGCGCAACGGGGTCACGTTGCTCGCGATCTTCGCGGCTTTTTTCGGCTTGCTGGCCACGCTCTGCGCATGGGCCGCGAAGAAATCGCGCACCTTGGGGTAGACCGTTTCGCGCCAGCGGCGGCCGCTGAAAATGCCGTAGTGGCCGGCGCCTTCGACGATGAAATGCTCGCGATGCGCGGCCGGAATGCCGGTGCACAGGTCCTGCGCCGCTTCGGTCTGGCCGAGGCCGGCGATATCGTCCAGCTCGCCTTCGATGCTCAGCAGTGCGGTGCCGGTGATCGCGCTGGGATCCACGCGTTCACCCTGTACGTACCACTCGCCGCGCGGCAGCAGGAACTCCTGGAAGACCACGCGGATCGTGGCCAGGTAGTACTTGGCCGGCATGTCGAGCACCGCGTTGTACTCATCGTAGAAACGACGGTGGGCGTCGGCATCTTCCATGTCGCCCTTGACCAGGTCGGCATAGAAATCCCAGTGCGAACTGAAGTGGCGGCTCGGGTTCATCGACAGGAACCCGGCGTGCTGCAGGAAGCCCGGGTACACGCGGCGGCCGGCGCCGGGGAAGGTGGCCGGCACGGTGTGGATGACGTTGTTCTCGAACCACGACATCGGGTTCTGCGTGGCCAGGTTGTTGACCGCGGTCGGGCTGCAGCGCGCATCGATCGGGCCACCCATCATCACCAGCGACCGCGGCGTGGTTTCGCCACGGCTGGCCATCAGCGAGACGGCGGCAAGCACCGGCACGGTCGGCTGGCAGACGCTGATCACGTGCAGCTTTTCCGCGCCAAGGTGGCGGATGAATTCCTGCACATAGGCAATGTAGTCATCCAGCCCGAACTCGCCTTCACTGCCCGGCACCATGCGCGCATCGACCCAGTCGGTCACGTACACGCGGTGATCGCGCAGCAGGGTGCGCACGGTATCGCGCAGCAGCGTGGCGTGGTGGCCGGACAACGGCGCCACCACCAGCACGAACGGCTGGTTGAGCATGGTATGCAGCTGGTCGGCTTCATTGCTGTGGCGCTTGAAGCGCAGCAGTTTGCAGAACGGCTTGCTGATCTCTTCGTGGACGACGATCGGCACGCGTTCGCCCTCGACGTCGATTTCGTTGATGCCCCATTCGGGCTTCTCGTAATCCTTGCCGATGCGGTGGAACAGCTCATTCACAGCGGCCAGGCGGTCCGCGCCGGGCATCTGCGACCACCAATGACCTTGATTGGCGAAGAACTTCGCGTTGGCCTGGGCCTGGTGCACCCACGGGGCGAGCAGGTTGCGGGTCAACTCATGCAGCTGATATAGCATGACGTCCAATATGTATGGTCTTATGTTGCCGCGCAGCATAGCGTACCCGTCGCGCGGGCGCCTTAATGCGAGTCCTGTCTCAGTTGTTATCGAGACTCAGGGCGTGCCGCGTTCCAATGCAGCCGCGTGCCCGGCCAGTGCGGGCGACAGCCAGCAGTGCGAGCCCAGCGCTGTGAACCCCACGCGCTTGAGCTGGCTGCGGTACCAGCGCGCCGGGCGCGGCTGGAAGCCTTCGTGGTCGCCATCGAAGTCATCCTCGGCCGTGAATGCCTCCAGGAAGGCCACGCCGGCGGTCAGTTCGGCAAAGCCCTCCAGTGCCGGGCGCAGCTCGCGGCTGGGCACGTAATGCATCACGTCCGAGCAGATCAGCAGATCCACCGGTGCGCACGGGCGCAGCCAGGCGAAATCGCCGACCTTGGCCGGGTGCAGGTTGCGGCTGCGGCCGTAGCGGTGCACGGCGTAATCGCTGCTGTCGAAGCCCAGGTACTGCACGCGGGGGCGCAGTTTGAGCAGCGGGGCACGCCAGGCGCCTTCGCCACAGCCGATATCCAGCACGCTGCGGATCGGGCGTTCCAGGTAGTACTCGGCGCTGGCCACCGCGAGCGCCACCTTGCGCGCCAGGCGCGCGGCGCCACCGGTCTGGTCAGGCTGGTACCAGCGCTGGAAGTAAGCGGCGTCGTAGGTTTTGTCCATGGGGATATGCACGTGGGTGAAAGCGGCGCTTATCGTACGGCGTGGGCGCGCGGATGCGTAGTTGAGGTGTGGCGATGGGTCGCGCCCGCCACGCATGGGCGGCCCTGCCGGGCATGCGAGAATGGCGGCCAACCCATGCCAGCCGCCGGAGCAAGCACATGCAGTCCTACTACTGGGTCAAGACCTTCCACCTGTTGTTCGTGGTGGCGTGGATGGCGGCGGTGTTCTATCTGCCCCGGATCCTGGTCAACCTCAGCGAGACCGCCGGCCAGCTGCCGGTGACCGAGCGGCTGCAGCTGATGGGCCTGCGCCTGTACAAGTTCGGCCACATGATGTTCGGCCTCGCGCTGATCCTGGGCGTGGTGCTGTGGCTGGGCTACCGCGTGATTCCCGATTTTCCGACCATGGTCGCGCCCGGTGCGGCGGGCTGGCTGCATGCCAAGCTCGGCCTGGTGGTGCTGCTGCTGGTGTATTACTCGTGGACCGGGCGGCTGCTGAAAGGCGCGGTGAAGGGCAAGCAGCTGCCGTCCTCGCGCGCGCTGCGCTGGTTCAACGAACTGCCGCTGGTGCTGTTCATCGGCGTGGTCTGGCTGGTGATCGCCAAGCCGTTCTGAAAAAAAGGTTCATGGCGGATTATCGTGGAGACCAGGCTTACTGACGGTAACCTTGACGCCTGCTTTCCCCCTTCGTGTTGCGCTGGTAGTTCCCCGGCGTAGGGTCTGGTGTGATCATGCGGTGGTCCGCGGCTGCAGACGCTGGACTGGCTGGGCCGCTATCAGCGGGTCACCGACCGGCTGGCTGAGACGGTCAATCAGTTGCTGGCTTCCAGCAGTATTCTGGCGGAGCTACAAAAAGGCCATCGCTACGCCACCGTCGTCGTCGACCCGCTAAGTCGCCAGGTGTTGTGGATCGGCAAAGGCCGCTCCCGTTAGGCCGCAGCGGCCTTCTTCAAGCGGGTATTGCCGAGCAGCTCCGTACCGTCGCAATCGACATGACGACCGGTATGAATTGGATTAGGGCAAACGGCCCAAACGCCAAGATCGTCTTCGATTTGTTCCATATGGTGGCCAAGTGCGGCGGCGAAGTGATCGACCGCGCTCGTGTCGATCAGGCTGACAAGCTGCGCCATGACAAGTCGGACCTCCGGGTATGTAGTGCAGGCTGCTGGCCGGCCACCACAGGTCCGCTTGACGCCCCCCGACTGACACCGCCGCATCGACCCGGTCCGACTTCGCTGGTGCTTGACGTCAAGTTCTAAAGTCGGGTGCCGTATGGGCATGGCTCTGCCTTGTGCTGTTGATGGGTCTGGCAGTTGTGCCGACCGCAAGCGCACAGAAGGTGACCTACATTCACACCGATGCTCTGGGCTCGGTTGTGGCCGAGTCTGATACCAACGGCAACGTGATCAAGCGTTATGACTACGAGCCCTACGGGGCAGTGGTAGGCGACCAGGTCACTGATGGGCCGGGGTACACGGGACATGTGAGCGACTCGGCCACTGGCCTGAGCTACATGCAGCAGCGGTACATGGATCCGCAGGTGGCAGTGTTCCTGTCAGTGGATCCGGTGACGGCATACCAGAAGCCGGTTGAGCAGTTCAATCGTTATCGGTACGCGAACGGGAACCCATATCGCTTTACTGACCCAGATGGGCGTCAAGCGCTGGGAGCGCCGAGGGATTTCTACAGTCCCGTAACAGATGAGCAAGCCCGGCAGGTCCTCCCTGTAGTTGCCGACTTCACGCCTGTTTTGGGTGACGTCAAAGGTATCGTCGAGGCAATCCGAGCCCCAACTCCTGCGAACATTGCTGGGGCGGCAATTGGTCTGGTCCCAATTGCCGGTGATGCTGGAAAGGCAGTCCTGAAGCACGGTGACGAAGCGGCGACATTAGGACGGAAGCTCGTTAGCGAGCAGAAAGGTGCTGGAACAATTTATGTCGATTTCAAGGGAAACGCGATCCCGACACCTCCAGGTGGAAAAATCGAAGGATCTCCGGATGGCCGCTTTGTTCAGGCGAAAGGGCCTGATGGTCGGCCTACTGGCTTGCGTATGGATGGAGGACATAAACCATCGACACACCCTGATCCGCGAGCGCAGCAGCCGCATGGCCATGTACCAGGTGTAACCAATGCCGATGGGACTTCTTGGCTTCCCATAAAGCAATGACAGAGGAGTTGCGTGGAATATGGATAGTGAGATAGATCTCATCAAGATGACGAGGCTTGTTAGAGAATTTGCACTCGGCGCTGTCAACGCCCAGAGCTTCATTGACGAGTACTCCAACTTTTACTACTACGAGGCATTGGATGGGCACGAGGCGTCAAGTGCGCTACCTGCTGGAGATACGGTACGACTAAGTCTGGCTGTTGAGTTGCATCGCCGCATTCAGGAGGAAGTTGTCAACAAAATTTCGCTTGATCCGGAGTTTTCAATCGAATCATTGAAGATGGCAGGGCGATTGACTGCCTCTGAAGCCCGGGAGCGTGCGCTTCGCATCTGTACAGACGTCGGAATTGAAGCTGTGTTGGCGGCGGTAGGGCCTGCTTGAGTAGGTGCTTCTGAGACGTCCAAGGTTTCTCTCAACAATTCGGCAGTTTTCAGGACATGGGTCAGTGGGTCACCACGGATACCGGGATTCGCACTATTTCTTCCTGAAGCCTCACGCTGCCTTGGCCGGAGTTGGGTGAAGAACCAAAAAAAAGCCGGGCGCTCACGCGTCCGGCTTTTCCGTTTCCGCCGCAGCCCGGTCAGGCCACTTCGTAGGTCCCGTAGCTGCGCAGGCGCTCGTAGCGCTTCTGCAGCAGCTCATCGACCGGCAGCTTCTCCAGCACGTCCAGCTCGTTGAGCAGCACGGCCTTGAGGCGCTTGGCCATCTGGTTCGGGTTGCGGTGGGCGCCACCGGTCGGCTCACGCAGCACCTTGTCCACCAGGCCCAGGCTCTTCAGGCGCGGGGCGGTCAGGCCGAGCTGTTCGGCGGCGTCCTTGGCCTTGGCAGGGTCCTTCCACAGGATCGAGGCGCAGCCTTCCGGGCTGATGGTCGAGTACACGCTGTACTCCAGCATCACGGTGCGGTCGCCCACACCCAGTGCCAGTGCGCCACCCGAACCGCCTTCACCGATCACCGTGCAGACCACCGGCACCTTCAGTTCGGCCATTTCCATCAGGTTGCGTGCGATCGCTTCGGACTGGCCGCGCGATTCGGCATCGATGCCCGGCCAGGCGCCGGCGGTGTCGATCAGGGTCAACACCGGCAGGCCGAAGCGCTCGGCCATCTTCATCAGGCGCAGCGCCTTGCGGTAGCCCTCCGGCTTGGGCATGCCGAAGTTGCGCCTGATCTTTTCCTTGGTGTCGCGGCCCTTCTGATGGCCGATCAGCATCACCGAGCGACCACCGATACGGCCCAGGCCGCCGATGATCGCCTTGTCGTCGGCGAAGGCGCGGTCGCCGGCCAGTTCCTGGAACTCATCGCAGATGATGCGGATGTAGTCCTCGGTATACGGGCGGGACGGATGCCGGGCCAGCTGCAGCACCTGCCAGGAGGTCAGGTTGCGGAAGATCTGTGCAGTGCGCACCCGCAGCTTGTCCTGCAGGGCATTGACCTCGGCCTCGACATTGACCGCAGGTCCGGCGCTGGCGCTGCGCAGTTCCTGGATCTTCGCCTCCAGATCAGCGATGGGTTGCTCGAAGTCGAGGTAGTTCGGATTCATCGGAAACCGTCGTGAAGAAAAGAGGGAAAGTGTAGCCGAATGCGCCGAAAAGCCCCGTACGCCGTCGTCTGGAAACCGACGTTAGCGCAGCGGGGCCAGGCGCGCCAGTCAGCTCAGGGGACGACCAGCGCCGCGCTGCCCATCAGCGTGCTGCGGGTCTTCACGAAGGTGTTGTAGCCCTCGTTGGCTTCCTTGGGCAGGCCCGAGCCCAGCCGGGCGGTGGCGGCGGTGAACGCCATCTGCGCCTGGAAGGCCTCCTGCTGGAGCTGCAGCTGCGCATCGGCGGTGGTGGCATGCAGGTAGCGGGTGTACAGCTCGCGCAGCGGGCCGGCATGGGCCTCGAAGGCCGGGTCCAGCGCGGGCAGTGCGGTCGGGGCGGCTTCCAGCGCGTAGGCGGGCGCGGCGTAGCCGTGGGGCTGCTGGCGTGCGTAAGCACCGGGCTGGCCCATGCCTGCTTCGACGTAGGCGATGAAATCCGGGGCGGTGAAGATCTTGGCGTTGATCCGGCCGCCACTGGCGTCCACGTGGGCCACGGTCTGCACCTCCGGGAACGGCTCGCGGACGCCGAAGCTCCACGCCTTGTCGATGAACAGGTCGTGCGTGCTCTGGTACGGCCCTTGGAAGGTCACCCCGCCCAGCTCGATCTGCTTGTCCAGGCTGCCGAAGTTCTGCAGCTTGTCTTCGCTGGTGACGTAGATCTCGTTGGCGATCACGTACTCGGCCAAGGTCGGGTTGATCAACCCGCCCTTGCCGCTGGCGTAGACGATGAAGCGCACGTCGCCGAGCTGGTCGGTCTGCAGGTGATGCTCACCGGGCTTGAGCTTGACCGGGCGCGAGGCGTGCGCGGCGATCGGCAGTTCGTTGCCGTCGATGCGCAGGGTCAGCGGGGTATCGCCCGGGTTGTCGATCTCGAAGGTCTGGGCGGGGCCGGCACAGCCCGTTAGGGCGACGGCTGCACTCAGCAGCACGGCAAAACGCTTGATCAAAACAAAATACCTGTGTTGCAACAGAAAAAAATCAGTTCGCCCAGGGCGGGCTGTAGCGCACCTTCACCGTGCGGACCGCGGGATCGGCGCGCAACGCATCGACCAAGTGGCTGTCCACGCGCACGGCGATGTCACCGGCGACATCGAGCATGCCGGCCACCGGGCCCTGTTCCGAGCCAAGCAGCAGGTCCAGCCGCAGCGGTGTGCGGCCCGGGCGATGCCGGTCGAGCAGGGCGTTGACGCGGTTCCACACCGCACCGTCCTGGCGCAGGTCCACCCGCAGTGAGAGCCGCGTGGCGTAGTTGGCGCAGATGTCTTCGTAATCCCAGACCTGGCGGATGCGCAGCGCGTAGCCACCGTTGAATTCGTCTTCGCGCAGGCCACCCTTGACCACCAGGATCCGGTCCTTGGTCATCAGGTGGCCGAACTCGGCCAGGCCATCGGTGAAGGCGCTGCATTCCACGCGGCCCTTGCCGTCTTCGAGCTGCATGAAGATCTGGCTCTCGCCCTTGCGGCGTACGCCGACCACCAGGCCGGCCAGGATCACCGGCGTTTCCTGGCGCCAGGCACGCTTCTCGCCGTCCTTGCTCGGGCGTGCCGGCGGGATCAGCTTTTCCAGCTTGCCCAGGTCGGTGCCGACCAGTTCCTTGACGTCATCGGCGTAGGGGTCGAACGGATGGCCACTGAGGTAGAAGCCCAGCGTTTCGCGCTCGCCGTCCAGCAACTGGCCCAGCGCCCACTCGTTGGCTTCCGGCAACTCCAGCTGCATCGCCGTGCTGACCGGATCGGGCGCGCCGAACAGCGAGTTCTGCCCGGAGGCCTTCTCGCGCGCCATCTGGTCGGTGGCCTTGAGCACTTCGGGCAGTTGCAGCATCAGCGAGGCGCGGTTCTTGCCGAGCCCGTCCATCGCGCCGCAGTTGATCATCGCTTCCAGCGTGCGGCGATTGAGCTTGCCCGATCCGGCACGCATGCAGAAATCCAGCAGCGATGCGTAACGGCCGCCACGCTGGCGTTCCTCCACGATCGCTTCGCAGGCACCCTGGCCGACGCCCTTGATCGCGCCCAGGCCGTACACGATGGTGTCGGCGCTGGAGGCTTCGAACATGTACGCCGATTCGTTCACGCGCGGCGGCAGCACGGTCAGGCCGAGGTTGCGCACTTCGGCAAGGAAGCCGACCACCTTGTCGGTGTTGTCCATGTCCGAGGACAGCGTCGCGGCCATGAACTCGGCCGGGTAATGCCGCTTGAGCCAGGCGGTCTGGTAACTCACCAGCGCGTAGGCGGCGGCGTGCGACTTGTTGAAGCCGTAGCCGGCGAACTTCTCCATCAGGTCGAAGATCGCGTCGGCCTTGGCTTCAACGACACCGTCCTTGGCCGCACCTTCGCGGAAGATCTCGCGGTGCTTGGCCATTTCGGCCGGCACTTTCTTGCCCATCGCACGGCGCAGCAGATCGGCGCCGCCGAGCGAGTAACCGCCGACGATCTGCGCCATCTGCATCACCTGCTCCTGGTACACCATGATGCCGTAGGTGTCTTTCAGGATCGCTTCGGTGCGCGGATCGGGATAGATGATTTCTTCCTGCCCGTGCTTACGCGCGTTGAAGGAGGGAATCAGGTCCATCGGGCCGGGGCGGTACAGCGACACCAGCGCGATGAGATCTTCGAAGCGGTCAGGACGCGCGTCTTTCAGCAGGCGGCGCATGCCCGAGGATTCGAACTGGAACACCGCGCCGGTATTGCCGTTGGCGAAGATGTCCTTGTAGGTGGGTACGTCATCCAGCGGCAGCGCGGTGATGTCCACCGGCGGAATGCCGGCGCGCTCATGGCGCTTGTTGATCGCCTTGACCGCCCAGTCGATGATCGTCAGCGTGCGCAGGCCGAGGAAGTCGAACTTCACCAGGCCGATTTCTTCGACGTCGTTCTTGTCGAACTGGGTGACCGGGTTGCGGCCGCGGCCGCCTTCGTCATGTTCGGCGAACAGCGGGCAGAACTCGGCCAACGGCTCCGGTGCGATCACCACGCCACCGGCGTGCTTGCCGGCATTGCGGGTGAGGTCTTCGAGCTGGCGCGCCAGGTCGATCAGATCGCGGACATCGTCTTCGTTCTGGTAGCGCTGGATCAGCTCCGGCGAGGCCATTTCCGAATCCTTGCCTTCGCCCATCGCATCTTTGAGCGAGATGCCCAGGATGTTGGGGATCAGCTTGGAGACGCCATCGACCAGACCGTACGGGAAGCCGAGCACGCGGCCGGAATCGCGCACCACGGCCTTGGCCGCCATGGTGCCGTAGGTGATGATCTGGCTGACGCGGTCGCGGCCGTACTTGCGCGCGACGTAGTCGATCACTTCGTCGCGGCGGTCCATGCAGAAGTCGATGTCGAAGTCGGGCATCGACACGCGTTCGGGGTTGAGGAACCGCTCGAACAGCAGGTTGTACGGGATCGGATCCAGATCGGTGATCTGCAGCGCCCAGGCCACCAGCGAGCCGGCACCGGAACCGCGGCCGGGGCCGATCGGAATGCCCTGGTTCTTTCCCCACTGGATGAAGTCGGCCACGATCAGGAAGTAACCGGGGAAGCCCATCTTGATGATGGTGGCCAGTTCGAATTCGAGGCGCTCGACATAATCGGCGCGGGTCTTGCCCGGTGCCAGCGGATTCTTTTCGAGGCGCGCTTCCAGGCCCTTGCGCGATTCGCTGCAGATCCAGCTGTCGAGGGTTTCCTCTTCGGGCACGGGATAGTTGGGCAGGAAGTAGGTGCCCAGCCGCATCTCGATGTTGCAGCGTTCGGCCAGCGCCAGCGTGTTGTCGATCGCGTCGGGAATGTCGGCGAACAGCGCGCACATGTCCTCGGCGGATTTGAGGTACTGCTGGTCGCTGTAATCGCGCGGGCGTTTGGGATCGTCCAGCACGCGGCCGGAGGAGATGCAGACGCGCGCTTCGTGGGCGCTGAAGTCTTCCGGCTGCAGGAAGCGCACATCGTTGCTGGCGATCACCGGCAGGCCGCGCTGGCCGGCAGCCTGCAGGGCGAACTGGTTGAAGGCTTCTTCGCCGTCGCGGCCGGTGCGGGTCAGCTCCAGGTGCAGGCCGTCACCGAACACGCGCTGCCAGTCGGCGAGCTGCTGCTCGGCCAGGTCGTGGCGGCCGTCGCCGGCGAGGCGGCCGGCAAGGCTGTCGCGGCCGGCCAGTGCGAACAGGTTGTGGCAGCCGGCTTTGAGCCAGTCCGGGTGGACGGCGACGCCGCCTTCGGGGCGGTGGCCTTCCATCCAGGCGCGGGTCAGCAGCCTGGAGAGGCTGAGGTAGCCTTCGCGGTCGCGACAGAGCAGGGTCATGCGCCAGGGCGTCATGCCTTCTTCGGCGATCATGATGTCCGCGCCGGCGATGGGCTTGATGCCCACGGTTTCGGCGGCTTTGTAGAACTTGACCAGCGCGAATAGATTGTTGAGATCCGTCACTGCCAGTGCGGGCAGCTTCAGTTCGACCGCGCGGCTGAGCAGGTTGGCCTGCTTGGCTTTTTTCGGGTCAGCCTGATCCGGCTTCGCCGGGACACGGATGGTCGAATCCGCCAGCGAAAATTCGGTGTGGACGTGGAGATGTACGAAACGGGAAGTGGACATGCCGAACCAATGTGATGCCCGGTCAGGGTAGCGGTGGCGGTGGTCGCTAACAAGGCTTGACAGGGGTGTTGCGGGGGCGCGGGTTGGCGCTGGGGTTCAGGTTTGCTACGGCGGTTCCAGCGGTTGCGGGGTTTGGCGTTGGTGAAGCAAGTGCAGGAGCGGTGGGCCCGGTGGTGCTGCGGGCTGGGGCGGCGGGGGCAGAGTCGCGGGACGCGCTGTGAATACATCCCTGTAAGCTCGTAGGCAGCATCCATGCTGCCTAACGGTCCCGCGCCTCTACCCCCACCACCCCTTCGACAGATGGCCGGTGCGTTGGGGCGAGCAACAGCTGATCCTTCGATAGGTGAGGGGTGCGTTGGGGTTGGCAACGGCCCATTCTTCGATAGATGGCGGGTGCGCAGAGGCAGGCAGCAGTCAGCCTTCGACAGATATCAGGTAGGCAGGCGCGAGTAACCGCCCACCTTTCCACCGGTGGCTGAGGCCCGGTGGCGAGCAATCGCCGTGTGTTCTTTGGTGCCGTGCCGGGCAGGGCCCGACAAGTGCAGCGCTCAGGCGGGGAGGCTGCTGCGGTCGGGTTCCAGGCACGCGCGGACGGGGGCGAAGCTGCGGCGGTGCTGGGGGCAGGGGCCGTGGTTGCGCAGGGCGGCGAGGTGGGCGGGGGTGCCGTAGCCTTTGTGCTGGTCGAAGCCGTATTCGGGGTGGGCGTCGTGCAGCGTCTGCATGAAGCGGTCGCGGCTGACTTTGGCGAGGATCGAGGCGGCCATGATGGCGCGGTCGAGGGCGTCACCACCGATCAGGGCCTGGGCCGGGCAGGGCAGGCCTTTGGGGACGACGTTGCCGTCGATGCGGGCGAACTGGGCGACGTGGGCGACGCCTTCGACGGCGCGGCGCATGCCGAGCATCGTGGCCTGGTAGATGTTGAGGGCGTCGATGTCGCCGACGTCCACCATCACCACGTGCCAGGCCAGGGCGCGGTCGAGGATCTTGTCGTAGAGCTGGTCACGGCGTGCAGCGGTGAGCTGCTTGGAGTCGTCCAGGCCGTTGAGGCGCGGTCGGTCGGGGCAGAACACCACGGCGGCCACCGCGACGGGCCCGGCCAGGGGGCCGCGGCCGGCTTCATCCACCCCGGCCACGTAGCGCGGGGCGACGGTGGCCAGGGCGGCGCCGTCGAACAGGGCCAGTGAAGCGGCGGCGGCGTGGCGACGGCTCATGCGGCGCGGCCGTGGTGGGGGCCGCGTTCAAGCAGCTCGGTGACGGCGTCGGCGGCCCGTGCGGAGGCGTCGCGCCGCAGCTGCAGGTGCAGGCGCTGGTAGGTGTCCTGCAGGTCGGTCACGCGCTGGGGGCGATCGAACCACTGCAGGATGGCGACGGCCAGTTTGTCCGGGGTGCAGTCGTGCTGCATCAGCTCCGGCGCGAGGTCCTTGCCGGCCAGGATGTTGGGCAGGGCGAAGCGGTCGACCTTGAGCAGCCCCAGCGCCTTGACGATGCGGTAGGTGAGTTCGGCCACGCGGTAGCCGACCACCATCGGGCGTTTGACCAGCATCGTCTCCAGGGTGGCGGTGCCGGAGGCGAGCACGACCACGTCGGCGGCGATCATCGCGGTGCGCGCGTTGCCGTCGAGCAGGTGCGAATGGGCAACCGGCAACGCCGAGGCGGAAAGTTGCTCGCTGATCAGGGTGCGGCAGGCGGCGTTGGCGGCCGGAACCACCACGTGCAGGCCGGGGATGCGTTCGGAAACCTGCCAGGCGGCTTCGAAGAACGGTTCGCCGAGCTTGCTGATTTCCCCCAGGCGGCTGCCGGGCAGTACCGCCAGTACCTTCGCGTTGGAGGGCAGGCCGAGTGCGGCACGCGCCTGTTCGCGATCATTGTGCAGCGGGATGTCATCGGCCATCGGATGGCCGACGAAGCGGGCGTCGATGCCGTGCTTGGCGTAGATCGGCGGTTCCATCGGGAACAGGCACAGGACCAGATCGGCGCTGGCCCCGATCTTCTCGGCACGCTTCTCACGCCAGGCCCAGACCGAGGGGCTGACGTAATGGACGGTGCGCACGCCGCGTTCCTTCAGCCAGCGCTCGACGCCGAGGTTGAAATCGGGCGCGTCGATGCCGATGAACACGTCCGGCTGCCACTCCAGCGCACGCGCGCGGAACGCGCGGCGTAGTTTGAGCAGGCGCGGCAGGTGGCGCAGGATTTCGGTCAGGCCCATCACCGCCAGTTCGCTGGCGTCGAACCAGGTCTGGCAGCCGGCGCTGCGCATGGCATCGCCGCCGATGCCGGCGAACTCGGCATTCGGGAAGCGCAGGCGCAATTCGCGGATCAGGCCGGCCCCGAGCAGGTCGCCGGAGGCTTCACCGGCGACCAGGGCGATCCGCACAGGGCGCTCGGAGGTGCGCACGGCCAGCGTCTGTTCAACGCTGGTCGCCATCGCAGCGAGTGGAATGATCTCGGCGGTCGTCATGCCCGGGGTGTGCCCGCCTGGAGCCGTCATCGCAGCAGGGGCCTCTCGGCGCTTTCGATGAAGTCCAGCAGGTCCTTCACGTCGGCGCTGTGGGTGGCCTGCTCGGCCAGCTGCACCTTGGCGTCGGCCAGCGGCAGGCCGGCCACGTACAGCGTGCGGTAGGCGCGCTTGATGCTGGCGATGCGCTCGGCATCGAAGCCGCGGCGCTTGAGGCCTTCGCTGTTGATGCCGCGCGGGCGGCCCAGGGTATCGCTGCCGACCATGGTGAACGGCGGAACGTCGCCGTTGGTCAGCGCGCCCATGCCAAGGAAGGCGTGGGCACCGATGCGGCAGAACTGGTGGGCACCGGCGAAGCCGCTGATGATCACGTAGTCGCCCACGGTGACGTGGCCGGCCAGCGTGGTGTTGTTGGAGAACACGCAATGGTCGCCGACATGGCAGTCATGCGCCACGTGGGTGTAGGCGAGCATCCAGTTGTCGTTGCCGACCGTGGTGATGCCGCCGCCACCGGCGGTGCCGCGGTTGATGGTGACGAACTCGCGGATGACGTTGTCATCGCCGATCACCAGCTCGGTGCGCTCGCCTTTGTACTTCTTGTCCTGCGGCTCGCCACCGATCGCGGCATGGCCGATGAAACGGTTGTTGCGGCCGATCCGGGTCGGGCCGTGGATCGAGCAGTGCGGACCGATCTCGGTACCGGCACCGATTTCCACGTCCGCACCGATCAGGCAGAACGCACCCACGCGCACATCCGCAGCCAGCGTCGCCGACGGGTCGATGACCGCGGTGGGGTGGATGAGAGGGGCGTTGTCACTCATTGCAGATCTCCTGCCTGGATCATTCGCGGGTGCCGGCGCACAGCACTTCGGCGCAGGCGACGATTTCGCCATCGACCTTGGCCACGCAGTCGTACACCGCCATGTTGCGGATCACGCGCTTGATCTCCACGTGCATTTCCAGCACATCGCCGGGCACGACCTGCTTGCTGAAGCGGGCTTTGTCGACTTTCACCATGTAGAACAGCTTGGACTGCGCATCGCGGCCCAGGGTGAGCTGGGTCAGCACGCCGCCGGCCTGGGCCATGGCTTCGATGATCAGCACGCCGGGCATGATCGGCTGGCCCGGGAAGTGGCCCTGGAAGAACGGCTCGTTGATGCTGACGTTCTTGGTGGCGACGATCTTCCGGTTCTCGAAATCGAGCGAGATCACCTTGTCCACCAGCAGGAACGGGTAGCGGTGCGGGATCAACTGCTGGATCTGGTTGATGTCCGGCAGATTCTGGTTGTTGCTCATTCTTTCTCCTTGCTCACAGACAGGATGCGCCGGGCGAGCGCATCGAGCTGCTTGAAGCGCGCGGCATTTTTACGCCACGTGCGGTTGTCGGTCAGTGGGGTGCCGGAGGAATACTCGCCCGGCTCATGAATGGAGTTGCGCACCACCGATTTGCCGGTGATGACGACCTTGTCGCAGATTTCGAGGTGACCGACGACGCCGACGGCGCCGCCCAGCAGGCAGTAGCGGCCGATCTTGGCGCTGCCGGCGATGCCGGTGCAGCCGGCGATGGCCGAGTGGGCGCCGATCTGGACGTTGTGGGCGACCTGCACGAGGTTGTCCAGGCGCACGTCGTTCTCCAGCACGGTGTCTTCCAGCGCGCCGCGATCCACGCAGGTGTTGGCGCCGATTTCGCAGTCGTCGCCGATGCGCACGCCGCCGAGCTGGGGCACTTTGATCCAGTGGCCGGCATCCATGGCCAGGCCGAAGCCATCGGCACCCAGCACGGCGCCGGGATGGATGCGCACGCGCTTGCCGAGCTTGACGCGGGTGACCAGGGTCACGCGGGCGATCAGTTCGCAGCCGTTTTCCAGGGTGCAGTCTTCGCCGATGATGCTGCCGGGGCCGACGATGCAGTTCTCACCGACGACGCTGCGCGCGCCGATGGTGACGAACGGCCCGATGTGGGCACTGGCGGCGACCTGGGCGTCCGGATCGATGCAGGCGCTGGGGTGGATGCCCGGGGCGCGCGGCGGTGCGATATCGAACAGGGCGGCGATCTTGGCGAAGGTGGTGTACGGGTCCTTGGCGACCAGGGCGGCGCCGGGCGCGGCCTCGGCATCCTCGGCGCGCAGCACGACGATGGCCGCCTGGCTGTCGGCCAGCTGCGCGCGGTAGCGCGGATTGGCCAGGAAGGTGAGCTGGCCGGGGCCGGCATGGGCGAGCGTAGCCACGCCATGGATGGCGGTGCTGCCATCACCATGGACCTGCAGGCCAAACTGCTCGGCGAGTTGCTGGGCGGTATAGGTAGGAGTGTTCACCGGGGGAGTTTACCGTGTGATGCCGAAACGGTCATGCGGGGCGGGGGTTTTGGGGTGGGTGTGTCGGTTTGCTGTGGCTCCGGCGCTTTGGTTGCCATCGCGCGGGGTCATGGCGGGCAGCCCGCCACGACCCCCGACGGTTCAGCGCGAGCGCGGCAGGGTAGTGCCGGCCGCTGGCCTGACCCAGAAACGAAAACGCCGGGCAAAGCCCGGCGAATGCGTACCGCGTCTGTTGGAGAGGCCCCCTTCTGTTAAGGGGGCCGCGCCGACGGCGCGGGGGATAGGAGGAATCGTTGGGCCCCAAGGTTTGCTGCGCAAACCTTGGGCAATTCACGTTAGGCGGTCAGAACTGACCGCCGAACGTGAATTGCAGACGCTCGACTTCGTCGTCGTCTTCCTTCTTGAGCGGGAAGGCGTAGCTGATCGAGATCGGGCCGACCGGGGCGCGCCACAGCAGGGCCACACCGGTGGACACGCGCAGTTCGTTGGCCTTGAAGTTGTCCACGCCGGTGTACACGTTGCCGAAGTCCACGAAGGCCGAGATGCGGGCCGAGGGGCTGTCGAACAGGCGCGGGAAGTAGGCTTCCACCGAACCAACGGTCTTCAGCGAGCCACCCAGCGGCTGGCCGCGGTTGTAGCTCAGGGTCGGTTCCGAACGCGGGCCGAGGGTGTTGTCCTCGAAACCACGCACCGAGTTGGTACCACCGGCGTAGAAGTTCTCGTAGAACGGCAGGCCAGCGGCGGTCACCACGCGGGTGCTGCCATCCGGGTTGGTGATCACGCGGGTGGTGTCATTGCCGTAGCTGTCGCCGTAGCCGACTTCGGCGCGGGTGTTGATGACCAGCTGCGGGATGATCGGCCAGTACTTGGAGAACTGATAGTTCAGCTTGTAGTACTCCACGGTCGAACCCGGCAGCGTGGTTTCCAGGCCGACGCGCTGGTAGGTACCGCGGGTCGGCATGAAGTAGTCGTTGCGGGTATCGCGCGCCCAGCCCAGCTCGGTACGCCAGGAATGGAACGTGCGCTGGCCGATGGCATCGATGTAATCGATGATCGCCTGTGGGGTCGACCCCTGGTACGTGGTGATCTGGTTGCTGTCGATGCCCACCATCAGCGAGACGGTGTCGTTCTCGGTGATCGGCACGCCGAACACCACCTGCGCGGCACCATTGGTGCTGTTGTACTGCGCGGTGTTGAAGTCGGAGTAATCCAGTTCGCGCCAGGACAGGTTGTAGCCCAGCGAGACGCCGTCATCGGTGAAGTACGGGTTGGTATAGCTGAAGCCGTAACGCTGCAGGTAGCTGCTGCGCGACGCTTCGACCGACACACGGTTGCCGCCGCCGAGGAAGTTGTTCTGCGACAGCTGCACCGAGGTGGTCATGCCGTAGGACTGCGAATAGCCCAGGCCGAACACGAAGCTGCCCGAGGTGGTTTCCTTGACGTTGTAGACCACGTCGACCTGGTCGTTGCTGCCGGTGACCGGCGGCGTTTCCACGTCGACCGATTCGAAGTAGCCCAGGCGCTGCAGACGGATCTTGGAGCGGTCGATCGCGGCCTGCGAGTACCAGCTGTTCTCGAACTGGCGCATTTCACGACGCAGCACTTCGTCGGAGGTGCGGGTGTTGCCCTTGAAGGTGATGCGGCGCACCGACACGCGCGGGCCGGGAACGACCTGCATGTTGATGGCCACCGTGCGGTCGGCACGGTTGCTGGTCGGGATCGGGTTCACCTTGGCGAAGGCGTAACCGATGTTGGACAGCGAATTGGTGATCTGGTCCGAGCTGAACTCCAGCAGCGCACGCGAGAACGTGTCGCCGGACTTCTGGATCACCATGCGCTCGACATCTTCCTGCGGCAGGATGGTGTCGCCGGTGACCTTGATCTCGGAGATCTTGTACTGCTCACCCTCGGTCACGCCGGCGGTGATGAACATGTCGCGCTTGTCGGGACTGATCGAGACCTGGGTGGAATCGATGCTGAAATCCACGTAGCCGCGGTCCAGGTACCAGCCGTTGAGCTTTTCCAGATCGCCGGACAGCTTTTCCTTGGAGTACTGGTCGTCGCGGCGGTACCACGAGGCCCAGTTGTGCTCCTTGGATTCCCAGGTTTCCAGGATGTCCTTGGCCGGGAACTTCTCGGTGCCGACCAGGTTGACGTGCTGGATCTTGGCGGCCTTGCCTTCCTTGATCGCGATGGCGATGTCCACGCGGTTGCGGTCCAGCGGGCTCACCGTCGGGGTGATGTCCACGTTGTACTTGCCACGGTCGTTGTACTGGCGGCGCAGTTCCTGGGTCACCCGGTCCAGGCTCAGGCGGTCGAAGGTGCCGCCCTCGGTCAGGCCGATGTCGCTCAGGCCCTTGAGCAGCTGGTCGCTCTTGATGTCCTTGTTGCCGGTGACGGTCAACTTGTTGATCGCCGGGCGTTCCTTGACCGTGACCACGAGGATGTCGCCCTGGCGGTTGAGCTGGACGTCTTCGAAGAAGCCGGTCTTGTACAGCGCACGGATGGTCTCACCGACCTTGTTGTCGGTGATCGTGTCGCCACGTTCCACCGGCAGGTAGGTGAACACGGTACCGGAGGTGATGCGCTGGAGACCATCCACGCGGATGTCGCTGACGGTGAAGGGCTCGGCTGCCTGCGCCAGGGCGGGCGCGCCGAAACCGGCAACGAGTGCGAGGGCCAGCAGGCGGCGATTGGGGAGTCGCGTCATGTCACGTCCGGTTGGAGTCGATTTCAACATTGCGGGATGCCGGCGCATAAGACGACGACAAAAGGAAAAAAGTTCATCGCGGGACCAGGCCGAGGATGTCGTTGTAGAACGCCAATCCCATCAGCCCGGCCAGCAGCGCCAGGCCCACATACTGCCCGGCAGCCATGGCGCGCTCGCTCAGCGGGCTGCCCTTGACCAACTCGATAAGGTAATACAGCAGGTGCCCGCCGTCCAAGATGGGGATGGGCAACAGGTTGATGATGCACAGGCTCAGCGACAGCAGGGCCAGGAAATACAGGAACCAATCCAGGCCGCGTTTGGCCGAGACATTGGCGACCCGGGCAATGGTGACCGGGCCGGAGATGTTCTGCAGCGAGGCGTTGCCGGTGACGATGCGGCGCATCATCCCCAGGGAATCGCCCGCCATCCGGGCGGTTTCGCGCAGGGCTACCGGCACTGCCGCAAACGGCCCGAACTTGAGTTCGGCGTCGTAGGCCGGGGCGTGGGTCTCCGGGAAACCGATGCCGATCTGCCAGGTCGGCTGGCCACGGCCGTCCACGCCCTGGCGGGGGGTGATCTCCAGCGCCAGCCGCTCGCCGCCGCGCAGGACGTCGATCATGCCGGGGCCGCCACGCTGGCCGAGCGCGGCGATCTGCGCCGGCACCTGGTCGGCACCTTCGATGCGCTGGCCGTCCACGGCCACGATCAGGTCGCCCGGCACCAGCACGCCCTGGGCAGCCGCGTCGGGCAGTACCTTGTCGACCAGCGCCGGCTGCAGCCAGAACTGCCAGCTCAACCCGGTCAGCTGGGGCACGCGGCGTTCATCGAAGCCGGCCGGCAGCTGCGACAGCGGCAGGGTGCGGGTGCGCACCTGGTCCAGGCCGTCGAGGACCTCGACGTTGGCATCGTGACGATCCATCGCCGCAGTGGTCAGCGCCATGCTGGCCTCGCCGGCGGTGGCCACGCTGCGGCCATCGACCTTGACCACACGGTCGCCGGCCTGCAGCCCGGCGGTCTGGGCCATGCCGGTGGTGCGGCCGATGGTGGCCGAATAATCCTGTTTCCCGATCACGAACATCGCCCACAGCAGGGCGATGCACAGGATCAGGTTGGCGGCCGGACCGGCGGCGACCACCGCGATCCGCTGCCACACGGTCTTGTGGTTGAAGGCCTGGCCGCGCTCGGCCGGGTGCACTTCCACCTCGCGCTCGTCCAGCATCTTCACGTAGCCGCCCAGCGGAATGGCGGCGATCGCGAATTCGGTGCCGGCGCGGTTGCGGCGCGACCACAGCGGCTTGCCGAATCCGACAGAGAAGCGCAGCACCTTGATCCCGCAACGGCGGGCCACCCAGTAATGGCCGAACTCGTGGAATGTCACCAGCAGGCCAAGGCTGACGATCATCCACCAGACGGATCCGATGAAATCACCCATGGTGATCAGCACTGTAAGGGGGCGTATGGGGCATTCAGGCGTGGTCGATGGCGGCTTGGGTGATCTGGCGGGCGCGCTGATCGGCGGTCAGCAGGCCCTCCAGTGTATCGGCGGACTCGCTCGACAGTGTTGACAGAGCGTTAGCGACCAGCGCTGGAATGGCAAGGAAAGCTGCCCGCCCCTGAAGAAACGCTGAAACCGCGACTTCATTGGCTGCATTGAGGATCGCCGGGGCGGTGCCACCGGCGGCCATCGCCTGCCAGGCGAGCTTCAGGCACGGGAAGGCCTCGGTGTCCGGGGCTTCGAAATCCAGCCGCCCCTGGGTCAGCAGATCCAGCCCGCCGACCCCGGATTCGATCCGTTGCGGCCAGCCCAGGCCGACGGCCAGGGTGGTGCGCATGTCCGGCAGGCCCATCTGGGCCAGGGTGGAGCCATCGACGAATTCGACCAGCGAATGCACCAGGCTCTGCGGGTGGACCAGCACGTCGATGCGCTCGCCGGGCACGCCGAACAGATGATGGGCTTCGATGACTTCGAGCCCTTTGTTCATCAATGTCGCCGAATCGACCGAGATCTTCGGGCCCATGGACCACTTCGGGTGGGCCACGGCCTGGGCCGGGGTCACCTGGGCCAACTGCTCACGGCTGCGGCCACGGAACGGGCCACCGGAGGCGGTCAGGATGATCCGGCGCACGCCGGCCCCATCGAGACTCGCATCGCGGGAGCGCAGGCACTGGAAGATCGCGCTGTGCTCACTGTCGATTGGAATGATCTCGGCCCCGGCGGCCGCGGCCTGGCGCATCAGCAGTTCGCCGGCCAGCACCAGCGATTCCTTGTTGGCCAGCAGGATGCGCTTGCCGGCGGTTGCCGCGGCGAGGGTCGAGGACAGCCCGGCGGCCCCCACGATGGCGGCGACCAGGGTGTCGCAGGCATCACTGGCGGCCAGCTGATCCAGCGCCGCAGCGCCCGCATGGGCCTGGGTGGCCAGGCCAGCGTCACGCAGACCGTCGCGCAGGGCGGCATACCGCGATTCATCGGCAATCACGGCATGCGCGGGGCGGTGCACGGCGCACAGCGCGACCAGCGCATCGACCTGGCGGCCGGCGGCCAGCACAGTGACCTGGTAGCGGTCCGGATGGCGCGCGATCACGTCCAGCGCGGATGCGCCGATCGAACCGGTGGCGCCGAAGACGGCGACCTGGCGGGGGGCGGAAGCGCTGGCCATGGTTAGAACCCGAAGATTTCCTTGCCGAGTGCGAACACCGGCAGGGCGGCGAGCACGCCGTCGATACGATCGAGCACGCCGCCATGGCCCGGAATGATATGGCCCGAATCCTTGGCACCGGCGTGGCGCTTGATCAGGCTCTCGTACAGATCGCCCAGCACCGAGGCGAACACGGTGACCACGGCGGTGATGACCAGGCCGACCAGGTGACCGCTGTCGATGCCGGCCAGCCAGCCGAAGCCCAGCGCCACGATCAGGCCGGCGACCATGCCGCCCCCCAGGCCTTCCCAGGTCTTGTTGGGGCTGATGCGCGGGGCCAGCTTGGTGCGGCCGAAGGTGCGGCCGGCAAAGTAGGCGCCCGAATCGGCGGCCCAGACCACGGCCAGCGCGGTCAGCAGCCACAGGTGGCCGTTGTCACCGCTGGCATGGATGAGCACCAGCGAGGCCCAGGCCGGAACGATCGCCAGGGTGCCGGCCAGCAGCTTGAGCGCACGCGCCGGGCTGCTCGGGCTGGCGCCGAAGTTGAAGAAGCGCAGCCACAGCAGCGCCAGCAGCCACCACCCGATGCCGACCAGCGCGGCGATCTGGTACAGCACCAGCGAGCCTGCATCGGCCCACACGATCAGCACCATCAGCACCAGGTTCAGCACCAGCAGGACGGTGCGGGCGAGGGTGTCTTCGACGTCGGCCAGCTTCAGCCATTCCCACAGCCCGATCAGGAACACGGCGGCGGCGGCGGCGGCCAGCCACTGGGTGGGCAGCATCAGGATGGCGAGAATGGCGACCGGCGCCATGATCAGCGCGGCGATGACTCGGGTCTTGGTCATGGGGAAGAGGTCTCGGTGGCCAAGGCGGCGATCTGGGCGCTGGTCAGGCCGAAACGGCGTTCACGCGCGGCATAGGCGTCGAACGCCTGCTGCAGGACGGCGGCGTCGAACTCGGGCCACAGTACGTCGGTGAACCACAGTTCGGTATAGGCCAGCTGCCAGAGCAGGAAATTGCTGATGCGGGTATCGCCACCGGTGCGGATGAACAGGTCCGGCGGTGGCAGGTCGGCCAGGGCCACGCGGCTGCTGAGCATCGCTTCGTCGATCTGCTCGGGCAGCAGGCGACCGGCCGCGACCTCGGCAGCGAGCTCGCGCGCGGCGCGGGCGATGTCCTGGCGGCCGCCGTAGCTGGCGGCGATGCTCAGGGTCATCGCACGGTTGCCGGCGGTGCGCTGTTCGGCCAGCTGCATGCGGCTGACCAGCCCGGCGCCGAAGCGCTCACGCTCGCCGATGAAACGTACGCGCACGCCACGGCGATGCAGCTCGTCCACTTCGCGGTCGAGCGCATTGAGGAACAGCTTCATCAGCGCGTCGACCTCATCGCTCGGCCGGCCCCAGTTTTCACTGGAGAAGGCGAACAGGGTCAGCGCGGCGATGCCGTGGTCGAGGCAGAAATCGATGGTGCGGTTGACCGCGCGCGCACCGGCACGATGGCCGATCACGCGCGGGCGACGACGCTTCTGCGCCCAACGCCCGTTGCCATCCATGATGATGGCAACATGGCGCGGCACGGGCGCGTCGGAACTGCTGGTCGGGGCCTGGGACATAGGGCTCAGACCGCCATCAGTTCCTTTTCTTTCTCGGCGACAACACTATCGACGTCCTTGATGGACTTGTCGGTCAGCTTCTGGATGTCGTCTTCGCCGCGCTTCTTGTCGTCTTCGCTGATCGCCTTGTCCTTGATCAGGGTGGCGATCGCCTTGTTGGCGTCCTGGCGGATGTTGCGGATGGCGATCTTGGCGCCTTCGCCTTCCTTCTGCACCTGCTTGCCCAGCTCCTTGCGGCGCTCTTCGGTCGGCGGCGGCAGGTTCAGGCGGATGACGGTGCCGGCCACGTTCGGGGTCAGGCCGAGGTCGGAGGCATAGATCGCCTTTTCCACGTCCTTGATCATGCCCTTGTCGAACAGCGTGATGACCAGAGAATGGCCCTCGGAGACGCTGATCGAGGCGACCTGGTTCAAGGGGGTGTCGGTGCCGTAGGCCTTGACGGTGATGCGATCCAGCAGGGCCGGGGAAGCACGGCCGGTGCGGATGGAGGTGAGGGTGTGCTTCAGAGCATCGATGCTCTTTGCCATGCGCGTCTGCGCGTCCTGCTTGATTTCGTTGAGCATCGCCCGAATCCTGGATGTAACTGGGAATCGGGCGATTATAGGCGAAGAAGGGGCTTCGCCGGGCCGTTCAGGGCGCCCGGTGTGGGGCGCCGCTCAGGCTCAGGTGTTGTCGCGGCCCTGCACCAGGGTGCCGATGTTGTCGCCGTGCAGGATCTTGAGCAGCTCGCCCGGCTGGCCCATGTCGAACACGCGCAGCGGCAGATCGCTGTCACGGGCCAGCGCGAAGGCGGCGGTATCCATCACTTCCAGCCCGCGACGGATCACTTCGTCGTAGGTCAGGCTGTCGAAACGGACCGCATCGCTGTACTTGTTCGGATCCTTGTCGTACACGCCGTCCACCTTGGTGGCCTTCAGCAGCAGGTCCGCGCCGATCTCGATCGCACGCAGGGCCGCGCCGGAATCGGTGGTGAAGAACGGGCTGCCGACGCCGGCGGCAAAGATCACCAAGCGGCCCTTTTCCAGATGGCGGATGGCGCGGCGACGGATGTAATCCTCGCAGACGTCGTTGATCTTGATCGCGCTCATCACGCGGGCCTTGGCGCCCAGCTTCTCCAGGGCGTCCTGCATGGCCAGCGCGTTGATCACGGTGGCGAGCATGCCCATCTGGTCGCCGGTCACCCGGTCCATGCCGCCTGCGGCCAGGCCGGCACCGCGGAAGATGTTGCCGCCGCCGATCACCAGGGCCACTTCGGCACCGGCGGCCTGCGCTTCCATCACCTCACGGGCGAGGCGGTGGATCACCTTGGGGTCGATGCCGTAGTCCTCGTCTCCCATCAGCGCCTCCCCGGAAACTTTCAACAGGATGCGGCGATAGGCGAGCTTTGACATGGCGATCTCTGGATGCGTGGAAAACGCCCGGATTCTACTGGAAGCCGGGCCATCGGGCAGCATAAATTTGCTGCACTGCGGCGTAGGCAGGCGCTGCGACGGCCCCGATCACGACGCCGCGCGCGGGTCGGGCTCAGGCCGGCGCGGTACTGGGCGAGCGCGCGATGACGCGGTTGCGGCCCAGGTTCTTGGAGCGGTACAGCACGTCGTCGGCGGCTTTCAGCAGGTCCTGAACATCGGCGAAACGCTCGTAGCCCCCCTGGGTGGCCACGCCGGCGGAGAAGGTCACGAACAGTGGGCCACCGGCCGCTTCGGCCATCGGTGTGTTGACGATCGTGGCAAGTACCCGCCGGACCACTTCCAGTGCGACCGGCTCGGTGGTATTGGGCAGCAGCGCGATGAATTCCTCGCCGCCGAAACGGGCCACCGTATCGCTGTTGCGCAACTGCTCCTGCAGCTTGGTGGCGAACATGCGCAGCACCTGGTCACCCATGAGGTGGCCGTGGGCATCGTTGATCTTCTTGAAATCGTCCAGGTCGATGAAGGCGACCGAGAGTGGCCAGCCATGACGGGTGGCGCGCAGGAATTCCTGTTCGAGCACGGCTTCGAGCTGGCGGCGGTTGAGCACCCCGGTCAGTGCATCGCGGTGGGCCTGCTCGGCCAGCCGATTGGCGCGCGCCTCGAATTCATCCGCACGCTGGCGGGCCAGGGCGGCGTCCTGCATCTCGCGCAGGTTGCGCAGCGTGGCCAGCTCCTGGGCATGGTCGATCAGCTGCTGCACGCGCGAGGGCGAGAACAGCGGGGTCTCGAACAGGGTGCTGATATCCGGCAGCGATTCGCCGATGCGGGCCAGCACCTGGTCGAACTGGGCGCTGTCCAGGCCGAGGGTGTCGTGCACGCGCTGCAGGGCGTGTTCGCGGGCGGCATCGGCATCGGTGCCGAGCCAGATATCGGCCACGGCGCCGGACAGGGCGACGCAGTTCTGGAAATTGTCGTCGCCGGTGGCAGGCGATTCGCTGTGCGCGATGCTGTCCACCAGGTAGCGGGGCAGGCCCCATTCCTCGGCCACCCACGCCCCGACATCGGCATGGCTGCACTGCAGGTGTTCGCGCTCCAGTGCGACCAGGGCGTCGTTGTCGGCCGCCTGGCGCAGCAGCGGGAGATAGGTTTCCGGCTGCGCCTGGGCGAGGGCGAGCACGCCGATGTCCTGCAGCAGGCCGGCCAGCATCAGTTCCTCGGCTTTGCGCAGGCCGCGGGCCTGGCCGAGCAGGCTGGCTGCCAGCGCGCTGAGGATGCTGCGGCGCCACGCGCGCTCGCGCAGGTCCTGGCCGTCGCCGGCCGCGGTCAGGTTCTGGGTGACGGTGAAGCCCAGTGCCAGGCTGACAGTGGCATTCAGGCCGAGCATGGTCAGTGCCTGGCCGAGGTTCTCGATGCGCCGGCGGCTGGCATACAGCGGTGAATTGGCGATGCGCAGCATGCGGGCACTCAGCGCCATGTCGATGGCGATGATGTCGGCGGCGGTGGTGATGTCCGCTTCCGGATCCTGCGCCAGTTCGATGATGCGCAGGGCAATACCGGGCGGGGAGGGCAGGTTGCGGCAGAGCGCCAGGGCGGCTGTCAGCTCGGGAGGCATGGCGGGCTTTTCAGTGTGTTGGGGCAAGAATACCTGAGGTACATCACAGTTTCGTCCTTGATTTCTTGCGTTGACGCGGCAGATCGGTTTGGGAGTATTGCCCTGATCCGGCACACAAAGCAAAGCCAATGGACAAAAAAAAGAAGCCGCGGAGTCCGCGGCTTCTTTCGTAACACATTCAAGCGGTGAAGATCAGGCCAGACCGGCCTGCTTCATCACTTCGGCGGCGTAATCTTCCACCACCTTCTCGATGCCTTCGCCGACCGCCAGGCGCTGGAAGCCGACCACATCGGCACCGGCGGCCTTGAGGACCTGCTCGACCGACTGGTTGGTGTCCAGCACGTACGGCTGGCCGTACAGGGTCACTTCGTTGACGATCTTGGCGATCTTGCCGCTGATGATCTTTTCCAGGATATCGGCCGGCTTGGACTTGTCCTTGTCGGACATCTTGGCCAGTTCGATTTCCTTTTCCTTGGCAACGAACTCGGCCGGCACATCGGCGGCCTTGTTGTGCGGCGGGTTCATGGCAGCCACGTGCATGGCCAGGCCACGGGCCAGCTCTTCGTTGCCGCCGGCCAGTTCAACCAGCACGCCGATGCGGCCGCCGTGCACGTAGGCAGCGACGTTGTTGGTCGATTCCAGGCGCACGATGCGACGCACGTCGACCTTCTCGCCGACCTTGGCGATGACGGCAGCGCGGGCTTCTTCGATCGTCTCGCCGGACGGCAGCTTGGCGGCCTTCAGGGTGTCGATGTCGGCAGCGCCCGAGCTCAGCGCGGTGGCAGCAACCGCCTTGGTGAAGTCCAGGAAGTTGCTGTCCTTGGCGACGAAGTCGGTTTCCGAGTTGACTTCGACCAGCACGGCCTTGCCGCCGTCCTGGGCCGCCACGATGATGCCTTCGGCAGCCACGCGGTCAGCCTTCTTGTCGGCCTTGGCCAGGCCGGACTTGCGCAGCCATTCGGCCGAGGCGTCGATGTTGCCGCCGTTTTCGACGAGTGCCTTCTTGCACTCCATCATGCCGGCGCCAGTGCGCTCGCGCAGTTCCTTGACCAGGGAAGCAGTGATTTCCACGGGATTTCCTCACGAAAGAAAGGGGTTGGGCCGGCATGGTGGCCGGCCCGTGTGACAGGTGTCCTGTCGTCGCGCCAACGGCAGCGGACAGGAGCGGTGGGCGCGCTGCGCCCACCGCGGGCCTGGATCAGGCCTGGGCTTCGCCAGCGGCCGGAGCGTCGGCCGCCGGGGCTTCAGCGGCCGGAGCGGCAGCAGCCGGAGCAGCAGCAGCCGGAGCAGCAGCCTTCTTGGCCGGTGCGCGGCGGGCCGGCTTGGCTTCTTCGCCAGCAGCGGCTTCGCTGAACTCTTCTTCGCGGACGGTGGCGGCGTGCGGCGCAGCAGCCTTGCCTTCCAGCACGGCGTCGGCAGCGGCGCGGGCGTACAGCTGCACAGCGCGGATGGCGTCGTCGTTGCCCGGGATCGCATAATCGACCAGTTCCGGGTTGTAGTTGGTATCGACAACAGCGATCACCGGGATGCCGAGCTTCTTGGCTTCCTTGATGGCGATGTCTTCGTGGCCGATATCGATGACGAAGATCGCGTCGGGCAGACGGTTCATGTCCTTGATGCCGCCCAGCGAGGCTTCCAGCTTGTCGCGCTCGCGACGCAGGCCCAGCACTTCGTGCTTGACCAGCTTGTCGAAGCTGCCGTCGGTCTCACCGGCTTCCAGTTCCTTCAGGCGGGCAACCGACTGCTTCACGGTACGGAAGTTGGTCAGGGTGCCGCCCAGCCAACGCTGATTCATGAAGGGCATGCCGCAACGCTCGGCTTCTTCACGGATCGACTCGCGGGCGCTGCGCTTGGTGCCCAGGAACAGGATGGTGCCGCGCTTCTGCGCAACGCTGGAAATGAAGTTCATCGCGTCATTGAAGAGCGGAACGGTCTTTTCCAGGTTGATGATGTGGATCTTGCCGCGGGCGCCGAAGATGTACTGGCCCATCTTGGGGTTCCAGTAACGGGTCTGGTGGCCGAAATGGACGCCGGCTTCCAGCATCTGACGCATGGTGACCTGGGGCATTGCAGTAACTCCTGATAGGGAACCGGCCGCCACGGGTAATAGTTGGGCGGTCCGCCGTGAGGCGGGAGGTTCCGGGGTTTGGCTTCCCTGTCGCTTCCGTGACCGAACTCCTTGCGGAGCACCCCGGCACGGATATGGGCGGCAGGTGTGGATTCACCGGTGACGTCCGGTGTTGACGTGTTCCCTGCTTCGATGAGGCAGGAGATCCGGTCGATTATAGCCCGGCCTGGGCCGGGGCTGCAATCTCGGGCGCGGCGGCGGGCAGGGCAGCCTCTGCTGCGTGGTCCAGGCGGGCCTGGAAGTGGCCGCCAACATACTGATCGGGGCGGAAGGGAAGCGCCCAGGTCCGCGTCTGGCGGGGCAGCACATAGCCGGCAAGGCCCCCTATCACCACCTGGCGGGCCCCAGTGCGGTCGACGAACACCAGGTCGGCCACGTGGGCGTGGCGCGCGCCACCATTGTAAAGCTGCACGTGCGCGGCCAGGCCCGGCTGGAGCCGTGCCTGCAGTGCCGGTGCCACCGCGGGTGCTTGAAGCGGGTCCAGGAACACCGGCAACGAGTAGCGCGGGGCCGTCGCCGCAGGCAGCGCCGGATCCGGGCTGATGACCAGCCGATACGCCTGTTGGACCTGTTCGGGGGCGGCGCCGAGCCGGACCACGCGCAGGCGCTGCCGCTGGCCAGGCGCGATGTCCAGTAAGGACGGGCTCAGCGCCACGTCCTCGGCCGGCTGCAGGCGCTCGTCGTTTTCTTCCTGTTCCCAGCGATACAGCCGGGCCTGGCCGGACCATCGCACCGGATCGGGGTTGTCCAGCCACAGATCGACGTCGGCCTGCCCGGCAGGCAGCAGCAGGCGGGTGGTGGAAAGCTGCACGGCCCTCGCATCGGCTGCAGGCAGGGCCAGGGCCAGGGC
The DNA here is from genome assembly GCF_056393115.1 of Stenotrophomonas sp. Steno-Z10-BAI. Classification (NCBI taxonomy): domain Bacteria; kingdom Pseudomonadati; phylum Pseudomonadota; class Gammaproteobacteria; order Lysobacterales; family Lysobacteraceae; genus Stenotrophomonas; species Stenotrophomonas sp. Steno-Z10-BAI. Next base: position 29,919 of record NZ_JBWJOZ010000006.1, on the reverse strand, counting down.
AAGTGCGGCAAGTCCGCGCATCAGTAGGTCACCGTAGCCCGGTCAGGCCGGTCGCCGCGGAGCAGTTCCACCGGGGTCAACGCCTGCACCTGCATGGGCACCGGCGTGGGAGCATCGCTGCGCTGGTGCGGCATCGCGCAGTCCGGCCGCGCCCCGCGCAGGGCCGTGGCCGTGCAGTCGGCCACGATGCGGAGCTGGATGCGCAGGCCGCCCTGCGACTGCGCGGTGGCGGGCAATGCCGTGAATCCGGCGAGCAGGAGCAGGCAGGCCGGGGCGGGGGGGAGCCGTCTCAGGATCATCGAACATCGCAGGAAAGGGGCCTGCCCATTATCGGCCAGGCTGCCGCCGGTCTTGAGGGCGAGGCGGGATCAGTAGGTAATGTTCACCGTGATCACATCGTTGTAGCTGCCCTGGGCCGGCAGGCTGCCGGAGGTGGGCGGCGCCCGCCCGTACACCGTCAGCGTCTGGGTGCCGCCGGTGCCGGTGCCGGGGACGGTGTCCACCCCGATGGTGTTGCCCCAGCGCTGGCTGCGGCCACTGTCGCGGTACAGCTCGTAGGCAATGAAGTAGCTCGGATTGGTGGCGTGCTGCATGCGCCGGGTGGTCGTTCCGAGCACGTGCTGGCCGTTGTCCAGGCCGATGGTGTACGCGGTGCGGTTGATGCAGGTCAGGCCGATGGTCGAGGTGCGGTCGATGTTGCCGGTAATGGCGCCGGCATTGCTGCCGAAGTCCATATCGGTGGTGACATACGTACTGCATTGCGGCAGGACGTTGGCAGTGACCGTGAACGGGAAGCCGGAGGCAACGGTCTTGTTGCCGGTCGCGCCGCCGCCGGCCGGGGTCGTGCAGGCGGGCGGTGGGGAGGCGGTACCGAGCAGTACTTCGTTGTAGGCGAAGCGAACCGTGGTGTCGGCGGCGGCGAAGCTGCTGCTGAAGCTTCCTGCGGAGAGCGTCTGCCCGGCCGGAACCTGGCCATAGATGGTGACGGTGACCGTGCCGCTGCCGCCGGTCAGCAACGGCACGTTGTAGTTGAGGTCGATCACCTGCGCGCCCGGGTTGCTGCCCGGGGTCAGCCCCCAGATCGTGCTGCGGGTGGAATTGGTATACAGCTGGAACGCCATGGTGTCGGTCGTGGCGTTGCGCAGGCTGCGCGTGGGCTGGGTGGCGCTGCCGCCGCTGCCGTTGCCGATGCCCAGGCAGGCGCGCACCGACGCGGTCGCCAGCAGGCTCAGGGCGGCCGTGCTGCAGGTGATGGTGAAAGTAGTGGTGGTGTTGGTGACGCTGGCAGACCCGTTGGTGATGGTTCCGAACGCGAGGGTGACCGGGGTGGTGACCACGCAGTTGGTGTCGGCATGCGCGGAGCGGCTGCCGAACAGGGCCAGCGCGGCCACCAGCAGCAGGGCGAGCGCGCGGATCACGGCGATGGCCCGGCGATGCAGCGCAGCGGCCCCAGTCGGCGCGGATGCGGCTCGCTGGGGCTGGGGGGCTCCAGGGCCACCGTGCATGGGCCGCGCGCGGTATCGATCCGCAGGGTGAGCGGTAGGGTCACGTCCTCCAGGTAGGTCTGGCCGTCGTAACCGACGATCGCCGTGCGCGCCCCGGCCAGATGGACCACGCTGCCGGGTGCCAGCGGGTGGCCGCTGTCATCGTGCAGTACAAGGGTGAGGGGGTGGGTGCGGCGCAGGCCGAAATCCACGCCGATTCCGGCGCTCTGGCGCGGCGTGACCCAGCGGTCGACCTCGGCGGCGCGGATGTCTGCCGGCAGGTCCAGGGTGTCGATCGAGAGCCGGTTGCGCTGCCAGGACAGCAACGGCGTCACCAGCAGCAGGCCGTTGTGGTCGGTGCTGCCGATCAGGCGGTTTTCCAGCCGTACCGGTACCCCGGCGAACCTGCCGGTGGAGACCACGGCGAACGCATCGGGCACTTCGCGTGCGGCGAACACGTGCCCCCCCATCCAGACCAGGCTGCCGCTGGCGCTGGCATAGCCGTAATCGGTGTCGCCCTGGCGCGAGTACCCCAGTGCGTAGCGTCCGACCCGGTTGAGCCAGCCCACTTCACCCAAGCCGCCGCCGCCATCGTCGCCGCCGCGCGCCTGCAGGCGCCAACCGACCCCGCCCTGGCTGCCGTCGCCGGGCACCGGCTGGGACACGTCGGCCACGTAGGTGGTGTTCTCGCCGTTGCGCTGGGTGGACAGGCTGGCCTGGCGGTTGCGCCCAAGCGCGGCCGACAGCGACAGGTAGATGCTGCGATCGTTGCTCTCGTCCAGGTTCTGGTTGACCGACAGGTACGTGGACCAGCGGCGTCCGAGGTTGGCCGACCAGAACAGGCTGGCGTAGCGGTTGTCCTCACCATCGCGGTAGCGCAGGCGCAGGTAGCTGGCACTGATCGCCCCGGCCGCGTCCAGGTTCACGCCCAGCGTGGCCTGTTCGCTGATCTGCGCAGGCAGGCTGTCCTGCAGCGCACCCAGGTCACGATAGTCGCCGTGGGTGCGTCGGCTGGACAGGTTGACGTTGAATCGGCGGTTGTTCCAGCTGTACCCCAGCCCGTACTGGCCGCCGTCGCGGCCGTCCTGGCGGCTGTGAACGTAGGCGGCATTGAACACCCCGGCGGCGCCCAGCAGCCACCAGCCGCCAGCGCCGGCATTGCGCACGCCGCCACCGCCCTCGGCATGCAGTTCGGCGGTGAACCGGTCGCTGACGCCGTAACGCCAAGTGCCGCTTCCCACGGTCTGCGCCTCGTAGGCGAACGAGCGGATGCCATAGTCCCGGCGCATGCGTCCCACGCCCAGCGACCAGTCCGACAGGCCCTGCGCCAGCAACTGCTGGGTGCCGTAGAAGGCGAAGTCCAGTGTCTGCATGCGGCCGAATGCATCGGTGATCACCACCTGGGCATTGCCGGTGCCGTTGATGCCCGGCTGTGCGGCCAGCTGGAACGGTCCGACCGGCACCTGGCCGTTGTACTGGCGCAATCCGTCGACATACAGCTCGACGTTGGAAGGCACCACCGCTTCGCCGAGGAAGGTCGGGGTGGGGGTCAGCAGGCGATACGGCTGCAGGCCATAGTTGCGTCCAATCTGGATGCCGCCCATCCGCACCGGCCGGCTCCAGTCGACGAAGCCACTGTAGAAATCGCCGACGGTCAGGGTCAGCGCTGCGTCGGGGAAGTCCAGTTGCCAATGGGTGTCCAGGCGCACGCTGTCGGTCCGCCAGCCTTGCCGGGGAACCTCGTAGATGCGCTGCACAGTGCTGTTCTCCAGCACGCCATTGCCGAGCCCGAACAGCCGCAGTTCGCTTGTGAGTGCCAGGTTGCCGCCGGCCTCACTGTGGCTGCCATAAACGTCGTAGTTGAGGAGTGCTCCGGGTGAGGCGGAGGCATGCGGGGTAGTTTCCTGTGCCCGCTCGAGCCGGGTGGTCGGCAATGCGAGCTGGTCCAGTGGCACGTCCAGCGCGAGGGTCTGCAGGGAGGCGTCGTAGCGCAGCACCACGCCGGCCAGACGGTCCAGTGGCACCGCCGCGTCGCCCTGCGCGGGGAAGCCGAGCTGGCGCAGCGTGGCCGGCGCGGCGAACAGCCGCCCCAGTTCCTGGGTGAAGGGAAGCAGGCCACGCGGCGCGCGATTGAGGGTCACGTCCAGGTACAGGGTCTGCGGCGCGGTCAACGGGGTCGGTGCCGGCAGCACGGCGTCGCCCGACGCGCCCGAGGCCTCCAGGCCGATCTCCGCGGCGTGCATCGTCCAAGGCAGCAGGCTGGCGCTGAGCAGCATCCGCGCGCAGGCCTCAGCGAGCCGGTGGCGCGACGGGCAGTGGTGTCTGGGCCGACTCACCATTGATCCTGGCCATGAAGGTGGCTCCCGCCAGGCGGGTTGCCGAAAGCTCCAGCGGCCAGCGCATGGTCTGGCCGCCAAGGACGTAGCCCAGCAGGCCCGGATGTACGGTCTGCGGGCGCTCCGGAGTGCCGATGGCGAGGTCGGCCAACTGCGCGTACGCGCCGCCGTCGTTGCTTACTTCCAGTGCCGGGCGGCCATCATCCAGGGTGATCTGCCGTGCCCGCAGCTTGGCAGGGGCGGCCTGGACGGGTTGGACGAAGACCGGCAGCGAGTAGCGCAGCACGAACTGCATGCCGGTCCGGTTCGGATCCAGCGTCGGCAGTTCGTCGACAATCACCCGGTAGGCCAGCTGTCCTGCCGGGGCCTGCGAGTCGCTGCGCACCACCCGCACCAGCTGCTGTTGGCCAGCGGCAAGGGTCTGCATCGGCGGGCTGACCTGCAGGTCGTCGGTCGGGGTCAGCTGGTCCTGGCCTCCTTGCTGGCTCCATCGGTAGACCCGCACCTGCACCTGCACCGGTGCGGTGCCGCTGTTGCTGATCCACAGCGCGTCGGCGTTCTGTCGGGGCCCCAGCTGCAGCCCGGTCGGTGCCACCTGAAGGCTGGCGGCCGGGACGGTGCCGATGGAGAGGGCAGACAGGACGCAGGCCAGTCCCAGGCGCCGCCGGAGGCGGGCCCGTGCGGTCATTGGCATGGGCTGCCCTCAGTAGGAAATGGTAGCGGTGACCGTATCCTGGTAATTACCCGTCGCGGCATTGTTGACGCTCGGGTTGGCGATCTGGCCGTACACCGTGTAGGGCACGGCCAAGCCAGTGCCGATCCCGGCCACCGTGTTGGTGCCGGTCGTGGCGCCCCAGACGTTGGCGTGGCCGGCATCCTGGTAGAGCTGGTAGCCCACGAAGTTGTTGGCGGTGACCGCGGCGTTGGTGTTCTTCATGCGCCGGGTGGTCACGTCGTTGGCGGTGCCAGCGTTGGAACCGGCGTTCAAGGCGATCGTGTAGGGGGTCAGCGCCGAGCATTGCGCGGTGATGGTGCCCTGCGCGTTGGACGGGGTAGTGGCCGTGGACAGGGCCGAACCGAAGTCGACGTCCGTGGCGGCTGCAGCGGTGATCGTGCAGGCCTTGGTGATGATGATCTTGACGTTGAAGGTGGTGGTATCGGCCGCCAGGGCGGGCGCAGCGAGGCTGGCAAGGGCCAGGCTCAACAGGGCAGGACGGAGAAATCGCATGGGCATGCTCCTTGGACGCGGGTCCTTGCTGAACAACACGATGCTGCCGAACGGTGACGCGATGGAACGGTGTTGATCCGGTTATAGGTTTGGTCTTGTAGGTAACCCGTGAGATTTGGGCGATTCGATGGCCGTTTTCGGCATGAACATGCGATTTGAGACGTCCATCTCATTCATTCATCGACCTGACTGAACTTGCGCCCAAACCGCGGCTGTCGGTGTTCCACCCGATCCCGTTCAGATTGGCCCCGGATCGGCGATAATGGGCCCCATGAGCGTGAATCTGAAAACCCCCGAGGAAATCGAACTGATGCGCATCGCCGGCCGTCTGGCCAGCGAAGTGCTCGACATCGTCACCCCCCACGTCAAGCCGGGCGTGACGACCGAAGAGCTGGACCGCATCTGCCATGACCACATCATCAATGTGCAGAAGGCGACGCCGGCCAATGTCGGCTACCGCGGCTTCCCCAAGACGGTCTGCACGTCGGTCAACAACGTGATCTGCCACGGCATCCCCAGCGAAGCCAAGGTCCTCAAGGACGGCGACATCGTCAACATCGATGTGACCGTGATCAAGGATGGCTGGCACGGCGATACCAGCCGCATGTACTACGTCGGCACGCCGTCGGTCATGGCCAAGCGCCTGGTCGATGCGACCTACGAAGCGATGTGGCGCGGCATCCGCGCGGTCAAGCCGGGCGCGACGCTGGGTGACATCGGCCATGCGATCCAGAGCTATGCCGAAGCCGAGCGCTTCAGCGTGGTGCGCGAGTACTGCGGCCATGGCATCGGCAAGGTCTACCACGACGAACCGCAGGTGGTGCATTACGGTCGCCCCGGCCAAGGCCTGGTGCTGCAGCCCGGCATGACCTTCACCATCGAGCCGATGATCAACGAGGGCACCCGCTACAACAAGGTGCTGCCCGATGGCTGGACCGTGGTCACCAAGGACCGCAAGTTGTCGGCGCAGTGGGAGCACATGGTCGCGGTCACCGAGACCGGCGTCGACGTGCTGACCCTTTCGCCCGGCGAATCGCAGGTCTGAGCATGCTGCCGGCGAGCCCGATGCTGGACGCGCCGGCCGATTCCGTCGCCGACCCGGACTGGGCGGCGTTGGCGCGCCAGTCGCTGCAACAGACCGACGCGCGGCTGTACCGCCGCTTCGACCAGGGCGACAACATCGAACGCCTGCTAGCCCTGCGCGCACGCGCGGCCGATCACCTGATCCGGCTGTCCTGGCATCGCTGCCTGCCCGCCGGTTCGGGAATGGCGCTGTTCGCGGTGGGCGGCTACGGGCGCGGCGAGTTGTTCCCGCGCTCGGATATCGACGTGCTGGTGCTCGGTGCGCCCGAGCAGCAGCGTCGGCACGAGTCCGGGCTGGCACGCTTCTTCGCCCTGCTCTGGGATTGCGGCCTGCCGGTCAGCCACGCGGTGCGATCGGCGGCCGAATGCACCCAGGCCAGCGCCGATCAGACGGTGCTGACCGCGCTGATCGAGTCGCGCCCGGTCGTTGCCGATGACACGGCCCGTCAGGCATTGAAGGCAGCCGTGAACGTGGAGGGCCTGTGGCCGCCACGCGAATTCTTCCTCGCCAAGCGCGAAGAGCTGCTGGCCCGCCATCAGCGTTTTGGCGACACGGCGGACAATCTCGAGCCGGACATCAAGGACGGCCCCGGCGGGCTGCGCGATCTCAATACGCTGGGCTGGATGGCACTGCGTGCGTTCGGCGTGCGCGATCTGGAAGCGCTGGTCGGCCTCGGCCATCTCGGCCCGGATGAAGCGGCCGCGCTCAAGCGCGAACGCTGCGCGCTGGCACGGCTGCGTTTCGGCCTGCACCTGGTCGCCAACCGGCCCGAAGAGCGCCTGCGCTTCGATTACCAGAAAACACTCGCTGCGCGCCTGGGTTTCGAAGACGACATCGAAAGCCTGGCCGTGGAAAAAATGATGCAGGGGTTCTACCGCAGCGCCACCGTGGTACGCCGGATCAGTGACCGCCTGCTGCAGCGCTTCGAGGAACAGTTCGATGGCGAAGCGGTGCCCGAGCCGGTGAGTGTCGGTTTCTCGCTGCGCCGCGGTTACCTGGCCGCCAATGATCCCGCGTGGCCGCAGGGCGACATCGAGCAGGTATTCGCGCTGTTCTCCAGCTGGGCCTACAACCCGGATGTGCGCGGCCTGCATTCGCTGACCGCCCGCGCGCTGGCCGAGGCGTTGCCGGAGCTGGCGGCGTATACCGATGCCAGTGCCGTGGCACGCGAACAGTTCCTGGCGCTGCTGCGCAGCCCGCGCGCGGTCGATACCCTGGCGCGGATGGCACGCCTGGGCGTGCTCGGCCAGTGGATCCCCGCGTTCGCGCAGGTCTCCGGGCGCATGCAGTTCGATCTGTTCCATGTCTACACCGTGGACCAGCACACGCTGATGGTGCTGCGGAACATCGGCCTGTTCGCCAGCAGCCGCGCGGATGAGCGCTTCTCGATCGCGCATGAAGTGTGGCCGCGCCTGCGCAAGCCGGAGCTGCTGCTGCTGGCGGGCCTGTTCCATGACATCGCCAAGGGCCGCGGCGGCGATCACTCCGAACTCGGTGCGGTGGACGCCCGCGAATTCTGCCAGGCGCTGGCGCTGAGCAGTTCCGATACGGAGCTGGTGGCCTGGCTGGTCGAGCAGCATCTGCGCATGTCGGTTACCGCGCAGAAGCAGGACATTTCCGATCCGGACGTGATCCATCGCTTCGCCACCCTGGTGGGCAGCCGCGACCGGCTCGATTACCTGTATCTGCTGACCTGTGCGGATATCGCCGGGACCAGCCCCAAGCTCTGGAATGCGTGGAAGGACCGTTTGCTGGCCGACCTGTATTTCGCCGCGCGCCGCGCGCTGCGCGACGGGCTGGAGAACCAGATGCCGGCCGCCGAGCGGGTCGCCGAAGCGCGCGAATCGGTGCGCCAGCTGGTGCGCGAGCGCGGCTATGACGATGCCACCATCGAGCGCCAGTTCACCGTGATGCCCGATGAGAGCTTCATCCGGCTGCGGCCCGAACAGCTTGCCTGGCAGGCGGCCGCGCTGGTGCCGATCAAGCAGGGCCAGACCCTGGTCAAGGTGCGCCGGATCACCCCGGACGACCACGCGCTGGAGGTGTTCGTGCACTCGCCGGATCGCGACGGCCTGTTCGCGGCGATCGTGATGACGCTGGACCGCAAGGGCTACGGGATCCATCGCGCGCGTGTGCTGGACGGCCCGGTCGACACCATTTTCGATACCTTCGAAGTGACCCCGGCCGACAGCTTTGCTGATGGCGATGCGCTGCGCCTGGAGGCTGGCCTGCGTGAGGCGCTGGCCGGCGATCTGACCCGGCTGCGCCCGTCGCGCCGTGTCATTCCGCGCCAGCTGCGGCACTTCCGTTTCGCCCCACGCATCGAGTTCCGCGATGTCACCGATGGCCAGACCACCAGTACCCGTTTCAGCCTCGTCGCACCCGACCGCCCCGGCCTGCTGGCCGACGTGGCGTTCGTGCTGCGCAACCAGCGGCTGCGCGTGCATGATGCGCGCATCGCCACGTTCGGCGAGCGCGCCGAAGATATGTTCGTGATCAGCGATGAGCATGATCACGCCCTGACCGAATCCGCCAGGCAGCAGCTGCAAGACGCGATGCTCGCCTGCCTGGACCCTGATCGAAACGCCGGAGACCCCCACTGATGGCCACCAAGCCTGCCAAGAAGACTGCCGCGAAGACCGCGGCGGCCAAGACCCCTGCTGCCGCGCCTGCGGTGAAGAAGACTGCTGCCGCAGCGAAAAAGGCGGCACCCGCAGTGAAGAAGCCTGCCGTGAAAAAGGCGCCGGCCCGCAAGGTTGCCGCCACGCCGGCCGAGAGCGCCGCCAAGCGCAGTGCCAGCCGTGATGCCACCATCGCGCGCAAGTCGCTGCGCAAGCCGGCCACGCCGGGTGTGGAAGAACTCAAGTTCGGCATCGAGAGCGCGTTCGAGCGCCGTGCCACGCTGACCCTGCACGAGATCGAAGGCTCGACCAAGCCGCTGGTCGGCCGCGTCATCGATGGCCTGGAAACCGGTGAATTCCGGGTTGCCGAGCCCGACGGCCACGGTGGCTGGAAGGTCAACGAATGGCTGAAGAAGGCCGTGCTGCTGTACTTCCGCGTCAACGACATGGCCGTCGTCGATGCGCGCCCGGCGCCGTTCTGGGACAAGGTCGAATCGCGTTTTGCCGGCTTCGATGAAGCCAAGTTCCGCCGCGCCGGCGTGCGCGTGGTGCCCGGTGCGATCGCACGCCGCGGCAGCTACTTCGGCAAGGACGTGGTGCTGATGCCGAGCTTCACCAACATCGGCGCCTACGTGGGCGAGGGCACCATGGTCGATACCTGGGCCACGGTGGGTTCGTGCGCGCAGATCGGCAAGCACTGCCACCTGTCCGGCGGCGCCGGTATCGGTGGCGTGCTGGAACCGCTGCAGGCCAGCCCGACCATCATCGAAGACCATTGCTTCATCGGTGCGCGTTCGGAAGTGGTGGAAGGCTTCGTGGTCGGCCATCACAGTGTGATCGGCATGGGTGTGTTCCTTGGCCAGAGCACGCGCGTCTACAACCGCGCCACCGGCGAGATCAGTTACGGTTCGGTACCGCCGTACAGCGTGGTGGTGTCCGGGCAGCTGCCGTCCAAGGACGGCTCGCACTCGCTGTACTGCGCCGTGATCGTCAAGCAGGTCGATGCCAAGACCCGCAGCAAGACCAGCGTCAACGAGCTGCTGCGCGGCCTGGCCGACTGAGCACGCCGCAGCCCGCGCTGGCGCAGGCAGCGCGCTACCGGCACCCGTTCGCGGGGTGGCCGGGACGCGCGCTGCAGCGTCTGCTCGGCTGCGCGCACCTGATCGCCGCCCGGCGCGCGCTGACCCGCGTGCTGCCGGTGCCGGCGTTGATCAGTGATGTGCGTGAGGTGGTGTACCTTAGCTGGTGGGTAGACGTGCGTCGTGCACCGCCGCCACCGCCAGGCCATCGCCTGTTCGTGCATGACGGGCGCACGCCCTACACGATCCTGACCTACCGTCACGGCCATTTCGGGCCGGCGCTGGCGGGGCCGTTGCGTGGCCTGTTTCCGTCGCCGCTGCAGAGCAACTGGCGCTGGTATGTGGTGGCGGACGATGCAGCTGCCGGGGCCGCCACGCCGCGGGTCCTGTTCGACCGCAATGTGATCGACAGCGGGGTGTACGCAGTCGGTGCACGGCTGTGGAGCGACGCCATGCAGCCGCATCTGGCCGCGCGTTTCGAGCATGCCGTGGATGCCAACGGCGGGCACACCGTGATCGAGCCGGGGCAGGGCAGTGCGCCCGCACTGCAGGCGCAGGTGCGTCCGGCAACGGCCTTGGCGGCGGCGTGGGCGGCCGGGGCGTTCACCGATGCAGCGCAGGCCATGGCGTTCCTGGCCTGCCAGGAGGCCGCGTTCGCGGTCGCCCCGGATGGTCGGCTGGTCCTGACCCATATCGATCTGCCGATCACCCTGGCCGAGGTGCAGCCGCTGCGGCTGGAGGGGACGGTGTGCTGCCCGCACCTGGCCGCGATGGGCGTCGATCTGGCCGATGCGTTCTGTTTCCGGGTGCCGCAGGTGCCCTTCCGGGTCGTGTCCGAACGCCTGTTGTGACATCCTCACGGCGTCCTTCCTGATCGATGCTGCACGCCGCGCCATGACCACCACTCTGTACGGATTGAAGAACTGCGACACCTGCAGGAAAGCCACCAAGTGGCTGGACCGTTTCCAGGTGCCGTACACCTTCGTCGACTACCGCGACCACACGCCAACGCCGGAGACCCTGATCGACTGGGCGGCCCAGGCCGGCGGCTTCCCCGCGTTGATCAACCGGTCCTCCACCACGTGGCGGCAACTGCCGGAGAACCGCAAAGCGGCCGACTCCGAGGCCGAGTGGAAGCTGCTGCTGCGCGAGTACCCGCAGCTGATCAAGCGCCCGGTGGTGGTGAGCGCCGATGGCGTGATGACCCAGGGCTTCTCGGACAACGGCTTCAAGCAGCGGTTCGGAGTGGGCGCGTGAACGACGTCGTTGCCCTGACCTGCGACCTGATCGCGCGCGCCTCGGTCACGCCCGAGGATGCCGGTTGCCAGGCGCTGCTGGCCGGCCGACTTGAGCGCGCCGGCTTCCACTGCGAACACCTGCGCCTGGGCGAGGTCGACAACCTGTGGGCCACGCACGGGCAGGGCGCACCGGTGCTGGTGCTGCTCGGGCATACCGATGTGGTGCCGACCGGCCCGGTTTCGGCCTGGACCAGTGATCCGTTCGATCCGCAGATCCGTGATGGCGTGCTGTACGGACGTGGCGCGGCCGACATGAAAGGCAGTGTGGCCGCGTTCGTGGTCGCCGCCGAGCAGTTCGTGGCCGCCCATGATGACCATCCCGGCACCTTGGCCGTGCTGCTGACCAGTGACGAGGAGGGCGACGCCATCGATGGTGTGCGTCGTGTGGCCGATATCTTCCGCGAACGCGGCCAGGCCATCGACTGGTGCATCACCGGTGAACCGTCCTCCACCGCGGTGCTCGGCGATCTGCTGCGCGTGGGCCGCCGCGGCAGTCTCTCGGCTACGCTGACGGTGCAGGGCGTGCAGGGCCATGTCGCGTATCCGGACAAGGCGCGTAATCCGATCCATCTGGCCGCCGCGGCACTGGCCGAACTGACCGCACGGCACTGGGATGATGGCTTCGAGAGCTTCCCGCCGACCAGCCTGCAGGTCTCCAACATCCATGCCGGCACCGGGGCGAACAATGTGATTCCGGGTGAGCTGCAGGTGCTGTTCAACCTGCGCTACAACCCGCACTGGAATGCGCCGGCGCTGGAGCAGGAGATCGCCGCGCTGCTGCAGCGTCATGCGCTCGAGTACACGCTCAAGTGGCATCGCAGTGGCGAGCCGTTCTATACCCCGGAAGGCACGCTGCGCCGGGTTGCCCGCGAAGTGCTCGGTGTGTTCGCCGGTGCGCCGCCGGAGGAGAGCACCGGCGGTGGCACCTCCGATGCGCGCTTCATCGCGCCGCTGGGCGCGCAGTGCATCGAAGTGGGGCCGGTCAACGCGAGCATCCATCAGGTTGACGAAAATGTCCGCGTGGCGGATCTGGAAGCGCTGCCGGCGTTGTACCAGCGCCTGATCGAGCGTTTGCTCGCCTGACGCCATCGGGTTGAATCTACCGCCGCTCGATTACGGTAGTGCCGGCCGCTGGCCGGTTCGCCCTTACGCCACGATCAGCCCGAACGACGCCAAGGCGGCCGCTGCCTGGCGCTGTGAAATCACTGCCTTCTTGAACAGCTTGGCGTCCATCACGTTGAGCCCGCTGATGTCGGTGCCGCGCAGGTCAGCGCCTTCAAACCGCGTCAGCCGTGTCTGTGCATTGCGCAGGCTGCCGCCGTTGAAGACCGCATCGCGGAAGTCGCAGCCGGACAGCTCGGCCTCGGAGAAATCCATACCCTCCAGCTGCGCCTTGCGGAACGACATCCCGCGCAGGTCCGCGCTGACCAGCAGGCAATCGCGGAATTCCAGCGCCCAGCCGGTCACTTCCTGCAGGTGCGCGCCAGTCAGCTTGCAGTCCTGGAACTGCACCGAGGAGAGCGTTGCGCGGCGCCAGTGACTGTTGTTGAGATCGCAGTGCGAGAAGCGCGCATCGCTGAGCAGGGCCGAACTGAAATCGCACTGGCTGCCGCGGCACTTCGTCCACTGGCTTTCTTCCAGCGAGGCCGCCAACCAGCTCGCGCCGGTGACCGAGCACTGGTTGAACTGGAACCCATCCATGTCCAGCCGCGAGAAGTCGCCGTGATCGAACGTGCAGTTCTCGAACACGGCCGCCCGCGGATGCGCGGCGATGATGGCCTGCATGCGGTCGCGGGTGAGGGTTTCATCGCGGAACGTGGCGGTGTTCATGCGGTCATTCTGGGCGATGTTCCGGACCATGGGCAGACTTGAAGCGTGTTGCGGAATGTGTACAAAACGGCGCCCCGATGCCCGGCACTACTCGAACGTCCAGAACGGCGGCTCGATGGTCTTGCGCCAGTAGGTTTCCCCGGCCAGGTAGAACTTCTGCGCATAGGCCTTGGCGAACCAACCGGCGGCCGCGTCCAGATCACGCGTCACGCCGGCGCGGCCGCGGCCCAGCAGCAGGCCGCTGGAATACTGGCCATACACATTGCCCTGGTCCGCCGCCAGCCGATACCAGCGCAGCGCCTCGATACCATCGCGCGGCAGACCCATGCCCAGTTCGTACATCGCCCCCAGATCCGCCTGGGCATCGGCGTCGCCGCGCTGCGCACGCCGCTGGATGTCGACGACCAGCGGATGCAGGGTGCCATCCGCCTGCGCCGCGATCGCCTGCGGCAGCCGCGAGGATTCGGACGGCATGTGGAAGTAGATCGTCGCGCGCAGGTCCCAGCGCAGCGCGCTGGCCGTGTCACCGCGTTCGCGATGGAACTTGGCCAGCATGAGCATCGCCATCGGGTTGCCATGGTCGGCGGCAGCGCGGTACCAGCGCTCTGCTTTGCGCGGTGACGCGCGCAACGCAGGGCCCTGGAGGATGTTCGGGCCGGTGCCATGCAGCAGCTCACCGTGGGTCCAGATCCGGCCCAGCGCCTCTTCGGCCTGGGGGTTGTGGAACGTCCACGGAGTGACGGCGGCGGCACGCTCGTACCAGGTCACCGCGCGCGGGTCGTTGAAGGTTTCGTAGGTTCTCGCGGCGTCCCAGGCACTGTCGAAGCTGCCATCGGCCGCCTTAGTCTCGAGCGACTGCACGATGCTCGCCGGCGTCCGCGAGGGGGCGCTGCTGCAGGCGATGAGGAAGAGGAGCAGGGCGATGCCGCCCAGGCGTGAAGCGATGCGTCCGATGCGAGGGGTCATGCCAGCCAGGGGGTACACAAGGGCGGTGATTATCGCCCGGCCCAGCAGCCCCGGGTTGTCCGCGGCGGTCGGTTTGGTTGCCATCGCAACAGTTGCACCGCCGCCCAAACCCGGTTACGGTCGGTCCATGTCCTCGTTCCCGGCCACCGCTGTCAGCAATACCAACCGCACTAATCTGCGCGCGAATAATCGTGCGCGGCCGATGCGGGACTGCGACCAGGGCTAGTACAAGCAACACGCCCGGACCCCAGAAAACCCGCATCGACCGATGCGGGTTTTTTTGTGGCCCGGGTTTACCCCTTCCGGGCCTGGGTGGCCGGTCGAATGCCTGCAATACGTGTATTCCCCCATCATCAGGAGCTGTTCCCATGTGTTCGATCTTCGGTATTTTCGGCCTCCAGGCGGGCGACGACCTCGCCGCATTGCGCCGCCACGCGCTGGACCTGTCGCAGCGCCAGCGCCATCGCGGCCCGGACTGGAGCGGGGTGTACGTCGATGACGGCGCCATCCTGGTCCACGAGCGCCTGGCCATCGTCGATCCCGCCGGTGGTTCACAGCCGCTGCTCTCCGAAGACGGCGGCCTGGCGCTGGCGGTCAACGGCGAAATCTACAACCACCGCGAACTGAAGGCCGAGCTGGCCCAGCCGTACGCCTTCCAGACCGGCTCGGACTGCGAGGTGATCAACGCCCTCTACCGCGAAGACAGCCCGGCCTCGTTCCTGAACCGCCTCAACGGCATCTTCGCCTTCGCGCTGTGGGACCGCGCCGAGCAGCGCGTGCTGATCGCCCGTGATCCGATCGGCGTGGTGCCGCTGTACTGGGGCCACGACAAGGACGGCCGCCTGGTGGTGGCCTCCGAACTGAAGTCGCTGGTGGACATCTGCGCCGACGCCGCGCAGTTCCCGCCGGGGCATTGGTACGACAGCGCCACCGGCACGCTCACCCGTTACTACGAGCGCCCGTGGCGCGACTACGATGCGGTCGAAGGCGTGGAGGCGGATCGCGTCGAACTGCGTGAGGCGTTCGAGCGCGCGGTGCACCGCCAGTTGATGACCGATGTGCCCTACGGCGTGCTGCTCTCCGGGGGGCTGGATTCGTCGCTGGTCGCGGCCGTCGCCGCGCGCTATGCCCGCCACCGTGTCGAAGATGGCGATCAGAGTGAAGCCTGGTGGCCGCGCCTGCACTCCTTCGCGATCGGCCTGAAGGGCTCGCCCGATCTGGCGGCCGCCGCCATCGCGGCCGAAGCCCTGGGCACCGTGCACCACGGTTTCGAGTACACCTTCGAAGAGGGGCTGGATGCGCTGCCGGAAGTGATCCGCCACGTGGAAACCTACGATGTCACCACCATCCGCGCCTCCACGCCGATGTTCCTGCTGGCGCGCCGGATCAAGGCGATGGGCGTGAAAATGGTGCTGTCCGGTGAGGGCAGCGATGAGATCTTCGGTGGCTACCTGTACTTCCACAAGGCGCCGAACGCGCGCGAGTTCCATGAGGAGCTGGTGCGCAAGCTCGACGCGCTCAACAACTACGATTGCCTGCGCGCCAACAAATCGATGATGGCCTGGGGCGTGGAGCCGCGCGTGCCGTTCCTGGATCGCGAGTTCCTCGATGTGGCCATGCGCATCGATGCCAAGCACAAGATGGTCGGGCAGGGCCCCGCCGGTGCACGCCGGATCGAGAAGGCGGTGCTGCGCGAGGCCTTCGAAGGCTACCTGCCGGACTCGATCCTGTGGCGCCAGAAGGAGCAGTTCAGTGACGGTGTCGGCTATGGCTGGATCGACGGGCTCAAGGCCCATGCCGAAGCCCAGGTCAGTGACCGGGTGATGGCCGCGGCGGACAAGCGCTTCGTGCACAACCCGCCGCAGACCAAGGAAGCCTACTTCTACCGCCACGTGTTCGAGCAGTACTTCCCCACCCAGGCCGCGGCGGAGACCGTACCGGGTGGCAAATCCATCGCATGCTCCTCGCCAGCGGCGATCGCGTGGGACGCCAGCTTTGCCGCGATGGCCGATCCCTCCGGGCGCGCCATCGCCGGCGTACACGAACAGGCACTGGCCTGATCGGATGTGCCACACCGCCGCGTCGTCCGCGGTGGTGTGGCGACGCGTGCAGCCCGTAGAATCGCCCCTTCAATCGATGGGGATCGGTCATGGACTCTGACACCACCGGCATGCGCCGCAGCGGGCTGGCCTGGCGCTACCTGGGCTGGGTGGCGCTGCCGCTGTTGATCGGCCTGGGCCTGGCGCGGTTTGCCGGCCCGGCCGTGACCGCGCAGGTGGCCCGTGCAGAGTCCTCGCTGGGGGCCGACTGGGCTGCGCATCTGCATGCGCCGCTCGGTCTGTTCCTGCTGCAGTTGCTGGTGTTGCTGATGGTCGCCAAGGGCGCGGGCTGGGTGTTCCGCCGCCTGGGCCAGCCGGGGGTGATCGGTGAGATGGCGGCCGGCCTGATGATGGGGCCGCTGGTGCTGGGCGCCGTGTTGCCGCAGGTACATGGCGTGCTGTTCCCGCCGGCATCGCTCGGTCCGCTCGGTCTGCTCAGCCAGCTCGGCGTGCTGATGTTCCTGCTGGTGGCCGGGGCGGAGCTGGATCTGGGCGGACTGCGGGGGCGACGTCGTTTTGCCTTCGTGGTCAGCCATGCCGGCATCGCGGTGCCCTTCGTGCTGGGCGTGCTGCTCGCGATCTGGCTGTACGGTGCACACGCGCCGTCGGGCGTGGGCTTCACCGGCTTCGCGTTGTTCGTGGGTATTTCATTGAGCATCACCGCTTTCCCGGTGCTGCTGCGCATTCTGGCCGACCGGGGCATGACCGGCACGCCGCTGGGCCAGACCGCCATCGCCTGCGCCGCGCTCGGTGATGCCACTGCATGGTGCCTGCTGGCCCTGATCGTGGCGGCTGCGCAATCGCAGGGCTGGGTGCCCGCGACGATCAATCTGGTCTGCGTGGTTGCCTTCGTCGCGTTGATGCTGGGCGTGGTGCGCCCGTGGTTCTCGCGCCTGGTGATCGCACCGGGCCAGGAAGGACGCTGGCTGCTGATCATGCTGTTGATGGCGCTGGCCTGCGCGCTGGTTACCGAGATGCTGGGCATCCACGCGCTGTTCGGCGCCTTCGCGGCCGGCGTGGCGGTCTCCGGCAACGCCACCCTGCGGCACACCGTGGCCGAGCGCGTCGAGCCGTTCGCGGTGACCTTGCTGCTGCCGCTGTTCTTCGCCATGACCGGCCTGCGCATGCGCGCCGATGCCCTGCAGGCCAGCGACCTGGCGCTGTGCCTGATCGTGATCGTGGTGGCCACGCTGGGCAAGCTGATCGGCACCTGGAGCGCAGCGCGCAGTGCCGGCATGGGCAGCCATGAGGCGTGGAAGCTCGGTGCCCTGATGAACACCCGCGGCCTGATGGAGCTGATCGTGCTCAACCTGGGTTACGAGCTGGGCTTCCTCGGCGACCGCCTGTTTGCCGTGCTGGTGATCATGGCCCTGGTGACCACGGCCATGACCGGGCCGCTGCTCAACGCAATGGAGCGGTGGAAGAGGCGGTAGCCGTAGGGGCGGCCACCGCCCGTGATCATTCCACGGGGACCAGCGTCAGCGTGTACGCGGTCTTGCCCGGCAGGAACGGGGTGGGTGTTCCCTGCACCCAGGCGTCGTGTCCGGCGCCCCAGAACGGTGACAACGGGTGACCGCTCTGCCCACCGGGCATGTGGATCCATCCCTCGGCTTCGTGGCCGGGCGAGACCACCATCCGCTGCGACGCCCCGAATGCGGGCCCCTGCACACGGGGCATGTCGCGGTCGCCGGGCAACCGATCGGCGGGCATGCACAGCCATCGTCGGGCGACGTTGGGCAGGGCGCGACTGACCGGGTGACAGATCGAGGCGGTGTTGCGTTCGCCCCACGTACGCGCCTCCAGCGGTCCCTGACTGCTCAGGTCTGCCTCCAGCGCCTTGGCGGTATCGGTCAACAGCGCAGTCCAGCTGGCATACGGGGGCGGCAGCAGATGCGCCGGCCGTTCGCTCACCAATGGCCACAACACGCCCTCGAACTGCCCCAGTCGCGGCTCCAGATAGGCCTCGCCGAGCTGTGCTTTCGCTGGCGCGAGCAGGCCTTCGCCAACGCGGTCGATCAACATGCCGCGGAAACCGCGGGTGATCCGGTAGCTGACCGAATCGACGCCCGCATGGCCCTCCCATCGCCGGGTTGCGACCTCAAGCCGCTGCAGGGCAGGGTCGTCGCTGGTGGTGACGATCTCGCGCAGCAGGTGCCACCAACGCGTGAGCAGCAGGGCACGATCGTCGAGCTGGATCGCCAGCAGGTCCGCCTCGGTGAAGCGCTCTTTCGCCATCAGGCCATCGCGGATCTGCCGCCCGCGTGCACCCAGATCGTAGCCCCCGTTCCCGGCGATGGCCAGCGCGTCCCCATCGAGTACACGGCCGTTGGCGGTCCACAGCCGATGGGAGGGGGGATCGATCAATGCGGGCGCGCCATCGCTGCGGATCGCCCACGGCGTGCAGCTCGCGGGCGCCGTGATCGTGTTGCCGTCTGGCGGGCAGCCCGCAGCGCGATCCGGGCGTGTGCCGATCAACCGCCAGGCGATGCGTCCGTTACGGTCGGCGATCACCAGATTCTGCGCGGGAATACCGCTGCGGTCGGCTACCTGGAACGCCTGGTCAAGATCCCTTGCGCGCGCCATCTCGGCAAAGTCCAGACGGACCGCACCGGGAAGCTGTGCCGTCCAGCGCAGTGCCTCGCCACTGCCGTCCGGCCGTTCGTGGAGTACCGGACCCCAGGCGGTCTCGCGCACGCGCAGCGTCACCGGCGCTTGACCGGCGACGCGGATACGCTCTTCATGCGTGGTGATGCCTTGGGCATCGGCGGGTACGCTGCGGAAATCGGCGGTGTCGATGTAACTGTTGGTGAAGCCCCAGGCAACGTGTCCGTTGCTGCCGACGACGATGGCCGGCAGGCCGGGCAGCGAGAAGCCGCTGACATCGACGCGCCCGTCGGGCGCCTGCGGATCGGGATAGCGCAGCCGTACCCGGAACCAGAGATTTGGCGCGCGCAGTCCCAGGTGCATGTCGTCGGCGACGATGGCGCGGCCGTCCGTGGTCAGTGCACCGGACACGGCGAAGTTGTTGCTGCCCAGTACGTCCGGGTCCAGATGACCGGCGGCGGCACCGGTTGCCTGCGCCGCATCGAGCCGTCGGAGATTGAGCGCCGTGGCGTCCGGTAGCGGGGCGTTGCCGCGCGCCCCGCCGAACAGGGGGGCATCCCATTCGCTGCCCTCGTGGCTGAGCAATGCATACAGCGCCGGTGGCACCACCGCGCGGATCCGCGCCATCGCCAGTTCGTTCTGATTGGTGGGGTCCTGCAGGTCGGCATACATCGCCAGCCCGGTCAGCACGCTGTCTTCGGTCCGCCACGGTGCGGGCGTCTGGCGCAGCAGCAGATAGGGCCAAGGCCGTACCCGAAGATCCGCGACGCCTTGGTTGATGCCGTCCACATAGGCCTGCAGGGCAGCGGCACTGCTGCCCGTGGCAACCTCCAGGTGGGCCTCGGTGCGCGCCCGCAGCCGGTGCACGCGCATGCGCTTGTCCATCTTGATCGCCGCCGGGCCGAACAGCTCGGCGAGCTCGCCAGCGGCAGTACGACGCATGAGGTCCATCTCGAAGTAGCGCTCCTGCGCATGCACCAGACCCAGCGCCCGCATCGCATCGGCCTGGGTTCCGGCCTCGATGGTAACCACGCCCAAGGCATCCCGGGTGATGCTCGCCGGCGCCGCCAAGCCGGTCATGGGCTGTTCGCCTTCCAGGCGGGGCAGGCTGCCGCGCAGCAGCCACCACACCATCAAAACCGCCGCCAGCGTCAGTATCAACACTCCCCAGACCAACCGCTTCAGCCAATGCCGCATCCCGCGCGTCCCCCTGTAGGTGTGGTTCGATTGTAGGGAGGCGTGAACGCCCTGTGCACGCCGACCGAAGCGCAACTGCAACTGATTCCGATTAGATCACCGGAATTCCAGATAGGGCACCATGCGCGCATTGATTCATCAGGAGCACCCCCCATGAAAGGCAACCCGGACGTCATCGCCTGCTTGAAGGAACTGCTGCGCGGCGAGTTGGCTGCGCGCGACCAGTACTTCATCCATTCGCGCCGCTACGAAGACCAGGGCCTGTTCGCGCTCTATGAGCGCCTCAACCACGAGATGGAAGAAGAGACCCAGCACGCCGACGCGCTGCTGCGCCGCATCCTTTTCCTCGGCGGCGACCCGGACATGCGCCCGCATGTGTTCGAGCCCGGCGTGACCGTGGAAGAGATGTTGCAGAAGGACCTGGAGACCGAGTACAGCGTCCGCGACAACCTGGCCGCCGGCATGAAGCTGTGCGAACAGCACCAGGACTATGTGAGCCGCGACATGCTGCTGGTGCAGTTGAAGGACACCGAAGAAGACCACGCGTGGTGGCTGGAACAGCAGTTGGGCCTGATCAAGCGCATCGGCCTGGCGCTGTACCAGACCAGCAAGATGGATGCGAAAGGCACCGCTGCGCACTGAGTGCGGCATCGGGTTCCGCACGCCAGCCAGCCTTCGCCAGCCAGCTGCTGAACCCCCGTCCGCCCGCCAGCCTCTGCCAGCCAGCTGACGTTGATTCGAATAGAGAGGCCGGGGAAACCCGGCCTTTTCTGTGGGCAAAAAGGTTCTCCCTCCGTCCGCGTGGCAAGCCTGAAGCGCTCTGAACCTTTCAGTCGCGGCCGCAGGTGGGTCGAGCGCTGGGCCGCGATGCCCTTGCCGGCGAATGTCCCCCGGCGTCGGCCTGCGGCCGCCACCTCCTCCTTTATTTCGCCCACAAGGGCATCGCGACCCACGTATAGAGACCACTGGCGCTTCACAGCAATGCCCGGTGTTACGCCTGCGCGCCGCGAGCCGAGCCCCGTAGCGGCCGGCAGGCTCCTGGGCAAAATCAAGGAGGAGGACGTCGCCGTCAGGCGGCGGCCGGGGGACATTTGCCGAGGGGCCTGCCGGTCGCTACGGGGCCCCTCACGCTCTCGGTAGACCCGAGCGGAGGCACCGCCAGATCCAACATGCACCGCAGGCGCTCCCTTCGTTGGGAGAAGAACAAAAAAACGGCCGGGTTTCCCCGGCCGTTCCGATTCACGTCAACACCGCGACGCTTACTCCACCGCCAGCCCTTCCACCTTCTGCCAGCCACGCGGCAGCAGATGGCCACGGGTGGCGCGGGTGCCCAGGTAGGTGTCCAGATCCTTGAACGACAGGTTCATCGTGCGCTGGCCGCTGCGGACCAGCAGCGTGTTGCCCGGCGCAACGGACACCACCGCGACCACGCGCTCGGTGGCGAGCTTGGCCTTGGGGATGTCGATGATCTTGTTGCCCTTGCCCTTGTCCAGTTCCGGCAGGTCGCTGGCCGCGATCGCCAGCAGGTTGCCCGAGCTGGTCACGGCCACGATGCGATCCGTCTCCGGATTGGCGACCACGGCCGGGGTCAGCACCTTGGAGCCGGAGGTCAGGTTGAGCATCGCCTTGCCGGCCTTGTTGCGGCCGGTGAGGTTCTCGAAGCGGGTCACGAAGCCGTAGCCGTGCGTGGAGGCCAGCACGAAGCGCGTGTTGTTCTCGCCGCTGGCCAGCGTCATGAAGGCGCTGCCCGGCGCCGGCGAGAAGCGACCGGTCAGCGGTTCGCCGTTGCCACGGGCCGAGGGCAGGGTGTGGATCAGGGTCGAATAGGCGCGGCCCTCGCTGTCCAGGAACGCCACCTGCTGCGTGCTGCGTGCGCGCACCGAACCGAGCAGCGCATCGCCATCACGGTAGGACAGGGTGGACGGGTCCATATCGTGGCCCTTGGCCGCACGGATCCAGCCCTTCTCCGAGAGCACCACCGTCATCGGCTCGCTCGGCACCAGCTCGGTTTCATCGATGGCCTGCGCCGCGCCACGCTGCACCAGCGGCGAGCGACGGTCATCGCCGAACTTCTTGGCATCGGCCACCAGCTCATCGCGGATCAGCTTCTTCAGCTTGGCCTTGCTCTCCAGGATGCCGACGATCTTGTCGCGCTCCTTGGCCAGCTCGTCCTGCTCACCGCGGATCTTCATCTCTTCCAGGCGGGCCAGCTGCTTCAGCTTGGTTTCCAGGATGTACTCGGCCTGTTCCTCGCTCAGCGCGAAGCGCGCGATCAGCGCCGGCTTGGCTTCGTCCTCGGTGCGGATGATGTGGATCACTTCATCCAGGTTGAGGAAGGCGATCAGCAGGCCATCCAACATGTGCAGGCGGCGCTCGACCTTCTGCAGGCGATGGTTGAGGCGGCGGGTCACGGTGGTGCTGCGGAACTGCAGCCACTCGCTGAGCAGGGTCTTGAGGTTCTTCACCTGCGGGCGGCCGTCCAGGCCGATCACATTGAGGTTGACCCGGTAGCTGCGCTCCAGATCGGTGGTGGCGAACAGGTGGCCCATCAGCTGCTCGGCGTCCACGCGGTTGGAGCGCGGTACCAGCACCACGCGCACCGGGTTGGCGTGGTCGGACTCATCGCGGATGTCCTCCAGCCACGGCAGCTTCTTGGCGCGCATCTGCGCGGCGATCTGCTCGATCACCTTCGACGGCGACACCTGGAACGGCAGCGCGTTGACCACGATGTTGCCGTTCTCCTTCAGGAAGGTGGAACGCGCCCGCACGCTGCCGTAGCCGGTTTCGTACATGGTGCGCAGATCGGCGATCGGGGTGATGATCTCGGCGAAGCTCGGGTAGTCCGGGCCTTTCACGTGCTCGCACAGGTCGGTGACCGTCGCATCGGGGTCGTCGAGCAGGTGCAGCAGTGCGCTGACGATCTCGTTGAGGTTGTGCGGCGGCACATCGGTGGCCATGCCCACGGCGATGCCGGTGGTGCCGTTGAGCAACAGGTGCGGCAGGCGCGCCGGCATCCAGGTCGGCTCTTCCAGCGTGCCGTCGAAGTTCGGGGTCCAGTCGGTGGTGCCCTGGTTGATCTCGCCCAGCAGCACTTCGGCGATCGGGGTCAGCTTGGACTCGGTGTAGCGCATCGCTGCGAACGACTTGGGATCATCGGTCGAGCCGAAGTTGCCCTGGCCTTCGATCAGCGGGTAGCGGTACGAGAACGGCTGGGCCATCAGCACCAGCGCTTCGTAGCAGGCGCTGTCGCCATGCGGGTGGTACTTGCCGATCACGTCACCGACGGTACGCGCGGACTTCTTCGGCTTGGAGGACGCGTTCAGACCCAGCTCGCTCATCGCGTAGATGATGCGGCGCTGCACCGGCTTCAGGCCGTCGCCGAGGAACGGCAGTGCGCGGTCGAGCACCACGTACATGGAATAGTCCAGGTACGCCCGTTCGGCGTACTCGCGCAGGGGCAGCTGTTCAAAGCCGTGGAACGCGGGGCGGGCAAGATCGGTCATGCGGGATTGTTACCTGTGGCAAGGGACGGCGACGGCTGTCGCCCTCGCAGGCGGATGATTATCCGGATGCGGCCGGGGATGCCAAGCCGCGTGATGGGTTCAGGGGGAGTCCGCTGCGCGCCAGATAGCGCCCGGGCGGGCTGCCGAAGTGGCGGCGGAAGACAGTAACGAAGGCGCTGGGGCTGCTGAACCCCAGTTCGTGCGCGATATCGGACACGCTCTGGCCATCGGAGAGCCGGCGCAGCCCCTCGGCCAGCCGGGCCTGCTGGCGCCATTGCGCGAAGCTGAGCGTGGTTTCATCGCGGAAGTGCCGGGTCAGTGTACGCGGCGACAGCCCGGCCCACTGGGCCCATTGCTCCAGGCTGCGGCCGTCGGCCGGGTCGGCGATCAGCTGCGAGGCGATCCTCAGCAGGCGCCGGTCCTGCGGCATCGGCAGGTGCATGCGCTGGCGCGGCGCATTGCGGATCTCGTCCAGCAGGACCTCGATCATGTGCTGCTGGCGCAGGCTCGGCTCGGCCGCGGGCACCCACGCGGTGACGCGCAGCGAGAGCGCCTGCAGGAGATCGGAAATGGCCAGCACGCAAGGTTCGTCGGGCAGATCACAGGCCATCGGCGCGCTCACGATCACGCCCCAGCCACGCAGCGGCCCGCAGATATCCACCGTATGCGGCTCGCCCGGTGGCATCCAGCCGGCACAGCCCGGTGGCAGCGACCAGGTGCCGTGGCGGGTGCGGGTGGTGAGCAGCCCGGCCTCCACGCAGATCAGCTGGGCGCGCCGGTGCTGGTGCCAGTCGATCTCGCGTTCCAGCCCCTTGGGGCTCTCGATGCGGAAGCCGAGCACGCCCAGTCCGTCATCCCGCTCGAACCAGTCCAGGACCTGGTTGCGGATCATCTGGGTGGCCTCGGTCTCCAGCGCTGGCCTGAAAGTGTTATCCATTGTCCAAATTGTAATACCCGGCCAGTGGCGGGCGCCATTAAGGTAGCGACCTCCCATTGTTCTGATTGCTGCAACACAGCATTTGGTTCCAAATTAAATATTTCTATTGAGAAATATATTTTTTGGAAGAGAATGCTCACCCATGATCTGCCCTGATGCCCATCCCCCCAGCTTCGGACTCCTGCTGCGCCAAGTGCGCGATGGCCTGGTCCGTCAGCTAGACACGTCGATGGCCGAGGAAAACCTCGGTATTGGCTTCACCCACTATCTCGGCCTGAAGGTGCTCGCGGCACGTGCCCCGTGCACCGCCAACGAGTTGGCCCAGGCCCTGGACCAGGTGCCCAGCGCGGTCACCCGCCTGCTGGACAAGCTGGAAGCCCTGGACTGCGTGCGGCGCGAGCCACATGCCCAGGACCGGCGGGCGCTGCAGATCGTGCTGACCGAGCCGGGCCGCCAGTTGTGGGCCCGCCTCAAACAGCGGGGCGACCAGACCATCGACGACGCCATGCGTGATCTGTCTGCGGACGAACGCGCGCAGCTGCTTTCCCTCATGACCCGTGTACGCGACTCACTGGTAACGCCATGACTTCCATGTTTGAACGTTCTTATTCACTGCGCCCACTGCGGCCGGTGCTGGTCTCCGCGCTGGCGCTTGCGCTGGCCGCGTGTGCCAGCAGCCGCGGCCTGGAGCCGCAGGGCCGTCTGCTCGATGCCGACAGCCTGCAGACCCAGCGCACCCTGGCCGGCACCGGCCTGAGCCAGCCCGGCTGGCCAGCCACGGACTGGTGGCGCGCGCTGGGCGATCCGCAGCTGGACGCGCTGATCGCCGAAGGCCTGCAGCGCAATCCGGGGCTGGACGCGGCCGATGCACGCCTGCGCCAGGCGCGTGCCCAGATCGGCACCGCCCGCGCCGACCGCCTGCCCAGCGTGTCCGCCTCCGGTGGCTACACCGGCGTACGCCTGCCCGAATCGATGGTCGGCGACGAACTCGGCGGCAGCTATGCCGGCAGCGGCCAGGCCTACCTGAGCTTCAGCTACGGCATCGACCTGTGGGGTGGCAAGCGCGCCGCGTGGGAAGCGGCCGTGGACAGCGGTCATGCCGCCGAAGTGGACGCCCAGGCCGCACGCCTGAATCTCTCGGCCGCCATCGCCGAGGCGTATGCACAGCTCGGTTACGCATGGACGCTGCATGACGTGGCCAGCGAAGAACTGGCCCGATCGCAGAAGACGCTGGAGCTGACCCGTCAGCGACGTGCCGCCGGCATCGACAGTGACCTGCAGACCCGCCAGGCCGAAGCCCGTATTCCGGCCGCGCAGCAGCAACAGCAGGCCGCGCAGCAGCAGATCGACGAAGCCCGCACCGCGCTCGCCGCGCTGGTCGGGCAGGGCCCGGACCGGGGCCTGCAGATCGTGCGCCCGCAGGTGTTGAACCCGCTGGCCCTGCAGCTGCCCGGCGTGCTGCCGAGCGAACTGCTCGGCCGCCGCCCGGACATCGTCGCCGCGCGCTGGCGCGTGGAAGCAGCCAACCGCGAGATCCACGCCGCCAAGGCCGCGTTCTACCCCAGCCTCAACCTGACCGCCCTGGGCGGCGTGGTCTCCAGTGAAGTAGACCAGCTGCTCAAGAGTGGCTCGACGTTCGCTTTCCTCGGCCCGGCACTGAGCCTGCCGATCTTTGACGGTGGCCGCCTGCGCGCCAACCTGGGCAAGACCGACGCGCAGTACGACCTGGCCGTGGCCGATTACAACCAGTCCGTGCTCAACGCACTGCGCGATGTCGCCGACCAGGTCAACGCGGTGCGCTCGCTGGCCGACCAGGCCAATGCCCAGGCCCAGGCCGTCAGCACGGCGCGTGCCGCCCATGACCTGGCCGAACAGCGCTACCGCGCCGGCATCGGCAGCTACCTGGATGTGCTCAGCGTCGAAGAGCAGTTGCTGGTCTCCCAGCAGCGGCTGGCCGAACTGCAGTCGCGTCAGATCCTTGTTTCGGTCCGCCTGAGCCAGGCGTTGGGCGGTGGCTTCACCCCGACCAGCGATGCCGCCACGGTCGCCGCCACCCCCGAATCCTCGCATTCCTGAGAGTCATCCCCATGAGTCAGACCTCCGCCCCCGCTGCCGAGAAGGCAGCTCCCTCCCGTCGCGGCAAGCTGCTGCGCGGCCTGCTGGTCATCGTAGTGCTGCTGCTGGCCGCGCTGGCCCTGTGGTACTTCATGTTCGGCCGCTGGTTCGAAGAAACCGACGATGCGTACGTGCAGGGCAACCAGGTCCAGATCACCCCGCTGATCAGCGGCACCGTGGTCGGGATCAACGCCGATGACGGCATGCGCGTCGAGCGCGGCCAGTTGCTGGTCCAGCTGGACCCGGCCGACACCGAAGTGGCCCTGCAGCAGGCCGAAGCCAACCTCGCCAAGACGGTCCGCCAGGTGCGCGGTCTGTACCGCAGCGTGGAAGGTGCCCAGGCCGAATTGAACGCGCGCCAGGTAACCCTCAAGCGCGTGCGCGAGGACTTCAACCGTCGTAAGGATCTGGCCAGCAGCGGCGCGATCTCCAATGAAGAACTGGCGCACGCCCGCACCGAACTGGCGGCTGCCGAAGCCGCCGTGGCCGGTTCGCGCGAGACCTTCGAGCAGAGCAACGCGCTGGTCGATGACACCGTGATCGCCACCCAGCCGGACGTGCAGGCCGCTGCCGCGCAGCTGCGCCAGGCCTACCTCAACAATGCCCGCGCCGGCATCGTCGCGCCGGTCACCGGTTACGTGGCGCGTCGTTCGGTGCAGGTCGGCCAGCGCGTGCAGCCGGGCAATGCCCTGATGGCCGTGGTGCCGACCGAGCAGATGTGGGTGGAAGCCAACTTCAAGGAAACCCAGCTGCGCCACATGCGCCTGGGCCAGGAAGTGGAGCTGCGTTCGGACCTGTACGGCGGTGATGTGACCTACAAGGGCCGCATCGACAGCCTCGGCCTGGGCACCGGTTCGGCGTTCTCGCTGCTGCCGGCGCAGAACGCCAGCGGCAACTGGATCAAGATCGTGCAGCGCGTGCCGGTGCGTATCGCCATCGATGCCAAGCAGCTGGCCGAGCATCCGCTGCGCATTGGTCTGTCGATCAAGGCCGAAGTCAGCCTGCGTGACCAGAAGGGCACCGTGCTGCCGACCGAGATCGCCAAGGGCCAGGTGTTTGATACCGACGTCTATGCCAAGCAGCTGCACAGCGCCGACGATGTGATCCACCAGATCATCCAGCGCAACCTGCCGCAGCAGGGCAAGGCGAGCTGAGGCGACCATGTCCGCACAAGCTCCCGCCGCACCGGGCGCCCCCGCGGCCCCGGGCACGGCCTTCCGGCCGGCCAACGTCGCCCTGTGCACGGCAGGCCTGGCGATGGCCTCGTTCATGCAGGTCCTGGACACCACCATCGCCAACGTCTCCTTGCCGACCATCGCCGGTAATCTCGGCGCCAGTTCGCAGCAGGCCACCTGGGTCATCACCTCGTTCGCGGTCAGCACCGCGATCGCGCTGCCGCTGACCGGCTACCTCAGCCGGCGCTTCGGCGAGACCAAGCTGTTCGTGTGGGCCACGTTGGCCTTTACATTGGCCTCGCTGCTGTGCGGCCTGGCTCAGAGCATGGGCATGCTGGTCGTCTCACGTGCGATCCAGGGTTTCGTCGCCGGCCCCATGTACCCGATCACGCAGAGCCTGCTGGTCTCGCTCTATCCACGTGAGAAACGCGGGCAGGCGCTGGCGTTGCTGGCCATGATCACCGTGGTCGCGCCGATCGCCGGCCCGATCCTCGGTGGCTGGATCACCGACAACTACAGCTGGGAATGGATCTTCCTGATCAACGTGCCGCTCGGCATCTTCGCCGCGCTGGTGGTGGGCAACCAGCTCAAGGGGCGCCCGGAACAGATCGAAAAGCCGAAGATGGATTACGTCGGCCTGATCACCCTGGTGATCGGCGTGGGCGCGCTGCAGCTGGTGCTCGATCTGGGCAACGACGAAGACTGGTTCAGTTCGACCAAGATCGTCGTGCTGGCCTGTGTGTCGGTGGTGGCACTGGCGGTGTTCCTGATCTGGGAACTGACCGACAAGGATCCCATCGTCGATCTGCGCCTGTTCCGGCACCGCAACTTCCGTGCCGGGACGCTGGCGATGGTGGTGGCCTACGCGGCGTTCTTCAGCGTGGCGCTGCTGATTCCGCAATGGCTGCAGCGTGACATGGGCTACACCGCGATCTGGGCCGGTCTGGCGACCGCACCGATCGGCGTGTTGCCGGTGATCATGACGCCGTTCGTGGGCAAGTACGCCTCGCGGTTCGACATGCGCATGCTGGCCACGATCGCCTTCATCTTCCTGTCCTTCACCAGCTTCCTGCGCTCGGGCTTCAACCTGCAGGTGGACTTCGGCCATGTGGCCGGCATCCAGCTGATCATGGGTATCGGTGTCGCCTTGTTCTTCATGCCGGTGCTGCAGATCCTGCTGTCGGATCTGGACGGTCGCGAGATCGCAGCCGGTTCCGGTCTTGCCACCTTCCTGCGCACGCTGGGCGGCAGCTTCGCCGCCTCGCTGACCACGTGGTTGTGGGCACGCCGCACCCAGGAGCACCACGCGCATCTGACCGAGCACATCTCCGGCTACACCCCGGGCATGCAGGACCAGGTGACCGCGATGGGGCAGGGCGACCTGCAGCATGGGGCGGCCGCGCTCAACAACATGATCAACCACCAGGCCTCGCAGATGGGCTTCAACGACATCTTTTTCCTGCTGGGCTGGATCTTCCTGGCCATCATCGCCTTCCTGTGGCTGGCCAAGCCGCCGTTCGGTGCAGGGGCGGGCGCTGCCTCGGCCGGTGGGCATTGACGTGCTTGCGGTGAGCTGAAACGAAAAACCCCGCCCAGTGCGGGGTTTTTTGTCAGACTTGTGCATGCTCCGCTGCCCAACTGACGACAGATGCCCCTCTAGTGAGGCGCAAGATTAGTCCTAGCGATCTCACTCCCCCAAGCAGTATGCAGATCGCGACGATGCCTAAGATGATGCTGTAAGGCGGGCCGCGATCAAGGAGCTCGAGCTGAGTGGCTTCCTGAGAAATCGCAGCAAGCGCTGCCAGGACGCCGGTGAGAATGGCCACGATATTGAAGCGGGTGGCCGCGTACTTGGCTTCAAGCTCTAGATGACGGGCCTTGTTCTGCAGCGCTGTTCGCCCAAGGTGGGACAAGCCCTTCGCAACTTGCTCATCTGCTTCATGCCTTTTGTCCATATGCGCATATAGGAACGATCGCGTGGGCATGGTGATGAAGATGGCGAGAGCAGCAAGCCATAAGGCGGCCATGAGGTACATCAGCGAGAGTATGCCCAAGCCCATGGGAAACCATAAGGATGTGTCCTCGTTTCCACTTACGAGTTTGATGATTGTCACGACGATAAGAATTGCGAACCAGCCTACGATGCTCGCAATCGAGATCCTCTCAAACGAGTCATACCAGGACTTAGGGTGAGGCACGGGCCGCAGGTGCTTAAGAACATCCGATGTAGAAAGCAGGTGCGTCTTTTCAGTGCTAACCATCTCAAGTTTCCATCCAGATCTGCAGTCCAATGACGGCATGGAAGGTTGCAACTTGAGGAGAGTGGTTCCTTAGCAACCTACGGCGGTCATTTGACTGGCCCG
>NZ_JBWJOZ010000005.1:0-343768 GCF_056393115.1 Stenotrophomonas sp. Steno-Z10-BAI | reverse complement strand
GGCCTCAAGACGCGCGATGAAGTCCGGGTAGTGCGCCTGCACTAGGGCCTGTTAACACTATCGCAACGATTCGACGATCAGTGCGAAGTGGATGAAGGCCGCGAACATGACGTCGAGCTTGTCGAAGCGGCTGAAGATGCGGCGGAACCCTTTCAGACGGCGGAACAGGCGCTCGATTTCGTTGCGGCGCTTGTAGATCTCGGTGTTGTACGCCCATGGCTGGGCCCGCAGCGGATGCGGGGGCACGACCGGATCCAGGCCCAGATCCAGCGCGAGCTGCCGGGTTTCATTGCCCTCGTAGGCGCGATCCATGACCAGATGGCAGCGCGCGGGCAGGGGTGGCAGGGCATGCAGCAGGGCGCGACCGGCTGGGGCATCGCCCGCCTGGCCCGGCGAAAGCGAGAAGGCTAACGCGCAGCGGGAATCCGCGGCAGCCATATGAATTTTGGTGGTCCAGCCTCCGCGGGAGCGGCCGATGGCCTGCGGGCCGTTTTTTTTCGTGCGCCGGTGCCGTCCGGGTGGACCTTGACGATCGTACTGTCCAGGCTGACCGCCTCCAGCCGCACCCGGACCAGCTGTTCGGCCTGCATGCGCTCGAAGACCCGATCCAGGACCCCGGCCTTGGCCCACCGGTTCATCCGCGTGTAGATCGTGTGCCAGTTGCCGAACCGCTTGGGCAGGGCCCGCCACTTGCAGCCATTTTCGGCCACGAACAGGATCGCGTTGAGCACTTGAAGGTTGTCCAGCGACACATTGCCCCGCTGCCGCGGCAGGCAATCCTCGATACGCGCGAATTGCGCAGGCGTAAGTTCCATGCGCAGTATGTTAGCACGTAGTGTTAACAGGCCCTAGGGCGAGGAGCAGCCTCACACGTCAGACATCCGTCTGTTCGGCAATCTCCAAGGCGTCGTCTACCTCAATCCCGAGATATCGCACTGTGCTCTCCAGCTTCGTGTGGCCTAACAGAAGCTGGACAGCTCTGAGATTCCGAGTGCGTCTGTAGATCAGCGATGCCTTGGTCCTGCGCATCGTGTGCGTCCCATAGGATCCTGTCTCCAACCCGGCATCCTCGACCCAGCGGTGGACGATTCTGGCGTACTGCCTTGTCGACAGGTGAGGGGATCCAGTGACCCGGCTGGTGAAAAGGAAGTCCGAAGGGCTCAGGTGGGCCTTCTTGATCCAAGCATGGACTGCGTCACGAGTCATCGCTGTGATCTCGAACTGGACGGGTCTCCCCGTCTTTTGCTGCATCACCATGGCACGGGAGGCCATCAGCCCACCATGGGATACGTCAGAGACCCGGAGCTTGACCAGATCGCAGGCGCGGAGCTTGGAGTCGATCGCCAGATTAAACAGTGCCAGGTCACGGACCTTGTCGCGTAACTGCAGCCGGACCCGGATCGCCCAGATGTCCTTGAGCTTGAGCGGTGCCTTCTGGCCGACCAGCTTCCCTTTGTTCCAGGGTTGACAGGGCTGTGATGTGTGGAGGCTTGCCATGACCATCTCCTATTGGAAGGGAATGGGATGGTTCTCTCATGGGCGCCAGACGGGCGTGATGCGACCCGAAGCGGCCCTTAAGGGGGATTCGTCAATCGAACGTTTCTCGCGCCGCCAGCTTCGCCAACTCGTCCACCACGTGGCGCACTTTCGGCCGCAAATGGCGCGTCTGCGGCCAGAGTGCATGAATCTCGACGTGCTGCTGTGAGCATAGGCAGCGCGCAGCGTGCATTTACTCAGACAGGAAAGTCCGTCGCTTCGGATGAGCCCTTCCAGATCTCCATCTCCTCACCTATCGCTTTCATCTTCTGTACCGCCAGTTCGTTAGCGATATGGCCGGCAAACAGATGAAGCGGCGGCTTGGCGTGATCAGCGGCCTGGATGATCAACAAAGCCAGCCTCGCGGGATCGCCGGACTGATTGCCGGCGTAGGTTCCCAGGTGCAGATCCAGCGACACCTGCGCCTCCGTGTACTCGCCAATTTGACGTTCGGCCACAACCAGCGATCCGGGTGACAGGAAGTCGGTGCGCACGGGTCCGGGATACAGCACGGTAGCCTTGATGCCCAGTTCGCCAACCTCGGCCGCCAGCGACTCGGTCAAGCCGGCCAGAGCGAACTTGCTCGACACATAGCTGCCCCAGCCCGCGTAGCCCCCCTGAAAGCCGACGATCGACGCGACGTTGAAGATGTGGCCCGACCGCTGGCGCCGGAGATGCGGCAACGCATGGCGCAACACGTTCACTGGCGCGAAGAGATTCACTTCGAAGTTCTGGCGCAACTCTGTATCCGACAGCGCCTCGATCGCTCCCTGCTGCCCATAGCCGGCGTTGTTAACGACGACGTCGAGCTGGCCAAATGTGGCGACTGTTCGTTCGATAGCGCATTGGACGCTGCGTTCGTCAGTCAGGTCCACCTGCAGCGGCAGCAAGCGCTCCGAGGGCGGACCGAGCGCGGCTTCGAGTGACCCGAGCGACCTCGAAGTCGCAGCGACGCGGTCGCCACGTTCCAGCAGCTGGCGCGCCAACGCATAGCCGATGCCTTTTGCTGCGCCTGTAATGAACCAGGTTTTCTGGATTGCATTCATGGTATGGCCTTTGCGGTTGTGTGCGGTTATTTGAGGGCTACGCTCATGCCGCCGTCGGCCATGACAACAGACCCGACGAGGTAGCTGGCTTTGTCCGAGGCCACTCGTCGAGTGTCATCTCCACGACCGGCTTGTTGATGATGATGCCGGCGTTGTTCACGAGAACATCGAGCTTTCCGAAGGTGTCTCTAGCCAGGGTCACCGCGCGTACCGCACTCTCTTCGTATGCCACGTCGGCAACCAGCGGAACGATGCCAGGACGAGCCAGCTTGTCGACGTTTGAACTCCTTCCCACCGCGATGACCCTAGCGCCTCGCGCGTGCAGAAGCTCCGTCGTCGCAAGCCCGATACCACTTGCAGCACCTGTCACGATGGCGACCTTGCCGTCGAATGTCGCTTCACTATTTGATGTGCTGGATGTCATGTTCGTTCTTCTTTTGCCTGGACTGGCAATCAATAGGGGCTCGCTGTTGGCCGCACCACGATTTCACTCACATCCACTCCCGCCGGCTGCTCGATCGCATAGGAAATTGCACGTGCGATGGCGTCGGGGGACAGCGCTATACGGCGGAATTCGCGCATGGCACTGCGGGCTGTATCGTCGGAGATCGCATCGGCCAACTCGGATTCGACTACGCCAGGGCAGATCACCGTCACACGGATCCTGTCGCTCTCCTGGCGAAGACCGTCCGAGATGGCGCGCACCGCGAATTTCGTTGCGCAGTACACGGCTGCGGTGGGCGATACGGCCAATCCGCCAATGGAAGACATGTTGATCACCTGGCCGTAACCCTGTGTCTGCATGCGTGGCAACACCGCCGCCATGCCATGCAGCACGCCGCGAATATTCACGTCGATCATGCGATTCCATTCCTCCACCTTGAGCGCGGCCAGTGGCGACAGCGGCATGACACCCGCGTTGTTGACGATGACTTCGATCCGTCCGAACGCGTCCATGGCGAACCCGGCGAAGGCGTTCATATCTTTCAAAGAGGTGACGTCCAGCGCGCGGTATCGTACTGAGCCACCACTGGCCTGGAACTCGTCGGCCAATGCAGCCAGCCGATCTGTCCGGCGCGCGCCGATGACGAGGTGATGCCCCTGGGCAGCAAGAAGGCGAGCGGTGGCTTCGCCGATGCCGCTGCTGGCTCCCGTGATGAGAATGACTTTGGGCTCTATGGTTTTGGACACGTCGGCTCCCCTCTTGCGGAGGCATTCCGCAGATGTCCATGCTAGGAACGACGCTACGTCGTGCGAATACCCACAACTCTGTGGCTATTGCCTATTGCTATAGCGAGCAACGATCTCGATCGACAATTTCCGGACGCTGCTGGACAATTCCTATCGCGCGACCCCTCTTGAACCGAGTGAACCAAGCATGCCTGCCGCCGACGTCGCCGTCTCCCGACGCATGACCAACCTGCTGACAGAACTCGCGCCGAACGAGGGTTACACCTTGTCTGCACTCGACGGCGTCCGCTTCATGCGCTCCGATCGTCCCTTGGGACGAACGCCTGTGCTCTACGAGCCGAGCATCGTGATCGTTTGCCAGGGTCGCAAACGCGGCTTCCTGGGAGATGAGATCTATCTCTACGATGCCCAGCATTACCTGGTGCTGTCGGTCCCGCTGCCTTTCTCCACGGAAACCGAAGCCAGCGAAGCCCAGCCGATGCTGGCCGTCTCCCTGCGCCTGGATCTGACGGCAGTGGCGGACCTGGTACTGGCCATCGGCCAGTCGCGGGACCACACAAACGTTGCGCCACGTGGCATGGTTTCGACTCCACTCGGGGAAGTTCTGGCCGATGCAACGCTGCGTCTGCTTGAGGTCCTCGCCTCCCCGCTCGAAGCGCAGATCCTCGGGCCGGCGATCGTGCGGGAAATCTGTTTCCGTGTGCTCGTCGGGGAACAGGGCGGCGCCATGCGGGCGGCTTTGGCGCACCAGGGGCAATTCGGTAAGGTCGCCAAGGCACTACGGCGCATCCACGCCGACTATGCGCAGGCCCTCGACGTCGCCCACCTGGCGGGCGAGGCCGGCATGAGCGTGCCGGCCTTTCACGCGCATTTTAAGACTGTTACACAGACCTCGCCGATCCAGTACATCAAGTCGACGCGTCTGCATCAGGCCCGGCTGCTGATGATTCGCGATGGCGTTACCGCAGCCGCTGCCTCAGCTCGCGTCGGCTATGAAAGCCCCTCGCAGTTCAGTCGTGAGTTCAAACGGTTCTTCGGGCGAACCCCGGTTGAAGAAGTACGTGACCTGCGCGCTTCTTTTGCCCTGTCGCCTGCAGTGCATGTCTCTGGATTCGCTATATCTCACTGAATCTTCGCTCAGGCTCGGCAACATGGGCGCGACCAGTTCGACGGGTGGTAGCTGTATGAGTTGGGGCCGGGGCCTCTGCGGCGGCGCCGCCGAACCCGGCTCGACACCATTGCCCAGTGCTGATCTTCCGAAGCGCCGGACTATGAAATGGGGCGACGCTGGCACGTGATTAAGGAGGGAACCTGGGCCGGAGCGGATTGACCGCTCGCCAATGGCCGGTTCTGGCCGGACTCGGCCGCTGCAAAATCTGATCAACCGTTGATCAGTGTGACCAGTAGCCGAATCCTTCTCGTTGGTGACAAAACTGGCCGATTTGTCACCGAAGCTGGCACCAATTTGGTGACATTTGAAAATCGTCCGAAAGTTAAGCAGGACAAGGCTTAGAGCCATATCACTATCTTATAATGTAATGGGTAGGCCGACGATCACCGCGGCGGCGTTGCAGCGGAGTGCATGACGGACTACCTCCCGCGGATGGACTTCGGCTCCATCGATGGTTCCGTGAAACAGTTCCACGTACTCGACCAGACGGTGACGGGTGTCCAGAAAGGCAGCGGCAAAGACCTCCTGACCCAACCCGCCCAGCTTGTCGCGGAAGAATGCCTTGGCGGTCTGGGGGTCCGAAAAGGCGGCCCCACGCTGCATCCTCTGCCCGACGACGGCGCGGGCCGCCTCCAAGACCTCGTCGGCGCTGGCAACCTTGTAGGATCGCCTGCCGCTTCGAACGTACAGCGGGGGCAAGCTCATGGGTGGTGACTCCATCTGGTTCTCCTCGATGAATTTTCGTGTCCTGATTCGACGGCAACAGAAAAGGGGCGCGGATGCGCCCCTTGTTCCCTGCCCTCACGTTGCCCTGCCTTGCCCGCAAGCCAGGCAGTTCCGACGAGCCCCCGCTACGCGACGGGGACGTCCTCCTGCCCGGCAACCTGACCGGGATCCCCCAGATCCAGCGGTCGCTTGACGCGCTGCATGACCTTGACCTTCTCCATGAAGGTGTTGAGGCCGTAAAGCGCGAAGCCGTACACCACAGCCCCACCAATCGCTTTCAGCATTGTCTTTCTCCTATTCGTTGACGACTAACCGGTCCCCAATCGGGCGACCTTGTTTTCCAGCCTGTCCTGCAAGTTGCCGCCTGCAGGCCCGTTCGTGACGCCATTCCCGCCCACACCCGCCTCGGCGGGATAGAACTCCTCCACCACGGCCGGTACGTCCTCCACCAGGTCCTCGAACGCACCGTTGGCAAAACCGTGCCTGGCGGCCTCATCCAGCGCCGCCTGATCGAATCCCGCGTCCTTGCGGGCTTGGTCAAGCGTCCTCGCCTCCACGATGGCCTGCTCCAGCGACAGGCCTGACCTGATCACCAGGTCGACGTAGTAGATCGTCGACCTGAAGCTCATCGTCGTGGACTTGCCGCGGAGCTTCAGTTCGAGCGGCATGCACGCCAGACGACCACCCGAGACGGCATCGAAGTACGCCAACCGGGCTGCCAACGTCCGGATCGTGTTGTACGACGTGGTGCGGAGCACGAAGCTTCCGAGTTCGTCCTCGTCCCCGACCCTCACGTTCAAGCGGGCGTACGCCTTGCACTCGCCCATGGCGAAGGGGCAGCCGTCGGGGCCAGGACAAGCTTCCTGCGTGATTCCGCCCTTGCCCATCCTCCGGCTGGTCTCCCCGTTGCCGACACACACCGGCCTGCCGGTCGTCCGGTCAAAGAGCGAATAGTCCGCGCGCAGGTTCAAGCCGGGATCGTTGAAGAGCAGGCAAACCGGAATCGAACGCAGCTTGCCGCCGGACTCCTTGCGCAACGTTTCATCCAGCGGATGCAAAATCCAGCCTTCCCGATTCTGGACCTGGCTCGTCAGAGTGAACTGGTCATCCTTCTCCGGCAGGCGTTTGCCGTTGCGCTCGACCACGCGGCCGATTGAGATCCGCCCGATCACGGGCGGTGTGATCGCCAAGCCTTTCAGCATGATCATGCTCCTTCGTTCTGGTTGGGGACGATCCGGAACCGCCGGGATCCGGGACGCTCAACGGTGAAACCGACCACGAGATCCGGGTGAGCCTCGGTCAACCTCTTGAGGTCGACGCTCGTGCCGTCCTTGGAGCGCCGGTAGGTGATCTCGCCGGTCGGGAAGATCGCCCGGGAGGCATCCCCCATCGACTGCTCCAGCTGCTGGCGCATCTGCTCTGCCCGCTTGTCCATCTGCGCAATCTCGTCGCGCAGCAGCACCAGCCCGTCGAAGGTGGCCGACAGCTCGGCGTCTTCGCTGAAGTCGATGCTGGTGTCGTTGCCGGTGTAGAGGCTGCGTAGCGCCCGAGCGGCAGACTCGCTTCCATCGGCCGGCGGCGGGGTGTCCTGGGTCACGTGCTCCCAGAACCTGGCCTCCAGCACGATCAGGCGGGAGATCACCTCCTCGTCCCGTTCGATCCGATGGACCTCAAGCTTCTGGCCGCACAGGAGGACCGCCACATCTGCGGCCTGCTTGCCGGTCACGGCCAGCTGGTGCTGGACCTGGAGCTGGACGTACTCCGGCACACCGTCGCGCCAGAGCCGTGACCCGAACTCCCCAGCTGTCTTGCACTCGAGAATCTGGACATCCGGCACACCGACCACTTCCCGATCGATGTTGGCCAGCATGAAGCTGTAGGTCGGATGCTGAAGCACCGCATTGACGCGGCGCACCTTTCGCTCGGTCCGCTCGGTGTAGGCCGCGGCGACAAGCGGCTCCAACAGGGTGCCCCAATACATGGGACTGTCCTGACCCGGCTCTTCGCCACGAACGGCCCTGCCGGTCTTCTCCATCCAGAGTTCCAGCTGGCTCTTGTACGGACACAAGCCCACCGCGGCCGCCGCGTCTGAGCTGCCGATGCCTTGCTTGCGAACTTCCAACCACTGCTCTCGCTCCAGGGAGCGTGTATCGACCAGGCGAATCGCCGCTGATCTGCTCATTTCCGATTCTCCAATAGAAGAAGCCCGGCCTCCGTGGGGAGGCCGGGCTTATGGGGTTGCCTGACAACGTCGAAACTTAGGCCGGCGATGTCGCCATCGCTGCGGCCACCACGCCGTTGAGGATGCTCTGAGCGCTCTCAGGACCCCCTCCGGCCAAGAGGTGCTTGCCGAAGGCCACGCCGAAGGGCTCGGCCACCTCGTAGCACCAGACACCGGGGAACACCTCACTGCATGCGCGCCAGGCGCGAGTCAGAAGCTCGGCCTGGTCGATACATACCTGGACGTAGCCCAACTCCCCCTGGAACGGAACCTTCGCGTACGGGGCCCCGCTTTTGTCCAGCGCCTGTTTGGCGCCTATCGCGATGTACGCAACGTCGAGCTGATCGACTTCCATTGGTCAGGTCACCAGCTTCATGGCTTCGTCCCACGCCCGCCGCTTGATCTGGGCACCCGCCCCGAACCATGCCGCATCCCTGCGGTGGTCGTCGCTCCTGGCACGCCGGTGGTGGTCAACGAACTCCGTCACGCTGCTCAGGACGCCCCAGGCTGTCCCCTTGGCCGTTGACAGCTCCGACCCCCTGCCCGCGCCGTCGTACAGCGCACGGGCGACCGTGAAGGCCTGCTCGTTGACCGCGACTCCCTGCCCGTCCGGGTTGGGGTACGTCAACACCCGGCGCAGGAGTCCGTCCACCGAGTCCGGGTCTACCGGGGTCTCAACCAGCGCCCTCATCTGGGCCACAAACGAATCCCAGGTCGATACGGTGATGCCCAGCTGACGCTTCACCACGTCGGGGTCGAACTGACTGCGGTGCGGCACCTTCACGCCGCCCGCATTGCTGCCCAGTGCGATGGCCAAGGTGTTGTTGCACACGACCCGAACCGAGGTGAACTGGGCTGTGGTGGCCAGCGTCCCATCACAGGCCGTGGCCAGCAGCAGGTAGCCTTCGACGCGGTCCTTCCGCTTGAGCACCGTGCTCTGCCCAGTCCTGGCCAAGGCCCAGAACTTACGGCCTTCGCGCAGTACGCCGGCCGTTTCCAGCTCAAAGCCGCCGACTTCGGTCAGGTCGCGATAGAACTCCAGGATCTCCCCCGGCTGGACGACCTTGTAGCGCTTGGAGACGACGGACAGCGGGGCTTGCGTGTCTGACCGGTACAGGACCTTCTGTTCCGGGAAAGCGTTGATGGCCCCGATCCCGTTCTTCCCGACCACGTAGCGGACTTCGGACTCTTCGATCGACCAGTCCATCCCGGCCTTGCGCTTCCAGACCTCGATGGGCTGCTGCGGCGCAAGCTTGTTGCCGAGCCCGTGCCACGGTC
The DNA here is from genome assembly GCF_056393115.1 of Stenotrophomonas sp. Steno-Z10-BAI. Classification (NCBI taxonomy): domain Bacteria; kingdom Pseudomonadati; phylum Pseudomonadota; class Gammaproteobacteria; order Lysobacterales; family Lysobacteraceae; genus Stenotrophomonas; species Stenotrophomonas sp. Steno-Z10-BAI. The sequence continues at coordinate 334,599 of NZ_JBWJOZ010000005.1, read as the reverse complement.
GTTCGCCGGCATAGGCCATTGTTTCAACCAGGTGCATCTTTCTTCTCCTAACTCTTGGGCATAAACGCACAAGGCCCGGCGAATGCCGGGCCTTGTGGTCTGTCGCGGGTTGGATTACGGAAATCTTGGGCGTTTGCAGCTGACGCATCTGGCGACGCTCACCAGAGCCGCCGCGACTACTACAAGAACGCAGTAGACCGCCTCGGACCTGTCACTCATAAGGAATCCATCTTCAAGGTGCACAAGGAGCGCTGTGCCCTTGCGCAAAGCCAGACCCTACTGGCTTCAACGAGGTGATATGTGGCTGAGATTTTCTTAGATCGACTCTTTGCGCATTATCCACTCACGCTCGGACGAAATCGCCAGTGAGTCAGTCCCCATGAGCCAGAAAAGGCCCAAAAGCCTGGAAGTATGAGGTGGTGCGTCCGCTCTCGGCCAAGAGCGGACCTCCGCGTCTGACCAGAAGCGGTCATCGATTACCAAGCCTAAGTATCTCGGCTGCAGCCTGCCCGCTAAGCGGCGCGCCGCGCGGGCGCTACGGGGCACTCGACGGGGCTTGCGCCAGCTGCGACAGCGCTTGCTGAAACGATGCGACCGGCGTCGCCTCGCCGAATCGGATCGGCAGTGCATCGAAGAGCGGCATGCCCCGAGTGGCGAGCGGAATATCCCGTAGGCTGCGGTCGCTTGGCGCAGGCCAGCCTGGCGCCAGTCTCGCTAGGAACGCCAGCCCGGCTAGCGCGGGATTGAAGCTGTACATCAGCAGCCTGATCAGGGGCCCGTTGTGGCGCCGCAGAAGCTCCTTTATGCAGTCTTGGTCCTTGTGGAAATTCAACACATAATTGCACGTCGTGGCGTCCAGGAAGCAATCGACCGATGGCGCTGCGGGGTGAGTCAGCTCGCACAGTTCGGCGTACAAGGCCACTGCCCCGTCCACACCAAAACTCTGGATCTGCCGGATGTACTCGGTGGTGGTCTTGGGCGCGTGGGTCGATGGCGCGTCGGCGCCTTTCTCCTGCCGCCTTGCGAAGGCGAAATGGATTAGCCGGTCCTCCAGCGGACCGCAGCTTAGTTCTGCTTGCACACGCTCGGGCCGATGCAGCGCCGCGTAGAAATAGTCGCGGCCTTCGATTAGGGCCCGAGGGAGATACTGCAGCACGTCGTGGCTGTCCGCGGCGGCTTCCAGGAATCCGCGCAGGCACGCAGCGAAGGCCAGCAGGTTGTTGGTGTCGACACTGCTGAGCACGCCGCTCAGCCAACGATGGTTGCGGGCCAAGGTGACCACGCACGCCAGATGGCTGCGTTCGAGCAGGCTCAGCACATAGGCGGCCCGCAGTGCGGGCCAGATCGAAGGCTCTGCGTGGACCACCTTCGGATCGGGGTTGAGGAAGACGGCTATGTGCTGGATGCCGGTCGCTGCATCCAGCAATGGCGCGATCGCCTGCACGTACTCATCTGCCCGCTCCAGGGCCGCTAGGGGTTCACTACGCATTCGTCTCCACCCCATCGAATTCTTCGCGCCATGGCGGCGTGCCGCCATGAAAGCCGAGTCCTGCGGTACGGGTCAACGACGCGCCGATCTAGACGTGGTCCGCTTACCCGCCGCAAGCGCCGACGCTACGCCGCCAGAGCTCTCTTGGGGATTGGTGCGGCGGCGCATGGCCAAGGGAAGGGAAGTGGTGATAATGGGCGCCACTGGAAGGGGACTTCATGCGCGTGTTGCTGCTCTGCCTCACCATCCTGGCCACGCTGGTGCCCGCCGCGTGGTGCGCCGTGGAACTGTACGAAGGCCACTCGCTGTCGTTTTCCTCGGTCACCGCTTTCTTGCCGGCGGTCGCCGCTCTCGTCGCCTATCTAAAGACGGAGGGCTCGGCGTCGCGGACCGCGGCCGCGGCGCCCTCAGTGGCGGCGCATGATCAGGTCCTCTTTGCCGATTTTCAGGCAGCGCTGCCGTTTGAACCCACGATACGCGTCCTACGCGAAGCCAATTTTGGTGCCGACTACCGGGCCGAGTGGCTGCAGCCTTTGAATCGATTTGTCGAAAGTTGGGATGATCCGAATCGCGAGTTTCTGGACGCGACATTGGAAGCGGAGCGCCTCGCTCTCTACCGCGCCGCCCTAGCCCTCGCTACGGATTTTGCTCGGGAAACCGTCCCCAACGACCACAATGAAGGTTGGCGGACTGTGTATCCGTGGCGCGAACGTGGTGGACCACGCCCCGCGCACGTGCTCGAAAGTGCCCGCGTGCTTAACGAAGCCGCCCGCTCGTTTGTTCCCCGTTACGAGCTCTTTGTCCGCTTGGCGCGTCAGCGGTTGAACGTCGCTGCCTAAGTCCGTGCTGACGGGCCGTAGCGGGGGCTTGGGCTTTCGGCCTCAGCGCGCCGGCGCAGCCGACGAGACCGGAGAGAGACCGGCGTCTACCGGCCGGCCAGAAGCGGTCGTTCACCTCGGTTATACAGCCAACCTATCGCCGCGCTCCGGGCTTGACGGTCGCATCCAGGCTAGTCGCGTGATGTAATCGTCTGCGTCAAATTTCCAGGGGGGCAATGTGAAAATTCTTAGCGCAAATACATCAGGTAACTGGATAGGACCTCCGCTGCCTGCTCCCCCGGATTCGGGCGAAGTAGCAAAACCGGACGCGGCCACGCAAGAAGCTCGCCGTGTTCTCTCGGATCTATTCCGATGCAATAACCTCGTTGTCCTATCAGGGCTTGGAACGTCCCTGTGCGTCAAGCCTCATCCTGATGGGGCCGCACCTCCAACGATGAAGGTTCTCTGGGATCTTGTTGCAACGCGTGTCAATGACGAACTGGTCGCAGGCGTGCCCAGCTTTTCGGAAGTGTTGGATGTCGTTGGATACACAGGGCTCCCGCATGATATCGAGGCCCTCTTGTCGCGTTGTCGGTTGGCCGAGAGCTTTCTTGCAGACCCACAACGCGCTGCCGTTATTTCTTTTATTACGCTTGCGGAAGATGAGATAGCGAAAGCCACCAATTTTGTTCGGGCAAACCATGATCTGCCTGTGCATTCGGAATTTCTCCGTCGCACAGCAAGACGCACCAATCGCAAGTCACGAACTAAAATTTTCACAACAAACTACGACCGATGCTTTGAAGAAGCTGGTCGGCAGGGCAGATATATCGTGTTGGATGGCTTTTCGCACACAAGCCCTCAGACGTTCGACGCAGTCAACTTCACCTACGACATTGTGCGAAGGTCGAAGGAAAGTGACACCCAGGACTTTATCCCGAACGTCTTCCATCTCTACAAGCTGCACGGATCCATCGACTGGACCCGAGACGCAACAACCGGCGAAATATACAAATGGCATGGAACCGATAAGCCGCTGCTGATTTATCCGCGCAACTCCAAGTTCGAGCTCGCATTTGAGCAACCTTACCTGGAAATGATCGCGGCACTGCAAGCGGCTCTCCGCGAACCAAACACGGGGCTACTCGTTATCGGCTTTGGCTTCAATGACACACATATTGCAGAGCCGATCATGTCAGCTATCCGGTCGAACCTCAGCCTTAAGGCTGTCGTGGTTGGGCCATATCTCGCACCTTCGGCGCCAGCGGAAGGACAGGTGCCCACCCCTGGCGAAGCGCTAACTAATAGGTATCTGAAGCGAATTCAAGATCTCGCGGGCTCCGGTGACGCGCGCCTCGCGCTGCTGAACTGTGGATTCGAGACCCTCATGCCTTATGTGCCGGATCTGGCTGCCGAGTCAGACATGGAGCAGCACGTGGAACGCCTGCGCCGAGCGGAACGGCCATGAGCAGCCTTGTCATAGCCCCCTTCGACCAAAGCCGTTATGTCGGGACGGTGTGCCACGTGCGTCCCAGAAGTGTCGAGGTGAATTTACCTCTGGCATCTACACCCGCAGGATCTCATTTCGCCGGATTCTCGGTCCCGGGCGGCCAAGTTGGGGAGTTCGTAGTAATCGAAGGCGAAGATCATGCGGTGCTGGGACGGATCATCGAGGTCCGCCTTCCCGAACGCGACCGCCTAAGTGTCGAGCCGACCTCGGAGCAAGCATCGTCACCTCATCCACTGGGCGTTATCCAACTCTTGACGGCTATGGACTTGGAGACAGGGGCTTCTCTCAGGGGCGTACCCATCCATCCACGCATTGGCCAACATGTCTTTTCGGCACACCCGCGCCTGATTAAGCAGGCAGTGGAAGGGAGCAATCATTCAGAGGCGAACAAAGTGCACTTGGCGGTCTTTCCGCACGCCCAAAATACGAGTGTCTCAATCACCCCTGCGCATATCTTCGGACGGCATTGCGCCGTACTCGGCACCACAGGTGGTGGTAAGAGTTGGACACTGGCCCACCTTGTCGAAGAGATCGCCCGCCTCGGAGGCAAAGCCATCCTCTTTGATGCCACTGGGGAATACCAAGGGCAAGGGGAAGGCATCGACCATGTCCACCTTGGCGGCCTCCGAGAGGTTGAAGGAGACCCCCGCAAGTTCGTGAGCTTCCCCTACAGCCAGTTTTCGGAAACCGACCTGTTCGCAATGTTCCGCCCGAGTGCGAGCGCCCAAGTCCCTAAGCTTCGCGAGGCCATCAGGAGTCTCAAGCTTGCCCACCTAGCCCCAAGCATTTCAGTTGACGGGCTTGTGCGGAAGGCCGATCAATCAAAAGTGGCGTTTGAAAACGCACTGCTCCAACACGGATCGGTGCTAACGGAGATCGGGGCAGATTTCAATATTAATCTCCTTGCGAAGCAAATCGAAGAAGAATGCGTCTGGCTGACAAGCAATCGCGGGGCACGAATGTGGGGGGGCGCCAATGCCAGTGAGCTTGGCTTCTGCACCACTCTTATCTCTCGCATCTCCTCAGACGTAAGCTCAGCGCACCTCGCTTGCGTGTTTCAGCCGCATCGCCTTGATGAGCCGCTTACGACGTCCATTGATCGATTTCTCGGAGATTCGACGAAACGCGTTCTGCGCGTGAGCATGGAGTACCTGCCCTTTGAGCACAACACAAGGGAGCTTGTCGCCAATGCTGTGGGCCGCTACCTCCTTCGTCTCGCCAGGCAAGGTCGGTTCAGCCCGAACCCGCTTGTAGTCCTTCTAGATGAAGCACACCAATTCCTCGATAAGAACATCGGTGACGAATTCTCGAAGACCCCACTAGATGCATTCGGCCTCATCGCCAAAGAGGGTCGCAAATACAGTCTGACTTGCGTCCTCGCGACGCAGCGCCCGCGCGACATTCCCGAAGATGTTCTCAGTCAGATGGGCATGTTCATTGTCCATCGGCTCATCAATGAGCGAGATAGGAATGTCGTGGAGAAGGCGTGTGGCAATCTCGACTCTAGCGCAGCATCCTTCCTACCTACATTAGGCCAAGGGGAAGCCATAGTGGTAGGCGTCGACTCACCCATACCACTCCCTGTACTTATTCGCGCTCCAAAATGGCCGCCGCAATCCCGTGGCGCTGACTATGATCGACTTTGGACCGCGCGTCCCGCAGGAACATGAATGGGCGCGAAAGATTGGACACAGTTTCTCCCGATTAGCTAACCCCGATAAGCGATTTTATCGAGGCCTACCGCTAGGGAAGAGACCGCGCGGCGACCGCTGAGTAGCTACGATTGAGGTCCGCCTGCTTATCGGGGCAATTCGGTGCAGCTGAATTCAACTTGTGAACGTCCGCTTTGGGTCGGAAGCGGACCTCGACTGGTCAATGTCAGTAAAACTGTCAGAGGCGATCGGAGTACCTGTGCGGCGTCATCGGCGTACGCACAAGGTACGGGTCGTTTCTGACTGGGTGATCATGACGCCCGACATGAAAGTGCCGGCCACCATTCCCGCGAGGCCCATAACTCCGCTCCGATCGCCGACGCTCCCGCGGGAACGGCAACTGTCGGCGTACCAAGCAAGGCTGCTGCCAGGGTCGCGAACCAGTCTTGAGTGTCGTGGCGGGACCACCTGGCCACCTCGGGTATAGGAGCGCCCCAAGGAGAAGGGTTATCGTGCAGGCGGCGCTGCTCGCCGCCTTAGCCGCTGCGGGCTAAGAGCCCGTGTTCCGCGACCTAACAGGCGACCAAGCTGCGCTCATCCTGAGCGCGCTGCACGCGGCACGGTCGAACTCCGCTGCCGAGTTTCTGAAGGGGCGAGTGAAGGCTAGCCAAGACGATCACCCCAGGGCTCGCGCCTTCTGTGCTCAGGTCCCGGAGCTCCCCGAGGCGACGCCGAAGGCGGCGAGTACATCGCCGACGGCAACTGGCTTGCGGGATCCGCCGCCGAGTAGATCGACCCGGCCGCGACGCTGAAGTTCTACGACTTGGCACAGGGAACAGCGGCGGGCATCTGCCGCGACTATCGCGCCCGGGATTAGGCCGCAGGCAGCTCCTCGTCCCGGAATTCCTCAGGCCAGTGTGCCCGGTCCAGTGATTCTAGCGCTTGGCGAGAGGGCGGGAACTTGTACGACATGAGAAACCACTGCGCGGCCGCGGCAGGGTTCTTTTTCACGCCGACCCCATCCAGGAAACGCCGGCCAATCTCGTACCGGCTCTGCTGGTCGCCCGACGCCGCACGATCGTATAGGTCGAACGAGGGCTGCAGCTTGGCCAGCGTCGGGTCCGCCTCGGGGCGCATCATGTCAGCGACCAGCAGCGCCTTCAGGTTGCCGATCTTGACCGCGTTCCGAGTCCACTCGTAGGCGAGTGCCGGATCCTTGGCCACCCGGTCGCCTGTCATGTGCATAAGTGCCAAGTTGAGTGCAGTCTCCCGGTCGCCGCCTCTGGCTGCGCGCTCGAGCGCTTCGACAGTGCCAATGCTCCTCAGGTGCAAGAAGACCGCACGGCGTCGCTCGCGCCACTCCTTTTCGTCAATCTGAGCGACAAAAGACCAGTCGTCCTCGAGCGTCGCCTCGAACTCCTCGGTCAGAGCGATCGCCGGCTCGAGGCCCTCGTCGGCCGCAATGCGGATGTGGTGATAGGCCTTAGTGAGATTCTTCCCGACGCCATCGCCGTGGAGATACAACCCCCCCACATTGAGATGCCCCTGCGCCAAGCCCCGGTCGGCGGCGAGCTTGAACCACTTGAACGCCTCGGACATGTCCTTCTGGAAGCCCATGCCGTTGCCAAACATGAGCCCCAGGTTGAACGCCGAACCGGCATGACCCATCTTGGACGCGTGCTCAAAGCGCAGGACTGCGGCCTTGACGTTGCCGCTCGTAAGGGACTCCACCCCCATGCGATGAATGGCGTCCGGATCCTCCAATTCGGATCTGTATGCGCGCACGCCGGAGAAAACACCTGAGATCGTCGCAACGACGAAAGCGAGCACGACCAGTCCGACTAAACCCAAGATGACGCCCATGACCTCCCCCTGACGCGATGTGCAGACCCGAGTGTAATGGACCGCGGCCGCTGACAAAGAGGGGCGCATAAAAGACCAATCCCATATAGGAGGTCAGTTCCGTGAGGACCCGGCCGCGGGTTAAAGTGCGCGATCAAGACGAGGGTTAGACACGATGGGATTGCTCAAGAGCCTATTCCGGGGCGCGTTGCAGACGGATACGTTCATCGACGAATGGATCGAGAAGCTTGCCGCTCGCAAAGCAGACCACTGCGAGTACCTGAGGACGACGCGATTCGAGCGGCTGGTCGGCTACATGCGCTCCCGCCAGGCGCAGCTGCTGTCCACGAGCAAGCCGTACCCGGAGGAGAGCAACCTCTACTGCGTCAGCGTTCGGGGGCGGAGCTTTGATGTGCGGGTTTCCCGGTCGTCCGACCGGGAAGGTGTCCTGCTCACGTGCATGGTTACCGGAAGCCCGGAGGCGCGGTCGATACACCCGCAGTCCTCGCGCGACGGCGAGTGAAATGCCGCGTGATCGCGCTCACACATTAGTACGGTGAGCGACACCGGCTCAGGGGTTCAGCAGGAACAGTCACGACCTCATGCGGGAGACGCGCACGCCTCATGCACGGAGCAACGAGCGACGTTCGTGGCCACGGACGTCCGTTTGTCGGAAGGCGAACGCTCGTCACATCGGCACCGCAAGTTACGGGCATAAGGACGTCAGTTATCGGCCAGAATCGGGCATCTTAGATCGGCCATCCAAGCAGAAAAAGGAAGCCGCAGGTGCCCCTCTACCACGCATCGACTCGACAATTCGCTTCCGGAACGGTTCTTAAGCCACAAGGACCAAGTGCTTACCAGGCCGCCTCGCAGCTGATAGATGAGCACCGACTGAACAGCGCCCCGGGACGGGCCTCCGCTGTGTTCGCTGCTGAGGTGCCGGCGTTCGCTGCCTACTACTTGGCGCGACAAGGCGTTCCTCATCAGGACATTCGGCTTTACGAAGTTCTGATGCCGGACCATCATCGAGCCCCTTTCTCGCTCACACATGCCATTGACAAGCGAATCAAGAGCCAGGGGAATCCAGCAAGGCAGATCCAGGAGTACTGGAATCCGACAGCTCCATGGAATTTCTGGGAGTGCTTTGGACCGCAGGCGCAGGTGATTCGGTCTGTCCCGACGCCTCCGGAAGACGAAGTCGAACTGGTCAGGATCGCGTACCTGAGGCCGGGTAACGACTCCGACATCGCAAGCGAGCTGACGTAGAGCCGCTTACTCGGAAGCGCTTCACCGGGTAACAACCCGGTGTCCGCCTCGGGTCGGTAGCTGCGGGCTAGCTGTGTAAACCCAGGACGTTGTTCAGTGGAAGCTGGATGCGGCTGATCGGGGGTTGGTAGCCAAGGCTGGCGTGCGGCCGGTGCCAGTTGTACTGGTGCAGCCAGCGAGGAAGAGCGTGCCGACGCTGCTCCGAGCTGTCGTAGGAGCGGGCATAGGCCCATTCGCGCAAAGCGGTCTGGACCAGGCGTTCGGCCTTGCCGTTGGTACGCGGGGTGTAGGGTCGCGTGCGCAGATGGCGCAGGCCCAAGCGGCGCAGGAGCCGGCAGAAGCGCCGGGACTTGTAGCAGGCACCGTTGTCGGTCATCACCCGGGTGAAGGTGACGCCCAGGCCGCGGTAGTAGCGCAGTGCTTGAAGCAGTGCGCGGCAAGCGCTGGATCCGCGCTCATCACCTTCAATGGTGCCGAAGGCGACTCGTGAGTGATCGTCGATGGCGAGGTGGACGAACTCCCAGCCGGCGCCATCGGAGGCGCCCTGGCGATCGCCAGTGACCCGATGCCCTGGGCGCCAGAAGCGGCCCAGCTTCTTGATGTCCAGATGCAGCAGGTCCCCGGCCTGGTGATACTCGTAGCGATTGTCCGGGCGAGCCGGCTCAAGCTCGGCCAGCCGGTGCAGCCCGGCGCGGCGCATCAGCCGGGCAATGGTGCTCAGGCCGACCGGCAAGGCCAATGCGATCTGGCGGTAGGTCTGGCGTTGACGGCGCAGCGCGGTCACCTCGGCGGCCACCGATGGTGGGGTGGCATGCGGACAGCGGACGCGACTACTACGTCAGTTTGCACAGGCGCGGCGGCCATCCCCAACTCTTCCAGCTGACACCCGCCATCAAGGCGGGCTTCAAGAAGCTCGTCATCGGCAACCGAGATCTGCGGGATGCTGTAACGCTCAAGCGCGAACAGCTGCTCGAGCTAGCCGCTCTCGACTGACTCCCTTACCACTCGGGCCACGGCCGCGTAACGTCCGTAGTCGAAGTAGTCTCACCTCTATTCCGGGTTTGATCGCTTCAAGTGCTGGCCTCCCGACGTCCATTTCGGGTCGCTAACCGTCATTGACCAAGGGCCGGTTCCGGCCATAAGCGGACATCAGATTGGTAGCGATCAGTCAGTGACGTCCCCTGCCAGATTACGGCTCAGTGTGGGTAGGTCAGAGGACATCACCGATGGTGACGTGTTATCTCATGATGTCGCCTGCTCAACCCACGTGTTTTTCGCTTTCAGTTACGAAAAGACTGGTTGAATCAAGAGACGAATGAGCGCTCGTCAAGAGTAAAACTTTGATCGTTTGATGTATATTTTGGGGCGGGGCTTCTCAGTCAATGCTATGTGTGTTGCGCCACTTTCCCTAGCCGTTTCCGAGGGCTTCGGACGTGCCACCTCAGCAATTCCTAGCAAATTGAAATCGATCAGACTCTGGACGTGCTGCGAATCGGTCGACCATGAAATAGACGGGCTAACTGTTGATGCGAGCCGCTGTGCGAGTAGCCTGGTGATTCTGTCCACTCGATCGGGGTCCGTGGTTGCGTAACCAATCGGAAGGGTCACCGCACTCATCTTGCTTGGTTGAACGTGGTACTGAGCAACAGCAAAACGCTCGGGCACCACGAGCAATTCGAATCTATCCAGTTGAATTCCGCCGGTAAACATAACAGCATGAGGCAACCTGGAGTGAAATTTCTTCTTAAGCCAACGCTCCTCTGAAGTGCCCTCACCTTTAAAGCACGTGACCAGTCGACCTCCATCTCTTCGATCAAGGGCCTTCTGGAATTTTGCGACAAATTCGACTAGTTCAGTATTGTTCGCCGCCCAGAATGGGACATCAGCAGGCAACCAGTGCGCGATGCTGGACCGCTCCTCCTCATGCTCCTCTTCATGCTCCTCCGATCGCAGCATATTGATAAGTGTCGTTCGGTTTCCGACGAGGTAAATCGGCCCCAGGAGGCCTCTGGTCAGTTGTGACCCATAGCCAGTCTTGTTCGCGTCTCGGTCCCTTAACCACTTAGAAAGGTCGAATTCGTCTTCTCGCACATACCGAGCGAGAACCTCGTCCTCAACTAAGGCGCAAAAGTCTGAGAAGGACGTGGTGGCCTTCGGCAGGCTCTCGCTAGCGAGGTAGTCCGCCACCTTGGACTCAAGCTCAATCGAAAGTGGTCGCTTACGATTTTCTCCTAAGCGTTCCACAGCGTCTCGGTGTACGTTCAAGTCGCCTGTGGCGCCCACATCAAGCGAAATCTCCATGTCTACAGGCACCTGTAAGGTACGCATGGGGCGGCAGCGGGCCACCTTGTACAGGTGCGTCTTGAAGTTTTCCTTTGTGCGGCCACGCGAGAATTCCAAGAACGCTCGAGACTGCTCGCTGAATGCCTCGGCTATGCGGTCCGGAGCGACTGACTTCGCTAGCTCCGGCATTGGGACCTCCGGCAGACCAAACCTCGAATTACTGTAACTACGACGCGGGACAAGCTGAAGAGCTAGCAGGTCAAATACTGCGTCTTCCTCTCGGGTTTCGAAAGTTGTAAACGTAGGAACCTCTCCTATAGCAATCTGCTTCGCGCGGAGAATTGCAGATGGGAGAAGTACGCCGTCGTCCGCAACGTCTACCAGCCTGTTTCTTGCAAGGCTGCCAACCAAACCATCCGTCTCCAGCTTGGACAATCCAAAGTAAGCTTGAAGCTCACCAGGGCTGGCGCTCTCCATCATGAGGATCAATCTGCAAGCGAACTCCTCAATGGCTGGAAGGGGCCTTTCGGTGGTCCATGAACATTCCAGCCGGTACTCCCTTGCCGGCAGCAGTACGGAAATGACATTTGCCAGTCGGCGCTTGCCAACACCTTCCATCTCGCTGGCATAAACTTCTTCGTCAAGCATTTTCAGTCTCCTCAGGGACGGCTTGTTGGAAGTCAAATTCTGGCAAATCCGTCACGATCGCATATCCCGGATGCCGCAGTGCAACCTTCTCCTCGATAAAACTAAGCACGCGCCCCAACGGACCTTGTTTGTTTCGATTTCGCCACATCCGAGCTGCACCTACGATCGCAAGGCGCTCCTGAGCTCGGGAAAGCGAAACATTAATTCGCGACGGCTCCCACATGAAACCCTGTGACTCACTGATATTGTCTCGAACAAGACTCAAGATGATGAATGGGTTTTCTTGCCCCTGATAGCTGTCTACTGTATCGATTCTGATCAAGCTACGAATCGATGAGGCCCACTCGGCTTTGCTGAGCTCTTTTTCAAGCAGTGCCTTCTGGGCGCTATACATCGTGATCACGCCAATTGGGTGGTGTGACGACTGAATGTTCTTTAGCATCGCCGCCTTTTCCGGCGAGGCGAGGCGCTGTAGGAGCCGAAGCACGAGGCGGGCCTCGTGGTGATTTACGTATTTCCCTTGATTACTTGGATCTCTTTCGCCGGTTGAGTCTGGTCCAGCTCCACTATCGATCCAAGTAACAGGAGACTTCCAAGGAAAGGCAAGATGCTCACACCAAGCTTGCGACTCGCCGCGGCCGGTGCTCAGCTGGACGCCGTCATCTTTATAGAAACAGTCGGATACAAGGTCGCTAATGGGCTCGACCATTCGATATTGCGTATTGAGGGTAACTCCGCGAGTAACCCGGAATGCGCGCTCAAAGTCGGTCTGTCTAAGTGAGTCCGGCGAGATTCCCAAAGACTTGGAAGCCGCGCGAAGGTGAGATGGTTCGTAGACCGGAGGCAACTGCCTGTGGTCACCTACCAACAAAACCCTACGGCCAGACTGAAGTGGGATCATCAGCTCACTCGCCTGTGCGCGGGCAGCTTCGTCAACAATCACCCAATCGAATTCGACATCGGCTACACCGAGTTGCTTCTGTCCCATGCCGACCAAAGTGCCGCAGACCAATTGCCTCGTCTGCACGAGGAATTGGTCGTAGTTGGCCTGACCTGCGTGTAGAACCGAAAGCCATTCCTGGCTAAGTGAAAGCAAAATTTTTAGGCGGGAGAGAGCTACTGGATTATTGACCCCGTGGCTAGACGCAACCAGTTTGATGGTGCTCTCCCATAGGTTCTCGGAATTCAGAAGAGCCGATGCCTCGTCAGGGAATCGATTTTTAATAATTTTGGAAGTGAGCTCTCGGACCTCGTCAAGCTGAGACTCCAGCTCCGGAATACGTTCGCGAAGATCACCGCTTGCTGTCTCTGACTTAGCCAAGTTCAATTCAGCTTCGTATCTAGCAGTTGATGAGACAAGTCCATCTAGCGTTCGGTGCAGAGAAGCTAACTCGGCCGAAAGCTTATTCGGTATGCCAAGGCGCTCTGAAAAGACCGCGATACGATGCTCGTACTCGCGATGGAAAGAATGTCGCATTTGACGCTGGATCGCCCGCGAGTGGGCATCCAACATTGGTGTGGCGAGCATTCGCTCTTGTCCCATTCGAACTACGCTGAGCGGAAAAATGTGCCTCTGGCACATTGCTCGAGCCTTCGTAGCTACTGCGTCAACAGCCGTGTGAGACTGCCCGACCAGCAGTACGTTTCTAACGCCGATTTCGCTAAAGAGGTAGTGGATGAACGCCCCAACGAAAGTGGTCTTTCCGGTGCCTGGTGGCCCCTGAAGAACGCCAACGGGTCCCTGCTCAATTAGTTGTTGAAAGGCCTCGACTTGCCGCTCATTGAGGCTTGTCTCTTCGTCACTGTATAGCTGTCTAATTCGCTCCGCAGTGGGTCGAGGGGCCATAGGAAAGATCGATGGTGAGGCGATAGGGTCAAAGTACTTCAGGAGATCGGGAATTGCCGAGGCGTGCTCTAGCACGCGCTCCATTGCTTTGGATTTTCTGTCTCGAGAGGCTTTGCTCTGCAAGGATTCGAGCTTTAGCAGCGCGCCAGGTATAACGCGCTTGCGTGCATCCATTCTAGTGACATCGATCACAAGCTCATCTTGGCTGGTTTGGAGAATGTCCAGAATTGCAAAGCTGCTGTCGTCATTCTTCAGGCTAACGAAGACGCGATCATCCGAGCCGAAATCCAATGCGGCACCGTTCGCCGCCTGGTATGGAATACGCATTAGGCCTACTGCGTTTTCTTGGATGGCACCGGTTACTTCGACTTCGAGGAGGCTCTCTTCTTCAGTGTTCATCAGAGCTCGCCAAATATCTTTAATTTGGATGCCCGCGTCCTCCAGACTTTCCGCCTCATTGTTCAAGGGGGCGAATTTCGCTTCAAGCAACGATAGAACGGGATCCAAGCCCAGGATTAGGTCAAGGAGATCTTGAATCCCTGTCCCGTGTTCGTTCGACTTGATAAGCGCGATTGAGCGTTCAATGCTAGCGGAGGACTTACTGCTGGCTGACACGAGCGCACTGAGCGGAATTGGATTTACCAATCTAACATTCCGAAGCTGACGTTGCTCAGGATCAATAACAAACGTGATTGCGCCGTTAAGGCCTGTTACATAGCAGATCAGCAAGGTATCGTTATGCTTATCCCACTTGCAATTAAAGTGGTAACTTCCGCCGTCGAACTCGAGCGTGAACTCTGACCCACCAAACGAAAGCCTATTCCAAGGGACAATGATCGGTGCCGGCGCTTCGAACGATTCGGATTTGCTTTCGATGAGCCGTCGAATCTCGACCTGCAACGGTGATAGCGATACGGGGACACCCTGTGGTTGGCTACGGCCGACCTCTAGCTCTTGTTTTAATTGCGTGTCAGATTCGTCGACAAGGAGCTCTTCAACAAGCTTGTAGACCGCAAAGCGATCTCGACCGAACCCATCGGTTGATGCAGGATTTAATGGGCCATATTCGACATTAAAGGGTTGAGTCCTCTCCCCAAAATCGAGAAAATCTAGAAGTAGAACCCTTTCTGAGCTTGCCTCTGGCATCTCCGGAAATTGCACGAGCAGATTTCCAGGGTGAATGTCACCGTGGCTCAACTGTTGGTCGTGCAATGCCGACACGCTCTGGATCAGGGCCGCAGCGATCCGTCTGCGCGATTGGATATCCGCTTCTGCGATAGCTTCCTGCCACTCTTTACCCGGTTCAATTCTGGTTACGACAAGTAGGCCTCCCGACTCTAGCAAGCCGAAGTCGACAAGATGTGGGGTCGAGGTTTCACGTGACCTGACTTTTTCGGCCTTGGATCGGAATGCCGCCACACGCCGATTTAGTCCATGCGTGCTGGCGTTCGGGGCGACCTGCAACCAAAGCTTGACCAGTACGGGCCCATGGTCAACTGTGGATCTGTACCTGATCACCTGTCCCGACCCGGGGTTCTCGCCCTGGTTTGGCGGGAAGTGCATAAATATTTGATACTGGCCCCATCCCCGCTTTATGAAGTCTCCATCCGATATCTCGTTCCAGGTATTGATTGCCTCCTCTTTGCTCACAGTCGGTGGCTTATTGCACTCGTTAAGAGCCGCCAACATTGCGGCAGCATTTTCAAAGCGATCAGCCGGCCCCCAGTAGAGGGCGCGCTCAAGCCAAGCGCTTAGGGCGCCGTCATATGGATCTTGTTTCGGTGGGACCCATAGCCAGATTCCTTGCTCGTCGCGCGGAAGGTCCGACTCAGGGAATAGAATTCGATACGCAGCGGCGGCGAGCATGAACACGTCTTGTCTAAAGGCGTCGTAAATCTCTCCCTCTACGCCCATTGCCTCTTCCGGCAACCGGACATGCGAACCCTGCAGAAGGTCTCGAACCTCGTTAACCGTTCCACGTTCTGGGAAAAAAGCAGCAGCGAGACCAGAGATAACCACACTTCGATGATCTGATGCGTGCCACAAGTTGTGGAGGTCGATATCACGATGTGCAACACCTAGGGCGTGCAACTCTGAAAATGGAACCAAGAGAGCCCTGACCAGATCCAAGCGTGACTGGGGATCATGAGCCGGTCCCAATTTGCTTAGGTGCTCATCCAGGCGGCTAAAGGTTCTCCTGAGCTCGTAAAGCTCTGTAAAGTCGTCAGTAACGTCATTTGTGCTGAGCGGAACCAGCGGGCGAAGTAGATATTCTTCCAGCCCTCTCTCATGAGACTTTGCGAGCGCGAACACTCTATTTTCGCGAAGAGCGACTTTTGCCCACTGTTCTTGCGTCGCATTCCCGACGCCGAGCGACGACATGTTCCAGCGCCTCATCAGCGCCAGATCATTCGAAATTTCCTGATGATGACCTTTGAATTCTGCGAACAAGCCGAGCTTGTGCCGAAACCAAGGGGTAGGTTCGGCAGTGTAATTGTGATAGGAAAATTCCTTTGGCCTGACTCGGCTTCCGGTAAAGAACTGTTCGAGGATGGGCCGACAAGTAGCACTATTTGGACGCGGCTTCCCGCGGCGATCAAACAGATCCGTGTAAGGTTGCGGCGCCTCAGAAACAATCCTTGCGTAATCGTTGGCTCCAGCTACTTTGAGAAACTCATCAAGCGTGTGAACGAATCGACGTTCCGTTGTGGAAAGATTTTCTGGACCGGCTGTCCCGCACAACACGACGTGAGCTTCGACTCTGGGGACATATCCGAGCTTGTGTTTAAGCTCCCTTTCTAGCAGCCTGCTAATCCGAATCGCATGGACACGCTTTATCTCATAGGGACTCTTCCCTCTTGGGTAACCATTGAGGAACCAGCGGCTGTCACTGCTCTCAAGCTTACCGGTCCATTCCTTGAGCTCCACAAGCAATAGACGGTCATGCGTTATGATCATCGTATCTACGTCCATGGACCCCTCGTCATCAACAACGAGCAGACTCGCGTAGCCAAACCAGCTTTGCCTCAACGAATCCTGCATCCGCTTGACCGCTCGAACTTCGCTAGCGTGCAGTCCGTTGCCCCCAAGAATCTTTATGTCCATGAGTCCCCCTCATTAATACGACAAGCCTCACCCAGAGGCGGCCATCGGGATATGATACGACGCCGAAGGCGCCGCGCGGGCGGGTCAGACATCGCTGCATCAAGATCGTGGAAACTAGAGCGAGACGGGCGAGAGCAGAGCGTGCGGTTCGAAGGGCAGTTCATCCTCAACGCCAGCTACCATATCGTGGCGGCCTCGCAATCCTTTCCGTACACAAGTTTGCGCCTCATGTCGAATCGAGTGAACTGGTGCGAGTGCTATCACCCTGGTGTCCGCCGCCTCTTGGATATCATTTGTACTACACAAGCCGGAAAAGCCATCGCAACCATTTCTTTTGGTGGTAGATGCCCTGCGGGTTCAAGTCTGCTTCGCTTCGCAAAGTGGACCGCTCGTGCGTCCTCGTTAGTAGGATCTTCCCGGAGTTTTACTAGGTCTGAAGGGGCAATTTCGGTGACTGTGCCCGAAGCCTCGGCGTCCATGCTTTCATGCTACTTCACCGGTTCGAAGAGTCCTTCAGGCCGACGGGGCATCAAAAAGCAACTTGACCATGCGTTTTCCCCGAAGAATAAAGAAACTTCTAGGTAGTCCAGCAGAATCAGATTGTCAGATTTCCTCAAATTCAAGCGATTTGGCGCTTTCTCGCTGATTTTTAAAAACGATGCAGCACAACTGCTGCTCGTTCGACAGGCCTGATATGGGCTGTACCCACGCCACCGCCTCTTCGTGAGTGATCACGTCCAGTTTTAACTTTATTGGGCTGATCTGTGCGCTCTTTGGGTATCTAGCCAGGCGCTCTGATCCGCTGCTAGGTGTCTCGGAGCTAGGCAATACGCCCCATCCGCTCGGAGAAGCGCTCTGGAACGGCCGCTTTGGGTCGGGAGCAGTCGCTTGGCATCGGACTGACTCTACGCTCACTGAGCCCATGGATCGACGATGCATGAACTCATCCGCGGACTACCCACTACTGCTATGCCTTAGCTCGTCCAGGTAGTTCGCCCAAGCCTGCATCATCTTCTTGCGCTCTTCCAGATGGGTAGTCCTGTTGTACGCCCGCCCCAGCGGATCCCGCACCGCATGGGCGAGTTGATGCTCGATGAAGTCCGGCCTAAACCCAAGCACCTCGTCCAGTATCGTTCGCGCCATGGCCCGAAAGCCATGGGCAGTCATCATCGTGCCGTCGAACCCGAGGTTCCGTAGAGCGGCGTTGATCGTGTTCTCACTGATTGGCTTCTGGACGCTCCGCACGCTCGGAAAGACGTACTGGCTTTTCCTTGCATAGGGTCGGACATCTTCCAGGAGTTCGACTACCTGCCCAGCCAAGGGAACGATGTGCTGGGTCTGGGTCTTGCTGGTGATGTAACGCCACTCAGCCGCATCCAGGTCGATATCCTCCCAGCGCGCGGCACGGAGCTCGCCCGGCCTGACGAAGAGGAGCGCCGAGAGTTTGAGCGCAGCGGACACGATCGGCGACCCTTCGTAGCCGTAGATCGCCTTGAGGAGCTTCGCCACCTCCTCTGGCTCAGTCAGACTGGAGAAGTGCTTTGTTTTCGTAGGGGTCAATGCACCGGCAAGACTTAGGGCCGGGTTGTTCTCGGCCCGGCCGGTGGCAATGGCATAGCGAAAAACCATGCCCGCGGCGGCGCGAGCCCGATGTGCCGTCTCGACTGCTCCACGGGCCTCGATCTTCCGGAGGGCCTTGAGCAGGATTGGCGCAGTCACGCTCCGAACGGGCAGATCACCGATGCTCCCCAAATCGCGCTCCAGCATCCGGCGCTCCCGAACGACTGACCCCGGGGTCAGCTTCTTGGCCCGTTGCGTCACCAGCTCCTCAGCAAGCGCGCCAAAGGTATTGCCGGCCTCTTCCTCCTGCGCCGCCCGCTCGATCTTCACCACCAGCGCTGGGTCCATGCCCTTTTTGAGCTGGGCCCGGGCCTTGTCCCTCTCGGCGCGAGCTTCCGCCAAGGAAACCGCCGGGTAGTCCCCGATGGTCAGCATGTTCGCCTTGCCGGCGAACCGGTAGCGATAGCGCCAGATCCTGGCTCCAGAAGGCCTCACCTCGACGCACAGCCCATTGGCGTCGGCGAGGCGATAGACCTTGCTCTGAGGTTTGAGGCTGCGCAGCTTGGTGTCCGTCAACATGGCTGTGAGTAAGCTGTATGTGAGTAAGCGATGACCTTCCGGCCATCTTACTCGCACCGTTACTCACGTTCCAGCTGGATGGGGGTGCACACCACCGGACCCGACTGGACAAGAAATCCCCGTAGTACAGCCATTTCGCTAGGGTATCCGGACCGGCCTGGACGCAGCCGGATCAGTAGATGGTGGGCCCACCAGGATTCGAACCTGGAACCAAAGGATTATGAGTCCTCTGCTCTAACCGTTGAGCTATAGGCCCTTGCGGCCGCACAGTGTAGTGGAGGCCTGTAGGCGCTTTCCACTGCAACCCTCACATCAGCCAAAACGCTGCCCCATCGCCTGCACCCGACGCGCATTCTCCGCCGCCAGCTCACGCAGCACGCCCGAGCGCAGCAGCGCTGAACCGGCCACACGTTGCCAGTAGTCCACCGCCAGCGGCGCTGCCCAGTGCAGATGCGCGAGCTGGCCGCTGCGCTCCGGCGCGATGGAGGCGAGCGGCGTAGCCGCACGCAGCACCCCTGTGCGCGAGGGTGCCAGTGACATCGGCAACATGTCATACGCGGGCGCCAACGGCAGCGGGCCGCGGTCGACCAGGTGGAAACCCAGATTGCCCTGATGCATGTCGCTGTTGCCGATCAGCCGGCCGAACGCGTGCAGCCTTCCCATCGCGGCCTGCGTGTCGCGATCGATCCAGCCCTGCGTCAGCAGCGCGTCGGCGGCGGCCCCCCAGTCCACGGTCACGTCACCGACGAAGGCCGAGGACAGCGCCAGCAGCGAGACGAAGCCGCGCCGGCCGAGCACGTCGGCGGTGCGGTCGAAGCGCTGCACCTCCAGGAACGTATGCGTGTCGGTCTGGAGGATCTCGGAGGCCGCTGCGGGCACGCCCCCGTCGCGCAGGCACTGCAGGGCCAGGTGCTCGCAGACCAGCAGGTCCGCCCAGCGTTCGGCGGCCTCGCCTGCGGTGGGCTGCGCGAACTTCACCAGCGCCGCATAGCGCCCTCCCTCATGCTCCACCGTGGCAGTGAACTTCGGTTGCTCGCCACCCGGCGACGATCCGACGTCTTCGCCTTCCAGTGCCGCTGCGGCGCGCTCGGGATAACGACGTGCGCGCTGCCCCGCCAGGACGTGATCGCCAGGCGCATCAAGCGCGCGCAACGCCATCTGCACGGCATCGCCGCCCAGCAGGAGGTCACCGATCTCGGTGCCGCCTGCACGTACCAGCGCCTGGAGGGTGTCACCCAATTGCCATCGATTGAGGTCGTCGGGGACGCCCAGGTCACGCCCGCGACGATGCGCGAACGTACGCCCGAGAAAACCCTGTGGCCGCAGGTCGTCCAGGTACCACGGCAGCCCCGGGAAGTGGCCATCGACGGTCTCGTCTGGCGAACGGGTCAGATTGGGGCGTGCGGCGGTGGTCGCCACGTGGAAGGTCTCGCCCGTGAGTGCCACGACCGTGCCCAGTTCTTCAAGGGTGGCGTCCGGCCCCAGCCGGAACAGCGGCCACTCGCTGCCCGCGGCGGTCTGCTGGCGGACGGCATAGGCCGTGGCGCGGGTGCGGCCAAGTCGCACCAGGCGGTCCCCGGCCTCGGCGACAAGACGACTCAACGTTGTCCGGGTAACCCCCAGGCGATCGACGAGATCGGCAGCTGAGACGACCTCGCCAGCAGGCAGGTTGTCGAACAGCGTCTGGAGCTGGACGGTACGGGGACGAGACATGGCCTGAGTTTCGGGACGAGTTAAGTTACGAATCTATACGCCAATCTTCGGCGAACCGCAACCCCATTGAACTTATAAGCCATTGATTGAAATAACATCACCCCGGAGAACACCGAGAAAAAATCTCGCAATTAAGTTACGAAACACGCAACGAAATCACCAAATCAGCCTAGCGATCCCAACCCCGTCGAACAGCCGCTCCATTCGCTATGCCGCCGCCCAGTTCGAGTACACCACGCGGCGCCACCTGCCCCAAAAAAACAAACCCCGCTTGCGCGGGGTCTGTCGGGTTTCAACGCGATGCGCCGGTATCGATCAATCGATATCCAGGAAGCTGCGCAGCTGCTCGGACCGGCTCGGGTGACGCAGCTTGCGCAGCGCCTTCGCTTCGATCTGGCGGATACGCTCGCGGGTGACGTCGAACTGCTTGCCCACTTCCTCGAGGGTGTGGTCGGTGTTCATATCGATGCCGAAGCGCATGCGCAGCACCTTGGCTTCCCTCGGGGTGAGGCCGGCCAGCACGTCGCGCACGGTTTCAGACAAGTTGATGTTGGTGGTGTTCTCGATCGGGGACTCCACGTTGGTGTCCTCGATGAAGTCGCCCAGATGGGAATCCTCGTCGTCGCCGATCGGGGTTTCCATCGAGATCGGCTCCTTGGCGATCTTCATCACCTTGCGGATCTTGTCTTCCGGCATGTCCATTTCCTTGGCCAGCTCCTCCGGCGTAGCCTCGCGGCCATACTGCTGGAGCATCTGACGGGAAATGCGGTTCAACTTGTTGATCGTTTCGATCATGTGCACCGGGATACGGATGGTGCGCGCCTGATCGGCGATCGAACGGGTGATGGCCTGGCGGATCCACCAGGTCGCATACGTGGAGAACTTGTAACCACGGCGGTACTCGAACTTGTCCACGGCCTTCATCAGGCCGATGTTGCCTTCCTGGATGAGGTCGAGGAACTGCAGGCCGCGGTTGGTGTACTTCTTGGCGATCGAGATGACCAGGCGCAGGTTGGCTTCGACCATTTCCTTCTTGGCCTTGCGTGCACGCGCTTCGCCGTAGGCCATGGCGCGGCTGATTTCCTTCAGCTCGTCCAGTTCCAGCCAGGTGGTCTTCTCGATGTCGATCGTCGCCTGCTGTTCGGCGATGATCTGATCCTTCACGTCACGCAGGGCCGAGGACCACTTCTGCTTGCGCTTCAGTGCGTCTTCCACCCACTCCAGGTTGGTCTGGTTGCCTTCCCACGAGCGGATGAAGTCCTTGCGCGGCATGCGCGCGGTCACGGTCGCCAGGTTCAGCACGCGGCGTTCGTGGGACTTGATCGAGGCCATGACGTCGCGCAGCTGCTTGACCAGCACATCGGTC
Source organism: Stenotrophomonas sp. Steno-Z10-BAI (assembly GCF_056393115.1). NCBI lineage: Bacteria > Pseudomonadati > Pseudomonadota > Gammaproteobacteria > Lysobacterales > Lysobacteraceae > Stenotrophomonas > Stenotrophomonas sp. Steno-Z10-BAI. The sequence continues at coordinate 312,919 of NZ_JBWJOZ010000005.1, read as the reverse complement.
AGCGGCAACGGCAGCTTCAGGGTCACGAACACGGCAGCCATGTCGTCGCGCAGCTTGACCAGCGGCTTGCGGTCGCCCTTGGCAGCGGCCTTCTTGAACGCGGTGTACGCATCGCTCAGGGCCTGCATGCGGCGTGCGACTTCTTCCGGATCCGGACCGGTCGGGCCGGCCTCTTCCTCGACGTCGTCGCCGTCATCTTCTTCATCGGCGTCATCGTCAGCGTCGTCGCTGGTGTCTTCGGCCACGGCCGGGGCCGGGACTTCTTCGACCAGGTCGTTGAAGCCGACGATCACTTCGGCCAGGCGCTTCTTGCCTTCCTTGTGCGCGTCGTAGTCGGCCAGCAGCGATTCCACCGACACCGGGAAGGTGCCGAGTGCGGCCTGGACCTGGCCCAGACCTTCTTCGATGCGCTTGGCGATGGCGATTTCGCCTTCGCGGGTCAGCAGCTCGACGGTACCCATTTCGCGCATGTACATGCGCACCGGGTCGGTGGTGCGGCCACCTTCGGTGTCGAGCGCGCTCAGCGCGGCAGCGGCTTCTTCGGCCGCGGTGTCATCGACTTCGCGGTTGCCGGTGTTGCCATCGTTGAGCAACAGGGTTTCTGCATCGGGCGCAACTTCATGGACATCAATGCCCATGCCGTTGATCATGCCGATGATATCTTCGATCTGCTCCGGGTCGACGATGTCGTCGGGCAGATGGTCATTGACTTCGGCGTAGGTCAGGTAGCCCTGTTCCAGGCCCTTGCTGATCAGAAGCTTGATGTCGTTTTGCTGGGCAGGACGTTCGTTGGCCATGTAGTGCTCGCGCCACCGGCTGGGAGAGGGAATAGAACCTAGCATTATACCAGCCCGGCGCCCCGCGTTCCCGGGCGGTGGTCCCGGGGCTAGGGTCTGAGCAGGAAGGTCACGGGACCATCGTTGACCAGGCTGACAACCATATGGGCACCAAACTGGCCGGTTTCCACCCCCGGGGCGTGTTTTTGCCTGCAGATCTCGACCAGTCGGTTGAATCCGCGTTCAGCCTCCGCCGGCGGCGCGGCGGTACTGAAGCCCGGCCGCATCCCGCTGGATGTGTCGGCCGCCAGGGTGAATTGGCTGACCAGCAGCACTCCGCCGCCGGTATCACGCAGCGACCGGTTCATTTTTCCGGTCTCATCGGCAAAGACACGATAACCAAGCAGGCGATCGGCCATCCGGGCGATCTGGGCCTCGGTATCACCTGGCTCCATGCCCACCAGGGCCAGCAGGCCGGGGCCGATCTGACCGACAACGGCCTCATCGACACGGACGCTGGCTTCGCTGACGCGCTGGATCAGAACAAGCATGGACAAGGCTCCGCTAGCTGAAGGCGGACTACCTTAACGTGCCCGCGCGCCGACAGGCTGGTCGCCAGCGGCTAGACTTTGCGGTGATGAAACCGCACACCACTGCCCGCCTGGCCTACCGCGCCGCTGCCCTGTTCACCCGCCTGCCCTGGTCCTGGCTGCGTGCCTTCGCCAGCGGCCTGGCCTGGCTGTGGATCCGTCTCAATGCCCGTGAGAGCCGCGTCACCCGCCGCAACCTCGAACTGGCCTACCCCGAAATGGACGAGGCCGAGCGCACCGTGCTCCACCGCGAGGTGCTGCGCTCGACCGCGCTGCAGGCCATCGAGACCCTGCGCCTGTGGACCCAGCCACGCGATCGCAATCTTGCGCGGTTGACCGAGCGCCACGGCGAGGCGCTGTACGACGCAGCCCTGGCCGCCGGCAAGGGCGTGATCGTGGCGGCCCCGCATTACGGCAACTGGGAGCTGCTCAACCAGTGGCTGGCCTCGCGCGGGCCGATCGCGATCGTCTACAAGGCCCCGGATGAAGCAGTGGGCGATGCCTTCCTGCAGCTGGTCCGCGGCGGCGACAACGTCCAGCAGGTCCGCGCCGAAGGCCCGGCCGTGCGCCAGTTGTTCAAGGTGCTCAAGGACGGCGGTGCCACCGGCATCCTGCCCGACCAGCAGCCCAAGGCCGGCGACGGGGTGTTCGCGCCATTCTTCGGGGTGGAGGCGCTGACCATGACCCTGGTCAACCGGCTGGCCGAGCGGACCGGCGCGACCGTGCTGTACGGCTGGTGCGAGCGGATCGGCCCGGGCATGGCGTTCGCCCTGCACATCGAGGCCACCCCGCCTGCCGTGGCCGATCCGGACCCGCGCACCGCGGCCACCGCCCTCAATGCCGGCATCGAACGCATCGCCCGGCGCGATCCGGCGCAGTATCAGTGGACCTACAAGCGCTATACGCTGCGCCCACCGCAGAGCGGCGAGGACGACCCCTATGCCACCGAGGACCATCCGCACTGACTGCGACGCAGCGTCGCGCCCTTGGTGCGATTGAATCGCCGCGATCCGTCCCCACTGTGGAAACCACGATGTCCCCCACGGCCCCTGACATGTCCCCTGCTTCTTCCCTGTTCGGCGATCCGGCCGCGATCCGCTGCGAGCGCGCGGTGGCCGAACTGCGTGCCGGCCGCCCGGTGGTGATCGACGATGGCCAGGGCCAGCGCCTGGCCTTCATCGCGCTGGACAGCAGCACCCGCACCAGCTTCAGCGCCTTTGCCGCGGCCGCGGAAGACCGGCACTACCTGTTCCTCACCGCCACCCGCGCCCGCGTGCTCGGGGTGAGTGCCGACCGTGGCGCGCGCGTGCCGCTGGCCGGCATCGATTTCGATGCCCTGCCCTCGCTCAGCTACCTGCGCGACCCCGGTGCGATGCCCCCGGGCTGGACCGGTGGCGAAGCGCTGGACGACGGCGCGGTGGAAATCGCCCGCCTCGGCCTGCTGTTGCCGGCGATGGTCGGCGTGCTGTTGGCCGCCGATGACCGCCGCTTCGACGACTGCGCGCAGGTCTCGCTGTGCGATCTCAGCCAGGGCGCCGAACAGGCCGCGCATGCGTATGAGCTGGTGGCCCGCTCGCCGGTGCCGCTGCGCGAGGTCGGCATGACCGAATTCGCGGTGTTCCGCGGTGGCGTGGCCCAGCGTGACCAGGTCGCGATCATCGTGGGCACCCCGGATCTGTCCGCCGTGGTGCCGGTTCGCGTGCATTCCTCCTGCCTGACCGGCGATCTGTTCGGTTCACTCAAGTGCGACTGCGGCGACCAGCTGCGGCGCGGCCTGCGCAAGCTCAAAGAGCTCGGCGGCGGCGTGCTGCTGTACCTGGACCAGGAAGGCCGCGGCACCGGCATCGCCGCGAAGATGCGCGCCTACGGCTACCAGCACGATGGCCTGGACACGATCGACGCCGATGCCCAGCTCGGCTTCGGTGCCGATGAGCGCCGCTACGGCAGTGCCGTGGCGATGCTGCAGGGCCTGGGCGTGAGCCGCGTGCAGCTGCTCAGCAACAATCCCACCAAGGCCCAGCGCCTGCGCAATGCCGGCATCGACGTGGTGGACTGCATACCGGTCACCGGCGACATCACCGCGGAGAACGAACAGTACCTGCGCACCAAGGCCGAACGCGCCGGCCATCTGCTCGATGTCGACGCACTGATCCAGGCCGCGCAATAGCCCACGGCAACCTGCTACCGTCTGCGCCACGGGCGGTTGCACCTGTACGCATGCGCCCGGCCCGTTCCCCAGCCGAGCGCCCTGCCTTGTCCGATCTTCTCGACACTCCCGTGCCGCCGCCGTTGCCGCCTGCCCCCGACTGGCAGGCGATGCCGCTGCGTTCGGCCTCGCTGGCCGCGTTCGGTGGTGCGGTCGCTGGCGCACTGATGATCGGCGGCGTGCTCGGCACGCTCTGGGTGGTCTTTGATCTGCCGGGCCGCTGGTGGGGCGCGGCCGGCATGGTCGCGCTCGGCGCGCTGATCGGTGCGGCTCTCGCGTTCCGCCGCCAGCGCCGCACCTATTGGCGGCTGGATGCCCAAGGCCTGGGCTTGCGCCGCGACCTGCTCTGGCAGAACGAAACCCGTGTCCCCACCTCGCGCGTGCAGCATCTGGATCTTCGCCGTGGGCCGATCGAACGCAGCGCCGGGTTGAGCACGCTGGTCGTGCATACCGCCGGCAGCCGCTTCAGTGCGGTCACGCTCAGTGGGCTGGACAGCGCCGATGCCGAGCGCCTGCGCGACACCCTGGCGCACCAGCTGGACCAGGACGACGACGCGCTGTGAGTACCCCGCCGCCGCTTGATGCCGCGCCGGAGCAGCGGCTGCATCCCTGGTCGTGGCTGTTCGTGCTGCTGATGCAGTTGCGCCAGGGCCTGGTACCGCTGATCGCACTGGTGGTGTTCGGCCAGCGCGGCGACCGCGATGAGCTGTGGCTGTCACTCGGCCCGGTGATCGCCGTGGTCGTGCTGGTCGCGTATTCGGTGCTGCAGTACCTCACCTATCGCTACCGGATCGGCACGAGCGCGATCACGGTGCGCAGTGGGGTTTTCGCGCGCAATCGCCGCGAGATTCCCTTCGCCCGCATCCACAACGTGGTGGTCCACCAGAACCCGCTGCACCGCCTGTTCGGCGTAGCCGAACTGAAGCTGGAATCGGCCGGTGGCCATCGCCCCGAAGCGGAAATGCGGGTGCTCAAACTCGACCAGGCGCTCGCACTGGAGCGCCTGGTACGCCAGCGTGGCCAGGCAGTGCCGGCCACGGCCGAGGGCGACGCCGCTGCGGCCGAACCAACCGAGGATGTGCTGCTCGCCCTGAGCCCGGGCGAGGTGGTCCGTATCGGCCTGCTCTCCAACCGCGGCTGGGTGGTGGTGGTGGCAGTGCTGGGCGCGATGGTGCAGTTGTTCCCGCGTGGCAGCGTCTCCGATGTCATCGAAGCCGGCGGCCGCCAGGCCTTTGGTTATGCCAGCCACCTGCACCCCGGGATGTGGCTGTGGGCGATTGCCGCGGCGCTCGCCGTGGCGGGCTTCTGGGTCATGCTGCGGGTATTGTCGGTGGTGCTCGCGCTGCTGCGTTACTACGGCTTCCGGCTCAGCGAGCACGAGCGCCGGCTGACCGTGGCCAGTGGGCTTCTGACCCGCATGCGCACCAGCGTGGCGCGGCGCCGGATCCAGGCGTGGACGCTGCGCGAGAGCGCGCTGCAGCGCTGGTTCCAGCGCCGGCAACTGCGTATCGATATTGCTGCCGGCAACCCCGGCGAAGGCGAGCGCCGCGACCTGCGTGAGCTGGCGCCGCTGGCGACGCCGGCCGTCTGCGATGGGCTGGTCCAGCATCTGCTGCCGCACCTGCAGTGGCCGCCGGCGCGCTGGCAGCCGGTGCAGATGCGGGGCTGGTGGCGGCTGTGCCTGGGCGCACTGTGCCTCGTTCCGCTGCTGACGGCGGCGGCGATCTGGTACGGCGGGCCGTGGGGGGCGCTGGTGCTGCTATGGCTGCCGTGGTCGGCGTTCCGCGCGCACCGGCAGATGGCCCGCATCGGCTATCACCTGGATGACGACTACATCGCGGTGCGTGGCGGCTGGTGGCAGCGCTGGTGGCGCTTTGCCGAGCTGGACAAGCTGCAGGCACTGCGCCTGACCCGTTCGCCGCTGGACCGCCGGCTGGGCACGGCCAGCGTGTGGCTGGATACCGCCGGCGCAGGCATGGGCACGCCGCTGGTGCTGCAATACCTGCCGGAAGCGGAGGCGCGTGCGGTGTACGAGCGGTTGGGCCGTGCGTTGGCGAAGCGTCGCCTGCGCTGGTAGGAGCGCAACCACGCCTGGCGTGGATCTACCTGGTGAAATGCGTCCACGCATGGCGTGGATCTACCTGATGGCGCAAACGCTGGCTTATCGCTTCGCCGGCCCCCAATAGCCGAGCTCCTTGCGGATCTGCAGGCCCCGCGTCCACGCACCGAACGGTTTGCGCTTGAGCGTGCCGAGTTCACCGGACAGGAAATCCTCGGTCGCCGCGATCACCCGCTCGGCCGAATACCCATCGCGGAACGGATGGATGGTATCAGCGTAGCGACGGATTTCGGCCATCAACGCCGGGGTGGGATCCAACGCCTGGGCCAGCATCGCCGGCAGTTGGGTGGCATCGTCGAAATCGATCATGTGCGGCTGCGGAACCCGGTTGCGGAAGGTCACCACCGGTTTGTGCTGGACGATGAACTCGGAGACGATCGAGGAAGTATCCGAGACCAGCACATCGGCGGCGCGCTGCGCGGCCATCACCTGTTCCGGCTCGATGAAGCGCGCATGCGCACCGGCCAGTGCGCGGTAACGGTCGAACAGCTCCGGGGCGCACTTGGGGTGCAGGGTCAGCAGCCAGTAATGCTCACCGCGGGCGATATCGGCCGCGATCTGCTCGTACAGGTGCGGCGCTGCGCTCAGCCGCTCGGTGAAGGTCGAGCCGAACAGGATCACCGGGCGGCCCTGTGCCGGCACGCGCAATCCCGCGCTCAGGCCGCCGTCATCGCGGAACAGCGGATCGAGCTTGGGCCAGCCGGTCTCGGCCACGGCGAAGTGGCCCTCGCGCGCGGCCAGCTCGCGGAACGGGGTGGTCGTGGCCGGGCCCTGGGTGCAATACAGATCGAACAGGCCGCGCACCCGGAAGTGGCCGCGGGCACTGTCGCGCTTCTGCACGTTGAAGCCGTGGAAGACCTGCACCTTGGCCCCGGCGATGAACGGCGGCACCCAGTTGGCGGCGCTGAACACCGCGCGCGGGCGCAGGGCCAGCGCCTCGTTCAGGGCCACATTGGGCACGCCGGGCAGCGACGCCCCAGCGGCGCCATCGGCGAACCAGGCCGACACCGATTGACCGGATGCGTGCAACGCCTGCGCCAGAGGGGCGAGAATGGGCAGCGCATAACGCTCCGTCGCAAACAGCAGGTACTCGGCCATCATGTCCTCCTCGACCGCTCCCACTGAACGGCCTCGCATTTCGGCCTGCATTATCGCGTTCAATGAAGCCGACCGCATCGGCGACTGTCTGGCCTCGCTGGCCTTCTGCGACGAAATCGTCGTGGTGGACTCGCACTCCACCGATGCCACCGTGGCGATCGCGACAGCCGCCGGGGCGCGGGTGCTGCAACGCCCGTTCGATGGCTTCCGCAGCCAGAAGGCGTTCTGCGTCGAGCAGGCCGCGCATGACTGGGTGCTGTGCCTGGACGCCGACGAGCGCATCAGCGGGACCCTGCGCGAGGCGATCCTGTCCGCCCAGGCCAACGGTTTCGCCGGCCACCACGGCTACCGGTTCGCACGGCTTTCCGAGTACTTCGGCAAGTTCCTCAAGCATGGCAACGCCTACCCGGACCGGGTCCTGCGCCTGTTCGACCGCCGCCATGGCGGCTGGCGCGGCAAGCGTGAGATCCATGAGGCGGCCAGCGTCGATGGCGCGGTGGGCACCCTGCGCGGCGACCTGATCCATTACCCCTACCGTTCGCTGGAGCAGCAGCTGCTCAAGACCCAGCGCTACGCGCGGATGATGGCCGAGCACGAGTTCGCGCGGGGCAAGCGCGCCACCCTGCCCAAGCTGATCCTGGCCCCGACGTGGCGGTTCTGGCGTGGGCTGCTGCTGCGCGGCGGCTTCCGCGATGGCTGGCACGGCCTGGTCTATGCCTATGTGCGCGCCAACTACGTGCGCCAGAAGACCATCATGTTGTGGATGCTGCAGAACGGGCAGCCGGTGACCGATCCGCCGCGGGATCAGCCAGGCGCCTGAGCTTTGGCCTGTGCCAACGCCACCCGGCGGGTATGGCCCTGGACGATCGACAGCCCGGCCAGCAGGCCGACGATGGTGACGTAGAAGCTGGCCGTGATCTGGTGCGCGAACATCGACTGGGTGATCCCGCACAGCACATAGGTCACCACCACCATGATCCCGGCAGCGGCCGGGCCACGGAAGGCCTGTTCGCCGCTGCGCCGGTGCAGGCCGGTGAATACCCACAGCGGCACACCATAGATGGCCAGCAGCAACAGCAGGCCCGGCACGCCCTGCGTCGCCGCCCACTCGGCCAGGTCATTGTGCGCGTGGCCCAGATGGCAGCGCTGTTCGGCCGGATCATCCCGGCACACCGGCAGGCGCTGCATGGCGCTGTCGAAATGGCCGATGCCCACGCCGGTCAGCGGATGATCGAGGAAGGTCTCATAGGCCACCTGCAATCGCTCCACGCGCGCGCCGGCCGAGGAGTCGCTGTCTCCGCGCTCCATCCGCACCACGTCGTGCTTGAGTTCGGTCAGGCGGACCTGCTCGCGCAGGCTCGGGATGGTCAGGATCAAGGTACCGGCGATCGCCACCAGGGCCAGCAGCACACCCAGCCGCGCAGGCCCGGTACGCCAGCGCAGGCTCATCGCCATCACCACCAGCAGTGCCAGCAGCGCCAGCCAGACGCCACGGCTGCCGCTGAGCACGATGGTCACGCAACCGGCGACCATGCCCACGATCACCCAGGTCCAACGTTTGTGTGGCCGGCAGAACACCAGCAGCACCATCAGCACCAGCACGATGTCGGCCAGTACGATCGCGTTGGTGCTCAGATCAGCGCGTGGCGCGCCGCCGGCCACCTGCAGGATCGCCAGCACCATGGTACCGAGCAGGCCGGCCAGCGCCCCGCCCCACAGCCAGCGGATGTCCGGCCGCAGTGCACAGACCCACAGGGCGATCCAGGGGATCACCACGAACCGTGAGCGGTTGTCGATGTCGCGCAGGCCCTGCTCGAACAGATAAATCGAGAGCAGTGCAAAGGCAATCGCGGCCACCACCAGCCAGGTGAGGGCCTTCACCGGCCGCCCGGCCAGGCCCCGCGCGCGCCACAGGTAATCCGGCGCCAGCAGCGTGCTCAGCAGCAACAGGATGCCGTAGGGCAGCAGGTTCTGGGGCAGGGTCAGCACCAGCGCGGGCATGCAGAACAGGCCCACGGTGGCGATCCAATGGGCCACACCGGCACGCCCCTGCAGCGGCGGCAGGGAAACGGGCGTGGTCGGCTCGGATGCAGCGGAGAACGTCATTGCCAACCTCGATTGCCACACGCAGGCATGCACGCCCGTGATTGCACTGGACGCCACCGGCGCCCACGGAGCTGCCGCACCTGCCCGACCAGGCCGCCAGCATTGCAGAATTCACTCATCGCCGTCGATCCGGTGCAGCGCGCGTTCGCGTTTTTGTTCTTCGGCGCTGGCCACGCAGGCACCGTGGATATCGCCGGGCCTTACCAACCACCAACGGCGGCGGTTGGCGACCCCGGCCAGCTCTGCAGTGGTGCGGTCCACGCACGCCAGCAGCGCGTCTTCCTGCACCAGCAACCAGCGCTGCTGGGGCTGGGCGGCCTGCCAGGCGACCCCGTCGGCGAGCTGCCGGTCCCAGCGCCGGTTGAACCCGAACGTGGCGGCCTCACGGTCAGCCATCAGCAGGTTCTGCTCCTTCCACGCGACCAAGCCGAGTTCCGCCTTCGGGCCGATGCGCTGGCCGACCTGCTGCATCAGGCCACGTGCCGAGCTGGAGTCGTTGAACAGCGGGTAGCCGATCAGCCCGAACGCCACCCAGGCCATGGTCAGCGTCGCCACCACCGCCAGATGGAAGCGGCGTACGCCGGCGATGCACAGGGTCAGCACGGCCCAGCAGCCCAGCGCGACCGCGACCCAGCCCAGGCCGGAGGTGACGGCGGTATCGATGCCGCGGTCGAGGATCAGTTTGCGCTCGAACCCCGGCTGCCCGACCAGCATCGAGATACCGATGCCGAGCAGGCCGGCGGCCAGCAGCGCCACGAAGCCGCCCAGCAGCCACTGGAAGGCGCGCTTGCGCAGCAGCCCCGGCAGCAGCGGTGCCAGCGCCAGGCAGAACATCGGCAGCGCCGGCAGGATGTAGACGTCACGCTTGCCGTTGGGGATCGAGAAGAACAGCACGATCAACAACCACCACACCAGCGGCAGCAGGTAGCGCGCATCACGCCGCTGCAGGCGACGGCGCCAGGCCGGGATCGCCCAGGGAATCGCCAGGAAGGCCGGGATCCACATCGACGGCATCGTGCCCAGGAAATACCACCATGGCTGATGATGATCCCAGGATTGCGCGTAGCGCTTGGCGGTCTGCCGGAACAGGATGTCGTCCAGGTAGGCGCGATATTCGGCCGACCCACTGCCCAGCGCAGTCAGCACCATCGGCACCAGCCACAGGGCGATCGCCAGCGCGAACGCCAGCGGCCCGGCCCAGAACCGCCAGTCGCGGACATGCAGCTTGACCCGCGGCCAGCCCAGCACAGAGGCCACGGCGGCCGGCACGATCATCAGCAGCGCGATCACGCCTACGCCCTTGGTGATCACCCCCAGCCCGGCAGCGAACCAGCCCAGCCACCACCAGCGCCACGCAGGGCCACTGAGCAGATGCCGCAGCAGGCCGTAGTTGGCCAGGGTGATGAAGAACACCACCAGCGGATCGATCTGGGCTTTCTTGGACTGGAAAGTGAAGTGCAGCGCGAACAGCAGCGCCCAGGCGGCGTACAGCCCGACCCGCCGTGTCCACAGGCGGCGGCCCAGGTCATAGACGCAGGCCAGGGTGCCCAGCGCGGCCAGCAGCGAGGGCAGCAGGAAGGCCACCCGCCAGTCGCCGATCAGCGAGTACAGCGCGGCCTGCGACCACATCAGCAGCGGCGGCTTGTCCGAATACAGCTCGGTGCCCCGATGCGGGAACAGCCAGTCGCCGCTCTCCACCATCTGCTTGGCGACCAGCGCAAAGCGTGGCTCGTCGGACGGCCACGGATCACGCATGCCCAGGCCGGCCCCCAGAACGAGCAGGGCCATCAGGGCAAGCAGCCAGAACTCTCGGGATGCGCGGTTTTTTAGCATGGGGCGGAATTCTAGCCGGGTTCGGATCAACCCTTCTTTAGCAGACGCGCATAGAAGAAGCCGTCAGCACCTTCCTCACCGGGCAGGCGCTGGCGCCCGGCCCAGGAGTCGTGGCCATACGCCTCGCCCAGCGGCAGGAAGCCCGCATCCCGGGTGCGCTGCAGGAAGGATTCGACCTGGAACTGGTTTTCATCGCGCAGGATCGAGCATGTCGCATACAGCAGGGTTCCGCCCGGGGTGAGCATCGACCAGCACGCATCCAGCAGGCGCGCCTGCAGGGCGATGAGTGCATCGATGTCGGTCGCGCGGCGATGCGCCAACACATCCGGCTGGCGGCGGATGATGCCGGTGGCCGAACAGGGGGCGTCGAGCAGGATGGTGTCGAACAGCTGCCCGTCCCACCAGCTGGCCGGATCGGTCGCATCGCCCGCCAGCACCTGCGCGTTCTGGCCCACGCCGGTGCGTGCGAACGTTTCGCTGATGCGCTTGAGCCGGCGCGCATCGATGTCCAACGCCAGCAGCTGCAGGGTCGGATCGCGCTCCAGCAGATGGGCGGCCTTGCCGCCCGGTGCGGCGCAGGCATCAAGCACCCGCGAACCCGGGCGCGGCGCCAGCGCATCGGCCACCTGCTGGGCAGACAGATCCTGCACCGACAGCGCGCCATCGGCGAACCCGGGCAGCGCGGAGACCGCGACCGGCACCGGCAGGCGGATCGCATCGGCACCCACGCTCGATGCCTCCGCCTCGATACCGGCGGCCGCCAACTGCTGCAGCATCGCCTCACGACTGCTGTGCTGGCGGTTGACCCGCAGCCACAGCGGCGCGGCCTGCAGGCTCGCGGTGAACACCGCGTCGGCCTCGTCCGGCCAATCCTGTTCGATCTTCTCGGCCATCCACAGCGGGAAGGCATCGCGCGCAGGCAGCGGCGGAATGCCTTCGCGCTGGGCGCGGCGCAGCAGTGCATTGACCATGCCGGCCTGGCGATCACGGCCCATCGCACGCGCGGCGTCGACCGTGGCCGAGAGCGCGGCGTGCGCCGGCAGCTCCAGTGCGTCCAACTGGGCGAAGCCGACCAGCAGCAGCGCGCGCAGTTCGTCTTCGCGCACGCTCAGCGGCCGCGGCATCCATTGCGCCAGTGCAGCGTCATACGCGGCACGGCGACGCAGCACGGCAAAGCACAGCGCCTCCAGCAGCGCGCGGTCGCGGCTGTCGTCCAGGGTCGGCAAGGCGGTGGCCAGTTCGGCCTTGAGCGAACGGCCGCGGCCGATCACCTGGGCCAGCACGCGCGCGGCCAGCACGCGGGTGGGCACGCCGGGGGCGGTATGGGCGGTGTAGGGGCCTGCAGGCTTGCCGGAACGCGCGGTGGTCATCTCAGGCACCCACGCCGAGATCGCGACGGGCATTGAGGTAGTCGGCGGCGGTGATCGCCTTGCCGCCCTCACGCTGCAGCACGCGCAGGCGCAGCGCACCCTGCCCGCAGGCGATGTCGATGCCGTCACGCGAGGCGCCCAGCAGCGTGCCCGGGGCCTTGCCCTGGTTGTCCTCCAGCGCGATCGCGCCATGGATGCGGACGCGTTCGCCGGCCAGCATCGCCTCGGCGATCGGCCACGGATTGAACGCGCGTACGGTGCGTGCCAGCACGTGGGCGTCCTGCGCCCAGTCCAGACGGGCTTCGGCCTTGTCCAGCTTGTGCGCATAGGTCACGCCGGCCTCCGGCTGCGGCTGCGCGATCGGCTTGATGCCGGCCCGCAGCAGGCCCAGGCCATCGGACAGCACCTGCTCACCCAGGGCGGCCAAACGATCGTGCAGCTGACCGCCGGTATCGTTGGGGCCGATCGCGATGTGCTGCTTGAGCAGCACCGGGCCGGTATCCAGCCCGGCGTCCATCTGCATCAGGCACACACCGGTTTCGGTATCGCCGGCCTGGATCGCACGCTGGATCGGCGCGGCACCGCGCCAACGCGGCAGCAGCGAGGCGTGCACGTTCCAGCAGCCGTGGGTTGGAATGGTCAGCACCGGCTTGGGCAGGATCAGCCCATAGGCCACCACCACCATCAGGTCCGGCGCCAGGTCGCGCAGCTGCTGCTGGGCTTCGGGGGTCTTGAGGCTCTCCGGCTGGAACACCGGGATGCCACGTGCGATCGCGTCCAGCTTGACCGGCGAGGGGGCCAGGCCACGGCCACGGCCAGCGGGACGATCGGGCTGCGTGTACACCGCGACCACTTCATGGTGACGGGCTGCGGCACGCAGCGAGGACACGGCGAACGCCGGCGTACCGGCAAAGACAATCTTCATGGCGACCCCACTAACAGAACGTAAAACGGCGCCGATGTGCGGCGCCGCGCGACAGGACACGTCGCGCGGTCATCCCGCGCGGCGGTCGCTGCAATCACCTCAGGCAACGTGCTTGCGCTGCTTGGCCAGCTTCTTGCGCACCATCTCGCGCTTGAGCGGCGAGAGGTAATCAATGAACAGCTTGCCGTCCAGGTGGTCCATCTCGTGCTGCACGCAGACAGCGAGCACGCCGTCGGTGGTCAGTTCCTGGGCCACGCCGTGGCGATCCAGGTAACGCACGGTGATCTGGTTGGCGCGGGTGACGTCGGCAAAGATGCCCGGCACCGACAGGCAGCCTTCCTGATAGACCTGGCCGCCTTCGTTGGCGACGATCTCAGGATTGATGAACACCATCGGGGTGTCCTTCTCTTCACTGACGTCGATCACCATGAAGCGCTTGTGCACGTCCACCTGGCTGGCGGCCAGGCCGATGCCCGGGGCGTCGTACATGGTGTGGAACATGTCATCGATCAGGGTCTGGAACGCCGGCGTGGTCACGTCAGCAGCATCGATCAACGCAGCCTTGGTACGCAGGCGCGGATCGGGAAATTCGAGAATGGGCAGGAGGGCCATGGCAAATACCGGTAGGGGGCGCCGGTCGAAGCGGCGTACAGGGCGATTCTATCGCCAACGCTTGCCCCGCGCCCCGGTTTCTGGACTATAGTGCGCGAACCTGTTGGGGAATCAGGCACCACATCTATGTTTGAACGAACTCGTACGGTCGTCGCCGTAGCGATGCTGACCGTCGCTACCTATGCTACCGCCGTGGAAATGAATGGCGGGCACCCGGATACCTATGTCGTGCGCAAAGGGGACACGCTGTGGGACATCTCGGCGCGTTTCCTGCAGAAGCCCTGGCTGTGGCCGGAGATCTGGCAGGCCAACCCGCAGGTCAAGAATCCGCACCTGATCTACCCGGGTGACGTGCTCAGCCTGGCCTATCTGGACCGCGTCGTGGCCCAGCCCGGCCCGCGCCAGGAGGCCCCGATCAACGGCGTCCCGCTGGAGCAGGTGGAGCCCTTCCTGAAGCAGCTGAGCGTGGTGGACGAGGTCAAGTCGCTGCCCTACGTGGTCAATCTGGAAGAAAACCGCCTGCGCGCGACCACCGGCCAGACGGCCTATGTGCGCGGCCTGGAGAATGCCCAGGTCGGCCAGCGCTACGCGGTGGTCCGCCCGACGGTGCAGTACGCCCTGCCCAAGCCGACCGAAGACCTCGATGCCCGCGGCGATACCACGCCCGGCAGCGGCAACCTCTGGAAGACGTTCATCGTGCCGAGCAAGCGGCACCAGACGCTGGGCTACGAACTGGCCCAGATCAACGTCGGTACGGTGAGCCGTGTGCAGAGCGGCAGTGTCGAGGTGACCTCGCTGGTGCTGCAGGGCCAGGTGGACGGCCGTGAAGTCCGCGCCGGTGACCGCCTGGTTCCGGTCGAGGCCCGCCCGTACGACCTGCAGTTCGTGCCGCATGTGCCCGCGCCGCAGGCCGTCGATCTGGACGTGCGCGTACTGGCCATCGCCGACACCTTCACCTCCGGCGGCCCGCGCGATGTGATCGCGATCTCCGCCGGTAGTGCCAACGGGGTCGACAACGGCACGGTGTTCTCGCTGTGGCGCCAGGGCCGCCATGTGGCCCACCGCATGGATTACCCGAACTCGTCGCGGATGGACGATTCGCTGACCAGCGGCGCCGGCCGGGTCACCCTGCCGGACGAGTACGCCGCCCATGCGATGGTCTTCCGCACGTTCGAGAACGTCAGCTACGCGCTGGTGATGGAAGGCGTGAAGCCGGTCAGGGTCGGCTATTCGGCACTGCATCCCGATAAGCAGTAGACGCGGCGGAGTCCTACCCTGCCATGCGACGGCGCCCTAGGGCGCCGTCGTCATTTCCGGGCCAGGGTATCGGGATGCCCATTCCCTGCCTTGCCTCATCCACCGCCCTGCTCACCCTGGTCCTGGCCGGGGGCGCGCTGCCGCCTCGCCTGCGCCTGCTGCGCCAGTTTTCCGATGCGGCGGCCGCCCTGCGGGCCGGCCCGACCGCCTGGCGGGCTGCCGGCTGTACGCAGGCGCAACGCGCCCGGCTGGCGTTGCCGGACGAACGCTACCTGGCACATGCCCTGGCATGGCTGGCCGAGGAGCACCATCACCTGCTCGGCGTGACCGATCCGGACTATCCGGCACTGCTCACCCAGATCGAGGAACCCCCGGTGGCGTTGTTCGTGGACGGAGACCCGGCGCGGCTCTGGCACCCGGCGGTGGCGGTGGTCGGCAGCCGCTCGCCCACGGCCGGCGGCCGCGAGCATGCGCATGCCTTCGCCACCGCGCTGGCCGGCGAGGGCTGGTCGGTCATCAGCGGGCTGGCGGCCGGCGTCGATGCCCACGCCCATGACGGCGCATTGCAGGTCACCGGTGGCATGACCGTGGCCGTGGTCGCCACCGGCCTGGACCAGACCTATCCGCCCCGGCATGCCGCGCTGCATGAACGGATTGCCGGCACCGGCGCGGTGGTCAGCGAGTACGCCCCGGGCATGCCGGCAACCCAGGCGCACTTCCCCGCACGCAACCGGATCATCGCCGGGCTCAGCCTGGGCACCGTGGTGATCGAGGCCGCCGAGCGCTCCGGCGCCCTGATCACCGCGCGCTGCGCGGCCGAGGCGGGCCGCGAGGTGTTCGCCCTGCCCGGCTCGATCCGCAATCCCCGCGCCCGCGGCTGCCATCGGCTGATCCGGCAGGGCGCAGCGCTGGTGGAGGCGCCGGCCGAGGTGACCGCCGGGTTGGCCACGCTCGCCCAGACCCTGGCCGGGGCCTTGCGAACCCGCTTGGACGCCCCCACTGAACAGGCACGACCGGCGCCCGAGCGCGCCCCTTCCTACACCGACCCGGACTACCAGTGCTTGTGGAAAGCCCTGGATCACGACCCAACGGGTATGGATTCATTGATCCAGCGCAGCGGATTGACGGCGGCCCAGCTGTCGGCCATGCTGCTGGTCATGGAACTGGATGGAAAGGTAATGGCCGCCTATGGTCGCTACTGTCGAAAACCCTAGTTTCTTCACCTCCACAGCGTCGTTGACGCAGGCCGAGGGGCAATGAAAGAGAGCATTCTGGATGTCCTGCTGTACCTGTTCGAACACTATTTCAGCGAAGACGCGGACCTCATCCGCGACCGCGACTCCCTCCAGAACGGCCTGATCCAGGCCGGCTTCAGCCCCACCGAGATCAACAAAGCCTTCGACTGGCTGGACGCGCTCGCCGAGCAGCGCCCGGCCGTGGTGCTGGGCCGCGTCAATGGCCCGGTGCGCATTTTCCATGGGCCCGAGCTGGACAAGCTCGACGTGGAAGGCCGTGGCTTTTTGATGTTCCTGGAGCAGCACGGCATCCTCGATGCCAGCCAGCGTGAGCTGGTGCTCGACCGTGCGATGGCGCTGGACCAGGACGAACTGGACCTGGACGACCTCAAGTGGGTCGTGCTGATGGTGCTGTTCAACCAGCCCGGGGCCGAGGCCGCGTACGCCTGGATGGAAACCCAGATGTTCGTGGACGAGCCGGAACCGCTTCACTGACCTTACACTGAGCGCCTTGCGCATTCAGGAGTGGGCCGGTGGACCAGTGGTTCTTTGCAGAAGGAAACAGTCAGCAGCGCGGTCCGCTGCCTGCTGACGAGCTGATCGCGCTCTACCATTCCAGCCGCATCGGACTGGATACGCTGGTCTGGCGCGACGGCATGGCCCAGTGGCAGCCGCTGGAAACCGTGGCGGCCGAGATCGGCCTGGACATCGCCCCCGCCGCCGAGGTGATGGCAGAGCCGGTACCCGGCCCTGCCGTGCCACCGGCGCTGCCCGCCGCGACGGCCGTTCCCGTATCCCCCGCCAACCCCGCCGTCGTCGCCCCACCCCGCAAGGGATTGAGCGGGTGCGCGATCGTGGGCATCGTTGCGGCCGTGATCGTGGTGCTGGTGCTGATCGTCGGTGCGGTACTCGCCGCGATCGCGCTGCCCGCCTATCGGGAATACGTTGCGCGGGCCAAAACCAGCGAAGCGCTGGTGACGCTGGCCCCCGTCAAGCTCGCGGTGGCCGGGTTCCACAGTGAGCATGGCCGCTGCCCGGTCAACGATGATGAGGGCTTCCAGCCGGCCGAAGCCTATGCCGACGGCGCGATCAACGCCGTGCGGATCGGCCGCTTCAACAATGGCCACTGCGGCGTGGAAGCCGAGCTCACCGTGCCCGGCAATGCCTCGCTGGACGGCAAGCTGTTGTGGCTGGACTACAACGGCGCCGAGCATTGGGAATGCAGCGGTGAGCCCGACGATACCTACCTGCCGCTGGAATGCCGCGGCTGATAACGGACACATGTCCATGGATGCATCCAACAGGGGATTGAAGCAATGACTGAGTGGTATTTCGCCGATGGCCAGGAACGTCAGGGGCCGCTGAGCGCAGAGGAGATGCGCCAGCGCTTCCAGCGCGGTGACATCACCCTGGCCACGCTGGTGTGGCGCGAAGGGTTCGCGCAGTGGGCGCCACTGTCCGAGGCCGTCGATGAGCTGCAGCTGCAGAATCTCGCCGCGGCCGCCAGCAACCTCGGCAGCGGCATCGACCTGCGCGGGGATTACACCGCCATCGACAATGGCACCGCGCCACTGCCGGGCACCGGTGGCGGCACCTACTCGCCGTACACCGCGCCCGCCGCGGCCACCGGCTACGCCAACACGGCCGTGGTCCATGGCCAGGACGTGGTCTATGCCGGTTTCTGGAAGCGCTACGCCGCCTACTTCATCGATTACATCCTGCTCACCGTGGTCACCCTGCCGCTGAGCATGATCATCAACGTGATGGGCGCCAGCGCGGGCAACGAAGGCGTGCAGGTCGCGCTGACGCTGGTGGTGATGCTGCTCAGCATGGTGATCAGCATCGGCTACTACGCCGGCTTCCACGCCTCGCGCGGTGGCGCCACGCTGGGCAAGATGGCCGTCGGGATCAAGGTCGTGCGCGGCAATGGCGAGCGGATCAGCTTCCTGCGCGCCTTCTGCCGCTACCTGGCGACCATCGTCAGCAGCCTGATCCTGATGATCGGCTTCATCATGGCCGCCTTCACCGAGCGCAAGCAGGCATTGCACGACATGATGTGCGACACCCTGGTGGTGGACAAGTGGGCCTTCACCGAGCACCCCGAACTGCAGCAGCGCGGCCTGGGCACGGTCACCATCGTGATCCTGGTGATCGCCGCACTGGCCGTGGTGGCCCTGTTCGGCGTGATGATCGCGATGATCGGCGTGATCGCCTCGATGTCCTGATCTGAGCAATCCTCACACCGGGCCGCTTGACACAAGCGGCCCCGGCGTGATTCCACTAATAGGCAGAAAGCTGAACGCCCGGCCCACCCCCGGGCGTTCGGTTTATGTATATCGCCCGCGCCGCTTCACTAATGCGGCCATTTGCTCCACCCTAGCGGCCCTCCCCGGGGCCCTGCCCATAGAATCCTGACGCCATGCCCAAGCACCTGCTCATCGTCGAATCGCCCGCCAAGGCCAAGACGATCAACAAATACCTCGGCAAGGACTTCACTGTCCTGGCCTCGTATGGGCATGTGCGTGACCTGGTGCCCAAGGAAGGCGCGGTTGATCCCGACAACAACTTCGCGATGCGTTACGACCTCATCGAGAAGAACGAAAAGCACGTCGATGCCATCGTCAAGGCCGCCAAGGGCGCCGACGACATCTTCCTGGCGACCGATCCGGATCGCGAGGGGGAAGCGATCAGCTGGCACATCGCCGAGATCCTGAAGGAACGTGGGCTGGTCAAGGACAAACCCATGCAGCGCGTGGTCTTCACCGAGATCACTCCGCGCGCCATCAAGGAAGCGATGGGCCACCCGCGTGAGATCGCTGCCGATCTGGTCGATGCGCAGCAGGCACGCCGTGCGCTGGATTACCTGGTCGGTTTCAACCTGTCCCCGGTGCTGTGGCGCAAGGTCCAGCGCGGCCTGTCCGCCGGCCGCGTGCAGAGCCCGGCGCTGCGCATGATCGTCGAACGCGAAGAAGAGATCGAAGCCTTCATCGCCCGCGAGTACTGGAGCATCGATGCGCTGTGCGCGCATCCCTCGCAGCACTTCAATGCGCGCCTGATCAAGCTGGACGGGCAGAAGTTCGAACAGTTCACCGTGACCGACGGCGATACTGCCGAGGCCGCGCGCATGCGCATCCAGCAGGCCGCCCAGGGCGCCCTGCACGTCACCGACGTGGTCAGCAAGGAGCGCAAGCGCCGCCCGGCGCCGCCGTTCACCACCTCCACGCTGCAGCAGGAAGCCTCGCGCAAGCTCGGTTTCACCACGCGCAAGACCATGCAGGTCGCGCAGAAGCTGTATGAAGGCATGGCGATCGGTGAGGAGGAAGGCACCGTCGGCCTGATCTCGTACATGCGTACCGACTCGGTGAACCTCTCGCAGGACGCGCTGGCCGAGATCCGCGACGTGATCGCGCGCGATTACGGCATTGGCTCGCTGCCGGACCAGCCGAACACCTACCAGACCAAATCCAAGAACGCCCAGGAAGCGCACGAAGCCGTGCGCCCGACCTCGGCGCTGCGCACGCCTGCCCAGGTGGCGCGCTTCCTCACCGATGACGAGCGCAAGCTGTACGAGCTGATCTGGAAGCGCGCCGTCGCCTGCCAGATGATCCCGGCCACGCTCAACACCGTCAGCGTGGACCTGTCGGCCGGCAGCGAGCATGTGTTCCGCGCCAGCGGCACCACCGTGGTCGTGCCCGGCTTCCTGGCCGTGTACGAGGAAGGCAAGGACAACAAGAGTGCTGACGACGACGATGAAGGCCGCAAGCTGCCGGCGATGAAGCCCGGCGAGCGCGTGCCGCTCGAGCGCATCCTGGCCGAACAGCACTTCACCCAGCCGCCGCCGCGCTTCACCGAAGCGGCGCTGGTCAAGGCGCTCGAGGAGTACGGCATCGGCCGCCCCTCGACCTATGCCTCGATCATCCAGACCCTGCTGTTCCGCAAGTACGTGGAGATGGAAGGCCGCAGCTTCCGCCCGTCCGATGTCGGCCGTGCGGTGTCCAAGTTCCTGTCCAGCCACTTCACCCAGTACGTGGATTACGACTTCACCGCCAAGCTCGAAGACGAGCTCGATGCGGTGTCGCGGGGTGAGGAAGACTGGATCCCGCTGATGGCGCGGTTCTGGGAACCGTTCCACAAGCTGGTCGGCGAAAAGAACGAATCGGTCGACCGCGCCGAAGCCAGTGGCGCGCGCGAACTCGGCACCGACCCCAAGACCGGCAAGCCGGTCAGCGTGCGCCTGGGGCGCTTCGGGCCCTACGCGGCGATCGGCAGCACCGCCGAAGACGCCGAGGACAAGCCCAAGTTCGCCTCGCTGCGCCCCGGCCAGTCGATGCACACCATCTCCCTGGAAGACGCGCTGGAGCTGTTCCTGATGCCGCGTGCGCTCGGCCAGGACAAGGAGGAGGACGTCAGCGTGGGCATCGGTCGCTTCGGTCCGTTCGCCAAGCGTGGCAGCACCTATGCCTCGCTGAAGAAGGAAGACGACCCGTACACCATCGACCTGGCCCGCGCCGTGTTCCTGATCGAAGAGAAGGAAGAGATCGCGCGCAACCGGATCATCAAGGAATTCGAGGGCAGCGAGATCCAGGTGCTGAACGGTCGCTTCGGCCCGTACATCAGCGACGGCAAGATGAACGGCAAGATCCCGAAGGATCGCGAGCCCGCCTCGTTGACCCTGGCCGAAGTCCAGACGCTGATGGAAGAAACCGGCAAGCCGGTGCGCAAGGGCTTCGGCAAGAAGGCCGCCAAGAAGGTCGTGGCCAAGAAGGCACCGGCCAAGAAAGCCGCTGCCGGTGAAGCGACCAAGAAGACCGCCACCAAGAAGGCGGCGGTGAAGAAGGTCGCCAAGAAATCAACGGCGAAGAAGGCCACCAAGAAGGTGGCCAAGAAAGCCGTGAAGAAGGCCGTCAAGAAGGTCGCTGCCAGCTGAGCCTGGTTGACCCCTCCCGCCACGGCGGGAGGATAATGCGGGCCATGCACCCGGGTCGCCTGTCATGAACGAACTCACTGTGGACACTGCCCTGCCTGCGCTGCGCGCCGGCGGGGTGATCGCCTATCCCACCGAAGCGGTCTGGGGGTTGGGCTGCGACCCCGCGCACGAGGCCGCGGTGATGAAGCTGCTGCAGCTCAAGCAGCGCCCGGTTGAGAAGGGCATGATCCTGGTCGCCGCCGATCCGGCCCAGCTGGAGGGCTGGGTGCGGATGGATGCCCTGCCGCTGGATCGCCAAGGCGCGGTCCTGGCCAGCTGGCCCGGTGCCAACACCTGGATCCTGCCCGCCGGCGAACGTGCGCCGCGCTGGATCACCGGCGAACACAGCGGCATCGCGGTGCGCATCAGTGCCCACCCCCTGGTCGCCGCGCTGTGCCGCGCCTGGGGCGGCCCGCTGGTCTCCACCAGTGCCAACCTCGCCGGCGAGCCACCGGCACGCACACGCGCCGACCTGGACCCGCGCCTGCTGGCGTTGCTCGATGGCCTGATCGATGGCCAGACCGGTGGCCTGGCACAGCCCACGCCGATCCGCGATGCGCTCAGCGGCCAGGTATTGCGCAGCTGAGCCGCCTTTTGCGCGCAGGCGGGCAAACCCGCACACTGGCCGCATGACCCTGCGCCCTGCTCTGTGGTTGTCCCTGCTCACGTTGCTGAGCCCTGCCGTGCCCGCCGCCGCGCAGAGCGACAACGTGCGCGTCTACCGCTGCGTGGGCAGCAACGGCGCCGTGTCGCTGCAGGACGCGCCATGCCGCCAGGGCCGGCAGGAAATCCGCGACCTGCAGCGCCCGCGCGACCCGGCCCCGCAGGTCGTGCGCAGCGACCGCGCGCCCGAGCCGATGCCTGCCCCGCGCGCACCCGAGCGCGAAGTGCGCTACGTGCACGTGCAGCCGCCGCAGCCGATGTACGAGTGCACGACCAGCGACGGCGATACCTACGTCAGCGACAGCAACGAAGGCAATCCACGCTGGGTGCCGATCTGGACCGAGGCCTATCTGCCGTATCCACCCGGCCCGAGGCCGCCGTCGGGTGGCTATCCCCCCTCGCGCCCGCTGCCACCGATCGCACCGATGGGCAGCGGTTCGGTGAGCAGCCGTGGCGGTGCGGTCTCGGTGACCGGCAGCGGCGCGCGGGTGGGCGGCAGCATCAGCATCGGCGGCGGCAGCTCGCACTGGCAGGGCGGTGAGTATCCGCACCCCGGGCTGGGCAACAGCGTGGTGGTGCCGGCCGGCAACGTGCTGGTGCGCGATGAATGCCATGCGCTGCCCGCGCAGGAAGTCTGCTCGCGGCTGAAAGACCGGCGCTGGGACCTGATCCGCCGCTACAACAGTGCGCTGCAGGGCGAGCGCGATGCGCTGACCCGCGAGCAGCGCGGGATCGACGCGCGCCTGGACCAGGACTGCGGCGGGGCATGAAACGGTTCCTGCTGCTCCTGTTGCTTGTGACCCTGCCCGCTGCGGCGGACGAAGCGGTGTTCTTCCGCTGCACCGATGCCGGCGGCAGCCTGACCATCCAGAGCGTGGCCTGTCCCGCTGGCAGCGAGCAGCGCATCCAGCGGATCAGCGCGCCGGTGCGTGCCCCGGCAGCCGTGGAGAATGCGCCGGCTGCGCCCGCCCCTGACTACCGCATGCCACCGCTGCCGCAGGACGGCGACGAAGACAGCGGCCTGCTCGACAGCGCAGCGCTGCGCCCGGCGGCCCCGGCGCAGGAGCCCGACGACGCCAGCCCACCCAAACCGCCGCTGCCGGAGATCTACCAGTGCGTTTCTGCCGATGGCGGTCGCTACCTGCATGAGCGCGAGCCGGCCCCGTCACGCTGCGAATCGCTGGCCCTTACCGGCCTGGGGGGCAGCCATGCGCCGAGCAACGCGGCCAGCTGCGAAGTGGTGCGCGATGCCTGCGAGCCGGTAGCGGAGGCACAGCGCTGCAGCAGTTGGCAGCAGCGCTTGCGCGATGCGCGCGGCCGTGAGCGCTTCGCTGCGCCGGAGAACCAGGCTGCGGCGACCGCCGAGCGCGCGCGCTTGGAAGCGGTGTTGGCCGACAGCGACTGCCCGGTGCCGTGACCCGGTCTTCCCCTGACCGCGACTGCAGTTACCGAGCGCCATTACCGCGTGTGCCGCGTGCCCTGATCGGTCGTGCCGGCCGCTGGCCAGCTCAGAACCCGTAGCGCAGGAACCCACCGTCCACCGCGATGCACTCGCCGGTGACATAGCTGGAGGCCGGCAGACACAGGAAGCCCACGGCGGCAGCGACTTCTTCCGGCTCGCCGATGCGGCGCATCGGCGTGCGGTCGATCACCTGTTCGTAGTAATCCGGATCGGACAACGGCCCGGAGGTGCGCCGGGTGCGGATGTACCACGGCGCCACGGCGTTGACGCGGATGCCGTCCTCGGCCCACTCCACCGCCAGGTTGCGGGTCATCTGGTGCATCGCGGCCTTGGTCATGCCGTATACCGCGCCGCTGCGCACGTGGGTCAGGCCGGACACGCTGCCGACGTTGACGATCGCAGAGGCCGCATGCCGCGCCAGCAGCGGGTGCGCGTAGCGCGACAGCTCGAACGCCGAGAACAGGTTGGTCTCGAAGATCCCGCGCCACTCGTCTTCGGTGTATTCGGTGGCCGGCTTGCTGATGTTGCCGCCGGCGTTGTTGACCAGGATGTGCAGCCCATCGCTGTGGTCTTCCACCCAGTCCAGGATTTCGCGGCGGTCCTCGTCATCGGCGACGTCGGCCGCCAGGCCATGGATCTCACGATCCGGGAAGGCATCGGCCAGTTCATCGCGCGCCATCTCCAGCGCATCGGCATCACGGCCGACGATCAACAGGTCCGCACCGAAGCCCAGCAGTTCGCGCGCGATCGCCAAGCCGATGCCGGCGCTCGCACCGGTGATCAATGCGGTCTGTCCATCCAGTCGCCAACGTTGCGCGCTCACGTGCGTCTCCTGCGGGGATCCATGGGATGCAGCACCCACGGTGCGGCGCGGATAGGATAACGCGTGACGGCCGGCCTACCGGACGCCATCACGCGCGATGCGCGGGGCGGTGGGACACTGATGTTCCGCTACCGGCTCACCGAGGGAGGTTGCCATGACGATCCGTACTGCCCTGCCGCTGCTCGCGATGATCGCGCTGAGCGCCTGCAACCGGCCAGTGCCCCCGGCACCGGACACACCACCGGAACCGCAGGCCACTGAACTGCGCGATGCGATCCAGACACCGATCGACCGCGCCAAGGCGGTCAGCGATACCCTGCAGCAGTCCGCCGATGCCCGCGCCGCCGAAGCCGACCGCGCCAGCGGTGACACGCCACCGCCCAGCCCCTGACCCCATCGGCCGGATGGCAGAACGCCCGGCACAGGCCGGGCGTTCGGGTGTCACACAGTACCGCTGAAGCCGCTTACAGGCCGCAGAAGCAGTACACCAGCGTCTTGACCGGCGCGGCGTTGTTGCGCGGGTCGCGTGCGGCGTCTTCGACGAAGCGCAGCTGGGTGTCCAGCTCCGGCATCGAACGGGCCAGCATCAGACGGGCCATGCCCGATTCGCCCAGCATCCAGGCACCGGCATGGCTGCCGGCGAAGCCGCTGAGGAACTGCGCGAACGGCGTGGCCGCCTTCTCGATGTAACGCACGCGGAACTTGCCGGCCTCACCAAGCTTGGCGCGGCTGGCGGCGTCAGCCACCGCAGCCTTCAGGCCACCGAAGTCATCGACCAGCCCACGTTCCTTGGCCTGCGCACCGCTCCACACCCGGCCGCGGGCGACTTCATCGACCGCTTCCACCGGCTTGTTGCGCGCGGCGGCGACCTTGCCGGTGAAATCGGCGTAGCCCTTGTTGATCACCGACTGGATGACCTGGCCCACGGCCGGGTCCATCGGGCGGGTGATGTCGAACGCACCGGCGAAGCGGGTGGTGCCCACGCCATCGGTATGCACGCCGATCTTGTCCAGCGAGCGGGCCACGTTCGGGATCATCCCGAAGATGCCGATCGAACCGGTGATCGTGGAGGGGTCAGCATAGATGCGATCAGCATTCATGCTGATCCAGTAACCGCCCGAGGCGGCCAGATCGCCCATCGAGACCACCACCGGCTTGCCGGCTTCCTTCAGCGCGACCACTTCACGGCGGATCTGCTCGGAGGCGAACACTTCACCGCCCGGCGAGCTCACGCGCAGCACCACGGCCTTCACGTCCTTGTCGTCGCGCGCTTCGCGCAGCAGGGCCGAGGTCGACTCGCCACCGATGCGGCCGGCCGGCAGATCGCCACCGGAGATTTCACCGGATGCCACGATCACCGCCACCTGCGGACGCGAATCCACCGGCGAACGGCGGCCATCGAGCACGCTCAGGTAGGCATCCAGATTGACGTTGCGGTAGCCACCGTCAGCGTCGTCGTCGGCGATGCCGCGCTCGGTCAGCAGGGTGTCCACTTCCTCGCGCGTCTTCAGGCCGTCCACCAGCTTCTGCTGCAGGGCGAACTTGGCCAGGTCGCCACCGGCGGCGGCGATGCCTTCGGGCATGGTGTCGATGCCGGCGGCCAGCTGTGCCGGGTCGAGCTTGCGCGCCTTGGCGATATCGGCCAGGTAGCGCTGCCACACATCGTTCATCCAGAACAGATCGGCCTCCTTGGCCTGCGGCGAAGCGGCATCGAGCACATACGGCTCGGCGGCCGACTTGTACTCACCCACCTTGAACAGGTGCACGTCCACGCCCAGCTTGTCCTGCAGGCCGGTGCGGAAGTACTGGCGATAGCGGCCCAGGCCCTCGAGCACCACGCCGCCCATCGGGTCGAGATAGACCTCGTTGGCCTGCGAAGCGAGCAGGTATTGCGACTGGCTCATGTTCTCGCTGAAGGCCACGACCTGCTTGCCGGCAGCGCGCAGTTCCTGCAGCGCGACAGTCACTTCGCGCATCGAGGCGAAGCCGCTCGGCTGCAGCTTGTCCAGCTCCAGCACCACACGCTCGATCTTCTTGTCGGTCTTGGCCGCCTCCAGCGCGCGGATCAGATCACGCAGCTGGATTTCTTCGGCGCCCTTGTCACCGACGGCCTTGCCCAGCGCGCGGCTGACCGGATCAGCGCTGAACTGCTCGACCAGCCGACCTTCCGGTGCGATGACCAGGGTGGTGCGGTCCTGCAGCGACGCCTTCGAGGTCGCGCTCTTGCCCATCGCGACGATGAACAGGATCAGGATCAGGAACAGCAGGCCGAAGAACACCAGGTTGAGGATGAGCCGGCGGGTAAAGTTCATCACATCCCACAGCCCGATGAAGAAGCTGGCGACGGGATTGCGACGCGCGGGTTGGTTCATGGGGGTAACTCCAGAGTGGCTTCTTGCCGTGGTGCCAGAATAGCCGTTGCCGGGCGCGCCGGCATCGGACACAAGTCAGGGTGTCGATGGGAGGCCGGCGCGGGCGCTGCTCACACGCAGGCGCCAGGCCATGAGGATCGCGGCGGCGGTCAGACCCAGGATCAGGCCCAGCCACATGCCCTGCGGGCCCATGCCCAACCCCAGTCCCAGCCCGGCGCCGAGCGGCATGCCCAGGCCCCAGTACGAGAACATGGCGATGAACATCGGCACGCGGGTGTCCTTCAGGCCGCGCAACGCGCCGGCCGAAAGCACCTGGATGCCATCCGGGAACTGGAACGCGGCCGCATACAGCAGCAGGGTCGAGGCCAGTGCAGCCACGCCCAGATCGTTCGTGTAGACCCCGACGATGGCGTCATGGCCAAGCAGCAGCACCAGCGCCGACAGCGTCTGTGTGCCCAGGATGATCAGCAGCCCGGCGATCGCCGCGCGGCGCACACCCAGCCCGTTGCCGCTGCCGACCGCATGGCCGACCCGCACCGTGGTGGCTTCGGCCACGCCCATCGGGATCATGAAGCACAGCTGGGCCACATTGATCGCGATCTGGTGCGAGGCCGCTTCGGTGGCGCCGAGGCGGCCGATCAGCAGCGCGGTAACGATGAACAAGCCGCCTTCCATCAGCACGGTGATGCCGATCGGCAGGCCGGTCCGCAGCAGCTCCCAGATCGCGCTCCAGCGCGGCGCTTCGAAGTGCGAGAACAACTGCAGGTGGGCGAAGCGCTTGGTCTTCCACAGGTAACCGGCAAAGCACAGCGCCTGCAGCCACATCATGATCGCCGAGGCCATGCCCAGGCCTTCGGCGCCCAGCTCGGGGAAGCCGAGCTTGCCGTAGCAGAGCACGTAGCCCAGCGGCGCCAGCACCAGCAGGCCGCCAAAGCCGAGCAGCATGGTCGGCAGCGTCCAGTGCATCCCCTCGCTGAGGTAGCGCATGCAGAAGTACAGGGTCAGTGCCGGGCCACCCCAGCGCACCGCATGCAGGAACGCAGTCGCGCCGGGCACGATATCCGGCGCGATGCCGAACGCCGGCAGCAGCGGCGGCACCACCGTGAGGAAGGTGAACATGATCAGCCCCAGCCCCAGCGCCAGCCACAGCGCTTGGCGGAACAGCGGACCGATCTCGCGCTCGCGGCCAGCGCCGTGCAGCTGCGAAACCGAGGCGGTCAGCGAGATCAGGGTGCCGATCGGGATCAGCATCGGCAGCCACAGCAGTGCCGTGCCGAT
The DNA here is from genome assembly GCF_056393115.1 of Stenotrophomonas sp. Steno-Z10-BAI. NCBI lineage: Bacteria > Pseudomonadati > Pseudomonadota > Gammaproteobacteria > Lysobacterales > Lysobacteraceae > Stenotrophomonas > Stenotrophomonas sp. Steno-Z10-BAI. The sequence goes on along the minus strand of NZ_JBWJOZ010000005.1, from coordinate 285,228 downwards.
GGTGACGGCCGCCAGGGTGTCGGTACCGTGGTGACCGGCAATCACGTTGTCGACGAAGGAGATCAGGCCGGTGGAGACATGGCCCAGAACCAACGGCAGCGCGAGCAGACCGGTGGCGCGCACTTCCCGGGAGAGGCGCGGCGTGGAGGAAGCGGTAGACATGGGAGTCACAGACGTCAACTACGGTCGCGCGCGGAGGGCACAGGCACCGGGTTGCGGCCCGCCATCTTACGCGCGCGGCCGGGGAAAAGCCGCGCTTTCAGGTAAACGGGCGGAAGCCGTCAGTGGCCCACGTTCTCGCGCAGCCAGCTGTCCCGTGCGGCCGGCGCCACGCCCAGGAATTCGGCGCGCACGCGGTCGCGGTCCTGCGGTGGGGTGCGCTGGGCAACCAGGGTCAGCTGGGTGAGCTGGGAGGGCGTGAGCTGGCGCAGCACCGCCAGCGCGGTCGGGCGCTGTTCGGCGGGCAGATAGCCGAACAGGCCCTGCAGCTTGGTGAACTCGTGGCCGAGCTGCGGGCCAAGCAGCCAGCCGTCGCGGAAGCGCTGGTCCTGTTCGGCGAAGCGCTGGCGAAGCGCCTGCTGCTGCGCCGGCGGCAGCGCCGCCACGCGCGCCGCCGCGGCACGGACACGGGCACGCTCGCTTTCGCTCATGGCCTGCCAGGCCGCGTAGCGGCTGCGTAGCGCGCGCAGCTGGGCCGGATCCAGCGCTGCGGGGGTGGTCGGGATCGCCGGCGCCGTGGCGCTGGGCGGGGCCGGCACCGCCAGCGGCACCTCCACCCGGTTGGGGGCGGCGTTGGCCGCACTGGAGAGCCCGAGGGCGATCAGCAGGAAGGCAGGCTTACTCATCGGCGGCAGCCGTCTCCAGGCCGGCGGTAGCGGGTTCGGGGCGGCTCGGCTGGGCCTGCGATTCGTCCACCGGTACCGGACCGCCAGCAGCAAACCAGGCGTACAGATCGGCATCGCGGGCGGTCGGCAGATCCGGATCGGCCAGCATCGCCGCGTCCGTGGCCGCGTAGGGCGAGGCGGTCGGCGCCACGGTCGGCAGGTCAGCCGCCGGCAACGCTTCGACCTTGACAGGGCCGGCATCGGCGACGGCACCTTCGGGGGTATCGGCCAGGGGCTCGCCACCCTGACGGGCATGTTTCCACCACGCCGCGCCGCCGAGCAGCACGCCGGCAGTGACGGCCACGATCAGCACGCCCTTCCACGGGAAACGACGGCCGCGCTGGCGCTTGACGGGACGGCGCTGGGCGGGGGCATCGGATTTGACCGGGGTACGCCAGGAGGCGGCATCGGGTTGCTGGCTGGCCGGGGCGGCCACCGGTTGCTGCAGGCGCTGCAGCCGGTTGGCGGGCAGATCGCGGATACGCAGCTGCACCTGCTCGGCCAGCGCGCGCCAGCCTGCGGCATCGGGGTTGCCATGGGCATCGCGCGGGCAGGCATCGGCCAGTGCGTGCTGGTAGTCGGCCATGGGCAGATCCAGGATCTGCGCGGCCGCGGCTTCATCCAGCCCGCCACCGATCCGCAGCACAAACGCCAGCCGCGCCGGCGGGGTCAGCCCGGCCAGGTGCTCCAACGGGGCAGGCCAACGGCCTGCGGCCGGCTCGCGCAACGGCGCGCGGTGGACCAGCAGCGACCAGAACCGCTCCGGCCACTGGGCCATGGGCAGATCGCTGGCGATTCCGGCGAAGGCACGCATGACGGCGACCAGCGCCTGTTCGGCGACGGTTGGATCACCGCACTGCAGCTCGGCCACGACCAGGGCGCGGCGTTCAACGCCACGAAGAAACGCCGACAGCGCGCCGGCTGCGGTAGAAGAAACGGGGGCGGGCGCAGCCGTCATAGCAACTCCATCATTGTGTGGAAATGATAGCGATTGCGTCACTCCAGCGGCGCGCGGATGTTCATTTCCTGTGAGCGGCCACGGTGCGCAAAGCCTTCCGGCGCAAAAGGTTGTGCACAGCACCACGTAAAACCGGGGTGGAACCACACGTGAGCCCCGCGTCAAGTCTGTTTCAACTTTGTTTCACAGCTATCTTGTTGTTTTTATTGCTTATTGTTGCTTGGCTATTTTTTGACCAACCTGAGCAGAACGTCGGAAGTTCCTGACGCAAGGCGGTCACATACGCAGTGGCACACAGACTTATCCACAGAAGATGTGGATAAGCCTGAATCTCCAATCAAGTCGGATATTTAGGTGGGATTTATGATTCGGCGCGTACCCGGCTGAGACGGTGAATGGGCGTGATCCGCTCCGCCCCTGCCCGCTACACTGCCCCGATGACCCCCTCGTCTTCGACCCTGCGCGTCGCCCTGCCGGTGCCGCTGCCGCAACTGTTCGACTACGCCCCGCCGCACGGGCCGGCCCCGGACCCGGCGATGACCGGGCAGCGGGTCCGGGTGCCGTTCGGCTCCCGGGAGCTGGTCGGCGTGGTGGCCGGGATAGGCCAGGTCGAAGACCCCGGCAGCCTGCGCGCCGCGATCGAGTGGATCGACACCACGCCCCTGGTGACCGGTGAGCTGTGGCGCTCGCTGCAGTGGCTGGCGCGCTACACCCATGCCCCGCTGGGTGAAGTGATCAGTACGGCCCTGCCCGGTCCGCTGCGGCGGGGTGAGGCCGTGCCGGACACCCATCAGTGGGGCTGGCAGCTGACGCCGGCCGGCCACGACCCGCAGCCCAAACTGCGCAGCGGTACCCGCCCGCAACGCCTGGCAGCGTGCCTGGCCGAGGGCGTGGTGAACGAAGACCGCCTGGATACCTTGATGGACGACTGGCGCAGCGCTGCCCGGTCGCTGGCCAAGCGCGAGCTGGTCGAACGGATCGCGCTGGCGCATGCACCGGCCGTCGCCTCGCCGGCCAGCGGCCCCGCGCCCAATGCCGAACAGGCCGAGGCGATCGCCGCGATCACCGCCGCCGACGGGTTTGCCGCCTACCTGCTCGATGGCGTGACCGGCAGTGGCAAGACCGAGGTCTACCTGCAGGCGATCGTGGCGTGCCTTGCGCGCGGCAAGCAGGCGCTGGTGCTGGTGCCGGAGATCGGGCTGACCCCGCAGACGCTGTCGCGCTTCCGCAACCGCCTGGGCATTCCGGTGCATGTGCTGCACTCCGGCTTGAACGACAACGAGCGCGCCCGCGTGTGGGCCGCCGCCGCGCGAGGCGAAGCACAGGTCATCGTCGGCACGCGCTCGGCGGTGTTCACGCCGCTGCCGAATGCGGGCCTGATCGTGATCGACGAAGAGCACGACGGCAGTTACAAACAGCAGGACGGCATCCGCTATCACGCACGCGATTTCGCGCTGGTGCGCGGCAAGGCACTGGACGTGGCGGTGGTGCTCGGCAGCGCCACGCCGTCGCTGGAATCGCTGCACAACGCGCATGCCGGCCGTTACACCCACCTGCGCCTGAAGCAGCGCGCGGGCGCCGCGCGTCCGCCGGTGGTGCGCGTGCTTGATGTGCGTAAACGCCCGCTGCGCGATGGGCTCTCGCCGGAAGTACTGGCCGGCATCACCCAGCATCTGCAGGCCGGGCACCAGGTGCTGGTGTTCAAGAACCGCCGCGGCTATGCGCCCGTGCTGCTCTGCCATGACTGCGGCTGGACCGCGCCGTGCCAGCGCTGCGATGCGCCGATGACCGTGCATGCCGGCGGCCGGCGCCTGCAGTGCCACCACTGTGGCGCACGCCAGTCCGCGCCGCTGGCGTGCCCGGACTGCGGCAGCCTGGCGCTGCAGCCGCAGGGCATCGGGACCGAGCGGCTGGAAGAACATCTGGTCGAGGCCTTCCCGGAGTTCCCGGTGATCCGCATCGACCGCGGCACCACCGGCAAGCGTGATGCGCTGGAAACCCAGTTGGCCAAGCTCGGCGATCGCGCGGGGATTCTGGTCGGCACGCAGATCCTCGCCAAAGGTCACGACCTGCCGAAGCTGACCCTGGTGGTGGTGGTCGGCATCGATGAAGGCCTGTTCTCGGCCGACTTCCGCGCCAGTGAAAAACTCGCGCAGCAGCTGATCCAGGTCGCCGGCCGCGCCGGGCGTGCGGTGGATGCCGGCGAGGTCTGGTTGCAGACCCACCACCCGGGGCATCCCCTGCTGGAGACGCTGGTCAACGGCGGCTACCACGCCTTTGCCGATGCCGAACTGCAGCAGCGCGAGGCGGCCGGTTTTCCGCCCTTCGCGCATCTGGCGCTGCTGCGTGCCGAAGCGCAACAGGTGGAGCATGCCAACGCGATGCTCAGTGCCGTGCGCGCGCTGATTCCCGACGACGCGGCAGTGGAACGCTATGGCCCGATGCCAGCACCGATGCCCCGCCGCGCCGGCTACCAGCGCACCCAGCTGCTGCTGTCCTCACCCGCGCGACGCCCGCTGCACGGCGTGCTGGATCAGGTGACGCCGCAGATCGCCGCGCTGCCGCAGGCACGCAAGGTGCGCTGGTCGCTGGATGTGGATCCGATGGATCTGTATTAGGCCGGCAGGTGCCGACCGTGGGTCGGCACGGCCGCTCAAGTCAACGCGGTCATGACCCCACGCTGATACGCCGGCCGCTGTTTCAACCGCTCGTACCACGCGGCCAGATGCGGCAGGTCCGGGCGCTGGATCGGCATCTCGAACCAAGCATAGATGAAGGCACCCAGCGGGATATCGCCCATCGCGAACTGCTCACCGGACAGATACGGCTGCCGCGACAAAGCCTCATCGGCCATCGCCAGCAACTCGCCGGAGCGCACCAGTGCCGCTGCGATGCGGGCCTCATCCCGATCAGCAGGCGCGGTCCGCAGGGTCCCCCAGAACAGATCGCGGAACACGCCGGCGAAGGTCGAGGTGGTCCAGTCCATCCACTTCTCCGACTGCGCGCGCGCCACCACATCTTCCGGGTACAGCGTGCCCAGCGCGTAGCGCGCGCAGAGATAGCGCACGATCGTGTTGGATTCCCACAGCGGCAGGCCCTGGTCCTCGATCACCGGCACCAGCCCGTTCGGATTCATCGCGCGGTACTCCGGCGACTGCGTACCACCGAAGGCACCGCCGACCTCGATCGACTCGTAGGGCGCCCCGATCTCCTCGGCACACCACAGCACTTTGCGCACGTTGCTGGAATTGCGACGGCCCCAGATGTTCAGCATGATCGGATTCCCGTATCGTTCGATGCGCGGCAGCGGGGTCGCGCGGTGCCGCTACGATACGCCCAACGGCGGGCCCACCGTCATGTCATGGATGAAAAACAATGATCCTCTACGCACTCGAAATCGTGTTGCTCATTGCCGGGATCGGCACGCTCGTGGTCGGTTATCGCCGCCACCATCGCAATCTGCTGCTCAGCGCCGCGCTGTTGCTGCTGGCCAGCGGCATGCTGCCTGACGCCGTGCGAGGCTTCTCCGATGGCTTCAACGGCAGCACGGCCCGCCCGTTGGCCGTGCTGCTGCGCTGAGGCCGGCGGTTACTTCGCCGCCTTCGCCGCACTCTTCTTGGGCAGTGCGCGCACATAGGTCGACTTGCCCTCTTTTTTCATCTCGAACAGGCCCGTCGCGGCCAACAGATCGCTGAGTTTGCTGTACCCGTAATTGCGCGAATCGAACGAGGCCTGGTTGCCGATCTGGCTGCCGACCGGGCCGAGATGCGACCAGCCATCCTCGGCTTCGGCCGAGGTCACCGCGCGGCGCAGCATCTGCACCAGCCGGGTATCGTTGCGCAGCTCCGGGCCGCTCTTGCGCGGGCGGGTTTCCTCGTTGTCCTGCTCCACCTCCTGATCGGCCGCATGGGGTTGGCCCAGCGCCTCGATGTAGGTGAACTTCGAGCACGCGTTGACGAACGGCTCGGGCGTTTTCTTCTCGCCGAAGCCGTACACCTTCACCCCGTCGGTCAGCAGGCGCATCACCAGCGGGGTGAAATCCGCATCGCTGGAGACGATCGCAAAGCCATCCAGATTGCGTGCGTACAGCATGTCCATCGCGTCGATCACCATCGCCATGTCCGAGGCATTCTTGCCACGGCTGTAGGCGAACTGCTGGATCGGGCGGATCGCGTACTCGTGCAGCACGGACTCCCACCCTTTCAGCCGCGGGCTCTTCCAGTTGCCGTAGGCACGGCGGACATTGGCCACACCGTAGCGGGCGACTTCAGCCAGCACCGCATCGATCTTGGAAGAGGGTGCGTTGTCGGCATCGATCAGCAGGGCGATGCGCTTTTCCGGTTCGGACATCTCGGTCTCCTGGGCGGGATCGGATCGGCCATCGGGCAAGCGCGATGGCCCCTGAACCCAGTATCGGCCATCGACGTGAACATCGCGCTTCACGTGCGACCATGGGCCGCATCACGAGACGACCTGCGCCGCCCCCCTCCGGCGCCCGCCAAGGAGTGAAGCATGACCCGCGATCCCACGCCCCACCTGCTCATCATCGGTGGCGGTTTTGCCGGCCTCTGGGCCACCCGTGCCCTCGCCTCGGCGCACGTGCGCATCACCCTGGTGGACCGTCGCAACCATCATCTGTTCCAGCCGCTGCTCTACCAGGTGGCCACCGCAGGCCTGTCCGCGCCGGATATCGCCGCGCCGCTGCGCCACATCCTCGGTCACCAGCGCAATGTCGAAGTGCGCCTGGGTGAAGTGACCGGCATCGACAAGGCCGCGCGCACCGCGACGCTGGCCGATGGCACGCAGATTACGTACGACACCCTGATGCTGTGCACCGGCGCCACCCATGCCTACTTCGGCCACGACGAATGGGCCGCCGATGCGCCGGGCCTGAAGACGCTGGACGATGCCATCGCGCTGCGCCGCAAGCTGCTGCTCGCCTTCGAGCGCGCCGAGGCCGAACCCGATCCCGCGCGCAAAGCGGCGTGGCTGAGTTTCGCCGTGGTCGGTGGCGGCCCCACCGGCGTGGAACTGGCCGGCACCCTGGCCGAGATCGCACGGCATACGCTGCGCAATGAGTTCCGCCATATCGATCCCGCCTCGGCCAAGGTCCGCCTGGTCGAAGCCGGCCCGCGCGTGCTGTCCACCTTCCCCGAGGTGCTCTCGCTCAAGGCGCGGCGGCAGCTGGAAAAGCTGGGCGTGGAAGTGCTCACCGGCACGCCCGTCAGCGACATCAATGCCGAAGGCTTCCAGCTTGGCGAGCGCTTCGTCGAGGCCCGCACCGTGGTCTGGGCCGCCGGTGTCGCCGCCTCACCGCTGGCACGTACGTTGGAGGTGCCACTGGACCGCGCCGGCCGCGTGCCGGTGCAGCCTGACCTTACCCTGGAGGGCCACCCGGAGATATTCGTTGCCGGTGACCTGGCGGCACTGACCCAGGCCGACGGCAAGCCGGTGCCCGGCGTCGCGCCGGCGGCCAAGCAGATGGGCAAGCACGTGGCCACCACCGTCCAGGCACGCCTGGCCGGCAAGCCCGCGCCGGGTGCGTTCAAATACCAGGACTTCGGCAACCTGGCGACCATCGGCCGCATGGCGGCGATCGTCCACCTCGGCCGGCTGCAGCTCTCCGGCGTGCTGGCCTGGTGGTTCTGGCTGGCCGCGCACGTGTTCTTCCTGATCGGCTTCCGCAACCGCGTGGTGGTGCTGTTGAACTGGGCGGTGGCGTACTGGAGCTATCAGCGCAGCGCGCGGATCATCTTCGGCGATGCACAGGACGATCGCCGGCCGAAACGACCGCCCACGCCCTGATCATCCCTGCGACAGACATCCCCAGCCATCCACCTGGCCGCTGTAGGAGACCGCCTCGCTGGCCAGCAGACCTTCGAAGCCGGCGATGTTCTGGTGGGTCGGCAGCATCAGCGGATGCACCACCACCTGCCACGGGTAGTCATCGTTGCCGTCGTAGGCGGCGAAGGACACCTTCTGGTCGTTCTTGAGCAGGTGCACGGCGAAGGCGATCGCCACATCCTGGGTCGGGAAGATCAGCGCGAAATCCACCTCGCGCGGAATCGTCAGATCATCGCCGTCCTGCAGCATGTTCCAGAGCACATCGCCATTCTCATCTTCCGGGTACAACGACAGATCGCGGGACATGGCACTCCAGGGCTTGGGCAAGCGGATCAACGAACGAGGGTCGATGGTATGCCGCCAACGAAGGCCCGAACAACCCGCACGCGGGGCTACGTGGGATCGGGCAGCGCCAGCCACGCCAGCTTGCGCTCGCGCGGTTGCCGCTTGAGCTGCCACTCGGCCTTCGACGCCGCCGCGCGGTCCGGGTAGGCGCGCATCGCCAGCACCTTCACCGGCGGGTTGGCCCGGGTGTATTTCGCCCCTTTGCCGGCCAGATGGGCCTGGAAGCGCGCGTCCACGTCGTTGCTGATGCCGGCGTAATAGCTGCCGTTGCGGCATTCAAGCAGGTATAGGTACCAGAGGGCGGGTTCAGCGGGCATACCGGGATTATCCCCCGGCACGGGCCCGGCGGCTGCTAGAATCCGCCCCGGATGCAGGAGAGAGGCGCCGCGCTGGCGCCCGCCGAAGGCGCAGGCTCCCATAATCGCTCAGGCCGGTGGCTGCACAGCCACCAACCATGCATCCGACACGCCGATCTGGAGAGAGGTCTTCAATGACCCGCCGAAGGGGCACGTGGCTTTGGCCACCGAACTCTCAGGCAAAAGGACAGCGGGAGCGGCAACGGAATCCCACCCCACGACAGTGCAGCGGCGCTGGCGTGAGGCGTGTGCGTTTCCGTCCCCCGCCTGACGTGTTTCCCGGAGCCCCCCATGCTGCTCTCCCTGATCTACCTCATCGCCATCTCGGCCGAAGCCATGACCGGCGCGCTGTCGGCCGGTCGCCGCCGCATGGACCTGTTCGGCGTGGTCATCATCGCCTGCGTCACCGCGCTCGGCGGCGGCTCGCTGCGCGACATCGTGCTCGGCCACTACCCGCTGGGCTGGGTGAAGCACCCGGAGTACCTGGGCTTCACCATCTGCGCGGCACTGATCGCGACCTGGGTGGCGCGCTGGATGCATCACTTCCGGCGCACCTTCCTGGTGCTCGATGGCCTGGGCCTGATCGCGTTCACCCTGATCGGCTGCGCGGTCGCGCGCGAGGGCGGGCACACCGTGCCGATCATCCTGATCGCCGGCATGCTGACCGGTGCGTTCGGCGGCGTGCTGCGCGATGTGTTGTGCAACGAGGTGCCGCTGATCTTCCAGAAAGAACTGTATGCGGTGATCACCCTGCTCACCGGCGCGGCCTACCTGGCCCTGCTGGAACTCGGCGTGTCGCTCAACGCGGCCACGCTGTGGTGCCTGGGCGGCGGCTTCCTGTTCCGCCTGCTGGCCATCCACTTCAAGTGGGAAATGCCGAAGTTCGTGTACCGCGACGAGGTGCATTGACGCACCCGCGGGCATGACCAAGGTCACGGGAGCTTGAGCGGCCCGGCCCTGTATCATGGCGCTCCCGTTCCATTCGAACGGCATCCAGCCACGCGGCGGTGTTCCACCCGCTGCCCCGCCAGACACCCTCTCCCCCGTTGACCTGCCGCCGTCGGCCGGTCCCCATGGACGCACTGCTCCGGTGGAGGGTGCGCAGGATGCGTATGTCCGCTTCAACGCCCCCGTCGTCTCGCCGTCGTTTCGCCACACCGCTGTTGATCGCTGCCGGTGTCGGCCTGGCCGCCATCGCTGCATGGAAACTGCTCTCGCCCGCCCCCGCCGCCGGCCCGTCCGGGGGTCCGCAGCCGACCCCGGTGCGTGTGGCCACCGCGACGCAGGAAGACCTGGTGGTGCGCCTGAAAGCGCTGGGCACGGTGACCCCGCTGCATACGGTGAGCATCCGCAGCCGCGTGGATGGCGAGCTGCTGCGGCTGGCATTCTCCGAGGGCCAGCACGTCACCGCCGGCGAGCTGCTGGCCGAGATCGATCCGCGCCCGTTCCAGGTGCAGCTCTCGCGTGCGCTGGGTACCCAGCAGCAGAACCTGGCCGAGTTGGACAATGCCGAAAGCCAGCTCAAGCGCTTCGCCGAACTGCAAAGCAAGCACTTCGTCTCCGCGCAGGACCTCAGTGATCAGCAGAGCAAGGTCCGCCAGCTGCAGGGCCGCCGCCAGACCGACCAGGCGGCGGTGGATGAAGCACGCCTGCAGCTGCAGTACACCCGCATCACCGCACCGGTGGCCGGGCGCATGGGCCTGCGCAACGTCGATGTCGGCAACCTGGTGCGCAGTGGCGATACCGAGCCGCTGGCCACCATCACCCAGACCACCCCGATCAGCGTGCTGTTCACCGTGCCCGAGCCGGACCTGCCGGCGGTGGTGGCTGCCGCACGCGCCAATCCCCGGCTGACCGTGGAAGCCTGGGACCGCGAGGAGCGCACTGCACTGGGCGACGGGGTGCTCTCCAGCCTGGACAACCGCATCGATACCGCCACCGGCACGCTGAAACTGCGCGCGCAGTTCGCCAATACCGATGAATCACTGTTCCCCAACCAGTTCGTCAACGTGCGTCTGCAGGTCAGCAGCAGCGATGCGGTGGTGATTCCCAATGCCGCCGTGCAGTTCGGCAGCAAGGGCAGCTACGTCTATGTGATCGCGGCCGATGACACCTCATCGCTGCGCACCGTGGTGCTCGGCCCGGCCGATGGCGAACGCGTCTCGGTGCGCGAAGGCCTCAAGGCCGGCGAGCGCGTGGTGGTGGAAGGCATCGACGGGCTGCGCGAAGGCGCCAAGGTCGAGGTGGTGGAGCAGGACCCGCCACGGACCGGCGCATGAACCTCTCGCGCCCCTTCATCGAGCGCCCGGTCGCGACCACGCTGCTGATGGTGGCGCTGCTGCTGTCCGGCGTGATGGCCTACCGCCTGCTGCCGGTCGCGGCACTGCCGCAGGTCGATTACCCGATCATCCAGATCACCACGCTGTATCCCGGCGCCAGCCCGGATGTCACCACCAGCGCGGTCACCGCGCCGCTGGAACGCCAGCTCGGGCAGATTCCCGGCCTGAAGCAGATGTCCTCGACCAGCTCCGGCGGCGCGTCGGTGATCACCCTGCAGTTCTCGCTGGAGGTCGCGCTCGGCGTGGCCGAGCAGGAAGTGCAGGCCGCGATCAACGCCGCCGACAGCTTCCTGCCCGACGACCTGCCGGTGCCGCCGGTGTACCGCAAGGTCAACCCGGCCGACACCCCGATCCTGACCCTGGCAGTGACCTCGCAGGGCCTCTCGCTCCCGCAGGTGCACGATCTGGTCGATACCCGCATGGCGCAGCGGCTCTCGCAGCTGCCTGGGGTCGGGCTGGTCAGCCTCGCTGGTGGGCAGCGCCCGGCGGTGCGCATCCAGGTCAATCCGTCCGCGCTGGCCGCCAACGGGCTGAGCATGGCCAGCATCCGCACCGCGATCGGCACGGCCAACGTCAACCTGCCCAAGGGCAGCTTCGACGGGCCGACCCGCGCGATCATGCTCGATGCCAACGATCAGATGCGCTCGGTGGCCGAGTACCGCGCCCTGATCCTGGCCTGGAAGGATGGCGCACCGCTGCGTCTGGGCGACGTGGCCACCATCGAAGACGGCGCCGAGAACCGCCAGCTCGCCGCGTGGTCGGGCACCACCCCGGCCGTGCTGATCAACATCCAGCGCCAGCCCGGCGCGAACGTCATCGCCGTGGTCGACCAGGTGCGTGCGCTGCTGCCGCAGCTGCAATCCTCGCTGCCGGCCGGTGTGGATGTGGCCATCCTCAGCGATCGCACCGAATCGATCCGCGCGTCCATCCGTGGCGTGCAGCACGAGCTGCTGATCGCGATCGCGCTGGTGGTGATGGTCACCTTCCTGTTCCTGCGCAACATCCCGGCCACGATCATTCCCAGCATCGCGGTCCCGCTGTCGCTGGTCGGCACGTTCGGGGTGATGCTGCTGGCCGGCTTCTCGCTCAACAACCTCACGCTGATGGCGCTGACCATCGCCACCGGTTTCGTGGTGGACGATGCGATCGTGATGCTGGAGAACATCGCCCGTCATCTGGAGCGCGGTGCCACGCCGATGCAGGCAGCACTGAAGGGCGCCAGGCAGATCGGCTTCACCCTGATCTCGCTGACCCTGTCGCTGATCGCGGTGCTGATCCCCCTGCTGTTCATGGCCGACGTGGTCGGCAAGCTGTTCCACGAATTCGCGATCACCTTGGCGGTGGCGATCGGCATCTCGCTGCTGGTCTCGCTGACGCTGACGCCGATGATGTGCGCGCGCCTGCTCAAGGCCGGCCACGCCACCCGTCGCGATGCCGATGGGCAGGAATCGGCGCAGCAGGGCGACCCGTTCGACCGCGTGGTGGCGGTCTACGATCGCCAGCTGCACTGGGTGCTGCAGCGCCAGCCGCTGATGCTGGCCGCCACTGTCGCCACACTGGTGCTGACGGCGCTGCTGTACGTGTGGGTGCCCAAGGGCTTCTTCCCGGTGCAGGATGCCGGGCTGATCCAGGGCATCAGCGAGGCACCGCAGTCGATCTCCTTCCAGGCGATGGCGCAGCGCCAGCAGGCGTTGTCGGCGGCGTTGCTGGAGGATGAGGACGTGGCCAGCCTGTCCTCGTTCATCGGCGTGGACGGCAACAACGCCACGCTCAACAGCGGGCGTCTTCTGATCGAATTGAAACCGCACGCACAGCGCGATGCCGATGCGCAGGCGATCATCGCGCGGCTGCAGCAGCGCGTGGCGCATGTCCCGGGCATCAGACTGTATCTGCAACCGGTGCAGGAACTGGGCATCGAAGACCGGATCAGCCGTACCCAATACCAGTTCACCCTGACCAGCCCGGATATCGCGCAGCTGGAGACGTGGACGCCGCGCCTGCTCGCGCATCTGCAGCAGGCACCGGCACTGGCCGACGTCGCCAGTGATCTGCAGAACCAAGGCCTGCAGGCGCATGTGGTGATCGACCGGGTCGCCGCGGCGCGGCTGGGGATCAGCGTGGAGACCATTGCCGATGCGCTGTACGACGCGTTCGGGCAGCGCCAGATCTCGACCATCTTCACCCAGGCCAACCAGTACCGCGTGGTGCTGGAAGCGCGCCCCGACGTGGCTTTCGGCCCGGATGCGATCGCCCGCCTGCACGTCACCGGGCCGGACGGGCGGCAGGTGCCGCTGGGCGGCATCGCCCGGATCGAACAGCGCCCCGCGCAGCTGCTGATCAACCATGTCGGCCAGTTCCCGGCGGTGACGTTCTCCTTCAACCTCGCCCCGCAGGCATCGCTGGGCGAAGCGGTGCAGGCCATCGAAGGCGCACGCGCCGCGATCGGCCTGCCGGCCAGCGTAGAGCTTCGCCTGCAGGGGGCGGCCGATGCGTTCCGCGCGTCGCTGTCGAGCACGTTGTGGCTGGTGCTGGCCGCGGTGGTGGTGATGTACCTGGTGCTGGGCGTGCTCTATGAGAGCTTCATCCATCCGATCACCATTCTCTCCACCCTGCCCTCGGCCACGGTGGGCGCGTTGCTTGCGTTGCTGGTCAGCGGGCGCAGCCTGGACCTGATCGCGGTGATCGGCATCGTGCTGCTGATCGGGCTGGTCAAGAAGAACGCGATCATGATGATCGACTTCGCGCTGGAGGCCGAGCGCGAGCACGGCATGGCGCCACGTCAGGCGATCCACCAGGCCGCCCTGCTGCGCTTCCGGCCGATCCTGATGACCACGCTGGCCGCGCTGTTCGGCGCGATCCCGCTGATGTTCGCCAGTGGCTCGGGCGCGGAGCTGCGCCAGCCGCTGGGCCTGGTGATGGTGGGCGGGCTGATCGTCAGCCAGGTGCTGACCCTGTTCACCACGCCGGTGATCTACCTGTTCTTCGACCGCTTCCGCCAACGTCCCGCACCGGCTGCCGACGCGGCTGACGAGGCGCTGGCGTGAGTCCGCTGTCGCGGGCGATCGGCTGGTTCGTGCAGCATCCCGTCGCCACCGTGCTGCTGGCGGTGGCGGTGGTGCTGGCGGGCCTGCTCGGGCTGCGCCTGCTGCCGGTCGCGCCGTTGCCGCAGGTCGACTACCCGGCGATCAACGTCAGCGCGAGCCTGCCCGGCGCGAGCCCGGAATCGATGGCGGCCAACGTCGCCACGCCGCTGGAACGTGCGCTGGGCACCATACCGGGGCTGACCGGGATCGACTCGGCCAGCACCCAGGGCTCGACCCAGGTCGAACTGAAGTTCGCACTCGGCCGCAACGTGGACGATGCCGCGCGCGATGTGCAGGCCGCGATCAATGCCGCGCGCGCGCAGCTGCCCAGCGGCATGCCGGGCATGCCGCAGTACCGCAAGGTGAATCCCTCGCAGGCGCCGATCATGGCGCTGGCGCTGAGTTCGGACAGCCTCGCGCCGGGCCAGATCTACGACGTGGCCTCCACCGTGATCGCGCAGAAGCTGGCGCAGATTCCCGGTGTCGGCGAGGTGCAGGTGGGGGGCAGTTCGCTGCCGGCGGTGCGCGTCTCGCTGGATCCCAATGCACTCAACCATCACCGCATCGCGCTGGACGACATCGCCGCGGCGATCCGCAACGCCAACGCGCTCAAGCCACTGGGCACCGTCGCCAGCCAGGCCCAGCAGTGGCAGCTGGAAGCCACCCTGCAGCTGCGTACCGCCGCCGAGTACCGCCGCCTGATCGTGGCCATGCGCGATGGCCGGCCGGTGTACCTGGAGGACGTGGCCGGGATCAGCGAAGGCGTCGAAGACCGCTACGCCAGCGGCTTCCACAACGAGCGCCCGGCGGTGCTGCTGATCGTCAGCCGCCAGCCGGATGCCAACATCATCGAGACCGTCGACGCCATCCAGGCGCAGATGGACACACTGCAGGCACTGCTGCCGGCCACCATCGACATGCAGGTGGTGATGGACCGTTCGCCGGTGATCCGCGCCACCCTGCGCGAGGCCGAACTGACCCTGCTGCTGGCCATCGCCCTGGTGGTGCTGGTGGTCCTGGCCTTCCTGGGCCACTGGCGTGCGGCGCTGGTGCCGACCGTGGCGATTCCGGTCTCGCTGCTGGGCGCGCTGGCGATCATCGCCCTGCTCGGGTTCTCGCTCAACACGCTCTCGCTGATGGCGCTGATCGTGGCGGCGGTGCTGGTGGTCGACGATGCGATCGTGGTGCTGGAAAACATCGCCCGCCATCGTGAGGAGGGCGCTTCGCCGATGACCGCCGCGCTGCGCGGCGCCGGTGAAGTCGGTGCCACGCTGCTGTCGATGAACATCGCGCTGGCCGTGGTGTTCATCTCGATCCTGTTCCTGGATGACTTCGTCGAGAAGCTCTTCCGCGAGTTCTCGCTGACCCTGGTGGCGGCGATGGGCGTCTCACTGCTGGTTTCGCTGAGCCTGACCCCGATGCTGTGCGCACGCCTGCTCGGCCAGGCACGGCCGGGCCCCGGCAATGGCCTGCAGCGCGCCGGGACCGCCCTGTTCGAACGCCTGCGCGCGGCCTACGTGGGCAGCCTGCAGACGATGCTGCGCTGGCTCGCGCTGCCGCTGCTGCTGTTCGCCGGCGTGATCGGGCTGAATGTGTGGCTGTTCCAGCAGGTGCCCAAGGGCATCGTGCCCAAACAGGACACCGCGCAGCTGCGTGGCTTCGCGCGCGGCGACGACGGCCTCTCGTTCCAGGTCATGCAGCCCAAGATCGAGGCCTACCGCAAACTGCTGCTGGCGGACCCTGCGATCAGCGACATCATCGGGTACATCGGCGGCCGCAGCGGGGTCAACAACGCCTTCATCATGATCAAGATGAAGCCGCTGGCCGAGCGCAAGGTCTCCAGCCAGCAGGTGATCGACCGCCTGCGCGCCAACATGCCGAAGATTCCGGGCGGCGGCCTATTCCTGTGGGTGGACCAGGACATCAAGCTGGAGGGCAGCGGCGACAGCGGCCAGTACGAGTTCCAGCTGCTCTCCGGCGAACTGGAACCGCTGCGGCACTGGACGCCCAAGGTGGCCGATGCACTGCGCGCCCTGCCCGAGCTGGTCGATGTGGAATCCAAGGGCGATGAAGGCATGCGCCAGGTGGTGCTCGACATCGACCGCGATGCGGCGGCCCGGCTGGGCGTGGACATGCGCATGATCGCCTCGGTGCTCAACAACGCTTTCAGCCAGCGCCAGGTCGCCACGCTGTACGACACCCTCAACCAGTACCGCGTGGTGATGGAGCTGGACCCGCGCTACACCCAGGATCCCTCCACGCTGCAGCAGATCCATGTGATCGGCAAGGACGGTCAGCGCTTGCCGCTGTCCTCGATTGCCAGCTGGTCCTACGGCATGGCACCGGACCGCATTTACCACAGCCAGCAGTTTGCCTCGGTCTGGATCGAGTTCGCGCTGGCGCCCGGCGTGACCCTGGACCAGGCGGTGAAGGCGGTGGACCGCGCGATGGCCGGGATCATGCTGCCCACCCACGTGCAGGCCAGGCTGAGTGGCGAGGCCGGTGGCTTCGAGAAGCTGCGCGAGCGCCAGCTGTGGTTGATCGTGGGCGCGATGCTGGCGGTGTATCTGGTATTGGGCGTGCTGTATGAAAGCTTCGTGCAGCCGCTGGCGATCCTCTCCACCCTGCCCTCGGCCGGCGTTGGCGCCTTGCTGGCGCTGATGGCCTTCGGCAACGAGTTGAACCTGATCTCGCTGCTCGGCCTGTTCCTGCTGGTGGGCGTGGTCATGAAGAACACCATCCTGATCATCGATTTCGCGCTGTCGGCCGAGCGCACGCGCGGTTTGTCGTCGTATGACGCGATCTGCGAGGCGGCGCGGCTGCGGTTCCGCCCGATCCTGATGACCAGCGTGGCCGCGTTGCTGGGCACGTTGCCGCTGATGCTGGCCACCGGCGAAGGCTGGGAGATGCGCCAGCCGCTGGGCATCGCGATCGTCGGTGGTCTGCTGGTCAGCCAGTGGCTGACCCTGTACACCACGCCGGCGATCTATCTGGCGTTGGCGAGGCTGCGGCGCGCCTCATGATCAGCGGGTGCGCGACGCACTGCGGGGGTAGAGCCACGCCATTCGTGGCTGCTTCTGCATATGGTGTTGCGGCGCTGCGGTACTCAGCGCAGCCACCCAAGGGGTGGCTCTACCCCCGGCTCAAAGCAGATTCATGCCGCTTCGCTGATCCGCGCCGCCCGCCGCGCACGCACCGCTTCAGCGAGGCTTTCCAGTACCGCCAGCGAGCTGTCCCAGCCGATGCAGCCATCGGTGATGCTCTGGCCGTAGGTCAGCGGCTGGCCGTCGACCAGGTCCTGCCGGCCGGCCACCAGATGGCTCTCGACCATGACGCCGACGATGCGCTCTTCGCCATTGGCCAGCTGGGCGTTGATGTCGGCGATGACCTTGGGCTGGTTTTCCGGATTCTTGCTGCTGTTGGCGTGGCTGGCATCGATCATGATGCGTGCGGCCAGGTGCGACTTGGCCAGGGTCTGGCTGGTCGCTTCAACGTGGTCGGCATCGTAGTTCGGCGTCTTGCCGCCGCGCAGGATCACGTGGCAGTCCGGGTTGCCGGCGGTGGCCACGATGGCGGTGCCGCCTTCCTTGGTGACCGAGAGGAAGTGATGCGGGTTGGACGCCGCACCGATCGCATCGGCGGCGATCTTGATGTTGCCGTCGGTGCCGTTCTTGAACCCGACCGGGCACGACAACCCCGAGGCCAGTTCGCGATGCACCTGGCTTTCGGTGGTGCGCGCGCCGATGGCGCCCCAGGCGACCAGATCGGCGATGTACTGCGGCGAGATCACGTCGAGGAACTCGACGCCGGCCGGCAGGCCCAGCTTGTTGATGTCGCGCAGCAGACCGCGCGCCACGCGCAGGCCCTTGTTGATGTTGAAGCTGCCATCCAGGTCCGGATCGTTGATCAGGCCTTTCCAGCCCACCGTGGTGCGGGGCTTTTCGAAGTACACGCGCATGACGATTTCCAGCTCGTCGGCGTAGGCATCGCGCAGCGGCTTGAGGCGCTGGGCGTACTCGATGGCGGCCACCGGGTCGTGGATCGAGCACGGGCCGATCACCACCGCCAAGCGGTCATCGCGGCCGTGCAGGATCTCGTGCAGGGCCGCGCGGGAGGCGCTGACCGTATCGGAGGCTTCGTCGTCGCAGGGCAGCATCGCCAGCAGCTGCGCCGGCGGGGTCAACGGTTCAATCTTGCGGATGCGCAGGTCGTCGGTATGGGGGGGCATGGGGTAACTCCTTGGAAGTGGGGATCCCCAGCGCGGCGGCAACAAAAAAGCCGCCAGGTGCGCTGGCGGCTTTCGGGAATGCGTCTGAAATTTTCTTCAGGGTGAGCGCATGCCTTCCTCCGCCGGTGGCTTCGGAAAGTAATACCAAAAGTAGGAATTGGCGGGGCGTGCGTTCATTGGGGAGTATTGATAACACAGGGGTTTGGAGGTGCCAACTGTTTCATTCGCAACTGCGATGACCATTCAGCCGCTGCCGACCCGGCATGCACCATCACTCCCGCGGCAACGCCGCCAGCTCAGCCAGGTGCTGCTGCAGGGTGCCCGCTGCGCCCACCGCGTGCGTGGTGGTGAAGTACTCGTGCCAGCCGGTGGCCCCGATCGCGGCGAGCAAGGCATCGGCGTCGAGCCGTTCGGCGCACTGCCACACCGCATAGAACTGCTCGGCCGTGGTGTGCGGCACGTCCTGCTCGATACGGCCCATTGCTATGGGCGTGACGCGGGCGGGATCCACGTTCTGCATGCCCGCGCCGATGCGGGCGAAGAGCGCCCCGCGCGATACCGGGTCCAGCGCGGTCCAGGCAGGGGTGGCGGTGTACAGCTCGATCAACATGTGCGACATGGCATTCCTTGAGGTCAGAGCGAGCGCAGTGCGCGCTTGCGGATATAGGTGTTGGCCGGATCATCGGCATGCCGCTGCTGCCATTCGCTGCACAGCGCGCGGACCCAATCGGGCTGGCTTTTGCCGGCGTCGTTGAGCCAGTTGCCTACCGAATCCTGCACGTAGCGCGAGGCGTCATGGCACAGCGCCTGCAGCAGCGGCAGGGCGTGGTGTGGCTCCTGCTTGAACAACGCGATGTGCGCGGCCCATACGCCACGCGGGCGCAGTGCTTCGCAGGCGAAGCGGCGTACGTTGGGTGAAGCGTCAGTGGTCCAGCCGTGCAGGTGCGTGAGCACGCGCAGCGGCTCGGCGACGACGTGGGGTCGCACCCCCAGCCATGCCCACTCGCGCACGCCGAAGTGCGCGTCATCGGCCAGCGCGCGCAGCGCATCCAGCTTGTGCTCCAGTGACAACGCCGGGTCGCTGCCGATCAGATAGCAGGCCCAGCCACGCACCGTGTCACTGGCATGGCGTGACCACTGCGCGTGATCGCCGTGACCATGCACGCGCAGCAGAGTGGCCGCGCCCTGCATGCGCAGGGTGATGCCGCGCTTGGCGGCGTTGCGCATCGGGGTGATCGCCGAGGCTGGCAAACCGGGTGCGACATTGGCCATCAGCTTGGCGAAATCGACGGCCAGCACTTCGGCCAAGTGCGTGGCTTCGGTTTCACCGCGATCCAGCTGTCCGCGTCGCTCGCGGGTGACGGCCGGTTTCATGCGGCACGTCCTGCGTCAGTGCGCGACCACACGCGTTGCAGCAGCGTGCCGAGCGTGCGCCGTTCCCTGGGGCTGATATCGGCGAACAGCGAGGCGATCCAGTGGGTCTGCTGGTCGAACAGTTGCGCGACAAGGGCTTGGCCAGCCGGGGTCAGCCGCACGTGGATGCGGCGTTTGTCGTCCGGATCACTGTGGCGGCTCACCAGGTGCTCGCGCTCCAGGCCATCCAGCAGGCCGGTCACGGTGGCACGGGTGACACCGGCGCGCTCGGCCAACTGGTGCGGCGACAGTGCCGTGTCCGCGCCGCGCAGCAGGAACAGCAGCACGAAACGTCCTTCGCTCAGGCCCCGCGGTGCCAGACGACTCGCGCAGTCCTGGTCGATCGCGCTGGCCAGCGACAGCACCTGGAAACACAGCGCCAATTCCCCCGTATCCGGCTGGCCACGACGTTCCAGCTCGGTCAGGAAGGCCCGGTGTTTGGTTTCCAGCATGCAGGCAGATCCGGAATAGTACGGCGGCTAATTATACCGCTACTGCGACTTGTCTGACACCCCGCCGCGCTTTACCTCGCCCCGAGGACAGGCGAAGATCCGGGCCAGGATCACCCACAAGGATGCGTCGATGACCCCTTCCCAAGCTGACGCGATTGCCCAGGCCATCCTGCGGCCGGACAACAAGCGCGTGGCCGTACAGCAACGTCAGCGCGTGCAGGCACAGCATCTGGCGCGGCAACGTGTTGCCGTTGCCGTCAGCCTGGTCGGCATGGCGCTGGGCGCGGCGGCAGCGATATGGCTGCCCATGACGTACGCGCAGGGACTGGTGGTGGGCGGCGTACTGTCGTTCCTGCTTGCGCATCTCGGCCTCGCTTGGCACGAGCGTCTGCGCGCGGTGCGTTCTCCGGCCTGACGACTGCTGCGCCGCCCCTTATGGCGGAGCGGAGGGCATGCCTACCAGCGCGTGCCGGCCGGCAGCGGCCCGTCATGCGAAGGAAACAACGGCAGCACGTACTCGGCCAGTTCCTGCAGTACCTCGGCCGCCGGGCGCTGCGAGAACTGGATGCCCAGCGCAGCATGGTTCACGCCGGCACGCTGCCACTCGCCCAGCAGATCGATCAACCCGTTGCGGCCGGTTCTCAGCGTGTAGCCGCCACTGAGCGGCGTGCGGGGATGGTTCGGGTCCTCGACCAGATCCAGCCATTCGTTGGTGACGTGCGGGCGGAAGCCACCGTCGGGGACCAGACGGCGCCATGCCCGGATCTTGTCGGCCAGGCGCTGCGGTCCACCGGCATGATGGGTCGCCTCGGGATAGGTCAGCCAGCCATCGGCATGCTGCCCGACCCAGTCCAGCGTCTGCCGCGAGGTGCCGGTCACCAGCAGCGGAATCGCACCGGCCACCGGCTTGGGCAGCAGCTCCACGCCCTGCAGCGCGCCCAGTGGCGAGTCGATATGCAGGGGACCGTGCTGCATTAACTGGCGGACGTAGGTCACCGATGCGGCGAAGCGCTCCCCACGCTCGGCGTGCTCCAGGCCATACGCCGGGAACTCCACCGGTCGGTCGCCGGAGGCGATCCCCAGCACCAGTCGCCCACCGGACAGCTGGTCGATGGTGGTGGCCGACTTGGCCAGATCGATCGGGTGGCGCAGCGAGAAGATCGCACTGCCCGTGGCCAGCGCCAGCCGCTTCGTGCGTGCCGCCAGGAACGCCAGATAGGTAAACGGATCGAACACCTGCCCGGCATCGCCGAACAGCGGATCGAACAGCGGCACATCGCGCACCCAGGCCGCAGCGAAGCCGTCACGGTCGAGCTGGCTCACCAGATCCGCCTGCCCGGCCAGCACCTGCATGTCGCCCTGGTAGAAGCGCAACGGCAGGAACACGCCAAGCGTGAGCGCGCCTTCGCGGAACATGCGCTGGTAGCCGGCATGGCGGGCGAACGTCGGTGCGGATGCGCCGGTCAGTGGCGCCTGCACCGCCGTGATATCGGTCGAGAGGGTCATCGTGGTCGTTCCTGGGTCAGGGGCCGGTGGCCGGTTCGGGGAGCTGCACGCCGCGCTGCACCGCGGGCCGCTGTGACATGCGCAGGTGCCATGCACTCAAGTGCGGGTAAGCGCTGAAATCGAAGCCGATGAGCCGTGCGATATGGGTCCAGCCATAGCCGGCGATATCGGCGATTGAATACGCCTCGCCTGCCATCCATGAGCGGCCTGTGAGGTGCTGGTCCAGGGTGGCGAAGAACTCGGCGCTCAGGCGCCGGTAGCGTTCGATGGCGGGTGCGTAGGGCGCGTCGGCGAACATCTCGACATGGACACGCTGCCCCAGGATCGGCCCGACGCTGGCGGAGTGGAACATCAACCAGGTGATGGCCTCCCAGCGCGCGCGTGGCGCGTCGGGCAACAGCCGTCCGCTCTGCTCGGCCAGGTACAGCAGGATGGCCGCGGATTCGAACACGGTGATACCCGTCGCCTCGTCGACCAGCACCGGAATGCGGCCGTGCGGATGCAGTTGCAGGAAATCGGGATGGCGGTGCTCACCTTCGTCGATACGTACGTGATGCAGTACGTAAGGGATGCCGAGTTCTTCCAGCGCGATGGTGATCTTGAAGCCGTTGGGCGAGCTGTCGGTGTACAGGTGCAGCGAAACGGGGGACACAGCGGTCTCCTTGGCAGGCGGAACAGCGGGCGGGGTTCGCGTAGCAGTGTTGGATCAATGCAGCTGGACTAAACGACATCGATTCAACATGATCACGATGCTACGCAGGTCAACGCGCCCTGTAGAACGATTCTTCCTGCACTGCCAAGAGAGACAATCTAAGGTCATGGGTGCCGTCCTTCCCCTGCTCGCGCTGCGCGCCTTCGTCGAAACCGGTCGTCATGGCAGCCTCAAGGCCGCTGCTGCGGTCATGGGGGTCACCCCGGGGGCGATCAGCCAGCAGCTCAAACTGCTGCAGGCGCGCACCGGCGTTGTGCTGTTCACCCGCACCCCTCACGGGGTCGCACTGACCCCGGCCGGCGCACAGGTGCACCCGGCCCTGCTGCGCGCGTTCGATCAGATCCAAGACAGCATGGCCACGCTGGAGGCCATCCATGCCCGGCAGACGCTCACCCTCAGCACCGTGCCCAGCTTCGCCGCGTCCTGGCTGGTGCCGCGGCTGGGCCGGTTCACCGAACGCCACCCGGCGATCGAAGTGCGTGTGGAGGCCTCATCGGCGCTGGCGGATCTGCGTCGCGATCGCATCGACATCGCCATCCGCCACGGCCTCGGCGAGTATCCCGGCCTGGTCTCACGGCCGCTGGCGGCGCCCGTGCTGTTGCCGGTGGCCTGCCCGGCGCTGCTCGCCGAGGGCCGGCCGATCCACTCGGCCGTGGACTGCCTGCAGTACCCGCTGCTGCAGGATTCCGACCGCAGCGACTGGTCGCTGTGGTTCCGCGCGCTCGGTCTGCCACCCGATCCGCGCGTCGAACGTGGCCCGGCGTTCGATGATGACGTGTTGCTGATCCGCGCCGCAGAAGCGGGCCAGGGCATCGCGCTGGTGCGTGACCTGTATGTGGAATCCGAAGTCGCCAGCGGGCGGCTGGCCGTCGTACTGGATCAGCCGTGGCCGACGCGGTTTGCGTACTACGCCGTCACCCTGCCCGGCGCCGAAGAGAACCCGGCCATCGCGGCATTCCTGCGCTGGCTGGAGGATGAGATCCAGGCGCCGACCAGCGCGCTGTGAGCCCGTGATACGCGCACAAAAAAACCCCGCCTTCCGGCGGGGTTCTTCGTACTGCGTTGGCGCATGGCGGGTACCGACCAACAGTTGGTACCTACCGCTCCGATGCGTGCCGACCGAAGGCCGGCATCTACATCAGAAGTCCATGCCGCCCATGCCACCCATACCGCCCATGCCGCCGCCAGCTGCGCCAGCGCCGTCATCCTTCTTCGGGGCTTCGGCAACCATGGCTTCGGTGGTGATCATCAGGCCAGCGATCGAAGCTGCGTTCTGCAGCGCCGAACGGGTCACCTTGGTCGGGTCCAGGATGCCGAATTCCAGCATGTCGCCGAATTCGCCGGTGGCGGCGTTGTAGCCGAAGCTGCCGGTGCCTTCCTTGACCTTGTTGACGATCACGGACGGCTCTTCGCCAGCATTGGCCACGATTTCGCGCAGCGGGGCTTCCATCGCGCGCAGGGCGATCTGGATGCCGTGGTTCTGGTCTTCGTTGGCACCCTTCAGGCCGCTCAGCGCGGTGACCGCACGAACCAGCGCAACGCCGCCGCCCGGGACCACGCCTTCTTCAACGGCTGCACGGGTCGCGTGCAGGGCGTCGTCGACGCGATCCTTCTTTTCCTTCATTTCGATTTCGGTCGAGGCACCGACCTTGATCACGGCAACGCCGCCGGCCAGCTTGGCCACGCGTTCCTGCAGCTTCTCGCGGTCGTAATCCGACGAGGTGTCTTCGATCTGGGTCTTGATCTGGGTGACACGCGCTTCGATGTTGGCCTTCTCGCCGGCGCCATCGATGATCGTGGTGTTTTCCTTGGAGACCTGCACCTTCTTGGCGCGGCCCAGGTCCTTGATCGTCGCCTTTTCCAGCGACAGACCGATTTCCTCGGAGATCACGGTGCCGCCGGTCAGCACGGCCATGTCTTCCAGCATCGCCTTGCGACGATCGCCGAAGCCCGGTGCCTTGACGGCCACGACCTTCACGATGCCACGGATGGTGTTGACCACCAGGGTCGCCAGCGCTTCGCCTTCGATGTCTTCGGCGATGATCAGCAGCGGCTTGCCGGCCTTGGCGACGCCTTCCAGCACGGGCAGCAGGTCGCGCACGTTGGAGATCTTCTTGTCGTGCAGCAGCACGTACGGATCATCCAGGTCAGCGGTCTGCGACTGCTGGTTGTTGATGAAGTACGGGGACAGGTAGCCACGGTCGAACTGCATGCCTTCGACGACGTCCAGCTCGTTGTCCAGGCCCGAGCCTTCTTCAACGGTGATGACGCCTTCCTTGGTCACGCGGCGCATCGCTTCGGCGATGATGTTGCCGATCGACTCGTCCGAGTTGGCCGAGATCGTGCCGACCTGGGCAATCGCCTTGTCGTCAGCGGTCGGCTTGGAGATGTTCTTCAGCTCGGCGACGGCGGCGATCACGGCCTTGTCGATACCGCGCTTGAGGTCCATCGGGTTCATGCCGGCAGCGACGGCCTTGGCGCCTTCGCGGATCAGGGCCTGGGCCAGCACGGTGGCGGTGGTGGTGCCGTCGCCGGCGTCATCGTTGGTGCGCGAAGCAACTTCCTTCACCATCTGCGCGCCCATGTTCTCGAACTTGTCAGCCAGTTCGATTTCCTTGGCGACGGAGACGCCGTCCTTGGTGATGGTCGGCGCGCCGAAGCTCTTTTCGAGCACGACGTTGCGGCCCTTCGGGCCCAGGGTGGCCTTGACGGCATTGGCGAGAACGTTGACGCCGCGAACCATGCGGGCGCGGGCGTCTTCACCGAAACGAATATCTTTGGCAGCCATTGCGATTACCTTTTTATGTAGAGCCGGGCGATGCCCGGCTGCTTGAACGGGAGGAAGTGCGGAAGCGCCGGCACGGGGCCGGCCGCATCACTCAGCCGACGATGGCGAGGATGTCGTCTTCGCGCAGGACCTTGAACTCGACGCCTTCGGACTTGTAGCTGCTGCCGGCGTACTGGCCGTAGATGACCTTGTCACCGACCTTCAGCGACGGCGCGCGCACGCTGCCGTTGTCCAGGGGCTTGCCCGGGCCGACGGCCACGACTTCACCCTTGGTCGACTTTTCCTTGGCGGAATCCGGAATCACGATGCCGCCGGACGAGATTTCGTCGGCTTCGATCGGCTTGACTACGACGCGGTCATGAAGCGGCTTGATGCTCATGTGAGACCCTTTTAAGTTGTTGATTGGTCTAGGAAAGTCTGGCGATGTTAGCACTCGCACAGGGCGACTGCCAGCCACGCTCACGAAAAAACCCGACGGTGCGGGACAGAGCAGAGATGGTGCTGGCCCCACCCCTTTCAAGGGCAGGCGGCCGGTTTTTTTTGCCGATCCGGGCCCGCGCGTGAATGTTTGACGCAGTTCTCAATGCGAAAGGTCGAATCCGACAGACCAATCGATGTGTCATCTGGATTGCGTAGATTCGAGCGGCATTGACCAATCACAAGGAGCCGTAGATGAGGTTGCTGACGCCGCTGTCCCTGGCCTGCCTGCTGGTGCTGGCCACCAGCCCGGCCCGGGCCGATGTATTCATCAATGAACTGCATTACGACGACAGCACCCCCGCCGGAGACGTCGGCGAGGCCATCGAAGTGATCGCCACCGCCGGTGAAGACCTGTCCGGCTACCGGCTCTACCTCTACAACGGCAGCACCCCCTCGGCCGCCGCGGTCTACGCCAACAACCCAGTCCCGGCCGGCACCGCCAGCTGCGGCAGCGCCCGGCTGGCCACGGTGAGCTACCCGACCAACGGAATCCAGAACGGTCCCAACGACGGCATCGCCCTGGTCGATGCCAGCGGCAAGGTGGTCCAGTTCCTCAGCTACGAGGGCACCATCACCGCCGCCGGCGGCCCCGCCGCGGGCCTGACCAGCCAGAACATCCCGGTCAGCGAGACTAACAGCACCGCCCCGGGCACCTCCCTGCAGCTGACCGGCAGCGGCAGCCAGTACGCCCATTTCACCTGGGCCGAATCGGCCACGCAGACCTTTGGCGCGTGCAACCACGGCCAGACCTTCAGCGGCGGCGGCGGCCCGACCGGCCCGAACACCGCGCCCTCGGTCACTGCCACCACCCCCGAGCAGGGCGCCAGCACCTTCCCGGCCGCCGCCGACCTGAGCGTCACCTTCAGTGAGCCGGTCACCCTCTCCAGCGGCGCCTTCGCGCTGAGCTGTGGCCAGTCCGGCACGGTCGCGTTGAGCCACCCGACCACCGGCACCCGCTTCACCCTGGCCACCAACACCGCGCTGGTGGCGGGGGAAGCCTGCCGCTTCGACATCCGCGCCACCCGCGTGAAGGATGCCCAAGGCGCCCGCCCGGCCGCCGATACACGCATCGCCTTCACCGTGGCCACCGCCACCACGCCCGATCCGGGCAACCCCGGCACGCCCGGGGAGTACTACGCCCGGGTCAACACCTCCACCCCCAGCCAGTTGCGCTGCTCGCTGCACGAGACCATCAAGGGTCACACCGCCTATCCCTACAGCGGCTCGGGCACCAGCACCTGGACCATCCTGGAAATCGCCGACGAAGATCCCAACAACAGCGGCAAGATCCTCGATGCCTACCGCAACCGCAGCTACACCAAGGTCAGCGGGCGCGCAGGCACTGGCAGCGGGCTGACCTACAACCGCGAACACACCTGGCCCAACTCGCTGGGCTTTGCCAGCACCACCGGCGACAAGGGCCTGCCCTACGCGCCCTACACCGACACCCACATGCTGTATCTGACCGATGCACAGTGGAATGCGGACCGCGGCAACAAGCCCTTTGCCACATGCGACAGCAACTGCGGTGAACGCGCGACCGAGGCCAACAACGGATTCGGCGGCGGCAGGGGTGGCTACCCGGGCACCTCCAACTGGGTGCGCACGCCGGATGGCAATGGCGGCTCGTTCGAAGTGTGGGGCCACCGCAAGGGCGATATGGCACGTGCGGTGATGTACATGGCGATCCGTTATGAAGGCGGTAAAGATGCCAAAACCGGGCAGTCCGAGCCGGACCTGGAGCTGACCGACGACCGCAGCAGGATCGTCAAGACCTCGGCCTCGCCGGCCTACATGGGCCTGCTCTCGACCCTGATCGACTGGCACCTGTCCGACCCGCCGGACGCGGCGGAACGCGCTCGCAACGAGGTGATCTTCAGTTTCCAGGGCAACCGCAATCCGTTCATCGACCACCCGGAGTGGGCCACCCCGACGCTGTTCACCTCGGCCAAGCCGGCCACCTGCCAGCTGGCCAACTGAGCCCGGCCGACCGGCGCCCCCTCGCGGCGCCGGTCGGACCATTGGCCTCTGGCGGTCCTATACTCGGCGGTCATGTCGATTGCCGATCCCGTCTTCCTGCTGTTCACCACCTGCCCCGACGTGGCCTGCGCCGCGCGGCTGGCACACGCGCTGGTGGACGAACGCCTGGCCGCGTGCGTGACGCGCCTGGACGGGGCGCATTCGACCTACCGCTGGCAGGGCGAGGTCACCGAGGACCATGAGGTCCAGTTGCTGATCAAGACCACCGGCAGCCGCCTGGACGCGGCGATCGCGCGTGTGCAGGCCCTGCATCCGTATGAACTCCCCGAGTGCATCGCGGTCGAAACCCGCGCCGGCCTACCGGCGTACCTGGATTGGATTCGGGCGCAGACCCGTGAGGAAAGTGATTGATGACGCTGTTTCGTCGTGTTGCCGCGCTGTGCGCATTGTTCGTGGTCTCCCTGCCGGCCTGGGCGGTCAGCGAAAAAGATCTGCTCCCGGTCGATGAGGCCTTCGGGCTGACTGCGCAGGCGCGCGACCGTGATCGCGTGGAGATCAGCTGGAAGATCGCCCCGGGCTATTACCTGTATCGCCATCGCACCACGGTCAAGGCCGCTGCCGGCTTCGATGCCGAGGCATTGCAGCTGCCGGCCGGCAAGAAGCACCACGATGATTTCTTCGGCGAGGTGGAGACCTACCGCGAACGCCTGACCGGCGTGCTGCCGGGCAAGGCCGCCGACGGCACCGACACCGTGACGCTGGAAGTGCGTTACCAGGGCTGCGCCGATGCGGGCGTGTGCTACCCACCGCAGAAGCGCACGCTGCAGGTGAAGCTGCCGGCCGGTGGCAGCGGTGCTGGCACCGCCCCCGCCCCCGCCGCCAGCGCTGCCGCTTCCCCGTTCAACACCCCGTTGGCCGGCAACACCGGCAGTGGCCTGCGCCTGCCCGGCACCAGCAACACCCAGGCGCTGCCGCTGCCCTCCGAGCGCGCGTTCGGCTTCGATGCGATCGTCGGCGATGGCAACACCGTGCTGCTGCGTTTCACGCCGGCGCCGGGCTACTACCTGTATCGCGACCGCACCTCGCTGGCGCTGGAAGGCGCGCCGGGCATCCGCGCGGACAAGCCGACATGGCCGGCCGCCAAATCGCATCGCGATGAGCACTTCGGCGATGTGGCGGTGTATTTCGACCAGATCGACGTGCCGTTGCCGCTGCGCCGCAGTACGGCCAGCGCAACCGATGCGACGCTGGTGATCACCTTCCAGGGCTGCCAGACCGATGGCATCTGCTACCCGCCGATGACGCGCCGGGTGAAGCTGGCGCTGCCGGCAGGCACGATCAACGCCAAGGCGAATGACGTCGCGCAGAAGACCGAGGTCATCGCGCCCCTGCCCAATCGCGACAAACGCGCACAGGCCCGCGGTGATGCCGGCACCGGCACCCAGCCGATGCTGATCCGCCCGAACGAACCCGCCCTGGCCGTGCCGGGCGACACCGCCGCCACCCCGGATGCCAGCGCGGACAACGCGCAGCGCACCCCGCCGCCGGTCGCCCCGGCCGCCGCACCGGGCAACCTGCTGGTGCTGCTGCTGTTCGCCGTGGCCGGTGGCCTGATCCTCAATCTGATGCCCTGCGTGCTGCCGATCCTGTCGCTGAAGGTGCTGGGCGTGGCGCAGAGCGGCGAGAGCCGCCAGCGCGCGCGCAGCCATGCGCTCTGGTACACCGCCGGCGTACTGGTCGCCTTCGCCGCCATCGGTGCACTGGTCATCGCGCTGCGTGCGGCGGGCCAGGCCGCGGGCTGGGGCTTCCAGCTGCAGCACCCGTGGTTCATCGCCGCGCTGGTGTACCTGATGTTTGCCGTGGGCCTGAGCCTGTCGGGCGTGTTCACCCTGGGCGGCAGCATGGGCGGGGTCGGCCAGTCGCTGGCCTCGCGCAGCGGCCCGGTCGGCGATTTCTTCACCGGCGTGCTCGCCTGCGTGGTGGCCAGCCCGTGCGTGGCCCCGTTCATGGGCCCGGCGCTGGCCTACGCCTTCGCTGCCCCCGGCCTGCAGGCGATGCTGGTGTTCCTGGCGCTCGGCCTGGGCCTGGCCCTGCCGTTCCTGCTGATCGGATTCGTGCCATCGCTGGCCCGCCGCCTGCCGCGCCCCGGCGCGTGGATGGAAACGCTCAAGCTGGTGCTGGCCTTCCCGATGTACGGCACCGCGATCTGGCTGCTGTGGGTACTGGGCAAGCAGCGCGGCGTGGATGCGATGGCGCTGGTGCTGGGCGGCCTGGTGATCCTGTCGCTGGCGCTGTGGTGGTTCGAGCGCAGCCGCTGGCGCAGTCAGCGTGTGGGCGGCCTGTTGGCCCTGCTGCTGGTCCTTGGCGCGCTGTACCCGATCTGGGGCGTGACCCGCATGGCGCCGCCGGCCAAGGCCGCGCAGCCGGCCAGCGACAACGTGGTCGAGTACTCGCCGCAGATGCTTGATCGCCTGCGCCAGGACAACCGCGTCGTGTTCGTCAACATGACGGCCGACTGGTGCGTGACCTGCAAGGCCAACGAACGCGCCGTGCTGGGCACCAACGCGTTCCAGGACACCCTGCGCCGGACCAACGCGGTCTACATGCGCGGCGACTACACCAATGTCGACCCGCAGATCACCGCGTTCCTGGATGAGCACAAGGCCGTCGGTGTGCCGCTGTATGTGGTCTATGGCCCGGGCGCACCGCCGACCGTGCTGCCGACGGTACTGACCCAGGCGCTGGTGGAAGAAGCGCTGCTGCGGACCGCGCGATGAGCCTGCGGCCACCACGGCGGACGGTCGTGGTGGTCGTGATCGCGGCCGTGCTCGGGATTGGCGCCGGCGTCTGGTTCGCCGGGCATGACGAGCGCCCGGCCAATGCCCCGCCACCGCCACGGCCGGTGGTGGTCGCGGCCCAACCGGGTGATCCGATGCCCGCGATCACCCTGCCGGACCTGCAAGGGCACCCGCAGCACCTGGCCAGCTTCCACGGGCGTCCGCTGCTGATCAACGTCTGGGCCAGCTGGTGCGGGCCGTGCGTGGAGGAAATGCCGGCGCTGACCACGTTTGCCGATGCCCAGGGCGCTACCGGCGTGCAGGTGCTCGGGCTGGCGCTGGATACGCCCGAGGGCGTGCGCGATTTCCTGACCCGCATCCCGGTCGCCTACCCGATCGTGCTCGATACTCCCGGCCCGGCCGACGCCAGCGTGCGTCTGGGCAATGCGCAGGGCCTGCTGCCGTATTCAGTACTGGTCGATGCGCAGGGGCGCATCGTGAAACAGAAGCTGGGGCCGTTTGCGGCCGGTGAGATCGAGGCCTGGGCAACGCACTGAGCCTGCTTGGCCGAGGTGACCGTCTGATCGAGAGGCCGTACTGGCCCGACCTGGGCTATTGACCGCCCCAGCCCTGCACCCAACAATGACGAGATCCATTCTCATCCACTGCCGGGCCCGCTTCGCCTTGCCGCCGGAACCGCCCGCATGTTGAAGACCTTTCTTTTCCAGCTGCATTGGCTGCTGGGCATCACTGCCGGCACCGTGCTGGCGGTGATGGGCCTGAGCGGGGCCACGCTGGCCTTTGAAGACGAGATCATGCGCGCGGCCAATCCTGCGCTTGCGCAGGTCGTGCAACGCCATGCGGCCGGCGAGCAGCCAGTGGCGCTCACCGAGCTGTTGCCGCGGTTGCAGCAGGACATGCCAAAGCCGTTGCAGCGGCTGCGCGTGGATGCGACCGGGCAGCGCCTGTCGGTGGCGCGTTTCGAAGGCGGCCAGGCGAACTGGCGCTACTTCGATCCGTACACCGGCAACGTGCTCACCGAACTGAGCGGACTGGATTTCTTCGCCTTCGTCGAAGACCTGCACCGCCACCTGGTCAGCGGCGAGCGGGGCAGCCTGATCACCGGCAGCTGCGCGATCGCGCTGGTGTTCTTCTGTCTGTCGGGGCTGTACCTGCGTTGGCCGCGACGCTGGTGGCACTGGCGCACCTGGCTGGCGGTGGAGTGGTCGCGCAGCGGGCGAAGTTTCCTGTGGAGTCTGCATTCAGTGGTCGGCACCTGGGTGCTGCTGGTGTACCTGATGATCGCGTTGACCGGGCTGTGGTGGTCGTTCGACTGGTACCGCAAGGGCGCAACTGCATTGCTGGGCGGCCCCGCCGCCGAGCAGAACCAGCCGCGCACCAGCGGCGGCCCTCTGGATCTGGGCAAGGTGCAGGCCACCCTGTACGGGTTGGAGGGCGTGCGACGCGGTTACATCGACCTGCGCTTCCCGGCCAAGCCAGGCCGTGCGCTGACCGGCCGCGTGCAGGGAAGCAGCACGGCGCACGACCGCGCGCAGGACATCCTCCAGCTCGATCCGTCCACAGGCGCCCTGCTCTCCTACGAGCCTTACAGCAGCAAGACCGCCGGCGGCAAGATCATCGTCAGTGTGTTCGCGTTGCACTCGGGCAGCTTCTTCGGCCTGCCCGGGCGGATCATCGTGATGCTGTCCAGCCTGGGCATGCTGGTGTTCTTCATCACCGGCTGGATGTTGTACCTGGACCGCCGCCGCAAGAAGCGCGAGGTGCGTGCCTCACGCCTGCCTCTCGCCGCGGCCATCGGCACCGGACAGCCGTGGCTGGTCGCGTTCGCCAGCCAGAGTGGGTTTGCCGAGCAGCTGGCCTGGCGCGCTGCCGCCCAGTTGCAGGCGGCCGGCCTGCCGGTGCAGGTGCGTCCGCTCGCGCAGGTGGACGCGGCACTGCTGACCACCACAGACAAGGCGTTGTTCGTCATCAGCACCTTCGGCGATGGCGAAGCGCCGGATGCGGCGCGTACGTTCGGGCGACGGGTGTTGGCGCAGTCCACCTCGCTGCAGGGCCTGGCGTACGCCGTGCTTGGGCTCGGCGACCGCGAGTACACACGCTTCTGCGGTTTCTCGCGGCAGGTGGACAGCTGGCTGGCGGCGCAGGGGGCGCAGCGGCTGTTCGCCAGCATCGAGGTGGACCGCACCGACGCCGTGCCGCTGGCGCACTGGCAGCAGCAGCTGGGTGTGCTGACCGGGGTAGAGGATCACACCCCCCTGCCGGCACCCGTTGAGCTGCACCCCTGGGCGCTGGATGCGCGCGCGCAGCTCAATCCGGGCAGTGCCGCCGGGGCGATCTGGCAGGTGTCACTGCGGCCGCTGGCGCACGCCCACTGGCAGGCCGGCGACATCCTGGAGATGGCGCCGCGCCACGCGCGTGCGCATGTGCTGTCGGTGCTGGCCCGCAACGGTCTGGATCCGCAGGCGCCGGTGACGGTCGATGGACGCATCACCGCATTGGTCGAGGCGGCTGCCGCGCGTGTGCTGCCTGAGACAGCGGAAGCGGTGGACGCCGCTGCAGCACCCGATGCTGCCCGCTGGCTGGCGCGACTGCCTGCGCTGCCGCATCGCGAATACTCGATCGCCTCGGTGCCCGGCGATGGTGCCGTGCAGTTGGTGATCCGCCTGACCGATCTGCCCGATGGCCGCCACGGACTGGGCTCGGGCTGGCTGTGCGTGCATGCCACCAAGGCAGACAACATTCATGCCCGCGTGCGTCGCAACAGCGGCTTCCATCGCCATCCCGAGCACGCCCCGATGCTGCTGATCGGCAACGGCACCGGCATCGCCGGCCTGCGCAGCCTGCTGCGTGAAGCCGACGCGCAGGGCGACCGCGGTCACTGGCTGGTGTTCGGCGAACGCACCCGCGCGCACGACTTCCTCTATCGCGAAGAGATCGAGGCGTGGCAGGCGCAGGGTCACCTCAGCCGTGTCGACCTGGCGTTCTCGCGCGATCCGGACGGCGGCGGCTATGTGCAGGACCGCCTGCGCACCGCACCGAAGGCACTGCGTGCGTGGGTGGACCTGGGCGGCAGCCTCTACGTGTGCGGCTCGCTGCATGGCATGGCCGAAGGTGTCGATGCCGTGCTGCGCGAGGTGCTGGGCAACGATGCGGTCGATGCCCTGCTCAACGACGGACGCTACCGCCGCGACGTGTACTGAGCAACGCCGCGCCGCTCAGGGAAACCAGCGGCGCAGATAGCGCGCGGTGGCGCCGTGCCTGGCGCGACTGACCTGGGCCGGCGTGCCTTCGGCCACGATCCTGCCACCCTCCTCACCCGCGCCCGGTCCCACATCGATCACCCAGTCCGCATCGGCCACCACCCGCAGGTCATGCTCGACCACCACCACGGTGTTGCCGGCGTCGACCAGGCCGTGCAGCTGCGTCATCAGCTTGTCCACATCGGCCGGGTGCAGGCCGGTGGTCGGCTCGTCCAGCACATACAGGCTGTTGCCGTGCTGGCTGCGCTGCAGCTCTGTCGCCAGCTTGATCCGCTGCGCCTCACCGCCGGACAGTTCCGTGGCCGGCTGGCCCAGGCGCAGATAGCCCAGGCCGATATCCCGCAGCAGTTGCAGCGGCCGCTGCACCGGCGGCTCGTCGGCAAAGAACGCCAACGCCTCCTCCACCGTCATCGCCAGCACCTGCGCGATGTTGCGACCGTTCCACTGCACTTCCAGGGTCTTGGCGTTGTAGCGCTGCCCATGGCAGGTGGGGCATGGCGCGTAGACGCTGGGCATGAACAACAGTTCGACGTGGACGAAGCCCTCGCCTTCGCAGGTCTCGCAGCGGCCGGCGGCGACATTGAAGGAGAAACGGCCCACGCTGTAGCGGCGTGCCTTGGCCGAGCGCGTGCCGGCAAACAGACGGCGCACATGATCGAACAGGCCGGTGTAGGTGGCCAGGTTGGAACGCGGCGTGCGCCCGATCGGCTTCTGATCCACGTTGACCAGACGTTTGATCGCCTTGGCCCCGTTCAAGCGGCCACGGGTGCGTTCGATACGGCTGGGCTGCGGCAGGTCGCTGTCGGTCTCTTCGATCACCGGCTCCTGCCCCAGATGCTCGCCGACCAGTTCAACCAGCGCCTGGCTGACCAGACTGGACTTGCCCGAGCCGGAGACACCGGTCACCGCCGTGAACGCGCCGAGCGGGAAGCGCGCGTCCACGCCACGCAGATTGTTGCGATGGACGCCCTGCAGGCCCAGCCAGCCGGACGGCGCGCGCGGCGTGCGGCGCGGGCCGTCAGCGTTCTGGAACAGATACGGCGCGGTGACCGAGGCCTCCACCGTACGCAGCCCCTCGGGCGGACCGCTGTAAAGCACCCGGCCACCGTGCTGGCCCGCACCCGGGCCGACATCCACCAGCCAGTCCGCACGGCGCAGCATTTCCAGATCATGCTCCACCACGAACAACGTGTTGCCGCCGGCCTTGAGCTGGGCGAGCGCGTCGTACAGGGCCTCGCCATCGGCCGGATGCAGGCCGGCGGTGGGTTCATCCAGTACGTACACGACGCCGAACAGGCTGGAGCGGATCTGTGTCGCCAGGCGCAGGCGTTGCAGTTCGCCTGGCGACAGCGTCGGGGTCGCGCGGTCCATCGACAGATAGCCCAGGCCCAGCGACTGCAGCGTGCCGATCCGTTCGACCAGATCGTGCGCGATGCGCTGGGCCGCGATGCGTTTCTCCTCGGAAAGATCTGGCGTGCGGCGCACATCGCTGCCGCCCGCATGCGCGTTGCCACCGGCGGCCACCCGCTTGGCCGTGGCCTGGCGGCCGGCGCTGCGGCTGCGTGTGGCGGTGGCGGCCGCTACCTGGAAATGCCCTTCCGCCGCCGGACGCAACGCCTGCGCCATGGCACTGAGCGGCAGCCGCGACAACGTGCCGATATCCATGCCGGCAAACGTCACCGAGAGCGCTTCGCGCTTCAATCGACGGCCATCGCAGACCGGACATTCGGCGCCGATCATGTAGCGCGCCACCCGCTTCTTCATCATCGCGCTCTGCGTGGTCGCAAAGGTGTGCAGCACATAGCGCCGGGCACCGCTGAAGGTGCCCATGTAGCTCGGCTCCTCCTTGCGCCGCAGCGCGGCACGGGTTTCGGCCGGGGTAAAACCGGCGTAGACCGGCACCACCGGCTGCTCCTCGGTGAACAGGATCCAGTCGCGCTGTTTCCTGGGCAGATCGCGCCAGGGGATATCCACGTCGTAGCCAAGCGTGACCAGAATGTCGCGCTGGTTCTGTCCATGCCACGCCGGCGGCCACGCAGCGATGGCGCGTTCGCGGATGCTCAGCGAGGGATCGGGCACCATGGACTGCTCGGTCACTTCATACACGTAGCCCAGGCCATGGCAGTTCGGGCAGGCGCCCTGCGGTGTATTCGGTGAGAAATCCTCGGCATACAGCATCGGCTGTCTGGCCGGATACGTACCTGCGCGCGAGTACAGCATCCGCAGCAGGCTGGACAGCGTGGTCACGCTGCCGACGCTGGAACGCACGCTGGCGGTGCCGCGCTGCTGTTGTAATGCCACGGCCGGCGGGAGACCTTCGATCGCATCCACATCCGGCACGCCGACCTGATCGATCAACCGGCGCGCATACGGCGACAATGACTCCAGGTAGCGCCGCTGCGCCTCGGCATACAGCGTACCGAACGCCAGCGAGGATTTGCCCGAGCCGGAGATGCCGGAGAACACCACCAGCGCATCGCGGGGGATATCGACATCCACGTTCTTGAGGTTGTGTTCGCGTGCGCCCCGAACGCGCACGAAGGCATCCGGAGCAGTGGGGGGCGACGGCCGGCGCGTGGATTTGTTCATAGATGAACAATAGCGAAGCACAGCGCCGGCTCATTGCCGGTGAAGACCGGTGAGCGCGGCGTTGACGCGCCTGTCAGGCCATGGCCCGCACGCGCGGCGCCGACGGCGGCGGAGTGACGACGAAGGCATCCACCGCCTCGCCCAGCAGCGAGGCCTGGCGATCCAGTGCGCGCGCCGAGGCTGACGCTTCCTCCACCAGCGCCGCATTCTGCTGGGTGCTGCCATCCATCTGCAGCAACGTCTGGCTCACCTGCTCGATGCCCGCCGTCTGCTGCTGCGAGGCCGCGGAGATGCTCGCCATGATGGCGGTGACCCGCTGCACACTGCCGACGATCTCGCCCATCGTCGCACCCGCGCTGTCGACCTGCCGGGTGCCCGCATCAACGCGCTCGACCGAGGCTTCGATCAGCTGCTTGATCTGGCGCGCGGCGTCGGCACTGCGTTGTGCCAGCAGGCGCACTTCGCTGGCCACTACCGCGAAGCTGCGGCCCTGCTCGCCTGCGCGCGCGGCTTCGACGGCGGCGTTGAGCGCCAGGATGTTGGTCTGGAACGCGATCCCGTCGATGACGCCGGTGATCTCCCCGATCCGGTGCGACGACAGCGCGATGTCGGCCATGGTGGTCACCACCTGCGCCACCGATTCTCCACCCTGCGCCGCGACCTCGGCCGCGCGGATCGCCAGCTGGTTGGCCTGCTGCGCCGAGTCCGCATTCTGCCGCACCGTGGCCGCCAGTTCCTCCATCGAGGAGGCGGTTTCTTCCAGATGCGCCGCCTGGCGCTCGGTGCGGTCGGAGAGATCGTGGTTGCCGGCGACAATTTCGCCGGCGGCATGGTTGATCGCCAGCGACGCCTGCTGGATGCGCGCGACGATGTCGGTCAGCTGCATCACCGTGGCGTTGGCGTCGTCACGCAGGCGCGCGAACACACCGTGGAAGTCGCCCTGCATGCGTACGCGCAGATCGCCCTGCGACAACGCCGAGAGCAGCCCCTGCACTCCGGACAGGTTGCTCTGGAAGGTATCGAGCAGGTGGTTGATGCTGAGCGCGAGCGTCTTTACGAAGCCCTGTTTGTCCTCGACCGCGATCCGTCCATGCAGTTCGCCCCGCGCGGCCGCATCGACCAGCGCGGCCACCTCGTTCTCCACAGTGGTTTCCAGCGCGCGGCTGCGCCACTCCACCGCCGCGCCCAGCAGCTGGTCGTGCTCCACGATCGGGGTGATCACCAGCTGATAGCGGATGCCGGCGTGCTCGATCTCCCGGCTGGCACGCTGGCCGCGCTGCAGCATCGGCAACAGACTGGCGAAGGCCGGATGCAGGGCGGCCGCGGGTTGGCCGCTCCAGTCCGCGTGCGTGAGCTGCAGTTCGGTGAGCAGCGCGTGGTTGAGGAAGCCGATCCGCCCTTCACCGTCGAGCACCATCACGCCGGTCTGCGCACTGTCCAATGCCTGGCGGGCGCGGGTGTTGTCGCGTGCCACCGCGCGCTCGGCCTCGATCCGCTCGCGCAGCCGTTGCTGCATGTGGCGCAGGCGCGCGGCGAGCTGGCCGATTTCATCGTGCGGGTTATGGAGCGGCAGGACGGTGTCCAGTCGATCTTCGGCAATGTCCTCGGCGAAGCGGAGCGTATCGGTGATCGGCTGGCGGACCGCCCGCAGCACCAGCAGCAGCGTGGCGATCAGCACGGCCGCCACCAGCAGCAGGGTCAGCGCGAACACGATGCCCATGGTGCTGGCCCGCGCGGCCTGTCGCTCGCGCGCCGCCGCCAATGCCTGCGCCTGCGCCTGTTGCAGCGCCTGCAGCCCGGGGCCGACCTGCGCGGCGCTCTCGGCCAGTGACTGCGCTTCCACATCCAGCCCGATGCGGGCGGCCGTGTAGGCCAGCAGCGCCCCTTGATATGCCACCATCTGCGTTCGCAGTGCTTCCTGCGTCTCTGCATCCAGGCGCGCCTCTGCCAGGGACAGATCGAACGGCAACTTCTGTTCGCTGGCACGATCGGTGTGCGCCGCGTCACCGGTGAGCAGCAGCAGGCTTTCCTCGCGCCGCATCTTCTGCAGCTGGGCGATCAACACCGGGCGCGCGCCGGCCTCGACACTGGCCTCCAGCGTGGCAGCCGCCGCCTCCAGCTGCGCACGCAGGCCGGCATCGCCACGCCCCATCTCATCCACCCGGGCATTCAATGCGGTGATGCCCTCGGCGAAATCACCCGCGCGGGCGGCCAGCTCGCGTAGTGCCCCGGCGCTACCGGCGTCGTGGGGATCGCGCTGCAGCTCGGCCAGGGTCGCCTGCAGGCGCTGCTGCGCGGCCTGCAACGCCTCGCGATCGCTGCCATCGAACGTGCTGGCATAGCGGGTCTGCAGGCGCCGCGCATCGGCGATCTCGGTCGCCAGCGTGGCCGCCAGTGCGGCCTCCTGCTGGTGCGCGGCGAAGGTTTGGGCTGCACGCTCGGTATCATGGCCCGTCCAGCCGTAGACCACGGCGACCGCCAACAGGCCCAGGCCGCAGATCAGCAGGCTGGCCCTGAGTTTCTGTGCCACGCTGAGGCGACCGAGCGCGGCCAGCCGGGGCGGCTGAGCGAGACGGAAGCCGAACCGATCGCCCAGACGGGCGACGAACAAGGACAGGCGGCGGGGGACGACCGACATCACGTACTCCAGGCGGAAGGACGCATCGGTATCGGCGGGATCACGCTGAACTTGAGGGCCGATCTCAGCGAGCGGCCAGAGCTTCGCCAATGGATCCCGTTGTACCGGCGCCAGACGACGAAGGGATGACGATCAGGGCCCCCGTGCTCACATGGCGCGTGAACGTGCGACAGTGAAGGACGGGACAGCACCTTCACGGCGACTGCGCTGAACTAGGACTGGGATCGCGGCCGGGGGCCGCTGCAGGACCCGGGGTGCGTTACCGCACATCCGGTCGACCACGATGCATGACGCCATACCGCACGGAGAGAGACCGCCATGAATGCCGCCTTCAAGATCTTTCTGCTCGCCGGTGCACTGCTGTACGGCCTGCCGGGGCTGGTGTGGTGGGTGAACCATCGGCGCGCCAAGCGGGCGCGGCTGGCCCAGGGCGTGGTCAGCGTCGAGGCCCGCGCGCCATGAGCGGCGGAACCGGTACGAGCGCGGCAACGCACCTGACCGACGAACAGCGGCAGATCCTGCGCGACATCAACGCCACGCGTCCGGTCAGCGATGAAGCCGCCAACTGGGCCGTCAAGGCCGGCTACGCGGCCCAGGCGGAAGACGGCGACATCGATTTGACCCAGGCCGGTCGCCACGTGGTGGACTCCAGCACGCTGTAGCGCGCTGAACCATGCACAGTGCGTTGACGTGCGCTGAGCAAGCCACGGGAGGGAAAACTGGCGCAACGCCGGTCTTGTATGACAGCAGCACTATCGCCTTGCCCGCTTGAGCCTGTCGGGCTCCCGCTCCGTCCATTCCATCCGGCGGCCAGCAAGGCATACCACCCCTGCTGCGACCGCGAAGCCACCGGTGAGCCAGAGATTGGCGGTCAGACCGAGCCGATCCAGTGCTTGGCCGCCCACCCACGCCCCGGATGCGATCCCGACATTGAAAGCACCGACATAGAGTGCGGAGGCGATTTCCATCGCCCTGGGCACGGCCTTCATCATCCACGTCATCAAGCCCACCGATACCCCGCCGTAGGCCAGCCCCCACGCCAGCAGCGCCATGGCACCGCCCAGGCGCGACTCCCCGATGGTCAGGAACAGCGAGGGCGCCAGCACCAGACCCGCCGCGATCAGCGACACCGTCAGCCTGGTACGTCGTGCTGCCGCGATGCCGGCAAGGAAGTTGCCGGCCATGCCCGCGGCGCCGTAGCCGAACAACAGCAGCCCCACCCAGCGCGCGTCGAATCCCGAGACCGACATCAGCAGCGGCCGAACGAAGGTAAAGGCGATGAAGTGCCCGGCGACCAGCAGGAAGGTCAGCAGCAACCCAAGCTGCAGCCCGCGGTTGCCCAGTTGCTGAGCGAACTGGCGCACGCTGGTCGTGCCGGACGGCGGCAGCCCGGGCATCACGGCCAAGTGCAGGGCAAGGACGGCGGCCCCCAGCAGCGCCATGCTGCCGAACGCCCAACGCCATCCCAGCAGCTCCCCGATCAGCGCGCCAAGCGGAACGCCCAGCACGGAAGCAGCCGCCACGCCGCCAAAGATGAGCGATGTGGCCAGGCCGACCGATCGCGTTGCCACCAGCCGCACCGCCAGCCCGCCGGCAATGGCCCAGATGCCGCCCATGCACAGCCCGACCAGCACGCGGGCCGCCAGCATCCAGCCCAACGTGGGGGCGAAGGCCGCACCCAGATTCGCGATTACCAGCAGGCCCAGCAGCCCGCACAGCAGCGAGCGTCGATCCACGCTGCCGGCGCTGATCACCACCAGCGGTGCGAACAGCGCTGCCAGCAGTGCGGGCAGCGAGATCATCAGCCCCGCAGCGCCGGTGCTGGTGTCCAGCGCTTCGGCGATCGGGGTCAGCAGGCCGACCGGCAGCATCTCCGTGGTGACGACCGAGAGGGTGGCCAGACTGACCGCGGTGACCGCCCACCACGGGTGGCGCGGTGTGGATTGCGCCTGCATCAGCAGATCCCCGGGTTGCGTGGCTCACGCGAACGCAACACGCCGTGCGCGAACGCCGCCGCCAGCAGCACCGCTCCTCCCGCACACAAGGCAACCAGGTACCCGGCGCGCGGCCCGTGTGCATCCACCCCGTAGCCGGCGATCGCCGCGCCCAGCGCCACGCCCACGTTCAGCGCCGCCAGCAGCCAGGTCATGCCCTCGGTGAGCTGGCCCGGCGGGACCTGTTGCTCGATCAACGACATCGCCACGATCATCGTCGGGGCGAAGAACACACCCGCCGCGAAGACCGTCACGGCGAGTGCGGCGATGCTTCCCACCAGCAGCAGCGGCAAGGTGGTCAATGCGGTCGCGATCCCGCCCAGCAGCAACAGGCGGGGCAGTGGCGTCTGCAGCTTGAGCGCACCGAACAGCACCCCGGACAGGCAGGAGCCGGCGGCATACGCACACAGCACGACGCTGGCGGCGGCGGGCTGCCCCACGTGCGCGGCGAAGGCGACGCTGACGATATCGACGGTGCCCACGATCACGCCCATCGCGACCATCAGCACGGCCAGCCACCGCACGCCCGGCAGACGGATGACGGACGCAGCAGGCGCGGCGTTGGGTACCACTGCCTCGATCGGGGGCTCGGTCCTGCGCTGCGCGATCAACGCAAGCGCGCCGATCGGCAGCAGCACAGTAGCGGCGAGGACACCCGCCTGCGGAAACAGCGAGACCGCCAGGCCGATCGATAACGGCGGCCCGACGATGAAGGTGACCTCATCGAACACGGTTTCCAGCGCGTACGCGGTCTGCAGGCGCGGCTGCCCGCGATAGATCGCGGTCCAGCGCGCGCGCACCATGGCCGACATGCTGGGCATCGCCCCGGCCAGCAGTGCCCCGAGGAACAGCACGGCCGCCGGCGCTTCCCACCATGAGGCCGCCAGCAGCATCAGCAGGCCGATTACGCTGACGCCGGTGGCCATCGGCACGACACGGCGCTGTCCATGCCGGTCCACCAGACGGGATACCTGCGGCGACAGCAACGCATACGTCAGCACGAACGTCGCGGCCACCGCGCCGGCCAGTGCATAGCTGCCGCGCACCTGGGCCAGCAGCGTGATGATGCCGATGCCGGTCATCGGCAACGGCAGCCGCGCCAGCAGCCCCGCCAGGGCAAACCCGGTGGTACCGGGCGCAGCGAACAACTCTCGATAGGGACCGGTCACAGCGCGTTTCACTGGCTTTCCACCTTTACATACACAACGTATGTTTAAAATCCTATATACATACGCTCCGGATGTAAACAGAGATCCGCCCCACCACCAAGGAGATATCGATGGTCCGTCGCACCCGCGCCGAGATGGAGCAGACCCGCGCCACGCTGCTGGCGACGGCCCGCGTGGTCTTCAGCGAGCGTGGCTACGCCGGGACCTCGATGGACGACCTCACCGCGCAGGCCGGGCTCACCCGTGGCGCGCTGTATCACCACTTCGGTGACAAGCAGGGCCTGCTCGCGGCTGTCGTCGATCAGATCGACGCCGAGATGGACGACCGCCTCAAGGCGATCTCCGACGCCGCCGAGGATCCCTGGGCGGGCTTTCGTCTTCGCTGCATGGGGTATCTGGAGATGGCACTGGAGCCGACCATCCAGCGCATCGTCCTGCGCGATGCGCGGGCGGTGCTCGGCGGCGCCTCGCCGGAATCGCAGCGCCACTGCATCGATTCCATGCAGCGCCTGCTCGAACATCTGATCGAGCAGGGCTTGGTCGCCGCGGCCCATCCACAGGCCCTCGCCTCCCTGGTGTACGGCAGCCTCGCCGAGGCGGCGTTCTGGATCGCCGATGGCGACGATGG
Organism: Stenotrophomonas sp. Steno-Z10-BAI; assembly: GCF_056393115.1. Classification (NCBI taxonomy): domain Bacteria; kingdom Pseudomonadati; phylum Pseudomonadota; class Gammaproteobacteria; order Lysobacterales; family Lysobacteraceae; genus Stenotrophomonas; species Stenotrophomonas sp. Steno-Z10-BAI. The sequence continues at coordinate 242,784 of NZ_JBWJOZ010000005.1, read as the reverse complement.
CGATACCCGCCTCGCACAGAGCGTGGCTGCGCTGGACCTGCTGCTGCGTGGGTTGCGTGCCACCGCGTAGCACTGACCGCTCATCCGGTCAGGTCGCCATTGGATCCGGTCCCTGACCGCAGGTCATATATCGCTCCCTGTGACCGCGAGGCCGACGCGTTCTTCAAAGGCGCGCCGGCACCGGCGCTTCACTCGGTCGCGCAAGGAAGGCGATCAGCGCGAACAGCGACCAACCCAGCACGTGCAGGAGCCAGAACCTGAGGGTCACCGCATCGATCCGCTGGAGGGAAGCCGTACGCTGCCCGATCCGGCTGGCACGTCCCGCTCAGCGCCGACGCGACGTCGCGCGCGGCTGCAGCGCGTCCAGGGCGCCTGCGTTGCGGCGCGCCCAGTCGTAAATCAGTTCGATCGGTTCCACCAGTTGCCGTCCCAGCGGAGTCAGCGTGTAGTCCACCGAGGGCGGCACGGTGGGGTACTCGGTGCGCAGCACGATCCCGGCATGCTCCATGTCACGCAGCGTCTGGATCAGCATCTTCTTGGAGACGGCCGGCAGGCTGCGGTGCAGCGCGTTGCTGCGGGCGGTGCCGTCATGGCGCACGGACAGGGTGTGCAACACCATCGAGGTCCACTTGGTGCTGAACAGCTCCAGCACCCGCCGGGGGGCGCAATCCTCTCGCCAGTGCTCTTCGGGGGTACCCGTTTTCATGTGTGGTTACCGTTTGGTGCCTTCTTTCGAGGCGTACCTCGATATCCTAAGGTGTGCGCCTGTAAAGCCATGAAAGAGGCGACATCGTGAGGCAGAAAGCGTTGGTGGTCGGTGCAACGGGCATCGTGGGCAGTGCACTGATACAACGGCTGCTGCAGGAGGGCTGGGACGTCCACGGCCTGGCCCGCCGGCCCGATTCGCTGCCCGCCGGCGCCCACGGCGTCTGCGCCGACCTGCGCGATGCGCAGGCCACGCGTGCCGCGCTGTCCGCACTGGGCCCGACGCACGTGTTCATCACCACGTGGTCCCGGCAGGCCAACGAGGCCGAGAACATCCGGGTCAACGGCGCGATGGTGCGCCATCTGCTGGATGCACTGCAGCCGGCCGGCAGCGTGCAGCATGTGGCGCTGGTCACGGGCCTGAAACACTACCTCGGGCCGTTCGAGGCGTACGCGCAGGGCAGCCTGCCGCAGACGCCCTTCCGTGAGGAACAACCGCGTCTGCCCGTGGACAACTTCTACTACGCGCAGGAAGACGAGGTGTTCGCCGCCGCCGCCCGCGATGGCTTCCACTGGAGCGTGCATCGCCCGCATACCGTGATCGGCGCGGCGGTGGGCAATGCCATGAACATGGGCACCACCCTGGCCGTGCACGCAACGCTGTGCCGGCAGACCGGGCGCCCGTTCCAGTTCCCCGGCTCCCTCGCGCAGTGGGACGGGCTGACCGACATGACCGATGCCGGGCTGCTCGCGCGGCACCTGCTGTGGACAACGCAGACACCGGCCGCCGCCAACCAGGCCTTCAACGTGGTCAACGGCGATGTGTTCCGCTGGCGCTGGATGTGGGGCCGGATCGCCGCGTGGTTCGATATCGAGCCCGTGCCGTTCAGTGGTCAGGTCCGTCCGCTCGCCGAGCAGATGGCCAATGATGCCGCGCTGTGGTCGTCGCTGGCCGCCACCCACGGCCTGGCCGCGTCTGACATCCACCAGCTGATCTCGCCCTGGCACACCGATGCCGATCTCGGGCGCCCGCTGGAGGTGGTGACGGACATGTCCAAGAGCCGCCGGATGGGGTTCCTGGATTACCAGCCCAGTGACGATGCGTTCTTCGAGCTGTTCGCACGGCTGCGGGCAGCGCGGTTGATTCCCTGAGGCGCTGCCGCACAGCGCTGGGAGGGTTCCACAGCGATACCCCGCAGCGATACGCTAGGGCGGCCGCCCCCCGCTGACCCCGAGTGCCGCTTGAGCTCTTCTCCTTCCACCGGTACCCACGGCGAACGCGATGCCGAGCGCGTCAAGCTGGCCCTGGCCGCTGGCGCGATCATCGGCACCTGGTTCTGGGATGTCGCCCAGGACAGCCTCACCGTCGACGATGCCCTCGCCCAGGCGCATGGACTGGACCCCGCGCTTGCACGCACCGGGCTGCGCCTGGAGCAGGTGGTGTCTGCCGTTCACCCTGAGGACCGCGCGGGTCTGGCGGAGGCGATCGCCGAAGCCGTGCGTCGTGGTGGTCGCTATGCCCACCAGTACCGGACCCGTGGCACCGATGGCGCCTATCGCTGGATCGAGGCCATCGGTCGGGTCGACCTGGACGCCGATGGACATGCAATCGGGTTTCCCGGCGTGCTGATCGACATCGATGAACGCAGGCGGGTGGAGGCGGAGCGTGACCAGGCGCAGACCCTGCTGCGTTCGTTCGTGGAGGCCGCACCGGGTGTGGTGTACGCCAAGGACCGCCAGGGCCGGATCCTGATCGGCAACCGCGGCACCACGGAACTCATCGGCATGCCGCCCGAGGCCTACGTGGGGCGCACCGATGCCGAGCTGCTCAGCGACCCCGCCCAGGCCGCCATGGTCATGGCCACCGACGAACGGGTCATGGCCAGCGGACAAACCGAGCAGCTCGAAGAAGAAGTGAGCTTTCCCGATGGCCGGCGCGCCTACTGGCTGTCCACCAAATCGCCGTTGCGTGATGCCGACGGTACCGTGGTGGGCGTGGTGGGCACCTCGCTGGACATCACCGATCGCAAAGCCGCCGAAGCCCGCCACGTTGAAGTGGAGGAGCGCTATCGGCTGGCGGCCCATGCCACCAATGATGCGATCTGGGACTGGCGCATCTCCGATGGTCATGTGATCTGGAACGAAGCGCTGACGACCCTGTTCGGCCATGCGCTGAGCGAGACCAGTGCGCAGTGGTGGCTGGACCATATCCATCCTGATGACCGCGCGCGCGTCGATACGGACATCCATGCCGTGATCGAAGGCGGTGGCACGACCTGGAACAACGAATACCGGTTCCGCCGCGCCGATGGCAGCTACGCCGCCGTGCTCGACCGCGGCACCGTGCTGCGTGGCGGGATAGGCGAACCGCTGCGGATGATCGGCGCGATGCTGGACCTGACGGTTCGGCAGGAAGCCGAAGCAGCGCTCGCCAAGAGCGAAGAACGCCTGCGTTTGGCCACGGAGGCCGGCGATATGGGTTTCTGGGATGTCGATCTGGTGCGCGATGCACTGATCTGGCCGGCACGGACCAAGGCGATGTTCGGGATCTCGCCCGAGGTCGCGGTGTCGATGCGCGACTTCTACGATGGCATCCACCCCGAGGATCGGCTGGCCACCACCACGGCCTTCGCCGCTGCGGCCGATCCAGCTCAACGCGCCCTCTACGACGTGGAGTACCGCACCGTTGGCAAGGAAGACGGTCTCGTGCGCTGGGTGGCCGCCAAGGGGCGCGGTCATTTCGAAGGGGACCGCTGCGTGCGCGTGGTGGGCGTGGCGATCGAGATCACTGCGCGCAAGCTGGCCGACGCGCATCTGCAGGAATTGAACGAACATCTGGAAAGCCGCGTTCTCGACGAGGTGGCTGAGCGCACCCGCGTGGAGGATGCCCTTCGGCAGAGCCAGAAAATGGAGGCAGTGGGGCAGCTCACTGGCGGCATCGCGCACGACTTCAACAACATGCTCGCCACGGTGATCGGCCCGCTGGATCTGCTGGCGATGCGCATGGGCGACAGCGATCCGCGCGCCAAGCGCTACATCGACATGGCCATCGACGGCGCCACCCGGGCGGCACAGCTCACCCAGCGATTGCTCGCGTTCTCGCGGCAGCAGCCCTTGCAGCCGGTGCCATTGGATGTGAACCACTTGATCGCCGGCATGTCGGATCTGCTCGTGCATTCGCTGGGCAGCAGCATCCGCTTGGAGACGGTGTTGGCCGCGCAGGTGTGGTGGACCTTCGCCGATGCCAACCAGCTGGAGAACGTGATCCTCAATCTGGCCGTCAATGCACGTGACGCGCTCCCCGGCGGGGGACGCCTGATGGTGGAGACCGCCAACTGCACGATCACCGCAGATCACCGGACGGCGGCGGAAGACGTTCCCGACGGCGAGTATGTCCGGATCACCGTGGCCGACAACGGCAGCGGCATGCCGCCGGAGGTGATCGCCAAAGCATTCGATCCGTTCTTCACCACGAAGAAGGTGGGGCATGGCACGGGACTGGGACTGTCGCAGGTGTATGGCTTCGTCAAACAGTCGGCCGGTCACGTGAAGATCCGCTCTGCCGTCGGGCAGGGAACAACGGTGACCCTGTATCTGCCGCGCCTCATTGCGGACATCGCCGCCGCGCCTTCGCCGGCAACCAGTGGTACCGCTCCGCTGAGCGGGGGCCGCGAACGTGTGCTGATCGTGGAAGACGAGCCCGGCGTTCGCCAGTTCTCCATCGATGCGTTGAGCGAGCTGGGCTACCCGGTGCTCGCCGCCGACGGTGCCGCCACCGCCCTTGCCCTGCTCGACAGCCATCCCGACATCGCGCTGCTGTTCACCGATGTGGTGATGCCCGAGATCAACGGGCGGCAGCTGGCCGATGCGGCCCTGAAGCGGCGCCCGGATCTGAAAGTGCTGTTCACCACCGGCTACAGCCGCAATGCACTGGAGCACGACGGCGTACTGGACCCCAGCGTCCACCTGATCGGCAAGCCGTTCACGCTGGAGGAGCTGGCCCTGCGGGTGCGCGCGGTGCTTGCCGAGGTACGCTGATGGATGGGGTAGTGCACGCCCTTGATACGTCAGGGATCAGGCAGCCTGCTGGCGCCTGCTTACCTGTGCTCTCCCCGACCGCTGTCCTGGCACAGGCCAGCGACCATGACGCGGTAAACCAGGTCATGCAGAAACATGGAGCGGCCAACGCACGTTGCCGGCGTCATGAGTCTTCATCTTTCACGCTCACGTACAGCGTAGGCACGGCCTTCATGAAGTCCCCCAGTCGTCCCATCTGGATCTGCAGATCATCGGGGATGACGTCGGCCGCAGCGTCGAGCAGTGCCTGGCAGTGCTGCTCGAACGGTGCGACCACGCGACGTCGTGGCGCGAGCATGAAGGAGTAACAGGCCTGGCTCGACCACGGCGGGGGCGCCAGCGCGTAGTGCGAGCTGCCCAAGGCAAACAACGGCGCGTGGCTCTCGCCTGGCAGCGACAGCGTGATGTCGTTGGCGTTCACCTCGGCCCGGGTGTGGGTGCGCTGGATCGCCCACGCATCGAGTGTGTTGCGGCCCGGCACCGGGCCTACGGTGCCATCCACGGCGCCCGCCAGCAGGGACAGCGCGGCGTCCACGCTCACACCGTAGTGATCCAGCATGTGAGGCTCCAGCGCCATCCACAGCTGTATCGCGCCGGCCACCGGACCATACGCGTGCAGGATGTCTGCAGGTGCCAACGCCGGCAGCAGCGTGGACGGCACCAGGTGCGCGAGTTCCTCCACGCTGCGTGTGGCGCTGGTGACGGTCAGGAACAGATACGGCGCCATCCCCGCCCGCTCGGGCTCCAGCATGGGCACGACCGGCTCCCCCTCGACCGCATTGCCGCGCGCGCACGAGGGCAACAATGCGGTGCCCGCAAGCGCGGCCAACAGCAGGCGCCGCCGCGCCAGAAAATGAGTGTCATCCATGCGCAGAGAATACACGGGGGTAAAAGCGACCCGCTTGACGGGCCGCGTATTTTCTCAATACTGCGCCAATGCTCAGCCAACACTTTCTCTTCTTCTTCGCGATGCTGGGCGCCTTCAATGGCATCGTCGCGGCGTCGGTATTGTGGTGGCGCGCCAAGGGAGAGCCCACGCAGCGCTGGCTGTCGCTGCTGATCCTGATGGTCGGTGTGCGGACCGGAAAATCCGTGGCGTTCCACTTCTGGCCGGATATTCCGCTGGTCGTTCTCCAGCTCGGGCTGACCGCCTGTTTCCTGATCGGCCCCTGCCTCTACTTTCTGGTGCGCTCCAGCCAACGGGAGACTGCCGGGACGGACACGAACGGCCGGTGGCACCTCGCCGCGCTGCTGGTGCTTGCCGTGGCGGTGAATGTCCTGCTGCCCTACACCCGCAACATCGAACTGTGGCGGTACGTCATCACGCCGGGCATCAACTATGCCTGGCTGGGCTATCTGCTGCTCACCACCGTGCAGGTGTATCGCCACCGCGCCCGGCTGCTGGCCTCGCCGTCCGCCCCGCTTCTGCTGGGGGCGCTGGGGGGCATCTGGATCATCTGGATCGCGTACTACACGGCGGGGTACACGTCCTATATCGTCGGCGCGCTGTCCTTCACGTTCGTTCTCGCGGTAAGCGTTCTGGTTGGGCTCCGGCTGCGCTCGGGGCGGGCAACGATCGAGCCCTATCAGGACCGTCGGATTCCCGCGTCCGACGCCGCCGTTCAACTCCAGGCCCTGGCCGAGCTGATGGCGCGCGAGCGGTTGCATCTGGACCCCGCCCTGACCCTGCCGCGCCTCGCCCGCCGGCTTGGCATGCCCCAGACCCGGCTGTCGCAGCTGCTCAACGACAACAACCAGACCTCGTTCAAGCAGTACCTGACCCAACTGCGGGTGATCGAAGCCAAGGCGATCCTGCAACAGCAGCCTCCCAAGCCGCTGGATATCGTGGCGCAGGAAGCGGGCTTCCAGTCGATGTCGACCTTCTACAGCGCGTTCAAGAAGTGCGAAGGCGTTACTCCGGCGGCCTACCGCACGGCCGCCACACACTCCTAGAATCGATTTCCGCACTCCGGAAAGACACTGCACGACATTGATTTGAAAGAGATTGGATAGGGTGCTGGCTCCTTCCTGCGAGTCAGCGCCATGCAGTCGTTACGTACCCTCGCCACCTTCGTATTGCTCCTGCTCAGTGTCTGGCTGGGCGGCACCTGCACCACCGACGCGGCGCCGCGGACCACCGTCCCCGCGGCCATGGGACAGCCCGCCAGCGGCCAGCAGGACCGCATCCTGTTCATCCTCGCCAGCGCCAAGGTGCATGGAACTTCCACGCTCCCGGCCAGCGTCAGTTTTGGCGAGGTGGTGCATGCCTGGGATGTCTTCCATGCCGCCGGCTACGCGGTGGACTTCGTGTCACCCGATGGCGGCGCCGTACCCATTCTGGATGACTACGTCAGCGACGACGTGGCGCACCGCCTGGACGATGCCCGGATCATGCGCGGGCTGCGCGGCACCGTCACCCCGGCACAGATCGATCCCACGCAGTACCGGGCGGTGTACTACGTGGGCGGCAGCAATGCCATGTACGGGGTCGCCGAGAACGTGGCGCTGCAGCGCATTGCCATGCGGGTCTACGAGGGCAACGGCGGGGTGATCTCGGCGGTCTGCCACGGCACGGCCGGCATCGTGAATCTCCAGCTTGCCGGCGGCCAGTACCTGGTCTCGGGCAAGCGCATCAGCGGCTACCCCGAAGAGCACGAGCGCCAGGATGCGCCGTACTTCAACCAGTTCCCGTTCCTGATCCGCCAGACCGTCGTGTCCCGCGGCGGTGCCTTCCGGACGGTGGAAAGCGATGACCCGCATGTCGAAGTCGATGGCCGGCTGGTGACCGGGCAGAACTACGCCTCTGCAACGCCGGTGGCGCAGGCCGTGGTCGAGGCGCTTCGCATCCACACCGTGCAGGCGTCCAACCAGGCAGCCGCTCAACCCTGATCTCCCACACCCCTGAGGAAACACCATGAAAGTATCGATTCGATCCGTCGGCCTTGCCGCCAGCCTGTTCCTGCTGCTCCCCACCTCGGCCATGGCGCAGAGCACCGATCGTGAGGCGGTGGACAAGGTCATGCAGACCTTCATGCGCGCCTACATCACTGCCGACAATACGTTGGCCAAGGACGTCTTCCGGGCAGACGGGGTGATGATCGGCTACTCCGAAGCCCGTGGCAGCGCGCTGCAGATGCGGACCGGGGAACAGTTCGCCGAAGGCTTCAACGGCACGCCGGCGGCCAACGAGGCCCAGCGCAAGCGCCGCTATGAAATCGTGGACATGGCCACCAACCTGGCGGCCGTCCGCGTGATGCTGGATTACCCCGGCTGGGACGGCGTGGACTACGTGGTTCTGCTCAAGACCGATGGCCAGTGGAAGATCATGAGCAAGTCCTGGACCGGCCAGATCAAGCCCTGAGCTGGAATGCGCGAACCTGACGCCCATCGCTTCCGGGTGTGGACCGGAAGCGATGAAGCGTCCGAAGCATCAGCGCTCGCCGCGCACCCCAGCCAGTGGATCGCCACAACGCGAGGTGGCGTCGCGATGACGCTGTTGCGCGCACTCACGCGCCCCCCTGCCATCGGCATCCACCTGCGACACTCCGCCGCCGCCCTGCCCGCCAAACCGCACCTGCACGCCGATGCTGTTGCTGCGCAGGCTGTTGCGACCCTGCTCGTGACCGAGCAGCAGCGAGAACATCCAGCCGCTGTCCAGCTGCAGATCCACGCCAGCCCCGATGGACAAGGCATCGTCGTTGTAGCTGCGCATTGCCAGGACGTAATCGCTCGCGTTCGGGCGCTGCACATAGTTCATCGTGGCGTCGCTGCGGTTCTCCAGCGCCTTGCGATACTCCACGTTCCAATGCGGACGCCAGCTGACGCGCTCGCCCTGGAAGGCATGGTTGCCCTCGATGCCCAGCGCGACACTGCTGTTGTCGATGTCCTGACGACCATAGGTCAGATCGAATGCATCCAGACCATGCTCGCGATAGCCATCCAGTCTCGCGCGGTGCCCATCGTAGCGGCCATAGCTGGTCAGCGTGGTGCCGCGGGCACTGCGATGCTCGTAACCAAAGGTAAGTGAGCCGAACCACTGGTCACCCTTGCGCGAGCCGTGCGCCGACGCGCCGACCACCTCATTCCAGCGATTCACATCGAAATCCAGCCGGCCGCTGGCCAGCATGCCGTCGAAGAACACGTGCTGGCCCGCGCGCCACAGGCCGTAGACGGCCAGCGAGCGCTGGTCCGCATCGGTGCTGGACGGGCTGTTGTTGAAGTCGTTGTCCTGACGCCCCCAGCTGCCGGCAAGTCCCAGCAGCACGTTCTCGCCAATGGCCCGATCCGCACCCACCGTGATGCCGCCGGTGTTGAAGTCGAACCCGCCGCTGCCGCGCCCGGCCTTGCCGAAGGTCGCCGTACCGGCTGCCCACGCACCCCAGCCCTCGGGCAGGCGCGGAAGACCGTTGACCATGCTGTCGGCCGCTCTGTTCAGCGGTACCGAGATACCCGGCACACCAAGGCCGCCTGCGTAGGCCAGGGCGACGTTGAAGCTGGAGGCATTGCTGCCGACCCGCACCTGGCGCAGGCGGTCGCGGATGTTGCCCTGCTGCACCTGGGCAAAGCGGATGCTGGCATCGGCCTGCGCCTGCAAGGTGCCGACAACCTGCGCATCGGCGGTCGGATCAGGGCGCGCCGCCACGACCAGCCGGACCTCGATCGACGCTGCTGCGTAACTGCCGCTTGCCGCCTGTGCTGCGGTCAGCACCGCACTGCCCTCACCCACCACGGTCACCCTGCGGCCATTGACCGTGGCGACGGCCATGTTGGAGCTGCTGAAGGTGAACGCGCCGGGGCTGGTGCTCTGCGGCAGGGCCAGCTCGAAGTCCGATTCGCCATACACCTTGCTCAGATCGTCCTGCCAGGTGATCTCCGGGGTGGCCATGCCGATGTTCACCTCCAGCTGCAGCTGCGTTGCGGCGGCACGCAATGCGTCGCCGGCCTGATTGGCGGTCAACACGCAGCGACCGGCCGATACCATCGTCACGGTGTCGCTCTGCACAGCGCACACCGAAGGGGTTGTGCTGGCAAACACAATGGGATTGCCGGAGTCACCGCCGGTGGCGGCGACACGGAAGCTGCCGCCCACGCTGTAGACGGGATCTGCCGGTGTTGCGGTGAAGCCGGTGATGGTCTGTACGGCCGCCGCCACCACGAACCGGTAACTCCGCTGACCGCTGAAGCCATTGGCGTCGGTCACCTCCACGTCGAAATCGAAGGTACCGGCGGACGTAGCTTCACCGGAGATGTCCCCGGATTCGGCGAGCAGCAGCCCTGGCGGCAGGCTGCCGGACCGCAGCGCAAAGCGGTAGGGCGCTGTCCCGCCACTGGCGGTCAGGCGCTGGCGATAGTCCTGCCCGCCATCGGCGGGCGGCAGCTGCGGCTGGTCAAGCACCAGGGTCGGCGCATCCACCACGAGGGTGTAGCTGCGGCTCGCGGTGAACGGCCCCGTGCCGATGCTGCTGTCCGTCACCAACACCGTGAAGCTGAAGGAGCCTGCTTTGTTGGGGATACCGGACAGTTCGCCGCCGGGCGACAACTGCACGCCGGCCGGCAACGCGCCACCGGAGACCGCATAAACGTAGGGACCGGTACCGCCGCTGGCCGACAGAACGTGACGGTAGGCATTGCTGGCCGTGGTCGACGCCAGCGAAGCAGGATCCAGCGCCAGCGTCGGTGCGGACACCGTGATATCTACCGCAGCTGCTGCGGAGGTGGTGTAGGCATCGCTGGCGCGGTAGGTGAAGCTGTCCGGACCTGCATAGCCCATGGTCGGCACGTACTCGATATCCATGCCGTTGACCGTCGCCGTGCCATGGCTGGGGGCGGTGACCACCGCTACAGCGGTCGGTGTACCTGTGATCGGCAGCGTGATCGTGGTTGCCGCCGCACCGTAGGCGACGGTGGCCGTGGCGGGACCGGCAACCAGGGCAGGTGCCGGCGTGACTGCATTGGAGGCCGCTGAAGCCGAACCCGTACCGGCGCCGTTGGTGGCGGTCACCGTGAAGGTGTAAGTGACACCCGGCGTCAGGCCGTTGAAACTCAGCGGCGAGCCGCTCCCCGCGACGGTGGCACCGCCAGGCATCGCGGTGGCGGTGTATCCACTGACCGGCGCGCCTCCAGCGTTGCCGGGTGCGGTGAATGTCACGCTTACCTGGCCGGCGCCGATGACCGTCGCGGTGCCGATGTCCGGCGCGGAGGGGACAACTGCATTGACCGTAAACGTTCGGGTGACCTGGGCCGCCGGCAGATAGCTGCCGTTGCCGGCCTGGTCGGCATGCAGGGTGCAGGTACCTGCACCCACGAAGGTCAGCGTGCCGCCGGTAGTGATCGTGCACACCCCGGTGGTGGACGAAGTGAACGTCGGGGTCAGTCCGGAATCCGCCGTGGCGGTCAAGGCCGGCGTTGTGCCGAAGTTCTGCGTTCCCGGGTTGTTGAACGTGATGAGCTGCGCGGCCTTGGGGGTTACCGCGCTGGACGCCGTCGAGGACGGGCTCGCGCCGGCGGCATTGTCTGCCGTGACCGTAAAGGTATACGCGACCCCGTTGGTCAACCCGGTAACCACCATTGGCGAGCTCGCTCCATTCACAGGGGCGACGTCGGCCGGACTGACGGTGACCGTGTAGCCGGTGATGCTGGCGCCGCCGGTGAACACAGGCGGCACGAACGCGATGCTGACCTGGGTATCACCGGCAGTGGCCGACGGAGCGGGAGGGGCGCCCGGCGCCACCGGAGCGACAGTGAATGACTGGCTTGCCTGGGGTGCGGCCAGGTAGCTGCCATCGCCGCCCTGGTCGGCGTTGATGGTGCAGGTGCCTGCGGAAAGGAACGTCAGCGCGCCGCCGGTCGTGATCGTACACACTCCGGAGGTGGCGGATCCGAAGCTGACCGTATAGCCGGCACCGGCGCTGGAGGTGGCGGTCAGGGTCGGCGTGGTGCCGAAGTTCTGCGTGCCGGGGTTGTTGAAGGTGATGGTCTGCGGCGCTGCAGGCATCACACTGTTGGACGCCGCCGATACGTCACCTGTTCCCGCTGCGTTGCTCGCGGTGACGGTGAAGGTGTACGCCACGCCGTTGGTCAAGCCGGTCACCGTGACTGGTGAACCGGCGCCGGTCGCAATGACCCCGCCCGGGTTGGCTGTCACCGTGTACACGGTGATGGCGCTGCCACCCGTAAAGGACGGTGACGTGAACGTGACCGTGGCCTGGGTGTTGCCGGCGGTGGCCGTGCCGATGGTCGGCGTACCTGGCACCACCGCATTGACGGTGAAGGTCTGCGTCACCGTGGTAGCCGCATTCCATGCGGGACTACCCGCCTGATCGGCGTCGATCGTGCACACGCCGGCACTGAAGAAGGTCAGTGTGCCGCCCGAGCTGACGGTGCACACCCCACCAGTGGACGAACTGAACACAGGAACGAGTCCCGAGGTTGCCGTCGCCGAGAGCGCTGGCGACGTGCCCATGGTCTGAGTGCCCGGATTGCCGAACGTGATGGACTGGTTGCCCTTCGGGGTCACCGCGCTGGTCGCGCCGGAGGCTGCGCCAGTGCCGGTTGCGTTGATTGCCTTCACGTCGAACGTATAGGCGGTGCCGTTGGTGAGGCCTGTGACCACGATGGGTGACGTGGTGAATCCGTTGCCACCTGCGGTGGCACCGCCAGGGCTGGCGGTCACCAGATAGCCGGTGATCGCCGAGCCGCCATTATCGGCCGGCGCGGTGAATGCCACGGATACCTGGGCATCGCCAGGCGTTGCTGCGCCGATGACCGGCGCGCCGGGAGCGACAGGCATCGCCACGGTGTGGGTCACACCGGACAGGTAAGGCGCAACACCGGTGTTGCCCGCGGCATCGGCAATGTCCGTCGCGCCATTGAGATTGACCTTGAGCGTCCCCGAACCCGCGATGCTGCCAACGTTGACGTTGACCGACGTCCCGGAACTCGCCGACACACTCACGATACTGCCGCTGGCACTGCCCGTGCCGACGAGTGTGAAATCGTCCGTGGACACATTCGACACCGTCTCATCGAAGGTCACCGTGAATGCCATCGCCGCGTCGCTTGCGGCGGGCGATCCCACCGGCGCGATGCTGTTGACCGAAGCAATGCGATTGTCGACCGTCGCGTTGCTGGTATCGGCCGTGGTGGTGGTGTTGCCGGCATTGTCCGTCGCGGTCAAGGTGACGTTGCGGTTGCCGACCCCATTGATGGCGCCACCGACGATCGTATAGGTTGCCGTCCAGACGCCGCTGCTGTTGACGGCGGTGACAGCGGCGCCGCCACCGAACTGGCTGAAGTTCACGCTGACTGCGCTGATCGTATCGCTGTTGTTATCCCCACCCGCCGTGTTGTTCCAGACGGCAGTGACGGTGTCGCCGAGTTTGTAGGCACCACCAGTTCCCGATGCACCGCTGATGTTGATGTTTGCATTGGCCAACGTCGGGGCGATGGTATCCACCGTGGCATTGGTGGTGTCCGCACGGGTGGTGCTGCCACCGCCATTTCTCGCGGTCACGCTGACGTTGCGGTTGGCGGCGTCGATGAAACCGGCCGTGAGGGTGTACGTCGCCGTCCAGATGCCGGCGCTGTTGATGGCCGCGACGGCCGAACCACCCCCGAACTGGCTGAAGTCGACGGTCACCGCGCTCACGCCGGCATTGTTGTCGCCGCTCGCGCTGTTGTTCCACGTCGCGGTGAGGATATCGCCGATCTTGTATGCGCCGCCGGTACCGGTCCCGCCACTGATGCTGATGCGTGCGTCGCTGATGGTCGGGGGTGCCGGCGCCTGGCAGGTCACCGTTGCGGTGAAAGTGCCGCCGCCCGTGCCCGACCACAGGTACACCTGGTAGTCGCTGAAATCGGCTGGCACGGTGTGCGTGGCGTTGAGATTCAACTCATTGTTCTGCGCCGCGTAGTTTTCACCCACGTCGGTAACATTGTTTCCCTGCCATAGGGTGAAGCCACCGCCTCCCGCTCCAGCGGTCGCATTGGTACTGCCCGAGGACGTCACTGTGTAGTGGATTCGCTCGCCTTGGGCGACCTGATAGTCCGCTTGATAATCGTCAATACCGCCGCTGACCGTGATGCCGTTCCCCCAGTAGTTTTGAATCGCCTGGCAGCCACTGGACAGCGCCGCCATCGCAGGCGCGGTTACGGCAAGGCCGCAGAACGCTGCGGCGAACAGGGTGAAGCGACGCAGAGTGCGGCGCTGTTGGGATTTGGGACACACACCAGCGGCCCGGCAGGCAGACACGATCAACGACACACGACACCCCTTGTTGCCTTGTAGTGCCTTTCCGCGGAAAGGCCGAAAACAGCACAACCGCCCCGGGAGTACCCCAAGAGCGATTGCCCGCCTGGATAGTTGTGATCCTTCCCCTACCGCTGCCCGGTTCCTTCCAGGCAGGTCACGCGCTGCAATCTTTGTTCCACCCGTGACCGCCACGAACTACACAGCGGTCGCCGAGCCGGCCATCCCACCGGCCGATCGGGCACGCGCTTTGCGCGCCATGCGGAGATATCGGCCACGTTGCCTGAACCTGTAGCGTCGTGCCGATGCTGTCTGGGGGAATGCGTGGCTAACCAGCCCCACGTGTCTGCGCAGCGGCGCCCGAGGCCGCGCAGGCTGCGGACACCGTGCAACCGCAACGGTCCCGCACAACTTTCAAACATCCGCTTGAAACGCGCGTAACTTCGTCGAACTGGACACGATCCACCAGTTCCGCCAGACTCCGCCCTTTCCTGTTGTTCGGCACCCATGGCGAAACTGCTGGTCCTGCATGGCCCCAACCTCAACCTGCTCGGCACGCGCGAGCCGGGGGTCTATGGGCACACCACGCTGGCGCAGATCGACCAGGCCCTGCTGGCCCAGGCGCAGGCCGCCGGCCATGCCATGGAGAGCCTGCAGTCCAACGCCGAGCACGTGCTGGTGGATCGGGTGCAAGCCGCCCGCGATGACGGCACCGCCTTCATCCTGATCAACCCGGCCGCGTTCACCCATACCTCGGTCGCCCTGCGCGATGCGCTGGCCGCGGTGGACGTGCCGTTCATCGAGATCCACCTGTCCAACCCGCATACGCGCGAGCCCTTCCGCCAGCACAGCTATTTCAGCGACAAGGCGGTAGGGGTGATCTGTGGGTTCGGGGCGGACAGCTATCGCTACGCGATGGATGCGGCGCTGACCCGGTTGGCGGCTGCTTCGGCGTGATGACGCTGCCGCGTGTCCTGGCCAGCGTCGCGCTGTGGGGCTGCCTGTGTGGCGGCGCCATCGCCGCGGATCGCAGCGCGGAAGGCATCGACTGTGCGCGGCCCAGCGGCACCATGGAATCGGATCTGTGCGCCTCGGATGTGGCCAGCGCCGCCGATACCGAATTGAACGCGGTGTACGCCCAGGCGCGGCAGCAGTTGCGCAGCCAGGCGGCCGAAGGCGCCTGCACGCACTGCGCCGATGCGGAAAAGCAGCTGATCCTGGCCCAGCGCGCGTGGATGCAGCTGCGCGACCACGATTGCGACGCGGTCTACGCCTTCAACGCCGATGGCACCTCGCGCAATGGCGCGCAGATGCACTGCCTGACCACCCTCGCGCGCGACCGTACGCGGCAGCTGCGCGATTTCTACGAATTGCTTTGACCCGAGCGCACCGCGCTTCCCACCACACTGACACCACGAGCCAAAGAGGCCCCTATGGATCTCCGCAAAATCAAGAAACTGATCGACCTGCTGGAAGAGTCGAACCTCGCCGAAATCGAAATCAAGGAAGGCGAAGAGTCCGTGCGTCTGTCGCGCGCGCCCGTCTCCGGCTACGGCATGGTGCAGGCCCAGCCGCAGATGATGATGGCCCCGGCACCGGCCCAGGCTGCCGCACCGGCGATGCCGATGCAGTCGCCGACCGAAGCCTCCACCGGTGGCACCGCCAAGGCCGGCAACGCCCTGCCCGATGGCCACGTGCTGCGCGCACCGATGGTCGGCACCTTCTATTCGTCGTCCTCGCCGGACAAGCCGGCCTTCGTGTCGGTCGGCCAGGCGGTCAAGGCCGGTGAAACGCTGGCGATCATCGAAGCGATGAAGATGTTCAACCCGATCGAAGCCGATGTTTCCGGCACCATCGTCGCCATCCTGGGCGAAAACGGCCAGCCGGTCGAATTCGACCAGCCGCTGTTCGTGATCGGCTAAGGATTAGTCCATGCTCGACAAAGTCGTTATTGCCAACCGAGGGGAGATCGCGCTGCGCATCCTGCGCGCGTGCCATACCCTGGGCATCCGCACGGTGGCTGTGCATTCCACGGTCGACCGCAACCTCAAGCACGTGGCCATGGCCGACGAGTCGGTCTGCATCGGTCCGGCACCGTCCTCGGAGAGCTATCTCAACATCCCGGCCCTGATCGCCGCGGCGGAAGTCACCGACGCCCAGGCCATCCACCCGGGCTACGGTTTCCTGTCGGAAAACGCCGACTTCGCCGAGCGCGTGGAAGAATCCGGTTTCATCTTCATCGGCCCCAAGGCCGACACCATCCGCCTGATGGGCGACAAGGTGGAAGCGATCCGTGCGATGAAGGCCGCCGGCGTGCCGTGCGTGCCCGGCTCGGGCGGCCCGCTGACCGACGACATCGTGGCCAATACCAAGATCGCCCGTGAGATCGGCTACCCGGTCATCATCAAGGCCTCCGGTGGCGGTGGCGGCCGTGGCATGCGCGTGGTGCATGCCGAAGCCTCGTTGAAGGCGGCGATCGAGACCACCAAGTCCGAAGCCAAGGCCGCTTTCAGCAACGATCAGGTCTACATGGAGAAGTTCCTGGAGAATCCGCGTCACGTGGAAATCCAGGTACTTGCCGATGGCCAGGGCAACGCCATCCACCTCGGTGAACGCGACTGCTCCATGCAGCGCCGCCACCAGAAAGTGGTGGAAGAAGCGCCGGCACCGGGCATCACCGCCGAGCTGCGCGAAGAGATCGGCAAGGTCTGCGTGGAAGCCTGCATCCGCATCGGCTACCGCGGCGCGGGTACCTTCGAGTTCCTGTTCGAAGACGGCCGCTTCTACTTCATCGAAATGAACACCCGCGTGCAGGTGGAACATCCGGTGACGGAGATGGTGACCGGCATCGACTTGGTCTGCGAGCAGCTGCGCATCGCCGCCGGCCAGAAGCTGACCATCAAGCAGAGCGACGTGGTGCTGACCGGCCACGCGATCGAGTGCCGCATCAACGCCGAAGACGCTGAAACCTTCGTGCCGAGCCCGGGCCAGATCACCGCGTTCCATCCGCCGGGTGGCCCCGGTGTGCGTGTGGATACCCACATCTACAGTGGTTACCGCGTGCCGCCGAACTATGACTCGATGATCGGCAAGCTGATCGTGCACGGCCCGGATCGCGAGACCGCGATCGCGCGCATGCGCGTGGCGCTGAGCGAACTGGTCGTGGACGGCATCAAGACCAACGTCGCGCTGCAGCAGCGCATCATGCGCGACAAGGGCTTCCAGGCCGGTGGGCAGAACATCCACTACCTGGAAAAGCGCCTGGCCGAACGCAAGAACAAGTCGATCGCGTTGACCTGATCGGTTTTTCCACGCGGCATGCAGGACAGCAGAAAGGCGGGGATCTCCCCGCCTTTTTGTTTGCGCGAACCGCGCTGCCAGAGGACACAAACGCGGTAGGGCCAACCCGTGGTCGGCGTACGCGTGACATGCCGCCTGATACCGCCGCCACGCATGGCGTGGCGCTACAGGCGCGCGCTTACGGCTTGGCGGTATCAGCCGCGGTGACCTGCGAATGCTTCACCGGCTCCACGCCCAGCGACGAGGTGGGGTCCACGATCACCATCGTCTCGGTGGACCCATCCGGCCACACCACCTGGAAGGTACTGCCGCTGGGCAGCGAAGCGAACGGCATGCCACTCTGCGCGCGATACACCGCAGCGACCTGACTGGCGCCGGCACGACGCACTTCGGCATCGGCCTTGACCGAGGTCAACTGCACTTTGGACAGGCTTCGGTAACGATCGTCATAGGTATCGATCATCACCAGACCCACCGCCCCGGCCGAGTACGCAACAAACAACGCCACCCAGAACCAGAATTTGGCACCGTGCAGGATTCGACGGTAATTCATCGCCCATTCCTCTGCTTGACCAGCTCTTCGACCAACACGTTCATTTTCCCCGCACCTTGCCGCGATACCGCGGCGTCATACACGAAAGTGGCAAAGTCCTGCCCACCGTCCTGCGAACAGATCCCTCCGTTCGCGCAGAAATTGTTCATCAGCACACTATCCGACCCGCACGCCATGCCCAGTTCGCAGGCCGCCAGCCGCCAGGCCAGTTCGCTGAACTGATCGCCGGCCACCATGCCGCTCATCGCACTGTCGCCACTGGCACGCTGCCCCATGCCCGGCGCCAGTGCCATGAAGGCCTCCGGATCACGCGACTCCATCACCCGCTCGACCAGCCCGCGGCGGTAGTCCGGTGCGGTTTCCAGTGGATGGCCTTCGGCGAACAGCGATGCCTCGGCCGCCAGGTTACCGGCCTTGGCGGCCTGCAGACGCTGACGCATGATCAGGGACCGGCCCAGATTGTCGCTGCTGACGAAGCCGGCGCAACGGCGCGAAACACGCTGGCGCGCGGTCACCATCGTTACAGACGCTTTCATGCCCAGCCCGGTCAACACGTCGTTGTCGAGTTGGTAGCCCCCCGGATCCATGGCGTACGTGGCGCAGTAATCGTACACACGGCTGACCATCCACCCGGCCTCGGCATTGCCGTTGGCGGCCTGCAGCTGCAGGCGCTGCGCATAGGCAAACAGATCGGTATCGCCTTCGATATCGGCGCGCAGGTCCAGCGGCAGGCCAGAGGCCACGGCCGTGCCACGTTCGCTGCCAAGCAGGCGCCGGGCGAGCTGCCGCGCTTCGGCCGGCACCGCGGTGGGCCCGCTGCCGGCCTGCGGCTCATCCAGATGCGACGCGGCCTGATCGGTATGCAGTACCCGATCGCCCGCGCGGTAGCCCACCACCCCGAGCAACGCCAGGGCTGGCACGACCAGCAACCAGGTTTTGAGGGTGGGCACGAGCGCCATGGGCAGGACGTCAGAGGGTGTCAGCGATAGACAGCAGAAATGCAAGTTTAGCAAGCAGCCGCAACGCTGTCTGAACGGGTCGTCGGGCCGATCTTACCGGCCGGCGAGACTGCCTCCCCGCGGTACCGCCGGGACCCGCGGCCCGCACTGGTCTAACATGCACGGTTTTCCGCCGGTCCCTGCCCCCATGCCCTTCCTGGAACTCACCCTGCACTGCACCGAAGCCACCCAGCCGCGCTATGAGAATGCGCTGGACGACGTGGGCGCGCTGGCGGTGACCCTGCTCGATGCCGATGCCGACACCAGCAACGAGCGCGCGATCCTGGAGCCGGGCGTGGGCGAGACCCCGCTGTGGAACGATCTGGTGCTGACCGCGCTGTTCCCGGGCGATACCAATGCGCTGGCCCTGTTGGCCGCGCTGGATGCGTTCGACCCCGGCCTGGACTGGGCCAATGCCAGCTTCCGCGCCGTGGCCGACGAAGACTGGGAACGCGCCTGGATCGACCAGTTCCAGCCGATGGCCTTCGGTGAGCGCACCTGGATCGTGCCGTGGAACCATGAACTGCCAGAGGCCGCGCAGGCCGAGGATGCCGCCGTGGTTCGTCTGGACCCGGGTCTGGCGTTCGGTTCGGGCACCCACCCGACCACGGCCCTGTGCCTGCGCTGGCTGGACGGCCTGGCCGCCGAGGGTGCGCTGGCCGACAGCACCGTGCTCGATTTCGGCTGCGGCTCGGGCATCCTCGCCCTGGCGGCGCTGAGGCTGGGTGCCGCGCGCGCGGTCGGCGTGGACAACGACCCGCAGGCAGTGCTCGCCACCGGTGACAACGCCGAGCGCAACGGCCTGCAGGAGCGCGTGCAGGTCTATCTGCCGGACGACGAGCCGCAGGCAACGTATCCGGTGGTGGTGGCCAACATCCTCGCCTCGGCACTGGATGCACTGGCCGATGTGCTGGCCGCGCGCGTCGCCCCGGGCGGCCGCATCGCGCTGTCGGGCATCCTGCATGGGCAGGAAGGCGAACTGCTGGAACGCTATGCCCCGGCCTTCGAACAGCTGGCGGTGGCGCAGGACGGCGACTGGATGCGCATCACCGGCGTCCGCCGTGCTTGAATAGCCCGACTCCTGCCCGGTCCCGTGCCCATGTCCGAGCCTCCGATGCCGCCGCGACGCCCGATCGCCACGTTCCTGCGTCCGTCGCCGGAGGCGCCGGCCGATCCGGCTGAGCCGCCTTCCGTGACCCACGATGAGGCGTCGGCAATGCCGACGTCGCCCGTGGACGATGGCATCGCGCCGTTGGCGGTGGAACAGGTGATCGATGCACAGCCGGTGCACGCGCCGCAGCGCCCGGCACCGGCGTTCGAACTCGACCTGCCACCTCCATCCGAACGCCCGCCCGTGGGCGACGCCGGGTCAGCGGCTACGTCGCCTGCTGACACGGCAGCGCCATCGATAGCGCCGCCGGAGGATGCCGACGCCCTCACTGAGGACGCGCGCGGCAGCGCCACCGCGGCGCCGCCGCTAGCCGACGCCATCACCACGCCGAGTTTCCTGCGCCTGCCCGGTGCGCGCCTGCGCACGCCGCGCTGGCAGTGGGGCATGGTTGCCGGGCTGGCCGCCGTGCTGCTGGTGCAGATCGCCGTGGCCGACCGCGATCGGCTTGCTGCCGATGCCGGCACCCGCCCGTGGATTGCCGGGCTGTGCGGCGTGCTGCGCTGTTCATTGCCGGCCTGGCGCGAGCCGGCGGCCTTCAGCATGCTCAGCCGCGATGTGCGCCCGGTTCCGGGCCAGGCCGGCGCGTTGCAGGTGCAGGCCAGCATCCGCAACGACGCACGCTGGGCCCAGGCCTGGCCGTCGCTGCGACTGTCGCTGTCCGATGCCGATGGCCGTGTGATCGGCACCAATGTGTTCGCGCCGGCCGACTATCTGGACCGCGCCACGGACCCGGCCGCTACGCTGGAACCGGGGCAAAGTGCGCAGATCGCCTTCCGCGTGCGCGAGCCTGCCGCGTCTACCGTCGCATTCACCTTTGAGTTCCTCTGAGGCGTCGCCGGGGGGCCCGGAGCGTGGCAGGCGACCGACGCACGCGCTAGACTGGCCCCATCACCCTTCCGCCGTGGGCTGTTGTCCGCCCCGGCTCTTGCACCGGGAAACTCCTTGAACGCTGTCCTTTCTCGTCCTGACAACAGTCGTGGCGCGCCCAAGCCACCCCTGCGCGAACACGTGGCCCAGTCGGTCAGGCGCTACCTGCGGGACCTGGATGGCTGCGATGCGGACGATGTCTACGAGATCGTGTTGCGCGAAATGGAAATCCCGCTGTTCGTGGAAGTGCTCAACCACTGCGAAGGCAACCAGAGCCGCGCCGCGGCGATGCTGGGCATCCACCGCGCCACCCTGCGCAAGAAGCTGAAGGAATACGGCATCGCCACCTGATGCCGGTGGGCAGGCGCGTAGTGCCTGGCGGGAGAAGGCCGGATCGAGCAGCGCTCGGTGCCGGCCTTCGTCGTTTCTGGGGCCATGCCAGCGCCACTGGCCTTACAATATGCCCCCGCTCCGCTTCGATCTCCTGCCCCCATGAGTTCCGATCTGCTGCCCGTGCGCCGGGCCCTGCTGTCCGTTTCCGACAAAACCGGTCTGATCGACCTGGCCCGCGCCCTGGCGGCGCGCAACGTGGAGCTGCTCTCCACCGGCGGTACCGCCAAGGCGATCCGCGAGGCCGGCCTGGCAGTGAAGGACGTTGCCGATGTCACCGGCTTCCCGGAAATGATGGATGGCCGGGTCAAGACCCTGCACCCGATGGTGCACGGCGGCCTGCTCGGCCGTGCCGGGCTGGATGACGCGGTGATGGCCGAACACGGCATCGGCGCGATCGATCTGCTGGTGCTGAACCTGTATCCGTTCGAGGCGGTCACCGCCAAGGCGGACTGCGCGCTTGAAGATGCCGTGGAGAACATCGACATCGGTGGCCCGGCGATGTTGCGTTCGGCCGCCAAGAACTTCGCCCGCGTGGCGGTGGCGACCGATCCGTCGCAGTACGCCGAACTGCTGGCCGAACTGGACGCCAACGACGGCAAGCTCTCGGCGGCCAAGCGCTTCGCCTTCTCGGTGGCCGCATTCAACCGCGTGGCCCAGTACGACGCGGCGATCAGCAATTACCTTTCTGCCGTGACCACCACCGACACCGCCGTGCCGGTGCGTGCGGAATTCCCGGCGCAGATGAATTCGAACTTCGTGAAGGTGATGGACCTGCGCTACGGCGAGAACCCGCACCAGAGCGGCGCGTTCTATCGCGACCTGTACCCGGTGCCGGGCACGCTGGCCACGTTCCAGCAGCTGCAGGGCAAGGAACTGAGCTACAACAACCTGGCCGATGCCGATGCGGCGTGGGAATGCGTGCGTCAGTTCGACGTGCCGGCCTGCGTGATCGTCAAGCACGCCAACCCGTGCGGCGTCGCCGTGGGTGCCGGCAACGGCGATGCCTACGAGCTGGCCTACGCGACCGACCCGACCAGCGCCTTCGGCGGCATCATCGCCTTCAACCAGCCGCTGGACCTGGCCACCACGCAGGTGATCCTGGACCGCCAGTTCGTTGAAGTATTGATCGCCCCGGATTACGAGCCGGCGGCGTTGGAATACGCCACGAAGAAGGCCAACGTGCGTGTGCTGCGTATTCCGCACGGCGACGGGCGCAACAACTACGACACCAAGCGGATCGGTTCGGGCCTGCTGATGCAGAGCGCCGACAACCGCGGCATGAGCCGCGACGAACTGACCGTGGTGAGCAAGCTGGCGCCGACCGACAAGCAGTTCGCCGATCTGCTGTTCGCCTGGAAGGTGGCCAAGTTCGTCAAATCCAACGCCATCGTCTACGCCAAGGACAACCGCACCATCGGTGTCGGCGCCGGCCAGATGAGCCGCGTCTACTCGGCGCGCATCGCGGGCATCAAGGCCGCCGATGCGAACCTGGTGGTGGAAGGCTCGGTGATGGCCTCCGATGCGTTCTTCCCGTTCCGCGACGGCATCGACGCCGCCGCTGCGGCCGGCATCAAGGCGGTGATCCAGCCGGGTGGCTCGATGCGCGACAACGAAGTGATCGCCGCGGCCGACGAACATGGCCTGGCGATGGTGTTCACCGGCGTGCGTCACTTCCGCCACTGATGCCCGGATCGACACGGATGTCTCCACGGCAACGCCACCGCCTTGCAGCGGTGGTGATCGCCACTGCTGCAGGGTTGGCTGGCTGTACGCCGGCCAGTGAACCCGCACCGCCGCAGGCAGTGCCCGATGCGGCCGCGGCGAAAGCCGCCCCGCACGCCCACGTCAGCCGCACGGAGCGCCTGCAGGCCTTCCTGACCGAGCGCTACGGCAAGGCCGCCAGGCTCTCAGGGACATGGCGTGGCAGCTGGACCCAGGACGGCGACACCCGCCTCACCGATTGGCATGTGTGTGCCGAGCAACCGGTGGTGACCGGCGACAGCTGGCAGCAGCTGTTGGCTGTCTGCGGCTCACCCCTCGAGAATGCCCACCCGGACCCGGGCGCGATCGACTTCTTCGTGCTGCGCCCCGAGGCGGACCGCTTTGCCGTGGCCGCCGAGCTGACCGGGCAGAACTTCGGCAGCCAGGGTGAACCCGGCACGGTGCAGATTCTCCGCGCCGGCAGCGACTTCTACGGTTTCCGCATCGAGCATGGCTGGTTCGGCCAGGGCTATTCGCTGATCACGCAGACGCTGGTGCTGCCTGGCCCGAGTGGGCTGGTGGAGGCCGGCGGGGTGCGCAGCCATATCGACAACAACGCGGCCTACGACTGCGACGATGCCGATGCGGAACCGGAGTGCCAGGCGCGGCTGTTCAACCTCGATTTCACCTTGTCCTTCGACAGCCGCGATCCGGCGGCGCGACAGTGGCCGCTGGTGATCGAAGAGACCGGCCTGGGGTGTGGCGGGCAGCCGGTGCGGCGCGAACATCGCTTCACCCTGGACCCGAAAGCGTGGACGTATGCGTTCCCCGAGGCGCTCCAGCGCGAAGGGTGCGAGTGATCCGTTCGTGGGCACTGGCAGGTGTGGCGCTCGCGCTGCTGGCCGGCTGCGAGCGCACACCTGCGTCTTCCGAACCCGCCAAACCACAGCGTGTGCTCAACACGACGCCGCAGCCGGAAGACATCGTCCGGGTCAGGGGCGATCACACCCAGCGCCTGCTGGCCTTCCTTCGCACGCGCTATGGCGACAAGGCCGGCCTGGATGCGCCGTGGAAGGATGCGTGGGAAGACACCGAGGTCGAGGCGCTGCGCCCGGTCACCCGCAGCGTGTGCGCGCGTGACACGGTCACGGCCGACGATCATGAGCAGACCCTGCTGGCGGTGTGCCAGACCTTGGACGACGCAGCCACGGTCGAGCCGGGCCGGGTCGATCTGTATGTGCTGCGCGTGGGCAAGGACGACGAAGAGGCCAACCGCGGCGGCATGTTCGCCCCACTGCCGGCCAAGGATCCGCTGCTGGTAATGGCCCAGCGCCTGCAGGGCCCATACGGGCGCCACGGCGCACCGGGTACGGTCCAGATCGCGCAGCTCGGCCCCAACGCCATGCCTTCCTCATCACCCATGAGGAACACCGGCGCGGCCATCGGCGCGCCTGGCGCAGTTACATCGCCGAGCACAACCATCGCCTGCGCGATGTCGCCCAGTACCGCGATCACCTCGACAATCTCGCCCTGCACGGCTGTGACGGCAATCCGGCCGACTGCGGCGAGGGCGTGTTCGCGGTCGATTTCAGCACGACGGTGGGCGACAGCAACGCCGTGGATGGCTACTGGCCGCTGACGGTGCGTGCCAGCGGCCACGACTGCACGGGCCCGGCGACCGAGTTCTACCACCTCATCTTCGATGCCCGGCAGCGCGCGTATCCGGTGCCGGAAGACCTCCAGCGCGACGGCTGCGCCGACAGCTGAGGCCGTGGGTTGCCACGGCAACCGACCGCCTGAATGCACCCGCCGCCCGCACCGCGTAAAATCACGTTCCTGCCCTCTTACGCGAGAACTGCATTGAAGATCCTGGTCATCGGCGCTGGCGGCCGCGAACACGCCCTGGCCTGGAAGCTGGCCCAGTCCGCGAAGGTCCGTGAGGTCATCGTCGCCCCCGGCAATGCAGGCACCGCCACCGAGCCCAAGTGCCGCAACGTGGACGTCAAGGTCACCGATCTGGACGGCCTGCTGGCACTGGTGGGCACCGAAGGCATCGGCCTGACCGTGGTCGGCCCGGAAGTGCCGCTGGTGGCCGGTGTGGTCGATCGCTTCCGCGCCGCCGGGCACCGCATCTTCGGGCCCACCGCCGCCGCCGCGCAGTTGGAAGGCAGCAAGGCGTACGCGAAGGACTTCCTGGCCCGCCACAAGATCCCGACCGCGTTCTATGCCGTGCATACCGACATCGACCCGGCGCTGGCCTACCTGCGTGAGAAAGGCGCACCGATCGTGGTCAAGGCCGATGGTCTGGCCGCCGGCAAGGGCGTGATCGTGGCGATGACCCTGACCGAGGCCGAGGACGCGGTGCGCGACATGCTCTCCGGCAATGCCTTCGGCGATGCTGGCGCACGCGTGGTGATCGAAGAATTCCTGGATGGCGAAGAAGCCAGCTTCATCTCGATGGTGGACGGTAAGACGGCACTGCCGATGGCGACCTCGCAGGACCACAAGCGCGTCGGCGACGGCGACACCGGCCCGAACACCGGCGGCATGGGCGCGTACTCGCCGGCTCCGGTGGTGACCGACGAAGTGCATGCGCGCGTGATGCGCGAGGTGGTCAACCCGACCGTGCAGGGCATGATCGCCGACGGCATTCCGTTCACCGGCTTCCTCTATGCGGGCCTGATGATCGATGCCAGCGGCGCGCCGAAGGTGATCGAGTTCAACGTGCGCTTTGGCGACCCGGAAACCCAGCCGGTGATGCTGCGCCTGCAGTCGGACCTGGTGGATCTGGTCGAAGCGGCGATCGATGAGCGCCTGGACACCGTGGAGGCGCAGTGGGATCCGCGCCCGTCCCTCGGCGTGGTGATGGCCGCCTCGCCGTATCCGGAAACCCCGATCACCGGCGACGTGATCCACGGCCTGGAAGCGGTCGCCGCGACGGCCAAGGTGTTCCATGCCGGCACCACGCTGGACGCGCAGGGCCAGGTGCTCAGCGCCGGCGGCCGCGTGCTGTGCGTGGCGGCATTGGGCGGCACGGTGGGCGAGGCACAGCGCAACGCCTACGCCGGCGTCGGTGCGATCCACTGGGCCCATGAGTTCCACCGCCGCGATATCGGCTGGCGGGCGATTGCGCGCGAGCATGGCTGACCTGGCACGGTCGGGGCCACGACCGATCGAAGCACTGCCCTGAGCGCCAGAAAGCAAAAAGGCCCGGCATCAAGCCGGGCCTTCTCGTGTGATCACGCCAGTCACTGCATCACGCAGTAAACAGCGCCTTCATCTTCTTCAGGGCGTTCGCCTCGACCTGGCGGATGCGCTCGGCGGACACGCCGTACTCATCGGCCAGCTCCTGCAGCGTCACCTTGCTGTCCGCGTCCAACCAGCGACGGCGGATGATGTCGCGCGAACGCGCATCCAGCTCGGCCATGCCTTCGCGCAGCAGCTGCAGCTGATTGTCTTCGCTGTCCATCCGCTCATACGCCATCGAAGGATCTTCTTCGTTGGCCCGCAGGTAGGCCGCCGGCGACGGCGGTGCATGATCGTCATCGTCATCGCTGGAGAGATCGAAACCGATATCGCGACCCGACAGGCGCGACTCCATCTCGAGCACTTCGCGCTCGGACACGTTCAGGTCCTTGGCCACCGCGCTGACTTCGGCCGCGTTCATCCAGCCCAGGCGGGTCTTGGACTTGCGCAGGTTGAAGAACAGCTTGCGCTGCGCCTTGGTCGTGGCGACCTTGACGATGCGCCAGTTCTTGAGGATGAACTCGTGCATTTCCGCGCGGATCCAATGCACCGCGAACGACACCAGGCGAACGCCCATGTCCGGGTCGAAGCGCTTCACCGCCTTCATCAGGCCGATGTTGCCTTCCTGGATCAGGTCGCCCAGCGCCAGGCCGTAGCCGTTGTAGCCGCGGGCGACGTGCACCACGAAGCGCAGGTGGGAATGGACCAGCTCGCGCGCGGCATCCAGATCCAGCTCGTCGCGGAAGCGGCGGGCCAGATCCTGCTCGTCATCGACCGACAGCACCGGGATCTGGTGCACGGCACCGATGTAGGCGTCCAGCGAACCGAGCGCACTGGGAATCGGGAGATTGTTTGCCACAAGGGCAGTAGAGGTGTTCTGGCTCATAGCACTCATCTTAGCAGTCCCGGAATTGGACTGCTAAAGGGGAAAGAAGTTCCAGCGTTCTGTTGATGGGATGCTGGTACAGATTGCCCGTCTAACGTACCGCGAAATGATGACAGTGGCGAGAGCCCGGGAACGAGGCAACAAACCCCATTGAATCAACAGGATACGATGATGAATCGGGGGATACCGCGTGTTTTCTGGCTGAACAGCCCGCAGGAAACGCCCATTCATCCTGGAAAAGTTGCCGGCAGTTCAGCCAGGCATGGCCTGGCCCTACCTCCTGCCCCCTCCGGAGCCGACCGCCAACACCGCGATCCCCGGTAGTGCCACGCCATGCGTGGCAGGCCCGAACCCACCGACGCCTAGTAATACCCCGCCATGTTCAAGAAGAACCCCTTCTGGTCGTACTTCAGCTCGGTCATGTCATCGCTGAATTCGGTGAAGTTGTAGCCCACCCCGACCTTGAAGTTCTCCCCCACCCGGCGGTCCACGCCCACCAGCCAACCTTTGCGCACGCCGCCGTCGCGCACCTTCAACCACCGGTGCTCGGCCAGGCCTTCCCACTGCGCGAACAGGCGATAGCGCAGCTGCAAGGCAGCGAAGTCGGCACGGCTGTCCAACCAGGCCCCCTCACCGCGCCCGGTGCGGTAGTCACCCCAGCGCGAAGCCAGCTTGCCGGCCACTTCCCAGCGCGCGCCCAGCTGACGGATCCCTTCGAGCGAAAGGATCTGCGAACGCTGGTCGTACAGGTTGCCGCCCTCCTGGCCGAGCGAGGCCACGTCGTAGAGATAGGTGAACTTGCCGAAGCCGGCCCAGCGCGTGTTGTCGTGCGGGCGCCAGGCGAAGCCCATGTTGGTCTCCACCAGCTTGGCATCGGCCAGGCGGTCAATGCGGTCTTCGGTATCGGCGTAGTTGGCGCGCAACGCGAAACGCCAGTCTTCGTTGAGCTTGTACAGCAGGCGGTTGGTGGTCACCCACTGCTCGCGCTGTTCGGCGCCACTGTCGCGGCGGTACTCCAGCTTGCTGTTCCACTGCGCCACCGCATCGGTGCGCCCGCCACTGACGCTGTAGGCGCGGCGATCGACACGGCCGACGGTGGAGTCCAGTTCGCCGTCCATGATCGTGAAGCCCAGGTTCCAGCCCTGCGCGGGATAGAAATCCATGCCGAAGGTATGCACGATGCCCGCGCTGTCCTGGCGACGATCCTTCAGATACTGGCTCTCGTTGTAGACGTTGACCTGGTTGCTCAGCCGCCAGCGCTGGCCCAGCGTCCAGCCACTCTGCAGGCCGGTATCGAACAGCGGATCGGTGCCGGTGCGGTCGGTGCTGTAGCTGTAACTGCCGTAGAGGCTGTGATCCGGTGCCATGCGGTACTCGCCATCGACCTTGGCACCATGGCCGCGGCTGCCACCACTCACTTCCGCACCGACACTGCTGCGATCACCGAACAGGTACCGCGCGCCGAGGGTCAGCAGGTCGTTCTTCTCGTAGGCACCGCCGTCATCGTCCAGCGTGACCTGCCCGGTGCCGTACAGCTCCCACGACGCGCCGAAGCGCTGGCGGTAGCCGATCGCAGCGAGCAGTGCATCCACGCTCTGCAGTTCCTGCTCCTCGCGCACGCGGCGCAGTTCACCGGTCAGCTGGCCGTCGTTGCCCAGCCGCCATTCGGCGGTCAGCTGGCTCTGCTCCAGGGCAAGTTCGCCCTGCTCGGTGCGGGTGTGGCGGCCGTACAGGCTGAGGTCGTCGGTGAGGTAGCCGAGGAACTCGGCGCCATACTCCTGGATCGGCAGGCCGGTGTCCTGGCGCGCAACCGAGAAGCCGGCATCGACGTCGCGCCACCACGCCCCCAGGCTCCAGTCCTGCGTGGTCCAGCCCAGCTCGCGCAGGTTGGCCCGCGCTTCCACTGCGCTGGCGGTGCCCGAGCGCCGGCCTTCGTACGGATTGCGGCGGATGAAACTCAGGCCGCCGTTGTCTGAATAGAACACCGGGGCGGCGGTCGCTTCGGTGCGGGTCTGCTCCATCTTCAGATAGGTGCCACGCCCGGCCTGCAGGGTGAGGTCAGCGCCTTTGAGGCTGTAGTTCTCACCGCTGCGGTTCTCGTCGATCCAGGTGCCGCCGATCGCCACGTGATCGCCGATCCACTGCCGGCCGCGCGCACCGTAGGTCACGTCATCGCTGCTGAAACCCAGAGGCACGTATTCGTAGTCCACCAGCAGCAGCTGGTCGTAGCCATCGAGCGGCATGTCGCGGGTGATGCTGCGCACGTTCTCGCGGGTCAGCTGCGCCAGCGGACGGGTCAGGATCAAACGGCCCTGAAGATTGTCGATTTCATAGTCCACGCCTTCCTGCAGCGTGGCGCGCGTTTCGGTGCGGCCGGTGGTGCGGTCGCGCACTTCCAGCACCACCTGCTCCGAACCAGGCAACACGTCGGTATGGCGCAGGTAATACAGGCTGCCGCCGGTGCCGAGGAATTCACTGTGGCCCGGGGCGGACTGCGCCTCGGAGCCGAACACCTTCACCTGCGAGCGCGCCTCGCCCAGCGGCGTGGCCTCCAGCGAACGCCAGTTCAATGCACCACCGTAGAGCGAGCGCACGTACTGGCCATACTCGGTACCGGTGATGCCGGTGGCGTAGTTGCCCCACACGGCCTGGCTCTGGTCCCAATCCACGCGCAGGTACAACCGCCCCTGCGTATCCACGTCGCGATAGGTGGTGGAGTCATCGCCATAGACCGGGTAGTACAGATCCGGATCCAGGCGGCGGAACACGTCCTGTGCGTCGGCCTGGGTGAAATCGCGGAACAGATACTTCAGCTCACGGTCCTGCGTGTCGGCCTGAGCAGTGACCAGGTATTTGCCGCGCAGCTTGCCCTTCAGATAGAACGCCAGCCGGCCTTCGCTGAGGAAACTGTCATCGTCACGATCATCGGCGGCGAGCGGCTGCAGATTGCCGCTGGCGCTGTTCTTGGAGACGGTGACATCGGCAATGGCGACCAGGAACAGGTAGCGGCCGGTGACATCCACATCCAGCTGACGCTGCGCGGAGGGTGCATCGCGTGATTCGACACTGACGTCGTAGCGATGCTCACCCACCGGCTCCAGGAACTCGGCCGCGAACTTCTGCTCCAGATCGACCGGGAAGTCCTGGCCGTTGATGCGCACGCGACTGTTGGGCTCCAGGTTGCGGCCATACAGGCGCACGCGCGACCCGTGGATGGGAATGTTCTGCAGGCGGAGCATGCTCTGCCCATAGATGCTGTTGCTGAGCTGCAGGTCCTGCGCGCTGTCGCCATCCAGCGCCTGGCCAAGTGTCTTCTGCACGCTCTCGCGGGTGATCTGCAGGCCACGGTCGAAATCGGCCGGGGTCACCAGTTGGATGCGCTGGAGGCGGGTTTCATCGAACGCACCACCAGTGCCGTAGGCGCGCGCCACGTAGATCAGCTCATCGCCGGTACGCAGCTTGATCTGCGGCGGCAACTCACCACTCCACTCCGCGTCGCCGACATAGTCCGCCGGCAGCTCGATGCGGGCCAGCGGCGTGACCAGATCCGTGTCGGTGCCGCGATACAGCGTCACCTCCAGTTTTTGGATGAACGAGGCGTAGTTGTTGTAGCTGTGGAAGCGCAGCGGGCGGATCACCCGGCCGTTCTCGAACGGCACCGTGGCGGCCGCCTGCACGCTCAGGCTGGGCGGGACCATGGTCGGGTCTTCGGTGGCCCACACCACGCCGCCGTTGGGCAGCTCGGCCATGAACTGGCCCCCACGCGCAGCGACATCCGGGGTGACTGCCGGCGATGCCGGCACCGCGCCGGCCGCGGGACGCTCCGCGCGGCCGGGTAGCGGCAGCGCCGGCTCGCTGTCATCGAGGATGCGCAGCAGCAGCCCGTCATCGTTGCGGCAGCTGTCGGCCTCGCAGCGGATCGGCGCGGGTGTCGGAACCGGTGTGACCGGCTGGGCGGCGGCCGGCAGTGCCAGCAGCAGCGCGCTGGCCAGGCCGAGGGTGAGGCGGCGGGAGATCGGGCTCGGAATCAGGGTCATATCCATGTCAGCGCCCCTCCCCGGTCGTGCGGCCGGGACTGGCAGGCTCGGGGGGATCGTCGAGATGCAGGCGATGCAGTACGCGCCCGTCGGTGCCCAGCACTTCGATCGTGGTTGCCGTGGCGATCGGGCCCGGCAGCTGTGGGCGTAGTGCCTCACGCAGCACCTGTGCACGCTGCAGGGCGAGCGGCACCTGCCCGGCGGCAGCGCTGAGCTGCAGGCGCCCGCCACCGCGCGATATCAGTGCTTGGGCGGCCGTTGTGATCACCGGCGCGCGGTCGGCGTCCAGCCGTGCCGTGCCTGGGGCGAACAACGCCTCGCCGAGTTCGATCCGCGCGGGGCGCGATGCCGGGGCGGCCGGCGGCGCGGTCGGGTTCGATGCGGTTGTGCTCAGTGCACCTTCGGGCATGCGCACGCCGAAGTCGAAGCGCACCGGCAGCCCGGGCGTGATGCGGCGGACCAACGGATTGGGCGTCGTGAAACGCGCACCGGCGGGCAGCGTGGAGGGATCCACCTTGAGGATGAAGTTGCGCCCGCGCGCCTCGCCACCGGGGATCCCGACCAGGTGGTAGCGGCCGAAGGCGTCGGTTTCCATCAACAGGCCTTCCACCGCTGCGATGCGCACGCCGGGAATGCCGCGCTCAGCGTCATCCTGGATGCCGTTGCCGTTGCGGTCGTCGAACACGCTGCCCACGATCAGGCTTTCATCGAGCAGCGGATCGGTGGTGATCTCCACCTCGGCCGAGGCGACATTGCCGATCGTGCGGTTCTCGCCGTCGATGGCGGTGATGCGGTTGGTATGCACGCCGGTGCCGGTGCCCGCACCGACACGCAGGTAGTACACCACCGTCGCCCGCTCACCCGCCGCCACATCGATGCCATCGATGCGCAGCGGCTGCACGCCACTCGTGCGTGCATCGTTGTCGGCATCGATCACCGCGAAGCCACCGCGCACGAAGGTGAAGCCCGGCGGCAGCGTATCCAGCAGCGTGGCGCCGTTGGCATCCACCTCGCCGACGTTGTCGATGGTGACGGTGTAGCGCACCAGGTCACCGATCTGCGCACTGCGTTTGCCGGCCACCTTGGTCAGGCGCAGCACGGCCTGCTGGCCGGCCACCGTCACCGCGACATTGGCCTCGGCACACAACGGGGCCGGGATGGACACGTCGCACACCCGGTAGCGGAAGCTGTCGGTGCCCGCAAAGTTCGCCGCCGGCGTGTAGGTGCACAGGCCGTTGCCGCATTGCGCGGTACCGTGCGCCGGTGCCACCGCGACCTGCAGGGAGGCCGGATCCAGCGGCGCGGTGCGGGCGCTGTCATTGGCCAGTACATCGATCACCTGCGGCCCGGCGGTTTCGGCGGTCATGGCATCGTCGGCCAAGGTGAGTACGTTCGGGTCCACCATGACCGTGACCGTCGCACCCGCGCACATCGCCGGATCAGCCACGTCGCAGACCTGATAGTCGAAGCTCTGCTCACCGGAGAAGTTGGCCAGTGCAGCGAAGCGGATGCGGGCACGCGGCATCACCGTTGCGGTGCCGTAGGGCGGCGCTGCGGTGATGGTCACGCTGACCGTGTCCGGATCGATCGGCGTGCCGTTGACCCGGTCATTGCCAAGCACGTCGATCTCGATCACCCCGTCCTGCGGAATCTCCACGCGATCATCCGTGGCATCCACGCCGGGTTCGCCCGCGATGACGGTCACGGTCACGTTGCCGGTGTCGCAGACGGTGGGCTGGTTGAGCAGGCAGATCGTGTAGGTCGTGCTGTAGCTGCCGGCGGCCTGCCCGGCGGCAACATCCACCCAGCCATCGGCGCTGAAGCGCAGTGCGTTGGTGGCCACCGGCGCGAAACTCACCTGGGTGGGATCCAGCGATGCGGTGTTGAACGTGTCATTGGTGAACACGTTGAGCAGGCGCACGCTGCCGGTCGGACCGACCGGGCCGCCGCTGTCGTCCACCGCCAGCAGAGCACCGATGGGGCCTTGTATCCGCACGGTGGCGATCGCGGTGGTGCAGTTGGTCGGCACGCCGTTCTCGCACAACTGATAGGCCAGCTGCACCTGGCCGGGCTGCACGCCCGCCGCGACCATGATCTGGCCCTGGTTGTTCATCGTGTAACCGGGCGTGCTGCCGGTCAGGCTGGCCACCACGCTGCCGACCGGCGGCGGGGAGACGTTGTTGATGCTGTCGTTCTCCAGCACCGAGCGGGCGATGGTGCCGCCCACGGCCGGGTCCACCGGGGTGCCGGTGAAGTCATCATTGACCGCCAGCACCACGTTGACCGAACCGGACAGGGTGAGCGTGACGCTGGCCGTGCCGCATTGCGTGCCATACGGCGCCGGCAGGCACACCTGGTAGCTGAAGGCGACCGGCCCGGTGACGCCTGAGGGCGCGGTGTAGGTGAAGCTGCCATCCGCGTTGAACACCAGGCCCGGCAGCGCGGCGCTGGTGAGGGAGTAGAGCGCACCGGCGGCGACATTGTCGTTCGCGCCGACGTTGCCCATGAGCGGAAGCCCGGCAGGCGCGGTGAAGCTGTCGTTCTGCGGGACCGGGGTGACCACAACGGTGACCGTGGCGGTGGTGCAGTTGGCCAGCGCGGCAGCTTCGCAGATCTGGTAGGTCACCGCGGTGGCGCCGGCGGTGACCCCGGAGCCGATGCTGATCGTGCCGTCCGGATTGATGCTGACACCGGCCGCTGCGCCGATCAGGCTGAGCTGCACCGCTGTCGCCGGCGGTGGACTGACGCCATTGAGCTGATCGTTGGCCAGTACGCTGAGCGAGGAGGTGGTGCCCGGTACGAGGCCGGTGAGCACGTCGTCACCGGCCACCAGCGTGCCGGTGTTGATGTTGATCGTGACCGGGGCGGTGCCGCAGGTGGCGGCGTACGGCGCGGGCAGGCAGGTCTGGTAGATGAAGCTGACCGGACTGGGCGTGCCTGCCGGCGGCGTATAGGTGAAGCCACCATTGCTGGCCAGGGTCAGGCCCGGCAGCGGCGTGCCCTGCACGGTGTAGAGCGCACCGGGGGGCATGGCGTCGTTGCTGGCCACGCTGTTGCTGAGGGTCTGCCCGACCTGCACCGAGAACACGTCGTTCTGCGGGGCGGGACTGACGACCACAGTGACGCTGGCGGTATCGCAGTTGCCCGGCGCGGCGGCTTCGCAGATCTGGTAGGTGATCGTCGTGGCCCCGGAGGTCGTGCCACTGGCCACCGTGATCGTGCCGGCGGATGTGATGCTGAAACCGGCCGGTGCGCCGACCAGGCTCAGCAGTACATCCGCCGCGGCCGGCGGCGAGACGCCATTGAGGCTGTCGTTGGCCAGCACGCTGCCACTGGAGGTGGTGCCGGGTGCCACGCCGGTGAGCGTGTCATCGCCAGCCACCAGCAGGCCGTTGTTGATGTTGATGGTAAGGATCGCGCCGCCGCACAGGCTGCCGTTCGGCGCCGGCAGGCACACCTGGTAGGCGACGCTGACCGGGCCGGTGACACCCGCGGCCGGGGTATAGGTAAACGTGCCGTCGGTGTTGAAGACCAGGCCGGCCGGCGCAGTGCCCTGCAGGGTGAACACCGCACCCGGCGGCGTGGTGTCGTTGGCGGCGACCGTGTTGCTCAGCGTCTGTCCGGCCTGCACCGCGAAGGCATCGTTCTGCGGTGCCGGAGTGACGACCACGGTGACGCTGGCGGTATCGCAGTTGGCCGGCGCCGCCGCTTCGCAGATCTGGTAGGTGATCGTGGTCGAACCGGACACCACCCCGGTGCCCACGCTGATCGTGCCGTCCGGCGAGAGGGTGAAGCCACCCGGCGCGCCGACCAGGCTCAGCACCACGTCGGCGGCCGCCGGCGGCGAGACGCCGTTGAGGCTGTCGTTGGCGAGCACGCTGCCGCCCGTGGTCGCACCGGGCAGCACGCCGGTGAGCGTGTCATCGCCGGCGGTGAGCGTGCCGTTGTTGACGTTGAGTGTGACCGTGGCCGTGCCGCACAGGCTGTTGTTCGGTGCTGGCAGGCACGCGCGGTAAACGAATGTCACCGGGCTGGGCGTGCCGATCGGCGGCGTATAGGTGAAGCTGCCATCGGTGTTGAACGCAAGCCCGGCGGGCGGCGTGCCCTGGATCGCCAAGGTGGACCCCGGCGGCAAGCTGTCATTGGTCGCCACACTGTTGCCCAGACTCTGCCCAGCCTGCACCGAGAAGGCATCGTTCTGCGGCGTGGGAGTGATGATCACCGTCACCGTGGCCGTGGCGCAGTTGCCTGGCGCGGCGGCCTCACAGATCTGGTAGGTGAGCGTGGTCGCGCCTGCCATCGTGCCGGTGGCGACGCTGATGGTGCCGCTGGGCGTGATCGCGAAGCCGGCGGGCGCGCCCACCAGGCTCAGCACTACGCTGGCCGCGGCCGGCGGCGAGACGCCGTTGAGGCTGTCATTGGCCAACACGCTGGCCGCCGAGGTGGTGCCGGGGGCGATGCCACTGAAGGTGTCATCGCCGGCCAGCAGCGAACCGGTGGTGATGTTGAGGGTGACCGTGGCTGTGCCGCACAGGGTCGTGTTCGGCGCCGGCAGGCAGGCCTGGTAGGTGAAGGTCACCGGCCCGGTGGTGCCACCCGGTGGGGTATAGGTGAACGAGCCATCGGCATTGAAGGTCAGGCCGGCCGGCGGCGTGCCCTGCAGCGCCCAGGTCGCGCCGGATGGCAGGTTGTCATTGCTGGCCACGCTGTTGCCCAGCGTCTGCCCCAGCTGCACGCTGAAGGCGTCGTTCTGCGGCAGCGGCGTCACCACCACGGTGACGCTGGCGGTATCGCAGTTGCTCGATGCAGCGGCTTCGCAGATCTGATAGGTGAGCGTGGTCGGGCCGGCGGTCACCCCGCCACCGACGCTGATCGTGCCGTCCGGGTTGATCGTGAAGCCGGCCGGTGCACCGACCAGGCTCAGCAGCACATCGGCGGGCGCCGGCGGCGAGACACCGTTGAGGCTGTCGTTGGCCAGCACGCTGCCGGCCGTGGTCGCGCCCGGCAGCACACCGGCAAGCGTGTCATCGGCGGCGACCAGGGTGCCAGTGTTGATGTTGAGCGTGGCCGTGGCGGTCGCGCACAGTGCCGCATTCGGTGCCGGCAGGCAGGTCTGGTAGGTGAACGTGACCGGACCGGTGGTGCCGAGCGGCGGGGTATAGCTGAACGTACCATCGGCATTGAACGCGAGGCCCGCCGGAGGCGTGCCCTGCACGGCCCAGCTCGCGCCAGTCGGCATGCCATCGTTCGCCGCCACGTTGCCGTTGCTGATCGTGCCACCGGCCTGCACCGCGTAGGCATCGTTCTGCGGTGCCGGACGGATCACCAGCGCAACGGTGGCGGTATCGCAATTGGACGGCGCGGCGGTTTCGCAGATCTGATAGGTCAGCGTGGTCGCGCCGGCGACGACGCCGATCGGCACGTTGATCGTGCCATCAGCGGCAATGCTGTAGCCGGCCGGCGCGCCGACCAGGCTCAGCTGCACGCTGGCCGGGGCTGGCGGGCTGACGCCGTTGAGCGCATCGTTGCCGAGCACACTGGGTGTGGCACTGCCGGGCGCGATGTCGACAAAGCTGTCGTCGGCCGCCGCCAGCGTGCCCAGGTTGATGTTGAGCGTGACCGTCGCCGTGCCGCAGACACCGGCATTGGGGGCCGGCAGGCAGGTTTGATACGTAACGGTCACCGCACCGGTGGTGCCCACCGGCGGCGTGTAGCTGAAGGTGCCGTCGCCATTGAACACCAGCCCGTTCGGCGGCGTGCCCTGCACGGCCCAGCTGGAGCCGGCCGGCATGCTGTCGTTGCCGGCAACGCTGCCGTTGACGAGCGTGCCGCCGGCAGGCACGGAGAAGGCATCGTTCTGCGGGGCCGGCGTGATCACGATGCGGATCGCGGCGGTGGCGCAGTTGGTCGGCGAAGCCGTCTCGCATAGCTGATAGGTCAGTGCGGTGGCCCCGGCGGTAACGCCGGCGGGAATCTGCACGGTGCCATCGTTGTTGATGACGAAGCCGGCCGGTGCACCGAGCAGCAGCAGCTGCACCGTCGTCGCAGCCGGCGGACTCACGCCATTGAGAGAATCGTTGCTCAACACGCTCGGCGTGGCCGCCCCCCCGGTGACCGGCGCGGCGAAGATATCGTCGTTGGCGACAACGGCGTTGACGGCGATGGTCAAGGTGGCCGTGGCGGTGCTGCAGATGGCGGCATCCGGTGCAGGCAGGCAGGCCTGGTAGGCGAACGTGACCGGGCCGACGGTACCGGCCGGCGGCGTATAGGTGAAGCTGCCGTTGCTGTTGAACACCAGGCCCTGGGGCGGCGCGGCCACGCTCCACGTCGAGCCGGCCGGCATGTTGTCGTTGCCCGACACGTTGCCGCTGTTGGGCTGACCGGCCTGCACGGCGATCGCATCATCGACGGGTGCCGGACGCACCACCAGGGCGATGCTCGCGGTGGCGCAGTTGTTCGCCGCGGCGATTTCGCAGACCTGGTAGCTCAGCGTGATCGCGCCGGTAGGCGCGTTGCCCGCGACCGAGACCGTGCCGTTGGGGTTGATCGTGAATCCGGCCGGCGCACCGACCAGGCTCAGCGAGACGCTGGAGGCCGGTGCCGGGCTGACGCCGTTGAGCGCATCGTTGTTCAACACACTGGGCGTTGCACCGCCTGGCGCGATCGCACCGAAGCTGTCGTCGCTCGCGACCAGCGCGCCGTTGTTGATGTTGAGCGTGACCGTGGCGGTGCCGCAGATGGCCGTGTCCGGTGCGGGCAGGCAGGCCTGGTAGGTGAAACCGGTGGGGCTGGTGGTGCCGGCCGGCGGCGTGTAGCTGAAGCTGCCGTCGACATTGAAGGTCACACCGGCCGGCAGTGCGCCCGGCACACTGTAGAGCGACCCGATGGGCATGTTGTCGTTGCCCGACACCGTGTCGTTGATCGTCTGGCCCGCCTGCACGGCGAATGCATCGTTGACCGGCGCAGGCGCCACCACCAGCGCGATACTGGCGGTGGCACAGTTGGACGACGCAGCGGCTTCGCAGATCTGGTACGTGAGCGTGGTGGCGCCGGCGGCGGTCCCGGCAGTGACCGTGACCGCGCCATCGGTGGCGATGGCGAAACCGGTCGGCGCACCGATCAGCGACAGCACCACCTCGGCCGGCAGCGGCGTGGCCGAGTTGAGCGTGTCGTTGGCCAGCACCGACGGCGAGGCGGCACCGGGCGCGAGCGGGGTGGCAAACGTGTCGTCCAACGCTACCAGCGTGCCGCTGTTGACGTTGAGGGTGACGCTGGCCGTCGCGCAGACGCCTGCATCCGGTGCCGGCAGACAGACCCGGTAGGCAAACGGGATTGCGCCGCTGAAGCCGACCGGGGGCGTATAGCTGAAGGTGCCGTCGGCCGCGAGCACGAGGCCATCCGGCGGGATGTTGAGCACGGTGAACTGGGCACCCACCGGCGCGTTATCGTTGCTGGCCACCGAGCCGTTCAGCACTTGGCCCGAGGGCGTGGACAACGCATCGTCCACGGCGGACGGCGCGACCACCACGCGTGCGGTGGCGGTCGCGCAGTTGGATGGCGCCGCCGCTTCACAGAGCTGGTAGGTCAGGTTCTTCACCCCTGCAGGCGTGCCCGGCGCCACCGTCACCGCGCCCTCGGCGGTGATGGCCACGCCGGCCGGCGCGCCCTGCAACGACAGCAGCACATCGGCTACCGCCGGCGGCGTGCTGCCATTGAGCGCATCGTTGGCCAGCACCGAGGTAGTGCTGCCGCCGGTGACCGGGTTGATCGGCGTGGTGCTGAAGTCATCCGGATTGGCAGCGAGCGTACCTGCGTTGACCGTGATGGTGGCGCTGGCGTTCGCGCACAACGCAGCGTTCGGTGCTGGCAGGCAGACCTGGTAGGCGAATGTGACCGGGCCCGTAGTGCCGACCGGTGGGGTGTAGGTGAAGCTGCCACTGCCGCTGAACACCAGGCCGGCCGGCGCGGTGCCGGTGACGGTGAACTGCGCGCCCGCCGACACGTTGTCGTTGTCACCCACGTTGCCGTTGAGCGCCTGCCCGGCCGCCGTGGAGAACGTGTCATTGGTGGCCGACGGGGTTACCACCAGGCGGATGGTCGCACTGGCGCAGTTGCCGGGCAGCACCGCCTCGCACACTTGGTAGGTCAGTACCGTGGCGCCGCCCGTGGCGCCCACGGGCACCTGCAGCAGGCCGTTTGCATCGAGCGTGTAACCGGCCGGCGCGCCGATCAGGCTGAGCAGTACGCTGCCCGCCGCCGGCGGCGTAGTGCCATTGAGGCTGTCGTTGAGCAGCACGCTGGTCGCGCTGCCACTGCCGGGTGCCAGCGGGGTGGCGCTGAAGTCGTCGTCCAACGCCACCAGGGTGCCGGCGTTGACGTTGATCGTGGCACTGGCGCTGCTGCACTGCGTGCTGTCCGGTGCCGGCAGGCAGACCGTGTAGGTGAACGCGACCGGCCCGGTGACGCCGGCCGGCGGGGTGTAGAGGAAGCTGCCGTCCGTCCCGAACTGCAGTCCGGCCGGCGCCGCTGCGGTCAGCGTGAACACCGCGCCGGCCGGCGCGTTGTCGTTGCTGCCGACGGCGCCTGCCAGCAACTGTCCCACCGGGGTGGAGAAGATGTCGGCGGCGGCGAGCGGCGACACCACCAGGCTTATCTGCGCCGAGTCGCAGTTGCTCGGCAGCGCCGCTTCACACAGCTGATAGGTGAGCGTCACCGCACCAGCCGGCACGCCGCTGCCGATCGTCAGTGTGCCGTCGGCCAACAGCGTGTAACCCGCCGGCGCACCGACCAGGCTGAGCAGCACATCGGCCGACGCCGGCGGTACCGCACCGTTGAGGCCGTCATTGCCCAGCACCGATCCGGTACTGCCACCGGTGACGGGATTGATCGGCGTTGCGCGGAAATCATCGTCGTTGGCGACCAGGGTGCCGGCATTGACGTTGATCGTCGCAGTCCCACCCGAGCAGACCGCGGTGTCCGGCGCCGGCAGGCACGCCTGGTAGGCGAACGTCACCGCGCCCTGGGTTGCCACCGGCGGGATGTAAGTGAAGCTGCCGTCGGGGTTGAACACCAGCCCTGCCGGCGCCGTGCCGCTGAGGCTGAAGCCCGCGTTCGCCGGGACGTTGTCATTACCGGCCACGCTTGCACTCAGCGCCACGCCGACCTGTGTACTGAAGGTGTCGTTGACCGCCACCGGAGCCAGCAGCAACTGCACCGACGCGGTAGCGCAGTTGGCGGGCAATGCCGCTTCGCACAGCTGGTAGGTGAAGGTCACCGCACCGGCCGCTGCGCCGCCGGGAACCGACACTGTGCCGTTGCTGTTGATCACGTAGCCGGCTGGTGCACCGATCAGGCTCAGGATCACCTGCCCCGGCGCCGGCGGGATCGCGCCGTTGATGGTGTCGTTGCCGAGCACGCTGTTGGTGGTGCCGCCGGTGGCGGGAGTGAGGATCGCGCTGCGGAAATCATCGTCGTTGGCGACCAGGGTGCCGGCATTGACGTTGAGGGTGACCGTGGCGGTATCGCAGACGGCGGCCAACGGCGCGGCCAGGCAGGCCTGGTAGGTGAAGGTGGAGGTGCCGGTGTACTGCGCCGGCGGGGTGTAGGTGAAGCTGCCATCGGCGTTGAACACCAGCCCGGCAGGTGTCGCGCCGGTCACCGCATAGGTGGTGCCGATAGCGACGTTGTCGTTCACTGCCACGTTGCCGCTGACCGGCGTGGCCACCTGCGTGGTGTAGGCATCGGCCACCGCATCCGGAGCGATCACCACCGCGATGCTGGCGGTGGCGCAGTTGCTGGTTCCCGCCTGGCACAGCTGATAGGTGAGGCTGACCGGCCCGGCCGGCGCGCCAGCGGGCACCTGCAGCTGGCCATTGGGCTCGAGCGTGTAGCCCGCCGGCGGTGCGTTGATCAGCGACAGCGTGGTCTGCGCCGGCGGGATGGGCGCGCCGTTGACAGTGTCGTTGTCCAGTACGCTGGCGGTCAGCCCGCCGGCACTGGTCAGGGGCGTGCCGGTGAAGTCATCGTTGCCGGCCGCGATGGCGGCCGCGCCAACGTTGAGGGTCACGTTGGCTGCATCGCACACGCCCGCATTCGGTGCCGGCAGGCACGCTTGATAACGGAAGGTATCCGGCCCGGTAAAGGCAGACTGCGAGGTGTAGCTGAAACTGCCGTCGGCAGTGAGCACTACCGTGCCGTGCGCGGCCACCGCAAGCAGGCTGAACTGGGCGCCAGTCGGCACGTTGTCATTGCCCGCGACACTGCCTGCCAGGGCAATACCTGCGACGGCCACGAAAGCATCGTCCACCGCATCGGGCGCGACCACCAGCTGCACGTTGGCAGTGGCACAGTTGGTCGGCGCGGCCAGTTCGCAGAGCTGGTAACTGAAGCTCACCGCGCCGGCCGCAGCACCCACCGGAACCAACACCTGTCCTGCCGCGTTGACGGCGTAGTTGGCCGGCGCGCCGGTAAGGGCCAGGGTGACCGCGGCGGGCAGGACCGCCGCACCGTTGAGGGTGTCGTTGCCGAGCAGGCTGATCGTGGTGGTGGTGCCCGGCTGCAGCGGCGTGGTGAACACGTCGCTGACCGCGGCGATCTGGTTGGCCTGCACGTTCACGCTGACCGTGGCGGTATCGCAGACGGTCGCGTTCGGCGCCGGCAGGCAGACCTGGTAGGTGAAGGAATCCGGCCCGGTGTTGGCGTTGATGGGCGTGTAGCTGAAGGTGCCATCGGCGTTGACCACTGCGGTGCCACGGGTGGGCGCGGTGCCCAGCGTGTAGGCCGAACCGCTGGCGATGTTGTCGTTGCCGGCCAGACTGCCGGTGGCCGGTTGTCCGCCACCGGGTGTGGTCACCGTGTCGTTGACCGCGTCGGGGCTGATCACCAGGTTGGCGGTGGCCGTTGCACAGTTGGCCGGCAGCGCGTTTTCGCAGAAGCGGTAGGTCAGGGCCAGGGGACCGGCTGCCGCAGTGGCAGGCACCTGGATGGCGCCGTTGCCGGTGATGGCAAACCCGGCCGGCGCACCGACCAGCGTCATCGTCACCTGGGCCTGCGGCACCGCGCCGCCGTTGAAGGTGTCATTGGTCAGCACGCTCGGGGTGAGCCCGCCAGCACCGGACGGCAGGGGCGTGGTGAAGGTGTCGTCAGCGGCCACCAGGGCATTGGCATTGACCACGATCGAGGCGGTCGCGGTGGCGCACACGCCGCCATCCGGTGCCGGCAGGCAGAGCTGGTACTGGAACGAGGTCGCCGCGGCGATGCCACCGGCGGGCGCATAGACGAAGCTGCCCTCCGCGTTGAGGGTGAGCCCGGTCGGCGGCGTGCCGACTGCGCTGAAGGTTGCGCCGGCAGGTGCGTTGTC
The DNA here is from genome assembly GCF_056393115.1 of Stenotrophomonas sp. Steno-Z10-BAI. Classification (NCBI taxonomy): domain Bacteria; kingdom Pseudomonadati; phylum Pseudomonadota; class Gammaproteobacteria; order Lysobacterales; family Lysobacteraceae; genus Stenotrophomonas; species Stenotrophomonas sp. Steno-Z10-BAI. The sequence goes on along the minus strand of NZ_JBWJOZ010000005.1, from coordinate 200,244 downwards.
GTTGCTGGCCACGGAGCCGCTGAGCGACGCTGCGCCACCGGTGGCGTTGAAGCTATCGTTCACCGCGGTCGGACCGATGATCACGCTGGCTGTGGCGGTGGCGCAGTTGGTCGGCGAGGTGTTTTCGCAGATCTGGTAGGTCAGTGTGGTCGCCCCGGCGGCCGCACCCGCGGGCACGGTGATCACGCCTGCGCTGTTGATGGTGAAGCCGGCCGGTGCGTTCTGCAGCGCGATGATCAGATCGGCTCCATTCACCGGCGCGCCGTTGAGCGTGTCGTTGCCGAGCACGGTGGGCGTGCTGCCGCCCGTGGTCGAGGAGATCGGCGCAGTGAAGGCATCGTTGTTGGCGACCAGCGCGTTGGCCTGTACCGGCACGGCCGGCGTGGTGGCGCTGTTGTCGCCCGGCGTCGGATCGGTGGTACCGGTGGGCAGTACCAGCGACACGCTGTTGGCCGGCACCGTGGCCGGTGTGCTGGTGGGTGCGGTGCCATTGACCAGCAGCACCACGCTGTCGCCGACCGCGACATTGACCTGCACGTTGATCGCGTTGCCACTGCCATTGCCCTGTGCGCACGAGGAGGCGGCGGTGGTGGCCTGGCAGGTCCAGCTGACATTGGTGAGCAGCGCGGAGACGGTGTCGACCACGCCCACGCCCGAAGCCGCCGACGGGCCGGCGTTGTTGACCTGGATGCGGTACTGCACCGCCCCCCCGGCGGCGACCGGGGTGGCACTGAGCAGGGTCTTGGTGACACTCAGCTGGGCCTGCAGCGCCAGTGTGTTGCTGTCGGTCGCACTGTTGTTGCCCAATGCGGGATCGGCCACGTCGGTCGGTGCGGTGACGGTGGCGGTATTGTTGAGCGGGTTGGGATAGCTCTGCGCCAGCAGCGGCGGCGGCAGCAACGCGAGCAGGGCCACCGCGCATGCGATGCGGGCCGAGGCCATCCCTGCCCTGCGGTGTTTGCCGGTTGCTGCCATGCGCTCGTCCTCGAAGCCAGTGGTCCCATCCATCCCCTGCGCGGGTCAGCCCGCGCTACCCGCCGTACTGCACCGGGCGCTAGTACGCGCCCGGGTTGCTGCTGAAACTGACCGGTACGCTGATCGTGGCCTGCCCGCCGTTGACCAGGTTCACCCCGACATTCACCGCGTTGGCGCCCACCGCGCCGCCACTGGCCGCTGCGCAGGTGCTGCCACTGGTGGCGCTGCAGGTCCAGGCGCCACGCAGTGTGGTGCCGCCGGGCAGGCTGTCGGTGACCACGGCGTTGGTGACGGCATCCGGGCCGTCGTTGCGCACCAGCAAGGTGTAGGTGGCGGTGCCGCCCGGTGTGTAGCTGCCGCTGCCGTCGGTCTTGGTGATCGACAGATCCGCCTGGCGCGTTCGATTGGTGATCCGGCAGACCAGCGTCACCGCGGTGGCGGTCATCGCTGGCGCCTGCAGCGTGAAACTGCCGCCGCTGCCCGAGGACACCACGGTGTTGTTCTGGTCCGTGCACTGCCAGGTGCTGGCATAGCGGGTCAGCGTGGTGCCGGCTGCGGCGGCTTCGGCCAGGGCGTAGCTACCGCCGGGGACAGTGATCACCGCCGCGGTGGCACCGTTGTTGCCGACATTGCTGGCCGAACCGACGGTGCTGCCGTTGTAGGTGATGGACAGATTGAACCGCCCGCTATCGCTGGTCGGCTGCAGGTCCTTGACCAGCTGCACTGTCGCCGCGCACGCCTGGGTAATGCCTTCCACGGTGAAGACCGCTTGGCCGATGCGGATGCCGAGCAGGCCCAGCAGGTTGTCGACCACCCCGCCGAGCACGGCGGTCAGTACCGGCGTGACCAGCGCATTGACCTGCGTGCGGATCGGGGTGAGCAGCACGTTGACGATGCCGTTGACGAGGTCCGCCACCGGCAGCGGCAACGCGATGCCACCCAGCAGTGTCACCGTGGGATTGCCGCTGGTGACCTGGATGCTGAGTGAATTGACCAGGGTGGAGACCATGGTCGCCGCACTGACCGTGCCGGCATTCAACGTGCGTGTCTGCGGATACGGGCCGGTGAAGCTGGCGCTCTGCAGCCCGGGGGTGGCAGTGGCGAAACTGCGGATGCTGACCGTCAGCGGGACGGTGATGTCAGCGATCGGCGTGAGCAGCCCCAACACGTTGGCCGACACCCGCACCCGCACGCTGAGCGAGGTCAGCGTGGCCGCACTCAGCGCTGTGTCGGTCAGCACTGTGCTGCGGTTGAAGAACGTCGCATCGCTGATCTGTCCGACATACAGGTTCACCAGGCCCGGCCGCGCCTGCAGCGTGACCGCGTTGCCGACCAGGTTGATCGCCGAGATCGACCCTTCCGCGCGCGCGACATCGGCGTAGACCTGTAGATGCAGGACATCGGCAGTGACGCTGGTGTTGGACAGGCTGACGCCCAGCAGATTCAGCCCATTGAGCGCTGCCGAGAGCGTGCCGGTGTTCAACCCCTGTACCAGATCCAGATCCAGCTTGATGCGGATCGCCGCGCTGTGGAAGGCAGCCCCTGCGGCACCGCAGGTGTAGACCGGCGGTTCCACCGCCTGCAGCCACAGGCGCACATTGGCGACGCCATTGAGGCCGAGCGCAGCGGTGTTGACCGTGATCGGGGCAGGCGTGGTGAGGACGTTGCGGAAGTTGTAAAGCTGCACGCCGCCAGTGAGCAGGTCCAGCACGTTGAGCCGCACGGTCGCCAGCGAGCCGGTCGGGAGCGCGATCTGCAGGATGTCCGCCAGGCGGATGCTGCCGCTCGTGCCCGCCACGCCGAGCGGCAACGCGTTGAGCACGTTGGCGGCCGCGGTCTGCCCGTCGGCCTGCAACACCTGCACCATTGCCGCACGCAGTTGCCCCAGGGTGATGTTGGCGTTGAGCACTTGGCTGGGGTCACTGACCACCACGCCGCCGTTGAGCTGGGTCAGCAGCGCGTTGAGATTGATGTTGGCGCCGGCCAGGTTGTTCCAGTCGGCCACGCTGAGATTCAGCGTGGTGCCAGGCAGCAGTGCGCCGAACAGCAGATTGAGGATGGGGCTCTGCGTGGAATCAATCGAGGCCAGGCGGGGCCCGGCGCTCACGCACGCACCGGCCGTGCAGGCCGATTGCGCACTGGCAGAAGAAATACCCGCACTTAATGCGATCAACATCACAAATAACAGCGAAAACGCCCTCAAGCTGAATCGCCGTAACGCTGACTTCACACCAGTAACTCTATCCATCGGCCATCCCCTGCGTCCTGGCCGAAGCGGTCTTTCACGGGCCGGTGGGTACCGACCATGATCGACAGGGCATCGGCCTGCTTCCGATGTTTTGGATGTCCCGGCGCTTCATGGCCGGCTTGAGGGATTAACTACGTGCACGGATGAAAACCGTCAAACCGGCCACATCGTGCACAGGGGGAAGTTTCACTGTCGCCCGTCGGATTATCGGTGGAGCGATTGCAGCGACAACGCCGGCAAGCAGTTCTGTACAGGCGGAGAAAAGAATCACTGCCCGGTAAGTATCGATAACCATCCACTGTTCAAGGAACGAGAGAGGGGAAGGCCATGTTGGCGATGTCGGATCGGATTCGCGCAGCACGCACCAGCGCAGGGATGTCACAAACGCAGTTGGCAGTGGAAACCGGGGTCAAGCGCAGTGCCGTAGCGCAGTGGGAACGCCGTGGAGGTACCCACCCGAGCGTGTCGCATCTGGCACATATCGCCATCTGTACGCGAGTGCGCTTCGAATGGTTGGCCACAGGCCGCGGCGTGTGCAAAGCCAGCGGGGAGGAACTGACGGTGACCGCGCCCGCACAGGATTACGTGCGCGATGATCTGGAGGGCAACGTTCTGTCGCTGCTGCGGCGCCTGCCACCGCGCAAGCGGCAGGTAGCGCAATCCATCATCGAGATGCTGGCCGTCTAGACGACGACCGCCAGTGATTACGCCGCCGGCTCCAGCGCGGCACGCGGCGGCAGCGACCAGTCGATGCGATCGTGGCCGCGGCGCTGCAGGTACTCGTTGGCCATCGAGAAATGGCGGCAGCCGAGGAAGCCGCGATGCGCCGACAGCGGCGAAGGATGCGGCGCCTTGAGCACGCGGTGCCGGCCGGTATCGATGACCTTGCCCTTCTGCTGGGCGTAGCTGCCCCACAGCAGGAACACCAGGCCTTCGCGCTCGCGGTTGAGGGTGTCCACCACGTGATCGGTGAAGCCCTCCCAGCCGCGCCGTTGATGCGAGCCGGCGTTGCCCGCTTCCACGGTCAGCACCGCATTGAGCAGCAGCACCCCGCGGTGCGCCCACGGCAACAGGCAGCCATGGTCCGGGCGCGGGATGCCCAGATCGGCCTCGATCTCTTTGTAGATGTTCAGCAGCGATGGCGGCACCGGTACGCCCGGCATGACCGAGAAACTCAGGCCATGGGCCTGGCCATACCCGTGATACGGATCCTGGCCGAGAATGACCACCTTGACCTGATCGAAGGGCGTGGCGTCGAACGCGGCGAAGATCTGCGGGCCGGGGGGAAACACCTGGGCACCGGCGGCCTTGCGCTGGCGCAGGAACGCGGACAGTTCCCGCATCTCCGGGCGCAGCAGGTAATCACCGATACGCGTCTTCCAGCTCGCTTCGAGCTGGATGCTGGGCACTACATCGTCATTCATCGCACGACAGGCTTTTCGTTGAGGCGGGACAGGCGCAGCTGGAACAGCACCTTGGTGATGAGCAGACGCTCTTCGATCGGCTTCTGCACCAGATCGTTGGCACCGGCCTGGAGCAGGCCGGACTGGTTGTGCGGGTTGCCGTCGCCGGTCATGACCAGCACCGGCAGGCGGCGCTTGCCATAGCCGAAGTCCACGCGCACGCGCTGCACCACATCGCGGCCACTGAGCTCGCCCTTGAGCGTGACATCGGTAAGCACCAGATCGATGCGGTGGCTGCTGCGGCCGAGCGACTCGGCGGTGAGCAGCGCGAACGCATCTTCGGCCGTCAGCACGTGCAGCACGTTCAAGCCCTGCCGTTCGAGCATGCGCTTGGTCGCCTCGGCGACGACGCGGCTGTCTTCGACATACAGGATCGTCGCGCCCGGAATGGTCTCTGGCTGCACATAGCCACGGATGAAGGTGGCCAAGGCTTCGTGACCGAGCGCCTTGTCGAAATAATCGGTGACGTACTCGGTGAAGCGGCGCTGCTCCAGATGCTGCTGAGCATCGCCGGAGACCACGATCACCGGCACGTAGGCCTGGCCGGCCGCGTCGCGCACGATGCGCGCCAGGTCGAGCCCGTCGCCATCGCTCAGGGTGAGCGAGGTGGTGACCAGGCTGACCGGTCCGGCATCCAGCGCCGCACGCGCCTCGGCGATGCTCGCGCAGCCCACCACGTCCACTGCCGGCAGTTCGCGTTGCAGCACATCGGCAATCAGCTTGCGGACCAGCTTGGAGCCGTCGACGACCATCACGCGCGGTGCGTCGTCGGCGAGGTGCTTGAGGGCTTGCGGACGCATGCGGGCCTCAGGTTTCGGTCGGGCGGGTCTGGCGCAGGAAATGCCCCGTCACCAGCCAGGCGCCCAGCCAGCCCAGCACCACGGTGCCGAGCAGCACGAACGAGGAATGCAGCAGGTCCAGCCCGTGCAGCACGAACGGGCTGCCGTAACTCTGCGAGAGCGCGGCCAACGGCGGGCGCAGCGCCAGCCCGGCCGCACCGATCAGCGCCAGCGCGACGGCACCGGCCCCCAGGCCGTACCACGCGCCCAGATACAGGAACGGGCGGCGGATGAAGCCATCGCTGGCGCCCAGCAGCTGCAGCACGCCGATCTCATCGCGGCGGGCCTGGATGTCCAGGCGCACGGTGTTGCCGACCACCAGCGCGGCACCGAGGCCGAGCAGCACCGACAGCACCTGCACCAGGCGCGTACCGAAGCCCAGCCAGCCATCCAGGCGTTTGCGCCACAGCGCATCATGCTGGACCAGATCGGCCTGCGGCAGGCCTTCCAGCGACTGCGCCAGGCGCGCGTCGTCGGCACCCTCGCCCGGGGTGACGATCAACAGGGTCGGCAGTGGATTGTCATGCAGCGCATCGATCGCTTCACCCAGCCCGGCACTTTCGCGCAGCTCGGCCAGGCCCTGCTCCGGCGTCTGCACGGTGACGTTGGCCACGTCGGCGCGGCCGCGCAGGGTCTCGGCGACCTGGCGGGCCGCATCGGTACCGGCATTGGTCTTGAGGAACAGGTTGATGTCGCGCGACTGCTGCACGCTGCCGGCGAAGTGCTTGAGGTTGTCCAGCGCGATCGACAGGCCCAGCGGCAGGGCCAGCGCGAGCGCCATCACCATCACGGTGAGCAGGGTCGCCCACGGCTTGCGCCACGCACGGCCGAGGCTGAAGACCACGCTGTGGCCGTGATGGTGCAGCCACACGCCCAAGCGCGACGGCGCGGCGGTTTCTTTGGTCACCGGAGTAGTCATTCGGCCAGGTCCTGCGGCGAGATGTCATCGACCAGGCGGCCGTGATCAAGGATCAGCACGCGCTTGCGCATGCGCCGCAGCAGGGCCAGATCGTGGCTGACCACCAGCACGCTGGTACCGCGATCGGGCAGTTCGGCAAACAGCGCCATGATTTCCGCCGCCAACGTGGGATCGAGATTGCCGGTGGGCTCATCGGCGACCAGCAGCGTGGGCTCGCCGACGATCGCACGGGCGATGCCGACGCGCTGCTGTTCACCGGCCGACAGCTGCGAGGGCAGGGCTTTTTCGCGGTGGCCCAGGCCCATGCGTTCGAGTACCGAACGCACGCGCTTGCCGATCTCGTTGCGGCGGGTGCCGCGCAGGATCAACGGCAGGGCGACGTTCTCGGCGATGCTGCGGTCCATCAGCAGGCGATGGTCCTGGTACACCGCACCGACCTCGCGCCGATGCCGTGGAATACTCCCGCCGCGCACCTTCAGCAGGTTGCGCTCATTGAAGATCACCGCGCCGCGGCTGGGCCGCTCGTCGAGATGGATCAACTTGAGCAGGGTGCTCTTGCCCGCACCGGAATGGCCGGTGACGAACAGCATTTCCCCTGGGGCGACATCGAAGCTGACGTCCACCAGTGCCTGGTGGCCGCCGGCATATTGTTTGCTGACATTGTCAAAACGCAGGACGCTCATTCCCTGATTATGCAGGACGAGGGTGGCGCGTAGGTAACGGCAACCTGATGGGGCGCTGATCGGTAGTGCCGGCCGCTGGCCGGCTCCCCGTACTGCCTGCACCGTGCAGCGCCGGCCAGCGGCCGGCACTACCCGTGAATCGGCAACAGGATCAGCTGCCGGAGAGCATCCGGCGGATCTTGCGGCCCAGGCGCGTCAGGAACGAGGCGCCCGGATCGGCGGCAGGCGTGCCGCGCATCGGCTTGGCCGTCACCTGCACCGGGGTCACCGGGCCGGTCGCTGCGGCGCCCTCGGCACCTTCGACCGGACGGCCGTGGCGACGACGACGACGCTTGCGCGGCGCGCGCTCACCTTCCACCGCCGGGCTGCCATCGGCAGACGGCGCGGCGGTCGGGGCCAGCTGCGGCTTGACCTCGGCATCGACGGCGGCGACCGGCGGCTCGCCTTCCACGCGCGGCTTGCGCTCGCGACGCGGCTTGCCATCGGCACTGCGCTCGCCCGGTGCACGGCGTTCGCCACGGCCACCGGCCGGCTTGCCGCCACGGCTGCTGCCACCGCCACGACGCTGCTCTTCGGCGGCACGCGCTTCGCGTGCTTCGCGGAAGATCTGGCCGACGCTTTCGTTCTCGTCGCCCTCGGCATCACCCTCGCCTTCCGGCGACGGTGCACGCGGCGCGCGCGGGATCGGGGTCAGGATTTCGCTGGTGACCGGCTCGACCGGGATCTTCTGCTCAATGTAAGCCTCGATGTCCGGCAGGCCCATCGCGTAGCGCTCGCACGCAAAGCTGATCGCATCGCCTTCTTCACCCAGGCGCGCGGTGCGGCCGATGCGGTGCACGTAGTCTTCCGCATCGAACGGCAGATCGTAGTTGTAGACGTACTTGATGCCGTCGATGTGCAGGCCGCGGGCGGCGACATCGGTGGCCACCAGGATTTCCAGCTGACCCTTCTGGAAGCGGTTGAGCAGGCTCTCACGCTTCTTCTGCGGCACATCGCCGGACAGCACGCCGACGCGGTAACCGGCCTTTTCAAGCGAACGCGCCACGCGCTCGACGAACACCTTGGTGTTGACGAACACCATGGTGCGGGCGCCTTCGCTGCGCGAGAGCAGGCCCAGCAGCAGCGGAATCTTCTCTTCGTCGGCCGGGAAATAGATGCGCTGGCGCACGCGGGCGGCGGTAATGGATTCGCTCTCCACCACCAGCTTCTGCGGCTCGTTCATGTGCTCGTAGGCCAGCTCCAGCACGCGATGGCTGAGCGTGGCGCTGAACAGCAGCGTCTGGCGCGTGCTGCGCTCGGGCATGCGGCGCAGCAGGAAGCGGATGTCCTTGATGAAGCCCAGGTCGAACATGCGGTCGGCTTCGTCGAGCACGCAGATTTCGCAGGCGTGCAGCGAGACCACCTTGTGCTGCTTGACGTAGTCGATCAGGCGGCCCGGGGTGGCGATGATCACGTCCACGCCCTGCTGCAGGATCTCGCGCTGCTTGTCGTAGTCCACACCACCGTAGACCAGCGCGAAGCGCAGGCCGAGGTCGGAGCCGAACTTCACGGCATCCTTGTGGATCTGGATGGCCAGCTCGCGGGTCGGGGCCAGGATCAGCGCGCGCGGGTCTTCCGGCTTGCGATCGGCCAGTGCCGGGCGGGTCAGCAGGCGGTTCACCACCGCGACCAGGAAGGCCAGGGTCTTGCCGGTGCCGGTCTGGGCCTGGCCGGCGACGTCGCCGCCGGGCAGCGCGACCGGCAGGGTCAGCGCCTGGATGGGCGTGCAACGGGTGAATCCGGCTCCTTCAAGGCCGGCCTGCAGGGCCGGATGCAGCTCGAAGGAGGAGAAGGTCAAATCGGTCAGCGGTTTGTCGCTCATGAGTCCGTCTTGGTAAGGCCAGCCGGCAGAGGTGCGGGTGGCTTGCATCATCTTGGGGGGCACCGTCGCAAACGGCCCCTGCGCCGGGATTGGCGGGGCCGGACTCGGGTCCAGGGCGCCGCGCAATGCCCCAGTTTAACGCAATGTCGGCGGCAAACCGGGATCACCCGTCTCTCGACCCCGTGAGAATGCCCGCCCGGCGCGCCATTACAGCGCGTTGGAGCGGCTGGCATGCGCTCTGCACCTCGTATTCACCCGCCCTGCCGCCGGTTGAACGGCGCGGCTGGCGGGGCTGGAACCGTCGTCCTGGCCCCCGCATATCAACCGGGATCGTCGCGATAACGCAGGTGGGCGATCACGGGACGCTTCTTTCCAACCAGCGTCTGTCCGGTCACGGCGATAGCGGTACACTGCGCCCCGTGAGCGTCCAGGCATCCGCCGAACGCACCGCTGGCCGCCCGCGGCCACGAGGCACCAGACGAGGGTGACGCCCGCTTGGCGTTGCCCAAATTCAACTTCCTCCGGCCCTGCCGGGTGCATTACCAGACGAGAAACCAAGATGAGCGACAAGGTTGTACATGTCGGCGACGCCGACTTTGATAGCGCAGTGCTGAATTCCAAGGAACCGGTGCTGGTCGATTTCTGGGCCGAATGGTGTGGTCCCTGCAAGATGATCGCCCCGGCGCTGGATGAACTGGCCGACGCCTACAACGGCCGCGCCAAGATCGCCAAGGTCAACGTGGATCAGAACCGCGCCCTGGCTGCCAAGTACCACGTGCGCTCGATCCCGATGCTGCTGGTGTTCAAGGACGGCGAAGTCCAGGCGCAGCAGATCGGTGCCGTCGGCAAGGCCCAGCTGGCCGGCATGCTCGACAAGGCCCTGGCCTGATCGCAGCGGGCAGCCGGCACCGTCCGGCTGCCACGCGGGCCCGTCGCCCGCATGAATGACCCTGCCCCACCCGGCTTGCGCGCCGCCGCGAGCCGGTGTTAGTGTCGGCATATCCGGCCGCATTCGCGCGCCGCATCTTCTGGACGCAGTTTCCTTCCAGATCCTTTCCCAACGTTCGCCGCCCTGCCGGGCGCTCGCACCTTCTAGCGAGGAATCCAGCACTTGTCCGATCTCACTACTTCCGAACCCGGGAGCGCCGACGCGCCCGCCGAGAAGCGCGTGCGCAAGCCGCGCGTCGCCAAGGCCGCCGCCAACACCGCTGCCGAAGCCGGTTCCCCCCCTTCACAACCCGCTCTGCCTCTGGCTGCCGCGTCTGACGCGCCGGCGCCGGCTGCCGCTCCTTCGGCGGCCCCGCAGGCATCGGCGCCGGCAGCTTCTGCCGGTGGCGACGCATCGCCCTCGCAGGGCGGTGGTCAGCAGGACACCGGCGACGGTGGCCAGCGCAACCAGAATGGCCGCAACCAGAACCCGCAGGGCGGGCAGAACCCGTACCAGCAGGGCCAAGGTCAGGGTCAAGGTCAGAATCAAGGCCAAGGCCAAGGCCAGGGTCAGGGCCAAGGCAACCGCCGCGACCGTTTCCGCAATCGCCGCGACCGCAACCGCGGTGGCGATCGCTACAACGACGACGGCATGCCGCAGGACAACGGCGAACAGCAGCCGTTCGTGCGCAGCCAGCAGGCCAACGTGCCCGAAGGCTTCCCGGTCTATTCGCTGAGTGACCTCAAGCGCATGCCGGCACAGAAGCTGCTGGAAATCGCCGAGCAGCTGCAGATCTCCGAAGGCGTGGCCCGCGCCCGCAAGCAGGACGTGATCTTCGCCCTGCTCAAGGTGCTGACCCGTCATGGCGACGGCGTCGCCGCCGATGGCGTGCTGGAAATCCTGCCCGACGGCTTCGGGTTCCTGCGCGCGGCTGAAGCCAGCTACCTGGCCGGCCCGGACGATACCTACATTTCGCCCAGCCAGATCCGCCGCTTCAACCTGCGTACCGGCGATCACCTGTCCGGCCGCATCCGCTTCCCGAAGGACGGCGAGCGCTACTTCGCGCTGTCGATCGTGGACACCATCAACGGTGAGCCGCTGGAAGCGTCCAAGAACAAGGTGCTGTTCGAGAACCTGACCCCGCTGTTCCCGCGCAAGCGCTTCACCCTGGAACGTGGCAACGGTTCGTCCGAAGACATCACCGGCCGCATCCTTGATCTGATGGCACCGCAGGGCAAGGGTCAGCGTTCGCTGATCGTCTCCCAGCCCAAGGCCGGCAAGACGATGATGATGCAGCAGGTGGCCACGGCGATCACCACCAATCATCCGGACGTCCACCTGATCGTGCTGCTGATCGATGAGCGTCCGGAAGAAGTGACGGAAATGCAGCGCACCGTGCGCGGCGAAGTCATCAGCTCCACCTTCGACGAGCCGGCCGCCCGTCACGTGCAGGTTGCCGAAATGGTGATCGAGCGTGCCAAGCGCCTGGTCGAGCACAAGAAGGACGTGGTGATCCTGCTCGACTCGATCACCCGCCTGGCACGTGCGTACAACAACGTGGTGCCCAGCTCGGGCAAGGTGCTGACCGGTGGTGTGGATGCCAACGCCCTGCACCGCCCCAAGCGCTTCTTCGGCGCGGCGCGTAACGTGGAGGAAGGCGGCAGCCTGACCATCATCGCTACCGCGCTGGTCGATACCGGCAGCAAGATGGACGAGGTGATCTACGAAGAGTTCAAGGGCACCGGCAACAGCGAAGTGCACCTGAGCCGTCGTATCTCCGAAAAGCGCGTGTTCCCGGCGATCGACATCAACCGCTCGGGTACCCGCCGTGAAGATCTGCTGATCGAACCGGAACTGCTGCAGAAGATCTGGATCCTGCGCAAGCTGCTGCATCCGATGGATGAAATGGCTGCGATGGAATTCCTGCTCGACAAGATGAAGAACACCAAGTCCAACGACGAGTTCTTCGGTTCGATGAAGCGCTGATCGGCGCATCATCCGGACAGGAAAAGGCCCCGCATTGCGGGGCCTTTTTCATTACGGGACTCAGGGACAGGTCACGGCCCCCTCCACCCCGGCACTGTTGGTCGACACCCGCACCTGGGTGAACGCCGCCGCGAACGGCTTGTCCGCCGTCACCACGAACGGCGCTTCCACCGCCCCCAGATCCACCCCGTGCCTGGCAAAGCACGCCAGCGGTACGGTCACGGTCTGCTTCTGCCCCGGCGCCAGTCTGGCCAGCACCGGGGCGATATCCACGCCGCCCTCGCAGCCCGTGCCGCACTGCATGGTCACCTTCACCGGTGAAGCCGGACGGTGCACCAGCTGTACGTCGAACTGCAGCGCACCCTGGGTGCGGGCCAGCGCGCCCAGGTTGCGACGCGAGCTGCTGCGTGCCAGCAGTTGCGCCGGTGCCAGCCAGGTCACTTCCTTCGCGTCCTGCTGAGTGTTGATCTGCACGGTGCGCACCTGTACCACGGGCGCGGCGGTCGGCCAGCGCAGCGTGGCATTGAGATCGTTGCCCAGCGGCTGGGTCGCGCCGCCGGCCGCCACATGCAGCGCGAACGGCGGCGTGTCAGCCCGGTTGAAGATCGGCAGGGTGGTCACTTCGCCACAGTTGTCCGGGTTGGCTTCGGGCAGGCGGGCAACCTTGCCCGGCGTGCGATAGCTCAGGCCGTGGCCCAGCGCGAACAGGGGGGGCTGCTTCGGATCCGGGCGGTCGATCGGCGCCGGGCAGGGAACGCCCGGCCACGGGAAGCTCAGGCGCCCGCGGAAGTCATGCGCGGGCCTGCCGTCCTTGCCGGCCACCAGCACATCGGTGATGCCCTTGCCCTCGGTGCCCGGCAGCCACGCCGCCACGAAGGCCTGCGATTGGTTGAGCAGGTCGTTGGTGTACATCGGGCGCCCGGAGAAGTACACGGTCACCACCGGCTTGCCGCTGGCCTGGGCCGCGCGCAGCACCGCCAGATCCTGCGGATAGGCGCGGCTGTGGCTGACCGAATCAGAGGCCAGGATGTCGCCGTTGGTCTCGGCATACGGCGTCTCGCCGATCACCGCCACGACCACATCGAACCCGGTCGGATCGAGCGCCGTCGCATCGGCGCTGTAGGCAACCCGCTGTGTGCCCAGCTCGGCACGCAACGCACCGAGCACCGAATCGGCATGGGGGAAATCGGCATTGCGGTTCTCAGTGCCCTGCCAGGTCAGCGACCAGCCGCCGGACTGGTCGGACAGGTTGTCGGCACTCTTGCCGACCACCATGACGCGTGCATCGCGGCGCAGCGGCAGCACCTTGGCATCGTTCTTGAGCAGCACCAGCGACTCGCGCACCGCCTGGCGCGCCAGCTCACGGTGCTGCACGGCAGCGACATCACCGGCGTAGCGGCTGTCCGACGGCTTGTGATCGAACAGGCCTGCACGCAGCTTCACGCGCAGGATCCGGGTGACCGCATCATCGATGCGCGCCATCGGGATCTCCCCGCTCTCCACCTGGGCCACCGTGTTGGCGATGAAGGCCTTCCAGTCGTCGGGCACCATCACCATGTCGATGCCGGCGTTGATCGCCTGCGCGCAGCTGTCGTTGCGGCACCCGGGTACCTGGGCAATGCCGTTCCAGTCCGAGACGACGAAACCGTCGAAGCCCATCTTCTCTTTCAGCGCACCGGTCAACAGGGCTTTGTTGCCGTGCATCTTGCCGTAGTCGACGCCGCCACTGCGGTCGTTCCAACTGTTGAACGAGGCCATCACCGTCTGCACGCCTTCGCCGAGCGCGCCGTAGTAGCCCTGCCCGTGCACGTTGATCATCGTGGCCTTGTCGACCAGCGCCTCGCCCTGGTCGCGGCCGTTGTCGGTCGCGCCATCGCCGATGTAGTGCTTGGCAGTGGCGACTACGTTGCCGTCATCGCCGAAGCGTCCCTGGGCGCCCTTGACGTAAGCCTGGGCGAATTCGCGGATCACGTGCGGATCGGAGGAATAGCTTTCGTAGGTGCGGCCCCAGCGTGGATCATGCGCCACCGCCAGGGTCGGCGCGAACACCCAGTCGATGCCGGTCGCGCGCACCGCGTGTGCGGTGGCCTGGCCGATCCGCTCGATCAGGGCGGCATCCCCCGCCGCGCCCAGACCGATGTTGTGCGGGAACAGCGTGGCACCGTAGACGTTGTTGTGGCCGTGCACCGCATCGGTGCCCCAGATCACCGGGATCGGCGTGCGTGCATCGGTGGCCAGCGAGGCCGCGCGATACGCATCGGCCAGCTGCAGCCACTGTGCCACCGTGGCGTGCTTGTCCATGCCCGGCCAGGAGCCGCCACCATTGAGAACCGAGCCGATGTAGTACTGGCGGACCTCGTCGGGGGTGATCATCTTGATCTCGGGCTGGGTCATCTGGCCCACCTTCTGCGCCAGCGTCATCTGCGCCACGATCTCCCGCACCCGCGCCTCAAGCGCGGCATCCGGACCGATCGCGCTGGTCACGTGGGGCCAGTCCTGCAGGCGTTCACCGGTGGCCGGTGCGGCACCGGCCGTCGAGGCCAGCGCGGCCAACAGGCAGGTGGCGAGAATCGTCTTGTTGAAGCTGGTCACTGGACATCTTCCTCTGATGAAATACGCGCGAACGGGACGGGCGCGACCGCAGCCGGGCACCGCTCGCGCTGCGATGTCGATGGCCGGCAGGGTAGCGATGCTGCGTCGGTCAGCGCCCTTGTCTGACAGCGCTGTCATATAAGCCCATGGCAACGCTGTCAACCGCCTGCCGGCAGGGTTGCAGCCGAAGTCCCGCTGCAGCAGGGATCGCCGGCGTAGCGCGTGTCCGACCCTCCCGTGAACTGCTGCATCGCGGCATGGAAAAACACGAACCCGCCACGCACGCCGCCGGCATGGCAACATCCGCCTGCATCGGCAACATCGATGTGACACACGCGCACTACCATCGGCATCTGCCCGCCCGCCCCTCCAAGAGGAACCCCCGCACCATGCGTAGTCGTATCGAGGATGTCGCCGCCGTTGCGGGTGTATCGATCAAGACGGTGTCCCGCGTGCTCAACAACGAGCCCAACGTGCGCGCGGAAACCCGTGATCGCGTGCTGGCCGCGGTGGCCCGCCTCGGCTACAAGCCCAATCTCTCCGCGCGCAGCTTGGCCGGTCAGCGCTCGTATGCGCTGGCGCTGGTCTACAACAACCCCTCGCGCAATTACCTGATGGAAATCCAGAACGGGATGCTGGAGGCCTGCCACGCCAACCACTACAACCTGATCCTGGGCCCGGTCGGCACGGCGCGCCGTACCCTGCCCGATCTGGCCGCGCTGTTCGAGAATTCGCGCCCCGACGGGGTGGTGCTGATCCCGCCACTGACCGACGACGCCGTGGTGCTGGCCTATCTGGACGAGCACGAGATTCCGTATGCCTCCATTGCGCCGCGGCACCCCGAGGGCTGCATCGGCGTGCGCATGGACGAGACCACAGCGGTGATTGAACTGATCGGCCATCTGGTCGCGCAGGGCCATCGCCGCATCGGCCACATCAAGGGCCCGCGCGCGCACGGCGCCTGCCAGTGGCGCCACGCCGGCTATCGCCAGGCGTTGCGCCAGTATGCAATCGAGTACGATCCGGCGCTGGTCGTCAACGGCCAGTTCTCGTTCGAATCCGGCATCGATGCGGCCAACGCACTGTTGGATCTGCCAGAGCCGCCCACGGCGATCTTCGCCGCCAACGACGACATGGCCGCCGCCGTGTTCCGCGTCGCCGGCCAACGCGGCCTGCGCATCCCCCGGGACCTGTCGGTCTGCGGTTTCGATGACACCCCGATTGCCGGCCACATCTACCCGGCACTGACCACGGTGCGGCAGCCGACCGCCGCCATGGGGCGGCTGGCCACCGAGCAGTTGATCGATCGCATCCGCTCGCCGGAGGCCGGCACCATGGTCACCGTCGATCACGCGGTGCTGGTGCGCGAATCCACGCACCCACCGCGTCGCCGCTGACCGCCTGCCTCAGCCGCTGTGGCGTGAACCGCGCCACGCGTAGAACGCAATGAACAGGTAGCACAGCATCGGCAGCAGGAAAGACACCTGCAGCCCATGATGGTCGGCCAGCCAGCCCATCGCCAGCGGGATCACCGCCCCACCGACGATCGCCATCACCAACAGGCTCGATGCCTGGCCGGTCAGCGTACCGAGGCGGGCAATCGCCAGCGCGAAGATGGTCGGGAACATGATCGAGTTGAACAGGCCGATGCTGACCACGCTCCACTTGGCCAGGTTGCCGGTGCCCAGCATCGTCACCGCCAGCAGGGCCATCACGATCAGCGCGAAGACCCCCAACATGCGGCGCGGATCCAGACGGGTCAGCAATGCCGCACCGAGCAGACGCCCGACCAGCGCACCGCCCCAGTACAACGATACGTAACGGGTGGCTTCCTGCTCGGTCAGCCCCTCACCGATACCCGGCATCGAGAGGAAGTTGACCAGCACGCTGCCGATCGACACTTCCGCACCCACATAGAAGAAGATCGCCAGCACGCCATAGCGCAGGTGGCGGTGGCGCAGCGCATCGCGCAGGCGGCCCCTGCCGGTGGCAGCCTCGCCTTCCACGCCGGGAATGGTCGGCAGGCGGAACATCCAGATCGCCACTGCCAGCACGAACAGCGCCACTGCCAGGCCGAAGTACGGCACCTGCACCGATTGCGCTTCAGCAGCGCGATACGCGAGCGCTTCAGCGTGCGGCAGCAGCGCCAGTTCATCGGCCGTACGCGGCGCGGCCGAGAGGATCAGCAGGCCACCGAACAGCGGCGCGATGGTGGTGCCCAGCGCATTCATCGATTGCGCCAATGTCAGCCGGCTGGAACTGGTCTGTTCCGGCCCGAGCAGCGCAACGTAGGGATTGGCGGCGACCTGCAGCACGGTGATGCCGGTGGCCAGCACGAACAGCGCCCCCAGGAACAGACCGTATACGTGCGCCTGCGCGGCCGGCCAGAACAGCAGCGCACCGACACCGGCAATGGCCAGCCCGGCCACGATGCCGCGCTTGTAGCCCACCGCCGCGACCAGGCGCCCCGCCGGCAGTGACATCAGGAAGTACGCACCGAAGAAGGTGAACTGGACCAGCATCGCCTGCACCCAGGTCAGCGCGAATGCCGCCTTGAGGTGCGGGATCAGGATGTCGTTGAGGCAGGTGAGGAAGCCCCACATGAAAAAGATGGCGGTGACCACGGCCAGTGCAACGCCATTGCTTTGCACATGTTGTCCGCGGACGGCAGCAGGAGTGTCCATTGCATGTCCTTCCAGATTGGGAGTGCCGGCCAGTCGGCGGCCAGACATGGAACCTGCTTGGACCGCGATTGTCCAGCGCTGTCAGCAATCGGATCGGGCGGTCGGCCCATGCAGCGGCGCACGCACCCGAATGCCTTCGCGCAGTTTCGTTCTGCACTGCACAACGGATCAGCATCGCCAATCCGGCTGCGCATGTCCCGGCAGAATCGGGCCACAACACCGGCGTTGCAGTGTTTCCGCCGCACGCGCGGCCGTCCCGACTGCAACGCACGACACCCGTCGCTGCCGGTCGCAAGCGCATCGCCACGTGCGTTTGTTGACAACGCTGTCAACCATGGCTCCAATCCGGGCCGTGCGCACTGGACCCCGCGCCGACACAACGCAGAACCGCCACGATCGAATTCCCTGGGGAGGGATCATCATGAAGACGTACAAGGCCGTACCCCGCAAGGCGATGCTCACCTCCGCACTTCTCGCTGTCCTGGCCGGCCCGGCCTGGGCGCAGGATCCCGCGGCCCGAGAGAACACCACGACGGCCCCCGATGGCGTCGATCCCACCACGCTCGATACGGTGCAGGTCACCGGTATCCGTGGCAGCCTCACCTCGTCGATGAACCTCAAGCGCGACAGCCAGGGTGTGGTCGACGGCATCGTTGCCGAGGACATCGGCAAGTTCCCGGATACCAACCTGGCCGAATCGCTGCAGCGCATCAGCGGCGTCTCGATCGACCGCACCGCCAGTGGCGAAGGCTCCAAAGTCACCGTGCGCGGCATCGGCCCGGACTACAACCTGGTGCTGCTCAACGGGCGGCAGATGCCGGCCTCCAATCTCGGCGCCGGCGGCGCCGGCCTGAACAGCTCGCGTTCGTTCGATTTCGCCAACCTGGCCGCCGAGTCGGTGTCGGCGGTGGAGGTCTACAAGACCGGCCGTGCCGACAATCCGGCCGGTGGCATCGGTGCGACGATCAACATCAAGACGATGCGCCCGTTGGAATCCGAGCCGGTGATCAGCCTCGGGCTGAAGGCGGTCAACGATTCCTCCAACGACAACCTGCCGCGCACGCTGCAGGGCTCGAAAGTGACCGGCGAACTGTCGGGCATCTTCAGCCAGACCTACGCCGATGGCCGCTTCGGCGTGGCGCTGAGCGCCAGCCACCAGGAACGCGACTCGGGCTTCAACCAAGCCACCGTGGCCGAGGGCTGGGCGACCTTCCGCGGTAATGAAGCCAGCGACTGGCGTGCCTTGCCGCTGCCGGGCCAGGGCTATTCGGACCGCATCACCAACCGTCCGGATCCCGACGATATCTACGGCCGCCCGCAGAACACCGCGTACAACGTCAATGGCGTACAGCGCCAGCGCACCAACGGCCAGGCCACGTTCCAGTGGAAGCCGGCCGACAACATCACCACCACGCTGGACTACACCTTCGTCGAGAACAAGGTGCAGCAGCAGCGCAGCGAGCTGTCGGTCTGGTTCAACTACGGTCCGGGCGACAGCACCTGGACCAATGGCCCGATCGCAGCACCGATCATCTACAGCGAAGACATGACCGGCTCGGACGTCTCGATGGGCGGTATGAAGCTGGCCACCAAGAACTCGATGGACTCGCTGGGCTTCAACGTCGATTGGGAAGTCAACGACGCACTGGAGCTGTCCTTCGACGTCCACAACTCGACCGCCGAATCGCAGCCGGACGGCCCCTACGGCTCGGCCGGCGTGCTCGGCGTGGCCGCCTTCGTGCGCGGCACCACCACCGTGGACTACAGCGGCGACCTGCCGATCATCCACATGGACCTGCCGCCGGGCGGCGTGCAGGCCTCCGATGCGCTGGTCACCGGCTCGGTCTTCCAGAACAGCTACAACAAGTCCAAGGTCGAGCAGTACCAAGGCCGCGGTACGTTCAAGTTCGCCGATTACTCGGCCTTGGATTTCGGCGTCGGCTACACCCAGGTGGAGAACCGCTCGGCCTCGGCGATCATGCAGCGCAACAGCTGGGGTGGCCTGGGCAATCCGTCGGACTACGATGACAACATCTGGTACGCCGACGACATGAGCCGCTACTTCAAGGCGTTCTCCGGCCACAACGATCCGCGCATGACCGGCCGCTTCCTGGTGTTCGATTTCGACCGCCTGCGTGCGCAGGCTGCCGGGGTCGCCACCGATGCCGAACCGGCCTGCCCGACCTGCTATGTCGCCCCGACCGAGTACTCCGAGGACATCCGCACCACGGAGAAATCCAAGAGCGCCTACGCGCAGTACCGTACGACGTTCGAGTGGTCGATGCCGCTGCACGTGGCCGCCGGTGTGCGTTACGAGCAGACCGAAGTGGAATCGCAGGCGCTGGTCCGCCTCCCGACCGGGATCAGCTGGGGCTCGGCCAACGAGTTCAACGTCACCTACGACGCCAACGGTACGTTCGTCGGCGGTACCGGCAAGTACAACTACGTGCTGCCCAACCTCGATCTGAAGCTGGACATCAACGATGCGCTGGCGCTGCGTGGCAGCTACAGCCGCAGCATCGGCCGCCCAGGCTGGACGCAGATCCAGAGCGGCTCGCGGGTGGACGACATCGTGCGCACCCAGGGCGGTACCGGCTCGCGCGGCAACCCGGGGCTGGAACCGCTGGTCTCGGACAACTTCGACCTGTCGCTGGAGTGGTATTACGGGGAATCCAGCTACGCCTCGGTCGGCTTCTTCCGCAAGAACATCAAGAACTTCATCAGCAACACCATCGTGCGCGAGAACACCGGCACCCTGCACACACCGGTGGGCGGCGCGTACTGGAACGAGGCGCTGGGGTCGGGCTGCGGCGCCACCGACATGCCCTGCATCCGCGATTACATCTTCACCAACCATGCCGGCGACCCGGGCGTGACCTACACCGGCCGCAATTCGGCCGGGCAGATGACCGGCACCATCGTCGGCCAGCCGGGCGACCCGGTGGCCGGGTTCGACACCACCGTGCCGGCCAACCAGCACTCCGATCACCTGGATGGCTGGGAACTGGCCGTGCAGCACCTGTTCGGCCAGTCAGGCTTCGGCCTGGCGGCCAACTACACCAAGGTGAAGTCCGGCCTGACCTTCGATAACTACAGCCTGGGCGACCAGTACCCGATGATCGGCTTGAGCGACTCGGCGAACCTCGTGGCGTTCTACGAAAAGAATGCCTGGCAGGTACGTGCGGCCTACAACTGGCGCGACAAGTTCCTCAACGGCATCGGCGGCCAGGGCCCCAACCCGAACTACACCGAAGCCTACGGCCAGCTCGATCTCAACATCAGCTATGCGGTCAGCGACCAGCTGACGCTGAGTCTGGAGGCGATCAACCTGACCGACGAGACCATGCGCACCTACGCACGCCATTCCAACATGCTGCGCTACGCCACCCAGACCGGGCCGCGTTACATGTTCGGCGTGCGCTACAAGTTCTGACTCGGTTGTTCCGACCTGCAGCACCGAAAGGCCGCGCTCACCCCGCGGCCTTTCGCTTCCCGCACCTCCACGCTACCGTGGGTACCACCCGCCCCTGCTGACAGGATGCCGATGTCCGCCATGCCCGGCCCGATCGAAGAACTGCATGATCTGGATCCGGCGCAGCTGCACACGCAGTTGCCCGGCTGGACGACACCGAAAGTGATCCGCGGGCTGGTGGCGCAGTGGCCGCTGGTCAGCGCGGCGACGCAGTCCGCACAGGCGGCGGTCGCCCATCTCAAACAGTTCGACCACGGCACGATGCCGGTCACCGCTACCACGGCGCCGCCGGAGGCCAAGGGGCGTGTGTTCTACAACGCAGACATGAGCGGCTTCAATTTCCGCCGCGAGCAGATTCCGTTGAAGGTCGTGCTCGACACCCTGCTCAAGTACGCCACCGCGCCGACGCCGCCATCGATCTACGTCGCCTCGACCACGCTGGACAGTTTCCTGCCCGGCTTCCGCCAGGCCAATACGCTGGCGCTCGGCGTGGACGATCCGCTGGCCAGTATCTGGGTCGGCAACCGCTCGCGTATCGCCGCGCACCAGGACGTGCCGGACAACCTGGCCTGCGTGGCTGCCGGCGGCCGCCGGGTCACCCTGTTTCCGCCGGCGCAGGTGGGCAATCTGTATATCGGGCCACTGGACTTCACGCCGGCCGGGCAGGCCGTCAGCCTGGTCGACTTCGCCGCACCGGACCTGGAACGCTTCCCGCGCTTCAGCCAGGCGCTGGCCCACGCGCAGGTGGCCGACCTCGGCCCCGGCGATGCGGTGTTCATTCCCTCGTTGTGGTGGCACCACATGGAGGGGCTGGAGGCATTCAATGTACTGGTCAATTACTGGTGGCGGCCGGTGCCGGCGTGGCGGGATGCGCCGATGAACGCACTGATGCTCTCGTTGCTGGCCATCCGCGATCTACCACCGGCGCAGCGTGCGCATTGGCAGGCGATGTTCCAGCACTACGTCTTCGAGGCCGATGACCACACCGCCGCGCATATTCCCGAAACGGTGCGCGGCGTGCTCGGGCCGCTCGACCCGGCCGGCGCCGATCATCTGCGCAGCGTGCTGCGCAAGCGCCTGGAGCGCTGAACGGGCCACCACGGCGGCGCCGACTTCACCCACGTGGGGGTGTAATCCGCAATAATCGCCGCCCAACGAGTTGTTGACCGCCCGGGGGCGGGGTCGTGCGCTCCTGACTGTTTCGCTGCTGCCGTTCCATCCGCATGTTCGGGTTGGTGCTGCACCCTGCTGCCCGTGAACCGCATGCGTCCGTTGTCCACCCGCCTGAACCTGGGCAAGTTGATCCTCGCCCTTGCCCTGCTCAGCGCGCTCATCGCGCTGGCCAATACCCTGCATGCCAGCTACCGCGTGCAGCGTGAGCAGCTGATCGGCAATACGCTGGAAGCCAACCGTGTGTATGCCAGCAAGCTGGCCGAGTCGACCCAGAACTTCGTTCTGTCAGCGCAGCAGCAGGTGGCCTACAGCGCCACCCTGCTCGGCCAGCGTGTGCACGATCACAGCGAACTGGAAGCAGAAGCTGCACGTCTGCAACTGCAGACCAACAGCTTCAACTCGGTGCTGATCGTGGATGCCGGCGGTACCGTGCTGGCGACCTCCCCGCAGAGCCTGGCCCTGCAGGGCGTGCTGCTCAAGAGCGCCGGCAACCGCGATGCCCTGGAGCGCCGCGTGCCCTTCATCAGCGACCCCTACCAGGCCGCGACCGGGCGCCTGGTGGTAGCGATTTCGCATCCGATCTTCTCCGCGCAGGGAAGGTACCAGGGCTATGTCAGCGGCACGATCTACCTGCGCCAGCGCAGCATCCTGCAATCGCTGCTGGGCAAGCACTATTACCGCGATGGGTCGTACCTGTACGTCGTCGACCGCAACGGCCGCATCCTGTACCACATCGAACAGGACCGGGTCGGCCAGTTCGCGCTGGAGAACCCGGCCGTGCAGGCGGTCACCCGGGGCCACTCCGGCGCGCAGCAGGTACGCAACAGCCACGGCGTGCAGATGCTGGCCGGGTACGCGCCGGTGCCGAGCGTCGGCTGGGGCGTGGTAGCGCAGCGGCCGACCGCGGCCACGCTGGCATCGCTGTCCAAGCTGATGTCGGCGGTGATCTGGAATGCGATTCCGCTGGGCATCCTGTCGCTGCTGATCACCTGGTGGTTCGCGCGGCGCATCTCGCTGCCGCTATGGCAGCTGGCGCGCAACGTGCAGAACCGCGACACCGGCATCGCGATCCGCCACGTCACCGGTATCCGCGCCTGGTACTACGAAGTCGCCCAGCTCAAAACCGCCCTGCTGTACAGCTTCAACCTGCTGCAGGACCGCATCGGCAAGCTCAACCGCGCCAGCATGACCGATCCCCTCACCGGCCTGCAGAACCGGCGCGGCCTGCAGCAGGGGCTGGAAGACTGGCAGGCACGCGGCCAGCCGTTCGGGATCATCGCGCTGGACATCGACCGCTTCAAGAGCATCAACGACCGCTTCGGTCATGCGGTCGGCGATGCGGTGATTCTGCGCATCGCGCAATTGATGCGCGATGGCTCACGCGACACCGATCTGCTCTGCCGCAACGGCGGTGAGGAGTTCCTGATCCTGCTGCCGGGCATCGCTGTCCTCGATGCCGCGCAGGTGGCCGAGCGCCTGCGCATCCAGGTGGCCGCCGAGGTAGTCGAGCAGGTCGGCACGGTCACCGTGTCGCTGGGCGTGGCCCACTACCCGACCTATCACGATGATCCTCAGCAGGCGCTGCGGTTGGCCGACAAGGCCCTGTACATGGCCAAGGAACAGGGCCGCAACCGCACCGTGGTGTACCCGCAGCCCGACGGCCCGGCTACCGGTTGAGGCAAGGGTCAGATGCCCAGCGGGGTACGCAGGCGCGGCGCGTTGGGGTCGCCGGCCAGCGTAGCCGAACCGTCGGTCAGCAGATCCGGCGAGAAGCCGGCGCTCTCCGGGCGCGTGGACCACGGGATGGCGTTGCGCGGCCCTGGAATGTAAGCGCGCCACTGCGCCAGGTCGTCAGGCATGGCGGTGTCGATCGCGAAACTGACCGGCACGCGGTAGGTGCGGAACGGCGCCTCCAGGCTGGCGTCCTCTGCGCTCAGCGGAAAACGCCACTTGCGCGCGGCATCCAGCGATGCCTTGCCCAGGCGCCTGCGGGTGAGATCCATCTGGGCCGCCGTCCCCGTGCTTCTCAGATTCACCTGTTCGGCGAACTGGTCGACCACACGCCCTTCGCGGTCAACCTTCAGTGCGAGGTACACGGTGCCCTGCCCCCCCACGCGGAAGACTTCGGCGGGGTAGCGCGGGGGCGGCGTATGGGCCTGGGATTTGATCTCACGTCCCGAGGCATCCTTCGGGGCGCCATCGAAATGTGCACTGATCAGTCGCACGTTGAACGTATCGTTCGCACCCGGTTGCGCGACGACACGCACGGTCATCCGCGCGTCCATCGGTACCGGGGCGCCGTCACGCACATTCGGCTCGAATTCCCAGTTCTTCACGGAGTCGCGCACCAGCGTGGCCACTGCCTCCGGAAGCATGTCCTGCTTGTCGATCTCCAGCGCAGTGATGCGGCCGTCGTCGCCAATGGCGAGGGTGCCCTCGACACGCATGCCCATTTCCACCGGCACATCGGCCGACGGCTTGGCCGCGTGCGCTGGCGCTGCTGCCAACACCAGTGCCACGGCGATTCCCTTGATGATGTCCATCCTGCTGTTGCTCCTTATACGATCCATCGTGTTCGATATCGTCAGCATAACGACTGCTGATCCCGTGTCCAATCGCATCGCTGGATCAGCACCAGCGCCCATGCCGCTGTCCGGGCGCGCAGTGGCGATCCTGCAGACAATCAGGCCAGCCGCAGCGCCCCGGCATACGGCGGCGTGTCCGGAAAATCACCGCTGGCAAAACCTGCCTGCAGCTGTTGCCACCACACGGGATCAAACAGATGGCCGAAATGCTCGCGCACGGCCGCCAGCTCGGGCGCCGGCAACCCCATGAACATCCAGAACCGCTCCGCAAACACGTCGCGCGGGCCGATCTCGAACCACGGTTCATCAGCCAGCGCTTCCTCCTCATTGCGCGGCGCCGGCCACGCACGGAAGTTGCACTCGGTGACCAGGCACAGCTCGTCGTAGTCGTAGAAGACCGCGCGCCCGTGGCGTGACACACCAAAGTTCTTCGGCAACATATCGCCAGGAAAGATGTTGTTGCGCGCCATGTCGGTGATCGCCTGCGCGTAATCGAGCGCGGCGACACGGCGTGCCTCGGCGGTCTGCTCGCGCAGGTACAGATTGAGCGGACGGAAACGCCGCTGCACGTAGCACAGCGCGATCACCAGTTCGTCGCCCTCCTCGCGCACACTGCTGGCACACTGGGTCAGCAGCTCCTCGCGCAGCGCCGCGGAGAATCGCGCCCGCGGAAAGCGCAGGTGCCGATACGGCTGCGCATCAAGCAACCGGCCGACGCGGTCCAGGGTGAACACCAGGGCGTACTTTTCTTCGACCTGGTGCCGGGTCATGGTTTTCGGCCACGCGAAACGGTCCCGGATCAGCTTGAACACCAGCGGATAGCTGGGCAGGGTGAACACCGCCATGACCATGCCGGGCGTGCCGTCGGCATGCACCAGCTGCTCACCGGGCTGTTCGTGGAAGTGACGGAAGAACGTGCGATAGCGTTCGGTCTTGCCCTGCTTGGCACGCCCGAGCACGGTGTAGATCTCATCGACCGGCTTGCCCGGCAGCAGGCTGCGCAGGAACACCACCGCATCGCCCACCGTGGCCAGATCGGCCTGGAAATAGCTGCGCGAGACGCCGAACAGATGCGCGACGTCACGGCGCCGGCTCAACACCGCATCCACGCGCAGGCCGCGCTCGTCATGGACCAGCGCGATCACGCAGGGCGAGAAGCGATGCTCACCGAATACGCGCCCCACAAGATAGGCGCGACGCTCGCGATAGAACACGGTGTCGAGCAGTTCAATGCTGCGCACCGGGTAGTCGCCCCAGTGCGCCAGATCGTCCTGCAGGCGCACTGCGATCGCGGCGGCGCAGCGCAGCTGGTGCGCGTACGGCACGTCGAAGCGATAGTCCCCCAGTACGCGCATGAAGGCATCGGCCGGGCGCGTGGGGGACAAGGTATAGCTGTGCCGCGCGACGGGATGGGTAATGGCGTCGGAAGGTTCGACATCCATCGCCATGAACTCGATCGCCCCGTCCACGCCGCGGGTGGCGAACAGCCGGCGTGCCAGCGTGTTGTAGAACGTCTTGTACAGTTCGGCGTCGATCAATCCGGCCAGCAGCGCGGCATACGCCGCGCGAACCTCCAGCCACAGCGCGCGCTCGCCCACATGCTCACCGACTGCGCGGCGCAGGGTATCGACGGTCTCGGCGATGCACTGGTCATACAGCGCGATGCGCTCCACGGCGTCCTGCCGTGCACCGGCCCAGTCGCGCTGTTCGAAGCGCTGCCGCGCACGCCGCGAGATCGCCGCGAAGCGCGCGTGGTAATCCTCGAACCCATCGCGGATCAACCGCGCGAGTCCGTCCGGCGTTGCGCTCATGCGGCGGCCCCGGCGGGGCATGGAGGGCTCTGGCAGGAACAGCGACCGTGCATACATCCACTTCCACAGGACCTGCTGCCACCATACGGCAGGGACCGGGCGCTTGCCCAGCGGGCGCCCGCAAAAAAACCCGCGCCGAAGCGCGGGTTCTTCATCGATCACCGCAGCCGCGGGACCGCTTCGTTACAGCGCAGACAGCGCGCTGTTGAAGGTGGTGCTCGGACGCATCGCGGCGCTGGCCTTGGCCACGTCCGGACGGTAGTAACCGCCGATGTCGACCGGCTTGCCCTGCACCGCCGCCAGTTCACCCACGATGGCCTGCTCGTTGTCGGCCAGTGCCTTGGCCAGTGGAGCGAAGCGGGCCTTCAGCGCAGCATCGTCGTCCTGCGCGGCCAGGGCCTGGGCCCAGTACAGCGCGATGTAGAAGTGGCTGCCGCGGTTGTCGATGCCACCGAGCTTGCGCGACGGCGACTTGTCGTTGTCCAGGAACTGGCCGTTGGCCTGGTCCAGGGTCTTGGCCAGCACGGTCGCGCCGGCGTTGTCGTAGCGGTTGCCCAGGTGCTCCAGCGAGGCCGCCAGCGCGAGGAACTCGCCCAGCGAATCCCAGCGCAGGTAATCCTCTTCCACGAACTGCTGCACGTGCTTGGGCGCCGAACCACCGGCACCGGTCTCGAACAGGCCACCACCGGCCATCAGCGGCACGATGGAGAGCATCTTGGCGCTGGTGCCCAGCTCCATGATCGGGAACAGATCGGTCAGGTAATCGCGCAGGACGTTGCCGGTCACCGAGATGGTGTCCTCACCCTTGCGGATGCGGTCCAGCGAGAAGGCGGTCGCGTCCACCGGGGCCAGGATGCGGATGTCCAGGCCATTGGTGTCGTGATCCTTCAGGTAGGTCTCGACCTTGGCGATCACCTGCGCATCGTGCGCGCGGGCGGCATCCAGCCAGAACACCGCCGGGGTGCCGCTCAGGCGGGCGCGGTTGACGGCCAGCTTCACCCAATCCTGGATCGGGGCGTCCTTGGTCTGGCACATGCGCCAGATGTCGCCGGTCTGCACGGCGTGCTCGAACACCACGGTGCCCGCCTCATCGGTGACGCGCACGGTGCCGTCGGCCGGGATCTGGAAGGTCTTGTCGTGCGAGCCGTATTCCTCGGCCTTCTGTGCCATCAGGCCGACGTTGGGCACCGAGCCCATGGTGGCCGGGTCGAAGGCGCCGTGGGTGCGGCAGTCATCGATCACGGCCTGGTACACACCCGCATAGCAACGGTCGGGGATGACGGCCTTGGTGTCCTGCAGCTTGCCGTCGGCATTCCACATGCCACCGGAGTCGCGGATCATCGCCGGCATCGAGGCATCGACGATCACGTCGCTCGGCACGTGCAGGTTGGTGATGCCCTTGTCCGAATTGACCATGGCCAGGCCCGGGCGCTTGCCGTACTCGGCGGCCAGATCGGCCTTGATCGCTTCCTGGGTCGCTTCGGGCAGCTGCGGCAGGCGCGCGAACAGATCGCCGATACCGTTGTTCGGATCGAACCCGGCCTGCTTGAGCACCTCGGCATGCTTGGCCAGCACGTCCTTGTAGAACTCTTCGACGACCACACCGAACATGATCGGGTCGGAGACCTTCATCATGGTGGCCTTCAGGTGCAGCGAGAACAGCACGCCCTTGGCCTTGGCATCGGCGATCTGCGCCTGCACGAACGAGGCCAGCGCATTGCGGCTCATCACCGCGGCGTCGACGATCTCACCGGCCTTGACCGCGGTCTTCTCCTTGAGCACGACGCTGCTGCCGTCGGCCTTGAACAATTCGATCTTCAGGCTGCCGGCAGTGGCCAGCGTGGCCGACTTTTCGCTGCCGTAGAAGTCACCGCCGTCCATGTGCGCGACATGCGATTTGCAGTCCTTGGACCACTTGCCCATGCGATGCGGGTGCTTGCGGGCATAGTTCTTGACCGACAGCGGCGCGCGGCGGTCCGAGTTGCCTTCGCGCAGCACCGGGTTCACCGCGCTGCCCTTGACCTTGTCGTAGCGCGCCTTGATGTCGCGCGAGACGTCGTCGGTCGGCACGTCCGGGTAGTTCGGCAGTGCGAAGCCCTGGTCCTGCAGTTCCTTGATCGCGGCCTTCAGCTGCGGCACCGAGGCGCTGATGTTGGGCAGCTTGATGATGTTCGCGTCCGGGGTGGTTGCCAGCTGGCCCAGTTCGGCCAGGTGATCGGCCTCTTTCTGGTCGTCTTTCAGGTAATCCGGGAACAGGGCGAGGATGCGGCCGGACAGCGAGATGTCGCGGGTTTCCACGGCGATGCCGGCGGTGGCGGTGTAGGCCTCGACGATCGGCAGCAGCGACTGCGTGGCCAGGAACGGGGCTTCATCGGTGAGCGTGTAGAGAATCTTGGGCGTGTTCGACATGGGGGATCAGGGCTCTCTTGCAGATCTCGTGAATGATGGCCGACGGCAATGCCGGGCCGCGTGCAACCGTGTCGCGTGCAGGGCCTCGCACAGCCTGGCCCGCACTTTCCCCGGGGACCGCGCCAACCAACGGCGCGCACGGCGGGAAACCCCTGCATTGTCGCGTTTTCAGCCCCCCGGAGCAAAGCCGTCCCATACGCAAACGTACTGGAACGCTGTGGTCCGGCAAGCACCCATAAAAAAGACGCAGCCTCGCGGCTGCGTCCATCGTGAGCCTGTTGCCGGGAGAGAGTCGGCGTCTGGGCTTACTTGACCTCAAACTCCTGCGGCGATCCAGCCGCCTTACCATCTACCATGACTTCCGCGCGGTACTTGCCCGCCGGCCAGCCATTGGCATTCTTGAAGGAAATATTGGTGGTCTCGGCACCGGTGGTATTCACCACCTGGTTCTGCTCACCGGCCACCTGGCCGTTCTGGAAGGTCAGCTTGGCCGCCACGTTGGCGTTGTTGGCGCTGCCATCGGTGCGGATCGAGACGATGATGTCGTCTTTCGGCGCGAACAGCGCGACCGAGGTGACGGTCTTGTCGGCTGCGGCGGTCTTGCCAACGGTAACGGCCGAAACGTTCACGCCTGCTGCAGCGGTCATCGGCTGCGGCGCGGCTTCCGTCATCGGCGCCGGCGCGGCCGGCGTCATCGCGGCGGGCTGCGCGTTGTTGTCAGCGGTGTCTTCTTTCTTCTTGCAGCCGGCCAGGGCCACGGTGGCCAGAAGCGCGGCGAGGACGGCAGTACTGATGGACGACTTCTTCATGTGAGGTTGCTCCCTTGTAGGTGATGGGCAGTACAGCGGATCAGGCTTTGGGCGGCAATTTCAGGGTCTGGCCCGGTTGGATCTTGTCCGGGTCGTCCAGTACATCGCGGTTGGCCTCGAAGATGCGCTTCCACGCATTGGCATCGCCCAGTTCCTGCTTGGCGATCTTGGAGAGCGAATCGCCCTTCTGCACCGTGTAGGTGCCCCCGACCTTTTCCGCAGTGGTATCCACCGAGGAGGTCACGCCCGAGAAATCGACCTGATCGACTTTCTGCGCGGTGGTATCAACGCTGGCGCTGACACCGGAAAAGTCGACTTTCTTATCGGTACTCATCCATACACTCCCGTCTTGATTGACGACATGGGAGGCACGGTGTCACAGCCCTTGTTAATGGGGCATGGCGTGAATGTGAAGACGTGCGGAACGCCTACTGGCGCAGGTCGCGGACGGTGCGCACCGGGGCGGCGATGCCCGGGCTGGCACGCCACGGGTTGATGTCCAGCCCGCCGCGGCGGGTGTAGCGCGCTTCCACTTCCAGCCACTGCGGCTGGCAGCGCTGGGTGATCTCGCTGAAGATCCGCTCCACGCACTGCTCGTGGAACTCGGCGTGTTCGCGGTAGCTGATCAGGTATTTCAGCAGGCCGTCGCGGTCGATCTTCGGGCCACGGTAGCGCACGCTGACGCTGGCCCAGTCCGGCTGGCCGGTGACCGGGCAGTTGGATTTGAGCAGGGCCGAACTCAACGTTTCGGTGACCACCTCATCGGCATCGGCGAACAGGAACTCCGGGGCCGGCGGGCCGTAGCGTTCGATGGCGACATCGCGCTCGTCCAAGGACTCGCCCTCAGCCTCTTCCACCAGCGGCGGCACCCCGAGCACCACCGTCACCACCGCCCCGGCACACGCCGACAGATCGCGGGTGATGCACAGGCGCGCCGCCTGGTCATCATCGAAACGCGTGCTGTTGAGCGAGTTGAGATACAGCTTGAACGACTTGGATTCGATCAGGTTCGGCGAGGTGCACGGCACGCTGACCGTGGCCACGGCCACACGCGGCTTGCCGCGCCCGTCCAGCCAGCTCAGCTCATAGGCCTGCCAGCGGTCATGGCCGACGAACGGCAGCGCCGCTTCGTCCAGGCCGATCTCCTCGCGGGCGCCGCGGCGCGGGATGGGGAAGAGCAGGCCGGGATCGTACTGCGACGGGTAAGCAACCTCGCGACCGAGGCTGGAGTCCTGGGGGGTATTCATGCCGCCATTTTACGCCGGTAGGCGCGCGGCGTCCGGCGGCGAAAACGAAGGGCCCCGGCCAACGGCCGGGACCTACCGTCGTTTCACCCCGCCGCAGGCGCAGCCGGGGTCCCGTTGAGATAATCCAGGCTCACCTGCAGCAGCGCGCGCAGGCCCACATCCAGCGCCTTCTCATCGAGCAGGAACTTCGGCGAGTGGTTGGCCGGCGCGGTCGCCGGATCGATCCCCTCGCTGGTGGAGCCCACGAAGAAGAACATCCCCGGCACCTGCTGGGCGTACAGCGAGAAGTCCTCGGCCCCCATCTGCAGCGGCGGCTCGTAAACATTGCCCTCGCCCACCACGGCCTGCAGGCTCGGCAGCATCCGCGCGGTCAGTGCCGGATCGTTGACCGTGGCCGGGTTGCCCTCGGACTCGTAGATCTCGGTTTCCGCCTTGGCCCCGTGTGCGGCGGCGGTGTGCTCGGCCACGTTGCGCAGGTCGGCGAAGATCTGCTGGCGCATGCCCTCGTCGAAGGTGCGGATGGTGCCGACCATCTCCACTTCATCGGGAATGATGTTGTAGCGGATGCCGCCCTTGATCGCGCCGAAGGTCACCACCGCCGGCTGCTTGGAGAGGTTGGCACGGCGGCTGACGATGGTCTGCGCGGTGCCGACCAGGTCGGCGGTGGCCACGATCGGGTCCACCCCGTTCCACGGCGCCGAGCCATGGGTCTGGCGGCCGATCACCTTGATCCCGAAACGATCCGACGCCGCCATCAGCGGGCCGCCACGCACCGCGATCTGGCCGGCCGGCACGCTGGAGAACACATGCAGGCCGAACACGGCTTCGGGCTTGAAGTCCTTGAACAGCCCTTCCTTGAGCATCTGCGCCGCACCGCCCTCTTCCGGCGGCGGCGCGCCCTCTTCGGCGGGCTGGAAGATCAGCATGACCTCACCGGGCAGGTTCGCGCGCATCTTCACCAGCGCATCGGCCACGCCCAGCAGGGTGGCGGTGTGGGCATCGTGGCCGCAGGCGTGCATCACCCCGACCGTCTCGCCACGGTAGGTGCTGGTAGCCTTGGAAGCGAACGGCAGGCCGGTCTGCTCGGTCACCGGCAGCGCGTCCATGTCCGCGCGCAGGGCGATCCGGGGGCCGGGCTTGCCGCCCTTGATGATCGCCACCACGCCGTGGTGGGCGATGCCGGTCTGCGGCTTCAGGCCCATCGCGCGCAGGCGCTCGGTCACCTTGGCCGAGGTGCGTTCTTCGCGATTGGACAGCTCCGGGTGCTGGTGGAAGTCGCGGCGCCAGTCGATCACCTGGGCCTTGAGGCGGGTCGCGGCGGCGGCCACTTCCGGGCGTTCGGCGGGGGCGGCAGCAGCCAGGCCGGGGGCGGCCAGCAGCAGGGCGGACATCAACAGCGACAGACGGGGCATTGAAGGTCTCCACGGGTCAGAACGGCGGTCGAACCTGAATGTAGGGCATCAGCGCCGGACGCGCTGTAACTTTCTGCCCCGGCAAACGTTCATGGAGGGAACCTCACCCGTCACATCCGGTCTGATCGCCCGTCCCATCCGTCATGCATGAAAGGCCACGGGCGACGAGTATGCTTTGCGCCTAGCCAACCGGGCCCCCCGCCCTCCGCCAGCCCCCTCAGGAGTTATTGAATGTCGCGTTTCTGGAAGATCGTGCTGCTGGTGGTCGCAGTGCTGGTGGTTGCCGTGGTCGGAATGCGCCTGATCGGCGGCAAGAAGGGGGATGCAGGCGGCCCGGCACCCGAAGGGCGCCAGGGCGGTGATCCGGCCAATGCCGGCCCGGTCCCGGTCACGGTGATCGATGCCGTCCGCCAGGATGTGCCGGTGTACGCCAGCGCGCTGGGCACGGTCGCGGCGATGAACACCGTCACCGTCAGCCCGCAGGTCGGCGGCCAGCTGATCAGCCTGAACTTCAAGGAAGGCCAGGAAGTGAAGAAGGGCGACCTGCTCGCGCAGATCGATCCGCGCACCCTGCAGGCCAGCTACGACGAAGCCGCGGCCGCCAAGCGCCAGAACCAGGCCCAGCTCGCCACCGCCCGCTCCAACTACCAGCGCTCCAATTCGGCCGAATACCGCCAGTACGTGGCCAAGACCGACCTGGATACCCAGCGCAACCAGGTGGCCCAGTTCGAAAGTGCCGTGGCCGCCAACGAGGCCAGCATGCGCGCCGCCCAGGTGCAGCTGCAGTACACCCGCGTGACCGCCCCGATCTCCGGCATCGCCGGTATCCGTGCCGTCGACGCCGGCAACATCGTCAGCGCCGGCACGGCGTTGGTGACGCTGACCCAGATCCACCCGATCCATGTCGTGTTCAACCTGCCCGAGCGCCAGCTGCCGGCCGTGCGCCAGGCCCAGGCTGCCGGCCCGGTGGACATCGCCGCACTGGACCGCAACGACGCGCACGTCCTTACCGACGGCGGAAAGCTGGATGTGGTGGACAACCAGATCAGCAGCGACAGCGGCACCTTCCGCGCGCGCGCCCTGTTCGACAACGAAGACAACTCGCTGTGGCCGGGCCAGTTCGTCAATGTCCGCATGCAGCTGCGCACCATCGCCGGCGGCGTGGTGATCCCGACCCAGGCCGTGATGCGCGGGCCGGACGGCGAATACGTCTACATCGTCAAGCCGGACAGCACCGTGGCCATGCAGACGGTGAAGAGCGGCGTGGAAGTCGGCGACAGCCAGGTGCAGATCACCGAGGGCCTGAAGGGCGGCGAGCGTGTCGTGAGCGAAGGCCAGTTCCGGCTCAAGCCAGGCGCCAAGGTGACCGCGCTCAAGCCGGGCGAAACCCCGGCCGCACCCACCGAAGCCGAGCTCAAGGCCGCCCAGCAGCAGGGTGGCGGTGGACGCCGCGGTGGCGGTCCGCGCTGATCGCGCCCGCCCCACGTTCCTGACGCCGGCCCACGCGCCGGCGTTCGCCTGATCCAACGCAGCACGACGCACCAGCAAGGACCCGCCCGTGGGCTTTTCGACGATTTTCATCCGCCGCCCGATCGCCACCTCGCTGCTGATGGCGGGCCTGCTGCTGCTCGGCATCCTCGGCTACCGCCAGCTGCCGGTGTCGGCGCTGCCCGAGATCGATGCGCCCAGCCTGGTGGTGACCACCCAGTACCCCGGTGCCAACGCGGTCACCATGGCCTCGCTGGTGACCACGCCGCTGGAGCGCCAGCTCGGGCAGATATCCGGGCTGGAGATCATGACCTCCGATTCGTCGGCGGGGCTGTCCACGATCATCCTGCAGTTCTCGATGGACCGCGACATCGACATCGCCGCGCAGGATGTGCAGGCCGCGATCCGCCAGGCCACCCTCCCCTCCTCGCTGCCCTACCAGCCGGTCTACAACCGGGTGAACCCGGCCGACGCGGCGATCGTTACCCTCAAGCTCACCTCCGACACGCGCCCGTTGCGCGACGTCAACAACTACGCCGACTCCATCCTCGCCCAGCGCCTGTCGCAGGTACAGGGCGTGGGCCTGGTGTCCATCGCCGGCAACGTCCGTCCGGCCGTGCGCATCCAGGTCAACCCGGCGCAGCTGTCCAACATGGGCCTGACCCTGGAAGAACTGCGCAGCGCGCTGACCCAGGCCAACGTCAACGCGCCCAAGGGTTCGCTCAACGGCAAGACCCAGTCCTACTCGATCGGCACCAATGACCAGCTGACCAGCGCCGCCGAGTACCGCGACACCATCATCAGCTACAAGAACGGCCGCCCGGTGCGCCTGTCCGATGTGGCCAACGTGATCGACGGCGTGGAGAACGACCAGCTGGCCGCGTGGGCCGATGGCAAGCCGGCGGTGCTGCTGGAAGTGCGCCGCCAGCCGGGCGCGAATATCGTGCAGACCGTGGAGCGCATCCGGGCGCTGCTGCCGCAGCTGCAGAACGTGCTGCCGGCCGACGTGCACCTGGACATCTTCAACGACCGCACCGAGACCATCCGCGCCTCGGTGCATGAAGTGCAGTTCACCCTGATCCTCACCATCGGCCTGGTGGTCGCGGTGATCTTCGTGTTCCTGCGCCGCTTGTGGGCCACCATCATCCCCTCGGTGGCGGTGCCGCTGTCACTGGCCGGCACCTTCGGTGTGATGGCGTTTGCCGGGATGTCGCTGGACAACCTCTCGCTGATGGCGCTGGTGGTGGCCACCGGCTTCGTGGTCGACGATGCGATCGTGATGATCGAGAACATCGTGCGTTACATCGAACAGGGCAAGAGCGGGCCGGAAGCGGCCGAGATCGGCGCGCAGCAGATCGGCTTCACCGTGCTCTCGCTGACCATCTCGCTGGTGGCGGTGTTCCTGCCGCTGCTGCTGATGCCCGGCGTCACCGGCCGCCTGTTCCACGAATTCGCCTGGGTGCTGAGCATCGCGGTGACGCTGTCGATGCTGATCTCGCTGACGCTCACCCCGATGATGTGCGCCTACCTGCTCAAGCCCGATGCGCTGCCCGAAGGCGAGGATGCGCACGAGCGCGCCGCCGCGGCGGGCAGGACCACCGTGTGGTCGCGCACCGTCGGCCTGTACGAGCGCAGCCTAGACTGGGTGCTGGATCACCAGCCGCTGACCCTGGCCGTCGCCGCCGGCGCACTGGTACTGACCGTGGTGCTGTACATCGTGAT
Source organism: Stenotrophomonas sp. Steno-Z10-BAI (assembly GCF_056393115.1). NCBI lineage: Bacteria > Pseudomonadati > Pseudomonadota > Gammaproteobacteria > Lysobacterales > Lysobacteraceae > Stenotrophomonas > Stenotrophomonas sp. Steno-Z10-BAI. The sequence goes on along the minus strand of NZ_JBWJOZ010000005.1, from coordinate 164,938 downwards.
CCCCAAGGGGCTGCTGCCCGAGCAGGACACCGGGCTGATCACCGGCGTGGTGCAGGCCGACCAGAACATCGCCTTCCCGCAGATGGAGCAGCGCACCAAGGCCGTGGCCGAAGCGCTGCGCAGCGATCCGGCAGTGACCGGTGTCTCTGCCTTCATCGGTGCCGGCACCATGAACCCCACGCTCAACCAGGGCCAGTTGTCGATCGTGCTCAAGGAGCGCGGCGACCGCGATGGGCTCGACAAGATCCTGCCGCGGCTGCAGAAGGCCGTCGCCGGCATTCCCGGTGTGGCGCTGTACCTCAAGCCGGTGCAGGACGTCACCCTGGATACCCGCGTGGCCGCGACCGAGTACCAGTACTCGCTGTCGGACGTGGACAGCGCGCAGGTCGCGCTGCAGGCCACCCGCCTGACCGAGGCGCTGCGCCAGCGGCCGGAACTGGCCGACGTGGACAACAACCTGTCCAACCAGGGCCGCGCGCTCGAGCTGACCATCGACCGCGACAAGGCCAGCGTGCTCGGCGTGCCGATGCAGACCATCGACGACACCCTGTACGACGCCTTCGGCCAGCGCCAGATCTCCACCATCTTCACCGAGCTCAACCAGTACCGCGTGGTGCTGGAAGTGGCCCCGGAGTTCCGTACCAGCACCGCGCTGATGAACCAGCTGGCGGTGGCCTCCAATGGCGCTGGCGCACTGACCGGCAGCAATGCCACCAACTTCGGCCAGGTCACCTCGTCCAACTCGTCCACCGCCACCGGCATCGGCGCGCAGAACACCGGCATTCCGGTCGGCGCCGGCAACATCATCCCGCTGGCGGCGCTGGCCGAGGGCAAGGTCACCAGTACCCCGCTGGTGGTCAGCCACCAGCAGCAGTTGCCCGCGGTCACGGTGTCGTTCAACATCGCGCCGGGCTACTCCCTGTCCGATGCGGTCAAGGCGATCGAAGAGACCAAGGCCGGCCTGGACATGCCCTCGCAGGTGCATGCGCAGTTCATCGGCAAGGCCGCCGAGTTCACGGGCAGCCAGACCGATGTGGTGTGGCTGCTGCTGGCCTCGCTGGTGCTGATCTACATCGTGCTGGGCGTGCTGTATGAGAGCTACATCCATCCGTTCACCATCATCTCCACCCTGCCCCCGGCCGGCGTCGGCGCCCTGCTGGCGCTGATGGTGTGCGGGCTGCCATTGTCGGTGGACGGCATCGTCGGCATCGTGCTGCTGATCGGCATCGTCAAGAAGAACGGCATCATGATGGTCGACTTCGCGATCGAGGCCCGGCGCACCGGTGCCAACGCGCATGAAGCGATCCGTCGTGCCTGCCTGCTGCGCTTCCGCCCGATCATGATGACCACCGCTGCCGCGATGCTCGGCGCATTGCCGCTGGCGCTGGGCACCGGCATCGGCTCGGAACTGCGCCGCCCGCTGGGCATCGCCATCGTCGGCGGCCTGCTGCTCTCGCAGCTGGTGACGCTGTACACCACGCCGGTGATCTACCTGTACATGGAGCGCTTCTCCGAGCGCCTGCGCCAGCGCCGCGAACAGCGTGCGCTGCGCCATGGCCATGGCCCGGTGCAGGAGCCGCAGGCGTGATGATGAGCACCGCAGGCCGTTGCGGAGGCGTTCGATGAACATCTCCGGCCCGTTCATCCGCCGCCCGATCGGCACCGCCCTGCTGGCCATCGGCCTGTTCGTGGTCGGCGTGATCTGCTACCTGCAGCTGGGCGTGTCGGCACTGCCGAACATCCAGATCCCGGTGATCTTCGTGCACGCCAACCAGGCCGGCGCGGATGCCACGACCATGGCTTCCACGGTGACCGCGCCGCTGGAACGCCACCTCGGCCAGCTGCCGGGCATCGACCGCATGCGCTCGTCCAGCTCGGAAGGCAGCTCGCTGGTCTTCATGATCTTCCAGAGCGACCGCGACATCGATTCGGCCGCGCTGGATGTGCAGACCGCGATCAACTCGGCCCAGGCCGACCTGCCCGCCGGGCTGGGCACGCCGATGTTCCAGAAGGCGAACCCGAACGATGACCCGGTCATCGCGATCGCGCTGACCTCGGAAACGCAGTCGGCTGATGATCTCTACAACGTCGCTGATTCGCTGCTGGCCCAGCGCCTGCGCCAGATCACCGGCGTGTCCTCGGTGGATATCGCCGGTGCTTCCACGCCGGCCGTGCGCGTGGACGTCAACCTGCGCCTGATGAACGCCCTCGGCCTGACCGCCGATGACCTGCGCAACGCGGTGCGCGCGGCCAACGTGACCTCGCCGACCGGCTTCCTCACCGATGGCAACACCACCACCGCGATCATCGCCAACGACTCGGTGGCGCGCGCAGCCGACTTCGCCCAGCTCGTCATCAAGACCGCCGACAACGGCCGCGTGATCCGCCTGCAGGACATCGCCAACGTCTACGACGGGCAGCAGGATGCCTACCAAGCCGCGTGGTTCAACCACAAACCGGCGGTGGTGATGTACGTGTTCACCCGCGCCGGTGCCAACATCGTGGAAACCGTGGACCGGGTGAAGGCGCAGATCCCGACCCTGCGCGACTACCTGGAACCGGGCACCACGCTCACCCCCTATTTCGACCGCACCCCGACCATCCGCTCCTCGCTGCATGAAGTGCAGATCACCCTGCTGATCGCACTGGCGATGGTGGTGCTGACCATGGCGCTGTTCCTGCGCCGGCTGGCACCGACCCTGATCGCGGCAGTGACCGTGCCGCTGTCGCTGGCCGGTGCGGCACTGGTGATGTACGTGCTGGGCTTCACCCTGAACAACCTGAGCCTGCTGGCGCTGGTGATCGCGATCGGCTTCGTGGTCGATGATGCGATCGTGGTGATCGAGAACATCATGCGCCACCTCGACGAGGGCATGACGCGCATGCAGGCCGCCGTCACCGGTGCGCGCGAGATCGGTTTCACCATCGTCTCGATCACCGCCTCGCTGGTGGCGGTGTTCATCCCGCTGCTGTTCGCCAAGGGCATGATGGGCGCGTTCTTCCGCGAGTTCACCGTCACCCTGGTGGCGGCCATCGTGGTCTCGATGGTCATCTCGCTCACCCTGACCCCGGCGCTGTGCAGCCGCTTCCTGAGCGCGCATGCCGACGCCGGCGCACCCAGTCGCTTCGGCCGCCTGCTCGATGCCGGCCACGACCGCATGCTGCGGATCTACGTGAAGCTGCTGGACTTCTCGCTGCGCCACGCGCTGCTGCTGTCGCTGACCCCGCTGCTGCTGATCGGCGCGACCATCTTCCTGTTCGGCGCGGTCAAGAAGGGCGCGTTCCCGCCCCAGGACACCGGCCTGATCTGGGGCCGCGCGAACTCCAGCGCCACGGTCTCCTTCGACGACATGGTCAACCGCCAGCGGCGCATCACCGACATGCTGATGGCCGACCCGGCGGTGAAGACCGTGGGCGTGCGCCTGGGCAGTGGCCGCCAGGGCTCCAGCGCGCAGTTCAACGTTGAACTGAAATCACGCAAGGACGGGCGCCGCGAAACCACCGCTCAGGCCCTGGCGCGCCTGAGCGCCAAGGCGGACCGCTACCCCGATCTGCAGCTGCGCCTGCGTGCCATCCAGGATCTGCCCAGCAATGACGGCGGGGGGGCCAGCCAGGGCGCGCAGTACCGCGTCTCGCTGCAGGGCAACGACCTGGCCCAGCTGCAGGAATGGCTGCCCAAACTGCAGGCCGCGCTGAAGAAGAACCCGAAGCTGGCCGACGTCGGCACCGACGTGGACAGCGCCGGCCTGCGCCAGAACATCGTGATCGACCGCGCCAAGGCCGCTCGCCTGGGTGTGTCGGTCGGTGCCATCGATGGCGCGCTTTACGGCGCCTTCGGCCAGCGCCAGATCTCCACGATCTACTCGGACATCAACCAGTACAGCGTGGTGGTCAACGCCCTGCCCGAGCAGACCGCGACACCGGGCGCGCTGGACCAGATCTACGTGCGGGCCGGCAATGGCGAGATGGTGCCGATCACAGCGGTCGCCGAACAGGTGCCAGGGTTGGCGCCGTCGCAGATCACCCACGAAAACCAGTACACCACGATGGACCTGAGCTACAACCTCGCCCCCGGCACCAGCATGGGCGAGGCCAAGGCGATCATCGACAGCACGGTCAATGGCATGCGCATGCCTGGCGACATCCGCCTGGCCGAGGATGCCGGGTTCGGTTTCGATTCGGACCCGATGGCGATGCTGATCCTGGTGATGGCGGCCATCATCACCGTCTACCTGGTGCTGGGCATGCTGTATGAAAGCCTGATCCACCCGGTCACCATCCTGTCCACGCTGCCGGCGGCGGGCGTGGGCGCGCTGCTGGCGCTGTATGGCACCAACACCGAGCTGTCGGTGATCTCGATGATCGCGCTGGTGCTGCTGATCGGCATCGTCAAGAAGAACGCGATCATGATGATCGACTTCGCGGTGGTGGCGCAGCGCGAGCATGGCAAGACGCCGCTGGAAGCCGCACGCGAAGCCAGCATCGTGCGCTTCCGCCCGATCATGATGACCAGCATGGTGGCGATCCTGGCCGCGGTGCCGCTGGCGATCGGGCTGGGCGAAGGCTCCGAACTGCGCCGCCCGCTGGGCATCGCGATGATCGGCGGCCTGCTGTTCTCGCAGAGCCTGACCCTGCTCAGCACCCCGGCGCTGTACGTGATCTTCTCGTGCCTGCGCGAGCGCTGGGTGGCTCGCCGGGCGCGGCGCCGTGAGAAGCGAGCGTTGAAACGGGCCGCTGCCGCGCGATGAAGGCAGTGCGTCTGCAGTGAGTGGCCCCTGCGCGGCGGGGTACCGACCGTGGGTCGGCATCCCGCCGGATTGACGCCTCCGGCCCAAAGGAGAACAATTCGCATCAGCCACGGTCCTTGCACTGCCCCCCGCGATGCCCCGCTGCCGCTGACGCGGCACGCCTGACGACTCAGCCACCCCTCTATTTCCGCCTTCTTCTGATCGCGGACGGTGTGCTGCTGTCCGCGGAGGACCCCCACAACATGCGCCAGTCTGTGTCTTCGCTCCCGGCCGTGGTGCCGGGCCGCCGTGCCCTGCGCCCGGCCCTGCTCGCTCTTTCCCTGGCCGCGGCCTGCACCGCCCACGCCCAGTCCGCACCGGATGGCGGCGTCCGGACGCGCTCGGCCACCGACCTGGATGCGATCAAGGTCACCGCCGAACGCACCCATACCGACACCGGCGCCCTGGGCGACCGTGCCGTGCGCGATACCCCCTTCGCGATCTCGGTGGTCGGCCGCGAGGACATCGAGAAGCGCCAGGTGGTCTCGCTTGGCGAGGCCTTCCTCACCGATCCGTCCGTGGTCACCCAGGTCAGCGCCTACGCCAGCGGCTGGAGCTCGCCGATCCGCAACCGCGGCATCGATCTGAGTTACGACAGCTACCGCGTCAACGGCCTGCAGGTCTCTTCGTGGGGCACCGAGTGGCCGCTGGAAGTGATGGAGCAGGTGGAACTGCTGAAGGGTCCCGGTGGCTTCATGTATGGCTTCGGCCAGCCCGGCGGCATCGTCAACTACGTGACCAGGAAGCCGACCGAGGTCACCACGCTGTCGGCGCAGCTCGGCTGGCGCGAGGCGGGCATCGTCAGCGGCCAGGTCGATGTGGGCGGGCGCTTCGGCAACGAAGACATGTTCGGCTACCGCTTCAATGCGTACCAGGAGAAAGGCGAGACCTTCAACGGCGGCGAGGTGAACCGCAAGGTCGGCGCGCTGTCGCTGGATGCACGCCTGAGCGACCGCCTCACCTGGACCTTCGACGGCGTGTTCCAGTCGCGCGATCTCAGCAACGAATCCCCGCAGTACTACTTCATCGGCCTGACCGAGCTGCCGCGCCCGCTGGCCGGCGACATCGACAACAGCATCGACGGCAGCTACTACGACACCCGCTCCAGCCTGCTCTCCACCGCGTTGAACTGGCAGATCAACAGCGACTGGAAGGCCAGCCTGAGCTATGGCGTGACCACCTCCTGGAATGACGTCAACAAGATCTTCGCCTACATCGATGACGTCAACGGCGACTACGACATCAACACCTACGAGCTCGGCGGCAAGAGCGAGTGGAAGCTGGCCCAGGCCATCGTGCAGGGCCGCTTCCAGACCGGCCCGCTGTCGCACCAGGTCGTTGCCGGCGTCTCCCACCAGACGGGCCTGGGCTGGGACCGCCCGTACGAATGGAACACGCTCGGCCGCGGCAACATCTATCAGCGTCCGACGCTGCGCCATGATGCGGTCGGCTCACGCGTGCTCAGCCGCGGCAGCGAAACCGTGCAGCAGGCGGTGTTCGTGAGCGACACCGTCAGCTTCGCCGATGGCTGGTCGCTGCTGGCCGGCGCGCGCTACAACGACTTCGAAAACAAGGGCGCGTACCACACCTATCCGGTCACCCCGACCTACGCCCTGATGTACAAGCCGACCGATGCCGTGACGCTGTATGCCAGCTACGTCGAATCGCTGGAAGCCGGCAGCCGCGTGGGCAGCGATTACATCAACGCCGGCGACGTGCTCGACCCCACCATCAGCAAGCAGTACGAGATCGGCGCCAAGATCGAGTACCCGCGCTGGAGCGCCAATGCGGCCGCCTTCCGATTGGAGCGCGGCGCCAACATCGACCTGATCACGTCCGCCGGCAAGCTGCTGGTGCAGGACGGCATCACCCTGTACGAAGGCGTGGAAGTCAGTGGCGATGTGCGCCTGACCGATGCCTTCACCCTCGGTGGCGGCGTGACCTGGCTGGACCCGACCTACGACAAACTCTCGCCGGGCAGCGCCAGCCAGGAAGGCAACCGCACCGCCGGCGCGGCCCGCTGGCAGGGCGTGCTGCACGCCGACTACAGCATCCCGCAGATCGAGGGCCTGAGCGTGTACGCACTGGCCCGCTACTACGGCGACGTCTACTACGACGCCGACAACACGCTCAAGCTGCCCGACTACACGCTGGTCAACGCCGGCGTGGGCTACCGCATGCAGGCCGCCGGCCACCCCGTCACCTGGCGCGCCGGCGTGGAGAACCTGGCCAACAAAAAGTACTGGTCCAACGCAGGCGTGGGCCTGCCGCGCACCTTCGCGGTCAGCGTGCGGTTCGATATGTAAGCCGGATGCATGCGGGTAGTGCCGGCCGCTGGCCGGCTCCTCGGCATTGTCGGAAGCCGGCCAGCGGCCGGCACTACCAGCGCCATTCCAACCCACGTAAAGGTGTCCCCTTCACCCCGCTCCGGCAATAATGGCGGCCTGCCTTCCGCCGAGTCGCCATGCCTTCGTTCGAAACCCGCGTCAGCCGCCTGTGGGCGCATGAAAAGGCCAGCTATGGCCTGCGGGTGTTCATCGCGTTGTCCGCGGCGATGGGGCTGTGCTGGTACCTGGACCAGCTGACCGCGCTGCCCGGCGTGTTCCTGGGCATCATCGCCAGCGCGATCGCCGAGACCGACGACAACTGGTGGGGCCGGATCAAATCGGTGGCGCTGTCGCTGCTGTGCTTCGTCGCCGCTGCCGCAGCGGTGGTGCTGCTGTTCCCGCATCCGTGGTGGTTCATCACCGCATTGGCGGTAGCGACCTTCGGGCTGACCCTGCTCGGCGCGCTCGGCGAGCGCTATGCCTCGATCGCGCAGGCCACGGTGACGTTGGCCATCTACACCATGATCGGGCTGGAGCAGCACGGCGCGGCCGATCTGTCCCAGGCGATCAATGCGGTCAGTCACCTGCTGGCCGGTGCGGTCTGGTACGCGTTGCTCTCGATCCTGTGGACCGCCCTGTTCGCCAATCGCCCCGTGCGCGAGCGGGTGGCGCGCCTGTATCTGGAACTGGGCCGTTACCTGCAGCTCAAGGCCGATCTGTTCGAACCGGTCCGCGATGCGGACGTGCAGAAGCGCCAGCTCGCCCTGGCCGAGCAGAACCGGCGCGTGGTGGAGGCCCTGAACATCGCCAAGACCGCGATCCTGGCGCGCTTTGGCCGCTCCGGCCGGCCCGGCGTGCAGTCTGGCCTGTACCTGCGCCTGTATTACATGGCCCAGGACTTCCATGAGCGTGCCAGTTCCTCGCACTATCCCTACGGCGCGCTCACCGAAGCGTTCTTCCACAGTGACGTGCTGTACCGCTGCCAGCGCCTGCTCGCGCTGCAGGGGGAGGCCTGTGCCAACCTCGGCCAGGCGATCCGCCTGCGCCAGCCGTTCCAGTACGGCGAGCGCACCAAGCAGGCCACCGCGGACCTGACCGATTCGCTCACCTGGCTGCGCGCCCAGCACAACCCGCAGTGGCAGCGTCTGCTGGCCTCGCTGGAACTGCTCGGCCACAACCTGCAGAGCATCGAACGTCGCCTGTCCGAGGCCGAGAAGTCCGAGTCCACCCTGGACAACGTCGATACCCGCCTGCGCGATACCAACCCGCACACCCTGCGCGAGATGGGCGTGCGCATCCGCCAGCAGCTCACGCCCGGCTCGGTGCTGTTCCGGCATGGCCTGCGCATGGCGCTGGCGCTGATCGTCGGTTTCGCCGCGATCCGGCTGTTCAACGCCCAGAACGGCTCGTGGGTACTGCTCACCATCGTGTTCGTGTGCCGCCCACACTTCGGTGCGACCCGCCAGCGGTTGGCGCAACGGATCGCCGGCACGCTGATCGGTCTGGTGCTGACCTGGGCGTTGATGCAGCTGTTCCAGGACCTGCGCATCGAACTGCTGATCGCGCTGCTCTCGGCACTGCTGTTCTTCTTCACCCGCAGCGATCGCTACCTGGTGGCCTCGGCGGCGATCACGGTGATGGCGCTGACCTGCTTCAACCTGATCGGCGATGGCTTCCTGCTGATCTGGCCGCGGCTGGTGGATACGCTGCTGGGCTGCGCGATCGCCGCGGCGGCCGCCTTCCTGATCCTGCCCGACTGGCAGGGCCGGCGACTGAACCTGGTGATGGCGCGTGTGCTCGACAACTGCGCCAAGTACCTGCACGCCGTGCTCGGCCAGTACGGCAGCGGCATGCAGGACGACCTGGCGTACCGTATCGCGCGCCGTGACATGCACAACGCCGATGCGGCGCTGTCCACTGCGTTGTCGAACATGCTGCGCGAGCCTGGTCACGTGCGCCGCAATCTGGATGCCGGCTTCCGCTTCCTGGCGCTGTCCAACACCCTGCTCGGCCATCTCTCCGCACTGGGCGCCCACCGCACCCAGCTGGACAGCTACGGCCAGGATCCGCTCGCGCTGTCTGGCGGCGAACGGGTGCAGCAGGCGATGCAGCAGATCGCGCGCGCGCTGGAGCAGCGCGAACCGGTGGCCGAAGACGCCAACGAGGGCGACCGGGCCCTGGCCGAGCAGCTGGAGCAGATCCCGGACGACATGCCGCCCAAGCTGCAGCTGATCCGCACCCAGATGGGGCTGATGCTGCGCCTGCTGCCCAAGCTGCGCGGTGCCGCCAACGAGGCCGCGCGCACGCTGGGGTAGGTATCGACCGTTGGTCGCTACGGATGTTGAACGTCTTACGACCCACGGTCGTGAGCGACCGCCCCGGGGCGGTGCGCCCCGCTGCCATGCTGCGCCAACAGGGAGAATGCTAGGCTGCGCCGGTTCGCAAGGAGTCTCCATGTCCGGCCATAGTCAGTTCGCTCTGCTCAGGCAACGTCGTTTCCTGCCGTTTTTCATCGTCCAGTCGCTGGGCGCGTTCAACGACAACGTCTACCGCCAGGCAATCATCGCGCTGCTGTTCTTCCTCGGCACGCCGATCGAAGAGCGCTCGCTGTATACCAACCTGGCGCCGGCGATCTTCATCCTGCCGTACTTCCTGTTCTCGGCGCTGGCCGGGCAGATCGCGGAGAAGCTGGAGAAATCGCGGCTGATCGTGATCACCACGACCATGGAAATCGCGATCATGTCGCTGGCCGCACTCGGTTTCCTGACCGAGAGCATGCCGGTACTGCTGGTCGCGCTGTTCTGCACCGGCATGCAGTCCACCCTGTTCGGGCCGGTGAAGTACTCGGTGCTGCCCTCGATCCTCAAGCCCGAGGAGCTGACCGGCGGCAATGGCCTGGTCGAGATGGGCACCTCGCTGTCGATCCTCACCGGGATGATCGCCGGGGGCCTGATCTTCGCGCTGTCCGGCAGCCATGGCCCGATCGTCGCCGCGACCGCCGTGATCGTACTGGCCGTGGCGGGCAACCTCACCGCGCGGATGATCCCGAAGGTCGATGCCGGCGCGCCGGATCTGAAGATCAACTGGAATCCGCTGCCCGAGTCGCTGGCGGTGCTGCGCATGGCCAAGAAGCAGAAGGCCGTGCGCAACGCGATTCTCGGCGTGTCCTGGTTCTGGTTCGTGGGCACCATGCTGACCTCACAGCTGCCGACCTATGCCGAGGTCAACCTCGGTGGCGGCTCCCTGCTCTACATCTTCGCGCTGGCGCTGTTCTCGCTGGGTACCGGCACCGGTTCGCTGCTGTGCGAAAAGCTGTCCGGGCGCACCGTGGAAATCGGCCTGGTGCCGCTGGGCGCGTTCGGCATGACCGCCTTCATGCTCGACCTGTACTTCGCCCGCGTCGGCGAAGCCGCCGCGGCCGGGCTGTCGATCTGGCAGTTCGTGCAGGCCCCGGGCAGCGCGCGCATCATCATCGATCTGATCGGCATCGGCCTGTTCACCGGCTTCTTCGTGGTGCCGTTGTTCGCCCTGATCCAGAGCCGCACGGCCAAATCGGAAATGTCGCGCGTGTTCGCCGCGCTCAACATCCAGAACTCCGGCTTCATCGTGCTGGCGGCGGGGCTGGGCCTGCTCACCCAGCGCGTGCTGGACTGGACCATCCCGCAGCTGTTCCTGGCCCTGGCGATCGCCAATGCCGTGGTGTCGATCTACATCTTCACGATCGTGCCCGAGTTCCTGATGCGCTTCCTCAGCTGGGTGATGGTGCGCGCGCTGTACCGGCTGCGTGCGCACGGCATCGAAGCCAACGTGCCGGACGAGGGAGCGGCACTGATCGTATGCAACCACGTCAGCTACATGGACGCGCTGATCCTGTCGGCGACCCTTCCGCGCCCCGTGCGCTTCGTCATGTACTACAAGATCTTCAACATCCCGGTGATGCGCTGGATCTTCCGCACCGCCAAGGCGATCCCGATTGCCGGCGCACGTGAGGATCCGGCGTTGATGCAGGCCGCGTTCGATGAGGTGGACAAGGCGCTGGCCGAGGGCGAGCTGGTCTGCATTTTCCCCGAGGGCGCGTTGACCCGCGATGGGCAGATGGGCGCGTTCAAATCGGGCGTGGAGAACATCCTGGCGCGTCGCCCGGTACCGGTGGTGCCGATGGCGCTGCGCGGAATGTGGTCGAGCATGTGGAGCCGCCGCGACACGCGCCTGGGCCGCATGCGTGTGCCACGCCGTTTCCGCGCGCATGTCGAGGTCGTCGCATCTGCGCCGATCGCCGGCGAGGTCGCCACCGCGCCGATGCTGGAAACCCAGGTCAGGCAACTTCGCGGCGATCAGGCATGAGCCCCGCCCTGCCTGCATGTAACCGTATACATAGAGGCAGGCACATCGGTTAGATTACCGCCCGGGACACCTCGTACGCACCCACCCACCCAAGCAAATGGAGTTTCGCTGATGAATGCCACCGCCCCCCTGCCGCCCGCCCCGGGCAGCATCCCGAACCACCTGATCTGGTCGATCGTCGTCACCATCCTGGCGTTCTTCGTGTGCTGCCTGTCGTGCCTGAGCTTCCCGGGCATCGTCACCGGTGTGGTCGCAATCGTGTTCGCCAGCAAGGTCAACGGCCTGCTCAACCAGGGCGACCTGGAAGGCGCACGTCGTGCCTCCAAGAACGCCAAGATCTGGGCCTGGGTCACCACCGGCTTCCTGATCGCCGGCGTGGTGCTGTTCGTGATCTCGCTGGCCTTCATGGGCGTGGACGGTTACATGGAACAGATGCAGCAGTTCCAGCAGCAGATCGAAAGCGCCAGCTGATGATCGCGCTGCACGGCAGGCGCTGGTTGCTGGCGGCGTTGCCGCCGGCCGCATTGGCGGCCGGTGCGGGGGTCTGGATGCTGCGGCACTACGACCCCAACAGCGCCAGCAGTCCGTTCCCGCCGTGCAGCTTTCTGGCGGTCACCGGGTATTACTGCATCGGCTGCGGGCTGACGCGTGCATTGCACGCGCTGGCCCACGGCGATGTGGTCACCGCGTTCTCGATGAATCCGCTGGCCATGCTGATGCTGGCCATCGCCCCGCTGGTACTTGGTTGGGCACTGGGCTGGCGGCCACGCGCGCTGCAGCCGTTGATCACGCTGCTGATGAAGCCCGCCTTCTGGCTGATCCTGCTGCCCGCGTACTGGATCGCACGCAACCTGCCATGGGTGCCGTTTACCTGGTTGGCGCCGGGCTGAGCCGGACCGCTAGGTGACCCAACCGGCGATCACCAGCAGCGCCAGCACCGCCATCCACAGCAGCAGCATGCGCCACACCAGGCTCATCGCATCGCGCAGCTCCGGCAGACGACGCCACACCGGCACCATCCCCGCATCACTGTAATCGTGCGCATCCTCGCGCAGCTCGGCGCTCACGCTTGCCCGCGCGACCGCACCGAGGAAGTGTGTCGAGGCCGACCACTGATTGCCGTGCGCCTCGCGCCAGGCCTTGAACGCGGTATCGAAATTGCCGACCAGCGCCATCGACAGCGACATCAGCTGCGCGACCGGCCACTCCAGCCAGGCCAGCACGCCGCGCGCACCGGCGACCGCTTCCACGCTGGCCAGCGAGCGCATCGGGCCAACCGCCAGCAAGGCCAGCAGGCGATACAGCAGCGCGCCGACCGGGCCCAGCAGCAGGAACCAGAACAGCACGGCGAACCAGCGCCTCAGCGCGTTGAGCACGGTTGCTTCGACCAGCGAGGGGACGTCTTCCTGCAGGCTGCCACCGGCGGACTGCAACTGCGCGATCGCCAGGTGGCGTGCGTGGGGGTCATCGGCGTCGATCACCGCCTCGACATCGCGGTCCAGGTCGCGCGGGCCCCAGCACATCACCAGCACCAGCACGCCCAACAACAGCGACGGCAGGCCGTAGACGCGGTCATCGAACAGCCACTGCAGCAGGCCCAGCGCTGCCACGAACGGCAGCACCGCCAGCCAGGCGCCCTTGCGGCCGCGCCAGACCCCGTCTTCGGCGGCGTGCCGGCCCAGCCACTGCAGCCAGCGCCGGTACAGGCCGAAACGCCGCAGCGCGACGGCCGCGCCCGGCGCGACATGGCCCAGGGCCAAGGCAACCAGCACGGCGACCAGGGTGGTGAACATGTAAGCCTCCGGCTCGGGACGTGGGACGCGCCGCTACTATGCCTTGCGGCCCGGCAATTCCCCGGGCCGTTGGTAATGTACCGCGCCGCGTGTTCAGCCTGCGGCAACGGCAGGCGACGGTCAGGCGATCTGCTGGCGGTACCAGTGCTCGATCAGGCTGCGCGAGATCGAGATCGGCGGGGACAGGCGGATGCCTTCGCCGTCATCCTCGACATCCCGGGCCAGGGCGGCGCCCACTTCCTCGGCGGTGAACCAGCGCGCATCTTCCAGCTCGCCGTTCACGGTCGGTACGTCGTCTTCGGCCGTGGCGGCGAAGCCCAGCATCAGCGCGCCCGGGAACGGCCATGGCTGGGTGCCCAGGTAGCGGCACTCGCGCACGCGCACCCGGCTCTCCTCGAAGACCTCACGGACCACGGTCTGCTCCAGGGATTCACCCGGCTCGACGAAGCCGGCCAACACCGAATAACGGCGCGGGGCCCAGTTCGCCTGGCGGCCGAGCAGCAGCCGGCCCTGGTTCTCCACGGCCACGATCACCGCCGGATCGACCCGGGGGTAGTGTTCGGTGGCGCACTGGCCACACCGGCCGACGAAGCCGCCGCGGCTGAAGGTCACCGCGCCGCCGCACACCCCGCAGAAGCGGGTGCGCGACTGCCAGTAGGACATGCCCCGGGCGTAACAGAAGGCGGTGGAATCGGCGATGGACCAGGTCGCGGCGGACTGGCGCAGGTCGACCCGCTGCGGCGCCGTCACCGACAGCCCGGCGGCCTCCATCGAGAACCACGCCTGCTCGCCGCGCAGGCCGAGGAAGATCGCGGTGCCCGGGCCACCGCCCAGATCCGCGCCGGTCAGCGGCAGCGGCTGACCATCGTGGGCGGCCAGCGCGGTGCCGTCCTGGTCGAGCACCAATACACGCGCGTCCGGCCACAGGCGCAACAACGCATCGGCGTCATCGCGCAGGGTATCGGCGCGCTCCAGCGGCTCGCTGACGAAAGCGAAACCGGAAAGCTGCGAAGAGAATTTGGACATCGCAAGAGCCTGCCCACATTCGGCGGGACTGGCAAGCGGCAACCGACCATCAGGCCGGTTGCGCGCACATCACATGCTGAAACTGCTGCCGCAGCCGCAGGTGGTCTTGGCGTTCGGATTGCGGATCACGAACTGCGCGCCGGTCAGGCTTTCGGTGTAATCCACCTCGGCGCCCATCAGGTACTGCAGGCTCAACGGATCGACCAGCAGCGTGACGCCGGCGGTATCCACCGCCAGATCGTCCTCGGCGCGGTTCTCATCGAACTCGAACCCGTACTGGAAGCCGGAACAACCGCCGCCTTCGATGTAGACGCGCAGGGCGAGGGCAGCGTTGCCCTCATCCTGGATCAGCTCCTTGACCTTGGCCGCAGCGGCTTCGGTGAAGTTCAGCGGACGGTCCAGGGACTGGTAGTTCGGCGCGGCGGCGGGAGCGCCGGGCAGGGAAACAAGCGTGCTCATGCCCCCAGCATGGGGGTGCATGAGCACGGTTTCAAGTTGTCGCGCGGGCGCGATTCAGGCCATCGCCTCGGCCAGCTTCTTGCGGGCCGCAGTGTCCTTGCCCTTGCCCTGGTCCGCATCCCCGGACGGCGGCGGCAGGGCCATCTGCGCCGAGGTATGGATCAGGCGGCCGGTCAGCTGGGCGCCGGCGTGCATTTCCACCACCTGGTAATGGATGTTGCCGGTCACGCGGGCGCTCGGGGTCAGTTCGACCCGCTCGGTGGCGTGCACATCGCCATCCAGGCGGCCGCTGATGACCACCACCTGGGCGCGGATCTCGCCCTCGATGGCACCGTGCTCGGCCACCGTCAGGGTGGCATTGCTGGCGCCGTCCTGGGCGATCACCTTGCCCTGGATGGTGCCTTCCACATACAGGCCACCGCTGAATTCCACGTCCCCGCGGATCACCACCTGCGCGCCGATCAGCGCGTCCACGACCAGATGTCCGTCGCGGTTGGATTTGTTGCTGCCAAACATGGGCTTACTCCCCTTCTTTTGCCGATGCCGCCGGTGCTCCGGCCTGCTTCCAATCGAATACCTGGGTGGCGCCCCCCGCGCCCGATCCCAGCGTGACCCGCACACGTTGCGGGGTGAAGCCTGGTGGCAGCATCACGCTGCCGGTGAGCTGCTGGAAATACCGGAAGGAATAGTCCTGGCCCGGTACCTTGGTGCGCTGGTGCAGCTCGTCCCAGCTGACCGAGGTCAGCTTGCCGTCCTTGACGCCTTCCACCGTGAAGCGCATCTGCCCCTGGCTGATCGCCCCGCGGTTCAGGTTCTGGGTCAGCACCACGGCGTACTGCCAGGTGCCGCCGGTCTCCGGCGAGAACTCCACCGAATGGGTGTTCAGCCCCTTGCGCTGGCTGGTCGCTCCGACCAGGCGCTCATAGAAGGCCACGTCGGCGCGCAGGCCGGCGATTTCTTCATCGCGCTCGCCCAGCGAGGTCTGGACTTCGTTGTTGGCGGCGCGGCTGATGCGGTCGGAGGCCTGCAGGGTCGCCTGGCGCTGCTGCAGTTCGATGAGCTGCTGCTGGAGGCGCTCGTTGCGGGTCTCGGCCGCCTTGAGCTGGGTGCCGACGTCACCGCCGGGCGAGCCCAGCCAGGCGCCAAGCAGCACGGCAAGGATCAGCGACAGCAGCCAGGCCCCGCCCAGCACCAGCAGGCGCTTGCGGTCCTGCACGGGCGGCGCGCCCGGCCGGCGGATCTGGATGCGGGAAGGTGTGGGTTTATTCATGGCAGTCCTGGGCGACCGCGCCTGCCGGCGCTGTCGCAACGGCCCCTGTCTGGAACGACGGGCTAGTGTAAGTCAGGGGAAAGACCTTGTCCGCGCAGGGCCGGGATCGAGGCAGTGGCGTTCATGGACGTCATCCCCGATAGTGTGCGCCTGTGCACATTCTGTAGCCGGAGCGCGTGCCATGACCGAAGCCCACCTGTTCGTGATCGGCATCCTGCTGGCCTGGCTGGCCGGCATCCGCGTGTACCTGACCGTGTTCGGCGTCGGCCTGGCCGGCCTGCTCGGCTGGGTCGACCTGCCGCCCGCGCTGCAGGCCACGGAGTCCTGGTGGGTGCTGGGCACCTCGGCCGTGCTGGCCATCGCCGAATTCTTCGCCGACAAGATCCCCGGGGTCGACTCGGTCTGGGATCTGGTCCAGACCCTGGCCCGGGTCCCGGCTGGTGCGTTCCTGGCCGCCGCCACGCTCTCGCCCAGCGGCGAGCTCAGCGGCACCGCGCTGGTGGCCGGCGCCGGCGTCGCGCTGGCCAGCCACGGGCTCAAATCCGGTACCCGCGCCCTGCTCAACACCTCGCCCGAACCGGCCAGCAACTGGATCGCCTCCGCCGCCGAAGACACCGTGGTGGTCGGCGGGCTCGCGCTCGCGCTGGCGCACCCATGGCTGGCGCTGATCCTGGTGGTGGCGTGCAGCCTGATCGGCGCGTTGATCGTCTGGATGATCTGGCGGACGCTGTGGAAGGGCATGCGCTGGTTGATGCGGCAGACCGACAGTGGTCAGACGCAGGTCAAACCGGGAACCCTGCCACGGTGAGGCGTGCCCTGCCTTCGGGTGTTCATCGCATAATTGCGGCGCAGACTGGGAGTACTGATGGCCGTTCACGACAACGTTGTTGCATCCGCCCGCGCCGTGCGCGCTGAAACGCCGCCGGCCGACCACTGGCAGCGCTGGCAACGCCAGGGCTCACCCGCACCCGTGATGCACAGCAATGTCGTCGCACTGACGCCGGCGCCGGCCAGCCCGCCGCCCCTGCTCCCCCCGATGCACGCCGAGACCGGCAGCCTGCCGCCGGCCGCCATCGACGCTGCGTACCGCGTGCTGATCGTCGAAGACGACCGCTCGCAGGCCCTCTTCGCGCAAAGCGTGCTGCACGGCGCCGGCATGCAGGCGCTGGTGCACAGCGATGCCGAGGGGGTGCAGCAGGCCATCGCCGAGCATCGCCCCGATCTGATCCTGATGGACCTGCACCTGCCCGGGCTGGATGGGATGCGGCTGACCGCACTGATCCGCCAGCAACCCGGCCAGCAGCTGCTGCCCATCGTGTTCCTCAGTGGCGACCCGGATCCGGAGCGCCAGTTCGAGGTGCTCGACAGCGGCGCCGATGATTTCCTCAGCAAGCCGATCCGCCCGCGCCACCTGATCGCCGCCGTCTCCAACCGGATCCGCCGCGCACGTGCGCAGGCCGCCTCGCAGGCGGGCAACGGCAGCGCACCGGCGATGAACAACCCCGAGACCGGCCTGCCGACCCGCCATCATGTGATGCAACAGCTCGGCGCCTCGCTGGCGCACCGCGATCAGGGCGGTCTGTTCTTCATCGAGATCGCCAGCGCGCTGGGCCTGCGCGAGCGCTACGGCTATGCCGCGTTCGAACGGCTGATGACCCAGGCCGGCCAGCGGCTGGCCGATGCCGCCCAGCCCCACCTGCTGGCACGCTTGAACGACAACAGCTTCCTGGTGCTGGCCCGCGGGGCCGACGAGGCCACGCTGGATGCGATGGCGCATGCCCTGCGCGAGCAGTTGTCCACGCGCGCGTTCGTGATCCGCGATGACGAATCCGTGCACCTGCGCGGCGTGGTCGGTCATGCCCAGCTCTCGCCGGGCTTCTCCGATGCGGGCAGCGCACTGGAAGCGGTCGAACGCACCACCCTGCAGGCCCGCCTGCTGACCGCGGGCGTGGCCGCCTACGTGCGCCGCGAAGATGTGGCCGCGCAGGAACACCTGGCGTTGCTTGAAGGGCAGCTGGAACTGGCCTACCAGCCGATCGTCGCCGTGGCCGGTGGCAACACCGCGCAGTACCAGGTGCTGCTGCGGCTGCGCCAGGCCGATGGCAGCGTGCTGGCCGCCGGGCAGGTGATCCCGGCCGCCGAAGCGGCCGGGCGCATCGCCGATCTGGACCAGCAGGTGCTCGACCATGCGCTGGGGCTGCTGGATCTGTATCGCCACGCCGCGCAGCCGTTGCACCTGTTCGTCTCGCAGTCGCTGCGCACACTGGCCCGTGATGCCTTCGGTGACTGGCTGCTGGAATCGCTGGCGAGCCGGCAGATCGACGGCAGCGCGCTGGTCATCGACGTGCGTCTGCCCGATGCCCTGATCCACACCGTCACCCTGCAGCAGTTCTGCACGCGCATGCATGCGGCCGGCGTGCGCTTCTGCCTGAGCCAGTTCGAGCCGGGCGATGAGGCCAATGCATTGATGGCGCAGCTGCCGCTGGCCTATGTGCGCATGGCCGCGCGCTTCTCCAACAGCCACACCAACCAGCACACGCGCGACGAACTGCGCGCGGCGATCGACCTGGCGCACCGCGCCGGGCTGCGCATCATCGGCCAGCAGATCGAAGACCCGCAGGCCGCGGCCGCGATGTGGATCGGCGGGGTCGATTTCATCCAGGGCAACATGGTCCAGTCCGCCGGCAGCGAACTGAACTTCGACTTCCAGAACTCGGTGCTCTGAGCATGGGACGCCACGGACGGCCAGCCCCCTCCTCCACCCCGGCCTCGCTGTGGATCAGCGCTGCGGCGGCCGCCCTGTGTGCCACTGCCGCGGTGATGGCGCGCATCGGTGCCAATGGGCCATGGATCGACATTGCCGCCGGCACCGGCGTGCTGGCACTGATCGCCGGCATCCAGGCGGTACGCCGCTGGCGTGACGCGCAGGACCAGCTGGAGAGGCTGCAGCGGGGCAATGAGGCGCTGGTGCTCGAGCGCGATCAGCTGCAGCAGCGCCGTCAGCAGCAGAACCAGCTGGAACAGGAACTGCTCAGCGCCAAGCAGGCCGCCGAAGCCGCGGCGATGGCCAAGGGTGAGTTCCTGGCCACCATGAGCCACGAGATCCGCACGCCGCTCAACGGCATCCTGCCGATGCTCGATCTGATCGCGCGCGGCCAGCTCGGCAGTGACCAGCGCCAGATGCTGCAGACCGCCGCGACCAGCTCACAGCAGCTGCTGAGGATCGTCGATGACATCCTCGATTACTCCCGGCTCGAGGCCAAGGGCCTGAACCTGGAGATCACCACGTTCAACCTGCGCGAGCTGCTCGAAGGGCTGGTGCAGTTGATGCAGCGCGCCGCCGATCCGAAAGGCCTGCAGCTCTTGCTCGAACTCGACCCGGCGGTACGCCTGTCCGTCCGTGGCGACCCGGTGCGCCTGCGCCAGGTGCTGAGCAACCTGCTGGTCAACGCGATCAAGTTCACCGAGCGTGGCCAGATCCGGCTGCGCGTGCAGCGCCAGGGCGAGACCAACGCGCAGCACCAGCTGCGGTTCGAGATCGCCGACAGCGGGATCGGCATCGACGACGCCCTGCAGGCGCGCCTGTTCCAATCCTTCAGCCAGGCCGATGCCTCGACCACGCGCCTGTATGGCGGCACCGGGCTGGGCCTGGCCATCTGCAAGCGCATCATCGACCTGATGCATGGCCGCATCGGCGTGCAGTCCACCGTGGGGCGCGGCGCTACGTTCTGGTTCGAGATTCCGCTGCTCAAGGTGATCGGTGATCTGCCTGCCGTCGGCAACACGCGGCGCGCCCTGCTGATCACCCGCGATGCGGTGCTCGCCCAGCGCATCGAGCGGGTGACCCAGCTCCATGATCTGCGCCTGCACACCGTGGAGACCAGCGCCGAAGCGATCGACGCCCTTCGCGCCCCACAGCGCCCCGGTATCGACCCGGCCCTGGCCTGGGTGATCGCCGACACTGACGGCCTGCGCCATGGCACCCAGGCATTGCAGAAGGCGGTGGCCGGGAACGAACAGCATCCCGCTGCGCAGCTGCTGTGGCTGTATGGCGATGAGGCGCCCGCGCCCGAGGCGCTTGGCCCGGGACCCGCCCTGTCGCGGCAGGGCGCTGACAGTGAACTGCACGCGCTGCTGCGCCCGGTGGTGCCCAGCGCGCGCCCGGCCGCGCTGCTGGCCGAGGTGGAGTACGCAGGCTCGCCCACGGCACTGCCGCAGTTCCCGCTGCGCGTGCTCCTGGTGGAAGACAACAGCGTCAACCTGCTGGTCGCGCAGCGGCTGCTGCAGGTGCTGGGCTGCGAGGTGGAGACCGCCACCGAGGGCGAGCAGGCACTGGAGGCACTGCACGCCCGGCCGTTCGATGTGGTGCTGATGGATTGCCAGATGCCGGTGCTGGATGGCTACGACGCCACCCGCCGCTGGCGCGCGCACGAGGCCACACGGGGCGCGGCACGGCTGCCGATCGTGGCGATGACCGCCAATGCGATGGCGGGCGACCGCGAGCGCTGCCTGCAGGCCGGCATGGACGATTACCTGTCCAAACCGATCCACCGCGAAACACTCCAGGCCGTGCTGGCTCGCTGGGGAAGCGTGATGGCCGACGACCCGGCCGTGCAGCCACCGTCCCTGCCCGAGCAGCTGCCTTCACCGCCCGCGGCGCCGCCAGCACGCGACGAGGCGCCGGCCCCGGTGCTTGATCAGGATGTGCTGGATGAACTGCTGGAGGTCATTGGTCCCGATACCGCGCGCATCATCGGCGTGTTCCTGGATGACACGCCACCGTTGATACGCCAGCTGCAGGACGCCTCGGTCGCAGCGGACCTGGACCAGCTGCGCGCGTTGGCGCACAGCCTCAAGTCGGCCAGCGCCAATGTGGGTGCGATGGCCCTGTCGGCAGCGGCCTGGCGGATCGAGCACGATGCCCGCGCCGGCACGCTGGAGCGCCCCGCCGTGGCGGTGGCGCTGTTGATCGCCGAGTTCGCGCGTGCACGGATCGCGCTGGCCGGCTATCACGCCCGCCTGCGCGCCCCGCTGCAGGGCTGACTCAGTCTTCGATCTTGGTCAGCAGGTAGTTCGGTTCGCCGATGCGCTCGATCAGATCCAGCTGGGTTTCCAGCCAGTCGATGTGCTCTTCCTCGGACGCGAGGATTTTCACGAACAGCTGGCGGCTGACGTAATCGCCGATCGAATCGGCATACGCAACAGCCTCGCGCAGCGTGACCACGCCGTCGCGTTCCAGGCTGAGGTCGCACTGCAGGATCTCGGCCGGGTTCTCGCCGATGCGCAGCTTGCCCAGTGCCTGGAAGTTCGGCAGGCCTTCGAGGAAGAGGATGCGGTCGGACAGGATGTCCGCATGCTTCATCTCTTCGATCGATTCCTTGTATTCGTGATCGGCGAGTTCCTTCAGGCCCCAGTTCTTCAGCATCTTGGCGTGCAGGAAGTACTGGTTGATCGCGGTCAGCTCGTTGTAGAGGACCTTGTTGAGGAATTCGATGACTTTGGCGTCGCCCTTCATGAGCGTGCTCCTGCTGCGTGGAATCGCGGGCACTGTAGCGCGTCGCGCGCAGGCATGAAGGAACGCGAATCGTGCTCAGTTGCGGCCCGCTACCGGGCGGCCCGAGCTCAGGCGGCTTGCAGGCCGAGAACCGGCAGTGGCAGGTCGTGGGTGGCGCTGAACTTGACCAGCAGGTCGGCCGCCATGTCCAGGCAGGAACCGCAGGTGGCGCCGCAGCCGGTGCGCATCGTCAACTCGGACACGCTCACGACACCGCTCTGGGCGGCTTCGCGGATCTGATGGTCGGTAACCCCGTTGCAGATGCAGACGTACACGTGCGGACTCGGCAGGCAGGCCCGGATCGGCCTGCTGCTATTCCAATCGAAATGCGAATGGTTGTCAATTTCGAACCTGAATCATTCTCGATACGGTTCAGAGCCGCCAGCAGCGCTCAGACGGCGCCCGGCTCGCCCTTGGCCTTGCTGCGCGGCCAGTAGCCGCCCCCCCGCTTGGGCGTGGTGCGCTTGCGCGGCCGATCATGACCGGCGGCGTTGCCCGGCATCCAGGCTTCCTGGGCGGACTTGGGCATCGTTTCCACCCCCGTCCCGGCCACCCCCCGTGCCAGCGGCGCCAGATGGCGCAGGGCACGTGCATAGACGCCCCGCTTGAACATCACCACATGCTCCACCGGGTACCAGAAATCGACCCAACGCCACTGGTCGAACTCGGGGCTGTCCGTATGGTCCAGGGTGACGTGGGATTCGTCCCCGGCCAGCCGGAGCAGGAACCACACCTGCTTCTGGCCGATACAGACCTGCCGTTCATTGCGGCGGATGGCCCGTGCCGGCAGCCGATAGCGAAGCCAACCCGGCGTCGCCCCGAGCACTTCAACGTGCTCCGGCAACAACCCGGTTTCTTCCTGCAACTCGCGATACATGGCTTCGACAGGCGTCTCGTCGGTGTTCATGCCGCCCTGCGGGAACTGCCAGCCATCCCGGCGCACACGTCGTGCCCAGAAAACCTGCCCATCCTGCCGCATCAGCACAATACCGACGTTCGGTCGATAGCCGTCCGGATCGATCACGATGCGGACTCCTAGAAAAATCTACTGATCGGGACTGTGCCACGCCCGCTGCCCACTCACAAGCGCGGTGAAAAAGTGTTGACAGATTCCGAATACATCTCCAGAATTGCCGGCTCCCTGAGGCTATGTAGCTCAGCCGGTTAGAGCACAGCACTCATAATGCTGGGGTCGGTGGTTCGAGTCCACCCATAGCCACCAAGTTCGCTTGGTTTTTCAGGGAGAAAGTGCAATAATTGCACGCACATTTTGCCCCGTCGCCAAGCGGTAAGGCACCTGACTCTGACTCAGGCATTCGGTGGTTCGAATCCATCCGGGGCAGCCAAACAAACAGAAAAGGCCGATCGAAAGATCGGCCTTTTCTGTTTGTTTGGGCGTTTGTCCGGGCGCGAAGCGCCCGGACCCCACACCTTGCGCAGCACGGTGTGGGCGCCAGCCCTCCCCTGCCACATCCCCGCGCCTGACGGCGCGCCCCCTTGTACTCCAAGGGGGCTGTTTCACCAGAGAGAGGACGGCCAGCCGACACCCCGCCCATGCCGGGCCGCGAGAGTAGCCGACCAGCGGTCGGCACTACCGCCCCTATGAAACAGCGGCGAGCGCAGCAGTGCCGCCGGAAGCGTCGCCATCCCTCGCTGCATCCACCTGACAACCAAGCGATCTGCGGGGACGAAACCCACCCCCCGGAAACGACAAAAGCCCGGCCGAAGCCGGGCTTTTGCGTACCTCCCAGCGGGACCCCGAAGGATCCCACGCCAGGCGCGATGGATCAGCGCTTGGAGAACTGGGTGGCGCGACGTGCCTTGTGCAGGCCGACCTTCTTACGCTCGACTTCACGGGCGTCACGGGTCATGAAGCCAGCCTTGCGCAGCTCGGACTTCAGGGTTTCGTCGTATTCGATCAGCGCGCGGGCGATGCCCAGACGGATCGCACCGGCCTGACCCGTGGTACCACCGCCAGCGGCGGTGACCATGATGTCGAAGGTTTCGGTGTTCTTGGTCAGTTCCAGCGGCTGACGCACGATCATGCGCGCCGTCTCACGGCCAAAGAACTCGTCCAGCGGACGGCCATTGACGGTGATGTTGCCGGCGCCCTTGCGCAGGAACACGCGGGCGGTGGAGGACTTGCGGCGGCCGGTGCCGTAGTTTTGCGTGATAGCCATGATTAGATATCCAGAACCTGAGGCTGCTGAGCGGCGTGCGGGTGCTCGGAACCCGAGTACACCTTGAGCTTGCGGTACATGGCGCGGCCCAGCGGGCCCTTCGGCAGCATGCCCTTGACGGCGGTCTCGATGACACGCTCCGGATGGCGCTCAAGCGCCTGGGCCAGAGTTTCGGTCTTCAGGTTGCCGATGTAGCCAGTGAAACGGTGATACAGCTTGTCCTGCAGCTTGTTGCCGGTGACGACAATCTTTTCTGCATTGATGACAACCAGGTAATCACCGGTATCAACGTGAGGGGTGTAAACCGGCTTGTGCTTGCCGCGCAGACGGCGGGCCAGCTCGGTGGACAGACGGCCCAGCGTCTTGCCGGATGCGTCGACGAGATACCAGTCGCGCTGGACGGTCTCGGACTTTGCAGTGAAAGTGCTCATGAAAGAACTCTAGTAGGTCGGGCTCATTACGGCGCAGTACGGCCGGAACTCTGCCACGCGTTGTGAAGAGGCGGGATTGTACTGGCCATGCCCGCCACATGCAAGTTGACCGGATCCCGGCTTGGCACACCGGTCCGCGGGGGCGAGAATCGACAGTCCCCCGCCGCGACACCACCTGCCATGACCGCGCTCCGCCAGATCACCCCGCTCGACCACCTGCTGACCGAAGCCCAGCGGGCCCTGGATACCGTGTTCGGCAACCCGCCGGCCAGCCGCCCCTACCCCGCCGAGGCCACCCCGGACGTGCAGATGGCCGACCCCGAGCGCCGCCACGCGGCCGGGCTGATGCGCATCAACCATGTCGGCGAGGTCTGCGCCCAGGGCCTGTACTTCGGCCAGGCCGCGGTTGCCCGTGAGCCGGAAACCCGCGCCCACCTGCTCGATGCCGCCCAGGAAGAGACCGACCATCTGGCCTGGTGCGCCCAGCGCCTGCGCGAGCTGGACAGCCGCCCCAGCCTGTTCAACCCGATCTGGTATGCCGGCAGCTACACCATCGGCACCCTGGCCGGCCTGCGTGGGGATGGCTGGAACCTGGGCTTCGTGGTCGAGACCGAACGCCAGGTCGAAGCCCATCTGGACGAACACCTGGACACCCTGCCCCCGGCCGACCTGCGCAGCCGTGAGGTGATCAAGGTGATGAAGATCGACGAGGCCCGCCACGCCGACCACGCCGAGCATGCCGGCGCGCGGAAGCTGCCCGCACCGATCCCGTCGGTGATGGCGCTGGCCTCCAAGGTCATGAAGACCATCGCGTACCGGTTGTAACGGCGTATCGACCAACTTGTAACGGCGTATCGACCAACGGTCGATACCTACCGGAACGGCGCGCGCGGCATGGGTTGCGGGCCGGCTTGCCACCGGTAGCGCCCGACCGTTGGTCGGGCGACGATCAGGCAGAGACCAGCTTCAGCCCGATCACACCGGCCACGATCAACGCGATGCAGGCCAGCCGCGACGGCGAGGCGCTGTCGCCGAACAGGAAGATGCCCAGCATCGCCACGCCCAGTGCGCCGATCCCGGTCCAGATCGCATAGGCCGTGCCGACCGGGATGGATTTCATCGCCTGGCTCATCAGGTACAGGCTGACCAGGGCGGCCGCCACGGTGGCCAGCGTGGGAAGGGGCTTGCTGAAGCCTTCGGAGTACTTCATTCCGATGGCGAAGCCGATCTCGAACAGACCGGCAACCAGGAGATAGATCCAGGGCATGGGGGGATTCCTTGGGTTAACAAAAGCAAAACGGCCCGGTGTTTTCACACCGGACCGTCGTCGGTAGCTGCCGTGGAACCGGGTTTTGCGCAAACACCGGTTTCACAGGGCGGGCCGTCCCGCCTGAACGAGGCCGTCCGGGCCAGGCCCGGACGACATCGCGACGTGCCTTACTCGGCCAGATTGCGCCCATGGAACAGCTCTTCGATCTCACGACGCAGCAGCGCCTCGATCTTCATGCGTTCCTTGAACGACAGGTTCTTGGCCTTCTCTTCGAACAGGTACTGGTCCAGATCGAAGTCCTTCAGGTGCATCTTCGTGTGGAAGATATTTTCCTGATAGACATTGACGTCGAACATCTCGTAACGCGACTTGATGTTCTTGGCCAGGAAGTTCTGGATCGAGTTGATCTTGTGATCGATGTAGTGCTTCTTGCCCTTCACGTCACGGGTGAAGCCACGCACGCGGTAATCCATGATCACGATGTCCGATTCCAGACTCTCGATCAGGTAGTTCAGCGCTTTCAACGGGGAAATCACGCCACAGGTGGCCACATCGATGTCCGCGCGGAACGTGGCGATGCCCTCCTGCGGATGGGTTTCCGGGTACGTATGGACAGTGATGTGGCTCTTGTCCATGTGGGCAACCACGGCGTCGGAGATCAGCTCCTTGCCGGCCTGCTTCTTGTCGATCACCGGCTCTTCCGAGATCAGGATCGTCACCGAGGCACCCTGGGGGTCGTAGTCCTGGCGGGCCACGTTCAGGATGTTCGCGCCGATGATCTCGGCAACGTCGGTCAGGATCTGAGTCAGCCTATCGGCGTTGTACTCTTCATCAATATATTCGATGTAACGCTGACGCTCCTCTTCGGTGCGGGCGTAACAGACGTCATAGATGTTGAAGCTCAGCGCCTTGGTGAGGTTGTTGAAACCCTGCAACCTCAGGCGAGGCAACGGCTTGACCACGGCGGTCGATCCTGTGTGTGGTGGGAAAGAAGTAATTATGGGGCAAAGTGATCGGGGGCGAAACTTGCATTGAAACGAGTAGCTGTGCTCGGTTTGCCCTTAACAATTCGGATCGTTAAGCTCCCGGCACATAGCCGTGAATTCTTCATGAGCAATCGGAGCGCCTCAACGTGTCAACTGTGCGCCTTGCCACAAGTCCATTGGCCCTGGATATCGCAACAATCGATCGCTTCCTGGCCCACAGCCACCGCCGCCGCTACCCCGCCCGTACCGACGTGTTCCGTCCAGGCGATCCGGCCGGCACCCTCTACTACGTGATCAGTGGCTCAGTCTCAATAATGGCTGAGGAAGATGACGATCGTGAGCTGGTGCTGGGCTACTTCGGCTCGGGAGAGTTCGTCGGTGAGATGGGGCTGTTCGTCGAATCGGACCGGCGCGAGGTGATCCTGCGCACCCGCACCCCGTGCGAGCTGGCCGAGATCAGCTACGAGCGCCTGCATCAGCTGTTCCTGGGCCCGCTCTCGGCCGATGCGCCGCGCCTGCTCTACTCGATCGGCCAGCAGCTCTCCAAGCGCCTGCTCGACACCAGCAGGAAAGCCAGCCGCCTGGCCTTCCTGGATGTGACCGACCGCATCGTGCGGACCCTGCACGATCTTTCCCGCGAGCCGGAGGCGATGAGCCACCCGCAGGGCACGCAGCTGCGCGTCTCGCGCCAGGAACTGGCCCGCCTTGTCGGTTGCTCGCGTGAAATGGCCGGCCGCGTGCTGAAGAAGCTGCAGACCGACGGGCAGCTGCATGCCCGCGGCAAGACCGTCGTTCTGTACGGCACCCGCTGATCGGGCCTTGGTCGTGCCGGCCCATTTGCCGCTAGGCTGTCGGCATGGAGCTTGGCAGCGAATTCTATTGGTTCATCCTGATCGGCCTCGGCGCGCAGCTGATCGATGGCGCGCTGGGCATGGCCTTCGGGCTGGTGTCCTCTTCGGTGCTGCTCAGCATGGGCCTGCCGCCCGCCGCGGTCAGCGCCAGCATCCATACCGCGGAGGTCTTCACCACCGGGGCCTCCGGGGTCTCGCATCTGGTCGCGGGCAATGTGGACCGCCGGTTGTTCCTGCGCCTGGCGTTGCCCGGCGCCGTCGGCGGGGTGGTTGGCGCCTACGTGCTGACCCAGCTGCCCGGCGACGTGATCCGCCCCTTCATCTATATGTATCTGCTGGTGCTGGCGATCTTCATCCTGCTGCGTGCGGCCGGCCGGATGCTGCCGGCCCAGGAAGTGAAGCGCGTCCCGCTGCTGGGCTTCGTGGCCGGCCTGCTGGATGCCAGTGGCGGTGGCGGCTGGGGCCCGGTGGCGACCTCCACCCTGCTCGCCCGCGGCGGCCAGGCGCGCACCACCATCGGCACGGTCAATGCCGCCGAGTTCGTGGTGACCCTGGCGGTGTCGATCACGTTCCTGCTGACCATGGGCGTGCAGTACCTGAACATCGTGGCCGGCCTGCTGATCGGCGGCATGATGGCCGCGCCGGTGGCCGCGATCCTGGTCAAAAAGGTCAAGGAACGCTGGGTGCTGGTCGCTGTTGGCGTGCTGGTGCTCGGCATCAGCCTGTTCCAGATCGGCCATGCCATCGTGCAGTGGCGCGCAGGCTGAGCCGGACGCGACACCTTTTCAGCCCTTCCCGGGTGTTCTCAGCGCCGGATCAGACCGGGTCGCCGGCCCGGTCGACACAGCCCCAGTTGAGCACCGGGGTACCCGGCGGCAGCACCTGGCGGAAATAGTCCACCCGTGACGCCTTCGGATTGACCACCACCGGCGCCGTGGCCGCCAGCAGCAGTGGCAGGTCCGCACTGCTGTCGGAATAGGCGACATCGATCTCGCCATAGCCGCGCTCGCGCAGCATCCGCATCTTTTCTTCGTTGTGGCAGTGGCGGGTGGCGATGACCGCGCCCAGGAACGGGCCGACCTCACTGCCGATCACCGGCACGCCCTGATGCGCCACGAAGGCCAGGATCGCGCGGGCCAGTTCCGGCGGTGCACCGGTAGCGACCACCACGCGGTCGCCGGCGGCGCGGTGACGCGCGAACACCTCCAGCGCGACCGGCAGCAGGCGGCGGCGGATATCGGCCTCGTGCTTGAGGACGTAGCGGTCGATCACCTTGTTGAACTCGCGCGCCCGGTGCAGGCCAAACGTGGCGATCCAGACATAGCCGGAGATGCCGCGGCGGCGGGTGGGCAGGAAGGCCACCAGCGGACCGAGCAGCGGCGTGGCGACCAGGGCGGCCAGCAGCCGCAGCGGGTTGCGCTTGATCAGCCAGGCGAACAGATGGCTGCCGGAATCGCCGTCATACAGGGTGTGATCGAAATCGAAGACCACCAGCGGGGCGTCGTCGCGCGGCGTTGGGTAGATCGCTGTCATGCGCTGAAGAATAGCTGACGCAGGCCCTCGCCGGGCTCTTCCACGCGCATGAAGGCCTCACCGACCAGGAAGGCGTTGACCCCGGCCTGACGCATCACGCTGACATCGGCCGGGCCGAGGATGCCGCTTTCGGTGACCAGCAGGCGGTCGCGCGGCACGGCCTGGCGCATGTCCAGCGTGGTCTGCAGCGACACCTCGAAGGTGCGCAGGTTGCGGTTGTTGATGCCGATCAGCGGCACCGGCACCTGGATGGCGCGCTCGAGCTCGTCGATGTCGTGCACTTCCACCAGCACGTCCATGCCCAGCTGCATGGCCAGGTCGGACAACTCGGCCAGTTGGCGGTCGTCGAGGGCGGCGACGATCAGCAGGATGCAGTCCGCGCCGAGCACGCGCGCTTCGTACACCTGGTAGGCATCGATCACGAAGTCCTTGCGCAGCACCGGCAGCGTGCACGCTTCACGCGCCTGCTGCAGGTAGGCGTCGCTGCCCTGGAAGAAATCCACGTCGGTCAGCACCGACAGGCAGCTGGCGCCGCCGAATTCGTAGCTCACAGCGATGTCGGCCGGATGGAAGTCCGGGCGGATCACGCCCTTGGACGGGCTGGCCTTCTTGATCTCGGCGATCACGGCCGGGTTGCCGGCGGTGATCGAGGCGCGCAGCGCATCAGCGAAGCCGCGCACGGGCGGCGCCTGCTCCACGCGCGCGATCAGTGCTTCAAGCGGCACCTGGGCCCGGCGTGCGGCGACTTCTTCGGCCTTGCGGGCCAGGATGGTATCGAGGATGTCGCTCATGTCATTGGGGTCCTGGAGGCCGGCCATTATCGACCAGCCCCGCTGAATTCGGAAAACGCGGGCTCAGACGGCCCCGCGGATGCGGCGGGTGGCGGCGACGTACTGCTCCATCCGCGAGCGCGCACTGCCATCGGCCAGCACCGCACGGGCACGGGCCAGACCATCGGCGATGCTGTCGGCGACACCGGCCACGTACAGCGCGGCGCCGGCATTGAGCGCCACGATATCCAGCGCGGGGCCGGGCTGGTTGTCGAGCACACCGCGCAGCATCGCGATGGATTCCGCCGGGCTGTCCACCTTGAGGTTGCGGCTGGCCGACATCGCGATGCCGAAATCTTCCGGATGGATCTCGTACTCGCGCACCTTGCCGTCGCGCAGTTCGCCCACCAGCGTCCCGGCGCCGAGCGAGATCTCATCCATGTTGTCGCGGCCCCACACCACCAGCGCGCGTTCGGCACCGAGTTCGCGCAGCACGCGCGCCTGGATGCCGACCAGATCCGAATGGAACACGCCCATCAACACGTTGGTCGCACCGACCGGATTGGTCAGCGGGCCAAGGATGTTGAAGATCGTACGCACGCCCATTTCGCGGCGTACGGGTGCGACGACCTTCATCGCCGGGTGGTGCATCGGCGCGAACATGAAACCGATGCCGGTTTCGGTGATCGCGCGCGCGACGTCCTCCGGCTGCAGATCGATGATCGCGCCCAGCGCCTCGACCGCATCGGCACTGCCGGACTTGGAAGAGACACTCCGGTTGCCATGCTTGGCCACCTTGGCCCCGGCCGCGGACACCACGAACATCGCGCAGGTGGAGATGTTGAAGGTGTGCGAGCCATCGCCACCGGTGCCGACGATATCCACCAGATGCGTTCTGTCTTCCACCGGCACCGCGCGGGCGAGCTCGCGCATCACAGTGGCGGCACCGGCGATTTCGCCGATGGTTTCCTTCTTGACCCGCAGGCCGGTCAGGATCGCGGCGGTCATCACCGGCGAGACTTCACCGCGCATGATCTGCCGCATCAGGTCGACCATTTCGTCGAAGAAGATTTCGCGGTGCTCGATGGTGCGCTGCAGGGCTTCCTGGGGGGAGAAGGTCATGCGGGGTCCTTTGTGATGCAGGTGCGGCGCGCTCAGCGCTGCAGGAAGTTCTTCAGCAGGGCGTGGCCATGCTCGGTGAGGATCGACTCGGGGTGGAACTGCACGCCCTCGACCGGATGTTCGCGATGGCGCAGGCCCATGATCTCTTCGATCGAGCCGTCCTCGTTCTCCGTCCAGGCGGTCATTTCCAGGCACGCCGGCAGCGTGGTCTTGTCCACCACCAGCGAGTGGTAGCGCGTGGCCTGGTAGCGGTCCGGCAGGCCGGCGAACACGCCCCTGCCTTCATGGCGGATCGGCGAGGTCTTGCCGTGCATGATGTTGCCCGCGCGGATCACATCGCCGCCGTACACCTGGCCGATGCTCTGGTGGCCCAGGCACACGCCCAGGATCGGCGTGGTCGGGCCAAGCCGACGGATCAGCTCCAGCGACACCCCCGCTTCGTTGGGCGTGCACGGGCCAGGCGAGATCACGATGCGCTCGGGCGCGAGCGCGGCGATTTCATCGACGCTCAACGCGTCGTTGCGCACCACCTTCACCTCGGCGCCCAGCGTCTGCAGGTACTGCACGAGGTTGTAGGTGAAGCTGTCGTAGTTGTCGAGCATCAACAACATGGTCAGGGTCCGTCTTGAATGAGGAAAATGGCGTACACGTTCTCGGTGTACGTAATGGGCGCGGCGGTGAGCAGTTCGCCGCCCGACGACGCGCGATAGCGCGATCCGGTCACAGCCACCTTGTCCAGCGTTGCGCTTTCTCCGCCGTAGCCGAAGCCATCCCGGCCGGGCGTGCCCCAGGTGCCGGCCTGCACGCCATAAGCGAAGTTCGGCGCGACGTCGGAAATGCTGTACAGACCGGTGATCTTCGTGCCGTAGGCGCCAGCCAGGCCCTTGGCCGATTCGCGCGTCTGCGCGGCGGCCTCGGCCTTCAGGTCGCCACGCAGGCGGCTTTCACCCGAATACGTGGGTTCAGCGGTACTGACCTGGACCTCGCGGCTGGCCTTCAGTTCGCCCAGGAAGGCTTTCAGCGCCTGCGCGTCCGGGAACTCGGCCTTCAGGTCGCGCCGGGCGGCGGTGCCGTTGAACACCTCCTCATCGTTGCGATAGCGCGTAGAGGGCGCGATGCTCAGGTTGGCGGCGAGCACGCTGCCGTCGATGGCGCCATGCTGGGCAAACAGCTGCAGCACCCGCTCGGCGTTGGCCTGTACGCGGGCGCGGGCGGTGTCGGTCTGCATGTCGATCGATTCCAGCGCCACCTTCACCGTGAAGCGGTCCGGCATCACCGTGCGGGTGGCACTGCCCTTGACCAGCAGATGAGGCTGCGAGGGAATGGTATTGGCCTGCGCCCATGCGGACCCGGCCACCACGGCCAACGTCGACGACAACAGCAATGCGCTCAGCAGCTTCATGCGGTATTCCTTGTCAGAAGGGTGCAAAGGGAGCCGCGGCCAGGCCACGGCGCGGGAAACTCACAGGCCCTTGGCAGCCTGCGCCACGGCACGGAACAGCGCGCGGCCCTTGTTCATCGTCTCGTCCCATTCCTTGCCGGGGTCCGAGTCGTAGACGATGCCGGCACCGGCCTGCACGTGCAGGCGGCCGTCCTTGATCACCGCGGTGCGGATCGCGATGGCGGTGTCGGCATCGCCATGCCAGCCGATGTAGCCGATGCTGCCGGCGTAGACGTTGCGCTTGATCGGTTCCAGCTCGCGGATCACTTCCAGCGCGCGGATCTTCGGCGCACCGCTGACGGTGCCGGCCGGGAACGTCGCGCGCAGCACGTCGGCATAACTCAGGCCCGGCTGCAGCTGACCGGTGACTTCGCTGACGATGTGCATGACGTGGCTGTAGCGTTCGATCACGAACTGCTCGCCCACTTCCACCGTGCCGGCCTTGGACACGCGGCCGGCATCATTGCGGCCGAGATCGATCAGCATCAGATGCTCGGCACGCTCCTTGGGATCGGCCAGCAGCTCAACTTCCAGTGCGTTGTCTTCTTCCACCGTGGCGCCGCGCGGGCGGGTGCCGGCGATCGGACGCACGGTGACTTCCCCGTCCTGCAGCCGCACCAGGATCTCCGGCGAGGAGCCGACCACCTGCACGTCGCCGGTATCGAGGAAATACATGTACGGCGAGGGATTGAGCGCACGCAGCGCGCGGTACACATCCACCGGGCGCGCCTTGAACGGCACGCTCAGGCGCTGGCTCAGCACGACCTGGAAGATGTCGCCGGCGCGGATGTATTCCTTGGATTTGTCGACCGCGGCAATGAAGCCTTCGCGGGTGAAGCCGGAGACGAAATCGTTCTCGTCCAGCACGTCGCGCGTGATCGGCGCGGGGTAGCCGGCGCCGGGGGCGCGCAGCTTGGCGACCAGCGCATCCAGCTTGGCCTGGGCGTCCTCCCATGCACCGGGCTGACCCGGATCGGCATGCACGATCAGGTACAGACGGCCCTTGAGGTTGTCGAACACCGCCAGTTCTTCGGAGTGCAGCAGCAGGATGTCCGGCGTGCCCAGCTCATCGCGGCCACGCGGCGGTGCCAGGCGCGGTTCGATATAGCCGATGCACTCGAAGCCGAACCAGCCGACCAGGCCACCGGTGAAGCCCGGCAGACCCGCCAGCTTGGGCACCGAGTGGGCGCTGCGCAGCGCCTCGACCTCGGTGAACGGGTCGGCGACCTCGCGGGTTTCCACCACGGTGCCGGACTCGCTGATGGTCAGGGTATGGCCGTGGAAGGCATACACCCGGCGTGCCGGCAGGCCGATGATGGAATAGCGCCCGAAGCGTTCGCCGCCCTCGACCGATTCAAACAGATAGGTATGCGGGCCGTCGGCGAGCTTCAGATAGACCGACAGCGGCGTGTCCAGGTCGGACAGCACTTCACGGACGACGGGGATGCGGGTGTGGCCTTCAGCGGCCTGCTGCTGGAACTGCTCGAGCGTAATCAAGACGACTTTCCTTCCGGGAAACGGCGGTGGCGGGACGGACGACGGCAACAGGCCACCATCGCCACCAACGGCGAGCGGAAGAAAGGGTATGCGGGGTCGTCAGAATGGACACCCGGCGACTGTACCGCATTGACGGCACCGGATGGAACCCGGCGCCGCCCATGGCATCAGCCCCGCGACAGCAGCGGGCTGTCCAGCGCCACATGCAGGTTGACCCGGCCCGGCACGCAGTCGATGCGGAAGTGCCGGGCCTGGACCGGTTCGCCATCCAGATTGAGCGTCAGCGGCACGTCGGCCTCGATCTCCACCCACGGCGCCTGCACACGCTCGGCCACCTGCTCCAGCGCGCCGCGCTTGCCGCCCTTGACCAGCGCGGCAAAGGTGGAGGCGACCTCCCCGCTCAACTCGGGGATCACCGTGATATCGAGCAGACCATCGTCGATCAACGCTTCCGGGCACAGCACCTGCCCGCCGCCGGCCTGACGGCCATTGCCCACGCCGAGTGCGATGAAACCACCGGCCCATTCGAACCCCGGCGCCCGCACCCGTGCCTGGATCGGATCGATCCGCCCCAGCCGCGATACCCCCGTGACCAGGTAGGCCAGCCCACCGAGCACCTTCTTCAAGCCCTCATCGGTCTCCACCGTGACCTCGGTGCCGAAACCGCCACTGGCCACGTTCGCGCACCACCACACCTTGCCATCGGCATCGATGCGCAGCAGGTCGACCGGGCGTGCCGGAGCGTGCGTGATCAGCTCCAGCGCCGCCAGCGGTGCATCGGGAATCTCCGCCGCGGTGGCGAAATCATTGGCCGTGCCCAGCGGCAGCAGCCCCAGCGACGGCAATGCATCGGCCCCCTCTTCCCGGTGGGCCAGTGTCTCGGCCACCTCACTGAGGGTGCCGTCGCCGCCGGCCGCGATGATCGTGTCGACCCCATGCGCGATGGCTTCGGCCACATAGCGCTCGGCATCGCCCGATTCCCAGGTCACCCGCACCTCCAGCTGCACCCCGCGCTCACGCAGCGCCGCCACCGCCTCGCGCACACCCTCATTGCCGGTGGCCTTGCCGTTGAGGATCAAACGCCAATGGGGACGGCTCATGCGGTACTTCCAGGGAGTGGGGAAGCGAAGGCTAGCAGCGGACGGCGTGGCCGCCGGTGAACGTCATCAAAGCGTCACCACGGGCCCGGAGAATGGAAGGCCATAGCAAGGAAGATGGATGGAGGCAGGATCAGCCTCCCGCTATTCCCAGGGCCGCATCAGCAATGGTGCGGTCTTTTTTTGAGGACAGCTCAGCCTGCGGCAAACACCCGCAACGCCTCGCCTTCCATCCGGTATACCGTCCACTCGCTCTGCGGCTTCGCGCCGGCGGCTTGGTAGAACTGGATCGCCGGTTCGTTCCAGTCCAGCACCGACCACTCGAAACGACCGCAGTTTTCGGCCACGGCGATGCGCGCGATGTGCTGCAGCAGCGCCTTGCCGGCACCGCTGCCGCGCTTTTCCGGGCTGACGTACAGATCTTCCAGATAGATCCCGTTACGGCCCAGCCACGTCGAGTAGTTGTAGAAATACACCGCATACCCGATCGCCACGCCGTCGGCTTCGCAGATCAGCGCGTGCGCCTTCGCCGCCGATCCGAACAGGCTCGCGCGGATGCCCGCTTCGTCGGTCTGCACCGACGACTCGGCCCTCTCGTAGATCGCCAACTCGCGGATGAAGCGCAGGATCAGCCCCGCATCCTCGGCGGTGGCCACGCGGATGGTCACGGCAGCCACCGAGCCCATGGCTCAGCCCCGCGCCGCGGCGACGTTGCCGCGCATCTGCGCGATGATGTCCTGGTAGCTGGTCTTCGCATTGAAGATCGCCGAGCCGGCCACGAACGCATCCGCACCGGCCGCCGCGATGGCGCCGATGTTGTCGGCCTTCACGCCACCGTCGATCTCCAGGCGGATGTCCTTGCCGCTGGCATCGATCTTCTGGCGGATCGCGCGCACCTTGTCCAGCGCCGAGGGAATGAACGCCTGGCCGCCGAAGCCCGGATTGACCGACATCACCAGCACCAGGTCCAGGTCATCGAGCACCCAGTCCAGGATGTCCACCGGCGTGGCCGGATTGAGCACCACGCCCGGCTTGCAGCCCAGCGAACGGATCAGCTGGATCGTGCGGTGCACGTGGCGGCTCGCCTCCGGATGGAAGCTGATGTACGTCGCGCCGGCCTCGGCGAAATCCGGAATGATCCGGTCCACCGGCTCCACCATCAGATGCACGTCGATCGGCGCGGTCACGCCGTGCTTGCGCAGCGCCTGGCAGACCAGCGGGCCGATGGTCAGGTTCGGCACGTAATGGTTGTCCATCACATCGAAATGCACCCAGTCGGCGCCGGCCGCGAGCACGTTGTCCACTTCCTCGCCCAGGCGGGCGAAATCGGCGGACAGAATGGAGGGAGCAATGATGCAGTTGGACATGGCCGGGGCCTTCAGGAGGTTGAAAGGGGGCGCCGCGCGGACTCAGCGCTTGCGCAGGGTCTTGATCCGGTCGTAGGCGGCATTGAGCTGGCGCGACTTGCGCTCGGCCTGCTGGCGCAGCTCCGGGGCAGCGCCGACCACCTTGTCCGGGTGGTACTGGGACATCAGCCGGCGGTAGGCCAGGTCGATCTCGGCATCGGTCGCCTCGGAGGTCAGCCCCAGCTCGCGGTAGGGGTTTTCCCTGTTCAGCCGGAACCAGTCGGCATCGAAGGCATGCCCCAGCAACAGCCCGAACGCGGCCCCGAACAGCGGATTGGGCCTGCACAGCAGGGCGCCAGCGATGAATCCGAGCAGTTTTCCGTACCAGCGCATGGTGGTCTGGGCAGCCAAGGCGACAAAGGATCCTCATTTTACGTCACAGCGGGCCCAACCCGCTTTACACTAGGCCGCCCGCTGTCTGTGCGGGCCCTCCGGGTCCCCTGGACAGCTGTCATGACGAAGCCTCAGGAGTGCCCGTGCCGACCACGTTGTTGCAATCCGATCTCCCCGGCCTGCCCTTGCGCCATCGCGGCAAGGTGCGTGATGTTTTCGACATTCCGCGCGACCGGCTCCCCGCCGGCACTCCGCCGGGGGACTACCTGCTGATGGTCGCCACCGACCGTCTGTCAGCCTTCGACGTGGTGCTCCCCGATCCGATCCCCGGCAAGGGCGAGATGCTCTGCCAGGTCTCGAACTTCTGGTTCGCCAAGACCGCGCACCTGATGCCCAACCACCTGACCGGCATCGATGTCGCCAGCGTGCTGCCCGAAGGTGTCGATCCGGCCCTGTACGCCAAGCGCGCGGTAGTCACCCGCAAGCTCAAGCCGGTTCCGGTCGAGGCGATCGCCCGCGGCTACCTGATCGGCAGCGGCTGGAAGGACTACCAGCGCACCGGCAAGATCAGCGGCATCGAGCTGCCGGATGGCCTGCGCCAGGCCGAACAGCTGCCCGAACCGATCTTCACCCCCTCGACCAAGGCCGCCGTCGGCGACCATGACGAGAACATCGATTTCGATGCGATGGTGAAGGCGGTCGGTGCGGACCTGGCCGAGCGCGTGCGCGATGCCACCCTGCGTATCTATGCCTTCGCCGCCGATTACGCCCGCGAGCGCGGCATCATTCTGGCCGACACCAAGTTCGAGTTCGGTACCGATGCCGATGGCCGTCTGTACATCATGGACGAGATGCTGACCCCGGATTCCTCGCGCTACTGGCCGGCCGACGAGTACGAGGTGGGCACCAGCCCGCCGAGCTACGACAAGCAGTTCGTCCGCGACTACCTGGAGACGCTGGACTGGGGCAAGACCGCCCCGGGCCCAAGCATCCCGGCCGAGATCATCGAGCGCACCCGCGCCAAGTACGCCGAGGCGCTGCAGCGCCTGGCCGGCATCTCGGTCGACTGACCGGCACGGCGTTCCCCGGCCCTGCGCCGGGGAACGCGGTCTCCGATGCCGCGGCCATGTCGGGCAGCCGATGGAAGGCAGCCGACCAACGGTCGGCTCTACCGGCGGTATGCTCTGCAGATCCTGGGAGGGAACATGGCCACCACGACCGTCGCACGCCCGATCGACCGCTATTTCACCAGTTATTCCGACGACCACCGCAATGCGCTGAACCAGCGCATCCACGTCGTGGCCGTCCCGGCGATCGCATGGTCGGTGATTGCCCTGCTGTGGTGCCTGCCGCCGCTGATCACCTGGTTCCAGAACGGGATCTGGGCCGGCCTGGCGATGTTCGCCGCCTGGTGCTTCTACAACCGCCTGTCGCGCACGCTGGGCTACGGCATGCTGGCGTTCTTCTTCGTCAGCGGCTGCGTCTGCCGGCTGCTGGAAGCCGAAATCGGGCTGGTGAACCTGTTCTGGCTGGCCCTGGGCGTCTTCGCCGTGGCCTGGGTCGCGCAGTTCATCGGCCACAAGCATGAAGGCCGCAAGCCGAGCTTCCTGACCGATCTGGTCTACCTGCTGATCGGCCCGCTGTGGGTGCTGGCCAAGCTCTACCGCCGGATGGGTTGGCGCTACTGACCGCTTTTTCCTGAACGAGCGAGGACGCTCACCAGCAGTCCACGCCGGACCGTCCAGCATCGTGCCCAGTGACCTTTCGAGCGACGGTCACCGTTCATCTTCGTGCACATCCACGCGGTCCCGCAGGCCCTGCGACGACTGGTTCCAGACCCGTTTCGACGGGCGCCGGGAGGCCACAGTCGGCAAAGTCGCCAGCGGGTCTCCATACGGCCGCCGACGCGCCCGAATGGGACCGCGCGCCGCCCTGAAAAAATGAATCAGCGCACGTTACATGCAATTGAGGGCGTATTCGGGTGTATCGGCAGCAATTGCCTGCCTGTTAGACTGAACGACCTGCTCGTGAATCCCGCATTCCCTGCATGAATCCTAGTCTGCTCCTGCTGCTCGCCCTGCCCTTCCTGATGGCAGTGGCCGTCGCTTCATTCCGCCGCACCTCCCGCTCCACGGCCGCCTGGGTAGCCGCGGCCGCTCCGCTGGGAGGACTGGCGCTGTTGGCGACGATGACCCCGGCCATCATGGACGGCGGGATCGTCCGCAGCTACGGGGAGTGGATACCGCAGATCGGCCTGGCCTTCTCGCTGCGCCTGGATGGCCTGGCCTGGATGTTCGCCGGGATGGTGCTGGCGATCGGCGCATTGGTGGTGATGTACGCCCACTACTACCTCAGTGCCCGCGACAGCGCCCACCGCTTCTACTGCTACCTGCTGCTGTTCATGGGCGCCATGCTGGGCATGGTGCTCTCGGGCAACCTGTTGCTGTTGATGGTGTTCTGGGAAATGACCAGCATCAGCTCGTTCCTGCTGATCGGCTTCTGGTCGCACCGCCAGGATGCCCGCGAGGGCGCCCGGATGGCCCTGGTGGTCACCGGCGGCGGCGGTCTGGCGCTGCTCGGCGGCGTGCTGCTGATCGGCCGCATCGTGGGCAGCTTCGAGCTGGATGCGGTGCTCGCCGCCGGCGATCTGATCCGCGCCAGTTCGCTGTACCCGTATGCCCTGTTCCTGGTCCTGGCCGGCATCTTCACCAAGAGCGCCCAGTTCCCGTTCCACTTCTGGCTGCCGCACGCGATGGCCGCGCCGACGCCCGTCTCGGCCTACCTGCATTCGGCGACGATGGTCAAAGCCGGCGTGTTCCTTCTGGCGCGGTTGCACCCGGCGCTGGCCGGGACCGATCTGTTCTTCTATACGGTCAGCGGCATCGGGGCGATCACCCTGCTGATCGGCGCCTGGAACGCGATCTTCCAGCATGACCTCAAAGGCCTGCTGGCCTATTCGACGATCTCCCATCTGGGCCTGATCACCATGCTGTTCGGCCTGTCCACGCCGATGGCGGTGGTGGCCGGCGTGTTCCACATCCTCAACCACGCCACCTTCAAGGCCTCGCTGTTCATGGCCGCCGGCATCATCGACCATGAAACCGGCACCCGTGACATGCGCAAGCTGGGCGGGTTGCGGCGGTTGATGCCGATCACCAGCGCGCTGGCGATCATCGCCTCGCTGGCGATGGCCGGTATTCCGCTGCTCAACGGCTTCCTGTCCAAGGAAATGCTGTTCGCCGAAGCGCTGACCGCGGGCGGCCCGGAAACCATGCGCGTGGTGATGTCGATCGCCGCGCTGCTGGCCGGCGTGTTCGGCGTGGCCTACAGTCTGCGCTTCGTGCACGACACCTTCTTCGGCAACGGCCCACACGATCTGGACCGCGTCCCACATGAGCCGCCGCGCTTCATGAAGGTGCCCGTGGAGATCCTGGTCGTGGTCTGCGTGGCCGTCGGCGTCGCCCCGGCGATCACCATCGCCCCGGTGCTGCATGCGGCCGCCTCCTCGATCCTGGGCGCGGCAATGCCGGCCTACAGCCTCTCGGTCTGGCACGGCTTCAACACCCCGTTGATGATGAGCATCGCCGGCGTGATCGGCGGTATCGCGCTGTACTTCGGCCTGCGCCGCCTGATCAACCTGCATGCGGTGGTCAGTCGCAGCATCGGCCGCAATATTTTCCACAAGCAGCTGGACCTGGTGTTCGGCTTCGCCCACCGCCTCACCCAGGGCCTGGCCAACGGCAGCCTGCAGCGCATGCTGATGGCGCTGGTGGTGGTGGCGATCATCGTCGCCGTGGCACCGTTCGTGGCCAATCCGGCCTCGCCCAACTGGCCCTCGCCGCAGCCGATCCCGCTGTTGGGCTGGGCCCTGTGGCTGGTGATGATGGCCTGCGCGCTGGGCGCACTGTTTGTCTACCGGCAGCGCCTGCTGGCGGTGCTGGTGGTCGGCGGCGTCGGCCTGATGGTGTCGCTGACCTTCGTGTTCCTCTCCGCGCCGGATCTGGCCCTGACCCAGCTGCTGGTGGAGATGGTCACCCTGGTGCTGATGCTGCTGGGCATGAACTACCTGCCGATCCAGTCGCCACCGGAGAAGTCGGTCTGGCGCAAGCGGCGCGATGCGGTGATCGCGATCGTCGCCGGTGGCGGCCTGGCCGCGATGGCCTACACCGCCATGACGTTGCCGCCCAACACCATGGCCGGCGAACTGCTGGCGCGTGCGCTGCCGGAAGCCTATGGGCAGAACGTGGTCAACGTGATCCTGGTCGACTTCCGTGGCTTTGATACCTTCGGTGAAATCACCGTGTTCGGCATCGCCGCGCTGGTGGTGCACGCCATGCTGCGCCGCTCGCGGATGGCGCCGGAACAGATCATGCCCGGCCCGCCGATCAAGCTGCCCGTACCGGCCGATCTGGCCCAGATCATGTTCCCGCTGACCCTGACCGTCTCGATCTTCCTGTTCCTGCGCGGCCACAACGCGCCCGGCGGCGGCTTCATCGCCGGCCTGGTGCTGGCCGTGCCGCTGCTGATCCAGTACGTCATCCAGGGCACCACCTCGGTGGAATCGCGCTTCGGCTTCGATTACATCCGCTGCATCGGTGCCGGCCTGCTGATCGCCATCCTCAGTGGCTGCGCGTCGATGCTGTTCGGCGTGCCGTTCCTGACCAGCGGCCATCTGGACCTGCACATTCCGCTGATCGGCGAGGTACCGCTGGCCAGCGCGATCGGCTTCGATACCGGCGTGTACCTGGTGGTATTTGGTGGCGTGATGCTGATGCTCTCGATGATGGGCACGATCAAGCCCTCGCGCACCCGCAATGCCCGTAAAGGCGAAATCGATCCCAACCGCCGTTCGGCAAAAACCGGGGAGATGCACTGATGGAACTGGCTCTGGCAAGCGCCATCGGCGTGCTGAGCGCGATCGGCATCTACCTGTTGCTGCGCGCGCGCAGCTTCGATGTGATCCTCGGCATGACCTTCCTGTCGTATGCGACCAACCTGCTGATCTTTGCCGGCGGCCGGCTGGTGCAGGGCAAGGCGCCGGTGCTGCGTGAGGGCATCGACAGCGATCTGGGCAACTACACCGATCCGCTGCCGCAGGCGCTGGTGCTGACTGCCATCGTGATCGCGTTCGCGATGACGGCGGTCAGCATCGTGCTGGCGATGCGCAGCCGCAGCGACAACCACAGCGACCACGTAGACGCGCACGAAGAAGAAGAGCTTCCCGCCGATACCGCGCCGGGCCGGGAGGGCGGCGCATGAACCATGCGGTGATCCTGCCCATCCTGATTCCGCTGTTCGGCGCGGCCTGCTCCCTGTTCGTCGAGCATCGCCGCTACGGGCCGAAGGTGCAGCGCACGGTGGCGTGGACCACGCTGACCGCGCTCGCCGCAGCCGTCGCGCTGCTGTTCGCGCAGACCGCTGACGGCAGCATCGCGGTGTACCTGCTGGGTGACTGGCCCTCGCGGCTGGGCATCGCGCTGGTGGCCGACCGCCTCTCGGCATGGATGCTGGTGACCACACTGCTGCTGGCCATCCCTTGCCTGCTGCACGCCTGCTCGGGCTGGGACCGCCGCGCGCCGCACTTCCATGCCTTGTTCCAGTTCCAGCTGGTCGGCCTCAACGGCGCGTTCCTGACCGGCGATATCTTCAATCTGTTCGTGTTCTTCGAGGTGATGCTGATCGCCTCCTACGGCCTGCTGCTCAGCGGCGGGCGCGGCCTGCGCATGCGCATCGGTCTGCACTACGTGGTGTTCAACGTCACCGCCTCCACCCTGTTCCTGATCGCACTCGGCCTGCTGTACGCCTCGCTGGGCTCGCTCAACATGGCCGAACTGTCGCAGCGCATCGCTGAAGTGCCGGCCTCGCACCTGACCCTGGTCAAGGCGACGATGGGGCTGTTGCTGCTGGTGTTCTGCAGCAAGGCCGCGCTGATGCCGCTGTACCTGTGGTTGCCCGAAGCGTATGCGCGTGCGCCGGCCGCTGTGGCCGCGCTGTTCGCGATCATGACCAAGGTCGGCCTGTACGCGGTGCTGCGGGTCAGCACCCTGTGGTTCGGCGAGGGTGCCGGCCCGATGGCCGGCTACGGCAGCGAATGGCTGCTCTGGGCCGGTGTGGCCACCCTCGTGCTGGGCGGCCTGGGCGTGCTCGCTGCGGCACGCCTGCGCGTGCTGATCTCCTACCTGGTGGTGGTCTCGGCGGCGACGCTGTTCATCGCGTTCTCGGTGCGTACGCCCGAAGTGCTCTCGGCCGGCCTCTACTACCTGCCGCACAGCACCTTCGTGGCCGCCGCGCTGTTCCTCATTGCCGATCTGATCCGCCGCCGCCGCGGCGGTGCCAGCGATCGCAAGGAAGTCATCGCGCCGATGCCGGGCAAGGAAACGCCGGCGGTGCTGTTCCTGATCGGTGCGGTGTCGGTGGCGGGCCTGCCGCCGTTGTCCGGCTTCCTGGCCAAGGCTGCGCTGCTGGCCGGCATGCCGGCGCAGTACACCTGGGCGGTGTGGGCCGCGGTGCTGGGCAGCAGCCTGATGGTCATCGTCGGCCTGACCCGTGGCGGCATCCGCCTGTTCTGGCGCGTGCCGGTGGTCGAAGAAGGCGCACCCAAGCCGCGCAAGGCGCCGACGCGCACCGTGGAATTGTTCGCCGCCGCGCTGCTGCTCAGCTATGGCATCGCGATGAGCGTGTTCGCCGGCCCGCTGATGCAGCACACCGATGCGATGGCCACCCAGTTGCTGCAGCCCCAGGACTATGTGGGTGAACTGCGCGCCACCACGCCGGAGATCCGCCAGCCATGACGCGCAAGCCTTCCCTGTACAAGCGCA
Organism: Stenotrophomonas sp. Steno-Z10-BAI; assembly: GCF_056393115.1. Lineage (NCBI taxonomy): Bacteria > Pseudomonadati > Pseudomonadota > Gammaproteobacteria > Lysobacterales > Lysobacteraceae > Stenotrophomonas > Stenotrophomonas sp. Steno-Z10-BAI. The sequence continues at coordinate 121,643 of NZ_JBWJOZ010000005.1, read as the reverse complement.
TTCTGCCCTCGCCTTCGCTCAGCGTGATGGTCGTGGCGTTCTGGCTGTTGATGTCCGACAGCTTCACCCTGGGCCAGTTCGTGCTTGGCATGATCCTGGGCGTCGTGGTGCCGCTGTTCGCCGCCCGGCTGGACCGCGAGTTCGCGCGGATCGGCTCGCTCAAGCCCCTCCCCAAACTGTTGTTCGTGACCCTGTGGGACATCCTGATCTCCAACATCCGGGTGGCGATCCAGGTGCTGGGGCCGGAGCGCCGCATCCACCCCGGTTTCATCTGGCTGCCGCTGGATATCGCCAACATCCACGGCATCGCCGCGCTCACCAGCATGATCACGTTGACCCCGGGCACGGTCTCGGCCGCGTTGTCCGATGACCGCAGGTATCTGTTGGTGCACGTGCTGCATCTGGATGATCCGGATGAACTGGTCCGGCAGATCAAATCCCGCTACGAAGCCCCGCTGATGGAGATTTTCCCATGACCGGATACATGTTCATCCAGACCACGATGGTGGTGTGCATGCACGTGGTCGGCTTGGCCATGCTGCTGGCCACCTGGCGCCTGCTGCGCGGCCCCACCGTGCCCGATCGCATCCTTGCGCTGGACACCTTGTCGGTGACGGCCATCGCTGAACTCATGTTGTTCGGCATGTACCTCAACTCGGCGGTGTATTTCGAAGCCGCGCTGATCATCGCCATGCTCGGCTTCGGCAGCACGGTGGTGCTGAGCAAGTTCGTGCTGCGCCGGGACATCGTCGAATGATCACCTTCATCCAGATCGTGCTGTCGATCCTGCTGCTGTTCGGCTGCTTCTTCATCCTGGTCGGCGCGCTCGGCCTGGTGAAGCTCTCCACCTTCTTCAAGCGCCTGCACGCACCGACCAAGGCCAGCACGCTGGGCGTGGGCTGCGTGCTGGTCGGCTCGGTCTGTTATCACATCTTCCTCGGCGAAGACCCGCAGCCGCGTGAGCTGCTGATCACCGTGTTCCTGTTCATCACTGCACCGATCAGTGCGCACATGATGGCCAAGGCCGCGTTGTCGCTGCTGATGGAAACCCGGCCGGACCTGCCGGGCCACAAGACCGCCAAGGAAGAACAGTTGCCGCCGCCGGAGCCGCGCCATCCGGGCGACACCGAGGGTGCCAAGGCCCCCGTTTCCCGGGACAGCCAGTAGAGCCGACCGCTGGTCGGCTGCAGGCATCCTGCCGGAGGGCAGCCGACCCACGGCCGGCGCTCCGTAGTGCGACGTTCAGCCGCCCCAGACCAGCGCCAGTTCCAGTGCCACCCACCCCAGGAACGCCACCACCAGCACCGCGCCTTCGCGCCGGCTGATGGTCAGGTCACCGCGCAGCATCGGGTAGAGCACCAGCACGAAGGCGATCGCCGCCGGCAGCTCCAGTTTCACGAACGATCCGGGCAGCGCCAGCGGGCGCAATGCGGCCATGCCGCCGACCACCACCAGCAGGTTGAACAGGCTCGAGCCGATCACGTGGCCCAGCACCATGTCGCCCTGACCACGCCGGGCGGCGGCAATGGCTGCCGCCACTTCGGGCAATGCGGTGCCGATCGCCACCGGCAGCAGGCCGACCAGCAACGGTGACCAGCCCAGCCCGGCGCCAAACACCGGCGCGGCCTGCACGATCCAGCGCGCGCCGAAATAGAGGCACACACCCGCGAACAGCAGCCGCAGGAGGTTGAGGAACAGTCCCGTGCGGGTCATGGCGTAGCCGGCGATGCCCTCACGCACCGGCTCCACTTCCAGCCGCGCGCGGCGCAGCAGGAACACCAGCAGGCCGACAAAGGCGAGCAGCAGCACGGCCCCTTCCCAGCGTGCGATCACGCCATCCAGGCCGAACAGGATCAGCAGCGCACTGGCGGCGGCAAGACACACCAGCAAGGGCGAGAGCAGCCGCGCACGGACCAGCAGCGGCGCAGCGAGCGCCGCCAGGCCCAGGGTCAGGCCGAGGTTGACGATGTTGCTGCCCACCGCATTGCCCAGCGCGAGTTCTTCCGCGCCGACCACGAAGGCACGGGCGTTGACCACCAGCTCCGGCAGCGAGGTGCCGAAGGCCACCAGCAGCAACCCGGCCACGAACGGCGACGCGCCGAAGCGCTGGGCCAGACCCGAGGCGGCCCGGACGATGGAGTCGCCGCCCAGTGCCAACAGCACCAGGCCCAGCAAGAACCAAACAGTGGCAGCGATCATCTGGTGCTCCCCGGTGACAGATGTGGGCCGATTCTAGGGCCAGCCCACGCCAAACAGTGAAGGCCCGCCCCGGCCCTGTGGCCGGCGCGGTGCCGATGGCTCAGGAGCAGCCTTCCACGTAATCGACCTGCGGGGTCTTGCCGACCCGCCAGGCGGTCACATTGCCATCGCCGTTGATCTCGAAGTTGACCAGCGCGCCGCCCTCGGTGGCCGGGCGCACGCGCAGGTTGTGGCCCTGCTCGTCGTACTTGTGCGGGGTCAGGTCGCCGCGATCCGGGTACAGCGTCTGCAGCTGGCCGAGCGACATGCCGACCTTGCCGCCACCGGGGGCGACGATGCGGTCGTTGCGCACGTCGTACCGGACCAGACGCTTGCCTTCGATCATGAAGATCACGTCTTCGGCCTGCGCGCCTTCCGGCCGCAGCGCATGGCAGTAATCGTCAGGGACGTCGCCCTGCAGGGGTGTCTTCCAGGCTGCCCGGACCTCGTCCAAGGTGCTGCCCAGCGCCACCGAGCCGTAGCCATCCAGCCGTGCCGGACCCTGCGTCACCGTGCCCGGGGCCGCCGTGGCAGGCGCTGCCGGCGCGGTGTCCGCCGCCGGTGCAGGCACGGCCGCCTCGGCATCGGCCGACGGCGTCTCCGGCGTGCGCTCGCACGCGGCCAAGGCCAGCACCATCCCCACTGCCATCACGCTTCCCAGCTGTCTCATGCCTGCATCCTCCCGGTGAATGGGCGCAGCCTAGCGCGAGCGCCGTGTGGGCGGCATGCACAGTGTCGCTGTCATCCGCGTTTCACCTGCCGCGTTCAGGCTCGGCCTGCACCGCATCGACCCCGCCCCCATGCAACCGCAGAAGACCGACCTCGCCCGCACCGCCCTGCAGGCCCACCGCGCGCCCCTGGACATGCGCCAGCGCCGGCTGTTGATCCTGTGCGACGGCCAGCGCGACCTGGTGCAGCTCGGCCAGCTGGTGGGTCCGGAAACCCCGGCGATGGTGATCCAGCTGATCCAGAGCGGGTATCTGGTGTTGAGTGCGGTGACACCGACCGCGGTGCCGGTGCCCGTGACCGAACGCCGCCGCTCGCTGGTGGCCGCCCGCATCTATCTGCTGGACATCCTGGAACTGCAGCGTCATCCGCAGGCAGCAGCGCTGTTCCACACCCTGCAGCAGGCCCGCAGCGACGACGCCGTCATGGCGGCGCTGCAGACCGCATTGGACGTGCTGCCAGGCCTGACCTCCACCGGCTATGCCGAGCGGGTCCGGCAGCAGTTGCTGGAGGTGCTGCCGAAGGAGCATGCCGAGCGCTTCCAGATCGCGCTGGTTTGAGCCTGCGTCAGCCCGAGAAATTCGCCTTCAATCCCTGCCAGCAGTGCTGGTACCCGCGCTGGCGATGCGCCGCGTCCATCGCCTGTGCGGTGGGGCGGATCACGCCGCGGGTTTCGAACATGAAGGCCATGGTGTCCTTGATCACGTCCGGCCTGCTCAGGTCGGCCGCGGAGGCCTTTTCGAAGGTCGCCGCATCCGGGCCATGGCCGCTCATGCAGTTGTGCAGCGAGGCACCGCCGGGCACGAAGCCTTCGGCCTTCGCATCATAGGCACCGTGGATCAGGCCCATGAATTCGCTGGCGATGTTGCGGTGGAACCACGGCGGGCGGAACGTGTTCTGCGCGACCAGCCAGCGCGGCGGGAAGATCGCGAAGTCCATGTTGCTGGTGCCCGGCGTGTCGCTGGGCGAATGCAGCACGAGGAAGATCGAGGGATCGGGATGATCGTGGCTGATCGAGCCGATCGTGTTGAAGCGGCGCAGGTCGTAGCGGTACGGCGCGTAGTTGCCGTGCCAGGCGACCACGTCCAGCGGCGAATGATCGATATCCGCGCGCCACAGCTGGCCCTGGAATTTGGCAATCAGTTCGAACGCGCCATCGATGTTCTCGAACGCGGCATGCGGCGTTTCGAAGTCACGCGGATTGGCCAGGCCGTTGGACCCGATCGGGCCCAGGTCGGGCAGCTTCAGCAGCGCGCCGAAGTTCTCACAGACGTAGCCGCGCGCGTCGCCATCGGGCAGTTCGACACGGAAGCGCACGCCACGCGGGATCACCGCGATCTGCTGCGGCTCGATCTCGATCACGCCCATTTCGGTGAGCAGGCGCAGGCGGCCGAGCTGCGGCACGATCAGCAGCTCGCCATCGGCGTTGTAGAAATAGCGGCCCTGCATGTCGCGGTTGGCGGCATACAGGTGGATGCCGACGCCGCCGTGGGCGTCCGGCGAGCCATTGCCGCCCATGGTGTACAGCCCTTCGATGAAATCGGTGGGCGTGCCAGGCAGCGGCAACGGATCCCAGCGCAGCTGGTTGGGCGAGACCGCGCCCTGCGCGACGTCGCCGTGCAGGTGCGGCTGGCTAAAGGGGGTGAACTCGCCGTGGGTCACCGCGGGGCGGATGCGGTACACCCAGCTGCGGCGGTTGCTCCCCCGCGGCGCGGTGAACGCGGTACCGGACAGCTGCTCGGCATACAGACCATGGGCGACACGCTGCGGCGAGTTCTGCCCCACCGGCAGTGCACCCGGCACCGCCTCGGTGGCGAACTCGTTGCCGAAACCGGTCTGATAGCCGCGCGATGACATCGGGTTGTTCATGGTCCTGCTCCGCCGGGGGCGTGGATGGCAAGGGAATACGGCCGATGGCACCCGCGCGGGCGCGGATGCCACCGTTGAAGCGTAACGCGGGTGGCGGCCGAGTGCCTTACAGCACGCCGCGCTTCATCTGGTCGCGCTCGATGCTTTCGAACAGCGCGGTGAAGTTGCCTTCGCCGAAGCCTTCGTTGCCCTTGCGCTGGATGATCTCGAAGAAGATCGGGCCGATGCAGTTGGTGGTGAAGATCTGCAGCAGTTTGCGCTGCTTTGTCTCCGGGTCGGCATCGATCAGGATCTTGTTCTTCGCCAGTCGGGCCACGTCTTCACCGTGGTTGGGCACGCGCATGTCGATCACATCGAAATACGTGTCCGGCGTATCCAGGAACTCCACGCCCTGGGCGCGCATCGCCTCCACGGTGTCGTAGATGCTCTCGGTAAAGCAGGCGATGTGCTGGATGCCCTCGCCCTTGTAGGCGTCGAGGTATTCGTTGATCTGGCTCTTCGGATCGGACGATTCGTTGAGCGGGATGCGCACGATGCCGTCCGGGGCGGTCATCGCCTTGGACACCAGGCCGGTCTTGAGGCCCTTGATGTCGAAGTAGCGGATCTCGCGGAAGTTGAACAGGCGCTCGTAGTAATCCGACCACTGCTGCATGTTGCCGAAGTACAGGTTGTGCGTCAGGTGGTCGATGAAGGTCAGCCCGAAGCCCTTCGGGCGCGGGTCCACACCCTCGATCGGCGCGTAATCGGTATCGAACATGCTGCCGTTGGCGCCGTAACGGTCGACCAGGTACAGCATGCAGTCGCCGATGCCCTTGATGATCGGGGCGGCGACGGCGCGGGTCTCGGGCTTGAAGTCGATCGCTTCGGCACCGTTGCCCAGGGCCATCTGGTAGACCTCATCGCCCGGCTTCTTGAAGCGGATGGCGAAACCGCAGGCGCACGGGCCGTGCTTCTCGGCGAAGTCCGATGCGAACGAATCCGGCTCTTCGTTGACCAGGAAATTCACGTCGCCCTGGCGATAGACCGTGATCGCACGCTGCTTGTGGCGCAGCACGGCGGTGAAGCCCATCTTGCGGAAATAGTCGTGCAGTTCCGCGCCACGGCCGGCCGGGGCGGCGAACTCGACGAACTCGAAACCATCGATGCCCATCGGGTTTTCGAAGGTGGTGACCTGCATGCCCGGATCGGGTGCGAAGGACGCGGTGCTCGTTTGGCTGGTCATGCTGTGGCTCCAAAGCAGTCCGCATCGGAAAAAACCAGGTGCGGTAGGAAGGCAGACCCGCGAGAATGCGGAGTCCGGAACGTAGGTTATAGTTTCACATGAAACCACCATCAAGGTGCACCGCAGCATGAGCCCGCCCGATCCCAGCAGTCACAGCATCCGCGCATCGCACGCCCTGCTCGATCTGGAGCAGTTCCTGCCGTACCGGCTGAGCGTTCTGTCCAACCGCGTCAGCGGCAACATCGCCAAGCTGTACGGCGACCGTTATGGCCTGGCGATCCCCGAGTGGCGGGTGATCACGGTCCTGGCGTTGTATCCGGGCTCGTCGGCCAGCGAGGTGTCCGATCGCACCGCGATGGACAAGGTCGCGGTCAGCCGCGCCGTGGCCAGACTGCTCGAACGGGGCTTCATCAAGCGTGAAACCCATGGCGATGACCGCCGCCGCTCGGTGCTGGCGCTGTCGGCGGCCGGATTCGAGGTGTACGAGACCATCGCGCCGCTGGTGATCGACATCACCCGCAAGCTGATGTCCGTGCTCAGCGAGGACGAAGAACAGATGCTGGAGACGCTGATCCTGCGCCTGGCCGGGGAAGGCCTGCAGCGGATGGACGAGTAGCCAGCGACCGTTGGTCGTTGCGGCTCAGCTCAGGTGCTTGCGCCGCGCATGCACCCACGGCGCGGCCAGCGCGCCGATGGCACCGCCGGCAAACCCCAGCGAGGCGGCCACGGCGGCCGCTTCGATCGCACCCGGCAGAGCCAGCGCGGCGACCACCAGCAGCAGCGATGGCAGGCCGATGAAGGTGGCCATGAAGTAGCGCCAGCGCGGTGACCACGTACCGACCTGGAGCAGGCTGACCGGCATCCAGGCTTCGCCTGAGGCGTCCTGGGCAACCTTCGCGGCCACCTTGCCCAGGTCCGCTTCGACCGGCCCCTTGCCACCACGCGCGGCAGCCAGCATCGCGGCCACCTCGTCAACCGCCGGGAAGCTGGTCGGCCAGGTCTGCGGGGCGTTGACCCCGTAGGCAGTCAGCAGCGGCACGCTGATCCAGGGTGCCAGCAAGGGCCGTACCTTGCGGCGGTCCATCACGCACCAGATCTGGGTCATGCCATGCGCGGTGACGCTGTACAGCGCCAGCTGCGCCGCCGCCGGATAAGGCAGCAGGTGCACGCGGGCGGCCATGCTGTCGTAGCCCATCTCACGCAGGAAGCCCGGGCGGGTACGTCCCTCGTGCGCCCAGGCCAGGCCGAGCGCGCCGACCAGATACACCTCGGCCGGATCCTTCGTGCCGGCGGTGGCGCGGTCATCGCTGGCCAGGAAGAACGCCAGCGATTTGGGTTCGGCGACATCGAGCTGGTCCCAGCGCCCGGCGTCGCCCAGCACATGTTTGAGCGGCAGGCGCGCCGGGGCGGTTTCGTCCTTGCTGGCGTTCTGCAGGAACGGCACCACGCTCAGCACGAAGCCCTGCAGGTCCACGCCGCGCAGGCCGCTGCCCTGCCACTCGGCCGGGATCAGGCCGGGCAGCGTGCCCTGGCGTGCCAGCGTGTCCAGCTGCGCCTTCTGCTCCACCAGTTTCTGCACGGCCGCCTTGAGCAGCACGTTGTCGGGCACGGAGACCATCGGCAGGCGGTAGCGGATCGCGCCCGGCGCCGGCGTGTCGGCCTCCAGCGCATCGGGTGCGGTGTGGTCATCGAGCAGCACATCGACCGGCGGCAGGCTCACGCCGGCCGGCGCATCAAGAGAGACTTCGGTGGTGCTGTCGCTGGTGCCCGGCTGCATGCGTCGATTCCGTCGGTTGTCCGCCACGAACAGCGCGGCATGAGGTCCTTGGGGGTAGCGGCAGGGCAGCGGACAAATTGAGGGCAAAAAAAAAGCCGCGGAATCCGCGGCCTTTTCCAGATCACGACGCTTTGGGTGGCGCCCATTGCTTCATGAAGGCGAAGAAGCGGCCACGGTCGTAGCCCTTCTTCTGCCCCTTGTCCGCTTCCAGCTCACCGGTGAACTGCGAATGCAGCAGCGTGCCGTCGGCATCGAGCACGAACAGGTGCGGGTAGCCCTTCACTGGCGGGAACTGCGACAGGAACGCCGCGTTCTCGTTCTCTTCGCTGTAGTTGACCTTCATCCAGACATAGTTCGCATCGCGGAAGCGGCGGATCTCCGCATCCCCTTCGATGAACCCATCCATCAGATGGCACCACGGGCACCACTCACCGCCCACATCCAGGATGATCCGCTTGCCCCCGCGCTGGGCCTCGACCTTGGCCGTGGCCAGATCGGCGACCGGATCGCGGGCGGGATCGAACTGGGCGTTGAGCGCCGCGATCGCGGCGATGTCCGCCGCGGCCGGGGTGTTGCCCGAGGCCACCGGTGCGCCGGGATCGGCGACCGGGGCCTTCTGCTCGGACGTATCCAGCGGCTGCGCAGGCGCCGCGGTAGGCGCCGACGACGGCGAACAGGCGGCCAGCAGGCCGGCCACGATCATCGACATTCCCGCGGCTTTCATGCGCATCGCCTTCCTCACTTGACGCCGTGCATCAGCTTGTTGATCAGCGGGGCGACCAGGAACAGCACCACGCCGGAGATGATCAACGCCCAGAAGCCGAACGTGTAGCCCTTCAGCGCCGATTCCACGGTCATGCCGCCTTCGCCGCTGACCACGCCGGCGAAGATGCCCGACATGTTGTTGCCGATGCCGGTGGACAGGAACCAGCCACCCATGCCGAAGCCAACCAGGCGCACCGGGGCCAGCTTGGTCACCATCGACAGGCCGATCGGCGACAGGCACAGCTCACCGACGGACTGGATGACGTAGACCATGAACAGCGTCCAGAACGGAATCTTGCCATCGACGACCATGCTCGACAGGGCGACCATCAGCAGCGCGAACGCCGCACCGTTGAACAGCAGGCCCAGGCCGAACTTGCGCGGGATCGACGGGTTGGCGCGGCCCAGCTTGATCCAGATCCAGGCAATGATCGGGGCCAGGGTGATGATCGCCACCGAGTTGACCGACTGGAACCAGGCGGTCGGGAATTCCCAGCCGCCCAGGTTGCGGTTGACGATGTTGTCGGCCAGGAAGGTGAACGAGCTGCCGGCCTGTTCGAAGAACATCCAGAACATCACGTTGAAGGTGAAGATGATCAGCATCGCGATCACGCGGTCGCGCTGGACCTTGCCTTCGCGGATGCCTTCAACCAGCAGCAGGATCGCCAGCGCGATGAACATCGCGCCCAGGATCCAGGCCAGCGCGGTGGCGCCGGTGGAGAGCAGGAAGAACGCGATCGGGATCGCCACGATCGCACCGATGAACACCATCACGATGCGGCCATAGCCCTCTGCACCGGCCGGCGGGGCGCCGATGCCCTTCAGGCCGGCGCGGCCAACGTAGAACCAGGCCAGGCTGATCAGCATGCCGATGCCCGAGGCGATGAAGACCATCTTGTAGGACGGCATCGCCTGGGTGCCGAACACGCGCTCGGCCAGGTACTGGGTCAGCACCGGGGCGATCATCGCGCCGATGTTGATGCCCATGTAGAAGATGGTGAAGCCCGAATCGCGGCGCTCATCCTTCAGGCCGTACAGCTTGCCGACCATGGTGGAGATGTTCGGCTTGAACAGGCCGTTGCCGATGATGATCGTGGCCAGGCCCAGTTCGAAGATTTCCTTGTTGGGCATGGCGACCATGAACAGGCCGGCGGCCATGATCACCGCGCCGGTCAGGATCGAGCGTTGGTAGCCCAGCACCCGATCGGCGACGTAGCCACCGAAGATGGCGGCGGCGTACACCAGCGCCAGATAGGCACCGTAGGTCCGGCTGGCGGCGGCCTGGCCGGCCGAATCACCGTCGAAGAACTGCGCGACGATGTACAGCACCAGGGCCCAACGGATGCCGTAGAACGCAAAGCGTTCCCAGAATTCGGTCATGAACAGCATCCACAACGGGCGCGGATGGCCCAGCGTGGTCTTGAACTCCGGCAGCGCCGGATCGGGAACGGATTTCGCGGCGGCGTCTACGCTCATGCGGGATTCCTGGGTTCGGTGGAAGACATGCACGTCCGATGTGCGAAAGCAGCGCGGGAGAATCCCAGACCAACCACGTTCACGTCAAATACACGCTGATGTGGACCGCTGGCAGCATGGTCGCTGAACTTGCATCTGCAACTTCCGGGCAAAACCCGGCAGCGCAGCAACGGCGGGGCCTGCCGCACCGTACGGCGGATGCGGCAGGTAAATATGAATAGGCTTATTGCGGCCGATGCCGGATCAGGCGTCCGGCGGCATCGGGTCGTCGTTGCGGATCGTGGTGCGCACCTGGAACAGCTCCGGGAAGAAGGTCAGTTCCAGCGCCTGGCGCAGGAAGCCGACCCCGCTGGAGCCGCCGGTGCCGCGCTTGAAGCCGATCACCCGCATCACGGTGCGCATGTGGCGGAACCGCCACAGCTGGAAGGCCGTCTCCAGATCGACCAGGTCCTCGCACAGCGCGTATTCGCGCCAGAAGCGGTCGGTGTTCTGGTAGATCCGCTCGAACACCGGGTGCAGCGCATCGTCGGCCACGTGCGGCTGTTGCCAATCGCGCCCTTGATAGCCGGCCGGGACCGGATGGCCGAAGCGGGCCAGGTAGCGCAGGAACTCCTCGTACAGGCTGGGGGCATCAAGCACCTCCTGCAGTTGGGCCTGGCCGGCCGGGTCGTGCGAGAACACCTGCAGCATCTGCGCGTTCTTGTTGCCCAGCAGGAACTCGATGTAGCGGTACTGCAGCGACTGGAAGCCCGACGACGGGCCCAGCACATCGCGGAAGCCCATGTATTCGGAGGGGGTCAGCGTCTCCAGCACCGACCACTGCTCGGTCAGCTGGCGCAGCACCTGCTTGCTGCGCGCCAGCACCTTCTGGCATTGCCAGACCTCGTCGCGCTTGAGGTGAGCGATCGCCGCGCGCAGCTCGTGCCCCAGCAGCTTCAGCCACAGCTCGGAGGTCTGGTGCTGGATGATGAACAGCATTTCGTCATGGTGCGGCGGGTTGGACAGCGGCTGCTGGGCCGACAGCAGCTGATCCAGGCGCAGGTAGCCGCCGTAGGTCAGCCGCCCCTCCAGATCGGTGTGGATACCAGCTTCGAGATCGCGTTGGTTCTTGTCGACGGACATGGCAGGGACCGCTAAAGGGGCTGAAAGGGTAGCGCAGTGGCCGGGGGGCCGCGCATCCGGCCGTCAGCGGCTCAGCGCGCCGCCAGATCGGCCGAACCCACGATCCTGACGCCGGGCGTCGGCACCAACGCCGCCTCGACCAGCGCGGCGGCAATCGTCCCGGCCGGATTGATCCGCCAGGCGCGCGGCAGGACCGGACCGAGCACCCCCAGCACCACGCTGGCCAGATGCTCGCCGGTGCGCCGCTCGGCACGCTCGCCCCCGATCAGCCCGGGGCGGACCAGGGTCAGGGAGGGGTAGCCCAGCTCCCGCAGGTCCTGCTCCAGCCGGCCTTTGACCTGGTTGTAGAAGAGCCGCGCGCCCGCATCGGCGCCCATCGCCGAGTTCAACGCGAAGGCATGCGCGCCGCGGGCGCGTGCCTGCTGTGCCACGGCCAGCGGAAAATCATGGTCGACCCGTGCGAACGCCTCCTGGCTGCCGGCCTGTTTGATCGTCGTACCGAGCGCGCAGATCACGGCATCCACCGCCCACCAGTCGGCCTCGCCCGGCAACTGTGCGAAGTCCACCACCGGGTTGAGCAGCGCTGCATCCGTGGTATCCAGCGCGCGGCGGGTCGGGGCGATCACCGCATCGCAACGGGGGTCGTCCAGTAGTTGCCGCAGCACATGACTGCCGACCAGTCCGGTCGCCCCCACCAGCATCACCTTCATCGCACTCTCCTGCCGTCGCCGTGCTTACCATCCTGCCATGCATGACCGGTTCAAGGCCGGCCCCACTGCGCCGATACTGTTCCCACCTCTCCACCGCTCCGGCTCCGGCCGTGCCCTGCAAGGATCTGCCGCATGACGGACCCGCACGACGCTCCCCCCAGCCCCGGCACCGCCGTCGGGCGGCTGCTGTCGCGGCGGCAGAGCGTGGGCACAGGGGTGGAGGCCGCCAGCGAGCCGGCGCCCGGCCCCAAGGGGGGCAGCAGCGCGATGCTGCAACGGTTGTTCGCCGGCATCGATGCGCCCGAGCCGCTGCTGGCCGCGTTCGCCAATGGCATGTCCACCCTGCCCGGCGAGCTGGGCGACATGGGCCTGCGCCTGCAGTCGGCGCAGCGCAGCGCGGATTGGGTCAGCTATGGCCGCGCGATGCGCCAGCTGATCGACAAGTACATCCGCACCATCGAACAGGAGACCCCGGATGGCCAGCCCGACAGCCTGCGCCTGCGCGAGCTGCTGCGGCATACCGTCGGGGTGACCGTGGCCAGCCTGCTGCAGAACATGCCCGAACTGCGCGAGGAGCCGGTGCAGCTGGCCGGTGAACTGCGCCACTGGCATCCCGGCCAGCCGCTGCAGCCGATCGAACAACGGCTGCGCGAGCTCTCGCACCAGATCGGCGTGCGCAGCGATGGCTGGCAGGAACAGCAGGAGCTGCTGCTGAGTCTGTTCGATCTGCTGTTGGACAACATCAGCGAGCTGCTGGATGACAGCAGCTGGCTGCACGGCCAGGTCCACGCGGTGCGTTCGCTGATCGGCGGCCCGCTGGATCGCGATTCGGTCGAACAGGCGCGTGCCAACCTGCGCGAGGTGATCTACAAGCAGGGGCTGCTCAAGCAGGGCATCGTCGAATCCAAGGCGGCGATGAAGAACGTCATGGGGGGCTTCATCGAGCGCCTGGACGGCATGGCGGTGAGCACGGGCGAATACCATGACCGGATCAGCAGCTACGCGCTGGCCCTGAAGGAAGCGCGCAGCATCGCCGACCTCAACCAGTTGCTGCAGGACGTGCTGCAGGACACCGGCCGGGTGCAGGATCAGGCCCTGCAGGCGCGCGACCACCTGGGCAATGCACGCCGTGAAGTGGAACAGGCCGAACAGCGCATCGCCGAGCTGGAGCAGGAGCTGCGCGAGGTCTCCGGGTTGATCCGGACCGATCCGCTGACCGGTGCGCTCAACCGCCGCGGTCTGGATGAGCTGCTGGAGCGCGAACTGGCGCGTGCCGCCCGCCACGGCCATCCGCTGGCGCTGGCCCTGCTGGACCTGGACGATTTCCATCAGACCAATACCCTGCATGGCCATGCCGGTGGCGATGCGGTGCTTCGCCACCTGGTGACCGTCTGCCAGCTGCACCTGCGCAGCAGCGATGCCATCGCCCGGCTCGGCGGCGATGAGTTCGTCCTGCTGCTGCCGGAAACACCTGCAGCGGACAGCATGTCCACCCTGCTTCGGCTGCAGCGCTCGTTGGCGCAGCGGCCGCTGCCGCTGGACGAACAGCGCGTGCCGGTGCATTTCAGCGCCGGGCTGGCGCAATGGCAGCCGGGCGAGCCAGCCGAGGCGCTGCTGCGGCGTGCCGATGCGTCGCTGTATGCGGCCAAGCGGGTCGGCAAGAACCGCGTACTGGCGGCCGAGCCACCGCGCTGAGCCCGCGCCCGTGATATTCCGCGCACCGGCGCGAATCACCCGGGTATGGACATGACACGGCCCGCTACCGACATTGATCTGCGCCCGCGCTTCGCCGCGCTGCTGGAGCAGCACCGCGGCATCGTGCTGAAGGTGGCGCGCGGCTATTGCCGTCACCCCGAGGATCGGCTCGATCTGGTCCAGGAGATCAGCGTGCAGGCGTGGGCGGCATTCGAGGAATTCGACCCGGCGCGGGCGCGCTTCTCGACCTGGCTGTACCGGCTTGCGCTCAACGTGGCGATCTCGCAATGGCGCCGGCAGCAGCATCGGCAGCGCCACCACGCCGCGCTGGACGACGACCTGCCCGCCGCGGACGACCGTGCACCCCCCGAGCAACGCCATGCCCTGCATCAGCTGGAGGTGGCCATCCATGCGCTGCCGCCACTGGACCGTGCCCTGATGCTGCTGCACCTGGACGATCACGACCACCGGCAGATCGCCGAGGTGCTGGGCATCAGCGTCGCCAACGTCTCCACCCGCCTGCACCGCCTGCGCCAGCAACTGCGCACTCGCCTGAACCCCGCCGACTGAGAGCCCCGCCATGCAACCGGATGACCTCAAGCACCTGTGGAACAGCGTCGGCACCCCCACCGATGCGCAGGAAACCTTCGCGCTGGAAGCGTGGCGCAGCCATCGGCAACGCAGCGTTCAACGCCAGCTCGGCCTCTTCAGCCTGTGGCAGGGGCTGCAACTGGTGGTCTGGCTGGCCGTGGCGGTGTACTGCGGCAGCCAGTGGTGGCAGCAACCTCCGTTGGCGGTGATGCTCAGCGCGTTGGCGCTGCATGCCTATTGCATCGCGGTGATCATCGCCAGCATCACCCGCCTGCATCGCCGCCGGCAGTTGCAGCCGACGCAGACGGTGCTGGCGCAATCGCAGCAGCTGGCCGCGCTGCGTCGCCACACCGCGCTGACCGAGCTGCTGCTCGGCCTGCCGTGGTGCTGGCTATGGTTGGCCGTGCCGGTGCTGGTGGCCTGGCAGGCCTGGGGCGTGGATCTGGGCGCCTTTGCCGCGCCGTGGCTGCTGGCCTCGCTGGGCGCGGGGACGCTGGCCATGCTGGCCGCCTTGATCCTTGCCCGCCGCTGGGCCCAGCGCGCACCGGCCTCGCCGTGGCTGCAGCGCGTGATCGATGCGCTGTCCGGCCGCCGGCTGGCCCACGCACACGCCGAGCTGGAGGCCCTGCGCGGCTGGGAGCCGGCCTGATGGGGTCGCCCCTCAGTGCGCGGGCTTGGCCCCGCGCAGCTTCTGGAACCCGGTCACCGCCGCCAGGACCACCGCGCCGATCACCACGCCGACGATCACGTTGCCCAGCGCGTTGATCAACCAGCCCCAGCTGCCATCGCCGCCCATTGCCAGAATGGCGTGGTGCAGCGGCGCGATGCTGTGCACCAGGATGCCGCCACCGACCAGGAACATCGCTGCGGTACCGGCCACCGAGAGGAACTTCATCAGCCACGGTGCGGCCACCAGCAGGCCCCGGCCGACCGCCGCCAGCGCCGCGCCCTTGCGCGACAGGTACAGGCCCAGATCGTCCAGCTTGACAATGCCGGCGACCAGGCCGTAGACAAACACCGTCATCGCCAGCGCGATCACCACCAGCGCGCTGACCTGGTTGAGGAACGGCGCGCTGGAGACCACGCCCAGCGACAGCACGATGATCTCGGCCGACAGAATGAAGTCGGTGCGGATCGCGCCCTTCACCTTGTCCTTCTCCCACGCGACCATGTCCACCTTCTCGTCGGCCAGGGCCTTGGCCCGCTCGGCCTTGCGCTGCTCGTCCTCATCGCGCGAATGCAGGAAGCGGTGCGCCAGCTTCTCCACGCCCTCGTAGCAGAGGAAGGCGCCACCGATCATCATCAGCGGGGTGATCGCCCAGGGCAGCCAGGCGCTGATCGCCAACGCGGCCGGCACCAGGATCGCCTTGTTGACCAGCGAGCCCTTGGCCACCGCCCACACCACCGGCAGCTCACGGTTGGCGCTGACGCCGGTCACCTGCTGCGCGTTCAGCGCGAGGTCGTCGCCGAGCACGCCGGCGGTCTTCTTCGCCGCCACCTTGGTCAGCACCGACACATCGTCCAGCAGGGACGCAATGTCATCGAGCAACGCGAACAGACTGGCACCGGCCATGGTGGATCCAAAGGAGGAAGCGGGAGCGCCGATTCTGACCGATCCGGCCCCTGTCGCGGTAGCGGGGGCGGATTCACCGGCCCACCACTGCCACCCGGCCACACTGCCGGTGATCGTCGCCCCGGAGTCCTGCTTGAATACCACGCCCGTCGTCACCGGTTCGCCGTCGCTGGTCAAGGGCATGAACCGCCGCAGCCAGATCCTGCGCCTGCTGTTGCGCTACCGTAATTCCGGCGTGTTTTCCGGCATGAACCTGGACGCAGGCGCGGTCCACGATGTGCCACCGGAGGGCAACCCGGAGCAGTTCGTCACCGACCTGGAATCGCTGGGGCCGACCTTTGTCAAGCTGGGGCAGATGCTTTCCACCCGCCCGGACATGGTGCCGGTGGAGTTCGCCACGGCCCTGGAGCGCATGCAGGAGAACGTCGCGCCGATCCCGGTCGAGCGCGTCGCGGCGATCATCGAAAAGGAACTGGGCGCGTCGGTATCCAAGCTGTTCGCCAGCTTCGACCCGGTGCCACTGGGCTGCGCCTCGATCGCCCAGGTGCACCGCGCCGAGCTCCACGATGGCCGCCAGGTGGCAGTCAAGGTGCAGAAGCCGGAGGTCGCCGCGCAGCTGCGCTCGGATCTGGAGGTGCTGCGCAGCTTCGCGCTGGCCGCTGACCACCTCACCCAGGTCGGCCGCCGCGTGCGCCTGCGCGACTGGCTCAATGAGTTCGCCAAAACCCTGATGCAGGAGCTCGACTACCAGGCTGAGGCCGAGAACCTGCAACGCTTCGGCCAGCACCTCAAGCCGTTCAAACCACTGTGGGTGCCGCAGCCGATCTGGGATTACTGCAGCCACCGCGTGTTGACCATGGAGCTGGCCCAGGGCGTGCGCGTGGACATGATCCCCGATGTGCGCCGCACCGAGCAGCCGATGGCGCCGCTCGCTGCGGCATTGATCCGTGGCTATGTCGACCAGATCTTCGTGCACGGCGAGATCCACGCCGATCCGCATCCTGGCAATCTACGCGTCACGCCAGCCGGTCGCCTGGCGATTTTCGATCTGGGGATGGTCGCGCACATGCCGCCACGCCTGCGCGAGCGCTTGTTGAAACTGCTGTTCGCGGCGGTGGATGGGCGCGGCGAAGAAGTCGCCGATGAAATCATCGGCATCAGCACACGGCTGGAGTTCTTCGATGAGGAACGCTATCTGCGCGAGACCGGGCAGATCATCGCGCGATATGCCGCCAACAGTAGCTTCTCCGAGGGCCGCGTGGTGTTGGACCTGGTCCGCATCGCCACCGCCAGTGGCCTGCGCACCCCGCCGGAGCTGAGCCTGCTCGGCAAGGCGCTGCTGAATCTGGAAACCGTGTGCCGGCTGCTGTCACCGGACCTGGATACGCGCCGCATCGTGGAGAAGCAGCTGCAGCACGTGATGCGCGCACGCCTGAAGAAATCACTGTCCGCCGCCAATCTCGCCAGCGAGGCGATGGAGATGCAGCAGCTGCTGCGCGATGGGCCGCGCAAGATGACCGACATCCTCGCGCTGCTCGCCGAGAACCGCCTGCAGATGAAGGTCACCGGGCTGGAAGAATCACGCCTGATGGAAAACCTGCAGAAGATCGCCAACCGCGTCTCTGCCGGCATCGTCACCGCCGCCCTGATTCTTGCTGCGGCGATGATGATGAAGGTCGATACCGGCTGGCATCTGTTCGGCTATCCAGCCATCGCATTCACCTTGATGTTGATCGGTGTGTTCCTGGGATTGGGCATCATCCTCAGTGCGTTGATTTTCGATCGTCGTGCGCGCTCGAAGGAAGAACGCGGGCACCGCTGACGCACCTGTCGCGCGTACCACGCATTCAGACCCAACGGAAAACACTGCGGAGAACGCACGATGCACTGCAGCATCGTGCGCATGTCTTCACGTGTGTTTTACGTCGCATATCGCAGTGCGATGCGTGTGTCGGAATGTCGTTTTCAACAAACATTTCAGTCAGGTTCGTGCAGGCATGATCGAGTCATCGGCTTGTCATGCATGTGTGGTTGGGACAGCCGGTCGGATGGGACATACGTCGTCATGACGTCCATCACCACCTGTCTCCACTGCCAAAAGTGCTTATGCTCTGGATCCTGCTGCTGTCTCTGTTGCTGCTCGCCTGGCTGTTCCTCGCATCTGACACATGGGTGTGGTGGAAGGCAAGCCTGATGTCATTGCTGCTGCTGACCCTCAGTGCGTGGTGGTTGATCAACAAGTTGTCCGGTGATGGTCTCAATGCCGCCACCCTGTACCACCTCGGTGCGGACATGGAAGGCGCCGGCATCGCCGATTTCAAGCACTACATCGCCGGCTTCATCGCACTGGCCCTGCTCTCGTTGTCCCCGCTGCTGCTGGCGCGCTTCCGTCGTCGGGATCGCCCCGCACATGGCAAGGCCGTGTTCGCCGGCTTCATGGCGATGTGGTTCGTCGCGATCGTGGTCAGCCCGCTCTACAGCGATGGTCAGCGCCTGTACCAGCAGATGCGCCCGGTCGACTACAGCATGGTCAAGGCCGAGTACCGCGTGCCACAGCAGCCGCTGACCAAGCCGCGCAACATCGTGTGGATCTACGGCGAAAGCCTGGAACGCACCTATCTCAATGAAACCACCTTCCCGGACCTGATGCCCAACATCAACCGGCTGGCCGCGCAGTCGCTGGATGTGCGCGGGCTGGTCTCGGCCGAGGGCGGTGGCTGGACCATCGCCGGGCTGGTCTCCTCGATGTGCGGCGTGCCGTTGACCACCGCCAAGGAAGACGAGAACAGCATGGGCCGCATGGGCAGCTTCCTGCCTGAAGCGGTCTGCCTGGGCGATTACCTCAAGCAGCAGGGCTACACCAATCACTATCTGGGCGGGGCCAACGGCCAGTTCGCCGGCAAGGGCCAGTTCCTGGCCACGCATGGCTTCGATACCGTCGACGACCTGGCCTGGTTCAAGCAGCAGAAGATCACCCGCGCGCACTTCTCGCCGTGGGGCGTGCATGACGATGTGCTGCTGGACAAGGCATACGACCGCTTCGTGCAGCTCTCGCGCAAGGGCGAGCCGTTCATGCTGACCACGCTGACCATGGACACCCATCACCCGGCCGGTCACCTGCCCGTGGCCTGCAAAGGCACCCGCTACCAGAGCGAGCACGGCAACATCGGCATGCTCAATGCGCTCAAGTGCACCGACGGGCTGATCGCCAAGCTGGTCGACCGTATCCAGGCCAGCCCGTACGGCGAAGACACCCTGATCGTGATCGCTTCCGATCACCTGGCCATGCCGAATGATCTCAGCCACATCCTCGCCAAGCAGGACCGCGAGAATCTGCTGCTGTTCCTGGGCAAGGACATCGCCCCGCGCCAGCTGACCGCGCCGGCCGGCTCGACGCTGGATTCGGGCGCCACCCTGCTGAGCCTGATCGATCCGGCCATCGATTCGATCGGCTTCGGCCGCTCGCTGCTGCACCCGGAACGTTCGGACAGTGCGAGTGCGGCGGTGTTCCGCGACAACGGCAAGGACTACCCGCGCTATCTCGCCTTCTCGCGCTCGCTGTGGCTGGGCGACAAGACCCGCCAGCTGCGCATCGATGACGACAACCAGGTGGTGATCGGCCTGCAGCATGTGCAGCCGCCGGTGCTGCTGGAGTACGACAAGCATTGGGATCTGAAATCGGTCTACCTGGAGAACACCTCCAAGCAGTTCGATCTGGCCGATCCGTCCAATACGCTGGCCTACGTGGATCGCTGCACCGCGTTCGAAGACGGCTCGGCCGATGGTGACTGGTGCGCGATGCTGGTCAACCAGGACAAGGGCATCAAGCTGTTCCGCGATGACCAGCTGCGCGGTGGCGTGGCGGTGGATGGCCCGCTGGATCCGTTCAACGGCCCGCGCCCGAGCATCCGCCAGGCGCACATGATCACCCAGAAGGGCCGCCGCACCCGCGCCGGCCAGTACATGGTGCAGCTGGTGACCAAGCAGTCACCCGACCGCGGCTTCTGGATCGAAGCGGTCTCCTCGCAGCGCAAGGTGGTGGTCGCCCAGCAGTGGGTACAGCCGGATGCCGAGGGTCGCATCAACCTGAGCTTCGGCCTGGACCACGAGGTCGATGATCTGGAAGTGCGCGCCTGGTTGAACCACGCCGAGAAGCTGGCCGTGGATACCTTCGCGCTGGTGCCGTCGCGCCGCGGCAACCGCGGCTGATGAGGTAACCCGGCCGGCCTCGGCGACCGTCGGCTGTCCCTATCGGTAGTGCCGGCCGCTGGCCGGCTCCCGGTTCTTTCTGCATCGTCTATCTGCCGGCCAGCGGCCGGCACTACCTGCATCGGGACGGTACCGACCATCGGTCGGCATCCGTCCGTCATCGGTTGCGCTTACGCGTGCGGGTCAGGCGCCGCCGGATCCCGCACCAGATGGATATCCGTCGGCGAGGACAGCGCGATCCCGGCCTCGGCAAACTTCTGCAGCACCGTGAAGTACAGCTCGCTGCGTGCGCCGTACACCGCACGCGGGCCTGACACGTAGGCGAAGCTGTTGATCGCGATCTGCCCATTGGCGATCGAGTCGATGAACACCGACGGTGCCGGGTCGCTCAGCACGCCCGGGTGATCGGTGTAGGCATCCAGCAGGATCTGCCGCAGCGCCGCCACATCGGTGTTCAACGGCACCGAGAACTGGATCTGGATCCGGCCCTGCGCGTTGCCCATCGTCATGTTGCGGATGGTCTTGGTGATCAGCTCGGAGTTGGGCACGATCAAGGTGGACTTGTCGCCGACCTGGATCTCGGTCGAACGCACGCTGATCCGCTTGATGTCGCCTTCCTGGTCGCCCAGCTTGACCCAGTCACCGATCTTGACCGGCCGCTCGGCCAGCAGGATCAGGCCGGAGACGAAGTTCTGGGTGATCGCCTGCAGACCGAAGCCGATACCGACCGAGAGTGCGCTGACCACCAGCGCCAGCTTCTCGAAGCCGATACCCAGCGCGGTCAGGCCCCACAACACCGCAGCGATGATGCCGAGGTAGCGGGTCACGGTGCTGATCGAGTTGCGTGCGCCGGCGTCCAGTTCGGTCTTGGGCAGGTAGGTATCGCTGAGCCAGCGTTGGAACGCCTGCATCACCGCCCACACCACCAGGAACACCAGCACCGCGTACATCACGCTGCTCGGCCTGAGCGTGGTCTCACCGATCTTCAGCCCACCGGACAGCGAATCCAGCCCACCGAGGAAGGCGTTGAGATTGCCGAACGGTGCCGCCAGCGCCAGCAGGCCAAGCACGATCACACCGACACGCAGCACCGCCGAGAGCAGCACGCCGGCCTGCTCCACCCGCGCCTCGCTGAGCCCGGTGGTCAATACGATGGTCTGCCCGGCGCGGCTGCTGGGCGCGAGCACCCAGGTGGCCAGGTCATCGGCAAACTTGAGCAGCAGCGAGACCGCCATGAACACCACCGCGACCCAGACCAGCTGCTGGGCCACGAACAGCGCGAAGTTGAGATACCCCAGCAGTGTGGCGATCACCGCCGCGGCCACAGCGATGTGGCCGACCAGGCGCACCAGCACGATCCAGCCACTGCGGCGAGGCGCCCCCCGCACCTTGCCATCACCACCGGCGCGGGGATCGGCCCGTGCTTCGGCCTCGGCGGCTTCGGCCGCCTGACGGTTGTGCATGCGCGCCAGCGAGGTCAGGATCGCGATGATCAGCCCCAGGTAGGTCAGCGCCATCAACCCATCGGCGGCCACCGTGGTCACCTCGCTGGTGCGGGCTGCACGGTCGAGGGCGACCAGCATGATGCTCAGCCAGGTCAGGCCGGCCGCGCCCCAGGCGTACTTGCGCAGGCGCAACGCCGCGCTGTCATCGAGCGACAGCAGCCGCCACGACGGGCGCTTGGGGACCAGCAGACAGGCGCTGAGCGCAGCGATGAAGGCGGCCACGAAGGTGGCTACCTCGAAGGTCTCGGCCACCTGCTGCAGGCGCGGCGGGATCGCGCCGATCGCGTCCAGCGATTCCACCAGGGCCACCGCCGCCAGGCCCGGCAACAGCGTGCCGACCAGCAGTAGCCACACCGCCAGGCCGGAGCGGCGCAGGCGTCCATCGGGTGCACGCTCGGAGGCGGCAAAGCGGCGCCCCAGCGCGCGCAGCCACAGCCGCAACGGGAAGAACAGCACCAGTGCGACCGCCAGGCCGATCAAGGGCGCGTTCCAGCCATGCTTGGCAATGGCTTTGCGGGCCGCGTCTTCGCCCAGGCGGTAAAGAATGGCCAGGCGGTGCACATCGTCCGGCACATCCTTGGCGAAGCTGCGCCACAGCGCAGGTGACAGCGGCGAGGCGACCTTGCGGCTCAGCTGTTCGCTGAACTGGGTGACCCGCATCTTCTCGATGCGCTCGCCGAGCTGCTTGGCATCCACTGAGAGCAGCTTGGCGCGGGCGATCTGCGCGGTGATGTCAGCCTTCTGCTGGTTCAGCGCCTTGCGCTGCCGGCTCACTTCCGGCGGCTCGACGGTGCCTTCGGCGACCTGGCCAAGCTGCTCGAGCCGCGCATCCACCTGCTGACGCTGCGGGTCGAGGGCGCTCTGCAGGCCGTCGGCATCGCGCTGGACGGCCAGGGCGCGGTCGGACAGCGCCTTCAGGGTTTCAGTGGTGCCCGCATCTTCCAGCGCGTCACTGGTGGCGCGCAGCTCTTTTTCGGCCTGGATCAGTTGTTTGGCCGGATCCGGGGGCGGATCCGTGGCCTGCCCGAGAGCGACCGGCGCGGCGCCGAGCCAGGTGAACAACAGCAGCCAGCCCAGCGACCGCACCACAAACGAAGAATGACGAAGCGACACGCCAGCACCAACGGTTCGCGCGGACCACCGCGCCTGCCCGCGACTATAAACCGGGCCCCGTTCAGAACAGGTATGCGGGCGCTCAGTACTTCAGGCGGAGCTCCTCGACCTGCGGCTGCAGGCGGGCATACCAGTCCTGGAACTCTTCCTCGGTGATCTCCTCGGGCGCGTAGACCGCGATCTCATCCCAGGCGTGATCGGTCGGCAACGGCTGCCGCGGCCCGGCGCGCAGGGTGTAGGTCACCCCCTCGTGGTCGAGCACATCGTCGGCGGTCTCGCGCTGCTGGCGGGCAACGCCGGTTTCGCTCTTGAGCAGAATCACCTGGTACATCCGCATCTCCATCGCTGTTGAAAGAAGCGCTGATGGCGCTCCGGCCCAGCATAGCGCCGCCCACGCGGTCGGAGCATGACGCATCGGCAACGCACCGTTCTCGACGCCGCACTCGCCCCGGCTTCACCCGGCCGTGGCAGCAGCCCCGGCATCGTGGAATCGCATTCCCACCAGCCGTTGCCCATGACCCCACATCCCGACCTGAAAACCGTTCCCGACCTGAAGCTGCCGCGATACCTGGGCACCTGGTACGAGATCGCCCGCCTGCCGATGAAGCACGAGCCGGAAGGCTGCACCGATGTGTCCGCGCACTACAGCCTGAAAGACAACGGCCACGTCGCCGTGGTCAACCGCTGCCGCATGGGCAGCGAGATCGAGCAAGCCGATGGCGAAGCCTGCCCCGTGGACAACGACACTGCGCGGCTGGAGGTCAGCTTCCTGCCCAAGGGCCTGCGCTGGCTGCCCTTCACCAAGGGCGACTACTGGGTGATCCAGATCGCACCGGATTACAGCGTCTCGCTGGTCGGCAGCCCGGACCGCAAGTTCCTCTGGCTGCTGGCGCGCACCCCCACGCTCGACCGCACCACGCAGGAGCACTACCTGGCCCAGGCACGGCTGCAGGGCTTCGACCTGACCGAACTGATCCAGACCCCGCACACCGGCCACCCCACCGCCTGAGGCTGCCATGGATCTGAAGAGCGGGTACCCGTTCTGGGCCGTGCGCAACGGCCTGATGCATGCCTTCCCACCGCTGGAGAAGGATCTCAACTGCGAGGTGCTGGTGGTCGGCGGCGGCATCAGTGGCGCGCTGATTGCGGACGAGCTGTGCGCGCACGGCCATGATGTGGCGCTGATCGAACAGCGCGACATCGGCTGGGGCAGCACCGCGGCCAGCACTGCGTTGCTGCAGTATGAGATTGACACGCACCTGATCGACCTGGCCCAACGCTACGGCGAGGACGCGGCGGTGCTGGCCTATCAGGCCTGTGCCGAGGCGATCCCGGCCATCTGCAAGGTGGCCGCGCCGTTCCGCGATGTGGACTGCCACCGCATGGCCAGCCTGTACTACGCGAGCAAGCGCGGGCACCAGGCGGTACTGGCCGAAGAGTGTGCACTGCGTGCCAAGCACGGCTTCGATGTGCGCTGGCTGGACAGCGAGGCGGTCCAGGCCGAGTACGGCATCCGCGCACCGGGCGCGATCCTCAGTGCGCTCGCCGCACGCATCGACCCCTACCGGCTCACCTACCGGCTGCTGATGCGGCTGCACACGCGCGGCTGCGGCGTCTACGACCGCACCGTGCTCGATACGCTCACCCCGACCCCGCGCGGCGTGACCGCCACCACCCTGGGCGGCGCCCGCATCCGTGCCCGCCATGTGGTGCTGGCCACTGGCTACGCCGGGCAGCGCTGGTTGAAGCCCTCGGTGGCCCGCAACCGCAGCAGCTACGCCTTCATCACCGATCCGATCCATCCGGACCTGCTCGGCCCCCTGCGCGAGACCATGGCATGGGAATCGGCGCGGCCGTATCTGTACCTGCGCAGCACCGGTGACCACCGGCTGCTGATCGGCGGCGAGGACGATGCCATCGATCTCCCGGCCCGGCGCGACCGGCGGGTGGAGAGCAAGACCGGCAAGCTGCTCAGGAAGACCGCCAAACTGTTCCCGCACCTGCCTTTGCAGCCGGCCTTCTCCTGGGGCGGCACCTTCGCCGAGACCCACGATGGCCTGCCGTTTTTCGGCCCGCACCCGCAATGGGGGCCACGGGTACTGTTCGCGATGGCTTACGGCGGCAACGGGATCACCTACTCCATGATCGGCGCCGGACTGCTGCGGGCGCGGATCGAACGCCGCCGGCATCCGCTGTCCACGCTGTTCGGATTTGACCGGTTGGGCTGAGTTCCCCTTGCAACGCACGCCATGACAGGCATCATTCAAACTACGGCTGCTAGCGTCAGCGCTGTCGGCCGTCCCGCCTGTCTGCTCCGGAGCCTCTCATGACCCGCCTGCTTCCCCTGCTGCTGTGCCTGTCCCTGCCCGGTGTGGCGCTGGCCCAGTCTGCGGCAGGCGCCACCGGCCCGCAGTCCTCGACCGGGCTGGATCTGAGCATTCCCGATGCGCCCATGCAGTACTTGAGCGATCAGTCCCTGCGCGGCGATCCGCCGGGCACGTTCTACGGCGATCGTACCGGCCGGCGCTCCACCGAGCGGGCCGCCAACGGCATCGCCCACGTGACCGATGACAAGCTGCGGGTCAACGGCAGCTTCACCACCGGCATCGGCTATTCCGAGAATTACGGCAACAGCCATTACAACGCGGCCGAGCTCAATCTGAGCAAGAACTACACCACGGACGAGGGAAACACCCGCAACGTCAACGTCAATATCCGGGTGAGCGAGGGCAAGGGCCCCGGCTTCTTCGGTCCGTATGGCTATGACGGCTTCGGGGGTTATGGCGGTTACGGCCGTGGCCCGGGCTACTGGGATTACCCGGCGCGCTGGTAAGCGCTAAGCGCTGCAGCCCCCAGGCAATGACGCGGACGGCCGGGGAATCCCGGCCGTTCGTACATCCAGTGCGCGGTAGCGCGGCCGGATCAGTCCCACCAGCCATCGCGCTTGCTGGCGAGCACGCGGCCATCGTAGCCACTCATGCGCACTTCCACGCGCTGGTTGCGGGCGTTGCGCGCATCCAGGGTCCAAGTCGCGCCATCGCGCTCGATCGATTCGATCTGCGTCAGCCCGGCCTTCCCCGCCAGCGCCAGGATCTGCCCGGCGTCCAGCACGGCGCGGCCATCGCGTGGATCGAAGATCTCGCCCTGGGTGTCATCGATGATCACTTCATCGACCGTGCCGTCCTTGCGGGTCACGTCCGCTTCCCACACGCCATCGTCGTGCTCCAGCTCATGCACCTGGGTGTAGCCGGCCGCGCTCAGCTTGGCCTGGACCTGGGCGGCCGACAGGTTGGCGGCAAAGGCCGGAGTGGCGAACAGCGCAGCGGCCAGGGCGGTAGCGGCAATCATCGTCTTCATGGGAATCCTTGAGGGGGCACCGGTCCATTCCGGCACCGCCAGTCTGGTCACCGCGCCTAACCAGACCATGAGGGCGACTGTTAGATACTGTTTAGACCGCCCCGGTATACCGGTGGCCTGCCCTTCGCCTGCGTGCCCGCATGTCTGCCCTGTCCCTGATGCTGCCCCTGCTGCTGACCCTCGCCCCGCAGGACCCGATGCGGGTGCTCGACGGTGGCAGCCGCCAGCAGGACAGCGTGCGCCAGGCGGTGCGCCAGGGTCGCTTCGTGCCGCTGGAACAGGTAGTCGCCGATGCGCTGCGTCGCTACCCCGGCAAGCTGATCGAGGTGGAACTGGATGACGGGAAATACGAGGTCGAGATCCTCGGCCCGGATGGCGTGGTGATGGAGCTGGATTACGATGCCGCGACAGGCCGCCTGCTGAAAATGGAAAAAGACTGATGCGCGTGCTGCTTGCCGAAGATGACGCCCTGCTCGCCCGCCGGCTGCAGACGCTGCTGGAAGAGGCCGGCTATGTGGTCATCCACAGTGCGGAGGGGCGGGATGCCGAGTACCAGGGGCAGATCGAGGACATCGCCGCGGCCGTGGTCGATCTGGGCCTGCCGGGCCTGGACGGGCTGAGCGTGATCGAGCGCTGGCGCCAGGCCGGGCGCGGCTTTCCGGTGCTGGTGCTGACCGCCCGCGCCCGCTGGCACGACAAACTGGCCGGCTTCGATGCCGGCGCCGACGACTACCTGACCAAACCCTTCCAGCCCGAAGAACTGCTGCTGCGCCTGCGCGCCCTGATCCGCCGCAGCGCCGGCCACGCGCATCCGCGCCTGCAGTGCGGTCCACTGGTGCTGGACGTCAACGCCGGCCGCTTCGAGCTGGACGGCGCGCCGCTGGCACTCAGCGCGCAGGAGCACCGCATCCTCAGCTACTTCATGCATCACCCCGATACCGTGTTGAGCCGCTCGCGGCTGGGCGAGAACGTCTACGAGGACGGCTTCGATCCAGACTCCAACACGCTGGACGTGCTGATCGGCCGCATCCGCCGCAAGCTCGGCAGCGAGCTGATCCACACGCACCGCGGCCAGGGCTTCCGCCTGTCGGCAACGCCATGACCACCGGCTCGCTGCGCACCCGCCTGCTGGTGGCCGGTGGCCTGGGCCTGGTGCTGGTGTCGGCCTTGGCGACCTGGTGGCTGGGCGCGATGTTCGAGCGTTCAGCGCGGACCGCGATGGATGAGCGCCTGGGCAACGACCTGATCGCGGTACTGGCACTGGCCGAAAGCGATGCCAACGGCCAGCTGCAGTGGCGCGACACGCTGGCTGACGAGCGCTACCGCCGCGTGTTCTCCGGCGACTACTGGCAGGTGCTGGACCAACAAGGCCGCCCGCTCGGGCAATCGCGCTCGCTGTGGGACGGCTCGCTGGCCGCGCCAAGCGCACTGCGACCGGGTCCGGCGCAGGCCTTCGATGCTCCCGGCCCGCTGCAGCAATCCCTGCGCGTGCTGGCCCAGCAGGTCACCCTGCCCCGCGCCGCCGCGCCGGTGATCGTGATGGTCGCCACCGACCGCAGCCCGTTGGATGCCCAAGTCGCCAGTTTCCGGCAACGCACCGCGCTCGCGCTGGCCGTGCTCATCGCTGTGTGGTTCGGCGTACTGGTGACCCAGGTGCATTACGGCCTGCGGCCGCTGGCCGAACTGGGCCGCATTGCCGGGCAGGTCCGCAACGGCGAGAACGTGCGCTTCCCGCAGCAGGGCCTGGTGAAAGAAGTCGCGCCGCTAGCCGGCCAGCTCAACGCGCTGCTCGACCATCATCAGCGCATGGTGGTACGCGCACGCCGCAGCGCCGAAGACCTGGCGCACGCGCTGAAGACGCCGCTGACCGTGCTCACCACCGAGGCCGAGGGCGACGGCAGCGACTGGCGCCAGACCCTGCGCAGCGAGACCGCGCGCATGCAGGCCAGCATCGATCGTTACCTCGCTGCAGGCCTGGGCGCCGACAGCCAGCAGCGCACGCCGGTGGCGCCGGTGGTGAGTGCGCTGTGCGGGCTGATGCAGCGCGTGCATGCCGCGCGTGGGCTGCGTTTTACGTGCGACAGCGACACCACGGGGGTATTCGCCGGTGCGCGCGAGGATCTGGAAGAGATGCTGGGCAACCTGCTCGACAATGCGGGCAAGTGGGCCAGTCACGCAGTGCGCGTGGAGGTGGCACCACGGGAGGGTCAGCTGCGCATCACGGTGAGTGATGACGGTCCCGGGCTTCCCGCGGAGCAGTTGCAGCACGTGCTGGAACGCGGCGTGCGGCTGGATGAGCGCGCGGCCGGGAGTGGGCTGGGATTGTCGATCGTGGCCGACATTGCCGAGAGTTACGGTGGAACGCTGGTGCTGGCCAATGGCGCGCCGGGGTTGCAGGCGACGTTGACGTTGCCGGCAGGGTAAGAGCTGCCCTCGCTGACGGCATTGCTTGTGCCGTTGGTAGTGCCGGCCGCTGGCCGGCTCCCCGACCCTGCGTGGTGCCGGCCAGCGGCCGGCACTACCGGTCATGTGTAGCGGATCGGAGGCTGCACGAGATCCACGCGTAGCGTGGATTCACCTGCCGGCGTGCATCCACCAGCAATCAATGGCATCCAGCACGATGTGGATGATCAGACCGATACCGAACAGCCGCGTCTTCTTCGGCACACACAACCCCGCGTATACCGCGATCGCTGGCGCCGTGTGCAATGGATGGAAACCGATGCTGCAGCGGTTCGGGGCGTAGATCGGGTCGGCCAGCAGGTGGTCCAGATCGATGATCCAGCCCAGCAGCATCAGCACCCAGGCGGACATGAAACGCTTGCGCCAGAACATCCACGCCAGCACCGCTGGTACGGCCGCATGCAGGAACAGATGAAAGATCGCGCGGGCGCTCATGGGGTTTCCAGGTGCCTTGAAGGAACCGACGGGCCGTGCCCGACGCTACCGACGACCGGGTGAGGCCCGAAGGCCATCACCCGTCGCCACCGGCTTACGCCAGGGGCTCGTCGGACAGGTAGGTGTAGCCGGTCAGACCGGCTTCCAGTGCCTCGGCCAGCTCCTGCGCGCGCTCGGGCGAGAGCTTCGCCGCCGCCACGCGCTCGGCATAGCTGGCGCGCAGATCGGCCAGGCTGTAGCCCACGTAGTCCAGCATCACATCGGTGGTATCACCGCGGCGCTGCTGGGTGATCGCGTAGCCATCGGCATCGGCCAGCACTTCCACCGCGTCGGTATCACCGAACAGGTTGTGGATATCGCCGAGGATTTCCTGGTATGCGCCCACCATGAAGAACGCGATGCGGTAGCTCTCCCCGGACTTCAGCGCATGCAGCGGCAGCGAGGTATCCAGGCTCTCGTTCTCGACGTAGGTTTTCACCATGCCGTCCGAATCGCAGGTCATGTCCGCGATGATGCCGCGGCGCTCGGGCTGCTCGTTCAGGCGCTCGATCGGCACGATCGGGAACACCTGGTCGATCGCCCAGGCATCCGGAATCGATTCGAACACGCTGAAGTTGACGAAGTATTTGTCGACAAGACGTTCGTTCAACTCGTCCAGCGCCGGGCGATGGCTCTTTTCGTCATAGCTCAGGCGGGCACGCACGGCATGGGCGATGGCGTAGAACAGATCGTCGATACGGGCGCGCTGCGGCAGGTCGATCTGGCCCAGCGCATAGCTGGACAGGCCTTCGGCATGGAAGTGCTGCGCTTCCTGGAACAGCTCCACCGCCGGGCGCTCGTCGAGCTCGGCGTGGATCTCGCGCAGGTGGCGGATCGCCGCCGGCTCGTCGTCGTGCTGGTCCGGCACGCGGCCTTCCTGCGCCTCTTCCACCTCCGAGACGTTGGCGATCAGCACCGCGTGGTGCGCGGTCATCGCGCGGCCGCACTCGGTGACGATCCGCGGCGGGGTCAGGCCGTGTTCTTCGCAGGCATTGGCCAGCGGCTGCACGATATTGCTGGCGTAGGAGTTCAGGCCGTAGTTGATCGAGCAGAAGCTGCGCGAGCGGGTGCCTTCGTAATCCACGCCCAGGCCACCGCCGACGTCCACGTGGGTGATCTTCGCGCCCAGGCGCGAGAGCTCCACGAAGTAGCGGGTGGCTTCGCGCATGCCGTTGGCGATGTCGCGCACGTTGGAGATCTGCGAGCCCATATGGAAATGCAGCAGGCTCAGGCAGTCGGCGTACTCGGTATCGCGCAGCGACTTCCACAGGTCCAGCAGCTGGCGCGGCGAGAGGCCGAACTTGGCCTTGTCGCCGCCGCTGTTCTGCCACTTGCCCGCGCCCAGCGAGGCCAGGCGCATGCGCACGCCCAGGCCCGGCTTGACGTCCAGCGCCTTGGATTCCTCCAGCACCAGCTTCAGCTCGGAAGGCTTCTCGATCACGATGAAGGTCTGCAGGCCCAGCTTGCGGCCGATCAGGGCCAGGCGGATGTACTCGCGGTCCTTGTAGCCATTGCAGACGATCAGCCCGCCCGGGCGCGACAGCGCCAGCACGGCCATCAACTCGGGCTTGCTGCCCGCTTCCAGCCCGAAGCCCTCGCCGTGGTGACTGGCCAGGGTGCCGGCCACGCCACGGTGCTGGTTGACCTTGATCGGGTACACGGCGGTGTAGCCGCCCGGGTAGTCCCAGTCGGCCTGCGCCTGCGCGAACGCGGCCTGCAGCTTGCCCAGGCGCTGGCCCAGGATGTCCGGGAAGCGCACCAGCAGCGGCAGCTTGGCGCCGGCCTCGCGGGCAGCGTCCACGATCTTGGGCAAGGACACCACCGGGCCGTCCTGGCCAGTCGGTCTCACCACCATGTGTCCTGCCTGATCCACGTCGAAGTAACCATCCGCCCAATGCGGAATCGAGTAGGTCTTGCGGGCTTGGTCGAGGGACCAATCGGTCATTTCAGTGGGCCTGGTTGGTAAAAAAGGGGGTGCATGATAACGCCTATGTGGCGACAGCTCCGTTATCATGCGCGCCCGCGCCCGTGCTCAGGCTTGAAACCTGAACGGGCCAACCCGTCCGGACGTGGCTTGCGCCACGCGGCACCGCCGCCAGCCCGGCTCCAACACCCTTCCGAACAGGACTGCTGCTCCATGACTGACAACAACAACTGGTACATCGAACACTTCGAGCGCACCGGCTCGGCCATCGGCTACCGCCTGACCGGCAAGCTGGATGAAGTGCAGTCGCCGTTCCAGAAGATCGAGATCTTCGCGACCACCGATTGGGGCAACCTGATGACCATCGACGGCGCCATCATGTTGACCAGCAAGGACAACTTCTTCTATCACGAGATGATCAGCCACCCGGTGCTGTTCACCCATGCCGCGCCCAAGCGCGTGGTGATCATCGGCGGCGGCGACTGCGGCACCCTGCGCGAAGTGCTCAAGCACCCGGGCGTGGAGAGCGTGACCCAGTGCGACATCGATGAGCAGGTCACCGTGATGGCGCGCAAGCACTTCCCGGAACTGTGCGATTCCAACGATGACCCGCGCGCCGAGCTGATGTTCGACGACGGCGTGGCCTACATGGCCAACTGCCCGGCCGGCAGCGTGGACGTGGTGATCGTGGACTCCACCGATCCCGTCGGCCCGGGCGAGGGCCTGTTCAACAAGGCGTTCTACGAGAGCTGCTTCAAGGCGCTCAAGGATGACGGCATCCTGGTGCAGCAGTCCGAATCGCCGCTGATGCAGCTGGACCTGATCAACGAAATGCGCACCGAGATGGGCAAGGCCGGCTTCGGCTCGTTCAAGACCCTGCCGTTCCCGCAGCCGTGCTACCCGACCGGCTGGTGGAGCGTGACCCTGGCCCGCAAGGGCGAGAGCAGCTTCGATTTCCGCCAGGCCGATTCGGCCGCCAAGTCGTTCGATACGCTGTACTACACCGCCGCCCTGCACACCGGCGTGCTGGTGACCCCGCCGTTCGTGGCGGCAGCCCTGAAGGGCTGATCGAAGGCGTGCCGACCAACGGTCGGCACCTACCGGTATAGGATGCGGCAACAAAAAACCCGCGCTGGCAACAGCGCGGGTTTTTTATGCCTGGTAGTGCCGGCCGCTGGCCGGCAACCCCATCAAACCAACGGCTCAGATCGCCCAGATCCCCGCGATCACCGCCACCACCAGGCCCCACTTGATCACCTGGTAGGCGACCACGCTGCGCTCGCGCAGGGCCTTGGCCTTCAGGCGCACCTTGTAGACGCTGCCGAAGGCCTTGTTGACGCCACCGGTCGGGTCACCCGGCAGGTTCGGCGAAGCACCACCGGCCAGCAGCGTGGAGGCCACCGCGCGGTTGAACAGGCCCGGCAGGCCGAAGCGCAGCGGGCGGGCGATATCGCAGAACAGGATCACGCGGTCGTCCGGTGTTTCGTTGTGTGCGTGGTGGATGTAGGTCTCATCGAACATCATCCACTCGCCATCGCGCCAGCTCTTGCGGATGCCGTCCACGTCGATATAGCAGGCGTCGTCGTTCGGCGTGGCCAGGCCCAGGTGCAGGCGCAGCGAGCCGGCGAAGGGATCCCGGTGCGGGCGCAGTTCGCTGCCGGAGGGCAGCTGGGCGAACATCGCCGCGCGCACGTCCGGCAGCGATTCCAGCAGCGCGGTGGTCTTCGGGCACAGCGCCTTGGCCGACGGGTGCGAGGGGCCGTACCACTTCAGGTAGAAGCGCTTCCAGCCGCGGCGGAAGAACGAGTTGAAGCCGGCATCGTTGAAGGTGCTGGAGGCGGCGATCTTGTCGGCATCGCGCAGGGCCAGTGCTTCGTCGCGGATCATCTGCCAGTTCTGGCGCAGTGGCTCGAGCTGCGGAAATTCCTTGGCCGGGTCGAGGAACGGGGTGGTCGGCACCTTCGAGAACGCGTACATGATCACGTTGATCGGGGCCATGAAGCTGGAGTGGTCCAGCAGCTGGCGCGACCAGCGCGCGCGCACCTTGCCGCGGTAATGGATGTACAGCACGCAGGCGATGAACAGCCCTGCCAGCACGATCTTGATCATCAGTCTTCCTCCGGCATGGCCGGACCCGAAATGGTGGGGGCGATGCACGGTAGTGACCGGCATCGAAAGGGCGGCAGAAGGCGGGGACGTGCCGGAGAGGGGCGGCCGCCGATGTCGCGAGCAACAGCATATGGTCGGCAGCGCCTGCGTCGCGGTCAAGCATGGGCTGAGCGATGTTCAGCGCGGCGTGGCTCAACGGCCCCCCCAGCGGAAGCCTGCGGGTGCTTGCCTGCGCTGGGAGCAGGCGGGCGCGCGGAGCGCCTGAGGTCCGTCGAACGGCCTCCTGCACGGGGCGCACGGCAGCCGTGCCTGCCCTGCACTCTCCAGCAATGGCAGCCAACCCGCTGATTGAAAACGAAATTCTTCCAATCGATACAAGATTGTCCGCTTCAGCGTGACGAACTGTTCCACGCTGGGCTACGACATTTCTCCGACATCATCTGGATTCGTGTACTGGCGAGTACTAAAATTAACGAAATCTTTAGTTCCCCACAGTAAGCAGCACCGGTACGCCTGACGCATTGCGCCGACCGCCGGGTCGCACAGACCCCTATGAACACAATTGTTGCCCCGTGTGTCGATGACACCGCCCCCGCCGAGCTGCTCAAGCGCGGTGAACGCCTCCTGGAACCTGACGTCTACCGCACCTGCCTCAATGGCCAGCCCGCAGTGGTCAAGGATTACACCCGGTATCGCGGCACCCCGCTGTCGCCGATCGCGCGCCTGCTGGTCCGCCGCGAAGCGCGCATCCTGCAGTGCCTGAGCGGCTGGAAGCACGCCCCGGCCCTGCTCGGCACCATCGGTGGCCTCGCGCTGGGCATGGAGTTCATTCCCGGCCAGACCCTGAGCGCGGCCCAGTCGGTCGGCATCGAGGTCTTCGAGCAGCTGCAGTACGCGCTCACCCGCCTGCATGCCGCCGGCATCACCCACAACGATCTGCATGGCACCAACGTGATGGTCAGCGGGGGCGTGCCGGTGCTGGTGGACTTCACCTCGGCCTGGCGCAGCCCGCGCTGGCTGCCGGTGCACCCGGTCTCGCGCCAGCTGCGCCGCAGCGACATGAAGAACCTGCTGAAGATGCGCCAGCGCCTGACCGGCGAGCGCCCCAGCGCTTCCGAGGCGGCCCAGGTGGCCGACCCGCGCTGGGTGGCCGGCGTGCGCGTGGCCTGGAAGCGCTTCTACCGCTGGTTCAAGGGCCACGCCTGATCGCGGGTGCCCCCGGGAAAGCCGGCGCGCGTTACAGCGCGTCGGCGTCCAGCTCACCGGTGCGGATGCGCACCACGCTGCCCAGGTCGTACACGAAGACCTTGCCGTCACCGATCTTGCCGGTGCCGGCGGCTTTGACGATGGCTTCCACCACCTCCTCGACCTGGTTGTCGACGACCGCCACTTCGATCTTCACCTTGGGCAGGAAATCGACCACATACTCCGCCCCGCGGTAGAGCTCGGTGTGGCCCTTCTGCCGCCCGAAGCCCTTGACCTCGGTGACCGTGATCCCGGTGACGCCGCGCTCGGCCAGCGCTTCGCGCACGTCGTCGAGCTTGAACGGCTTGACCACCGCCATGACCATCTTCATCCGTCTGCACTCCTGTCTCTCAGGCTGCGAGGATAACGCCTGTCCGCCGGTGAACGCGATGCGCGCAGTCCGTGCCGCCGGCAGCGTGGCGGCTTATCCTTGGCACATACCCCGCGGAGCCGCAGCATGATCGACCTCAACCACCTCGATGACCTCGCCCGTCGCCTGAGCGACATGGTCCCCCCGGGCCTGCGCCAGTCGCGCGAAGAACTGCAGGCTACTTTCAAGACCGCGCTGCAGGCCGGGCTGGGCAAGCTGGACCTGGTGACCCGCGAGGAGTTCGACGTGCAGCGTGCCGTGCTGCTGCGCACCCGCGAGAAGCTGGAGGCGCTGGAGAAGGTGGTGTCCGAGCTGGAAGCGCGTGGGGCCGCTGCGCCTCGCGAGTGAGGCAACGCCAGGATCTGCGGAGGCGGCAGCGGCTGCCCTCCATCCACGATGCGACAAGGACGTCCGAATGAGTGAACAAGGTTCCCAGATGCTGGCTATCGCCGGTGCCAGCCTCGCGGCGGTGATCGCCGCACTGTGCCTGATGCGGTTGATGCGCATTGACAGTGTGCGCTCGCGCAACGCCTACCGCATCGTGTTCTCCGGGTTGGCCGCCCTGCTCGCACCGACATTGATTGTCGCAGGCCATGGTGTTCTGCCTGCTCCATTCATCGCCTGCATACCTGTCCTGGCGTTCAACCTGACCTCCATCAGCGAACTGGAGCTGGGTGCGCTCGGCCTGCTCGCCATCGGCGCAGGCAAAGGTACCGGGGAGATGTGGATCTTCACCCTGCCGACTCTGCTGGTGTTCGCGCTGATGATGGCCTTGCCTTGGTCGCGCGCAAAGCCGCGTCGCAGCGGCGCAGGCGAGTAACGCGCAGGATTACACGTCCTGCAGGACGAACCGCTCGATCGCCAACGCCACGCCATCTTCGGCGTTGCTCGCCGTCTCGAAGCGCGCCGTCTGCTTCACCGCCTGGATCGCGTTGCCCATGGCGACGCTGGTCCCGGCGAACTGCAGCATGGTCAGGTCGTTCTCCTGGTCGCCCACGGCCATCACGTTGGCGCGGTCCACGCCCAGATGCGCAGCCAGCTTCCCCAGGCTCGGTCCCTTCCCGGCTCGGTGGTCGAACACCTCCAGGAAAAACGGCGCGCTCTTGAGCACCGCGAAGCGGTCGGTCAGTTCGGACGGCAGACGCTGGATGGCGGCATCCAGAACCTCTGGCTCATCGATCATCATCAGCTTGATGAACTGCATGGCCGGGTCCATGTCCGCCACCCGGCGATACGACAGTGGCACATTCGACAGGTGCGAATCGGCCACGGTGTAGTGACTGATGTCCTGGTTGGGCGTGTACATGCGGCGGCCATCGAGCGCCTGGAAGTGGATACCGAGTTCGCGTGAGATCCGCTCACAGAACACGAAGTCCTCGAAACTCAGCGGAAACTCGATGACGCGCTGGCCGCTGCCGATGTTCTGCACCACGGCGCCATTGCAGGCGATGCAATAGTCCTGCTCGCTCTCGATCCCCAACTGCTGCAGGAACGGCGCCATCCCCGACACCGGACGGCCGCTGGCCAGCACCACCTGGACGCCCTGCGCGCGGGCGCGGGCGATGGCCTGCATCACCCGGGGCGTGAGCGTGTGCGCGGGGTCGAGCAGGGTCCCGTCCATGTCGATGGCGACCAGTTCGATGGGGCCGGAGCGGTGGTGCATATCCATGGTGTTCGACGGCGTAGTGCGTGGGGGCATCCAGTCTAGCGGCAGTGCCGGACACGGGGGCGGTGCTTGCCTACCCCACGGCGCGGCAAGTGCTGATGGGTCAGGTGCTCCGTGTGCTGCCATTGTGCTTGGCATGCCGCAGACCCCGGAAACAACCGCATGAGCCTTGCACTGGTGCACAGCCGTGCCCGTGCCGGCGTCAAAGCGCCGGCCGTAAGGATCGAGGTATTCCTGTCCGGCGGGTTGCCGCATACCCAGATCGTGGGGCTGCCGGCCGCCGCCGTGCGGGAATCGCGCGACCGCGTGCGAGCCGCGCTGATCTGCGCACGCTTCGAGTTTCCGCAGCGGCGCATCACCATCAACCTGGCCCCGGCCGATCTGCCCAAGGAGGGTGGGCGATTCGATCTGGCCATCGCGCTGGGCATTCTCGCCGCCAGTGGCCAGATCGATGCGCAGTCCTTGGACAAGTACGAGTTCCTCGGCGAACTGGCGCTGACCGGCGAACTGCGCGGTGTCGACGGCGTCCTGCCTGCGGCGATCGCTGCCGCCCGGGACGGTCGCAGCCTCATCGTGGCCGCCGCGAACAGCGAGGAAGCCGCGCTGGCCCAGCACGCCGACGTACGCGTCGCCCGCACCCTGCTGGAGGTCTGCAGCGCCCTTGAG
Organism: Stenotrophomonas sp. Steno-Z10-BAI; assembly: GCF_056393115.1. Taxonomy (NCBI): domain Bacteria; kingdom Pseudomonadati; phylum Pseudomonadota; class Gammaproteobacteria; order Lysobacterales; family Lysobacteraceae; genus Stenotrophomonas; species Stenotrophomonas sp. Steno-Z10-BAI. Next base: position 84,778 of record NZ_JBWJOZ010000005.1, on the reverse strand, counting down.
AGCGGCACGCTGCCACCTGCCGTGGCGGCTGACCCACTGCCGGCCGGCATTCCCGACCTGCGCGACGTGCGCGGCCAGCTGCAGGCGCGCCGGGCGCTGGAGGTGGCGGCGGCCGGCGGGCATCACCTGCTGCTGCTCGGCACGCCCGGCTGCGGAAAGACCCTGCTGGCCTCGCGCCTGCCCGGCATCCTGCCCGCGGCCAGCGAGCTTGAAGCACTGGAAGCGGCCACCATCGCCTCCTGCAGTGGCCAGGGCCTTGATGCGGGGCGCTGGAGACAGCGGCCCTACCGGGCGCCACACCATACCGCCAGCGCCGTCGCGCTGATTGGCGGCGGCTCGCATCCGCGCCCTGGCGAGATATCGCTGGCGCATAACGGCGTGTTGTTCCTGGATGAACTGCCGGAGTGGAGCCGGCACGCGCTGGAGGTCATGCGCGAGCCGATCGAATCCGGGGTGGCCGTGGTCAGCCGCGCTGCACGTACCGAACGGTTTCCTGCCCGGTTCCAGCTCGTTGCGGCGATGAACCCCTGCCCCTGTGGCTGGGCCGGGGATCGCAGCGGGCGCTGTCTCTGCACCGACGAGGTCATCCGTCGCTACCGCGGGCGGGTCTCCGGACCGTTGATGGACCGCATCGATCTGCATGTGGAAGTGCCTCGGCTTGACCCGCGCGAGCTGCGTGATGACGCCCCGCTCGGCGAGGACAGCGCGAGTGTTCGTGCCCGTGTGGTGGCCGCTCGGGAAGTGCAGCTGTTGCGCAGCGGGAAGGCCAATGCACAGTTGCTGCCGTTCGAGCTGAGCGAGCATTGCCGGTTGTCACCGGAGGATCAGCAATTGCTGGAGGATGCTGTTGAACGGTTGCAGCTGTCGGCGCGCTCGATGCATCGCATCCTGCGGGTGGCGCGGACGTTGGCGGATCTGGGGCATGCGCAGGACATCGCGACCGCGCATGTGGCGGAGGCGATCGGGTATCGGCAGTTGGATCGGGGTGGGGTCGCTCAGTGCTAGTCGTTCCGCGGCCAACACGGAAGTGAACGCTTCCGGACTGACGCAATGCCGACAGCGACTAAGGAACTCATCGACGCCCCACCGATTGCATGAATCAATATTGGCGCCATGTACGGGCACCTTGCGATAGCCACAGGCGACCATGCACAGGCCGCTATGATTCAACGACCAAGGTGGACTGGAGTCCGTATGGAGCACCCGCACTCGCGCATCGAGATTGACGTGTCATACCAGCTCGCCGAATACCGGCAGCTGCTGCATGACGTCATCGCGATGGACATGGCGACCGGGAACGCGCAGACCCATCCTGCCAACCCGTGGAACTGGCCGATCATGCAGAAGGTCGTCCTGGCCATTGTGGTCCCGCCGATCTTTGCCTGGAAGATGCTCCGCGTTGGTCGCTGCCTGTTCGTCCTCAGTGCGGCAGGCATCTCGCGGACAAGCAAGGGCATTACTGCCTCGCGAACCTGGGACCAGGTCAAGCGCGTCCAGCGGCTACAGGCCGCCTACCTCATCGAACTGCTGGAGGGCGGCGCGCTGCCCATTCCTTTCCGGGAGATGGACACGGAGCAACGCCAGCAGTTTGAGCAGTTGCTGACGTCCATTCCCGTGGTGATCCTGAAACCGGCTCGATAACGGATTGGCAGCTGCGTCAGTAAGCCCGCTCCGACCCCACCGGCACGATCCCTGACGGATTGAGATGCCAATGGCTTATTCATGAGCCTTCACCCCCCCTGGATCATCGCCTGATGCCGCCAGCGAGTTGTATTTCGTACAAATTGCATTGAGACGGCACGCACTGCACGCAAGAATGCTGTTCTTGCTGACCCAACCCATGATCGAGCGTGATCCTGCACCCTCCCAAATCACCACCTGCTTCGGGCGTTCGATCCGGTGTACCGCTGTCGGTACTGGTCGCCGCGCTCTGTATTTCCCAGGCTGCCCAAGCCATCGCTACGTCCAGTTGCACTGAACTCTGGTTCGACACCACGAAGGACAGCGGCAGGTTGATCCAAAGAACACCGGATCGCGTTCAGAGCTGCACGGGGAAGAAGAACGACGACCCGGCACGGGACACCGGCTTCCGTTTCGCCAATGGCATGTTCTACCAGTACTCCACCCACCGTAAACGCAGCAGTCCGTGTTCGGCCAACGGTGTGGGCAACATGGGACAGATACTAGATCCTGTCTGCTGGGTGCCAAGTAAACTCCAAGTCCACCGTACGGAGATAGTGCGGACCTTCTGGCTGGTCAGCTCACGAGTGCAGCCACCTGAACTGCCACCAAGTAGCGATAGGACAACCGCTCATCCACTTTAGAGCTGAAGCTGTTGAGTGCATTTGAAAGAACTTACGGGCAAGCCGGTCCCCCCTGGCAGGGTTGGACACGGCCACCGAGCGGTGGCCTCAGTAACCCCATTCCGGCCCCACCGGCACGATCCCCGACGGATTGAGATGTCGATGGCTCCCGTAGTAATGGTGCTTGATGTGCTCGAAATTCACCGTATCCGCCACCTCGGGAATCGCCATCATCCGCGCCACGAACGCATGCAGACCGGCGAAGTCCGCAATGCGCCGCACGTTGCACTTGAAGTGCACGTAGTACACCGAATCGAAGCGGATCAAGGTGGTGAACAGACGGATATCGGCTTCGGTCATGGCATCGCCCACCAGCCACTCGCGTTGCTGAAGGCGCTCGTCCAACCAGCTGAGTGAATCGAACAACGGTCCAACAGCCTCTTCGTACGCCTGCTGCGTTGAAGCAAAGCCCGCCTGGTACACACCGTTGTTGACGGTGGCATAGACCCGTTCGTTGACCGCATCGATCTCAGCACGCGATGCAGCCGGATAGAAGTCACCGGCTTTCGCGCCCAGCCCGTCGTAGGCGGTGTTGAACATCCGGATGATGTCCGCCGATTCATTGCTGACGATCCTGCCGCGCTCGCGATCCCACAGCACCGGCACGGTCACCTTGCCGGTCATCCCAGGTTTGGCGGCGGCATACAGTTCATGCAGATAGCGTGCACCGCGTTCGGGCTCCGGCGTTACCTGCGGGCCGGGCTCAAAGGTCCAGCCCTGATCACCCATGTGCCAGTTGACCACCGACACCGGCACCAGATCTTCCAAGCCCTTCAGCGCGCGCACGATCAGCGCGCGGTGTGCCCACGGGCAGGCGAGACTCACATACAGGCGAAACTCCCCAGGCGCGGCTTTGACACCAGGCTCGCCATTCGGGCCAGCGCTGCCGTCAGCGCTCAACCAATCGCGGAATGTGGATTCCTCGCGCTTGAAATGACCGTCCTTGTCAGCGGCACCCGCGGTGCCTTCCTGCCATGTTCCATCGACCAGCATGCCCATCGCGGGAGTACTCCTCTGATAGCGGTGTGTGATGCTCCGGTGGTGTGTGCCGGCTTCTACAGCGGGTTGTAGCAAACGCATCGGCAATGCCCGGTGATGGGCCCTCGCAGCGGGTGCATGTTTCATCGCGTTCATCGCCGCAGCACACGCAGCTGCGGCAGAATGTCGATGTATTTACGCGAGACTCCCACCATCATGCGTATCCACCAGATCGATCTTCCCGTGTCCGATGTCGCCGCCACCGTGGCGTACTTCCGCGATGAACTTCAGTTGCCGGTCGAGGGCTCGGCCGTGCGCATCGGCTGGAGCACCCTGCAGCTGCAACCCGCAGGATCGAATCCGGTCGGCGGTGTGCACCTGGCCTTCAACGTCCCAGCCAATCGATTCGAAGCGGCCACCGACTGGCTGAAAGCACGCGCCACCCTGCAGCGCGATCTGAAGGGCCATGACCACTTCACCTTCGATGGCCGCTGGGATTCGGAGTCGATCTATTTCACGGGGCCGGACGGGCTGATCCTGGAGTTGATCGCGCGGCGGCGCCTGCCTGCCGGCGAACGCCAGGGCGCGTTCCATGGCAGCGAGATGACCTGCATCAGCGAGGTCGGCCTGCCCGCTGAAGGCGTGGCTGAGGTGCAGGCAAAGGCCCAAGCGGCGTTCGGGCTGGAGCCGCTGTCACAGCCCACGCCGCACTTCGCACCCCTCGGCGATGACGAAGGTCTGTTGATCGTGGTCGATGCGACGCGCCGCTGGTTCCCCGAGCAGAAAGTGCTGCCGAATGCGCGTGGCCTCCGCGTGGTGCTGCATGACGTGGTGCCTGGCGCGACTGTGGAAGACGCAGCACTGGGTTGGCACCTGCGCTCGGCCTGAGCAGGCCGCAGACGAACGAAGCCCCGCCGGAGCGGGGCTTCAGTTCCCATAACAGCCGGCTGGGCTCACTCTTCCTCGTCCTGCTGGCCGCCCTGCTGCTGGTTCTGGTTGCGCTGCTGCTGTTCCTGCTGCTGTTGCTGCTGCTGGTCGCGACCACGTTCCTGCTGTTCACCGCGCTGATTCGGGTTCTGCTGGTTCTGCTGAGCCATTTCGATTCTCCGGTCGCCGCAAACGGAATGTCGCGGTCGGGGCCATCCTCTGCAGCGCGAGGTTAACGACGTGTGGGGGTTTGTATACGAATTCGTCAACGTCTCCACGCCAACGTTTTCTGCAGGTACAAACCCCATGTCGCAGTAAGCGTTGGCCCGCATATGAACGGTTCGAATTCCCTTATGCCACCATCCCCCAAACGCCCCGGAGCGTGACTGAACAGGGCATCCCCGATCCTGCGGGTGGAGATGACGCGCAGATGACGATCACGGCATCACCGGCGGCACGTAGGTCAGCGTCATGCCGAGCAGCCAGAGCAGGCCAAGCACCAGCGGGATGTGCACCAGCAGCTGGATGAAGGTGAAGCCGACGATGTCGCGCGCCTTCAGCCCGAGCACGCCCAGCAGCGGCAGCATCCAGAACGGGTTGATCAGGTTCGGCAGCGCCTCGGCAGCGTTGTAGACCTGTACCGCCCAGCCCAGGTGGGCCTTGAGTTCGTTGGCCGCCTGCATCACGTACGGCGCTTCGATGATCCACTTGCCGCCGCCGGAGGGCACGAAGAAGCCGAGCACCGCCGAGTAGACGCCCATCACCAGCGCGAAGGTGTCGGTGGTAGCGATATGCACGAACAGGGTGGACAGGCGATGCGCGAGGGTCTCATCGCCACTGCCGGTGGCGTGGGTGAGGATCATCGCGATGCCACCATACAGCGGGAACTGGATCAGCACGCCGGTGGTGCTGGGGACGGCCTTGGCCACCGCATTGAGGAAGCTGCGCGGGCGCCAGTGCAGCAGCAGGCCGAGCGAGATGAACAGGAAGTTGTAGGTGTTGAGGTTGGCGATGGCGGTCACCACCGGCTTGCTGGCGAACTCGCCGAACAGCCAGCCGAACGCGAGCAGCGAGAGCAGCACGGTCAGCAGCGGGCTGTACTCCAGCCACTCGCCGGGGCGGGTGCGCGGCTGCAGCGGCTCGGCCTCGGCGCGGGCAGCGCCTTCGAAGTCCTTGGCGGTGCGCGCGGTGGCGGCGCCGGGTGCGGTCAGCCAGGCAATCAGCAGCGACACCAGGATCAGCGCGGATGTCAGCGCGATCGACTGCCACAGGAAGATGGTCTCGGTGAAGGGCAGCACGCCGGTGATCTCGACCAGTCCGGGCGGCATGCTGGCCGGGTTGGCCTGCAGCTGGGCAGCCGAAGAGCTCAGGCCCATCGCCCAGACCGCGCCGAGGCCAAGGTAGGCCGAGGCGCCGGCGGCGCGGTAGTCCATGTTGAGTGCTTCGCGACGGGCCAGTGCGCGCACCAGCAGGCCGCCGAACACCAGCGAGAAACCCCAGCTGAGCAGCGAGGCCAGCATGCTGATCAGGCCGACATAGACCACCGCGCCACGGCCGGTCTTGGGCACACGGGCCAGCAGCTCGATGAAGCGCGCGACAATCGGTGCGGTGGCGACCGCATAGCCGCCGATGACCACGAAGGCCATCTGCATGGTGAAGGGAATCAGGCTCCAGAAGCCCTCACCAAAGGCAGTGGCGGTGGCCTGCGGGGTGGCGCCGAAGCCCATCGCCGCGGCCGCGACGATGACGACGCCGAGCACCGCGAACACATACGCATCCGGGAACCATTTTTCCGCCCAGGCGGCCGAGCGCAGTGCCGCGCGCGCCATCCAGCCGTCCTGCACCACCGTCGATGTGCTCATTGCCCGCCCTCCCCGATCATTCGATGGGAGGGATTCTGGGCGCTGGCCGCAGCGCTGTCAGTCGCCTAATGGTCGTAGTGTGTGGGTCGGGTGCCCTCAGCGCAGCGCCAGCGATACCGCGATGCCGGCGAACAGCGCGGCGCCGACCCAGTTGTTGTGCAGGAAGGCCTTGAAGCAGGGGTCGCGCTCGCGCTTGCGGGCGATCCAGAACTCGTAGGCGATCAGCCCGGCGGCCACGCCGACGCCCAGGCCGTAATAGACGCCCAGCCCGGCGCGCAGGCCGACCAGCGCCATCGTGCCCAGGAACAGCGCGTAGAGAATCCCCTGGATGACCAGGTCCAGATCCCCGAACAGGATCGCGGTGGAGTGCGAGCCCATCTTCAGGTCGTCATCGCGGTCGACCATGGCGTACCAGGTGTCATACGCGGTGGACCACAGGATGTTGGCGCCGTACAGCAGCCAGCCGATCACCGGCACCTCGCCCTGCACCGCGGCGAAGGCCATCGGGATGCCCCAGCCGAAGGCCATGCCGAGATAGACCTGCGGCAGGTGGGTGTAGCGCTTGAGGTAGGGGTAGCTGGCGGCCAGGAACACGCCGATGAAGCTCATGCCGATGGTGAGCCAGTTCAGGGTCAGCACCAGAGCGAAGGCGACGATCATCAGCCCGGCGAACAGGGCCAGCGCCTCACGGCCGGACACGGCCCCACTGGCCAGCGGGCGGTCCTTGGTGCGCTTGACGTGCGGGTCCAGCCAGCGGTCGGCGTAATCGTTGATCACACAACCGGCCGAGCGGGTCAGCCACACGCCGGCGGTGAACACGAACAGCGTCCACAGCGGCGGCAGCCCGCCGGAGGCCAGCCACAGCGCCCACCAGGTGGGCCAGAGCAGCAGCAGGGTGCCGATCGGGCGGTCGGCGCGCATCAACTTCCAGTAGTGCCGCCAGCGCGACGGGGGCGCCGCCTCGGGCGCCTCAAAACGTTCGTAAGCCATCGGTAAAGGATACCGCCTGGGCTGGCCGGGCGCGCCGCCGCCCGGCGCATCGGTGCAGGGGGCAGACCTGCGCGGCGTTTACGGATAGAATGCTCCTCCCGCGCCGCTTTGGCGGTTCGTGGCCCCATCAGGCGGCCTGGCGGGACGCAGGACACAACGCGCTCGTAGCTCAGCCGGATAGAGTAGTGGCTTCCGAAGCCATTGGTCGGGGGTTCGAATCCCTCCGGGCGCACCATCCTCGCCACTTCCCCGTGTTCATTGCTTTGCCTGCGCTGACCGCGCCCAGGCTGGGCCGCGCCATCGCCTGGCCGACCGGGTGAACGCGCGCACGGAATGGCCGGTACGCATCGGTACCGGCCGTTGAACGTCAACCTTCCTCAGTACGTCCCATCAAACGCGAAGATCGGCTTGCGCTGTTTCCACAGCCCGGCGGTGAAATCCGGGAATTCCAGCGTCTGGAAGCTGTTGGCGATGGACTGCTCGGACAGCGGCGTGATCGCGCTCCAGGTGATCGCGTCGTAGATGTCGATCGGCATCGGCGCCTTGGCCTTCAGAGCCTCCACGAAGGCATGGATGACGAACCAGTCCATGCCACCGTGGCCGGCGCTGGCAGCGGTAGCGGCATGCTGCTTCCACAGCGGGTGCTCGTACTGGTCCTGGTAGGCCTGGAACGGTTCCCACTTGTGCGGCGGGCTGCGCCCTTCGATGTGGATGGACTGGTTCACATCCATCCACAGGCCCTTGGTGCCCTGCACGCGGAAGCCCATCGAGTACGGGCGCGGCAGCGAGGTGTCGTGCTGCAGCAGGATGGTTTCGCCGTTTTCGCAGGCCAGGGTGGTGGTGACGATGTCGCCGAGCTTGAAGGCCACCTTGGTACTCGGGTGGGTCGTGCCACCGCTCTTGGCCACGGTGTACTCGTGCAGGCCACGCGCCTTGCTGGCAAACGCGTTGATGTGGGTGAAGCGGTTGCCACGATTGATGCCGGTGTACATCGCGCACGGGCCGATGCCGTGGCTGGGGTACAGCTCACCGTTGCGCTTCACCGAATGCTCGGTGCGCCAGCGTGCTTCGGACCAGCCCTTGGCACCGAACTCCACGCCGCTGTCATACGGCTGGCTGGGATCGCCGGAATTGAACTTCACCCCGCGCAGGTCGTGCTGGTAACCGCCCTGCAGGTGCACCAGTTCCCCGAACAAGCCCTGGCGCACCATCTGCAGCGCCGCCATCACATCGCGGCGATAGCAGACGTTCTCCAGCAGCATGTACGGCGTGCCAGTGGACAGCTGGGTCTTGAGCACGTCCCAGTGGTCCTGCAGGGTGATGCCGGCGACCACTTCGCAGCCCACCGCGACCTTGGCCTGCATCGCCGCGATCGCCATCGGCGCGTGGTATTCCCAGGGCGTGGCGATGATCACGCCGTCCAGGCCGCGCTGCTCGATCAGCCGCTTCCAGGCGTTGACGTCGCCGTCCTGGCCGTACGCCTTGGGCGCCGGCTTGCCGGCCTTGGCGACCATGTCCATGCCGCGCTTGAGCATGATCGGCTCGATGTCGCACAGCGCGACCACCTCCACGTCGTCGCGGCGGACCAGTTCCTTCAGCAATACCTGGCCGCGCATGCCGGTGCCGATCAGGCCCAGCCGCACCTTGCGCCCGCGCGCCCAGGCAGGCGTGTTCGGCAGCAGGCTGGTGGCGGCGACGGCCGCGCTGGCGGCGATGAATTCTCTGCGTTTCATGGACAGTACCTCGTGTGAAGATCGCGCCGGCCGGGACCGGCGCGGGGGAAGCATCAGAACTTATAGCCGACGGTGAGACTGTAGCCGCGACCGAAGATGGTGGCGTAATCGCTGGAATCGCCGAGGAAGCTGTTCGGGTCATAGAACGGCAGGCGGTCGAACAGGTTCTTGATGGTGAAGCCGACGTTCCAATGCGCATCCGGGCGCCAGGCCACGCTCAGGTTGGCGGTCCACCACGAGGGGGCGCCATCGCACTTGCTCTGCTCCACCGGCAGGTAGCCGGCGGTGCAGGTCTGCGGATTGTTGTCCTCCTCGTCGATCTGCTGCAGCGCCCACTTGGTGCCACCCACGTAGTTGACGAAGACACTGGTGGTGACCTGCTTGTAGCTCCAGTCCGCGTTCAACGTGGCGCGCAGCCTCGGGTTGTTGTAATAGCCGACCAGGTCGCCGTAGTACCAGCCGCTTTCATCATCCAGGTAGGAACGGTTGCGGTTGGCGATGGTGGCGGCCATACCGATGTTGAGGTTGCCCCACTCGCCCAGCGAGAAGCGGCTGCGCGCATCGATGTCGAAGCCGTCGATCAGGGTCTTGCCACGGTTCTTGTACTGGCCCACCACGCTGGCCACGTTGCCCACGCTGTAGCCGGGCAGCGTACCGGGACAGGCCACGCCGCTGGCCGGGTCGGCGCACATCGCCGCCAGGGCGGCCAGGTTGGCGCGGTCGCCTTCGGTGATCGGCGAACGCGTGGAGGAACTGATGTCTTCGTCGCGGGTGAAATCCGGGGCGACGATTTCATTGCTGCGGTAAATGAACCAGTAATCGGCCGACACCGACAACCAGTGGGTCGGCTCGTAGACGAAACCGAGCGTGGTGATCTTGGCCTTCTCCGGCTTCAGGTCCGGGTTGGGCTGGGTCATGCGCGCCACCGTGCGGCTGCAATCGGTATTGAGCAGGGAGTTGCCGAGGTCGACGTCCCCCCCGCGCTGCGACCGCAGCAGGAGGTTGGCGATGGCGTTGGTCTCGTTGCAGCGCACTTCATCACGGTAGCCCCCCAACTGGGCGAACACGCCACCGTTGCCGGACTCGGCCAGGCTGGGGGCGCGGAAGCCGGTGGAGTACGTGCCGCGCAGCATCAGCTGGTCGAACATCTGGTACTTCAGGCCGATCTTCGGGGCCAGGTTGGCGCTGAAGTCCGGGTACTTGTCCACGCGCAGCGCGGCGTCCAGCTCCAGCTTCTCGGTGAGCGGCGCCACCGTCTCGGCGAACAGCGCATAGGTATTGCGCTTGCCGTCGAACCACGAGCCGCCCTGCTGGGTGATCAGGCCGTTGGCCGCATCTGGGTTGCCCGGGGTGTAGAAGGTTTCGCGGCTGGCGTTGAAGCCGAAGGCTGCACGCACTTCACCGGCCGGCATCTGGAACAGCGGACCTTCGATCTTGCCGTCCAGCGTATGCAGGCGCGTCCAGGACTGGATGTCGAAGGTCGGGAATGCTTCACGGATCAGGGCGGCGTTGGCTTCGCTGATCTCACCGAACTTGTACGCCGGGTGATCGGAAATGATCACACGGCCGGTGCCCGGATCGACCGAGTACGGGCCGAAGGCCTTCTCGAAGCCGGCCAGGTTGACGTTGGTGGTCTGGTAGGTGACCGAGTGGCTGCCGGCCGTGGCAAACGCGGTTTCCCAGTTCCAGTCGCCGATGTCGCCGCGCAGCCCGGCCACCACGCGGTAGCTCTGGTCGGTGTTGCGCTGGCCGAAGTGGTTGGCACCCACGTCCTGCAGCAGGTACTGCAGGCCGACCACGCCGCCCATCAGTGCCTTCAGTTCGGGCGAGGCGTTGTTGTATTCGTTGTTCGGGCCCAGGTAGGGATACAGGAACTGGTTGACCGTGGTGCCGGTGTTGCGCGAGAACCAGCTGGTCGGGTTGCCGGTGGTGGTGCCGTAGGCGCGCGGCGTACCGCCGTTGGCGGTCAGGTCGATGTCGGTGTAGGTCGCTTCGGCGAAGGCTTCGGTGCTGTCGCCGATCAGGAAGTGGGCGTTGACGTACGCGGTGTTGCGCTCGGATTTGGCGCCGGCGTCGATCTCGTTGTTCATCCACGTTTCCCAGATACAGCGGGGGCCGGCCGCTTCGCTGGTGAGCACGTTGTTGCAGCCCGGCGCGGCCTCCTGCACACGGCGGCCGGTGACCGGATCAAAGGCGAAGTAGCTGCCCGGGTTGAACTCGCCCGGCTTGCTGCCGGTGCCCAGGCGCAGGTTGGGCAGGTAGTTGGGGTTGTTGACGTAGTACTGGTCGGGCCGCTTGTCGTAGAAGTCGCTCAGCGGGATCGCATCGCGCCGGTACAGGTTGACCGAGGCGTAGACGTTGTAGCGGTCTTCATCCAGATCGCCGAAGCCGGCGGTGATGCTGCCCTGGTGCTCGCCGTAGGAGCTGATCCGCGAGGATTTGTCCGTGGTGAGGTTGATCTCCGCGCCCTGGTAGGAGCGTTTGGTGATCACGTTGATCACGCCGGCCACCGCATCGGTGCCATAGACGGCCGAGGCGCCGTCGGTCAGCACTTCCATGCGTTCGATCGCCGCGGCGGGGATCGCATCGATGTTGACGAACTGGGTCTGGAAGCCGGCTGGTGCGCCGTAGTAGGACAGGCGGCGGCCATTGAGCAGCACCAGCGTGCCCTGTGCGCCGAGGCCACGCAGGTTGGCCTGCGAGGCGCCATCCGAACCGGTGAACAGCGAGCGCGAGTCCTGCTGGCCCGGCCGCGCGGCGGGCAGGTTGTCGAGCACCTGCAGCAGGGTGCGCGCGCCCATGTTCTCGATGTCCTGCTTGCTGATCACCTGCACCGGCGAGGCGGTTTCCACATCACTGCGGCGGATGTTGGAGCCGGTCACCTCGATGCGCGACAGCTCGGTGGCTTTCGTATCGGGCGCGGCGTCCTGGGCGCTGGCACTGCCGACCACCGCGACGGCCAGGCCGAGTGCGATGGACAAGGGGGTGGCGGTGATGCGGCGATGGCGATGGCGTTCGGTCAACATCTTTGGCTCCTTGTTCGATCCGCAGCGTGGGGCTGGCGGTGGATGGGTGTTTTCGGGCAAACGTCCCCCGTGCCGCGGCCAGACGGCCGCAGACGGGAAACGGGAGAGAGCGGTGGTTCGACGGGCGGTTCGGTTACGGCGACACGATGCTGGCGGTATCGCCCTCCTGTCCGATCAGGGCGGCATTGGCCCAGTTGCCACAGACCTGCGCGGGGTGATCGCCCTGCGCCCCGAGCGTGCGCAGGCTCAGCCGCTGCAGGCCGCGCACGTCCAGCTCCGGTTTGACCACGCCGGGTGCGTTGACCAGGCCGCTGTCGTACAGCAGCCGACCGTCACCCCACACCTGGAACTGCATGCCGCCGGCGGTGCGGCACTGATCATCGATCCCCAGGTCGGCGCGCAGCAGGCGCCAGCCGCCGCCCAGCTGTAGATCGATCCGGCTGCTGGCGTTGACGCCCAGGCCGCGGCGGAAATGCAGCCCGTTCATGCGCATCTCCGTCTGGCCACCGAAGGCGTGGTCGGCAGCGACGCTGGCCTTCAGCGGGGCCGGCATGGGCAGCGTGGAGAGATACAACTGCTGCGCCGGGCCTTCCGGTTGCGGATGCTCCAGCACATGGAAGGTGGACAGCACGATCGGGCCGACATCGCGGGGCTGCAGCGCATCCACCGCACGCGCCACGCTGCCCTGCGCTGCGGTGACCATCGGGTCGGCAGCGCTGGCACCGTCGCCTTCCGGGTTCTGCGTGCTGAGCACGCGGAAGCGCAGCAGGCGGCCGGCATGGGCGGGGAAATCGATCTGCTGCATGCCTTGCTGCAGGGTCAGGCGGCCACGCTTGATCGGCTCACCCCACTCGCCATTGCTGTCGGCCATGTAGATTTCGTAATCGCGGATCTGCCCGCTCTTCCAATGCTGGTCGTTGCGTGGCGCCAGTTCGATGCCGTCGATCAGCTTGCGTTCGCCGAAGCCGAGCACCCACTCGTGCACACCGGTCTTGACCGCCTGGTTGCGCACAGTGCGGAACCACGTGGCCGGATCATCGTCGAAGGCCTTCTCCATCTCGTAGCCCTGCTCCTCGGCCGGGCGGTTGACCACCAGCAGGCTGTCGGAGGGCAGCGCGCGGCCCAGCTCGGGCGCGGCCGGGAAGGCATCGTCGGCCGTTGCGGCGGCGATCGGCAGCTCCAGCTGCAGTGCGAGCGGCTGACGGATGTCGGTCGGTGCGGTGCGCACGTGCAGGGTGCCGCGGCGCTCGGCCGCATCGAAGTACCAGCCCTCGCCCGCGGCCTGCCACGCCGCCGGGTCGGCCAGCATCGGCAGCGCGCGGCCGTCCAGCGTCACGGCCGCCGGGCGCTGGCGGCTGAGCACGCGCAGCGCATAACGGCGCTGCGGCAGCTGGCCGGCGTACTGGCCCTGCACCGCCTCGATGCGCACCTGCACCGGGCCAGTCCCCTGTGCCGGGGCCTGCACCGTGATCGCCTGCGTGCTCGATTCGCCCTTCTCATAGCGGCGGGTGGCGCCATCATCTTCGTACAGCGTGTACTGCGAGGTGCCCTGCGGGTACAGATCGAAGGTCACTTCATCGAGCGGTTTCTCACCGTCGTAGAGCATCGCCGGGTACATCGGGATGATCGCCCCGGCGCGCACGAACACCGGGATCGTGGCCAGGTCGACCGGGCGGTCCAGCGAGCGCCCCTCGGCGCCGGCGAGCAGCTGGCGGCCGTCCCAGTAGTCGATCCAGCGGCCCTGCGGCAGGTGGATGTCGCGGCGCCAGCCTCGGCTCGCAGCCTGGCTGCGGTACACCGGGGCGATCAGCAGCTCGCGGCCGAGCAGGAACTGGTACTTGTGCGCCTCGGTATAGGCCTGCGGATCCTGCGGGTAGTCCCACATCAGCGCGCGCAGCAGTGGCGCGCCGCTGGTCGCCGCATCGTGCGCCAGCCCGTACATGTACGGGGTCATGCGCATCTTCAGCTTGAGGTAGTCGCGGTTGACGCTGCGGTAGGGCTCATCGAACCACCACGGGTGCTTGCGCGCATTGCCGGACCAGCCGGACATGCCCATCAGCACAGGGGTGAAGCTCTTCCACTGCAGGTCGCGGGTGAACGTCTCAGCGCTGCCGCCGAAGATCGCGTCCACGTCGCCACTGGCGTAGGCCATGCCGGACAGGCCCGAGCCGATCAGGGTCGGAATGTGCCAGCGGATGTAATCCCAGCTGCTGCTCTGGTCGCCGGTCCAGGCCACCGCGTAACGCTGGATGCCGCCCCAGCCCATGACCGTCCACAGGAACGGGCGCGAGTCGGAATTGTTCAGGATGCCGTTGAACGCGGACTGGTTGGCATCCATCGCGAACTGGTAGCCCTTGCCGGTCCAGGCCACGTCCAGCTTCTGCACGCGGCTGCCGGCAGTACCGACTTCCCAGGCGATCTTGTCGACGCCGTTCTCGGTCCACAGGCCGGTCTTGAAGCCGTATTTGGCCAGGCCCTGCACGGTCTCGGGCAGCTTCTTGTAGCCGCAGCCGTAGCCATCGTTGGGCAGGATCCAGCCGCCGGGCATGTCGTGGTCGCGATACTGCCGGGCCACGCTGTCGACGACATCCGGCGTGGTGCCGGTCGGGCCGTCGCTCCAGCCTTCGGGCACGCTGCCGGGCTTCTTGATGTTGTCGCCATCGTTGTAGCAGTCGGCGTCGCCATAGGAGAACGCCCAGCGCGGCAGCAGGCCGGCGCGGCCGGTCAGCGTGGTATAGCGGTCCAGCAGCGTGTGCAGGCTGGGCCCGACGAAGTAGTACGCATCGAAGCGGTCTTCGCGGTGCAGCAGCGTGGCCTGGTCGGCCTGGCGCAGATCATAGGTGCCGTCGCTCCACGTGTTGCGCAGCATGCCCCAGCCCCGCGAGCTCAGCAGCATCGGCGCCGGGTTGGGGCGATCGCCTTCTTCCCAGCCACCGGAATACGAGACCTCCAGTTCGCGGCCCTTGAACTCGAAGCGACCGTTCTGCTGGCCGCCGCCGTAGAAGTGCTCATCGCCTTCGCTGGAGAGCACCTGCACGCTCTGGTCCTTGTCCAGGTCCAGCGGCTGCAGTTCGTGCCACAACGCGACATCGCGTTCGCCGTCGCGGCGATCCAGCGACAGGCGCAGTGGCTGGCGCTGGATGCGCAGCACCAGGGCGTCGGTACGGATACGCACCTCGTTGCCATCTTCCTCCACCTCGAAGGCGACCTTCGCGGCCGGCTGCGGCAGTACGATCGGGGCAGCCTTGTCGCTGGCATCGGTGAGCGTGCCGTTGCGGCCGGCGCGCACACGCAGCACGTCATCGCGCAGCAACTCCACGCGCAGGGTGGCGCCGGTATCCGTGCTGAGTGTCCAGCCGGCGGTGCCGTCGTTGGCGGGGGCGGCGCTGATCGCACGCAGGTTGCCCACCGGCTCAGCGTTGGCAGTGGCAGCCAGAGCTACTGCGGTAAGCAGTGCGATCGTCAGACCAGTGCGTCGAAACCGGAAGTCCACCTTGCCCCCAAGCCCGCGGTCAGCGGGAAACTGAAACCAGTGCGGCCGACTCTAGGGCAGGGTCTCGAAAGATGTCAACAAATTGCAAAGAAAAAGGAAGGATATTTAAACATAAACGAAAGATGTGGCGGCGCGACACTTTCCAAACGCCACCTGAATACGCGTTTGTTGCCGCCTGAAACCTTGGTGCAGCGCGGCATCCACGGCCACCCATGGCGTTCAGACACCGATCGAACAGCGAAAACTGTGACCCACCGACCTTTTCTTTATCTTTCGATATTTGACATTTCGAAAGAAAACGAAGAAGGTGCGGTCGCCCAACAGGAATTGCGAATGGACGCTTCTCTGCTCCCTGATTTGCCCACGTGGCAGCGCCTCGGTGGCGCCTATACCGCCGAAGAAATCGCCCAGCAGCCCCGCGTGTGGGCCGCGCTGGCCAGCCTGCTGGAGGCTGCGCAGGTACGCATCGATGGCTTCCTCGGGGAGGCCCTGCGCGATCCCAGCCAGTTGGTGATCTTCACCGGTGCCGGCAGCTCGGGCTTCATTGCCGAGATGGTGGCCGACCAGATCAATGCGCAGTGGCCTGCCGAGGTGCGCGCCGTGCATACCACCAGCCTGCTGACCCATCCGGCGCTGTACCTGCGCCGCGACCGCCCGACCCTGCTGGTGTCGTTCGGGCGCAGCGGCTCCAGCCCGGAGAGCGTGGCCGCGGTGGATCTGGTCCGCGACCAGGTGGAGCACGCGCGCTTCGTCGATATCACCTGCAATGCCGAAGGCGAACTCGCCACGCGTGGCCACGGCCGCAGCGATACGTTGTCGCTGCTGATGCCGCCGGCCAGCTGTGATCGCGCCTTCGCCATGACCAGCAGCCTGAGCTGCATGCTGTTGGCCGCGCTGAGTGCGTTCGACAGCGCCCCGTGGGCAACGCGCCTGGAGCGTCTTCGCACGTTGGCCAGCCAGGGCGAGCGTGCGCTGGATGCCTGGGATGGCGCGGTGGCCACCCTCGCCCAGGCGCCGTATTCGCGTGTCATCTATCTCGGCAGCGGTCCCCTCGAAGCGGTTGCCCGCGAGGCCGCGCTGAAGGTGCTCGAACTCACCGCCGGCCGCGTGCTGGCGCTGGCCAATACGCCGCTGGGGTTCCGCCATGGGCCCAAGTCCACCCTCAACGGCGAGACCCTGGTGGTGATGCTGCGCAGCGCGCAGCCGCTGGCCCGCCGTTACGAGCAGGACCTGTTGAACGAACTGCGCCGCGACGGCATCGCCGGACGCGTGCTGTCGATCGGGCCGGAGGATGCGGACCGCGCCGACGGCGACTTCGTCCTCGCCGCACCCGCCTTGCCGGATCCGTGGCTGGCCCCGCTGTGGCTGCTGGTGCCGCAGTGCTATGCGCTGCAGCGTTCGGCCGCGCTCGGCATGACCCCGGACAATCCCTTCCCCGACGGCACGGTCAACCGTGTGGTGCAGGGCGTGACCATCCACCCCCACGGCTGAGCACGCATGCAGACCTGGTACGGCATCGACATCGGCGGCACCAAGATCGAACTGGTCGCGTGCGACGCCGCGCTGGGGGTCCATCACCGCCAACGCGTGGCGACGCCGACCCGCGACTACGCCGCGTTCCTGCAGGCGATCGTCGATCTTGTCGAGGCGGCAGACGCCGCACTCGGCCAGCGCGGCCTGGGGGTCGGCATCGGCCTGCCCGGCGTGCGTGATCGCGTCAGCGGCCGCCAGCTCAGTGCCAACGTGCCCAGCCTGACCGGTCAGACGGTCGGTGCGGACCTGCAGGCACGCCTGCAGCGCCCGTTGGAGCTGGGCAATGACCTGCAGTGTTTTGCCTTGTCCGAAGCCCATGACGGCGCCGCCGCAGGCTACCCCAGCATGTTCGGGGCGATCCTCGGCACGGGGGCGGGCGGTGGCTTCTGCGTCGGCGGCCGGCTGATCGCCGGGCACAACGGCATCGCCGGCGAGTGGGGCCACTGGAGCCTGCCCGCCACGCTGCAGCAGCGCCACGACCTGCCGGTGCTGGACTGTGGCTGCGGCCTGCGCGGCTGCCTGGAGCGTTACGTGTCCGGCAGCGGCCTGGCGATGATCCATGAACGCCGCGGTGGCGACGCGCTGGATGCCGCCGAGGTGGTCGCACGCGCGCAGGCCGGCGATGCCATCGCGCAGCAGGCGCTGGTCATCCACCGCGATCTACTGGGCTACAGCTTCGCCAGCTTGATCCTCGCGCTGGACCCACACGTGATCGTGCTCGGCGGCGGGCTGTCCAAACTGGAGCAGCTGTACCGCGATCTGCCGGCCGCGATCGCGCCCTACCTGTTCGACGGCATACGCGTGCCGCCGATCCTGCCGCCCACCTTCGGCGATGCCGGCGGTGCGCGGGGCGCCGCCCTGCTCGCGCGCCAGCACCCTCCCTCCCCCTGAACACCGTTGTTACTGGAGTTGCCATGTCCGCCGTCCAATCGTTGATCGCCGCCCATCGCCAGGGCCACCCCGTCGGGCTGTACAGCGTGTGCTGCAGCAACGCGCAGGTGCTGCTGGCGGCGATGCAGGTCGCGCAGCGTTACGACACCCTGCTGCTGATCGAGGCAACCTCCAACCAGGTCGATCAGTTCGGCGGCTATACCGGCATGACCCCGCCGCAGTACCGCGACTACGTGCTGCAGCTGGCGCGCGATGCCGGCTTCCCGGCCGAGCGGCTGGTGCTCGGTGGCGACCACCTCGGTCCCAACGCCTGGCAGAAGGGCCCGGCAGCAACGGCGATGGCGAACGCGCGTGACCTGATCGCCGCCTATGTCGCCGCCGGTTTCCACAAGATCCACCTGGACTGCAGCATGTCCTGCGCCGATGACCCGACCCCGTTGCCGGACGCCATCGTCGCCGCACGCTCGGCCGAACTGGCGCGGATTGCCGAGCGCACGGCCGCCGAGCACGGGCTGCCGCCACCGGTCTACGTGATCGGCACCGAGGTACCGATTCCCGGCGGTGAAGCCTCGCTGGCCGGCGGCCTGCAGGTGACCACGCCGGCGGCCGCAGCGACCACGTTGGCAATTCACCGCGAGGCGTTCTCCGCCCCGGACCTGCTGCCGGCCTGGGAGCGCGTGATCGCGATGGTGGTGCAGCCCGGCGTGGATTTCGACCACAGCAGCGTGCACTACTACGACCCGGCCGCCGCCGCGGAGCTGTCGGCCTTCGTCGAGCAGCAGCCGGGCATCGTGTTCGAAGCACACTCCACCGATTACCAGACCGAAGCCGGCCTGCATGCACTGGTCCGTGATCACTTCGCGATCCTGAAAGTCGGCCCGGCGGCGACCTATGCGTTCCGCGAGGCGGTGTTCGCGCTGGCGATGATCGAGCGCGAACTGCTGCCCGCCGCGCAATGCTCGCATCTGATCGAGGTGCTGGACCGCTGCATGGTCGACAAGCCCGCCAGCTGGCGCAGCTACTACCAGGGCGACGAACACGAACTGCGCCTGCTGCGCGCGTACTCGCTCAGCGACCGCAGCCGCTATTACTGGGGCGAGCCGGCGGTACAGGCGGCGCTGGACACGCTGGTCGCCAATCTCACCGCGCACGCGCCGCCGCAGATGCTGCTCAGCCAGTTCATGCCCGAGCAGCTCAAGGCGATCGAGGCCGGTGAGCTGCAGCCGTCGCCGTTGGCGCTGATCCAGCACAAGGTGGCGCTGCGCCTGGCCGAGTATGCCCGGGCCTGCAATCGCACTGTGTCGGGCACGCATAACGAAACCCGACAGGCCAAGGAGCTTTCGAAACGGTAAGCTTCGGCTTTCCCTTTCGAACGGAATCGCCCCCATGCGAAACACCCGGCAGCGCCGCCAACAGATCCTCCAGACCCTGGTCGAGCACGGCAACGTGCAGGTCAGCGAGCTGGTGGCGCGCTTTGCGGTCTCGGCGGTCACCATCCGCGCCGACCTGACCCACATCGAGTCGCAGGGGCTGGCCACGCGCACCCACGGGGGCGCGACGCTGGTGCGTACGCCGCCGCAGGAACAGGACATCCATGAAAAGGACGCGCTGAACCTGCCGATGAAGGACCGTATCGGTATCGAGGCGGCCAAGCTGGTCAAAGCCGGCGACAACATCATCATCGACTCCGGCTCGACCACGATGACCCTGGCGCGGCACCTGCGCGGGCATCGCGATGTCACGGTCATGACCAACGGACTCAACATCGCCTGGGAGCTGGCCAACGCGCCCGGGGTGGAGCTGCTGCTCACCGGCGGGCTGCTGCGCAAGCAGTCGCTCTCACTGCATGGCACCCAGGCCGAGGCGAGCCTCAACACCTACAGCTTCGACACGCTGTTCCTGGGCGTGGATGGCCTAGACCTGCAGTTCGGCCTCACCACCCACCATGAGGCCGAAGCCAGCCTCAACCACCGCATGGTCGAGCGCGCGCGCCGCATCGTGGTGCTGACCGACGCCTCCAAGTTCGGCCGGGTCAGCCTGCACCGCATCGCGCGGCTGGACCAGGTCCATACCATCATCACCGACGGCAGCATCGAGCCTGAGTACCTGGAAGGGCTGCAACGGCTGGGCGTCGAAGTGATCATTGCCGAGTCCCCGCCTTGACCGAGTCCCGCTCCCTGCACGGCCGCCTGCTCACCGACAACGGTTGGGTCCGCGGCGATATCCATTTCGACCAGCGCATCACCGCCATCGATACCGCGCACGCCGATCCGCGGAATGACGATGAAGTCCCGCTGATCCTGCCGGGCTTCATCGACCTGCATGTGCATGGCGGCGCCGGGGTGGACATCATGCAGGGCGGCACGACTGCGCAGACGGTGGCACGCGCGCATGCCCGGCACGGCACCACGGCGCTGCTGGGCACCACCATGACCGCGCAGGAAGACGACATCACCCGCGCGCTTGAGGGCCTGTCCGCCGCGATCGCCACGCGCGCACCCGGCATGGCCCGCGTGCTCGGTGTGCACCTGGAAGGGCCGTTCATCAGTGCGCAGCGCCTGGGCGCCCAGCCACCGCTGGTGGTCGAGGCGACGCTGGCCGACGTGCAGCGCCTGCATGCGATCGCCCCGATCAAGGTACTCACCCTCGCCCCGGAAATCGGCCAGCACCTGGCGCTGATTCCCGCGCTGAGCGCGCTCGGCATCCGCGTGCAGCTCGGCCACAGCGCCGGCAGCTATGAGGACGGCGTGGCCGCATTGAACGCCGGTGCGGCCGGCTTCACCCACCTGTTCAACGGCATGACCGGCGTGGATCACTACCAACCCGGCATCGCCACCGCCGCGCTCGCGCATGCGCAGTACGCTGAACTCATTCCCGATCTGCAGCACGTGCATCCCGGCGCGATACGCACCGCGCTGCGCGCGATCCCGCGCCTGTACTGCGTCACTGATGCGACTGCGGCGACTGGCATGCCCGATGGCGAATACGCGCTTGGCGTACAGCGCGTGCACAAATGCCTGGGCTGCGTGCGGCTGTCGAGCGGCTCGCTGGCCGGCAGTGCGCTGACCATGGACCAGGCGCTGCGCAATCTGGTCTCGCTCGGCCTGGACATCGCCGATGCCTCCCACCGCCTGTCGCGCTACCCGGCCGATTACCTCGGCATCGACGACCGTGGCCGCATCGCGACCGGTGCCTGGGCAGACCTTGTGGTGCTCGATCACGACCTGCGCGTGCGCGGCGTGGTGGTGGAAGGCGACGACATCGCGCTCGACTGAGCGTTGACTCCCCGCGCCGCCATGGCGCACGCACTTGCAGACAGGACCGGCACGATGAACGATGTTTCCGCAGCCATGCCCGTGCACGCAGGCGCCTCCGCGCCACGCTGGCCGGTACGCTATCTGTTGTTCATCGGCGGCATGGGGGGGCTGCTCTACGGCATCGACATCGGCATCATCGCCGGTGCCCTGCCCTATCTGGAGGCCACCGCCACCGCGAGCTGGCACCTGACCAGCCAGCAGTTGGGCTTCGTGGTCGCCGCGGTGCTGCTCGGCAGTGTGCTGTCTTCACTGTTCGCCGGGATGGTCGCCGACCTGATCGGCCGCCGTGGCGCGATGCTGCTGGCCGGCGTGCTGTTCACCGCCAGCATTCCGGTGATGGCCCTGTCCGATGGCTATGGCGCGCTGTTGATGGGGCGCCTGCTGCAGGGCATCAGTGGCGGGCTGATCGGCGTGGTGGTACCGCTGTATCTGGCCGAAGTGCTCAGCCCGGAACGACGTGGGCGTGGCGCGGCGATGTTCCAGCTGCTGCTGACCATCGGCCTGGTGCTGGCCGCGGTGATCGGGCTGTACCACGCGCATGCCGTGGATGCCGCGACCGCCGCCGTGCGCCATCTACCCGGTGCGGAGCAGCAGCGCCTGCTGTTCGACATCAAGGACCATGCGTGGCGTACCATTTTCTGGAGCTGCCTGCTGCCGGGCCTGGTATTCACCGGCGGCGTGCTGCTGATCAGTGAATCCCCGCGCTGGCTGGTGCGCCGTGGCCGCATCGACAAGGCGCGCCGTGCCCTGCAGCGTACCGTCGCCGCGGGCGAGGTGGAGCCGACCCTGCAGCGCATGCGGGCGCCGGACGAGCTCCAGATCGGCCGCAACGGCAAGCGCGACCCGCTGCTCAGCCGCCGCTACGTGTGGCCGTTCGTGCTGGCCTGCCTGGTGCTGGCCTTCACCCAGGCCACCGGCATCAACTCGGTGCTGGCCTACGCCGTCAACATCCTCAACCAGGCCGGCCTGCCCGGCTCGGTGGCCAACGGCGCCGATGTGGCGATCAAGCTGCTCAACGCGGTGATGACCGTGGTCGCGCTGGTACTGGTGGACCGCAAAGGCCGCAAGTTCCTGTTGATGCTTGGCAGTGGCGGCATCACGCTGTCGCTGCTGGCCGCTGCACTGTTGTTCGTGCAGAGCGAGCGTGGGCGGCTGGACGTGCACGCCACGCTTCAGCAACAGGTGAGCGGCACCACCCTGTCGCTGCCGCTGGATGCCGCGCAATGGCAGCGGCTGGATGGCAACGCCGGCGCCGCGCCGCAGCAGCTGACCGTGTCGTATGCCTACGGCGGCTTCAGCAACGTGCGCTCACTACGCAGCGACAACCCGATCGACGCCACGCTGCAGATCCGTCGCGAAGACGCGGTGTCGGCCGACAGCGTGATCGGCCGTTTCTTCCGCACGCTGCATCTCAACCCGTTCCCGGACCCGGCGCAGGCCGCCAACGCGCCGCTGGTGATCGAACGTGCGGTGATCGGCCCGGTGCCCTCGCCCACCCACGGCTGGCTGGTCGCCGGCTGCATTCTGCTGTTCGTCGCGTTCTTCGCGGTGGGCCCGGGCGTGTGCGTGTGGCTGGCGCTGTCCGAGCTGATGCCGACCCGCATCCGCTCCAACGGCATGAGCATCGCCCTGTTGATCAACCAGTTCGTCTCCACCGTGATCGCCGCGATCTTCCTGCCCACGGTCGGCCATCATGGTTACGCCAGCATGTTCTTCTTCTGGGCCGGCTGTACGTTGCTGTACTTCCTGATCGCCGCGCTCTGGCTGCCGGAGACCAAGGGCAAATCGCTGGAGCAGATCGAGGCGAATTTCCGCTGAACGGTCCGCAGCCCGACTTGGGGCTCAGGGAGCCTTGCCCGTGATCTCCGTATACAGCCGGTGCGCTTCTTCCGTGCTGTCCAGCCCGCTCACCTGCATGGTCTGGGCGAAGGGGCCGGCAATGACGGCGACATTGAGGACCTGATCGCCGACAGTAAACGCCACACGCTTGGCGACGCGCGCTTCGGTCGCCGCAAGGATGCGGGGTGCCGCGTCATCCGTGAAGCGCAGGATCAGGGTCCCGTGGCCGGTATGACCGTCGCTGCCCACGGCCACCGTGGCGATGTCGGCCGTGGTGATGAAGGCCGGCTCGATCAAGGGCAGCGCGTTGCCGTCGCGGTCCTTGAGCGTGGTTACGCCGGGGCGTTGGGCATCCTCGGCCACCTCCCGCATCTGGATGCGTGCGTTCGTCAACGGTGCGACGCCCGCCGTCGTCTCGGGCGCGGCGGGTGCAGGCGGCGCCTGGGTGCAGGCGCTGAGGCCGGACGCCAGCGCCATCGTGACGATCAACAGGGTGCTGCGCATGCGTATCTCTCCATCAGGAAGGACACGAGTATCGCCGCTGCGCGTGCTCAGCGCAGGCGGCGGATGCGCCAGGCGACCACGATCTGCAGCACGCCGTAGAGCAGGCTGCCGATGCCGATCCACAGCGTGGTGACGGCAATGCCTGCAATCGGGTTGGCCACCATCATCGCGCCGAGCACGATCGCCAGCACGCCGCTGAGGATCAGCAGCCACTCGCCCTGGATTTCCTTGCGCACCCGGATCGCGAACACGATGCGGTAGATACCGGCGACGATCAGCCAGGCGGCCAGCAACAGGATCAGCACACTGGCCGTGGCCAGCGGGTTGAGCACGGCCAGCACACCGAATACCACCGAGGCCAGCGCGTAGACCAGCAGCCACCCGCGCGGCACGCCACTGCGGCCGAACAGCGCGAACAGGCTGATCAGGCCTTCCACCAGCGCCATCACGCCGATCGCCCAGGCCAGTGCGGTGGCGGCCGAGAGCGGCCGTGCGATCGCGACCAGACCGAAGACAACGGCGACCACGCCGTACAGCATCAGCACCCACCAGCTGCGGCCGATGGCAGTGAGAAGCGGCGAGGTGCGCGGATCCGGCGGCAGGTTCATGGGACGTCCTTGCGAGGGTGATGACACCCCGATGGTACGTCCTCGCAGCGTGCAAGGCGCGGCAACGGCGCTCACGGCACGCGCGCACAGACCCAGACCTGCATCGGGCCGGCACCGGCGTACTGCAGCGCGCGCAGCGCGGCATCGGTGGTTGCCCCGGTGGTCATTACATCGTCGACGATGGTCAGCCCGGCGGGCGGGTGGCCGCGTACCGCGAACGCATCGCGCAGGTTGCAGCGCCGGGCATCCGCATCCAGGTTCGATTGCGCCGCGGTCTCGCGGGTCCGTTGCAGCCCGTTCCAGAGCGGGCAGCACAGCCCGCGCGCCAGCGGCTTGCTCAGTTCCAGCGCCTGGTTGTAACCGCGCTGGCGCAACCGGCGGCGGTGCAGCGGCATCGGCTGCAGCGGCCCGGCCAGAAACGGCGGCACGCGCTGCAGCATCAGTTGTGACAGCAGCCGGCCGGCGGCCAGGTCCTGGTGGAATTTGAACCGGATCAGCAACCGGTCGATCGGCGGCGCATACAGGAACGCGGCACTGGCCGCCGCCTGGCGGGGATACTCGTCCACGCAGCGCTCGCAGTGGTCCCCCGCTGCGTCACCGGGATCGGTCGCCGCCAACGGCAGGGCGCAGCGACGGCAGGCGCGGTCGTTCCACGGTAGCGCCTGATGGCAAGCGCGGCACAGATCCATCCCGTCCTCGCCCGGGCACTCGCAGACCAGGCAGCGCAGCGGGAGGATCTGCCAGCCGAGCCAGCCCAGGGCTCCGTAAACTTTTGATAAGTCCATATGGTTGACAGATGAGGGCGGCCTCACCAGACTGCCGCCCTTTCGTTCCACTATCTGTCAGGACACTCCCATGGCTTCTGTCATCCGACACGACTGGCACCGCGAGGAACTGCTGGCGCTGTTCGCGCTGCCCTTCCCGGCGCTGCTGCACCGCGCGGCCAGCGTGCACCGCGAGCAGTTCGATCCGGCGGAAGTCCAGATTTCGACCCTGCTCTCGGTCAAGACCGGCGGCTGCCCGGAAGACTGCGCGTACTGCCCGCAGGCGCAGCGCTACAGCACCGGGGTGGACGCACAGAAGCTGATGGCCACCGACGATGTCGTCGCCAAGGCCCGCCAGGCCAAGGCCGCCGGCGCCTCCCGGTTCTGCATGGGTGCGGCCTGGCGCTCGCCCAAGGACCGCGATATCCCCAAGGTGGCGGCGATGATCCGCGAGGTGAAGGCACTCGGCCTGGAGACCTGCGCCACCTTGGGCATGCTCAGCGGCGCGCAGGCCACCGCCCTGCGCGAGGCCGGGCTGGACTACTACAACCACAATCTGGACACCGCGCCGGACTACTACGATTCGATCATCCACACGCGCCAGTACCAGGACCGCCTGGATACGCTGGCGCACGTGCGCGATGCCGGCCTGAAGACCTGCTGTGGTGGCATCGTCGGCATGGGCGAGACCCGCGAGCACCGCGCCGGCCTGCTGCTGGCGCTGGCCACCCTGCCCGCCCACCCGGATTCGGTGCCGATCAACCGCCTGGTACAGGTCGCCGGCACGCCGCTGCATGGCACCGCCGAGCTGGACCCCTTCGAGTTCGTGCGGATGATCGCGGTGGCCCGCATCGTGATGCCACGTGCAATGGTGCGGCTCTCGGCCGGACGGGAGGCGATGAGCGACGAGCTGCAGGCGCTGTGCTTCCTGGCCGGGGCCAACTCCATCTTCCACGGCGAAAAGCTGCTGACCACCGGCAACCCGGACACCGGGCGCGACCTGGCCCTGTTCGCGAGGCTGGGCCTGCGCCCGATGCCGGTCACGGTGGATGCCGACGGGCACGACCACCCGGGCACGGTGCACGCCGACATCACCGCCGGCGGCGGCTGCGGGCGGGCGGCCTGAGCCCCGAGCAGCGGGCCCGGCAACCGGGTACGCTAACGGCCCACCCGGACCCCCTGACAACCATGGCCCGTCCTGACCTGCACGACCGCATCCAGGCCCTGCGCAAGCTCCGCGACGCGCAGGGGCGCCTTCGCGTGCGCCGCGTGGTGAGCCGGCGCGATGGCGTGCGGCTGGACGTCGATGGCCAGTGGCTCACCGGTTTCTGCAGCAATGACTATCTGGGTCTGTCGCAGCAGTTCGGCGTGGTCAGCGCACTGCAGGATGCGGCCGCGCGCGAAGGCACCGGCGCCACCGGATCGCACCTGATCTGCGGCCACCACGTGCTGCATGAAGCGCTTGAACAGGAAATGGCCGATTGGCTCGGCTATCCGCGGGCGCTGCTGTTCGGCAGTGGCTTCGCGGCGAACCTCGCGGTGCAGCAGGCCCTGCTCAGCGAAGAAGACGATGTGTGCGTACAGGACCGCCTCAACCACGCCAGCCTGCTCGATGCATCGCGCCTGGCCGGTTGCCGCCTGCGCCGCTACCCGCATCTGGATACCGAAGGCGCGCTGCGTCAGCTCAAGCACGCGCCCAACGGCGCGGCGATGCTGGCCACCGACGGCGTTTTCAGCATGGACGGCGACATTGCCCCGCTGCGTTCCCTGTCGTTGGTGGCGCGCATGCAGGAAGCGCTGCTGTACGTCGATGACGCGCACGGCATCGGCGTGGTCGGCGAACACGGCCGCGGCTGCGTGGCCGATGCGGGCCTGGGCGTGAACGATGTGCCGCTGCAGCTGGCCACGCTCGGCAAGGCGCTCGGCGGCAGCGGCGCGGTCGTGCTCGGCGACGAGGCGATGATCCAGCACCTGGCCGAAACCGCGCGCCCCTACATCTACACCACCGCCGTGCCGCCGGCGCAGGCGGCCGCCGCCCTGGCCGCGGTGAAGCTGGCCCGCCGCGATGACTGGCGCCGCGAAAAGCTCACCGAACTGATTGGCATCTTCCGCACCGGCGCCCGCCAGCACGGCCTGGAACTGATGCCATCGGATACCCCGATCCAACCTCTGCTGTGCGGCGCCGAATCGACGGTGATGGGCATGTCGGCCGCGCTGGAAGCCGCCGGTTTCCTGGTCAGCGCGATCCGTCCGCCCACCGTACCGGAGGGCAAGGCGCGCCTGCGGGTGACCCTGTCCGCCCTGCACACACCTGCCGAGGTGCGCGCACTGGTCGATGCGATCGCGCACGCCCGCGACACTGTGGTGCAGCCGCCATCGCTGACTGCCGTGACCGCGTGACAGCGCTGGGTTGAGCATGCAGATCGATGTCATCGGCCAGGGCCCCGCGCTGGTCCTCATCCACGGCTGGGCCCTGCACGGCGGCGTGTTCGCACCGTTGGTGGACCGCCTGTCGGCGCACTTCCAGCTGCACCTGGTGGATCTGCCCGGCCACGGCGCCAGCCGCGCTGACACCACGCCGCTGCGCCTGCCGTACGTGGTCAATGCCATCGCCGCCGCCACGCCGCCGGCGGTCTGGTGCGGCTGGTCGCTAGGGGGTCTGTTCGCGCTGCATGCTGCCGCGACCCTGCCCCAGGTGCGTGCGCTGGCGATGATCGCCGCCACGCCGCGTTTCGTGCGCGGCGACGACTGGCCGCATGCGGTGGAGCCGGCGGTGTTCGAACAGTTCGGTCAGGACCTCGCGCAGGATTATCGCGGCACGCTGGAGCGCTTCCTCGCGCTGGATGCGATGGGCTCCGAACACGCCCGGCAGGAACTGCGCACGCTGCGCGGGATGCTCGTCGCGCGCGGTGAGCCCACCCCACGCGCATTGCAGGAAGGCCTGCGCCTGCTGGAGAACACCGATCTGCGCGGCGCCCTGGCCCAGCTGGGCAAGCCTAGCCTGTGGCTGGCCGGCCAGCGCGACCGGCTGGTCTCGGCGCGCGCCATGCAGGCTGCCGCCGCGCTGGCGCCGGGCGCGCAGGCGCATGTGATCGCCCAGGGCGGGCATGCCCCTTTCCTCGGCCATACCGACGAGGTGGCCGCGCAGCTGCAACACTTTGTTGCCGCGCTGCCTTGACCTGTTCCGGCCGCGCATCGCCGATCATGTACGCCTGCCTTTCTCCACAGGACTGACCCCATGGATCTTGGAATCGCCGGCCGTTGGGCCCTGGTCTGCGCCGCCAGCAAAGGCCTCGGGCTGGGCTGTGCACGCGCACTCGCCCGCGAGGGCGTCAACGTGGTCATCGCCGCGCGCGGTGAAGCGGCCCTGGAACGCGCCGTGCTCGAACTGCAGGGCCTGCCGGGCGCACGCAGGGTGATCGGCGTGGTTGCCGACATCACCACGCCGGAAGGCCGTACCGCCGCGCTGGCCGCCTGCCCGCAGGTCGACATCCTGGTCAACAACGCGGGGGGCCCGCCGGCGGGCGATTTCCGCCAGTTCACCCGCGGGGACTGGATTGCCGCACTGGATGCCAACATGCTGGCCCCGATCGAGCTGATCCGCACCACGGTGGATGGCATGATCGAGCGTGGTTTCGGCCGCGTGGTCAACATCACCTCCTCCTCGGTGAAGGCCCCCATCGACATCCTCGGGCTATCCAACGGCGCGCGCTCCGGCCTGACCGGGTTCGTGGCCGGGCTGGCACGCAAGACCGTCGCCCACAACGTCACCCTCAACAATCTGCTGCCGGGCCAGTTCGATACCGATCGCCTGCGCGGCAACTTCGCGTACCTGGCGCAGCAGCAGGGCATCGATGCCGGCCAGCTTGCCGAGCGCAAACGCACGCATATTCCCGCCGGCCGCTTCGGCACCGCCGATGAGTTCGGTGCCGCCTGCGCCTTCCTGTGCAGCGCACAGGCCGGCTACATCACCGGGCAGAACCTGCTGATCGATGGCGGCGCCTACCCGGGCACCTTCTGAGTCCACCGCACCACCGTTTTGAGCCGTGAGTACCCCATGACGTCCAGCTTCGATCCCCATCACGTCCGCCGCGCCTTCTCGCGCGCCGCCAGCAGTTACGACGCCGCCGCGGCACTGCAGCGCGAGGTGGAAAAGCGCCTGCTCGAATCGCTGGATTACCTGGAAAACCGCCAGCCGCAGGTGGTGCTCGATGTCGGCAGCGGCACCGGCCATGCCAGCGCTGTGATGAAGAAGCGCTGGCCGAAGGCCCAGGTGATCGCGCTGGATCTGGCCCAGCCGATGCTGCGCGAGGCGAAGAAGCAGGCGGGCTGGTGGAAGCCGTTCTCGCGCGTGTGCGGCGATGCGCAGGCGCTGCCGGTGCTGGACCAGAGCGTGGATGTGATCTTCAGCAACCTGTGCCTGCAGTGGGTGGAGGATCTGCCGGCGGTGTTCGCCGGGTTCCGCCGCGCGCTCAAGCCCGGGGGCCTGCTGCTGGTCTCCACGTTCGGGCCGGAGACCCTGATCGAACTGCGCGATGCGTTCGCCGCCGCCGACGAGGTGCCGCATGTCAGCCGTTTCGCACCGATCGCACAGTTCGGCGATGCGCTGATGATGTCCGGCTTCCGCGATCCGGTGCTGGACCGCGACCTGTTCACCCTGACCTACGACGACCTGACCGCACTGATGCGCGAACTGCAGGCGATCGGCGCCACCAACGCGCGCCAGGACCGCCGCCACACCCTGACCGGGCGCGGGCGCTTCGATGCCGCGCGGGCCGCCTACGAGCCGCTGCGGCGCGAAGACGGCACGCTGCCCAGCAGCTGGGAAGTGATCTACGCGCACGCCTGGGCGCCGGAAGGCGGCGCGCCGATCCGCGAGCGCGGGCACGATGTTGCCACGGTGCCGGTCTCGGCGATTCCGATCCGCCGCAAAACGCCCTGAGCCGACCCGCCGACCGATGGTCGGCTGTCCGTATGGTGGCTCGGTGGTCCGGCCGACCAACGGTCGGCTCTACGACGGGAACAGATCGCGATGGAAGAAGTAGATTTCCTGCGCCAGGAACCGCCAGCTGGTGTGGAAGCTGCGGAAGCGCGTGCTCGGCGTGGACGAGGCCAGCGCATCGATGCCCAGCTCGCGGCACAGGCGCAGCGCGCGGGCCATGTGCAGCGGGTCGCTGACGATGATCACGCGGTGCAGCTTGCGCTGATCCATCAAGCGCCGCGCCTCGATCAGGTTCTGCCGCGTGGTGCGTGAGGCGGTCTCGATCAGGATCGCATCGTCGGGCACGCCCTGCTTGAGCGCATAGCGGCGCGCCACCTGCGATTCGGAAAAGCGCGCGCCGGTGCCGCCGTAGCCACCGGTGAAGATCAGCAGCGGCGCATAGCCCTGCTGGTACAGGTCCAACCCGTGCCGGATGCGCTCTTCGAACACCGGCGACGGCTTGGCGTCATAGGCCGCCGCGCCGAGCACGATGATCGCATCGGCTTTCTGCGCCTGGTCGCGCTCGCCGATCCAGACGATCCACGCGGTGACCCCGAGCAGCCACACCGCCAGCACGATGCACAGCCGCCACAGCCACCCGAACACACCCACCCGCGTGCGCCGGCTCATGCCGCACCCCACGGCAGGGCATCCAGATCGACATTGCCACCGGACAGCACCACGCCGACCCGTTTGCCGGCAAAGCGCGCCGGTTCGGCGAGGATCGCCGCCAGGGCGATGGCCGAGGACGGTTCCACCACCTGCTTGAGCACCTGCCAGATCTGCCGCATTGCGGCGACGGTGGCCTCATCGGCGACGGTGATGACCTGCGCCGCGCCCTGCAGCAGGGCGAAGTTGGGCGCGCCGAGCGTCCCGCGCAGGCCATCGCAGACGGTGTCGGGGGTGAAGTCGATGCGGCGCTCGCCAGCCGCCAGCGAGCGTGCGGTATCGGCCGCGCCCAGCGGTTCGGCCAGAACCAGCCCGGTTGCCGGGGCGACCGCCTGCAGCGCCAGCCGCGTGCCCGAGGCCAGGCCGCCGCCGCCCACCGGCACCACCATCATGTCCAGGCCCTCGCTGGCGTGCAGCAGCTCCAGCGCCGCCGTGCCCTGGCCGGCGATCACCTGCGGGTCGGTATACGGATGCACCAGGGTCGCCCCGGTTTCGGCCTGGACCTGGGCGCACATCGCTTCGCGCGCGGCGATCGAGGCATCGCAGCGCCACAGCGTGGCCCCGTGACGGCCGATGTTGGCCAGCTTGGCGGCCACCGCGCCCTCGGGCACGACCACGTGGCAGGCGATGCCGCGGGTGCGCGCAGCCAGCGCCAACGCCGCGCCATGGTTGCCGGAGGAGTGGGTGACCACCCCGCGCCGGGCCTGCGCCTCCTCCAGCGCCCAGACGGCATTGCAGGCGCCGCGGAACTTGAACGCCCCGCTGCGCTGCAGATGCTCGGCCTTGAAGAACACAGTGGCGCCGGTCATCGCATCCAGCGTGCGCGAGCGCAGTACCGGCGTCACGCAGGCGTGCACGGCAATGCGCGCCGCCGCCGCCAGCACGTCGTCAACACAGGGCAAGGGTGAATCGCTCATGACGCAAGATTAACGTATGCCCCATGCCCACACCCGTCCGGATGAACGTGTCAGCATGGCAACCATTCATTCGGATCGGGCTGAGTTAAGGGCCGATTCAATGCCCTGGGCTGAAGCTGGCCCTACAGCCCTTTGGGGGGACCCCATCATGAAAATGCGCCTTGTTCTTGCCGGTGGCCTGTTATTGGCCCTGTCCGGCTGCGCGACGTACGACTATGTCGGCGGTGGCGGCGGCAATGGCTACTACCACGGCGCACCCTCGGTCGAGTATCGCTACCCGGCCGGCTATCCCTACGGCTACGGCAGCGGCTATTACGGCGGCGGTGGCTATTACGGCTACGGCGGGTATGGCGGTGGTTACGGCTATCCGGTGTATCGCCCGTACCCGAACTATCGCCCGCCGCACAATCATCGGCCGCCGCCGCGCCCCGGCAACGGCAACGGCAACCCCACCCGTCCGCCGGATCGCCCGCGTCCGAACAACGGCGGCTCGCCGTGGCGGAACATGGATTCGGTGGGTGGCCCGCGCCGCCCGCAGCAGCAGCAACAGCAGCGCCCATCCCCACCGCCCCAGGCACGCCCGGCCCAGGCCCCGCGTCCCTCTGCGCCGAGGATGAACGGTTCCCCGTGGCGGAATCTCAACAATGCGAACCAACGCACAGTTGAGCCGTGAGATGGCTTGATTTTCACGCGCCCGGCAGTTCACTCTAGTCGGGCAGTGACAGTCACGGTCACAAAGTGCCAAAAGCGACAAGTGACGTCACATTCGGCTCTATGTCGATATCCGCCAGGAACATCTGGATCCCCCCTGTTCCGGCCCTGTCGGATGTCGGCACCTACAACGCAGAAGGCCCCGCCAATGGCGGGGCCTTTTGTATCTGGCGCCCAGCCAGCCGCCGCGCGCCGGCAAAAAAACAGGGCCGGCAGTCCCCCGACTACCGGCCCCTCTGCTTCCCCACGATGCGCTTGGACCGGCCCCTGTTCCAATTCCGGTCCGTTACGCACAAGGCGCATGCCATCCTGGGTGCTATTGGGTTATCTGCAGAAAACGTGCCAACTTGAGGGTGGATTTCATCGCCCCCGACGAATGGCGCTAAAATCGCCACCCGCGCCCTGCCTACAGGGCTGACCCTGGGCCGCCCGGCCCCGTCCCGAGTTCCTCCGCCAATGACTGACTCCTTCTATCGCTACGACGTCATCGTCATCGGCGGCGGCCACGCCGGCACCGAAGCGGCGCTGGCGGCCGCGCGCAGTGGCGCGCGCACCCTGCTGTTGACCCACAACGTGGAAACCATCGGCGCGATGAGCTGCAACCCGGCCATCGGCGGCATCGGCAAGGGCCACCTGGTCAAGGAGATCGACGCCCTCGGCGGAGCGATGGCGCATGCCGCCGACCGCGCCGGCATCCAGTGGCGCACGCTCAATGCCTCCAAAGGCCCGGCCGTGCGCGCCACGCGCTGCCAGGCCGACCGCAATCTGTACCGGATGGCGATCCGCCAGATCGTCGAAGCCCAGCCCAACCTGACCGTATTCCAGGCGGCGGTCGATGACCTGATCATCGAAGGCGATGCCGTGCGCGGTGCGATCACCCAGACCGGGCTGCGCTTCAGCGCGGCCGCGGTGGTGCTCACCGCCGGCACCTTCCTGGCGGGCAAGATCCACGTCGGTGAAACCCAGTACGCCGCCGGCCGCATGGGCGACCCGCCGGCGACCACGCTGGCCGCGCGCCTGCGCGAGCGCCCGTTCGTGATCGACCGCCTCAAGACCGGCACCCCGCCACGCATCGACGGCCGTTCGCTGGATTACACCGTGATGGAAGAACAGCCCGGCGACGATCCACGCCCGGTGATGTCCTTCCTGGGCAGCGTGGCCGAGCACCCGGCGCAGGTCAGCTGCTGGATCACCCATACCAGCGAGCGCACGCACGAGATCATCCGCAACGCCCTGCACCGCTCGCCGCTGTACAGCGGCCAGATCGAAGGCATCGGCCCGCGCTACTGCCCCTCCATCGAGGACAAGGTGGTGCGCTTCGCGGAAAAGGCCAGCCACCAGATCTTCGTCGAGCCCGAAGGGCTGGACGTGGTCGAGATCTATCCCAACGGCATCTCCACCTCGCTGCCCTTCGATGTGCAGCTGGAGCTGGTCCGCAGCATGCGCGGTTTCGAGAACGCGCACATCACCCGCCCCGGCTACGCGATCGAATACGACTTCTTCGATCCGCGCGGGCTGAAGAACACGCTGGAGACCAAGTCCGTCAGCGGCCTGTTCTTCGCCGGCCAGATCAACGGCACCACCGGCTATGAAGAAGCCGCCGCGCAGGGCCTGCTGGCCGGGCTCAACGCCGCGCGCTTCACCCGTGACGACGCCGGCTGGTGCCCGCGCCGCGATGAGGCCTACCTGGGTGTCCTGGTCGACGATCTGATCACCCACGGCACCAACGAGCCCTACCGCATGTTCACCAGCCGCGCCGAATACCGGCTGCAGCTGCGCGAGGACAACGCCGATGTGCGCCTGACCGGCCTGGGCCGCGAGCTGGGCCTGGTCGACGAGCGCCGCTGGGCCGCCTTCCAGACCAAGCAGGATGCCGTGACGCAGGAAACCGCACGCCTGCGTGCGCTGTGGGCGACGCCAGGCAATGCGCTGGGCCGCGAAGTGGAGGCCACGCTGGGCGTGGCGGTCAGCCGCGAAACCAATGTGCTGGACCTGATCAAGCGCCCGGAACTGGACTACGCCACGCTCATGCAGGTGCCGTCGCTGGGCCCGGCCGTGGCCGATGCCAAGGTCGCCGAACAGGTCGAAATCGGCGTGAAGTACGCCGGCTATCTGGACCGCCAGCGCGACGAGATCGAACGCCAGCAGCGCCACGAGAACACCGCGATCGCGGCCGATTTCGATTACGCCGGCGTACGCGGTCTCTCGGCGGAAGTGCAACAGAAGCTCGAGCGCGTGCGGCCGCAGACCCTCGGCCAGGCCCAGCGCATCCCCGGGATGACCCCGGCGGCGATCTCGCTGCTGCTGGTGCACCTGGAGCGCGCGCGCCGTACCCGCGCCGCGTAACACGGCACCGACCGCCGGTAGAGCCGACCGGTGGTGTACGGACCATCGGCAGGCGGCGGGCGCACCCGCGCTATCATCGGGGGCCGGGACAACGCTGCAGGCGGCGTCCCAGCCCTGCGTTGCCGGAGTTTGCGCATGTCCCCGATCCGCCCCTTCCTCGACACACTGCCGATGCTCGGCGAGCGCGTCTACATCGATCCGGCGTGCACGATCATCGGCGATGTGGTGCTGGGCGATGACGTCTCGGTGTGGCCGGGCACGGTGATCCGCGGCGATGTGAACCACGTGCGGATCGGAGCGCGCAGCAACATCCAGGACGGCACCATCATCCACGTCAGCCACCACAGCCCGTTCAACAAGGGCGGCTACCCGACGATCATCGGTGAGGGCGTCACGGTCGGCCACGGCACCATCATCCATGCCTGCACGATCGGCGATTACTGCCTGATCGGCATGGGCGCCTGCATCCTGGATGGCGCGCAGGTGAGCACGCACGGCTTCCTGGGCGCCGGCGCGGTGCTTGGCCCGGGCAAGGTGGTCGGCGAAGGCGAGCTGTGGCTGGGCAACCCGGCACGGCTGGCGCGCACGCTCAGCGACAAGGAGATCGAGTCGCTGCATTACTCGGCCGATCACTACGTGCGCCTGAAGGACCAGTACCGGGGTTGATTGCGGCCACCCCGCTGGGCATCGGGATCCGTGCGCGGTAAAGTCCTCAGCCGACCAGGAAGCAGTCGAGAACCGCATGCCCCCGCTGGCAGACCGGAGAGGAATCCGGCGTCCCCTGTGGCCTTCCGTACGATCCACCGTGATGCGCCGCCGATGAGCGCGCCCATGCTGGATACCTACCGGGAGGTCATCACCCCCGAAGGCGTGCCTCTGCACCTGCCCGTGGCCGGGCCGTTGCCGCGTGCGCTGGCCTGGGCCATCGACTTCGTGATCCGCATTGGCGCGTTGATGATGCTGAGCATTCCGCTGGCGTTCCTCGGCGGGTTCGGCCAAGGGCTCTACCTGGGCCTGATGTTCCTGCTGATGTGGGCCTACACCATCGTCCAGGAAGCCTGCTGGGGCCGCACGCTGGGCAAGCGCGCGATGGGCCTGCGCGTGGTGGCGGGCGATGGCGGCCCCATCGGCTGGATGAGCGCGATCACCCGCAACCTGCTGCGCACCGTGGACATGCTGCCGTTCGGCTATGCGCTGGGACTGCTGTCGAGTCTGTTCGATACCCATGGCCGCCGTCTCGGTGACCTGGTCGCGGGAACCGTGGTGATCCACCAGGGCGCAGCGCCGTTGGGAGGTACCGTACCGGTCGGCAGCGTGCTGGCCCCGCCGCAGCCCCTGCAGCCGGCCGAACAGGCCGCCGTGGTCGCCTTCGCCGAGCGCGCGCCGCGGCTGTCGGTGCCGCGCCAGCAGGAACTGGCCGACATCGCCTCGCCGCTGACCGGGAGCCACGGCCAGGTCGGCGTGCTGCGCCTGTATGCGATGGCCAACTGGCTGCTGGGACGGCGATGAGACAGGAGCAGTTCGTCGCCCGCTACCAGGCCGAGTGGCAGGCGCTGGAACACTGGCTGGCCCAGCGCGGTGAGCGCCCGCGGCAGGCGCGCCGGCAGCCGGCCCACGAGGGCCTGGACGATGGCGATTTCCCGCAGCGCTACCGCCGCCTGTGCCAACAGCTCGCGCTGGCGCGCCGACGCGGCTACAGCCCGCAGTTGGTCGCACGCCTGCAGCAGTTGATGCAGCAGGGCCACACGTTGCTCTATCGCACGCCACGTCCGCAGTGGCAGCGCGCACTCGCCTTCCTGTTCGCCGATTTCCCGCAGCTGGTGCGCAGCCAGGCGCGCAGCATGTGGGTGGCCGCCGCATTGTTCGTGGTGCCGCTGGTGGGCAGCTTCGCGCTGATCCTGTGGCGCCCCGAACTGATCCATCTGCTGATGGACAACGCGCGGATCGCCGAATTCGAACGAATGTACGACCCGGCCTCGCCGAACCTGGGCCGCGACAGCGGCACCAACTGGACGATGTTCGGCTACTACATCATGAACAACATCAGCATCGGCCTGCGCACGTTCGCCTTCGGGCTGATTGCCGGCGTCGGCACCGTGTTGGTGATGCTGTTCAACGGCGTCGGCATCGGATCGGTCGCCGGCCATCTGCAGCACGTCGGCCATGGCGATCCGTTCTGGCGCTTCGTGGCCGGTCACGGTGCCTTCGAGCTGACGGCGATCGTGATCGCCGGCGGCGCTGGATTGCAGCTGGGCATGAAACTGCTCGCGCCCGGCCGCCGGCGGCGCATCGATGCGCTGGTCGAGGGCGGCGTGATCGGCGCCAGGCTGTGCGTGGGGGTCGCGGCGATGTTGCTGATCGCCGCCTTCATCGAAGCGTTCTGGTCCTCGATCGCCGCGGTTCCGGCATGGGGCAAATACAGCGTGGCGGCCGTGCTGTGGACCACCGTGTTCGTGTGGTTGTGGCGCGGCGGACGCGGAGCGGCCGATGCAGATTGATCGGCTCAACGTCGTCCTTCGCGCACGCTCGGGCTGGGAAGCCATGGAGCTGGGCATGGCGCTGGTGCGCCGGCATGCCGCGGCGATCTGGGCGCCCTGGGTCATCGTGTCGCTGCCGGTATTCGTGCTGCTCAACGCGCTGGCCTGGTGGACCGACAGCTTCGGCTGGGCCTGGCTGGCGATGTGGTGGCTCAAGCCATTGTTCGAGCGCATCGCGCTGTACGTGATCTCACGCGGGGTGTTCGGCGATGCGTCCACCACCCCGCAGACATTGCGCGCGCAGCGCACGTGGGGCTGGGAGGGCTTCTGGGGCTATCTCGGCTGGCGGCGCCTGAGCCCGCTGCGTTCGGTGCTGCTGCCGGTCAATCTGTTGGAAGGCGCGGATCCGGCGCATCGTCGCCAACGTCGGCGCGCCATCGCCGGGGGTGCGATGGGCCATGCCGTACTGCTGACGCTGGTGTGCATGGTCTTCGAGATCGTGCTGGTGGTCGGCGGCATCGCCGCGGTGTTCCTGTTCATTCCGGTGGACCTGCTGTCCGAGTCCTGGCGCGCGGCGTGGGAGCTGGCCAAGCAGGACATGCCGGCATGGATGCAGCTGGGCGTGAACCTGCTGTTCTGGTTGGCCGCCACGCTGATCGGGCCGTTCTATGTCGGTGCCGGCTTCGGCCTGTACCTGGACCGGCGCACGCAGATGGAAGCATGGGATGTGGAGATCGCCTTCCGGC
Organism: Stenotrophomonas sp. Steno-Z10-BAI; assembly: GCF_056393115.1. Lineage (NCBI taxonomy): Bacteria > Pseudomonadati > Pseudomonadota > Gammaproteobacteria > Lysobacterales > Lysobacteraceae > Stenotrophomonas > Stenotrophomonas sp. Steno-Z10-BAI. The sequence continues at coordinate 47,103 of NZ_JBWJOZ010000005.1, read as the reverse complement.
GCCTGCATGCACGGTTGCAGCGGGCTGCGCCGCTGCTGGTCCTGGCCCTCGTGCTGGTCTGGCCAGGCGCGGCACTGCACGCCCAACAGGCGCCGGCGCAGTCGAACACCAAGGGTGCGTTGCCGGTGCCGGCCGATGACGCTCCGTCACCTGCGCAAGACGCCGATGCGGCTTCGGACGCGGACGCCGACGGTAGCGAAGACGATGACGCCGATGACCCGCCGCGTACGTACGACAACGATCCGGACAACACGCCCCCGGTCATCTTTGGCGCTGAAGCGGTGGATACGGCTGGCTTCCGACAAGCCGTGCAGCGCGCGTATGAAGACCCGCTGCAGAGCCCGACCCGCGAGGTCACCGAGTGGACGCGCATCGAAAGCGACGCAACCGAAGCGGAGAAGGCAAAACGTGAGGCTGCGGCCAAGGCCACTGGCCAACGCGGCAGCAAGGGGCCGCTGTTGCCGGCCCGGATCGCCGAATGGACGCTGTGGGCGGTGGTCGGGGTCCTGGTGTTGCTGCTGCTGGCCACCGCACCGCGCTGGCTGCCGTGGCTGCGCGGCTCCGGCCAGCGCCGTCGTGCGAAGGCCGCAGCGGTCATCGAAGAACCAATCCGGATACCGGACGTCGTGCCGCCCGATCCGGCGTCGCGTGCGCGTGCCCTGTGGCAGGAAGGACGCCCCCGCCAGGCGCTGGCGCTGCTGTACCGCGCCAGTGTGGAATCGATGAGCGAGCGCGCCGGGATCACGCTTCCGCCGGGTGCCACCGAAGCGCAGTGCCTGCGTGCCTCGCGTCGGATGCCGGTCGAGGCCGACCGCAGCCTGTTCGCGCGCATCGTGCGGATCTGGCAGTACGCGGCGTATGCCGGCCGATTGCCCAGCGATGAAGACTTCAATGCGCTGGCCACGATTCTGCAGGCCCAGTTCGGGTGGCGCGCGTGAGCGTCCGTCTGCGCTGGCTGCTGATCGTCCTGGGCCTGCTGGTGATCGGCGTGCCGCTGGCGATCCTGTTCCTGCGCACCCACGAGCGGGTGACGCACACAGAGCACCTGCCGCCACAGGGCGAAGCCAGCTACAACCCGCTGTACGTACTCGGCCAGGCGCTGCGTGCGGACGGGCTAACCGTGCAGTCGCGGCCACGCCTGGACCTGACCCGGATGCCGCTGGAACCGGGCGATACCGTGGTGCTGCTGCAGGACAGCGCGGAAGTGCCCGCACCTGCCGTAGCAACGCTGATGGCCTGGGTGGAGCGTGGTGGGCACCTGATCGTGCGCACGCCACCGGTGGGCAAGGACGCCGCCCGCAATGGCCCGCTGCTGGACGCGCTCGGCGTGGACAGCGCGGGCTACGGGAGCTATTGCCAGCAGTTCCACGTGCGCGATGACCCGCAGCATGTGGAGTTCTGCACCGGCCGTCGCTTCGCGGTGGAGCCAGCCGCGGGCATGGCGGTCGAGCGCGAGTGGGGCACCGCGGCCGACCTGGTCTTCGCCCGCCTGCGCCACGGCCGGGGGCACATCGATGTGTTGGCCGACATGGCCTTCATGCAGGGCAAGGGCCGGCCCAACCCGGCCGCCCCGCCGAACGCCGCCAACGCCCTCGTTGATGGGCTGCACGACAAGGCCCACCGCGACCTGACCCGCTACGTGCTGGCGCCCAACTATGGCAAGGGCACGATGTGGCTGGTCTACGCCTCGCGCCCGCCGTCGTTGTGGAACCGCGTGTTCTACCTCGGCTGGCCGGTGTGGGCGCCGTTGCTGCTGGCGCTGCTCGGCTGGCTCTGGCAGCGCGCGCAGCGCCTGGGCAGTGAGCTGCCCTCGCCTGCCGCGGAACGCCGCTCGCTGCTCGAACACATCCGCGCCAGCGGCGAACACCTGCTGCGCTTCGGCAAGGCACCGCTGTTGTATGACGCGGTCCGCCGCGCGTTCCTGGCGCGTCTGCGGCGGCGTTCGCCGAGTGCGGCCGCACTGACCGGCGAGGCCCGGGTGCAGGCCGTCGCCAGCCTGCTGCAGTGGTCGCAAGAGCGCGTGCAGACCGCCTTGACTCCACCCGCTTCCCACGACGTCGCCGGCCTGCGCGACCGCATCCGCCTGCTGATCCAGATGAGAAACCTGCTATGACCGAGCCGACGCTTCCGCCGCCGCTGTCCCCTCCCGCCGTGACGCCGTCGCCATCGCCGTCGCCGTTGTCCGAGCGCGTCGATGCCGTGCGCGAGGCCGTGGGCCGCGCCTTCATCGGCCAGCCCGAGGTGCTGGACCAGATCCTGATCGCGCTGCTGGCCGGCGGCCACGTGCTGATCGAAGGTGTGCCCGGGCTGGGCAAGACCCTGCTGGTGCGCGCGCTCGCCCAGGCGCTGGAGCTGGATTACGGCCGTGTGCAGTTCACCCCGGACCTGATGCCCAGCGATGTCAGCGGCCATGCGGTGTATGACCCGAAGACCGAGAGCTTCAAGATCCGTCGCGGCCCGGTGTTCACCAACCTGCTGCTCGCCGATGAAATCAACCGCGCCCCGGCCAAGACCCAGTCGGCACTGCTGGAAGTGATGCAGGAAGGCCAGGTCACCATCGAAGGCAAGGCGTTCGCGCTGACCCCGCCGTTCCTGACCCTGGCCACGCAGAACCCGGTCGAACAGGAAGGTACCTACCCGCTGCCCGAAGCGCAGCTGGACCGTTTCCTGCTGAAGGTGCTGATCGACTACCCGACGCTGGACGATGAGAAGCGCATGGTCGATGCGATCACCACCGGCCGCAGCGCCGCCGATTTCGATCTGTCGCAGGTGCCACGCGTGCTGAACGCGGCCGAGGTGGTCGCGTTGCAGCAGGCGACCGCTGCAATCACGGTCGACCCGGAAGTGATCGACTACGCGGTACGGATCGTCGCCGCCACGCGGCAATGGCCGGGTATCGCGCTGGGTGCCGGCCCGCGCGGGAGCATCGCGCTGGTGCGTGCGGCGCGTGCGCAGGCGGTGCTGTCCGGTCGTGATTTCGTCACCCCCGATGACGTGCGCGATATCGCCAGGCCCGCCCTGCGCCACCGTATCGCCCTCGCACCGGAACTGCAGATCGAAGGGCAGAGTGCCGACGATGCGCTGACCGCTTTGCTGGCCAAGGTGGACGCACCGCGCAAATGAGTGGGCGCGTCCTCCATCGCGAGCGACCGGCATGAGGCCGGGCGCACTGCTGCTGGCATTGCTGGCCGGCTGGGGCCTGCTCGGCGTGCCGGTGGTGATCGGCACATGGCCGCACGCGGTCTGGTGGGCGATCGGTGGTGGTGTGGCGCTGATCGCGCTGGTGGACCTGCTGCGCCTGCGTCGCCAACCCTCGCCGAGTGTGCACCGCGAGCTGCCGGAGTCGCTGGCACTGAATGTCGAGCGTGAGGCGACGCTGCGGCTGGAATCGAGCCGGCACCAGCGCGTGGAGGTATTCGATCTGGTGCCCGGCGGCTGGAGCCTGCACGGCCTGCCACGATCGCTGGCGCTCAAACCGTTGGTCACCAGCAGCGTGGCGTACCGACTGACCCCGACCGCGCGTGGCCGTTTCGTGTTCGAGGGGGTGCACCTGCGCATGCACAGTGCGTGGCGGCTGTGGCATCAACGGCGGCAGCTGCCGCCGGCGATGACGGTGCGCGTCTACCCCAACTTCGCACCGCTGACGCGCTTCGCCTTGTTCAGTGCCGAGCAGGCCTCGCGCCTAGTCGGCGCGCACCTCAAGCGCCGCCGCGGCGAAGGCACCGATTTCCACCAGATGCGCGAGTACCGCGTCGGCGACAGCCTGCGCCAGGTCGACTGGAAGGCGACCGCCCGCGCGCGCAAGCTGATCTCCCGCGAATACCAGGACGAGAAAAACCAGCAGCTGGTGCTGATGATCGACACCGGCCGGCGCATGATGGCCAGCGAAGGCGGGCTGTCGCACTTCGATCATGTGCTCAATGCGGCGCTGGTGGTGTCCTACCTCGCGCTGCGCCAAGGCGACGGCGTGGGCCTGTTCGCGGCCGGGGGCGACAGCCGCTGGGTCGCGCCGAAACGTGGCATGGGCACCATCGATACCCTGCTGCGCGCCAGCTACGATCTGCAGGCGCAGCCGGTCGCCACCGATTACCTCGCCGCAGCCACCGAGCTTTCACTGCGTCAGCGCCGTCGCTCGCTGGTGATGCTGGTCACCAACGTGCGCGATGAGGACATTGAAGATCTGCTCGCGGCCGTGCGCCTGCTGCAGCGCCAGCATCTAGTCTGCGTGGCCAGCCTGCGCGAGCGCGCGCTGGACGATGCGCTGGCCCAGCCGGTGGAGAGCCTGCAGGACGCTGCCCAGGCCGGTGCGATCGCACGTTACCTGCAGCAGCGCAGCGACGCACATGACGCGCTGCGCAGCCACCGGGTGATGGTGCTGGATGTCACCGCCGAGGCCCTGCCTGGCGCGCTGGTGGAACGCTACCTGGCGGTCAAGCGGGATGGGTTGTTGTAACGATCAGAGATAGATGCGCGTCGGCCCTTCGTCGATGATCGCGTGCGGTACGAAGCGGGCGCTGTCGCGGGTGATCCGGCTGTTGTCTTCGCGGATACCCATGCCACAGGCCTGGTCGCCCACGATCCAGCTGCCGATCAGCGGATAACCGCCATCGAACGCGGTGAGCGGATGCGCGGCCTGGCGGATCGCCGGGCCGGTGTACGGGCCTTCGCTTTCCTGCCAGCTGCCATCGGCCAGGTGCATCGCCACGTTCGCGCCCTCGCGCGAGAACAACGGCTTGCGGACCCAGCCGCGCGGCAGCTCGCTGCCATCGTCGAACTCGGCGGCGAGCAGGTTCGGGTGGCCGCGGTGACGCTGCCACAGCAGCGGCAGCACGCCCTTGTTGCTGAGGATCGCCTTCCATGCCGGTTCCAGCAGCTGCACGCCCGAAGCGGGCAGCGCCTGGCCGAACGACTCGGTCATCAGGTCTTCGAGCGGATACAGCTTGAACAGGCTGCCGATCACGGTGTCGTCGAGCGCGGTGAAGCGCCCGTCCTCGGACAGGCCGATATCCTCGATCGCGATCGCGTCGCCACGCAGGCCGGCCTGGGCCGCACAGTCGCGCAGGTAGGCGACCGTGCCCTGGTCTTCCTCCGACGCACCGACAGCACTGAAATACAGCGGCGGCGGCAGCTGCGCGGCCAGTTCGCCGAAGCGTTCGACCAGCGCCTCATGGATCGCGTTGAACTGATCGGCATGCGGTGGCAGCCGGTTCTGGTTGCGCTGGTCCTCCAGCCACTGCCACTGGAAGAACGACGCTTCGAACAGCGAGGTGGGCGTGTCGTAATTCAGCTCGTAGAGCTTGGCCGGGCCGGTGCCGTCGTAGGCGAAATCCAGCCGCCCATACAGGTGCGGCTCGCGGCGGCGCCAGCTGTCAGCGATCCAGTCGCGGAACAGCGGCGGGATCGCCAGCTGGTCCATCAACTGCTGGCTGCCCACCACCTCGTCCACCAGGTCCATCGCCATCGCATGCAGCTCGGCACTGGGGTCTTCGATGTCCTGTTCGATCTGGCGCAGGGTGAAGGCGTAGTACGCGGTTTCATCCCAGTACGGCAGACCATCGATGGTGTGGAAACGGAAACCCGACTCTTCGGCCCGAGCGCGCCATTGGCTGCGCTCGGCGATACGCACGCGCTGCATCGATCAGCCGCCGACGCTGCTGCGGTTGCTGCTGGTGTTGCCGAAGCCACCGCGGCTGGCGGTGACCGCCCGGTTCGGGGTGGCATTGACCGGGGCCAGGCCGGCCTTGCCGGCGCCGATGCCGCTGGCGGTGTTCATGCCGCCGGTGGACGGACCGGGGCGTGCCCAGCCCTTGGCCTTGTCCTGATAGGCCGGGCTCGCCGCCGGCTGCTGGGCCAGGCCCGCGCCGCCACGGTTGCTGAGCATCTGCGACATGAAGAAGCCCATCATCATCGGGCCGATGAACGAATGGCCGGTGGAGGTCTTCTGTTCCACGCACTGCTCGGCGTTGTATTCGGCCTCGCAGGCTTCGCGCGTGGCGTATTTGGGGGCGGCATCGGCCGACTGCTTCTGCGCCTCGGCAAACGCGTTGCGGCAGCTGGACGGATCGCCGGTGGCTTCGGTACAGGCCTGCACCGAGGTGTAGAGCCCTTCCTGCACCTGCACGGCCTCGTTCTTCTGGCAGGCGGTGAACAGCAGCGGCGCAGCGCTCATCAGCAGCAGCGCAGTGGTCCTGGAACGTTTCATGGCGTCATGCCCCCTAGTACGGTTATCTCCCCAATCATGCCTGATCGGGGCGAACAACCAAAACCGGCAAAGTCCAAAACATGAACAGCGTTTCAGCATTCGCTCTGGGCGGGGCCGCGGCAGCGGCGAAGGTGGTTGCAAACGCAACCGGAATTTTTCGGCAGAATCGAGGTGAAACGCGCCCCCACGGCCCGCCAGATCCTGCCAGCCACCATGCCTGAATACCGCTCCCGCACCTCCACCGCCGGCCGCAACATGGCCGGCGCACGCGCCCTGTGGCGCGCCACCGGGATGACCGATGGCGACTTCCACAAGCCGATCATCGCCGTCGCCAACTCGTTCACCCAGTTCGTGCCCGGCCACGTGCACCTCAAGGACCTGGGCCAGCTCGTGGCGCGCGAGATCGAGCAGGTCGGCGGCGTGGCGAAGGAGTTCAACACCATCGCGGTGGATGACGGGATCGCCATGGGCCACGACGGCATGCTGTATTCGCTGCCCAGCCGCGAGATCATCGCCGACTCGGTGGAGTACATGGTCAACGCGCACTGTGCCGACGCCCTGGTGTGCATCTCCAACTGCGACAAGATCACCCCCGGCATGCTGATGGCCGCGCTGCGCCTGAACATCCCGGTGGTGTTCGTCTCCGGTGGCCCGATGGAAGCCGGCAAGACGCGCCTGTCCGAGCACAAGCTGGACCTGGTCGATGCGATGGTGATCGCCGCCGATGAAAGCGCCAGCGACGAGAAGGTCGCCGAGTACGAGCGCAGCGCCTGTCCCACGTGCGGGTCGTGCTCGGGCATGTTCACCGCCAACTCGATGAACTGCCTGACCGAAGCACTGGGCTTGTCGCTGCCCGGCAACGGCTCCACGCTGGCCACCCACGCCGACCGCGAGCAGCTGTTCCGCCGCGCCGGGCGCCTGATCGTGGAGCTGTGCCATCGCTGGTATGGGGGCGAAGAAGCGGGTGCATTGCCGCGCGGCATCGCCACCCGCGAAGCGTTCGAGAATGCGATGACGCTGGACATCGCCATGGGCGGTTCCACCAACACCATCCTGCATCTGCTGGCCGCGGCGCAGGAAGCGGAGGTGGACTTCGATCTGCATGCCATCGACGAACTCTCACGCCGTGTGCCGCAGCTGTGCAAGGTTGCGCCGAACACACCGAAGTACCACATGGAGGATGTGCATCGCGCGGGCGGTGTGTTCGGCATCCTCGGCGAGCTCGCGCGCGGTGGCCTGCTGCATACCGACGTGCCGACCGTGCACAGCCGCACCCTGGCCGAGGCGATCGCGCGCTGGGATGTCGCGGTGAGCACCGATGAGACGGTCCACGATTTCTTCCGCGCAGGGCCCGCCGGCATCCCGACCCAGGTCGCGTTCAGCCAGGCCACGCGCTGGCCGACGCTGGACGTGGACCGTGCCGAAGGCTGTATCCGCGCCGTCGCGCATGCCTATTCGGCCGAAGGCGGGCTGGCGGTGCTGCGCGGCAATCTGGCCGTTGATGGCTGCGTGGTGAAGACCGCCGGCGTCGATGAATCCATCCACGTGTTCGAAGGCAACGCGCGCGTGTTCGAGAGCCAGGACGCCGCTGTACAGGGCATCCTCGCCGATGAAGTGGTCGCCGGCGATGTGGTGGTGATCCGCTACGAAGGACCGCGCGGTGGCCCGGGCATGCAGGAAATGCTGTACCCGACCAGCTATCTGAAATCCAAGGGCCTGGGCAAGCAATGCGCCCTGCTCACCGACGGCCGTTTCTCCGGTGGCACCTCGGGCCTGTCGATCGGGCATGCCTCGCCGGAAGCGGCCTCGGGCGGCACCATTGGCCTGGTCCGCAACGGCGACCGCATCCGTATCGACATTCCCGCACGGCGCATCGATCTGCTGCTCGATGACGCCACGCTGGCCGCACGCCGCGCCGAACAGGACGCGCTCGGCTGGAAGCCGCGCGAGGCGCGTCCGCGCAAGGTCACCGGTGCACTGAAGGCGTATGCGTTGCTGGCCACCAGTGCTGACAAGGGCGCGGTGCGCGACCTTGCGAAACTGGAGGACTAGCTCCACGCCACGCGTGGATGGGTGCAGTTTCAGGCTGCGGCGCGTTCTGATCGGAGAGCAGCCACGCATGGCGTGGCTCTACCGTTTCGCAACGCAACGCCCCGTTGCAAGTGTCGTGTACCGCTACCCGATCACCCGCTTGAACGGCGGCAGTGAATCGATGATGCGCTTGCCGTAGCGGCGGGTCAGCAGCCGCGAGTCGAGGATGATCACGCGGCCGGTATCGGTGGAGGTGCGGATCAAGCGGCCGGAGAACTGGGTCAGCGTACGCAGGGCGTGCGGGATCGCGATCAGGTTGAAGGCGTTCAGGCCACGGCTTTCGAACCACTCGCTCAGCGTGGAGGTCTGCGGGTCGGTCGGCACCGCGAAGGGCACCTGGGTGATCACCACCGTGGTGCAGGCCTCGCCGGGCAGATCGAGGCCCTCGCCGAAGGAATTGAGCCCGAACAGCACCGAGCCCTCCCCGGCCGAGGTGCGCCGCAGGTGCTCGTCGATCATTTTCTGCTTGGCGGTCTCGCCCTGCACCAGCACGTGCTTGCGCTGCGCGGCCGGCATCAGCTCGGCCACCTTCTCCATCTTCCAGCGCGAGGTGAACAGCACGATGCTGCCCTTGCCCCAGTCCAGCTCCTTGACCAGGTACTTCGCGATTTCCTTGGGGTGACCTTCCTTGTCATCCGGGGTCACCGGGAACGCTGGCACGATCAGCTGGGCCTGGTTGGGCAGATCGAACGGCGAGGCCAGCGAGACCATCTCGGCTTCGGCCGGAATGCCGTTGTCGATCGCCAGCGCCTGGAAATCGCCACCGCCGGTGAGCGTGGCCGAGGTCATCACCACCGAATCCACTTCATCCCAGAGCAGCTTGCGCAGCACGTTCGCGGCCGAGACCGGCGAGCCATGCAGGACCAGGTCGCCATCGCGCGAGAGGGTGATCCAGCGCGCGGTCGGCGGCTGGCCCTCCTTGTCTTCGCGGCGCCAGCCGGTCCACAGATTGTGCTGCTGCTCGATCATCTCCAGCGCCATGCCAAGGTTGCGCTGCAGGCGTTCGCGCGCGGCATCCTCGGGCTTGCCCTTGGCGACCTGCGTCAGCGCGGCATGCGCCCAGTTGAACAGCGCGCGGGTGTCGTCGGCGATGGTCTCGATATCGGGCATCCAGATCTCCGGCAGGCGGCCGTTCGGGGCGCGCCACATCGGCTCCTGGGCGGCCGGGTCCGGCCGCCAGCTGCGGTCGATCACATCGCGGAACGCCTTGAGCTGCTTGCTGACCTTGGCGGCGGCTTCGATGGCCTCGTTGGGCAGCAGGTTGCCCAGCTTGTCCTTGTCCACCGCGCGGTAGGACGCAGCGATCAGCACCTGCAGGCGGCCGGTGCGCTTGGCCATTTCGTCCAGCGCGAGGCTGGCCGCGCCCTGGTCGATGGCGACGTTGCCGATGTGATGCCCTTCATCAAGCACCAGCAGCATGTCCGAGGGCGGCGCGATCAGCGGCTGGCCGTTGTCGCTCTCGCCGATCGACAGCGCCGACAACAGCAGCGCGTGATTGGTCACCACGATCTGCGCCTCGCGCACGGTGTTGCGCGAGCGCAGTACCGCGCACTGCGCCGAGTAGGCGCACTTGCGCCCGGCGCAGCCCGAGGCGGGCGTGGTGATGCGCGAGCGCAGGGTGTTGCTGATCGTTTCCGGCGCGTTGTCCAGGTCACCGTTCCAGCGGCCTTCGAGGAAGGCCTTGCTCAGCGACTGCGCCAGGTCCATCTCGATCGGCGCCAACGGGCGGTCGAACAACGGCTGTTCGTCGTCGAACATGCCTTCCTGCGCGCCGTCGCCATGCGCTTCGGCCGCGTTGCGGGTGCACAGGTAGCGGGTGCGGCCCTTGGCCAGCGCCACGGTGGCTTCGATGCCGGTGGCCTTGAGGAAATTGGGGATGTCGCGCTCGACCAGCTGCGACTGCAGCGCCACGGTGCCGGTGCTGATCACCAGCTTCTTCTTGGTCGCCAGCGCAATCGGCACGCCGGCGGTCAGGTAGCCCAGCGACTTGCCGACGCCGGTCGGCGCTTCGACCACGCCGACGCCGCCGCTGTGCGAGAGCGCACGCGACACCACGCCGATCATCTGGCTCTGCGAACGCCGCGTGCTGAAGCCGGGCGTATTGGCCTGCAGCTTGGCGTAAGCATCGCGGATGCCGGCCTTGAGCTCGTCGTTCAGGGCGCGGGGGGCTTCAACTTTTTCGGTCACGCCGGGGGACTGCCTGACTGGATCACAGTCCCCATTTTCTCACGACCCGGGGGCCGTGACCGGCGCCATTTTCCGCGGCGGTTCATATCCGTGACGCGGCCCACGCCAACGCTGTGGGCCGCGACAGCCTGCTGCACCTGCTCAGCGCGGCGGCAGCGGCGCAACGGGCGGAACGGCGTGGCCGCGCAGCGCGCGGGTCATCGCCCAGACCAGCAGCACCAGCGCAAGCGCCTCGAACAGATTGAGTGCGAAGTGGCCGGCACCGAGCAGCTTGGACATCAGCTGCAGGTTCTCGTAGTTGCCCTGCTGCACCATCCACATCGGCACCAGGTTCAGCACCAGGCCGGCCAGGGTGGTCAGCGCCATCACGCCCAGTGCGCCCAGGGCCACGCTGCGGATCGCGCCGCGCGGGGTATCCACCACCCAGACCACGGCGATTGCCAGCGCAATCAGCACCGGCAGGCGCACGCCCACCATGGTCAGCATCGAGATCAGCAGATCCATGTCCACCGGTTCAGTCCTCGCCGGCCAGCGGGGCCAGCTGGGTGCGCAGCTCGGTGTAGACGGCATCGGTCTGCGGGCGCACGGCGTGCCACTGCAGGAAGCTCTCCGCCGCCTGTTCGACCAGCATGCCCAGGCCATCAACGATGTTGCGGCAGCTGGCCGAGCGCGCCCACGCAGTGAAGGCAATCGCAGCCTCGCCGTAGTTGAGATCGACCGCGGTGGTCATGCTGTTGACCAGCGACAGCGGCAGCTTGAACTCCGCGGCGCGGTCGCGGCCGGCCGAGGTGGCATTGATGATCAGCTCGAAATCACCCAGTTCGCGGATGTCTTCCCAGTAGCGGGTGATGGCGCGGCCCGGCTCGCCCATCGCATCGATCAGCGCGTCGGCGCGCTCCGGGGTGCGGTTGACCACCACCAGCTCCAGGATGCCGGCATCCAGCAGCGCCGGGGCCACGCTGCGCGCCGAGCCACCGGCGCCGATCAGCAGGGTGCGGCGGCCACGCAGGTCCAGGCCGTGGCGGTCGGTGAGATCCCGGACCAGGCCGATGCCATCGGTGGTATCGCCATGCCAGCGGTCGCCCTTGCGCAGCAGCGTGTTGACCGCACCGGCGCGGCGCGCGCGCGAGGTCAGCGTGGTGCACAGCGCGAAGGCAGCTTCCTTGTGCGGCGCGGTGATGTTGGCGCCCACGCCACCCTCGGCAGCGAAGGCCTCCAGCGCTGCCAGGAACTCGGCCGGCGATGCCTCGATCGCACGGTAGTCCAGCGCCAGGCCTTCCTGCCGGCCGAACGTGGCATGGATGTGCGGCGACTGCGAATGCGCGATGGGCTGGCCGAATACGGCGTAACGGTCGGTCATGGGTTTCCTGCTCCGGGCCTAGAATGGAACGCAAACCCCAACGGACGCGATGATGCGCATTCCATTGTCTCTGCTCGCGCTGAGCGCCAGTTTACTCTGCACACCCGCCGCGATGGCGCTTTCCGAATTCGGCATCGAGGGCATGGGCGTGGTCTCGACCAAGGCCAACGAAGCCCAGGCCACGATCGCGCCGGACGGCCAGCGCATCGTGTGGGCCAGCGACCGCGCCGGGGCCAGCGGCGGCTGGAACCTGTGGCAGGGGGTGCTGCGCGAAGGGCGCTGGCAGGACCCTGCCCCGCTCGCGCTCAACAGCGCCGACGACGAACGCGACCCGTACTTCAGCCACGATGGCCAGTGGCTGTACTTCGCCTCCAACCGCCGCGGCGGCCAGGGCGGGTTCGATCTGTACCGTGCCCCGGTGGCCACCGATGGCACCTTCGGGACCGTGCAGGCCCTGCCGGCGCTCAACACCCGCACCGATGAACGTGCCCCCGCGCTGCGTCCGGATGGACGCACGCTGCTGTTCTCGCGCAATGGCACAGCCACCCAGGGCGGCTTCGATCTGTATCTGGCGCCCGTGCAGGGCGAGGGATTTGGGACGGCGCAGGCCCTGCCGGCCCCGCTCAATACGGCCGCCGACGAACTCGGGGCCGCCTGGCTGGACAATGCGGGCGCGCTGGCCTTCACCCGCGCAAGCCGGGGGCATTCGCAGGTCCTGCTGGCGAGCTGCGATCACCGCCAGGCGGCGGTGCCGCTGACGCTGTCGTTCAATACCGCCGACGGCCAGACCGGCGCGCCGGTGGTGGACGCGTCCAAGCCTTCGGAGATGGTCCTGGCTGGCATGGCACGCGCACCGCGTGCCGGCGGGCTGGACCTGTACCGGATCAAGGCGCCGTCAGCACCGCGAGGTGCCGGCTGCGGTTGACGCCGCGGTCGCCGAAAGGCCGCCACGCATGGCGTGGCGCTACCCGTGATCGTGCTGGCCGAGCGCTAGTGCGCCTGCAGCAGCGCCGCGCGTTGCTGCTCGTACTGCGCTTCGCTGATCTCGCCGTGATCCTTGCGCTGGTTCAATGCCGCCAGCTGTGCCTGCAAGGCGGGCGACAGCTGCGCCTCACGGGCAATGCGCGCGGCGGCGGAGGGTTGCTCCGGCGCCTGCCGCGCGGCGCGGCGCACACCACGGATCACCAGCCCGATGACCACGGCAAAGGCCAGCACGCCGGCCGTCCAGGTCACCCACTGTAGCCATCCCATCGTCTGCATCATCCTCGTCCTGTATCGGGGTGGGCGCGTATTGTCAGCGTTCGCGCAGCCAACGCGCCACCTGCGGGGCGAAATAGGTCAACACGCCATCGGCGCCGGCGCGCTTGAAGCCGATCAACGATTCCATCACGCAGGCCCGCTCGTCCAGCCAGCCATTGGCGAAGGCGGCCTTCATCATCGCGTACTCGCCACTGACCTGATAGGCGAAGGTCGGCACGCCGAACTGCTGCTTCACCCGGCGCACCAGGTCCAGGTAGGGCATGCCCGGCTTGACCATCACCATGTCCGCACCCTCTTCCAGGTCCAGCGCGATCTCACGCATGGCCTCGTCGCCGTTGGCCGGGTCCATCTGGTAGGTCTTCTTGTCCGCCTTGCCGAGGCCGTTGGAGCTGCCGACCGCGTCGCGGAACGGACCGTAGAACGCCGAGGCGTACTTGGCCGAGTAGGCCATGATCCGCACGTTGACGTGGCCGGCGGCATCCAGCGCACGGCGGATCGCACCGATGCGGCCATCCATCATGTCCGACGGGGAAATGATGTCCACGCCGGCTTCGGCGTGCGACAGCGACTGCTTGACCAGCGCCTCCACCGTGATGTCGTTGAGCACGTAACCCTTGTCATCAATGATGCCGTCCTGACCATGCGTGGTGTACGGATCCAGCGCGACATCGGTCATCACGCCCAGCTCGGGGAAGCGCGACTTCAACGCGCGGATGGCGCGCTGTGCCAGACCATTCTCATCCCACGCCGCGGCGGCATCGAGCGACTTGCCGGCCGGATCGATCACCGGGAACAGGTCGATCACCGGGATGCCCAGTTCCAGCGCTTCTTCCGCCACGTTCAACAGCTCGTCGATCGACAGCCGCTCCACGCCGGGCATCGAAGCCACCGGCGCGCGGCCGGCCAGCTCGTGCACGAACACCGGATAGATCAGGTCGTCGGTGGTCAGCGTGTTCTCGCGCATCAAACGACGCGAGAACTCGTCGTGACGCATGCGGCGGGGGCGATAGTCAGGATGTGCCATGAGAAGCTCCGGAACGGAAGGCAGGAATTACTGCAGCAGGTACTGCCGCGGTTGCAGGGGCTCGGGCAGCGGCTGGACGCCCAGGCTGTCGAGCAGATCGATTTCGACGGTGCGCACCATCGCATCCAGCGGCAGGTCGTTGGATTCCAGCCCGAACGGCTCTTCCATCTCCTCGCCGAGCTGGTCCAGGCCGAAGAACGCATACGCCAGCACGGCCGAGACCACCGGCGTTGCCCAACCCAGCGAACTGGCCAGGCCGAAGGGCAGCAGCACGCAGAACAGCCACGCGCACCGGTGCAGCAGCAGCGTGTAGGCGAACGGCAGCGGCGTGGTCAGGATGCGCTCGCAACCGGCCTGGATGCTGGACAGCGCATGCAGGCGTGTTTCGAACTGCGTGTAGAGGTACGAATCCAGCTGACCGGCGCGCAGCGCCTGGGCGAGATCGGCAGCGATCATCGCCAACAGTTGATCCGGTGCATTGAGGCGCTGGCCGAACCGCGCGCGATCGGCCTCGGGTACCCACGGCAGCGCCGCCAGCGCCATGTCGCGGCCACGCAGGCGGGCCGCCAGCGCATGCGCGAAACCGATGCACAGCCGGCACACGCGATCACGCAGCGCCGTATCGTCGACCAGCAGCGCCTGGCACAGGCGGGCCAGGCTGCGTGATTCATAAATCAGCTGGCCCCATAGCTTGCGGCCTTCCCACCAGCGCTCGAAGCAGGCGTTGTTGCGGAAGCTGAGGAAGATCGACAGCACCAGGCCCAGCAGGGTGAACGGTGCCACCGACACGCGCTCGATGCCCGGCGGGTGCCACAGCTCGGCCAGGGCCGCGACCGCGACCGACAGCAATAGGATCGCCACGACCTTCGGAGCCACCGCCGGAACGATGGAGCCGCGCAGGATGTAGAGCAGTTGCCAGCCGTGGGGACGAGGACGAATGATCATCGGTGCAGGGAGAGCGCCCGGACGGGCGTGGACCGCCGGCAGAGCCGGATGCGGCAGCCGGTCATTCTACGCCGATGGTACCGGGCGGCCGTGAGCTGCGACGGTCGGTCGCACCCGCACGGCTCAGATGATGCCGCCACCCAGCCCGAGCCGGACGATCCCCACCACCACCACGATGCCGTTGAGCACCAGCCCGGTCCAGGCCCGGCCGCGCTTGCTGGCGTGGGTGAACAGGATGCCGATGGCGGCGATCACCGCACCCACCGCGGCAAACGGGATCAGGAACCAGTTGCCCCAGCCCAATAGCGGGATCAGGGCCACAATCATCCAGAGCAGCGCGACGATGCCCCACAACAGACTGATCAATCCCATGCCCGGCTCCTTGAGGTGAATGCGTGGCCCACCATAGCGGTTCCCGGCGCAGGCGCAAGCGGCAGCGAGACGCCGTTGGCGGGGGCCTCACCGGGGCGGTGCTAGGGTGCATTGGCAGGGGTTGGGACCGATTCAGTCGCCAGCACCGATCATCCCAGCCATGACACACAGGGGTAACGCCATGAACATCCGATGCGCTGCATTGCTGGGCCTGGCGCTGCTCAGCGCCGGCTGCGCCAGCACCTCCAAGGTCATGCTCGGCCAGGCGCGTGCCCCGGTCGATCCGGCCACGGTGCAGATTTATTCCACGCCGCCGGCAGGGTCACAGGAAATCGCCCAGCTCGAATCGGCCAGTGCGGTCGGTTTCGGCACACAGGGCCAGACCGATGCCGCGGTCATGCGGCTCAAGCGTGAGGCCGCCGCCCTCGGTGCCAACGGCGTGATCCTGATGGGCGTGGGCTCCAGCGGCTCGCCAGTCGGCATGTCCGTCGGTGCGGGCAGCTACGGCTCGCACGTGGGCGGTGGTGTGGGCATCGGCATCCCGACCACGCAGAAGCGCGCGGCCGGTGTGGCCATCTGGGTCCCGAATCCGCCGCCGGCGCCGCGCCTGCCGACGCAGACGATCACGCCGCAGCGGTAACGAAGGCCGCGGTAGACCACGACCGTTGGTCGTGGCTGCTGGGATAGCGCACCGACCAACGGTCGGTGCCTACCGCAAACGCGTCAGCGCTTGGCCGCGCTTTTGTACTTCGGCACGAAGACGTCATTGACGGCCTTGGCCAGCTGGTCCGGCGGCAGCAGGCCCTGGTCGAGCAGGAAGTTGTTGAACGCCAGCCGGTCGAAGCGATCGCCCAGCGCCAGCTCGGTCTGCATGCGCAGCTCAAGAATCCGGGTGTAGCCGTAGAAGTAGCTGCCGGCCTGGCCGGGCATGCGCACCATGTAGCGGTCCAGCTCCTGCGTGGCCATCGCCTTGGACAGGCCGACCTCATCGATCAGCACGCGCTCGGCGTTGGCCCGGTCGATCTGACCCAGGTTGAGCATCGGGTCCAGCATCGCGCGTGCGGCCCGCAGCAGGCGGAACTGCAGCGCGATCAGCTGACCGTCCAGCGGCTCGTACGGCACCATCTCCGCTTCGGCATACAGCGCCCAGCCTTCCACGTTGACCGAATTGAAGGCGAACATCGTGCGGGCCAGCGAGATGCCGCGCTCGACCATCGCGGTGAACTGCAGTTCGTGGCCCGGGCGGCCTTCATGCGCGCTCAGCGTCCAGGCGGCCGAGCCGAAGTTGAAATCGTCGTACTGCGCGGCCTTGTCGCCAGCGGCCGGGTTGCCCAGCGGCAACACGAAGGTGCCCTGCTGCCCGGTATTGCCGACCAGCGGCGCCGGCAGGAAATGCGGTGCCGGCGAGGCGGCGCTTTCGGCAGCCGAGCCCAGGCGCATCTGCATCGGGCGCTGCGGCACATCGACGATCTTTTCCTTGCGGATGATCGGGTCGATCGCATCGATCACGCCGCGGTAGTGGTGCTCGAGCTGATCGTCGGGAATCTTGTCGCCCTTGAGCGCACGTACCACGGCCACCGGGTCGGTGCTGTCGGTGACCTTCAGGCCCTTGGCCTGCACTACCAGCGGTGCCAGCTGGCGCATCGCCGAGCGGGTTTCCATGAATTCCAGCTGGGCCCGCTGCATCAGCAGCGCCGGGGCGATGTCGATGCCCACGCGCTTGAGCTGGTACGCATACAGCGGCTCGGGCAGACGCGCATCGGTGCGGGCCTTGGGCAGCACCTCGCGGCGGGTCCAATCGCGGTACTCGCGCAGCTGGCTGGCGATGGTCTGCAGCGCCTGCTCGGCGCCGGCCACCTTGTACTTGCCGAACAGCTGCTCGATGCCGGTGATGTAGGTGTCCACATTGGCCAGCGACTGCTCCACTTCGATCTTCGTCGGCTGCAGCAGGGTCTTGTCGCCCAGGCGCTCTTCATAGCGCTGGCGCGACAGCGTGGTCACCGGCTGCGTGCCCGGGGCAAGCCCGGCGTAGGCCTTCAGGCGATCCAGCGCCTTGGCCCGGCGCTCGGTGGGCACCTGGTCGGACAGCAGCAGGTTGAGGCCGCTGAACACCGTCTGCGGGGTGTCGCTCCACGGCAGCAGGTACTTCTCGTTGAGTTCGCTGCCTTCGATGTTCTGGTTGGCAGCGGCGATCATGATCGCCAGGTCCTGGCGGACGTTGGGATCGCGTTCGGTGGCGAGCTTGGCCTGCAGTTCACCGCGGGCCTTGGTCATCGCCGCGCGGTAGCGAGCACCGTTGTCGGGGCCGAAATCGGCCACCTTGTCGTCATAGCCGGGTACGCCGAAGAAGCCGGTCTCTTCCGGCTGGAACGGGCCCTGCGCATCGAGCAGGATCTGCGCCAGCGTGTTGCTGCGGGTGACCCAGGCCCGCGAGGCGGCGGGCTTGGCGGCAGCCGGGGCGGCCAAGGCCGGCGGGGCCGACAACGCGGCGGGAACGGTCAGGGCCAACGCGACAGCGAGGACAAGCGGCTTCATGCAGGAACTCCAGGGCAGGATGCCTGCGACCCTACGCACTTGGCGGGCCGGGGGCAATTGGCCGGAGGTCATGCCCCGCCGGGAGGCTGGCCGGCGGTGTCGAGAATGAACGGGTCGACAGGATATGGGTCGCGCACCGTGGGTGCCTCATTGGGAACCCGACGCAGATCGATGCGCAACAGTAGATCCCCAAATAGCTGATACAGCACGTGGCCCCGTGAAAAACTGGACATG
Organism: Stenotrophomonas sp. Steno-Z10-BAI; assembly: GCF_056393115.1. Lineage (NCBI taxonomy): Bacteria > Pseudomonadati > Pseudomonadota > Gammaproteobacteria > Lysobacterales > Lysobacteraceae > Stenotrophomonas > Stenotrophomonas sp. Steno-Z10-BAI. The sequence continues at coordinate 28,893 of NZ_JBWJOZ010000005.1, read as the reverse complement.
AAGTCGCCGTTGCCCAGTTCGGTGATGTCCACGGTGCTCGGTATTCCCCCAGGCCCGCGCACCCCGATGATCGTTCCTGTCCAAAGTCGCCGCGATGTGGACGAGCGCTGGACAACATGTGTGCTGCCTTCCGCCACATACAGACGAACATCCTCCGGCTCGGTGGCGATGAGGGACGTACGTTCGATAACGAGCACCTCGTCGAACAGATCGACCTGGATCCGATCGGAGGCCAGTGCGGTCCGGTCCACCTTGACCCTCCGTGCCCAGTCGTACATTCCGGTGGAGTAGCGCTTGCGCGCCTCCGGCCCGGGGCCCCATCCATCGGCGGGCACCTCGATGAACGGTACCGCCGCCCACGTCGTCGACGCCAGCAACACACCACAAAGCGCGATCAACCAACCACACAGGATGCGTTTCACGTCTCCACCTCGCTTGGAGCATTGCCGGACATTGCCCGACCCGGCTTTCCACGTTTCAACGCTGGCATGATGAATGGAATTTCACTAGCTAACGCTAGGCACATTGCGTAGTTCTCTCGCCTGTAGGCAATGATCAAGGGTCTGGATAGAAGGCCGCAATCGTGGCACGCGTCTCGTTCAGCACGCGAACGTTGTGATGTTGCCGCGCCGTTCCGGCGGGTAGTCCATTGTGACTTCCGCTTGGCGAAGACCATCGATTGATGCGACCGCATTCGCGGTCGCTGCAATCGTAAGCCATCACTGTCCGCCAACGATCAGGCGTGTTCAGCGGCGCCTGATAGCCGTGGCCATATTCGAATTTCGGAGGATGGACGGAGGCATGCGCCAGGTCATGATCGGCGCCAAGCAAGTGGCCAATTTCATGAGCAAGGCTGTTCTTCTCGTCTGCAAGGCAGTTCCGCTCCACCACCGCAAACGCCGTCTCCTTCGTTGCCAGCAAGCGCTGTGCCTGGCCGCAAACAGTAGGTGCGTCGTCTGTATCGACGATCATCAAGATGAGATCCGCTTTCTCCATCTGCCGCATTCTATGGACGAGCCAGAGCGGCCCTTCGATGCCTAACGCTAGATCGTCCAGCGCCTGCAACACGGTCGATTCGGCATATCCGGGGAGCGCATTTCCCGCCCGCTGCAGGTCAACGAGAACTCCGCTCTCTCGAAATCCTTCATTTGCATGTGCGACAGCTCTTTGCATCATGCTAAAGATCTGCTCTCTCCCATCCGCCAGTGATTTGTTCCCATAGCCGAAGGCGACCCGGATAGTGGATCGCTCATCGGACTGAGTGACTTGGTCGAGAATGAGCGGATCCACTGGATATGGGTCGCGCACCGTGGGTGCCTCGTTCGGCAGCCTCCGCAGATCACTGCGCACCAACAGGTTCCCGAACAGTTGGTAACGAAGATGACCTCGGGTGAAGCTCGTCATCAACTCGCCATTTTCCATTTCGATGACGTGGACAATCTGGGGCATGCCCCCTGCACCACGCCCACCGACCACTTCACCCACCCACAGGTGCCGCGACGACGTGGCTTCACGATGGACTTCCCGTCCCGTTCCGATGGCCTGATAGAGCGGTGTAATGTCCGTCTCACTATTGGCAGCGCGCATACGGTTGACGACGAGAATGCCGTCAAACAGATCGACCTGAAGCTGGTCAGCCGCCAGCGCAGCACGGTGCACCTCTACCCGCCGGGCCCAGTCGAAAATGCCCTTGGAGTAGCGCTTGCGCGCCTCCGGTCCAGGGTCCCATCCGTCGGCGGGCACCTCGATGAACGGTACCGCCGCCCAGGTCGTCGACGCCAGCAACACGCCACACACCGCGATCAACCAACCACACAGGATGCGTTTCACGTCTCCACCTCGCCTGCAGCGTTGCCCGACCGGGCAGGTGCATCGAGGCTAACGGCAGCAGGTGCGCGGAACGCCGCGCGGCATCACGGTATCAACGAAACCATCCGTCATCTCGGATTCGAAAGGCTGACGCTTCCAAGCCACCCCTCAAAGACGGAGCGACGGTGGGCACTCGCCCTTGGCCCGGCACTCGGCCAGCGCGCAGCGCTCGGCGGCCTCGGCATCATCCAGCGCGGTCAGATCGATGGCGTCGTTGGCATCGGTGACCACATACAGCATCGGGTAGTCCCAGTGCACGCCACTGCGCTTGGCATTGAGGAACAGGCGGCCCTTCCCTTGTGGACCGCTCACCCCGATCACGAACTGGCTCTGCCCGTTGGAATGCATCGACCCCGCGGGCAGGTAGCCATCGCGCAGGGGCTCACCCAGCGCTTCAACCAGCTCGACGTTGCAGCGCGCGCGGCGCATGGCCTCCTGGTAGGGCGTGCTGGATTTGCTCCAGTACGCCCACTGGGACAGCGCGAACCACACCGCGCCCGCTGCCGCCGCCATGCCGACCACCACCGCCACTGGCATGGCCCAGCGCCAGTGACGGCGCCACCAACCGGTGCGCACGGTGGTACCAGGAAGTGCGGGCGGCAATGTCATCGGCAAACTCCTTGTCAGGCCGGTGGCAGCAACGGCGGATCAGGGCGCCAGGCAGCGCCCCAGGAAGTCCTCGGCCAGGCGGTAGCGGTGCAGCGCGTTGCTGCCCGACAGGCCGTGCTTGGCACCGGGATAGGTCATCAGTTCAAACGGCTGGCCGCGCTTCTGCAACGCGCTCATCAACACTGTGGAGTTGGTGAACAGCACGTTGTCATCGGCCATGCCGTGGATCAGCAGCAGGCGCGAGCGCAGGCCGTCGATATGCGCCAGCACGCGCGCTTCTTCATAGCCCTTGGGATTGTTGCCCGGCAGGTTCATGTAGCGCTCGGTGTAGTGGGTGTCGTACAGGCCCCAATCGGTCACCGGTGCACCGGCCACGCCGCAGGCGTAGCTGTCGGAGGCCTTGGCCAGCAGCATCAGGGTCATGTAACCGCCGTTGGACCAGCCCTGCACGCCGATGCGCGCCGGATCGACCCAAGCCTGCTGCTTCAGCCAGGCCACGCCGCGCAGCTGGTCGGCCACTTCCACCGTGCCCTGCACGCCGTACAGCGCACCGCCGAAATCACGGCCGCGACGCGGGGTGCCGCGGTTGTCCAGCGAGAACACCACGTAGCCCTGCTGGGCCAGGTACTGGTTGAACAGGTGATCGCCACGGCCGGGCCAGCTGTTGGTGACCGTCTGCGAGGCCGGGCCGCCGTAGACATACACCACCACCGGGTAGCGCTTGGCCGGATCGAAACCGGTCGGCTTGATCAGGCTGTAGTGCAGCTCGGTCTTGCCGTCGGCGGCGGTCAGGGTGCCGAACTCGACCGGGCGCTGCGCATCGAGATAGTGCGCGTAGGGATGTGCCGGGTCTTCAAGATTGTTCTCGACCAGGGTGGCGATCTTCTCGCCGTTGGCACGGTGCAGCGCGATCTGCGGCGGCGTGGTGGTGTTGGACCAGCTGTCCACGTAGACGCTGGCGTTGCGCGCGAAGCTGGCGGTATGCATGCCCGGGGTCTGCGACAGGCGCTGCGGCGCGCCACCCTGCAGCGACACGGCGTACAGCTGGCTGTCGCGCGGGCTGTCCACGCCGGCGCGGAAGTAGACCTTGCCGGCGTCTTCGTCCACGGCCAGCAGTTCGTCCACCGGCCAGTTGCCGGCGGTCAGCGCGGTGACGGTCTTGCCGTCATCGGAGATGCGGTACAGGTGCTCGAAACCACTGCGCTCGGACGACCACACAAAACCGCCCTGCTTGAGGAAGCGCAGGCTGTTGTGCAGCGGTACCCAGGTCGGCGACGTTTCGGTCACCAGGGTGCGCTGCTGGCCGCTGGCCAGTTCGGTCTGCACCAGTTCGAGCGTCTTCTGGTCGCGCGACTGGCGCTGGAAGGTCAGGTGCTTCGGGTCGCGCCAATCGACGCGGGCCAGATAGATGTCGGGGTTGCGGCCCAGGTCGATCCAGCGCGGCGTGGCGTTGCGGCGCGGGGCGATCACCGCCAGTTTGACGGTGACGTTGTGGTCGCCGGCGGCCGGGTAGCGCTGCTCGATCATCTCGGTGCGGTCGGCATACATCTCGTAGCGCTTCTGCACCGGCACCGGCGATTCGTCGATGCGGGCGAAGGCGATCGCCGAGTCATCCGGCGCCCACCAGTAGCCGGTGTGACGGTCCATTTCCTCATCGGCGACGAACTCGGCCACGCCGTTGCCGATGGTGTCGCTGCCATCGCCGGTGAGCTGGATCTGCTGGCCGCTCGCCAGATCGATCACCCACAGGTTGCGGGCGCGCACGAAGCTGACGAAGCCGCCCTTGGGCGAGAGCTTGGCATCGGTAGCGAAGCCTTCGCCGTGGGTGAGCTGGCGCACCGCGGCCTTGCCCTGCTTGCTCAGGTCGTACAGGTACAGCTCGCCACCGAGCGGGAACAGCAGGGTGCGGGCGTCCGGCGACCACTGGTAATCGACGATGCCGGTCATCGCGGCGATGCGCTGGCGCTCGCGGCGCGCCTTTTCAGCGTCGCTCAGGGTTTCCGTGCCGGGCAGCACCACCTTGGAATCGACCAGCAGATGGGTCTGGCCGCTGGCGATGTCGTACGCCCACAGGTCCAGCTGGTTGCGGTCCGCATCCTTGCCGCGCAGGAAGCTGACCTGCGAGCCATCCGGGGCCACCTTGGGTTTCATCAGGGTCGGGCCGGACAACGGCAGCGGGCCGGTGATGGCATCCAGGGTCAGTTTTTCAGCGTGGGCGATCGAGGTCGAGGCGAGCATCAGGGCGAGCGAAGCAAACAGGTGGCGCATGGAGGGTTCCGGGAGCGTCTGGGCAGTCCCCGGCCAGGAAAACGGCACGGGGAACGCTTCATCCTAACCAAAACCGCTCCGATCGTGCCGGGGATGGCGGGTATCCTGCCGCGCCAAGCGTGCCGGAAAGCCGGCCAGCGGCCGGCATGACCGGGCAGGCGACCAATGCGTCAGCGCTGGCCGAACAGGCGCTTGCGCTCTTCCTCGCTGAGCGGCTTTCCGGCCTGCGGGTTCACCTTCTCGCGCAGGGCATACGCGCGCTGGGTGGCCGGACGGGCGGCGATCGCGTCATGCCAGCGCTTGAGGTTCGGGAAGGCGTCAAAGTCCACCGGGAGCGTGTCGTAGGCCCCGATCCACGGATAGCTGGCCATGTCGGCGATGCTGTAGTCATCGCCGCCGAGGTAGGCACTCTCCGCCAGGCGCTTGTCCATCACCCCGTGCAGGCGACGCACTTCGTTGTTGTAGCGCTCGATCGCATAGGGAATCTTTTCGGGCGCGTAGACGTTGAAATGGCCCATCTGCCCGCTCATCGGGCCGAGCCCGGCCATCTGCCAGAACAGCCATTCCAGTACCGCCACGCGGCCGCGGGTGTCGGCCGGCAGGAAGCGGCCGGTCTTCTCGGCCAGGTACAGCAGGATCGCGCCGGACTCGAACACGCTTTGCGGGGCGTCGCCGTCGGTGGGCTGGTGGTCGACCAGCGCCGGCATCTTGTTGTTGGGTGAGATCGCCAGGAAGGCAGGCGTGAACTGGTCCCCGGCGCCGATGTTCACCGGCTGGATCCGGTACGGCAGCCCGGTTTCCTCGAGCATCAGCGTGACTTTGTGGCCATTGGGGGTAGGCCAGTAGTACAGATCGATCATGGCGAGGGCTCGCGAAGAGAGAATCCCGAGTCTAGTCCGTCACTCGGCTTGGCAGGGTCAAGCCGGACCGTTACGCTGCGCCGTCCCCGCAACGCAGCATTCCAGCATGAGCTCGACCTCGAAATCCCCGAACGCCCTGTCCACCCTCATCTTCGCCTCGCGCTGGCTGCAGGTGCCCCTGTACCTCGGCCTGATCCTGGCCCAGGGCGTCTATGTGTTCCTGTTCGGCAAGGAACTGTGGCACCTGCTGCACCAGGCAAACCAGATGGGGGAGCAGGAAATCATGCTGCTGGTGCTGGGCCTGATCGACGTGGTGATGATCTCCAACCTGCTGGTGATGGTGATCGTCGGGGGTTATGAAACCTTCGTCTCGCGTCTGCGCCTGGAAGGTCATCCGGACCAGCCGGAGTGGCTGAGCCACGTCAACGCGAGCGTGCTCAAGGTGAAGCTGGCGCTGTCGATCATCGGCATCTCCTCGATCCACCTGCTCAAGACCTTCATTGGTGCCGGCAACCTGGGCGCCCTGCCCGCCTGCAACAGCGAGGCGTACCTGAAGGCCGTCGCCGCCGTGGGCGATGTCATCAAGTGCTCCACGATGACCTCCGACGGTGTGATGTGGCAGACCATCATCCATGGCGCCTTCATCCTCTCGGCGATCGGCATCGCCTACACCGACAAGCTGATGAGCGGCACGCCAAGCAAGGCACTGTCTCACTGAGGCTTGCACGGCAGCGGCGGCATCGGTGAGGATGCCCCCTGCCCTGGACGCCTGGCCCCCGGGCCGGGCGGGGTGATGCTAGATTGCACACCTGCGGGTCCGCCGTGGACGTCGGGAAACGTCCATGGCCTTCGGTCGGCCTGACCGCATCAGGCCCTACGTATCGTCGTCTTCAAAGGGGAGTTGGATGTCGCACGTCAAGACTCATGGCCCGGCGCGGCTGTTCGCGCCGATGATCCTGCTGGTGGCCCTGTCCGCCTGCTCGGGCAAGGACGAGACCGTACCGGCGACGCCGGCGGCCCCTGTGGCCCCCACTGCTGCCCCGGCCGCACCGGCGGTGTCGGCCAAGGTCCAGTCGATGGGCACCGAGGAACTGCGCGAGCTGGCCAGCAAGGCGCTGCGCGAGAACCGCATGTACGCCCCGGCCGGCGACAATGCCATCGAGTATTACCTGGCGCTGCGCGACAAGACGCCGGATGACGCCTCGGTCAAGAGCGCGCTGACCGATCTGCTGCCCTACACCCTGATCGCCGCCGAGCAGAACCTGGGCCGCGAGGACTTCGCCGAGACCCAGCGGCTGGTCGCGCTGATCGAAAAAGTGGACCCGACCGCCCCGGCGTTGCCGCGCCTGAAGCAGGGCATCAGCGGCAGCATGCAGACCGCCCTCAAGCGCACCCAGGAAGAGACCGACAAGGTCAAGAAGGACGCCGAGACCCGCGCCAAGCAGCTGGTGGAACAGCAGAAGCTGGCCCAGCAGCAGACCACCGAAGCCGAGGCCGCACGGCAGATCGCCGCGCAGCAGGAAGCCGCGCGCCGTGATACGCAGGATGCCGAGCGCCAGGCCACCGCCCGTCGCGAGGCCGAACAGCGCCAGCAGCAGGCGGCCGCCCAGCAGGCGGCGGCGACCCGCCAGGCCGCCGCCGCACCCAGCCTGCGCCCAGTCAGCACGCCCGCCCCGCGCTACCCGGCCGACGCCCTGCGCTCGGGCACCTCCGGCGAAGTACTGGTCGAACTCACGGTCGGCACCGACGGCTCGGTGACCGCCGCTCGCGTGCTGCGCGCCACCCCGGCCCGCGTGTTCGATCGCGAAGCGCTCAATGCGGTCAAGCGCTGGAAGTTCGAACCGGTCGGTGCACCAGTCACGACGCGCCGTACGCTTGCCTTCGCGCCTGAAGGCGGCTGATCGCGGCGTCACGTTGGATGACGAAAGGCCCGGAGCGATCCGGGCCTTTTCTTTAACGGGGACGGGGGTGGTTAATAACGGGGACGGAGGTAGTTAAGCGCGCTTCTCTTACGGCTGCGTGCACCACAGGCCTAGCTCTTTTCCCTGCGTGGGTCTGCAAGGTAACGGTTCGCCATCAACGTTGCCGACCATGCCCCGTTCCGCTCGCTTGGTTCTCCCCGGCATTCCGCTTCACGTCATACAACGTGGGGTCAATCGCGCTGCACTGTTCATCGACGATGAAGACCGGCGTCACTACCTGCGCCTGTTGCGCAATGCCTGCCGCAAGCAGGCGGTAGCCATTCACGCGTTCGTGCTGATGGGCAATCACGTCCATCTTCTGATCACACCGTCTACAGTGGAGGGGCTGGCCCCCGCCATGCGGCAGTGTGGGCAGAACTATGTGCAGTACTTCAACAAGCGACATGTGCGGAGCGGTACGTTGCTGGAGGGCCGGTTCAAATCCTGTCTGGTGGATTCCGATGGTTACCTGTTGATGGTGCATCGATACATCGAGCTGAATCCGGTACGGGCCGCGATGGTGGCGTTTCCAGAGGAATATCGATGGTCCAGCGTTCGGGTGTACCTCGGCCTTGAGCACAACCCGATGCTGACACCACATCCCTGTTACACCCTCCTGGGCCCGACGCCGGAAGCGCGTGCGAATGCATACAGCGAATGGCTGCGGGCCAGCATTCAACCAGACGAACGAGAGCGGATCGTGATCTACGTCGCGCAGGAGCGCGCGTTGGGCAGTCCGCGCTTCCAAGACATGGTGGGACGGGCATTGCAGAGGTCCGTGGTCTGCAGGCCTGCGGGAAGACCGGTCAAGGAGACGGGCGACTAGCAGACTATCGGTCAGCGTCCTGGTACCACCTGACGCCCCCGAATTAACTACCTCCGTCCCTGTTATTAACTACCTCCGTCCCCGTTAAGAAGAAGGGCCCCTTTCGGAGCCCTTCGTGGATCAACCCGAAATCGCCAACCGTTCCTGGTGGTAGCGGCGCACCGCGGCATACCAGAACAGGGCCGCCAGCCCGAAGCCCGCGCCGAGGTAGACCGCCCACATCTGCGGGCTGATCGCTTCGTGGCGGATGATCTTGAGCAGCATCTGGTTCTGCGCCAGGAACGGCACCGCGAACTGCCACAGCTCACTCTTGATCGGGTACACCATCAGCGCATACCCCGGCAGCATCGGCAGCAGCATCAGCCAGGTCATGTGGCTCTGGGCTTCTTTCATGCTTTTGGCGGCCGCCGAGAGGAAGGTCAGCAGCGACGTACCGATGAACAGCATCGGCAGCATGATCAGCAGCATCTGCAGCATCGGCAGGAAACCCATGTTGAGCTGCCGGCCTACCCCGCCCGAGGAAAGCTGCGCGCTGATCTTGAAGGCCGCCAGGGTCAGCAACAGCGATGCCACACCGACCGCGCAGGCCGCAGCGATCTTGCCGCTGACGATCGCACTGCGCGGTGCGGGGGTGGCGAGCAGCGGCTCCAGCGATTGCCGCTCACGTTCGCCGGCCGTGGTGTCCATCACCAGGTAGGCGCCGCCCAGGAACGAGGTGATGGTCAGCAGGATCGGCAACAGCACTGACAGCATCATGCCGCGCTTGGCTTCGGCGGTGGCCAGATCCTGTGCGGCGACGTCCAGCGGTCGCGCCACCTGTGCATCGATACCGCGGGCCAGCAGGCGCAGCGCACCGACCTGCTGGCTGTAGCCGCCCAGTGCCGCCTCCAGGCGACTGCTGGGAATATCGGCGGCGCGGCGCGTACTGTCCTTGATGATCTCCACCAGCGCCGGGCGGCCGTCGGCCCAGTCCTTGCCGAAGTCCGGGCTGATGCGCAGCGCCACATCGATCCGCTGGCTGCGGATCGCCTCGGTGAGGTCTTTCGGTGCCTCGGTCGCATTCAGACCCTGCGACGCCAGGAAACGCACCAGATTGGGGGCATGCTCGCCGCCGATCATCGGGATTTCCAGCGGCTGCTCGATCTGCGTCTTCACCCGGCTTTCGGCCAGCTTGCTCATGCCCAGGATCAGTACCGGGTACAACAGCGGCCCCAGCAGCAGCGTCAGCGCGAGCGTGCGGCGGTCACGGGAGAGATCGCGCAGTTCCTTGCGCATCACGGTCAACAGCGTGGCGAACGAACTCATGCGTGCAATCCTTCTTCGGTACCGATCGCCTTGACGAAGGCATCTTCCAGGTTGCTTTCCCCGGTCTGTGCGCGCAGCTCATCGGCGCTGCCGGCGGCCATCACCGTGCCCTGCGCGATGATCACCACGTGGTCGCACAGCGCAGCCACCTCCTGCATGATGTGGCTGGAGAAGATCACGCAGCGGCCTTCGTCGCGCAGTCCCCGCAGGAACCCGCGCAGCGCGCGCGTGGTCATTACGTCCAGCCCGTTGGTGGGCTCATCCAGGATTACGTTGCGCGGGTCGTGCACCAGCGCGCGGGCGATCGCGGTCTTGGTGCGCTGGCCCTGCGAGAAGCCTTCGGTCTGGCGGTCGAGGATGTCATCCATCTCCAGCGCCGTGGCCAACACCTTGGTGCGCTCACGGATCCGCGCCGCGCTCAGGCCGTGCAGCTGGCCGAAGTAGGCGATGTTCTCGCGCGCGGTCAGGCGCTTGTAAACCCCGCGCGCGTCCGGCAGGACCGCCAACTGGCGACGCACTGCGACCGGGTCCACCGCCGCGTCGATGCCATCGACCAGCACGCGGCCCTGATCAGGTTTCATCAGCGTGTACAGCATGCGCATGGTGGTGGTCTTGCCGGCACCATTGGGACCGAGCAGGCCGGTGATGCGGCCGTCTTCGGCCTGGAAGCCCACGTTCTGGACGGCCTGGATCAGGCCGGTCTTGGTCTTGAACGCTTTATGCAGGTTCTCGGCGACGATCATGCGCGCCTCGCCCCGGTGCGGTACGAAGTACGGTTCATGGGGCCCATCCGTTGAACGAGGTGAATGCCGGCACCGGGCTGAGGGTATCCAGGCAGGTGGCGTCGAGCGACTTGGCGTCGGCCGTGTCGATGAACTGCCCGAGGATGCGCGGCATGCAGCCGGCGTTGATCGTGCCGTGGCCCTGCCCCTTGGCGAGCAGGTGACGGCCGTTGGGCAGCTGCTTGACCACCTGCTCGGCGTAGCGCGGCGGTGTGACCGGATCGAACTGGCCCGACAGCAGCAGCACCGGCAGCGTCGAGGCGAACGGCGCGGTGAAATCCTTTGGTCGCGAACCGGCGTTCCAGGCCGGGCACGCGGCGAAGAACATGCGCGCCACTTCCGGGCCCAGCACGCGGTCGCCCTGCGCGCCTTCCTGATAGCGATCGGCATCTTCGGCGCACAGCACCGACCACTGCATGCCTCGGTTCATCTGCACGCCGAGGGTGCGGCTGGCCATCTTGCTCAGCGACATCAGCGGTGCATATCGTCCTTGGGCAGCTTCATCCAGCATGACCGGCAGCAGCGAGGACAGCTCGGGCATGTACGAGAACATGAAGGCCAGGGCGGTGACCGAGTCGGCGGTCAGTACGCCATGCTCTGCCTGACCGGTGCCCGGGTTGCGGTACTCGACCTCGACCGGGGCCTTGGCCAGGGTCGCCATGACGTTGCGCAGCTGCGTGCGGGTATCCACCGGGAAGCGCTTGGCGCAGATCGGATCCTGGCGGCACTGCGCCGACTGCAGGCTGATCGCATCTTCGAAGGTGTTGGCGAAGTCACCGCCAACCACCAGATCGTTCGGCACCACACCGTCGATCACCACCGTGCGGGTGTGCTGCGGGTAGCGCGCGGCGTACTGCTGTGCCACGCGGGTGCCGTAGGAGCCACCGACCAGGTTGACCTTGTCCACGCCCAGCGCCTTGCGCACCGCATCCAGATCACCGATGGCCTCGGTGGTGGTGTAGAAGCGGGTATCGGCGCGGCCGGTCAGCGACTGCGCGCACTGGCGGGCGTAGTCCTCGATCAGCGTGCTGCTCGGCGCCGCATTCTCGTCCAGCGGCAGTTCCTTGCCCTGTACATCCAGGCAGCTCAGCGGATTGGACTTGCCGGTACCGCGCTGATCGATCAGGAAGATGTCGCGCTGCTTGCGCACGTCGCGCAGTGCCATGTTGACCGGTGCGGCAACCTCCGTCGCGGCCTGGCCCGGGCCCCCGGCGACGAAGAAGACGGGGTCGCCGTTGCCCGCGCCATCGTTGCCGGCGTTCAGCCAGGCGATGTTCAATCCGATCCTGCGACCGTCCGGTGCCGCCGGGTTCTCCGGCACCTGCAGCGTGGTGCATTGGGCTTCGACATTCGCGCTGGCCTGTGCGCTGGTCAGGGTGCAGGGCTGGAATGCGAGCGTCCCGTAGAGGCGCTCCGCCGCCTTGGGCGTCGCCTCCGGGGCAGCCTGGCAGGCAGCCAGCAGCAGGACTGCTGCGCTGGCCAGGGGACGGCAGGGAAGTCGCATGGTCGATCTCGTCCTGGAGTGAAGGGTCTCAGCATGCCATGACGACCGGGCGGCGCGGATGTGACTACACGCGTTGAGGCCGCCGTTGCGCCCGGTGCACGAAGATCTTCCTGTGGACCCGCCGAGCGGCGTCAGTCCACCAGGATCGCCGCTGCGCTGATGGTGCGGTCGCGGCCCTCGGCTTTGGCACGGTACAACGCGGTATCGGCGTCGCCGAGCAGGCGTGCGATGTCGTCACGGCCCGCATCGATGGCGAGGCCGATGCTGGCCGTGACCGGCACCAGCAGGCTCTCCACGCGGGCCGGTGATTCGCGCAGCGAACGCCGGATCCGATCCGCACACTGCAGTGCCTGCGCGGCATCGGCTCCGGGCAACACCACAACAAACTCCTCACCGCCATAGCGCCCGAGCAGGTGCTCGCGGTCGGCCACGCAGCCGGCCAGCACGTCGGCCACATGCCGTAGCACCGCATCGCCGGCCAGATGCCCCCAGCGGTCGTTGATCTGCTTGAAGTGGTCCACGTCCAGCAGCAGCAGGGCCAGCGGTCGCGGCGTGCGGCGCACCACCTGCAACAGGTTCGCGCCATCAGCGAGCACGGCACCGCGGTTGAGCAGGCCGGTCAATACGTCGGTGCGCGCCAGCCGCTGCAGATCGACCAGCATCCGTTCCACCAGCAGCAGCACCAGGGCGAAACAACGCGCCAGCTCCAGAATCAGGCCGGCCAGATACGTGGCGAATACCGGCGAACCGGCGCGCATGATGTCCTCGCCCGCATCCGGCGCCACCGGCAGGAACAGGCGTACCAGGTACAACAGGGCCTGCGCGGCGAACACCGCCGCTGCCAGCCGGCAGCTGGTGCGCTGGGCAGGCGGCGCGTGGCGCAGCAGCAACCACGCCATCCAGGCGTTGAGCAGCACCGCGAATACACTGAACACATTCAGCCGGATGACCAGGCTGGGATGGACCACCAGGAAAAAGGCGATGGCGCCGAGATACGTGGTGGCCAATGCCAGCGGCTGCCACCCGGGCAGCCGGCGGCCCAGATGGCGCGCCACGCCATACAGCATGAGGACACCGGACAGCGCGACGGCGACATTGCCGACGAGGATGCCCGCAACCTGCGGCAGATGGGGCCGCAGCGCCACCAGCGTCAGGCTGACCGAGAGCATCCACAGGCTGGCCGTCCACAGCCGCAGTGCCGGTTGCCGCCGCAGTACCAGCAGCAGCAGTGAAAAGCCCATGGCGATGCCCAGGCACAGCAGGAAGCCGAGCACGGCGATGGTGGGGAAATCCAGGGGCATCGGGTCAGCCAGGCGGAAGCGGCGCGCGGCGCATCTTACCGCCCGCCGCGCGCCGATGCCGCTGGCGGCCCTGCCCTGAGGCACGGCTGCCGGGGACTACTTACTGCTGACGTACTTCTCGCGCCGCACCTGCGGCGTGGGCAGGCCGGCAGCCTTCAGAACCTCGAACGTCGCATCGACCATGTCCGGGTTGCCGCACAGATAGGCGATATCGGTGGCCGGGTTCGGGGCGAATTCGGCCAGATGCTGCTGCACGTAGCCGTGGCGCACGTCCGGATGGGGGTTCTCCGGCAGCTCGCGGGACAGGCACGGCACGTAGCGGAAGCCCGGATGTGCAGCCGCGAAGGCATAGAAGTCCTCGCTGTAGAGCAGTTCGGCCGGCGTTCTGGCGCCCTGTAGCAGGACCACCTCGACCCCGCGCTCGGCCATGGCGGTCGCCAGCAGCGGCAGCATCGACCGGTACGGGGTGACCCCGGTTCCGGTGGCGATCAGCAGGTAGCGGGCGTTGTGGTCGCCCGGCTGCAGGCAGAACCGGCCGAACGGGCCGCTGGCGCTGACGTGACCCCCGATGTCCAGGCCCTCGAACAGGGCCGTGGCGGCGCCGCCGGGGACGAAACTGACCGCGATATCGACCGCATCGCCCGCGCCGAGCGCATGATCATGAATGGTCGCCAGCGAGTAACTGCGCTTGGTGGCAGTGCCGTCGGCGTACTCGAAATGGACCTGGATGAACTGGCCGGGCTGGAAATCCAGCGGCTGGCCGTCATCACGCAGGAACTGGTAATGGCCGATGGTGGGCGCCAGCATGCGCCGGTCGACCAGTTTGAGGGGGAATTGGGCAGGCACGACGTTTCGGGACAGTGTGTAGCCGGGGCGAGCCCTCGGGGTCTTCTATAATAGCCGCTCCCCGCCCCTATCCAGCGCCAGCCCTTAGGCGCGAAGGCAAGAGCTTGGCTTCCCAGAACACTCCCGCGCCCACCGCCGCGCCCGCCCTGCGGGTGCGTGACCTCCGCAAAACCTATGACAACGGCACCCAGGCGCTGAAGGGCGTCTCCCTGGACGTGGCCCCGGGCGACTTCTTCGCCCTGCTGGGCCCCAACGGCGCCGGCAAGTCGACCCTGATCGGCATCATCAGCTCGCTGGTGAACCTCAGCGAAGGCCAGGTCGAGGTATTCGGCAGCGACCTGGTGCGCAACCGCAGCGCCACCATGCGCCTGATCGGCCTGGTCCCCCAAGAGATCAACTTCAACCTGTTTGAAAAGCCCTTCGACATCCTGGTCAACTACGCCGGCTTCTATGGCGTGGCGCGTGCCGAGGCCGAGAAGATGGCCGAGGAAGAGCTCAAGCGCGCCCACCTGTGGGAGAAGGCGCAGGTGATGAGCCGCACCCTGTCCGGCGGCATGAAGCGCCGGCTGATGATCGCCCGCGCGATGATGACCCGCCCACGCCTGCTGATCCTGGATGAGCCGACCGCCGGCGTGGACATCGAGATCCGCCGCGACATGTGGCGCGTGCTCAAGGAGATCAATGCCGCCGGCACCACGATCATCCTCACCACGCACTACCTGGAAGAAGCCGAGCACCTGTGCCGGAACCTGGCCATCATCAACCATGGCCAGATCGTCACCCAGGGCCCGATGCGCGAGCTGCTGGCCAAGCTGGACGTGGAAGGCTTCCTGTTCGACATCGACGGCAGCCTGCCGGCCCAGCTGCCGGAGATCGACGGCGCGATCCTGATCGCCACCGACAGCCACACGCTGGATGTGGACATGCCGCGTGCGATGGACCTCAACCGGGTGTTTGACGCCTTGAACGCTGCCGGCATCCGCGTGCGTTCGATGCGCACCAAGAGCAACCGCCTGGAGGAGCTGTTCGTGCGCCTCACCGGCAACCAGGAGAACGTGGCATGAGCAGCATCCCGACCCCGGTCATCACCGACGGCCAGCGCAACCGCATCGCCCTGATGACCATCGTGCGCCGCGAAGTGGCGCGCATCCTGCGCATCTGGGGCCAGACCCTGGTGCCGCCGGCGATCACCATGACCCTGTACTTCCTGATCTTCGGCGGGCTGATCGGCTCGCGCGTGGGCGAGATGGGCGGCTACAGCTACATGCAGTTCATCGTGCCGGGCCTGGTGATGATGAGCGTGATCCAGAACAGCTACGGCAATATCAGCTCGTCCTTCTTCGGCGCCAAGTTCGGCCGCCACGTGGAAGAGCTGCTGGTCAGCCCGATGCCGAACTGGGTGATCCTGTGGGGCTATGTGTCCGGCGCTGTACTGCGCGGCCTGATGGTCGGCGTGATCGTGCTGATCATCGCCATGTTCTTCACCCCGGTGCGCATCCCGCATCCGCTGGTGACGCTGACCACGGTGCTGCTGGGCGCGACGATCTTCTCGCTGGCGGGCTTCATCAATGCGGTGTACGCCAAGAAGTTCGATGACGTGGCGATCGTGCCGACCTTCATCCTGACCCCGCTGACCTACCTGGGCGGCGTGTTCTATTCGGTGAAGCTGCTGCCGACGTGGGCCGAAGCGGCCACGCACGCCAACCCGATCTTCTACATGGTCAACGCATTCCGCTACGGCCTGCTGGGCACCAGCGACGTGCCGCTGTGGGTGGCCTACGCGCTGATGATCGGCTTCGTGGTCGCACTGACCGCGCTGGCACTGTGGCTGCTGAAGCGTGGTGTGGGGATGCGCAGCTGATGCGCATCCTGATCCTCGGCGCCGGCGGCACCGGCGGGTACTTCGGTGGTCGCCTGGCCCAGGCTGGCGTGGACGTGACCTTCCTGGTGCGCCCGGCGCGCGCGGCGCAACTGGCGCGCGAGGGCCTGGTGCTGCGCAGCCCGCTGGGCGATGCGACGTTCCCGGTCAAGCATGTCACCGCCGACGCGCTGCCCGCACTGGCGAGCGCCGAGCCCTTCGATCTGGTGATCCTGAGCTGCAAGGCTTACGACCTGGCCAGTTCGATAGAAGCGATCGCCCCGGCGGTCGGCCCGCGCACCACGGTGCTGCCGATCCTCAACGGGCTGCGCCATTACGCCGATCTCGATGCGCGCTTCGGCCGCGATGCGGTGCTGGGCGGGCTGTGCTTCATCAGCGCGACCAAGGCCGCCGATGGCGCGGTGGTGCATCTGGCACCGGCCGCAAAACTGACCTTCGGCGAGCGCGACGGCACCGGCAGCAGCGCGCGCGTGCTGGCGCTGGCGGCGGCCTGCGTACAGGCGGGCGTGGACCACGTCGCCACCGATACCATCGGGCAGGAGCAGTGGATCAAGTACACCTTCCTGACCACGCTGGCGGCGGCGACGTGCCTGATGCGCGCCGATGTCGGCACGATCGTGGCCACCGATGATGGCGCGGCGATCGTGCGCGGCCTGTACGAGGAGTGCGTGGCGGTGGCCGAGGCGGCCGGCGAGCCGATTCCGGCCAAGGCACGCGAGATCGCGCTGACCGCGACCACCCAGGCCGGCTCGGCGTTGAAGGCCTCGATGCTGCGCGATCTGGAAGCCGGCCAGCAGGTGGAGGCTGAGCACATCGTCGGCGACATGCTGGTGCGTGCACGCGCAGCCGGACAGGCGGCGCCGCTGCTGGCGGTGGCCTATGCACACCTGCAGGCCTACCAGCAGCAGCGCAAGGGCTGAGCGTGCCGACCGACACCGCGCCGGCACACGTGCTGGTGCTGGGCCTGGGCTACAGCGGCCGGCATCTGGCCGCGCTGCTGCACGCGCATGGCGTGGCCTGCAGTGGCACGGTGCGTGATCCGGCGAGTGCGCCGGAGGATGGGCTGCTCCGCCACCGTCTGGTGGCAGGCGAACCGATCAGCGCGGGCCTGTGCGAGGCAATCCGCACGGCCGAGGCCATCGTCTGCGCCGTGCCACCCGATGCGGAGGGCGACCCGGCGTTGCGCCTGCTCACCGATGCGCTGAGTGACAGCCCTGCCCTGCGCTGGGTGGGCTATCTCTCTTCGACCGCGGTGTATGCCGACCGCGCTGGCGGCTGGGTCAACGAGACATCCACTGCCGATGCGACCGATGAGACCGCCCTGAAACGTCTGCACGCGGAACAGCAGTGGCAGGCCCTCGCGCAGGCCCGCGGCATCGCCTCGGCGATGTTCCGGCTGCCAGGCCTGTACGGGCGCGGGCGCAATGCGCTGGTGCAGCTGGCGCAGGGCAAGGCGAGGCAGGTGGTGCGGCCGGGGCAGGTGTTCAACCGGCTGCATGTGGAGGACCTGGCCAGCGGGTTGCTCGCGGCAATGCACCCCGCCGAAGGCCATGCGCTGTATCTGCTCAGCGATGACGAACCGGCGCCGTCACAGGATGTGCTGGCGTATGCCGCGATGCTGAGTGGGCTGCCGCTGCCTGCCGCGCAGGCGTGGGACGCACCGGAGGTGGCCGCCTCCCTGCGCCGCTTCTACAGCAGCAACAAGCGCATCGATGGCCGCGCCACGCGCGCGGCACTGCAGTGGCAGCCACGCTTCACGACCTACCGCGAAGGGCTGGACGACGCGTGGGCCCACGGCGACGGACGCCCTGCGCTGCGGTAGCCCACGACCGGTACCTACCTTCTCAGGCCGCGCCAGGCAAGCGGAAGAACGCGCGCGTAGCCGCCGTCGCATTGGCGGCCGTGGTCGCCACGTCTTCCCCACGATCGCGGGCCAGCTCTTCAACAATGTGCGACAGGAACATCGGCTCGTTGCGACGGTCCTTTGGCAGCGGCTTGAGCGTGCGCGGCAGCAGGTACGGTGCGTCGGTCTCGATCATCAGGCGGTTGGCCGGGATGTGCTTGACCAGCTCACGCAGATGGGCGCCGCGGCGCTCATCGCACAACCAGCCGGTGATGCCGATGTACCAGTCTTGGTCCAGGTAGTCGAACAGTTCCTGGCGCTCGCCGGTGAAGCAATGCACCACCGCCGGGCCGAGCTTGCCGTCGAAATTCTTCATCTGCGCCATGAAATCGGCATGCGCGTCGCGCTGGTGCAGGAACAGCGGCTTGCCGTTCTCGGCGGCGAGCTGCAGCTGGCGCTCGAAGGCACGGTGCTGCGCCGGGCGCGGCGAGAAATCACGGAAGTAGTCCAGCCCGCACTCACCGACCGCCACCACCTCGGCATGGGCGTGCAGCGCGCGCATTTCCGCGTCGCATTCGTCGGTGTATTCCACCGCATGGTGCGGGTGCACGCCAGCGGTCGCGTACAGGAACCCCGGATGCTGGCGGGCCAGATCCAGCGCCATCGGCGAATGCTCGCGGCTGGCGCCGGTGATCACCATCTGCACCACCCCCGCCTCGCGCGCACGCGCCAGCACGGCGTCGCGGTCGCGATCAAAGGAATCGTGGGTGAGGTTGGCGCCGATATCGATCAGTTGCATGGGGCTGCTGCAGGACGGGAAACCCGGCCATTGTACCTGCGCCCCGGCAGGCTCAATCGGACGCCCCGCGCGCGGGGCGATCATGGCGCTCCCACCGCGTAGGCAGGCCGAACGCTGCGCAGTCGCGGCACGTCAGCGCGCCATCGGCGGTGGCGTCGAAACGCAGGCGGCGCGCGGCATTGTCAGCACACTCAGCGGTATCGTCAAGCAGCAGCGCGAGGCCATCCGTCCGCCGGCACAACCCCAGAATGTCCTTGCGACGGTCCAGCGTGCTGCCCGCCAATGCCTTCAGCGTGATGTAAGCCACGTCGTCGGCCAGCTGCAGGCTCGGATACACCGCTTCGCGCAACGTGCCATCGGCCAGTGCGCGCTGGATCGCAGCGTCATCGCTCAACCCCGCCGGCAGGTAGCGCGCCTGGATCTGCGCCCGCACGAGCACGGCCCAGTGGTTGCCATCGTAGGGTGCGTGCAGCGCCGTGTCCGCCTCGGCGGTGGCGGGCTCGGCAGCGATGGCAGCGAACGGCGCCATGGCGCCTGCGATCAACAACGACAGCACGCGTAGAGCGCAGCGCATCGGGGTATCCATGGGGTCAGGGCGGCACAGGGGAACACGCCCGCCGCGCGCTGGCAATGCGCTGCGCAGCGGACGCCGTATCCTTGTGCCATGAGCCCCCCGATTTTCCCCATCTCCACACTGCTGCCGCAGATCCTGACCACGCTGGAGCGCGGCACCCGACTGGTGCTGGAAGCGCCGCCCGGCGCCGGCAAGACCACCCAGGTGCCGCTGGCTTTGCTGGATGCGCCGTGGCTGGAAGGCCGCAGGATCATCATGCTGGAGCCACGCCGCGTGGCCGCCCGCAGCGCCGCGCAGTTCATGGCGCGTCAGCTGGGCGAGAACGTCGGTGACACCGTCGGCTACCGCATCCGCTTCGAGAACAGGATCTCGACGCGAACCCGCATCGAGGTGGTGACCGAAGGCATCCTGACCCGGATGCTGCAGGACGACCCGCTGCTGGAGGGCGTGGGCGCGCTGCTGTTCGACGAATTCCACGAACGGCATCTGGCCGCTGATCTGGGCCTGGCCCTGGCGCTGGACGTGCAGTCCCAGCTGCGCGAGGACCTGCGCATCGTGGTGATGTCGGCCACGCTGGATGGCGAGCGACTGGCGCAGTTTCTCGATGCGCCGCGCCTGAGCAGTGAGGGCCGCAGCTTCCCGGTCACGATCGCGCACTTCCCCGCCCGCCGCGACGAGGCACTGGAACCGCAGGCACGGCGCGCCGTGGAGCAGGCCTTGGCCGAGCATCCTGGCGATGTACTGGTGTTCCTGCCCGGCCAGCGCGAGATCGCGCGCGTGCAGACGGCGCTGCAGTCCGTGCTCGACCCGGCCGTACAGGTGCTGCCGCTGCACGGCGAACTGCCGGTGGACCAGCAGTCGCAGGTGCTGCAGCCCGATCCCGGCGGTCGCCGCCGCGTGGTGCTGGCCACCAACGTGGCCGAGTCATCGGTGACCCTGCCCGGCGTGCGGGTGGTGATCGACGCGGGGCTGGCGCGCGAGCCGCGCTACGACCCCAACAGCGGCTTTGCGCGCCTGGATGTGGTGAACATCGCGCAGGCCTCGGCTGATCAGCGCGCCGGGCGCGCTGGACGCGTGGCTGAGGGTTGGGCCTGGCGGTTGTGGCCGCAGTCGCAGCGGCTGGAGGCACAGCGACGGCCCGAGATCGCCCAGGTGGAGCTGGCCTCGCTGGCACTGGAACTGGCTGCGTGGGGCAGTGACGACCTCCGCTTCGTCGATACACCGCCAGCCGGTGCCCTGGCCGCCGCGCGGGAACTGCTGCAGCGCCTGCGCGCGCTCAGCGACAGCGGCACGCTGACTCCGTTGGGCCGGCGCATGCTGACCCTCGGCACGCATCCGCGGCTGGCGGCGATGCTGATGGCGGCAGGCAGTGGTGTCGAGCAGGCCCTGGCTTGCGATCTGGCCGCGCTGGTGGAAGCGCGCGATCCGCTGCGCCAGGGCGGTGATGCGCTCGCCACGCGGTGGCGGGCGCTGGCGGCGTTCCGCCACGGGCGGGCACCCCACGACGCCAACCGCGGCGGCCTGGCCACGATCGATGCCGCCAGCAAACAGTGGCGGCGACGCCTGCGCTGTGATGCCGCGCCCCCTGCATCGGTTGAAGCGCATCAGCTCGGCGACCTGCTCGCACATGCGTTCCCGGACCGGATCGCCGCCCGCCACCCGACCGATCCGCTGCGCTACCTGCTGGCCAACGGCCGCAGCGCGCGCCTGTTCGATCCCAGCGACCTGCGCGGCGAGCCATGGCTGGTGGCGGTGGAACTGCGCTACGAGGCACGTGACGCGTTGCTGCTGCGCGCCGCGCCGGTGGACGAGAACCGCCTGCGGCGTGACTTCCCGGCGCGCTTCACGCAGGACGACGTGGTGCGTTGGGACGGCGAAAAGCGCGCACTGGTCGCCCGCCGTGAGACCCGCTTCGATCGCATCGTACTGGACAGCCGCTCGGCCGGCCGCGTGGACCCCGCCCACGCCGCGAAAGCCCTGACCGAGGCCGTCGCCGAACTCGGCCTGGATGCCTTGCCGTGGACGGAGGGCCTGCGCCAATGGCAGGCGCGTGCGCTGGCGGTGCGCGCGTGGATGCCGGAACTGGCGTTGCCGGACGTCTCCGATGCAGCGCTGATGGCGACGCTGCCGACCTGGCTGACGCCCGCGTTCAACGGCAAGACACGCCTGGATGCCCTCGACGAATCCAGCCTCGGCGAAGCGCTGAAGTCACCGCTGCCGTGGGCGCAACGCCAGCTGATCGATCGCCACGCCCCGGTCCGCATCACCGTGCCCTCCGGCATGGAGCGCCCGATCCATTACACAGTGGATGCCGACGGCATCAGCCCGCAGGCGCCGGTGCTGGCGGTCAAGCTGCAGGAGCTGTTCGGCCTGAGCGACACCCCGCGCATTGCCGATGGCCGCATTCCATTGACGCTGCACCTGCTGTCCCCCGGCGGCCGCCCGCTGCAGGTGACCCAGGACCTGCGCAACTTCTGGGCGAACACCTACGCCGAGGTGAAGAAGGAAATGAAGGGGCGGTATCCCCGGCATCCGTGGCCGGACGATCCGTGGACGGCAAACGCGACACACCGCGCCAAGCCGCGCGGCACGTGAGCACGCCGCCCCCTTCCTCACCCGATGCGCGCATTCATGGCTGTCACCTGACCATCCCCCGGCACGTGGCTCGCGCAGCGCGGGGAACCGGCTACAGTCGTGATCCGGCCGTGGCAAATGGATAACACGCCCTACACGGCCATCGCGCGACACTGGATCAGAACCTTTAGGCAAGGACCCCCCATGAGCAGATTGACTGTGATTACCGACCGCGCCCTCGAGCGTGCCCTGGACATCGCCAGCACCGCCGGTGACGGCCTCAAGCATGCCGGCAGCAACCTGCGTCACTTCGGGCCGCAGGCGACCGACTGGATCAAGACTGGCGCCGCACTCGGTGCGGTCAAGACCGGCAGCAAGGTCGCCGCCAAGGTGGTGCGCCGCAATCCGGCCGTGACCATCGCCGCTGCCGCTGTCGGCGTGGGGCTGCTGGGCTACGCGCTGTACCGCAAGCAGCAGAAGAAAAAGCTTGCCAACGGCGGCGTGGTGAACGGCCAGGCGCAGCGCATAAGCGCACGCAACCGCCGCAACGAGACCGTGGTGGACGAAACCAGCGATATCGGCAGCGACGCCTGATCCGCTGACGCGTTACCGCATGTGCATCGAAACCGCCGGTCGCTACCGGCGGTTTTTTATTATCCGACCTCGCGCCATTGGCCGGGTTGAAGATCGCCGATCGCATGTGCGCCCATCGAGACACGCACCAGGCGCAACGTGGGCAGTCCGACCGCCGCGGTCATGCGTCGCACCTGGCGGTTGCGGCCTTCGCGCAGCGTGATCGCCAGCCACGCATCGGGCACCGTCTTGCGGAAACGCACCGGCGGCGTGCGCGGCCACAGCTCAGGCGACGGTTCCAGCCGTTCGACACCGGCCGGCAGCGTTGGCCCATCGTTGAGCAGCACGCCACGGCGCAGCGCCTGGACCTGCTCATCGGTCACCGTGCCTTCGACCTGCACCCAATAGGTTTTGTCGGCCTTGTGCCGCGGATCGGTCAACTGGTGTGCCAGGCCGCCGTCATCGGTGAGCAGCAGCAGGCCTTCGCTGTCGTAATCCAGCCGGCCAGCCGCGTACACCGCCGGTGGCAGCCCGAAACCGGCCAGGGTCGCGCGCGGCGGCTGGCTGCGGTCGGTGAACTGGCACAGCACGTTGAACGGTTTGTTGAAGGCGATCAGCATCGGGGCAACAGCGGCGGTGGGATGGCCCATTGTCCCATCCCCGTGCCGCCGCCGCGATCCGCGCGAACGTCAGCCGATGATCTTCATTTTGAGCAGGACGCGCGGGCCACGGCCTGCGCGGGTCGCTTACTTGCCCGGCTTCACGAAGCGCAGCGTCATGCGGTCGCTTTCGCCGATCGCCTGGTACTTGGCCTCATCGGCCGCGTCATGCTGGTTGGTCGGCGGCAGCGTCCACACGCCGTTCGGGTAATCCTTGGTGTCGCGCGGATTGGTGTTGATCTCGCTGCTGCCGGCCAGTTCGAAGCCGGCGGCTTTGGCCATCGCGATCACCTGCTGCTGGCCCACGTAACCGGTCTTGTCGTCTGCCGGCACATCGGCCTTGGCACGATGCTCCACCACGCCGAGCACGCCGCCCGGCTTAAGCACCGAGAAGAAGCCCTTGAACATGCCTTCGGCCTGGCCGCTGCTGCGCCAGTTGTGCACGTTGCGGAAGGTCAGCACCACATCGGCCGAGTTGGCCGGGCCGAACACTGGCGCCTTCGGGTCATAGGCGACCACACGGCTCTTGCCGAACACCGCGGCGTCGCCGGCAAATTTCTTGTCCAGCCCGTCGCGGCTGCGCTGCTGGTAGTCGCGGCCACGTCCCTCCGCCACGGCCATCGGATCGACCACGGCGGCGACGTACTGGCCCTTGTCGTGCAGCAGCGGCGCGAGGATCTCCGAATACCAGCCGTTGCCCGGGGTGATCTCGATGACCGTCTGGCCCGGCGCGACACCGAAGAACGACAACGTCTGCGCCGGATGGCGGTAAGCATCGCGCTTGACGTTGGCCGGATCGCGGCGGCTGTCCTGCACGGCCTTCTGCACGGCCGGGGTGATCGCGACCTGCGCGTTCGGACCGGCGGGCTTGATCGCCATCGCGGGGGCGGCAAGCATCAGGGTGGAAACAGTGAACAGGCAGGCACAGGTCAACGAACGGGCTTTCATCGGCGAGCTTCCGGTAGCGGGATGCCGCGAGCCTAGCAGCGAAGCGTGTACAGGTGTTCACAAAACGTTAGTGCGACGCAGCATTCCGGAACACTGTTTTGTGCCTGCTGCCGCAACGCTGTCACCACCCCGGCCGTATGCTGTGGAAACGATTCCCAGGGAGGACATCACCCATGACTGCTACGCGCGAACTCGGTCGTTCCGGCCTCCATGTCGCCCCCATCGCCTTCGGCGGCAATGTCTTCGGCTGGAGTGCGGACGAGAAGACCTCCTTCGCCCTGCTCGATGCCTTCGTCGATGCCGGCTTCAACCTGGTCGATACCGCCGACGTCTATTCCGCCTGGGTGCCCGGCAATCAGGGCGGCGAATCGGAAACCATCCTGGGCCGCTGGTTCCAGCACAGCGGCAAGCGCGACAAGGTGGTGCTGGCGACCAAGGTGGCCAAGTGGTCCGAACACCCCGGCCTGTCGGCCGACAACATCACCGCTGCGGTGGAGGATTCGCTGCGCCGCCTGCAGACCGACGTGATCGATCTGTACCAGGCGCACGAAGATGATGAATCCACGCCGCTGGAGTCCACGCTGGCCGCCTTCGGTCGCCTGATCGAACAGGGCAAGGTGCGCGCGATCGGTGCCTCCAATTACAGCGCCGAGCGTCTGCGCGATGCCTTGAGGGTATCGGCCGACTACAAACTGCCGCGCTATGAAACGTTGCAGCCGGAGTACAACCTGTACGACCGTGCCGGCTACGAATCCGGGCTGGAAGCGGTGGTGCGCGAAGCGCAGTTGGGCGTGATCAGCTACTACTCGCTGGCCAGTGGCTTCCTCAGCGGCAAGTACCGCAGTGCGGCCGATGCGGGCAAGAGCAGCGCGCGCGGCCAGAGCGTGGTCGACAAGTACGTCAATCCGCGCGGGCTGCGCATCCTCACCGCGCTGGACGATGTAGCCAGCGCGCATGGCGTGAGCCCCTCGCAGGTGGCGATCGCGTGGTTGATCGCGCGCCCGGGCATCACCGCGCCGATCGTCAGCGCCACCAGTGTCGAGCAGTTGAAGGATGTGCTGGCGGCCGCGAAGGTCGCGCTGTCGGCGCAGGATGTGCAGCAGCTGGATGCGGCGAGCGCCGAACAGGCCTGAGCCCACCGGCAGGTCTGACGGAGGACAGCCGCCGCAGGGCGGCTGTGTCCGTTTGGGCTGGGCATTCCGCTCCCGGACCGGCCGGGCCCCGGGTCTTATCGGCTGGCCCGGCTGTCTTCGGCGACCAGCGCATGGTGCAGGCTCACCCCGGCGCGTACGCCTTCGGCACTGGCCAGGCTGATGTTGCCGACCAGCGTGGCATCACCCGCGGCATAGATGCCGGGCACGCTGGTCTGCTTGCCCGCGTCGACCTGGACCAGCACGCCGATCGGGCTGTCCTCCAGCGCACAGCCGAGCTGCTCGACCAGCGGTGCCGCCATGTGCTGCCGCGCGGTGACGAACAGCGCGCGCAGTTCAACCCGGCGGCCATCGGCGAGCACGGCGGCGCTCAGCGCCGGTGCCTCGCCTTCCAGGCCAACCACCGCCGCATGCTCGATGCTGACCCCGCGGCGCTGCAGCGCGGCCAGGTCGTCGGTCTCCAGCGTCATGCCGTGTGCGAACAGGGTGACGTCGCCCCAGTCGGCGAGAAGCGCGGCCATCGTGGCGGATTTCTCATGCCCGCCCAGCAGCCCGATCGCGCCGCCGCCGATTTCGTAGCCATGGCAGTACGGGCAGTGCACCACGCTGTGCCCCCAGCGCTCGGCCAGTCCCGGCAGCTCGGGCAGTTCGTCGCGGATGCCGGTCGCCAGCAGCAGCTTGCGCGTGGCCCAGGTGTCACCGTTCTCGGTGCCGACCACGAAGCCATCCACGGTCGGTTGGGCGGTGGTGACCGTGTCACTGATCCACCGCACCGTGGGGTAGTCCAGCAGCTGGGTCTTGGCGTTGCGCAGCAGCTCGGCGCCGGCGATGCCGTCCTGGCCGAGCACGCCGTGCGAATGCGCGGCGAAGCGGTTGCGCGGCAGGCCGCCGTCGATCACCAGCACCTCACGGCGGGCCCGCGCCAGGATCAGGGCGGCGGACAGGCCGGCGAAACTGCCGCCGACGACAATCGCATCAAAGGTCATGGGGAACTCCTGCAGCGTGGTGGGCCAGGTGGCGGGCGAAGGCCTCGCCCAGGGTGGCCAGGGTGGTGTCGCGCAGGCGGGCCTCGAGCAGGGCCTGGGCCTGGCGGTAACTGTCGTCGAGCGCCTCGTTGACCACGCGCTGCACCGGGCAGCCGCGGCCGGTCTCGCGGGCGCCGGTGTGCAGCAGGGCAGGCGCACCGATGGCCACGTACACGTCATACAGCGTGATCTGCGCCGGTTCCCGGGCCAGCTGGCTGCCGCCGCCATGGCCACGCACGCTGGTGACCAGCCCACCCTTGTGCAGGGCGGACAGCAGGCGCCGGATCACCACCGGATGGGTGGGCAGGCAGGTGGCGAGCTGCTCGGAGGTGCGCGGGCCGTCCTGGCCGACCAGATGGGCCATCACGTGCAGCGCGTCGGAGAACTGGTTGCTGGCTTTCATGTAACAACGATAGTTACATATCAGTTGCCTGTCCAGTCCTGTTTTGTTCCATGCATGACCATATTTCATCTACACGCCATCATCACAACATTTAATGGAACGGTAACCGTGATTGGCGTCGCACTTCAGCCTGTTCCTGACAGACCGATACCGCATCGCCCTTCCTCACTTTTGATCTCTCATGACGTCCTCCGCACCGGCGCGTCCACGCGCCCTGAGTCTTCAATTCAAACTGCTGGGCGCGCTGTCGCTCGGCTTGGTCATCATCGTGCTGGCCGCCTTGGCCGGCCTGGGTTCGGCCTGGCGCAACCTCTCGGCCGAGGTGCCGGTCGAGGTGGCTCGCAAGGCACAGGCCGAGCTGTTGCAGCGCGAGTTCCGCCTGCAGGTGCAGGAGTGGAAGAACGTGTTGATCCGCGGTGCGGACGACGCACAACGCGAACGCCACCTGGCAGCCTTTGATGCGGAAGGACGCCGCGTCGAAGCGTTGGCCGGTACGCTCGCCACCAGCCGCGACGAACAGACCCGCACGCTGGCCAACCAGTTCCTGGCCGAGCACCGCGCACTGGACGCTCGCTACCGCGGCGCGCTCGAGGCGTTCGCGGCCAGTGGTTATGACACCCAGGCCGGCGATGCACTGGTGCTCGGCGCCGACCGGGCCGTGGGCACTACGCTGGATGCGCTGGCCGCGCGTGCCAGCGAACGTGCCGAGTACGAAACCAACGCCACCTCCGAACGCGCACGCGCCGCGCTGGTCGCCTCGGCCATGGTCACGGCGCTGGCGGCGCTGATGCTGTTGGCGGTGCTCACCCTGTGGCTGCGCCGCGCGGTGATCGCGCCCGTGGTTGCGGTGGAAGCGGCCGCGCGCGCGGTGGCACGCGGTGATCTGGAGCATGCCGTGGTGGTGCGCAGCGGCGACGAGATCGGTCGCCTCGGCACCGCGATGCGCGAGGTCACCCAGACCCTGAAGGACGTGCTGGCCGCACAGGCGACGATGGCGCAGCGCCACGATGCCGGTGAGATCAGCTACCGCATGGACGCGAGCGTGTTCCCCGGCGGCTACGGCCAGATGGTGCGCGACACCAACACGCTGGTCGCCAACCATATCCAGGTGAAGCTGCGCGCGATCGAGATCATGGGCCATTACGCGGTCGGTGATCTGTCGGTGGACATGGAGCGCCTGCCCGGCGAAAAGGCGGTGATCACCCAGGCGCTGGATACGGCCAAGGCCAACCTCGGTGCGATCAATGCCGAGATCAAGCGGTTGGCCGCAGCGGCTGCCGTAGGCGATTTCAGCCAGCGCGGCGATGAAGCGCGCTACCAGCACGACTTCGGCGAGATGGTGGGCGGCCTCAACCGCCTGATGCAGACCACCGAGCAGGATCTGGGCGAGGTCTCACGCGTGCTGCAGGCGATCGCCGGCGGTGATCTCAGCGCGCGCATGCGGGGCGATTTCCACGGCGTGTTCGCCCGCATGCGCGATGACATGGCGCGTACCACCGGTCAGCTGACCACCATCGTCGGCGACATCAAGCAGGCCGCACAGTCGATCCAGACCGCCGCGGGCGAGATCGCTGCAGGCAACAGCGACCTGTCGCGCCGTACCGAGCAGCAGGCAGCGAATCTGGAGGAGACCGCCGCCTCGATGGAAGAACTGACCTCCACAGTGCGCCAGAACGCCGAACACGCACGCCAGGCCAACCAGCTCTCGATCAGTGCCGCCTCCGTCGCCTCGCAGGGCGGTGAGGTGGTCGGCCGGGTGGTCACCACGATGGGCGCGATCCAGTCCTCGTCGCGGCAGATCGCCGAGATCATCAGCGTCATCGACGGCATCGCCTTCCAGACCAACATCCTCGCGTTGAACGCAGCCGTCGAAGCGGCACGTGCCGGTGAACAGGGCCGCGGCTTTGCGGTGGTCGCCAGCGAAGTGCGCACGCTGGCGCAGCGTTCGGCCGGTGCGGCCAAGGAGATCAAGGCGCTGATCGATCAGTCCGTCGCCGATGTCGACAGTGGCGCAGCACTGGTGCGGCAGGCCGGGCAGACCATGGGCGAGATCGTCGGCAGCGTGCAGCGCGTCACCGACATCATGGCCGACATTGCCGCCGCGTCGCAGGAACAGTCGGCCGGCATCGAACAGGTCAACCAGACCGTGGTGCAGATGGACGAAACCACGCAGCAGAACGCGGCCCTGGTGGAGGAAGCCTCCGCGGCGGCACGCAGCATGGAAGAGCAGGCCGTGGCCTTGAATGCCGCGGTGGATGTGTTCGTGCTGGATGCCGGGCGCGGGGCGGTGAGCGGATTGGCGCGCGCGGCGTGATGCAGCCGTAGTGCCGGCCA